>NZ_JABFUC010000002.1 GCF_022341425.1 Billgrantia campisalis | reverse complement strand
AGATATAGAGCGCGCAGGCCTCCACCGCCCAGGCGCTGACCAGGGCGCCTTCCAGGAAGCGGTGCGGTTCCCGCTCCAGATAGTAGCGATCCTTGAAGGTGCCGGGCTCGCCCTCGTCGGCGTTGATCGCGCAGTAGCGTGGACCAGGCTCCTGACGCACGAAGTGCCACTTCTTGAAGGTGGGGAAGCCCGCGCCGCCCAGGCCGCGCAGATTGGAGCGCTCGAGTGCCTCGATCAGCGCCTCGACCGTCACGCGCCCCTCACGACAGTCGGCGAGCAGGCGATAGCCGCCCTCGGCGCGATAATCCGCCAGACGCTGCCAGAGGATCGCCTCGGGATGGAAGTGACCGCTGTCGATCACCGCCTCGACCCCCTCGGGGGTGGCATAGAGCACATGGTGGTGCCCCACCTCCGCCACCGGCGCGGTCTCGCAGCGCCCCATGCAGGGCGCCCGCAGCACCCGCACCTGGGCCGGATCGAGCCCCGCTTCCAGCGTCGCCTTGAGGGTCGAGGCGCCGGCCAGCTGACAGGAGAGCGAATCGCAGACCCGCACCGTGACCGCCGGCGGCGGCGCCTGGTCGTCGTGGACCACGTCGAAGTGGGCGTAAAACGTCGCCGTCTCGTAGACCGCCGCCATGGGCAGGTTCATGTACGCGGCCAGCGCCCGCAGGTTCACCAGTGACAGGTGGCCGTGGGCATCCTGAATGGCGTGCAGGTGCTCGATCAGCCGGTCACGGCGCCGCAGCGAGGGGTCCTGGCACTCATCGCCGAGCAGCTCGCGCAGCCCCGCGAGGACGCCGGGATCGAGCTCGCGGCCGCGAGGCTTGCCGCGAAAGCGGCGCTTGGGGGTCACGGTCTGGACGGTCATGAGGCACTCGTTATTGTCTTGATTGTCTTGATCGGCTTGCTTGGCGGATGTTGGCACTCCCCCGACAGGCTGACAACGTCCTATTGGGCCGCCTACGTCGCCATAGACATGCCGATGTCGCTCTCAGACCAGGAGTGAACCCCACCACGGGAAACGGCGCCCGGTGGGGCGCCGTCATGCGGACATCTCTCACCTTCAGGCGGCCACGCTGCCGTGAGGGTCGATGACGAATTTCTTGGCGGCGCCTCCATCGAAGTCGGCGTAGCCCTGGGGGGCCTGATCCAGGGTGATCATCTGGACATTCACCGCATCGGCGATCTTGACCTTGCCGAAGAGGATCGCCTGCATCAGCGGACGATGGTACTTCATCACCGGGCACTGGCCGGTGTGAAAGGAGTGGGACTTGGCCCAGCCGAGGCCGAAACGCATGCTCAGGGCGCCCTGCTTGGCGGCTTCGTCGGCCGCCCCCGGGTCTTCGGTCACGTAGAGGCCCGGAATGCCGATCTGGCCGCCGGCGCGGGTCATCTCCATCGCCGAGTTGAGGACGGCGGCGGGCGCCTCCTTGCCGTGGTTGCAGCCGCAGGCATGAGCCTCGAAGCCGACGCAGTCGACGAAGGCATCGACCTCGCGCTCGCCGAGGATCACCTCGATCTTGTCGGCCATGTCGCCGTCCTGGGTCAGATCGATGGTCTCGCAGCCGAAGCTCCTCGCCTGGGCCAGGCGCTCCTCGATCATGTCGCCGACGATCACGCAGGCCGCGCCCAGCAGCTGGGCGGAGACCGCCGCGGCCAGGCCCACCGGGCCGGCACCGGCGATATAGACGGTGGAGCCCGGGCCAACGCCAGCGGTCACACAGCCGTGGAAGCCGGTGGGGAAGATGTCGGAAAGCAGGGTCAGGTCACGGATCTTCTCCATGGCCTGGTCGGCGTCCGGGAACTTCAGCAGGTTGAAGTCGGCATAGGGCACCATGACGTACTCGGTCTGGCCGCCGACCCAGCCGCCCATGTCGACATAGCCGTAGGCGGCACCGGGGCGCGCCGGGTTAACGTTGAGGCAGATGCCGGTATTGCCTTCCTTGCAGTTGCGGCAGCGACCGCAGGCGATATTGAAGGGTACCGATACCAGGTCCCCGGGCTGAATGAATTCGACGTCGCGGCCGCACTCGACCACCAGGCCGGTGATCTCGTGGCCCAGCACCAACCCGGAGGGTGCGGTGGTTCGACCGCGTACCATGTGCTGGTCGCTGCCGCAGATATTGGTGGTAACCACCTTGAGAATCACGCCGTGGTCGCATTTGCGATTACCGATGGCGAGCTCGGGATAGGGAATGGATTCGACGGCGACTTGCCCCGGACCCTTATAGACGACGCCGCGATTGGCTGCGCTCATGGCTGGCTTCCTCTGTATTGTTCTCGGTGTGACGCTAGGCTTTGTCCGAAAACTGCCTGCGCTTGGCCATACGGCGTTAAAAATCAGCTCAAAGTACTCATTTACACCCCGTAAACTCCGTCTTTTCGCTGATTTTTGCCTTGTCTGGCCTTCGCTCGCCGACTTTTCAGACGAAGCCTAGCACTACACAGAGACCATAGCGGCAATGCTCACCGGGATGATCACTCCATGAGTCACCGCTATGCCTGATCACGACATCCTCGGCACGATGAGGCATCGGCGTGTGCAAACGGATAGCCACAGGTCGCTTTCGCGACACTCACTACGCTCGGCGTGCACAACAATGCGCGGGCCGAGGCGTGGCACCCCCGCACCCGGACCTCAAGCAATGAACAAATAACAACTGCCGAGGAACCCACATGACGCAAGACGATGACCCCATCCTGTCGCCAGGGCAGGACAATACCCAGTTGCTGGGCCTGGACTTCCATAACCCCGTGTTTCCCCTCTCCGCCCTGGCCATCCTGGCCTTTATCCTCTACGCCCTGATCTATCCCGACGCTGCCAACAGCCAGTTAGGCGCTGCCCGCGGCTGGTCCATCGAGCATTTCGACTGGCTGTTCATGATCGCCGGCAACCTCTTCGTGGCTCTCTGCCTGGTGCTGATCGTGCTGCCCCTGGGGCGCATCCGCCTGGGCGGCGACTCGGCCCGGCCGGAGTACTCGACCACCTCCTGGTTCGCCATGCTGTTCGCCGCCGGCATGGGCATCGGCCTGATGTTCTGGAGCGTGGCGGAGCCGGTGGCCTACTACACCGACTGGTACGGCACCCCGCTCAACGCCGCCGCCGGCACCCCGGAAGGGGCCAGTGCCGCCCTGGGCGCGACCATGTTTCACTGGGGCCTGCACCCCTGGGCGATCTACGGCGTGGTCGGCCTCTCCCTGGCCTTCTTCGCCTACAACCGCGGCATGCCAATGAGCCTGCGTTCGGCCTTCACGCCGATCCTCGGCGACCGGGTTCGCGGCTGGTTCGGCCATGTCATCGACATCGTGGCGGTGCTGGCGACCATCTTCGGCCTGGCCACCTCGCTGGGCTTCGGCGCCTCCCAGGCCGCCGGCGGCCTCAACTACCTGTTCGACATTCCCAACACCCTGGGCACCCAGATCGCCATCATCGTCGGGGTCACCGTGGTGGCGCTGTTCTCGGTATGGCGGGGCATCGACGGGGGCGTGAAGCTGTTCTCCAACATCAATATGGTGATCGCGCTGGGCCTGCTCACCTTCGTGGTGGTGACCGGCGGCGTGCTGCTGTTCGTCAACAACCTCTGGAGCACCACCCTGGCCTATGTGGAACACATCGTGCCGCTCTCCAACTGGATCGGCCGCGACGACACCACCTGGTACCACGGCTGGACGGTCTTCTACTGGGCCTGGTGGATCTCCTGGTCGCCCTTCGTCGGCATGTTCATCGCCCGGGTCTCCCGGGGGCGCACCGTGCGGGAATTCCTGATCGCCGTGCTGGTGGTGCCGACCCTGGTCACCATCGTCTGGATGAGCGCCTTCGGTGGCACTGCCCTGGCCCAGTCGGCAGCCGGTGTCGGCGAACTGGCGAACGGCATCAGCGACGTCTCCCTGGCGATGTTCCAGATGCTCGAGCATCTGCCGCTGACCACCCTCACCTCCAGCCTGGCGATCCTGCTGGTGCTGATCTTCTTCGTGACGTCGTCGGATTCCGGTTCGCTGGTGATCGACAACATCACCGCCGGCGGCAAGACCGATGCACCGCGTGGCCAGCGGGTCTTCTGGGCCACCCTGGAAGGGGTGATCGCCGCCATCCTGCTCTACGGCGGCGGCAGCACGGCACTGGGTGCCCTCCAAGCCGGCGCCGTGGCCACCGGCCTGCCCTTCACGCTGATCCTGCTAGTGATGGCCTTCAGCCTGGTCAAAGGCCTGCGCGAAGAACAGCGGCGGCTGGCAACCTCTTCAAGCGCCGGCCTTGTCGATAAAAACTAAGTAATCCGGCCGTTCGCAACCGCCCGCTTATCTCGCGGGCGGTTGTCTTATTTTGACGCTGGGAGAAAAGGCAATGCAGGCAAATCCTTACCGGCAAGGACTGCTCATGGTGATCCTGGGCGTGGTGGTTCTCAGTTTCGATGGCCTGCTGATCCGCCTTGCCCATGCCGATGGCTGGTCCATCGTGTTCTGGCGCGGATTCTTGATGTTCTGCGTACTGGGAGCGCTGTGCGGCGTTGGCAATCGGCTGGCAACGCTACGCAGCAACATGAGCGCATCATTTTTTTCGGCGCTGCTTCTGGGCCTGATATCAACCCTCTTCGTACTGGCCGTCATGAACACCAACGTGGCCAATGTCGTGGTCATCCTGAGCTCGGCGCCGCTTTTCGCGGCGCTGCTTTCACGCGTTTTTTTACATGAGAAGGTGCCTCTACGCACCCTGGGGGCGATTGCCGTATGCATGCTGGGCATGGGACTAGTCTTTATGGGGGACGGCGCCCAGGGCATGCTGGTGGGCAATCTGTATGCCCTGGGCGCCGCGGCCGCCATCGGGGGTAACCTGACCCTGCTACGCCGCTACCCCTCGATCGACCCTGTCGCGGTGATTGCCGGCGGTGGGCTGCTCTCGGCGGCGATTGCCCTGCCCATGGCGTCTCCGCTGGCGCTTGGCGCTCAAAGCTATGGCGTGCTGGCGCTGATGGGGCTGGTGCAGATGCCGTTGGCCACTGTCCTGATCAACAGCGCAACCCGCTATCTTCCCTCAACCGAAGTCGCGCTCTTTTATCTGGTCGAAACCGCACTGGGCACGCTCTGGGTGTGGTGGATGCTTGGCGAGACGCCAACGACCTCGACGCTACTCGGGGGCGCCGTAATCATTGCAGTGCTAGTCCTGCACGCCCTGAGAGGCTTGCATTTGGAAAAGCAGCGCTTCCGGCTCCAGGGCTTCGCGGACATATAGTCCTTTGGGCAAAAGCTGGCAACAAGAAAGCCCGCCGGGAAGGGCAGGCTTTAACGAGTGATTAAACGCGGTGTGAAACAGACCTTAGCGCAGCACGCCCTCCTCATTCAGCAGCTTGAGGATCGCCTCGGCGCCCTGCTCCGCCGAGACACCCTTGAGCACCTGGCCACCCCCACCCTCCGCCTTGGCGGCGGCGGCCTTGAAGCGGTCTCGCGCCGAGGCGGCCTTGATGATCTTCAGGCGCTTGGGGCGCTTGCGGGCCGGGGCCAGCTGCCACTCGGCCAGCTCCCGGTCCGCCTCGGCGGGTGCCGAGGTCGCCACGAGCTCGGCCCGCCGGGCCGGGCCGAAGGCGCTCTGGCGCGCCACCGGCGTCGCCCCGTCCACGCTGACGATGGCCGGCAGGCGCACCTTGAGCCGCCGCCGCTGGCCCCGGGGCAGGGCCTGGAGCAGGGTCGCCACGCCGTTCTCGATCGACTCCACCGCGGCCAGGCCATTGACCAGCGGCCAGCCCAGGCGCTCGGCCAGGGCATAGGGCAACAGCCCCGAGCCTTCGCCGCGCTCGGCCCGGGCGCCGGTGATCACCAGCTGCGGCGCCGCCGCGGCCAGGTGCTCGGCCAGGGCCGGGATGGCATCGCTGCCCTCGGCCTGCTCCAGCAGGGTCAGGCGCTCCAGCCCCATGCCCAGGTAGCCACGCAGCGCCGATTCACTCTCTTCACCGCGCGGACCGGCATGCAGCAGGCTGACCCGGCTGCCGGGCAACTGGCGCTCCAGGCCCAGGGCCAGCTCCAGGCCCCGGGCATCCTGATCGGCGCGCCGCGCGCGCCCGGTGATGGGGTGGCGCCCCACCGAGACCAGTACCGCCACCTCGATTCCCTGCTGCTCAGGCTGCATCGCGCTGCCCTCCTCGCTGCTGTTCCACTCTGGCCACCAGGGCGGCGAGGATCGCGGCGCTATCGCCGATCACCGCCAGGTCGGCACGCTTGATCATGTCGCAACCGGGGTCGAGGTTGATGGCCACCACCTTGTCGCAGCTCTGAATGCCCTGCAGATGCTGGATGGCGCCACTGATGCCCACCGCCAGATAGACCCGGGCGGTGACCCAGGTGCCGGTGGCCCCCACCTGGCGATCGCGGGCCATGAAACCGTCGTCCACCGCCACCCGGGAAGCGCCTTCCGTCGCCCCCAGCACCTTGGCGGCGTGATGGAAGCCCTCCCAATCCTTGACGCCGTTGCCCCCGGAGAGGATGAACTCCGCCTCGGCCAGCGCCACTCCGGCGGGGTCCACCGCCACCTGACCCAGATCCTCGATCCGCGAGAAGGCGCTGGGAATCGTCTCCGCCAGGCTCAGCGGCGCGGCGGCATGACGGGTCTCGTCCACCGGCTCGGCACACTCGGCCAGCGCCAGGGCGAGGCGCGGCAGGGGCCGCTGGATATCCAGGCTCTCCGCCGCGCCGCGGGCGGTGCAGCGCCAGCCCAGGGGCGCAGCGCCATCGGCCTCGATTTGCCAGACCCCGGTGGCGGGGCGCTCGCCCAGGCGCAGTGCCAGGCGCCGTCCCAGGTCGGCCCCGCCCAGGGGCGAGTCGGGGAGCAGCCAGTGCCGCGGCGCCAGCTCCCGCTCCACGGCGGCCAGTGCCGCCAGGCGCGCTTCGGGGGCGAAGCCGGCGTAGGTATCGTCGGCGAGGTGCAGCAGCCGATCGATGCCCGCCTCGCCGAATCCCTCCTCCTTGTGCTCGCCGAATACCACGGCCAGCACGGCGCCGGGGCGCTCGGAGTCGGCATCGGCCAGGCGCCGGGCCAGCCCCAGCAGGTCCTTGTCGTGTCCGGAGAGGCGTCCGCCGGCCAGTTCCGGCACCACCGCCACCAGAAAGGCCGGCTCGGGAATCTCCACCCGGCGGCGGCTATCCTGGGCCCCCTGGCGGGCCCCACCCGCGACCTGGCCGCCCTGCTGGGCACCGCTGCGGTCGATGCGCTTGATGCCATTGGGGCCGATAAAGCCGATGGCGCGGGGATTCTTGCGAATTACCCCATTGGGGCCCAGCCACTCGCTGGCGGCACTCCCCCCCTGCTCGGCGAGCACGCTGGCGTGCTCGGGGTGCAGGCGGTTACGGGCGATCCACTCGCGGCGTGGGTCGCGACGACGAATCTCGCTCATCAGATCACCTCCTCGGCGGTGGTCTTGCCGGCGGGCCGGCGGGTCGCATCGACCGCCCCGCCGGCGGGCCGCATCACCAGGGCGTCGGCCACCAGCTCGGCGATATCGCGCACCTCGGCGCTGGCGTCGACCACCCCCTCCAGCATGGCGGTGCACTGGGGACAGCCCACCGCCACCAGCTCGGCGCCGCTCTCCTTGACGTCATTCATGCGCATATCCGGAATCCGCCGCTCGCCGGGGATATCGGTGATCGGCGCGCCACCGCCGCCGCCGCAGCAGCGCGAGCGGAAGCCGGAGCGTTCCATCTCCTTGACCTCGATGCCCAGCGCCTTGAGCACGTTGCGCGGCGCCTCGTACTCGCCGTTGTAGCGACCCAGGTAACAGGGGTCGTGATAGGTGACCTTGCCGCCCTTCCAGGGGGCGAAGGCCAGCCGGCCGGCGTCATACAGTTCGGCGATAAAGGTGCTGTGGTGAAACACCGTATAGTGGCCGCCCAGCTCGCCGTACTCGTTACTCAGCACATGGAAGCTGTGGGGATCGCAGGTGACGATGCGCAGGAAGCGATACTGGGACAGGGTGGCGATATTGCGCTTCGCCAAGGACTGGAAGGTCGCCTCGTCGCCCAGCCGCCTCGCCACGTCACCGCTGTCGCGCTCTTCGTTGCCGAGCACCGCGAAGTCCACCTCCGCCGCACGCAGCACCTTGACCAAGGCGCGAAGCGTGCGCTGGTTGCGCATATCGAAGGCACCGTCGCCGAGCCACAGCAGGACGTCGACCTGTTGCAGATCGGCGATCAGCGGCAGGTCGAGGTCAGCGGCCCAGTGCAGCCGCGAGCCGGGAGCGAAGCCGCCGGGATTGTCGGTGGCGATCAGGTTATCGAGCACCTCGGCGCCCTTGTTGGGGGTCTGGCCCCGCTCCAGGGTCAGGTGGCGGCGCATATCGACGATGGCATCCACGTGCTCGATCATCATCGGGCACTCCTCCACGCAGGCACGGCAGGTGGTGCAGGACCAGAGAGTCTCGGCATCCACCAGGGCCTTGCCGCCCGTCATCGGGTCAGGGGCCACGATGGGCCCATGGGGAGCCCCAAAGTGCTCGCCCACCGGCTTGCCGCCAAGCCCTTGTGAAGGGTGGGGACTGCCGGCGTATTTGGCATCGCTGCCCCCGGCCAGGCCCACCACCATGTCCTGGATCAGCTTCTTGGGGTTGAGGGGCTGGCCGGCGGCGAAGGCCGGGCACACCGCCTCGCAGCGCCCGCACTGCACGCAGGCGTCGAAGCCGAGCAGCTGGTTCCAGGTGAAGTCGGCGGGTTTCTCGACGCCGAGCGGCGCCGCCTCGTCCTCCAGGTCCAGTGCCTTGAGGCCGGTGGAGCGGTTGCCCTCGCCGAAGCGCTCGGCGCGACGATGGAAGGCCAGGTGCAGGGCGCCGGCGAAGGCGTGCTTCATGGGCCCGCCCCAGGCCATACCGAAGACCAGCTCGCCCAGGCCCCAGACCACCAGGGCGCTCAATACCAGCGCCAGCAGCCAGTGACCGGCATCCGCGGGCAGGATCCCCACCGTGGGCAGGGTGATCAGGAAGACGCCGACCGAGAAGGCCATGAGGCTCTTGGGCAGGCGCATCCAGGGCCCCTTGGAGAGCCGCGCCGGCGGATTGCGCCGGCGCCGGGCCACGAAGCAGCTACCCACGAACATGGTGGCGCTGGCCGCCAGCAGCAGCCCGCCCAATATCGGATTGGCGAGCCCCAGGCCATGCACCAGGATCATCAGCACGGCGGCGGCCACGAAGCCACCGGCGGTGGCCACGTGGGTGTTGGACATCACCTTGTCGCGCTCCACCACATGGTGCAGATCCACCAGATAACGGCGCGGCAGGGCCGCCAGGCCCTTGAGCAGCGGCACGGCGGAGGGCCGTCCCTGACGCCATAGACGAACGCGCCGCACGGCGCCGATGGCCGCCAGTGCCAGGGCGGAGAAGATCAGAATCGGCAGGAGGGTGTCGAGCATGGTGCTCACCTCGTCTCAGGAGCCGTTGGTTTTGGCATCGGGGCTGTTCCGGCGACAGGCCTGCGCGAGGGCGCTGTGAACCCATCCCTGGGCGCTACATTTGCCCAGCGGCGCTCTCGCATCCTGCGCCGCTTGCAGGGCCTGGGCTGGCCATCCATGGCCAACCCGTTCGGCGGGAAGAACATGTTCTTCTGATTCCGCCTCACCCCTGGCAAATGACCCTCGCTGCGGCCTGCCCCCGGCGCCCCTCAGTCGTTGGTGGCTTTCGCCCAACTCAGAAGTCCTTGCAGATCCGCAAGGCATCGTAGATCGCCGCGTGGGTGTTACGCGGCGCCGTGCAGTCGCCCAGGCGGAACAGCAGGAAACCGTCCCCCGCTTCGGCTCTCTCCTCAGACAGGCAGGGCTGGGGCTGGATGGCGTAGAGTGCCTCCAGATCCAGCTGGCCCTTGTTGCGGGACTGCTCCTTGAGGGCGTAGTAGAGGGCCTCGTCGGGACGCACGCCGTTCTCCACCACCACCTGGTCGACCACCCGCTCCTCCAAGGCGCCGGTGTACTCGTTTTCGAGCACCGCCACCAGGCCATCGCCCTCCCGGTAGACCTTATGCAGCATCAGGTCGGAGGTCATGATCACCTCCTTCTCGTAGAGGCTGCGGTAGTAGGTCGGGAAGGTGGTGCCACCCACCGCCGCGCCTGGCTTGATATCGTCGGTGACGATCTCCACCTTGGCGCCCTTGTCGGCCAGGAAGTCCGCCGCCGAGACGCCGGAGAACTCGCAGATGGCGTCGTAGATCAGCACGTTCTTGCCCGGGGCGACCTTGCCGCTGAGCACATCCCAGGTGCTGACCACCAGGCTCTCCTCGGGAGTCTCCGAGTAGCCCCACTCCGGGTACTGGCTGAGGAAGGGCTGGCCGCCGGTGGCCAGCACCACGATATCCGGGCGCAGGTCGAGCAGGGTCGCCTCGTCGGCGCGGGTGCCCAGGCGCAGGTCGACGCCCAGGCGCACCAGCTCCAGCTGATACCAGCGGGTGATACCGGCGATCTGGTCGCGCTGGGGGGCCTGGGCGGCGATGGTGATCTGCCCGCCCAGCGCTTCCGCGGCCTCGAACAGGGTGACGTCATGGCCGCGCTCGGCGGCGACGCGGGCCGCCTCCATGCCACCGGGACCACCGCCCACCACTACCACCTTGCGCTTGGGCCCCTCGGACTTCTCGATGATATGGGGCAGACCCATGTACTCGCGGGAGGTGGCGGCGTTCTGGATGCACAGCACGTCCAGTCCCTGGTACTGGCGGTCGATGCAGTAGTTGGCGCCCACGCACTGCTTGATCTGGTCGATCTGGCCCATCTTGATCTTGGCGATGATATGCGGGTCGGCGATATGGGCCCGGGTCATGCCCACCAGGTCTACATAGCCGCCCTCCAGGATGCGCTGGGCCTGGTTGGGGTCCTTGATGTTCTGGGCGTGGATCACCGGCACGCTGACCACTTCCTTGATGCCCGCCGCCAGGTGCAGGAAGGGCTCCGGCGGGTAGGACATGTTGGGAATGACGTTGGCCAGGGTGTTGTGGGTGTCGCAGCCGGAGCCGATCACGCCGAAGAAGTCGAGCATGCCGGTGGCATCGTAGTAGGCGGCGATCTGCTTCATGTCCTCGTGGGAGAGGCCGTCCGGGTGGAACTCGTCGCCACAGATGCGCATGCCCACCACGAAGTCGTCGCCCACCTCGGCGCGCACCGCCTTGAGCACCTCCATGCCGAAGCGCATGCGGTTCTCGAAGCTGCCGCCCCACTGGTCCTCGCGCTTGTTGACCCGCGGGCTCCAGAACTGGTCGATTAGGTGCTGGTGCACGGCGGAGAGCTCGACGCCGTCGAGGCCCCCTTCCTTGGCCCGGCGCGCGGCCTGGGCGAAGTCACCGATGATGCGCCAGATCTCCTCCTCCTCGATGGTCTTGCAGGTGGAGCGGTGCACCGGCTCGCGGATGCCGGAGGGCGACAGCAGGGTCGACCAGTCGTAACCGTCCCAGCGGGAGCGGCGCCCCATATGGGTGATCTGGATCATGATCTTGCCGCCGTGCTTGTGGACGGCATCGGCGAGGTTCTGGAAGTGCGGGATGATCCGGTCGGTGGAGAGGTTCACCGAGCTCCACCACCCCTGAGGGCTGTCGATGGAGACCACCGAGGAGCCGCCGCAGATGGCGAGGCCACAGCCGCCCTTGGCCTTCTCCTCGTAGTACTTGACGTAGCGGTCGGTGGTCATGCCGCCGTCGGTGGCATGCACCTCGGCGTGGGCGGTGCTGACGACCCGGTTACGGATGGTGAGCTTGCCGATCTCGATCGGCTGGAAGATCGCGTCGAATGCCATGGTTCTCTCTCCTCGTTCCCGGGGCTTAGCGGGCGGCGCCGGTCAGCGGCTTGGTCTCGAAATAGCCCACCTCGCAGCCCTCTTCGGCGGCGCTCTGGGTCTGCTCGGCGACGGTGCGCAGGTCGCTGCCGCGGGCGGCGAGGATCTGGTCCATGGCGCCGGCGAACCAGCCGGTGAACATGTACTCCACCTTGCGCCCCACCTTGCCCAGTTGGTAGACGAAGGCGCTGTGCTCCAGGCGCACCCGGCAGGTGCCGGCATCGAGGTCGATGGCCTCGGTAATGAACTTGCCCCAGCCGCGCTGGGAGAGACGGGTCATGTAGTGCTCAAACACCGCCTCACCCTCGAGGCCGTGGCACTCGGCCTCCTGCTCGCACCAGTGCCAGGCGCTCTTGTAGCCCGCGTGGTAGAGGATCTCGGCGTAGGTCTCGGCGCCCAGGGCCTCCTCCACGGCCACGTGGTTATTGATAAAGAAGTGGCGCGGCACATAGAGCATCGGCAGGGCGTCGGTGGTCCAGACGCCGGTGTCGCGATCCACTTCGATAGGCAGTTCGGGGGCCATCTTGGTCACGGTTGAATTCCTCGAATCTTGATGATTGTTATGTCGTAGCAGGCAAGACCATTGCCTTTGGCGGCACCGCTCGGGGCTTTCCGGCGGCAGGCCTACGAGGAGGCGCTGTAAACCCATCCCTGGGCGCTACATTTGCCATCCATGGCAAATGACCTCCTCTTCGGCCTGCCCCCGGCGCCCCTCAGACGCAGAGGTGTTGTCTACCCCTCAGGCGCCCCACACATCCTTCAGGACCCGCACCCAGTTCTCGCCCATGATCTTGCGCACCTGGGATTCGCTGAAGCCGCGCTTCAGCAGCGCCTCGGTCAGGTTGGGGAACTCGCCGATGGTGCGGATGCCCTCGGGGTTGATGATCTTGCCGAAGCGGGTCAGGCGGCGGGCATAGCCCTTGTCGTGGGTCAGCCACTCGAAGAAGTCCTGGCCGTGCCCCTGGGTGAAGTCGGTGCCGATGCCGATGGCGTCCTCGCCGACGATGTTCATCACGTACTCGATGGCCTCGACATAGTCGTCGACGGTGGCGTCGACGCCGGCACGCAGGAAGGGGGTGAACATGGTGACGCCGACGAAGCCGCCGTGGTCGGCGATGAACTTCAGCTCCTCGTCGGACTTGTTGCGGGGGTGCTCCTTGAGGCCGGAGGGCAGGCAGTGGGAGTAGCAGACCGGCTTCTGCGATTCGAGGATCACCTCCTCGGAGGTCTTGGCGCCCACGTGGGAGAGGTCGCACATGATACCGACGCGGTTCATCTCGGCGACGATCTCGCGACCGAAGCCGGAGAGGCCGCCGTCGCGCTCGTAGCAGCCGGTGCCCACCAGGTTCTGGGTGTTGTAGCACATCTGCACGATGCCCACGCCCAGCTGCTTGAAGATCTCCACGTAGCCGATCTGGTCCTCGAAGGCGTGGGCGTTCTGGAAGCCATAGATGATGCCGGTCTTGCCCTCCTCCTTGGCCCGGGTGATATCCGCGGTGGTGCGCACCGGGCGCACCAGGTCGCTGCACTCGGCCATCAGCTGGTTGGACTTGACGATATTGTCGACGGTGGCCTGGAAGCCCTCCCACACCGAGACGGTGCAGTTGGCGGCGGTGAGGCCGCCGCGACGCATGTCCTCGAAGAGCTCACGGTTCCATTTGGCGATGATCAGGCCGTCGATAACGATGGCGTCGTCGTGCAGTTCGCGGGGGGTCATGGGAGGTACTCCGGCAATGTCGTTGACGTGCCGGCAGCATAGCGCCGGCACACACCGGCTCAGCACCTGGAAACGACGGCGAAAATTCCAAAAACGTCAGAGGTGTCGCAATCGCGACAAGGGCCCGCGATGCGGGCCCCATGTATCGATTCCGGAGGCGTCCTGGATCGCTATCAGGAGATCAGCAGGAGAGTGAGTGACGCCGGCTCCCACAGGCAGCCGGGCCAACTCGAGGACAGGCGGCCGCGCTAGAGGGGCACGCTTGCATAGGTAGGCTCGCCCTGAGCCTGGACCAGGGCCAGGACCGCGCTCGAGACGGGCGCCTCGGCAAGGTGTTGCGGGTCCGCACCGGCCAGAGCCGCAGAGCGTAGAGGCTCGGTGGACGGCGTCGGAGAGCCGATGCCCTGGCGCTCGTCCCGCGGCGGTACGCCGAAGTACTCCCGGTAACACTTGGAGAAGTGCGGCGTGGAGACGAAGCCACAGGCCGAGGCCACCTCGATGATTGAAAGCGAGGTCTGCTTGAGCAGCTGACGGGCCCGGGTAAGGCGCAGTTTCAGGTAGTAGCGCGACGGCGAGCAGTGCAGGTACTTTTGGAACAGCCGCTCCAGCTGGCGACGGGAGATATCCACGTAGTCGGCCAGCTCGTCGAGGCCGATGGGCTCCTCCAGGTTGGCCTCCATCAGGGCGACGATCTCCAGCAGCTTGGGCTGGGTGGTACCCAACATGTGCTTGAGAGGCACCCGCTGCTGGTCCTGCTCTCCTCGCATCCGGTCGCAGATGAACATCTCGGAAATCCCCGCCGAGAGCTCACGGCCATGGTCGCGCCCGATCAGGCTGAGCATCATGTCCAGAGGCGCGGTGCCACCCGAGGCGGTGGCCCGGTCGCGGTCGATGGAGAAGAGCCGGGTGGTCAATGCCACTCGCGGGAAGGCCTCCTGCATGGCGGCCAGACACTCCCAGTGGATGCTGATCTCATAGCCATCCAGCAGTCCAGCCTTGGCCAGCGCCCAGCTGCCGGTGCAAACCCCTCCCAACCGCCGGGAGAGGCGCGCCTGACCCTGCAGCCAGGCGATATGCTCGCGCTGTACCGCGCGCGCCGGCCCCACTCCGCCACAGACCACCACCATGTCCAGCGACAGGGGCACCGTGATCGCCGCATCCGGTGTGACCTTGAGGCCGTCGCTAGCGGAAATCGGCTCGCCATCGATCGTCAGAGTGAACCAGCGATAGAGCTCCCGGCCGGCGAGCTGGTTGGCCATGCGCAGCGGCTCGATAGCGGAAGCCAAGGAGAAGAGGGTGAAGTTTTCCAGCAGTAGAAATCCGATGGCCTGGGGAGTGGCCGTCTTCTGCGGCGCCTGGAAAGAGGTCGTCATGACGAGGCTCCTGCACGGGGGGCGTAGATTGGTTGTTGTAATGTCCATACCCGGACGTCACCCGGTATCTGGCTGTCGCGATCAGAGCGAAAGGTATCGCAAGGTGTCGCAATCTAGCATGTCACATTTGCCTATCGGACGGCGGGAAGCCAATGGATAACGACAATGACGTCGTATTTGGGAAGACAGGATGTCGCTCTCAGGCATGTCAGGACAGCCCGGGCCATACAGACGACGCCGAATACGCCGGGGTCCTCGCCCTGGCGTGGCCCCCCTGATGGAGCGTATCGGCCTGGAGGCCCCCGGGTGCGACCGGCACGGCTACACGATCTACACCCTGGAGACCCACCTCTGCTACCGCCGCGAGGCCCATCAGGGCCAGCCGCTCGAGGTCGCGTTGACCCTGCTGGACCGCGACGCCAAGCGGCTGCATGCCTTCTTCACGCTGTTCGACGAGGAGGGCAATCTGCTGGCCACCAGCGAGCAGATGCTGATGGGCATGAACCGGGAGAGCGGCCGCCCCGACGCCTTCCCGGTGCCGGTGGCCGAGGCCATCGCCGCCCTGCCCCATGCCGACGCCGGTGCCTGGCCGGAGCTCGCCGGACGCACCATCGGCATCCGGCGCTGAGCCTCAGCACTCGATGGCGTTGACGGCCAGACCGCCTCGGGAGGTCTCCTTGTCCTTCTCCTGCATGTCGGCCCCGGTATCGCGCATGGTGCGGATCACCTTGTCCAGGGAGATGAAGTGCTCGCCGTCGCCGCGCAGCGCCATCTGGGCGGCGTTGATCGCCTTCACCGAGGCGATGGCGTTGCGCTCGATGCAGGGCACCTGCACCAGGCCCCCACCGGGTCGCAGGTCAGCCCCAGGTTGTGCTCCAGGCCGATCTCGGCGGCGTTCTCCACCTGACCCACACGGCCGCCTATCACCTCGGTGAGGCCGGCGGCGTATATATGATGGTGACAGCGCCGGCGGCTAGGTTGACCGCATAGACCAGCGGGTGCCCGTGGGCGCTGGTGGCCAGCAGCACCTGACCGACCCGCACGCGATGCATGCGGGCCCCGACATGGCCGTGGAAGGCCGAGCCACCCTAGTGACCGAACACTTCAATCGGCAGACCGTCGATATCCAGCGTCATGAGCGTCGACCGTTCGCCGCCGTTCGGCGAGGTCAGCCGCCAGATCGCCAACCGCAGCAGCCCCTCATGCACGATGTCAATTTTTTCGTCGCCGCCCAGGCGCGTCAGCAACCGTGACAGCGTCGCTTAAGACGGATGCTCCTAGTAGGCCAACGACGTCGCCCCCCGCACCTGCCGCACCTGCCGCACCTGCCGCACCTGCCGCACCTGCAGAAAAATCTTGACAGACTGGGGAAGGAGCGTCTAAAAGTTTATTTATTCGTATAAATACAATAATTGTTGGAAACGCCAGCACGAGTAGCCCTCTCACGGTTTCGACCATGAGAGAAACGACCGCCCCACCATCTAAGAACAAGGGGGACGCTCCATGAGAAAGACCTTTCCACCATGCAAAATCGCTATCTACGGCGGCATGCTGCTGGGCTTCTTAATGCTCGAAAGCCCGTTAATCATGATCGCCAACACCGTAGACCCTATGGTCATGGGTGTACCGTTCCTATTCGTCTGGAACCTCGGCTGGTGGGCATTCCTCACAGGCCTGTTCCTAATGGCTTACCTGACCAACTGGGGAAGCGGCCGTGTGCCCGCCACCCAGCCCAGCCGTTGAGGAGGGCAGACCATGACCGGTAGCATCTTTATCATCGCAGCGTTCATGATTATCCCCCTGCTTGTGGGGGTGGTATCCGCCAGGAAGTCGCAAGACACCAGCGAAGACTTTTTCGTGCAAGGCCGAGCGATGGGTAGCATCGCTGTGTTCTTTACAGTGGCCGCCACCTGGTGGAGCGCTTTTGCCTTTCTGGGCTCCAACGCAACGTTCTATACCAGCGGGCCCGTCTACTTGACCGCGCTCGCATGGAACCTGCTGTTCGGCTTCATGTACTACTGGGTCGGCAAACGCGTGTGGTTTCTGGGAAAGCGCTTCAACTACCTGACCCCGTCCGACCTGATGGGAGACTTCTACAATAGCGAGGCGCTGCGCATTTTGGTCGTCGTGATCACACTGGTGTTTACGGTGCCCTATCTGCAAATCCAGCTAACTGGCGGCGCCTATCTGATCGAGGTTGCCTCGGGCGGCGTGATCCCCTTCTGGCTAGCAGCCCTTCTGTTCTACTTCATCATCATTGTCTATGTGTGGATCGGTGGTATCCGGGCGATCGCCTGGACCGATGTGATCTACGGCGCCTTGCTCTTCTTCGGGATGATGTTTGCTGGCTACTATATCTCGCAACAAGTGGGTGGCCCAGCGGCACTGTTCGCTCAGCTTCAGCAAAGCTCACCCGACCACCTGACCATGCCAGGGCCAGACGGCAACATGGGCTACAGCATGTGGTTCTCTCTGTTCGTGATCGTGGCAATCGGCGCTTTCATGGGCCCCCAGATATGGCTCCGCATGTACTCGGTGAAAAGTAGCCGGCTGTTCAACATGATGCCCTTCCTGCTGGGGCTAGCAGCCTTCGCCTACTTTGGCTCCGTGCTCACCGGCTATACTGGCGTTCTGCTTGAACCTGGACTGGAGAACGCTGACCAAATCCTGCCGGTTATGCTGATGAACTATGCACCCTACCTGCTCGCTTCGCTGATCATGGCTGCAGGTGCCGCCGCCGCCATGTCCACAGCCAACTCACAGATCCATGCGGTCTCCACCGTCGTGACCATGGACATCTACCAGCGCTACGTGAACCGCAAGGCGAGCCAGGTGCGCATCGTGACAATTGGCCGTCTGTCGCTGGTCGGCTTCTCTCTGGCCGCCTATATCATGGCGCTGACCGTGCCAGGCCTACTGGTGACCATCGGGATTGCGGCCCTGGCGGGAACCGCCCAGCTGATCGTGCCGACCATCGGTGCCATCACCTGGCGGCGTGCCCACCCCACAGCAGCCTTCTGGGGCTTGCTGGCCGGTGTGACCTGCGTGCTGTTGCTCACCTACGGCCCCACCGTCAGTAACCCGCTGGGACTGCATGCCGGTATCTGGGGACTGCTACTTAACGGTGGGCTTCTAGTTGGCTTGAGCCTGGTGCTCAAGCGCAAGGATCACGAAGTGGTCGAGCGCTTTGCCCTGGCCCGTCAAGAGTACGACGCTGAATATCATCCGGAGCGACTGGAAGACGCCTCGAGACCTGTCGGCGAAGCGGCCACTACACGCTGATCCATCATCCGGGGCCTGCTCAGCAGGCCCCTCTTTCACAAGGAATAATCCATGGTCCAGACCCCAACACCTCGTCGTCGCCAAAAGCTGGCAGAGCTCATCAGCGACGACATCAAGCGCTGGATCGCTACCGAGGGAATGACCGAGGGCGACCGCCTTCCCAATGAAAAAACTCTGATGGAGCTCTATGGCTGTGCCAAGGGCACGGTGCGCGAGGCTCTGAAGATCCTTGAGGTCGAGGGGCTAGTAACACTGAAGACGGGACCAGGTGGCGGCGCGATTCTGCATACGCCTAGCATGGAGCCGGCCAGCCGCATGCTGCGCAACTTCCTGCATTTCCGCTCACTGGATGGTCACCAGGTCTATCAGCTACGCCGACTGCTGGAGGTGGAGCTGGCCGTCTCCGTGGTGGGGAGACTAAGTACTGAGGCGCTGGAGAGCCTGGCCGCCAATATCGACGCCTGCGAGTGCTATCACCCAGACGAAGAGGATCAACGGCGTCAGCGCTTTCTGGAGCTGGAGTTCCACAACCTGCTGGCAAAGGCGTGTCCCAATCCACTGCTGGCCTTCATGTGTCGTTTTCTCAACGACATGCTGCGCGACCTGGTCGTGGTCAAGAAGGCCTATATACCGGAGCGCAGGCAGTTCGACGAGGCCAATCACCGCTACCACCGCGAGCTGGTCGAGGCCTACCGCAACGAGGACCGGGAGAGAGTCCGTCAGCTCATGGATGAGCATATGCGCGATGCCGAACAGCACATGTCGGCGCTAGAGGCTGAAATGGCCGATCAAATGCTGATCTCTAGGGAAGCTCTGCTCCACGACGGCCAAGACTCTCCCCTATTCCGCCTGGTCAGCCCAGAACGCTGATAGCGTCTCCCATCATCAAGCACATAATCACAACGAGGCTTCCTAATGACTATGACCGATGCTATCCACTCCACGACCGACTTGCGTACCGACCGTAAGCGTCTCTGGCAGGCGCTGATGGAGATGGCCAAAATCGGTGCCACCCCGAAGGGAGGCGTGAATCGCCAGGCCTTCACCGAGCTCGACCGTCAGTCACGTGACCTGTTCATCGAATGGTGCCGCGCCGAGGGCTGCACCATTCGCATTGATGCCATCGGCAATATCTTTGCCCGCCGTGAGGGGCAGGAATCCGGTAGCCAAGCAGTGATGACCGGCAGCCACCTCGACAGTCAGCCCACCGGCGGAAAATTCGATGGTGTCTACGGCGTGCTGGCCGGCCTGGAGGTCATCCGCACCCTGAACCAGCATGAAATACGAACGCGCGCGCCTATCGAAGTGGTCGCCTGGAGCAATGAGGAGGGGTGTCGCTTTTCACCCTGCATGATGGGTTCCGGTGCATTTACCGGTCAGCTGGCGCTGGAAGAAATGCTAGCGCGCACCGATGACAAAGGCATCAGCGCAGGCGAGGCGCTGGAAAAAATCGGCTATCGCGGCACGGACAGCGTCAGCCCCAACCATATTAAAGCTTTCTTCGAGTGCCATATCGAGCAGGGTCCAGTCCTTGAAGATACCGGCAATGCCGTTGGCGTTGTGGTGGGGGCCCTGGGCCAGAAGTGGTTCGATCTTACCCTGACCGGCCTGGAAGCTCATGCCGGCCCTACTCCGATGGCGCTGCGCCGCGACGCCATGCTGGGTGCCGCCGAGATCACCCAGGAGGTCAACCGCATTGCCAACGCCTATCAGCCTCATGGCCGCGGCACAGTGGGGGTGATGCAGCTGCATCCGGGATCACGTAACGTAATCCCGGGCCAGGTCCGGATGACAATCGACCTGCGCCATTTCGACAGTGACACACTGGAGAAGATGTCCAGGGAGCTGCACCAGGTAGTCGACAATACTAGTCATCGGCATGGGCTCACGGCCGAGCTGGTACCCTCCGCAGACTTTGCCCCCGAGTACTTCGCCGACCCCTGTGTGAGCGCCATTCGCCGCGCCGCCGAGAGACTTAAGTGTTCGCATATGGATATCGTCAGCGGCGCTGGCCATGACGCTATCTTCATGGGTCGTGTTACCCGTGCCGGCATGATCTTCGTGCCCTGCGAGAACGGCATCAGCCACAACGAAATCGAGAACGCCGCCCCTGGCGATCTCCATGACGGCTGCAACGTTCTGCTGCATGCCATGCTTGAGCAGGCCGGCGTGGACGAGGAGTGAGCCATGACCACAACGTTCTTGCCCACTCGTCTCGCTGAGCTGAGCGCCGTAAAGGCGCTCGAGCTTTTCCGTCACCGCGACCTGTCGCCGGTGGAGTTAACCCGAGATTGCCTGGCACGGATCGAGCTTCACAACCCTACCATCAACGCTTTCGCCCACGTAGATGCCGATCAGGCGCTAGCCGCCGCCCGCGCCTCGGAGGGGCGCTGGCAGGCCGGCACGCCCCTTGGCCCCTTGGACGGCATCCCCACCACCATCAAGGACCTGACGCTGACCGCAGGCATGCCGACCCGCTACGGTTCGGCCACCAGCAGCCCGAACGGCCCCTGGGAAACCGATGCACCGATCAGCCGCCACCTTCGCGAGGCGGGAGCGGTGATTCTAGGCAAGACCACTTCGCCGGAGTTCGGCTGGAAAGGAGTCACGGACAATCCACTTCACGGGGTCACCCGCAACCCCTGGAATCAACACCTGACGCCGGGCGGCTCTTCGGGGGGTGCCGGGGCGGCCGCAGCACTCAACCTTGGGCTACTTCATCAGGGCAGCGACGCCGGCGGCTCGATCCGTATTCCCTCCAGCTTTACCGGTACCTTCGGCATCAAGCCCACTTTCGGCTGGGTGCCCCAGTGGCCAGCAAGCGCCATGAGCCAACTCTCCCACCTGGGACCAATGACCCGCACTGCTGCCGACAGTGCCTTGATGCTCAGCGTCATGGCCAAGCCCGATGCCCGCGACGGCCATCTAGGCAATCCCCGCGCCGCCAACTGGCTGACTCCACCCCCCGGCTCGCTTGAGGGGTGGCGCATTGCCTTCAGCCCAGACTTGGGCTATGTGGATGTAGCGCCTGACATCGCCACCCGCGTAAGAGCAGCAGTGGAAAGGCTTAAGGCGCTGGGCGCCATTATCGAAGAGGTGGATCCGGGCTTCGACTCTCCGCTGGAGACGTTCAACACCCTATGGTTTGCTGGCGCCAGCCAGGTGCTGGAGCACCTGGACGAGGCCCAGCAGGCCCAACTGGATCCGGGTTTTGCGAAGATTGCCCGACGAGGCGCAGCGATCAGACTGAGCGATTACCTGGCCGCCTGCCGCGCCAGGGAACAGCTAACCGCGCGGATGCAGGCCTTCCATGAACGCTACGATCTGCTAGTGACACCGACCATGCCCATCGCCCCATTCGAGGCGGGACACAACGCACCTCCCGGCGGACACTACCAGGAATGGATGGACTGGACCCCCTTCAGCTACCCCTTCAACTTGACCCAGCAACCCGCCGCCTCTCTGCCCTGCGGCCTCGATGACCAGGGCCTGCCAGTAGGCCTCCATCTGGTCGGGCCGCGCTATCAGGATCTGAAGGTACTCCATGCCGCCCAGTTGCTGGAAGGTTACATGCCTGATATGCCCTTTCCCTCAAGCTGATCGGATAGGGTGTCGGAACGACTCCCGGCACCCTATCACCACCACACGGGTAGTTCCTGGTATCTACCCCACAACCGCAGCGGGCGCCCCTGCTGGGCGCCCGCTGATGGGTAAAGGATGTACTGAAGCACTCAGGAGGGAAAAGAGAACTGCGCTCCCTCGCGCACTCCGGCAGAGGGCCAGCGCTGGGTGATGGTCTTGCGCTTGGTATAAAAGCGCACCGCATCCGGACCATAGGCGGAAAGGTCGCCGAACAGGGAACGCTTCCAGCCACCGAAGCTGTGGTAGGAGACCGGCACCGGTAGCGGTACGTTGACCCCCACCATGCCCACCTGGATGCGATCGCTGAAGTAGCGCGCCGCTTCGCCATCGCGGGTGTAGATGCAGGTACCGTTGCCATACTCGTGCTCGTCGATCAGCCGCATGGCCTCTTGCATGGTGTCCACCCGCATCACCAGCAGCACCGGCCCGAAGATCTCTTCCTGGTAGCAGGTCATCTCGGGAGTGACGCGGTCGATCAATGTCCCGCCCACATAGAAGCCGTTGTCATGCCCCGGCACCTGCACGCCCCGGCCGTCGACCACGATGGTCGCGCCCTGCTGCTCGGCGCTGTCGATATAGCCGCACACCTTCTCCTGATGGGCCTTTGTGATCACCGGGCCGAAGTCGTTACTCTTGTCAGAGAAGGGACCTACCTTGAGGGACTTCATCTGCTCCTGCATCTTGGCGATCAGGGTGTCGGCGGCCTCGTCACCCACGGCCACCGCTACCGAAAGCGCCATGCAGCGCTCGCCCGAGGAGCCGAAGGCTGCCCCGGTCAAGGAGTTGACCACGTTGTCCATGTCGGCATCGGGCATGACGATGGCATGGTTCTTGGCGCCGCCCAGGGCCTGACAGCGCTTGCCGTTGGCGCTGGCTCGGGAGTAGATGTATTCCGCAATCGGCGTGGAGCCGACGAAGCTGACGGCCTGCACCCGGGAGTCATCGAGCAGGGTGTCCACGGCCTCCTTGTCGCCGTTGACCACGTTGAGCACCCCGGCGGGCAGGCCCGCCTCCAGCGCCAACTCGGCCACGAACAGCGCCGAGGTGGGGTCACGCTCAGAAGGCTTGAGCACGAAGGTGTTGCCACAGGCGATGGCCATGGGATACATCCACAGCGGCACCATGGCAGGGAAATTGAAGGGCGTGATGCCGGCGACCACGCCCAGCGGCTGGAACTCGCTCCAGGAATCGATGCCCGGCCCGGTGTTCTTGCTGTGCTCGCCCTTTAGCAGCTCGGGGGCGCCGCAGGCGTACTCCACGTTCTCGATACCGCGGGCCAGCTCGCCCTGGGCGTCGTGGACGATCTTGCCATGCTCTTCACCGACCAGACGAACGATCTCATCGGCGTGCTCCTCGAGCAGCTGTTTGAAGCGGAACATGACCCTCGCCCGTTTGGCCGGCGGGGTGTCGCGCCATGCGGGGAAGGCGGCCTGGGCAGCGGCGATGGCTTCTTCCACGGTGGCCTTGGCAGCCAGGCTTACCTGGCCCTTCACCTCGCCGGTGGAGGGGTTGTAGAGATCCTGGGTGCGCCCTTCACGGTCGACGCGCGCGCCGTTGATCAGATGGCCGAGTGTTGTCATTGGATTCCTCTCGATGGCTCGATTTCAGGGGTTGCAGTGTTCAGTCCAGCTCGCCGATGGCCTCGCCGATGGCGTTGACGACCCGGTCGATCTCATCGCGCTCGACGATGAAAGGCAGACCGAGCTGGAGGGTGTCGCCGCCGTAGCGCACATAGAAGCCCTTCTCCCAGCACTTCATGGCGATCTCGTAGGGGCGTCGGGCCGGCTCGCCGGGGTAGGGTTCGATCTGCAGGGCGCCAGCCAGGCCATAGTTGCGGATATCGCTGATATAGCGCGTGCCCTTGAGGCCGTGCAGCGCCTCCTCGAAGAGCGGGCTCATCTCGCGTACCCGCTCGATGAGGCTCTCCTGTTCGAGCACATCCAGCGTGGCCAGGGCCGCGGCGCAGGCCACCGGATGGCCGGAATAGGTATAACCATGGGGCAGCTCAAGCATGTAGTCGGGCCCACCCTGCTCCATGAAGGTGTCGTAGATTTCACCCTTCACCATCACCCCACCCATAGGCACCGCGCCGTTGGTCAGCTGCTTGGCGAAGTTCATCATGTCGGGGACCACGCCGAACGCCTCGGCGCCGGTCATGGCGCCCATGCGCCCGAAAGCGGTAATCACCTCGTCGAAGATCAGCAGGATCTCATGCTGATCGCAGATCTCACGCAGTCGCTTCAGATACCCCTTGGGCGGCGGAATCACCCCCGCGGAGCCGGCCAGGGGCTCGACGATCACGGCAGCAATGTTGGAGGCGTCGTGCAGGGCGATCAGCTCGAGCAGCTCCTCGGCCTTCTCGGCGCCGCGCTCGGGCATGCCGCGGGTGAAGGCATTCTCGGGCATCAGGGTGTGGGGCAGATGGTCGGCATCGACCCCTTGGCCGAACAGCGCACGGTTGGCGCCGATGCCGCCCAGGCTGAAACCACCGAAGTTGACCCCGTGATAGCCCTTGGCGCGACCGATCAGCTTGGTCTTGGTGGGCTTGCCCTTCTTGCGCCAGTAGGCGCGGGCGATCTTCAGGGAGGTATCCGCGCTCTCGGAGCCGGAGCCGGTGAAGAAGGCGTGGTCCAGCCCCGCCGGGGTCAGCTCGCGCAGGCGATGCGCCAGTTCGAAGGCCTTGGGGTGGCCGAACTGGAAGGCCGGCGCGTAGTCCAGCTCGCGCAGCTGGCGACTCACGGCGTCGGCGATCTCCGGGCGGGAGTGTCCGGCCCCACAGGTCCACAGGCCCGAAAGGCCATCGAAGACCCGGCGCCCCTGCGAATCCATCAGGTAGCTGCCCTGAGCGCCCACGATGATGCGCGGGTCGCGCTTGAACTGGCGGTTGCCGGTATAGGGCATCCAGTAGGCGTCCAGCTGTTCGGCGCTTAAGCCGGCGGCATAGGGAAATTCCTGAGCGGTCATGGCATTGCCTCGCGGAACCTTGTCGTTGTGGATATGCCGCGATGGGTCACTTCGCGGTGTCGATAGCCACAGACTAGGTGGCGCAATGGGTCAGTTAAATTCCCAAAAACTTAATCTCATGTAAGCTTACGGTTAACTTTCTGACCGGGAGAGAGGCATGAGCAAGCTTGCCACGATGGGGCAGGTCGGTGACGCCGATCTGCGCCTGCTGCGAATCTATCGCAAGGTGGTGGAGTGCGGCGGTTTCTCCGCCGCCCAAGTGGAGCTGGGCATCAGCAGAGCCGCCATCAGCATGGCCATGAACGACCTGGAGACGCGCCTGGGCCTGCGCCTCTGCCAGCGCGGCCGCAGCGGCTTTTCCCTGACCGACGAGGGCGCCGAGGTCTATGAGTCGACCCTGCGGCTGCTGGCTGCGGTGGAGGGCTTTAGAACCCGGGTCAACGGTCTGCACGCCCAGCTCAAGGGCGAACTCAACATCGGCATCACCGACAACCTGGTGACCATGCCCGAGATGCATATCACCCACGCCCTGAGTGCCCTGAAGGAGCGCGGCCCCGAGGTACGCATCAATATTCGCATGATCCCACCCAGCGACATCGAGCTGGCGGTACTCGACGGCCGGCTTCACACCGGCGTCGTCCCAGACCTCAGGGTTCTGCCAGGGCTCAACTATCTTTCGCTCTATGAAGAGGAGTCGCGGCTCTACTGCTCGGACGAGCACCCGCTGTTCGCAGCCGCAGAGGTCGACGAGGCGGCGCTGGCCAGCCACGCTGCCGTCGTGCCCGCCTATGCCCAGACCCCGGAGATCAAGGCGCTTCACGAATCGCTGCACGCCGCCGCCTCGGCGAGCGACAGGGAAGGCATCGCCTTTCTTATCCTCTCCGGCCGCTATCTGGGCTACCTGCCCACTCACTTCGCCGAGCGCTGGATCCGGGAGGGACGAATGCGCGCCCTGAGTCCCGAGCGCTGGCGCTATTGCACTCACTACAGCGCCATCACCCGCAAGGGGGCGCCCCCCAACCTGGTGCTGGAGAGCTATCAGGAGGAGCTGGAACGGCTGGTCAAGCGGTAGCGCGTTGCCCGGCTATTCAACCATCGAGCCGCCGCGCCTGGCGGGGCGACTGGCCGTAGTGGGCGCGAAAGGCGCGGGCGAAGCTGGAGCTGGACGAGAAGCCACAGGCCAGCCCCACCGAGAGCACATCCATGTCGGTCTCGGTGAGCAGGCGCCAGGCCCGCGCCAGGCGCTGCTGCAGATACCACTGGCGCGGGGAGCTGCCGAGGTGCTGCTCGAAGAGGCGCTGCAGCTGGCGCGGGGAGACGCCGCTGCGGCTGGCCACCTCGGCCAGCGACAGCGGGACTTCCAGGTGCTGCTCCATCAGCGCCACCGCTTCCACCAGGCGCCGGTTGTGGGTGCCCAGTCGCCGCGCCAGCGTCATGCGCTGCTGGTCGCCGCGGGTGCGGATGCGCTCGTGGATCAGCTGCTCGGAGACGTCGATGGCCAACCGCGCGCCGTGACGCCGTGAGATCACCTCCAGGGCCATGTCCATGGCTGCCGCCCCGCCGGCGCAGGAGAAGCGCCGCTCGCCCAGCTCGAACAGCTCGTCGGAGGTCTCGATGCCGGGGAAGCGCTCCTGGAAGGCGGGCAGGCTCTCCCAGTGCAGGGTGACCCGCTCCCCCTCCAGCAGGCCCGCCGCGGCGAGCAGGAAGCCGCCGGTGTCGAGCCCGCCCAGGGCGCAGCCGGCCTGGTCCAGGCGATGCAGCCAGGCCATCAGCGGCCGGCTCAGATGCGCCTCGGGGGTGAAGCCGCTGCACACCGCCAGGGACGGCAGCTGGTGCACCTCGCCGATGGCCTGGTCGACGATCAGGGTCATGCCGTTGGAGGCGGTGACCGGCTCGCCGTCTTCGCTGATCAGGGTCCAGTCGAACAGCGGACGCCCGCTGATGCGGTTGGCGATGCGCAGCGGCTCCACCGCCGCGAAGAACGCCATCATCGAAAAACGCGGCAGCAGCAGAAAGCCGACCAGCTCGGGCAGTGGCCCCCGGTACTCCAGGCGCATCGATGCCTCCTCGTCAGCCCTTGCCGCGGGCGGCCGCCCCGGAGGGAATACGCACCGCGGCAGGGTTCTGGATCAGCGACTTGAGGATTCCCAGCGTCATCAGGATGATCACCACGCTGAGCGGCAGCGCCGCGGCGATCGAGGCCGTCTGAAGCGCCCCCAGGCCGCCGGCGACCAGCAGCACCGCGGCCACCGCGCCGATCACCGCGCCCCAGAAGACCCGCATCGGCTTGGCCGGGTCGTCATTGCCCAGCGACAGGATGGTGGTGATCACCAGGGTGCCGGAGTCGGAGGACGTGATGAACCAGCTGGCCAGCAGCAGGGTCGCCAGGGCCGACACGGCCCAGGAGAGCCAGGGCGTGGCGCTGATGCCATCGATGGTGCCGAAGAGCGCCGCCGGCAGGTTCCAGTTGCGCACCAGCTCGATCAGCCCGGCGCTGCCGACGCCACCCTCGGCGGTCAGCTCCTGGTGCATGGCCACGCCGCCGAACACGCTGAGCCAGCCGATGATGATCAGGGTGGGGATCAGCATCACGCAGAACATGAACTCGCGCAGGGTCCGGCCCCGGGAGATACGAGCGATGAACAGCCCGACGAACGGCGCCCACGCCAGCCACCAGCCCCAGTAGAAGATGGTCCAGTCGCCCTGCCACTGGGCCGCCCCCTCCTCCTGGGGAAACCATAGCCCCATCTGCACGAAGTTGCCCAGATAGTGGCCCAGCGACTCGCCGAACATGCCCAGCAGCCAGGCGGTGGGACCGCCGAACAGGAAGAAGCCCAGCAGCACCAGCGACATCACGATATTCCACTGGGAGAGGATCTTGATGCCGCGCCCCACGCCGGAGACCGCCGACAGGATCGACAGGACGCTAATCCCGGCGATCAGCGCCAGCTGGGTGGGGTTGCCCGGGTCGATGCCAAACAGCCGCTCCAGGCCGGTGGCGATCTGGCTCACCCCCAGGCCCAGCGAGGTGGCGACACCGAACACCGCGCCGAATACCGCCAGCAGGTCCACCAGGTGGCCGATGGGACCGTAGATACGCTTGCCGATGAAGGGGTAGAGCGAGGAGCGCAGCGCCAGCGGCAGCTTCTTGCGGTAGGCGAAGTAGGCCAGCGACAGCCCCACCAGCACGTAGACGGCCCAGCCGTGCAGCCCCCAGTGGAAATAGGTTACCGACAGGGCGGTAACCGCGCGCTCATGGCCGATCTCGGTGGCACCGGCCAGGTCGGCATAGGGGCTGTTGGGATAGCCGAAGGCCCCGCTGTCATCGAGGTAGAAGAGCGGCTCGGCGACGCCGAAGAAGAGGATACCGATGCCAATCCCCGCCGAGAACAGCATGGCGATCCAGGCAAAGGTCGAGAAGTCCGGGCGGCTGTCATCGTCGCCCAGGCGGATGCGCCCGAAGGGGCTGAGCAGCAGGCCGAAGCAGACGGCGATGAGAAACACCAGGGTGATGATGTAGTACCAGCTGAAGGTGCTCTCGATCCAGGCCCGGGCGGTACCGAAGACGCTGCCGGCAAGCTCGGTATCCAGCGCCGAGAAGAGCACGAAGGCGAGAATGATGCCGGCGGCCCATAGGGTCATGCCGCGATGGGTGCCGCGGAACAGCCCCTGCTGTTCCACCAGCGCATAGTAGCGATGCGAAGCGTCGAGGGACTGGCGTGGCGTCCCGGAGGCAGGTTCTTGCGAATCGGTCATGCGAATCTCCTGTGAAGCGACAGAGGCCTACATCTTGCCTGCCGACCGGAGGACTACTCCGCGCAACACGCCATTTTATATACAAAAAGCGACAAACAAGCCACATGAGGCGCCAGCAGTATCCACAATACGCAGAGAGACCCCGCATAGGTGCGGGCCAAGCCCACCTGTCACGCCTCGGCGTGGCGCCCGACCGCCTTCGCCCTTGGGTGTACGCCACGCCGACTCACGTCAAGGCCGAGTCGTGGTAGAGTCTGACTTGCCATTCTTCGAATAAACACAACTATCCCGCCTGACGAGTGAGCCCGGTCGCGTCTGCCTACAGGACGCAGACAACGAGAAAATGACATGCATCAATTTTTCAACCGCCTTTCACTCGAGGCCCGCTTTATCATTGCCCTTAGCCTGCCGCTGATCACGCTGATCTGGCTGGCTACCTCGGGCGCTCTGGAGCGACAGAAGCTGGCCGTCAACATGTCTGAGCTTCAGGCACTCACCTCGCTTGCCGTGGATGCCGGCGACCTGGTGCATCGTTTGCAGGTCGAGCGTGGCATGAGCTCGGGCTTTCTCGGCAGCGGCGGGAGCCACTTCGGGGAACAGCTGCATGAAGCGCGGCGGCAAACCGACCGTCAAGTATCGCGCTTTCACGACCGGCTACAGGGTTTTGATATTTCACGACTGGCCGAGCAGCAGGCGAGCGGCCGGACGATTGCCAACTTCTCCCTGCACCAGGGTCCCCTTGAGGACGACCAGAGCTACCTCTCCTTCCTCCAGGACATTCGGGGCACGACGCGCTCCTTCGAGAGGCTGCAGGGCATCCGCGATGATGTGAATGCCCACCGTCTCGAAGCGGATGACGCCATTCGCTACTACAGCCAGGTCAACTATCGGCTGAACGCCCTGATCGGACAGCTGACCCACCTCACCGACCAGGGCGAGATCAACCGCAAGCTCGGCGCCTATCATGCCCTGCTGATGTACAAGGAGCTGGCGGGGTTGGAGCGCGCTCTGCTGTCCAATGCACTGGCCAGGGGACTGCTGCCCCAGACGATCTACCAGCGAATCATGCCGATGATGGGCGAGCAGAGTGCCTTTCTGGCCACCTTCCACAACCTGGCCGACCGGCAGGCCAGCGCCGCCCTTTCGGCACTGCTGACGGCCGATGAAACCCGCCAGTTGGAAGCCTTTCGTCAGCGCATCATCGATCGGGGGCCGCTGGCCAAGCTCGACGTCACCCCCGATCAGTGGTTCGACTGGAAGACCCTGAAGATAGAACATATCAAGACGGTGGAAGACACCCTATCGAACGACATCATGGCCACGGCGGCTGGGCTCAAGGCCGCCGCACAGGGTGAGCTGACCCAGTACCTGGCTCTCTCCATCGTCTCGACGCTGATCGCCGTACTGCTCTCTTTCCTGATCATTCGAAACATCCAGAACCGGCTGCAGCTGGCCGCCAATGTCTTCCACCACACCCAGGACGGCATTACCGTCACCGGCCCCGACGCCACCATTCTCGACCTCAACGACGCCTTTACGCGAATCACCGGCTATCCACGCGAGGAGGCCATTGGCCGAAATCCGCGTTTCCTCCAGTCGGGCCGACAGGATAGCGCCTTCTATCGCGCGCTATGGAATGAGCTTCTGACCACCGGCTCCTGGCAGGGGGAGATCTGGAACCGACGCAAGAACGGCGAGGTCTATGCCGAGCTTTTGACCATCAACGCCGTGCATGACAAACGCGGCCGGCTGCAGAACTATGTGGCGGTGTTTTCCGACATCACCGAGCGCGCCAGCGAACATCAGCGCCAGCTGGTGCACAGCGCCAATCACGATCCCCTTACCGACCTGCCCAATCGCATGCTGCTGGGCGACCGACTGCGCCATGCGCTGAGCATCAGTCGCCGCAGCAACACCCCGCTGGTGGTCGCCATCATCGACCTGGACGACTTCAAGTCGCTCAACGAAACGTACGGTCATGCGCTGGGCGACCGGGTGCTGGAGCTGCTGGCCAAGCGCTTCCAGTCGGCGCTGCGCGAGGGGGATACCCTGGCCCGGCTGGGGGGTGACGAGTTCGCCGCGGTGATCGAGGAGTTGGCCGCAGCCGACGACGCCAAGCCGATCCTGCAGCGGCTGCAGCAGGAGGCCGCCCAGCCCATCCGGCTCGAGGGCGTCACCCTTCACTGCTCGGCCAGCATCGGCGCGACCCACTATCCAGACGACGCCAGCGATGCCGATACGCTGCTGCGCCACGCCAACCAGGCCATGCACGAGGCCAAGCTCAACGGCCGCAACCGCCTGCACTGGTTCGACCCCCGGCACAACCACGACCAGTCGGCGCTGTCGCGCCTGGTCGAACGTATCGAAGCCGCCCTGACCAACGGCGAGCTGGTGCTGCACTACCAGCCCAAGGTCAACATGCGCACCGGCAGGCTGATCGGCGCCGAGGCCCTGCTACGCTGGCAGGATCCGGAAGGCGGGCTGGTACCGCCCGGCGATTTCCTGCCGCAGATCGAGCGGCACCCCATATCGGTCAAGATCGGCAACTGGGTGATCGAGACAGCACTCAATGAGGTACAGCGCTGGCAGTCGCTCGGCCTGGCGCTCCCGGTAAGCGTGAACATCAACGCCCTGCAGCTGCAGCAGCCCGACTTCGTCGCGCGGCTCGGCGAGCAGTTGGCCGCACACGCCGACGTCGCCCCCGGCGCCCTGGAGCTGGAGATCCTCGAAAGCGCCGCCATCGGCGACATCGCCCTGGCCGGCGAGGTCATCCGCCAGTGCCGGGCACTGGGCGTCGCGGTATCGCTGGACGATTTCGGCACCGGCTATGCTGCCCTGGAGTACCTCAAGTACCTGCCCGCCGACCGGCTCAAGATCGATCGCACCTTCATCCGCGACATGCTGGACGACACTGGCGATCTGGCCATCGTCAAGGGCATCATCGGCCTGGCCGAGGCGTTCGAGTTCCAGGTCATTGCCGAGGGCGTGGAAACCGAGGCCCAGGGTCGCCGGCTGATCGCGCTGGGCTGTGAACAGGCCCAGGGGTTCGGCATCGCCCGCCCCATGCCGAGTCGCGACCTGGTGGAGTGGAGCGCATGCTGGCAGCCGCCGGCCGGATGGAATCAGGCCGGGGAGAAGACGGAACCGGAAAGATAGACACAGTGCCGGAGGCTAGCCCCCGGTCATATTCATGAAGCGCACCACCTGGACGTCGCCGTCGGTGGTGAAGTGGTGGCGCTCGGGCTTCTTGGTCATGGCGGCGACGATGGCGGCCTTCAAGCGCTCGGTGTCGCTGGGGTGGCGACGCAGCACGGCGCGCAGGTCCACCGAATGCTCGTTGCCCAGGCACAGCAGCAGGCGGCCCTCGGCGGTGACCCGCACCCGGTTGCAGGCGTCGCAGAAGTTGTGGCTGTGGGGCGAGATAAAGCCGATACGGCTCTCTGAATCCGCCATGCGGTAGTAGCGCGATGGCCCCAGGGTGGTCTCGGTGGTGGGAATCAGCGCGTGGCGCGTCTCGATGGCGGCGCGCACCGTGTCGCTCGAGCAGAAGGTCTCGGCGCGGTCGTGACCGATGGCCTCGCCCAGCGGCATCTCCTCGATGAAGCTGATGTCGACCCGCTCCTGGCGGGCGAACTCGACCAGGTCGAGCACCTCGTCGTCATTGCGCCCCTTGAGGATCACCGCGTTGAGCTTGATTCGGGTAAACCCGGCCTCGCGGGCGGCGCGGATGCCGTCGATGACCGTGGCCAGCTCGCCGGTACGGGTCAGCGCCCGAAAGCGCCCCGGGTCCAGGGTGTCGAGGCTGACGTTGAGGCGCGAAAGGCCGCCCTCGCGAAGCGCCCGGGCGTGCTTGGCGAGTCCCGAGCCGTTGGTGGTCATGGCGAAGTCGCGCAGCCCCGGCAAGGCCCCGACCTCAGCGACCAGGGTCTCGATGTTGCGCCTGACCAGCGGCTCGCCGCCGGTGAGGCGGATCTTCTCCACGCCGAGCTCGACGAAGGCCCGGCACAGGGTGGCCATCTCCTCCAGGGTCAGCACCTGAGCCCGGGGCAGGAAGGTCATCTCCTCGGCCATGCAGTAGACGCAGCGGAAGTCGCAGCGGTCGGTGACCGACAGGCGAACGTAGCGGACGGTGCGGCCGAAGCCGTCGATCAGGGCGGTCATGGACTCGCCTCCACGTGAGCGCTGGCGTGCAGGGGCAGCCGCGCGATCAGCTCGCCGACATCCTCGGCCACCTCGGCCACGACGTCATCGCCATAGCGCTGGCCGCGGCGTTTGCGCAGGCCGCGCTTATAGAGCTTGACGTGCTCGGTGGCGGTGACCCCGGCCCGGGCCAGGCAGTGGCTAACGCAGTGCATCGGGCAGCCGTCGATGGCGACGATGGGTCGGCCGGAGCGGGCGACTTTCACCAGCCCGGGCACCCCGCCGCCCACGCCAGCGATGCAGGACATCTCCGCCACGCCGCCGTGGTCGAGGCGCAGCGCCACATCGTTGGCGAGCTGCGCCACGTCCGAGCAGCCCGAGCAGGAGTAGATCAGGGTGCGCGGTTTGTCGGCGGTTCGGGACATGCGGCCTCCCAGTTCCAGTTTCCAGTAGGTCGTTCGCTGCCGCGGAGCGATGTCGCTCGCGCCGCGTCAGTCGTCGGTGACCATGGCGTCGCGCAGCTTCTGTTCATCGAGCACGGTGAGCCGCTGGCGGTCGATATTGATGGCGCCGCTGTCGCGCAGCTTGGCCAGCAGCCGCGACAGGGTCTCCGGGGTCATCGCCAGCTGGGACGCCAGCCAGCGCTTGGGAATGGAGAGACGCACCACCCGCGGCCCCTTCGCGCGGCTCGAGGGCAGCTGGCGCAGGATATAGCTGACCAGCCGCGACATGGCGTCGGCCTGAGTCAGCAGCGCCAGGTCCTCGAGGCGCTCGGTGAGCTCCACGGCCAGGCGACTCATGAACTCGGCGCGGCAGGCCGGCTGGCGGTCCATGATCTCGCGGCAGCGCGCGGCGGGAATCGCCAGCACATGGGTGCGCCGCAGCGCCTCCGCCGAATAGAGATAGACCCCGGTGCTGGAGACCATGCTCAGCTCGCCCAGGGTGCCGCCGCGCTCGACGCAGCGAATGGTCGCCAGGCGGCCATCGCCGGCGGAGCGCGTCAGGCGCACGGCGCCATTGATGACGATATACAGCCAGTGCGCCGGGGCGTCCTGGCGAAACAGCCACTCGCGATTCTTCAGCTCGAGCAGCTCGGAGTCTTCCAGCAGCGACTCGATCTCCTCGCCCTCGAGCTGGCCCAGCCAGGGAACCCCCAGCACCAGCTCACGCAGCTGCTTGGGCTTGAACAGCAGGTCAGCCGACGAACTGTCCGGCGGGCAGATAGGGGTAGTCATGACCTTCCTCCACGTCTGTGTCAGCGACCATCATCAGATAGCCATGTGCCTGGCTGGCGGCCCGCAGCATATGCGACCCCTGGCCGCCGGCCAGCAGGGCGACCGGCTGGCCGCCCTGCCAATCGAGTACCACCCGCAGCAGCTCCCGCCGCCCGGGGCTGGCCCGCCGGGAGAACCCCGCGCGCACGGCGAACTGCTGCAGCGCTGCCACCTCACCCCCCTGGCAGCCCTGGACGAAGGGCCTGGCCAGCAGCTGCCAGCCCACCAGCGAGGCCACCGGGTTACCCGGCAGGCCGATCAGCGGCGTGCCGTCCGGGGTGCCGTCGTCCAGGTAGCCGAAGGCGAACGGCTTGCCGGGCTTGATCGCCACCCCGTGGAAGCGAATGCCGCCCAGTTGCTCGAGCACCGGTCGCACATGGTCTTCCTCGCCCACCGAGACCCCGCCGGTGCAGATGACGAGATCCGCGCGGTCGCGGGCGGTGACGAAGGCCTGGTGCAGCGCCGCCGGCGTATCGGCGATAATGCCCAGGTCGATGACCTCACAGCCCGCCTGGGCAAGCAACGCCTGCAACATCACTCGGTTGCTATTGTATACTTGACCGGTTTCGTAGGGTATCCCCGGCTCGATCAGTTCATCACCTGTGGAGAGCAGTGCCACCCGAAGGCGCCGCCGCACCGCTACTTCGGCCAGGCCTTGACTGGCGATCATCGCCAGGGCCGCTGCGTTCAGCGAGGCGCCCGCCTCGAGCAGGGTGTCGCCGACCCGGTACTCCTCCCCACGGCGGCGAATATTGGCCCCCGGCCGGGCCTCGCCCAGCACCTGCACCCGCCCGCTAGCGTCCAGCCGCACCCGCTCCTGGGGCACCACGCAGTCGGCCCCCTCGGGCACCGGAGCGCCGGTGAAGATCCGCGCACAGCCCCCTTCGGGAAGACGCTGAGCGCCGGCACCCGCCGGTACCCGCATGAGGACCGGCAGGCCCGCATCGCTCAGCTCGGCGAGGCGCAGGGCATAGCCGTCCATTGCGCTGTTGTCGATGCCCGGCATGTCGAGGCCGGCCACCAGGTCGTGGGCCAGCACGCGTTCGGCCGCCTGCTCCAGGGGCAGGCGCTCCTCGTCCGTCAGCGGCCTGGCCGCGGCGATCATCCGCTCCCGGGCCTCCAAGAGGTCGAGCAGCCCCTTGGCAAGGCTGGCACAGCTCATGCCTGCACTCCTTGACCGTGGTCAGGCGCCGTCTCGGGATCACGAGAGCCACAGCGGGTCGACTCGGGCAGCACCATGGCGACGAAGTTGCAGGGCCGGGTGCGGGCATCGAGCTGGCTTGCGAGGATGCCGTCCCAGGCGGTGGCGCAGGCCCTGGGCGAGCCCGGCATGGAGAAGATCAGGGTACGATTGGCCACGCCGGCCACGGCGCGGGACTGGATGGTGGAAGCGCCGATGCTCTCGAAGGAGAGCTGGCGAAACAGCTCGCCGTAGCCGTCCACCGCTTTGTCGAACAGCGGGGTCAGGGCCTCCGGCGTGGTATCGCGGGGCGTGAAGCCAGTGCCGCCGTTGACCAGGATCACCTGGATATCGTCGCGCACCACCCACTTGGAGACCACCGCCCGGATGCGGTAGATGTCGTCGGGCACGATGCGCCGCTCGACCAGCGCATGGCCGGCCTCGGACAGACGCTCGCTGAGCAGGTCGCCGCTGCCGTCACGGTCGAAGCCGCGGGTATCCGAGACGGTCAGCACGGCGATGCCGAGCGACGTGAAGGCGGTATCCTGGTGGACATGAGACATGAATAGCCCTCCCGGCCCCCAGCGTGTGGCGTGTACCGCGGGGCGACAGCCCGCCTGCGGCACCGCCCCGCCTGGGCGCGGCCTGGTGTGAAGTGGTAAGCGAAAGAATCCGGTCGAAAGGCGCTGCCGGGGCCGACACGCCCCGGCAGTGCGGCATCACTGCATCAAGGCGTTGGCGCTGTCGTCGTCCAGGGTAATGCCCTCGACGCCGGTCTCGGCCTCGAGCGCCAGCAGGTAGTGACGCAGGGCACGACGCGTGGAGTGCTCACGCAGGCTGTGGCGCACCCGGTCGAACACCTCCTCGAAAGGCAGGCGCTGGCCGCCCAGGCGCTGGTCGATAAGCACCACATGCCAGCCGTAGCGCGAGGCCAGCGGCCGCTCGTGCAGCCCTTCGGGCAGGTGCTGCAGGGCGCGGTCGAGCTCGGCCACGGTCTGCCCCGGGGCCAGCCAGCCCAGCTCCCCGCCCTCGTCCTTGGACGGGCAGGCGGAGTGGCGCTGGGCAAACTCGGTGAAGCGCTCCGGGATCTCCTGGAGCTCGGCGATCAGCCGCTCCCCCAGGCGGTACTGGGCATCGCGCGCCTCGGCGTCGTCCGGCGCCGCGGGAAGCAGGATATGGCGCACGGCCAGCCGCGTCGGCTCGCTGAAGCGCTCGGAGTCGGCATCGAAGAAACGCCGACAGTCCGCCTCGCTGGGTTCGGGCACCTCGAGCTCCCGCTCGAGCAGGGCGGCGATGGCGGCGTCGTTGTCGCCCTCGTCGTCGCTGTCCGCCGCGACCAGGCCCAGCGCCACGGCGCGACGCCGCAGCAGCTCGCGCACCACCAGGGCGCGGGCCGCCTGGAGCTGTGCCTCGCCGGCGCTGGGCGCGGGGTGGTACTGCATCTCGAGAGCGATGTCGGACTCGGCGATAGTGGTATCACCGACCCGGATGGGAGGGGGGCTCGCGCCCCCCGGGATCTGCTCGATATCGATCATCTGCATGGTGATAAATCCTTACAGCTCAATTCATACCAGGGCCGGTGAGAGGGGCTGATCCGGCGGCAGGCCTGCGAGGAGGCGCTGTAAACCCTTCCCTGGGCGCTACATTTGCCATCCATGGCAAATGACCTCCTCTACGGCCTACCCCCGGCGCCCCGCGTCGAGGGTAGCCAGCACTGACTCTCTCAGCCCCGCTTGCGCACCAGCTGGTAGCGCCGGGTGATATAGCCCAGCGGAATGCTCCACACGTGCACCAGGCGCGAGAAGGGGAACAGCAGGATGATGGTCAGACCCACGAAGATATGCAGCTTGTAGATCCAGGACACCCCTTCCATGTACTGGGCAGCGCCGCCGCCGAAGAAGACGATCGCCTGGGCCCAGCTGGAGAGGGTGACCATCATCTCGCCGTCCAGGTGGCCCAGCGAGAAGAACACGGTGATCATGCCCAGCGCCGCCTGGAAGACGATCAGCCCGAGGATGGCGGTATCCATGGTGCTGGAGGAGGCGCGCACCCGCGGATTGGTGATGCGGCGATGCAGCAGCATGGCGCCGCCCACGAGACATGCGATGCCGGCGGCCCCGCCCACCACGATGGCGATCAGCTGCTTGGTGCCGGCGTGCAGGAAGGGCGAGTAGACCCACTGCGGCGTCAGCATGCCGAACAGGTGACCGAAGAAGATCACGATGATGCCGACATGGAAGAGGTTGCTGGCCAGGCGCATGTTCTTCGACGAGAGCATCTGGCTGGAGCCGGTCTTCCAGGTGAACTGGCCGTGGTCGTAGCGCAGCAGGCTGCCAACCAGGAAGACGGTGCCGACCAGGTACGGGTAGTAGCCGTAGATCAGGTGGTCGAGATAGGTGCCGAATGCAGACATGGTGATTCTCCTGTTAACGACCCGTCACTCGAGGCGCCGCCTCGGGTGAGAGAATGCGAACGGCTTCGCTGTGGACGCTCTGCTTGCGCTCGGCCAGACGGCGGCCCTCGGCGGACTGCAGCGCGCAGTCCTGGTCGGATTCGGCGGAGAAGCGCACCGCCTCCTCTTCCCAGACCGCGTCCAGCGCCTCGGGGGTGTCGTCGCGGCTCTCGCCCTTGACCTCCTCGCGGTGGGCCTCGACTTCCGCCTCGGCGCCGATCAGCGCCAGCAGCGCCCGGGGCACCAGGGCCTGGTCGGCGCCGCGCTCTTCCAGGCGCGCGGTGAGCAGCCCCAGGATGTGGCGGATCTCGCCCAGCCAGCGGCCGATCTCCGCCTCATCGCGGGTGGAGAGGTACTCCAGGAACAGCGGCAGGTAGTCCGGCAGCTCCCGGGCGTCCAGCGCGAAGCCGGCGTCCTGGTACTCGTTCATCAGATCGACCATGGCCTGGCCGCGGTCGCGGGACTCGCCGTGGACGTGCTCGAAGAGCAGCAGCGAGTGGGCGCGCCCCTTGTCGAACAGCGCCACGTACTCGGACTGGAGTTCCAGCAGGTCGCCGTCGGCGATACGCTGGCACCAGTCCATCAGCTCGGACCGCAGCGCCGCCGGCAGGCGGCGCTCGACATAGAGCGCCTCGATCAGCTCATCCACCGCGCCCTGGAGCGCCTCGGTGGGGTAGTCCAGCAGGCGGGCCAGCACGCGCAGGCTGCGCATGCCAGGCTCGGACTGGGGTAACTGGAGTGCCGCATCAGCCATGGTGCTTCTCCTTGGCAGCCGTCTTCCCGGCCGGGGCCTTGGGATCGAAGACGTCCACCGGCTCGACCAGGGTGGTGGTCTGGGGCCGGCCGTTGAACAGGCTCGGCTTGCTCTCGCCGTGACAGCCGTCGCCGAAGCTGAAGCCGCAGCCGCCGCGCTCCGGGAAGGCTTCGGTGGCCATCTCGCGGTGGCTGGTGGGGATCACGAAGCGATCCTCGTAGTTGGCGATGGCCAGATAGCGGTACATCTCCTCCACCTGGGCCTCGGAGAGTCCCACGGCGTCGAGTACCTCGGTGTCATGCTTGCCTTCCACGTGCCGGTTGCGCATGAAGACACGCATGGCCATCAGCCGCTTGAGGGCGAGCACCACGGGCTCCTCTTCGCCGGCGGTGAGCATGTTGGCGAGATATTTCACCGGAATGCGCAGCGACTCGATCTTGGGCAGCACGCCGTCAGACTCGACCTTGCCGGCCTCGGCGGCGGACTGGATCGGCGACAGCGGCGGCACGTACCAGACCATCGGCAGGGTGCGGTACTCCGGGTGCAGCGGCAGCGCCAGGCCCCAGTCCATGGCCATCTTGTAGACCGGCGAGGCCTGGGCGGCGGCGATCACGTTGTCGGCGATGCCGTCCTTCTTGGCCTGGGCGATGACTTCCGGGTCATTGGGATCCAGGAAGATCTCGCACTGGCGGTGGTAGAGGTCGCGCTCGTCCGGCGAGCTCGCCACTTCCTCGATGCGGTCGGCATCGTAGAGCAGCACGCCGAGATAGCGGATGCGGCCCACGCAGGTCTCGGAGCACACGGTCGGCATGCCCGCCTCGATGCGCGGGTAGCAGAAGATGCACTTCTCGGACTTGCCGGTCTTCCAGTTGTAGTAGATCTTCTTGTACGGGCAGCCGGAGATGCACATCCGCCAGCCGCGGCACTTGTCCTGGTCGATCAGGACGATGCCGTCCTCCTCGCGCTTGTAGATCGCCCCGCTCGGGCAGGAGGCCACGCAGGTGGGATTCAGGCAGTGCTCGCACAGGCGCGGCAGATACATCATGAAGGTGTTCTCGAACTGGCCGTAGATATCGGCCTGCACCTTCTCGAAGTTCTTGTCCTTGCGCCGCTTGGCGAACTCGGTGCCGAGGATCTCCTCCCAGTTGGGCCCCCACTCGATCTTCTGCATGCGCTCGCCGGAGATCAGCGAACGGGGGCGCGCCACCGGCTGGTGCTCGCCCTGCTTGGCGGTATGCAGGTGCTCGTAGTCGAAGTCGAACGGCTCATAGTAGTCGTCGATCTCGGGCAGGTCGGGGTTGGCGAAGATGTTCGCCAGCACCCGCCACTTGCCGCCGATGCGCGGCTCGATCTTGCCGTCGCGGCGGCGCATCCAGCCGCCCTTCCACTTGTTCTGGTTCTCCCACTCCTTGGGATAGCCGATGCCGGGCTTGGTCTCGACGTTGTTGAACCAGGCGTACTCCATGCCTTCGCGGCTGGTCCAGACGTTCTTGCAGGTGACCGAGCAGGTGTGACACCCGATGCACTTGTCGAGGTTGAGGACCATGCCTACCTGGGAACGAATCTTCATTTCACGGCCTCCTGAACGCTGTCGTTGCCCTCGCCGTCCAGCCAGTCGATTCTCTTCATCTTGCGTATCAGGACGAATTCATCGCGGTTGGAGCCAACGGTTCCGTAGTAGTTGAAGCTGTAGGAAAGCTGGGCGTAGCCGCCGATCATATGGGTCGGCTTGGGGCACACCCGGGTCACGGAGTTGTGCATGCCGCCGCGGGTCTTGGTGACCTCGGAGCCCGGCACGTTCACCTGGCGCTCCTGGGCGTGGTACATCATGACCATGCCGGCCTTGACCCGCTGGCTGACGATGGCCCGGGCGGTGATCGCGCCGTTGGCGTTGTACAGCTCGATCCAGTCGTTGTCCTCGATGCCGATCTCGGCGGCATCGGGCTCGGACATCCACACCACCGGGCCGCCGCGGTTCAGCGTCAGCATCAGCAGGTTGTCCGAGTAGGTGGAGTGGATGCCCCACTTCTGGTGCGGGGTGATCCAGTTCAGCGCCTTGGACGGGTAGCCGTTGTCCTCGGGCATCGTGAAGCCGGTGATCGTCTTGGTGTTGATCGGCGGCCGGTAGGTCAGCAGGCTCTCGCCGAAGGCGCGCATCCAGGGGTGGTCCTGGTAGAACTGCTGGCGACCGCTCACGGTGCGCCACGGAATCATCTCGTGAACGTTGGTGTAACCGGCGTTGTAGGAGACGTGCTCGTCCTCCAGGCCGGACCAGGTCGGGCTCGAGATGATCTTGCGCGGCTGGGCGACGATGTCGCGGAAGCGGATCTTCTCCTCCTCCTTGTTGACCGCCAGATGGGTGTGATCCCGCCCGGTGATCTTGGAGAGCGACTCCCACGCCTTGACCGCCACCTGGCCGTTGGTCTCCGGGGCCAGGGTCAGCACCACTTCCGCGGCCTCGATCGCGGTTTCAATCTTCGGGCGCCCCTTGGCCGGGCCGTCCTGCTTGACGTAGTTGAGCTTGCCGAGCAGCTCGATCTCGCTGTCGGTGTTCCAGCTGATGCCCTTGCCGCCGTTGCCGAGCTTGCCCAGCGCCGGGCCCAGCGAGCTGAAGCGCTCATAGGTGGCCGGGTAGTCACGCTTGACCTCGATCAGCGCCGGCATGGTCTTGCCGGGGATCATTTCACACTCGCCCTTCTTCCAGTCCTTGACCTCGGGCTGGGCCAGCTCGGCGGGGGAGTCGTGCTGATGCGGCAGGGTGACCAGGTCGGTCTCCTCGCCCAGGTGTCCAACGCAGACCTTGGAGAACGCCTTGGCGATGCCCTTGTAGATATCCCAGTCGCTGCGCGACTCCCACGCCGGGTCGGTGGCCGCGGTCAGCGGGTGGATGAACGGATGCATGTCGGACGTGTTGAGGTCGTCCTTCTCGTACCAGGTCGCCGTGGGCAGCACGATGTCCGAGTAGAGGCAGGTGGAGGACATGCGGAAGTCCAGGGTCACCACCAGGTCGAGCTTGCCTTCCGGCGCCTCGTCGTGCCACTTGACCTCTTCCGGCTTCTGGCCGCCGAACTCGCCCAGGTCCTTGCCCTGGATACCGTGGCGGGTGCCCAGCAGGTACTTGAGCATGTACTCGTGGCCCTTGCCCGAGCTGCCCAGCAGGTTGGAGCGCCACACGAAGAGGTTGCGCGGGAAGTTCTGGGGGTTGTCCGGGTCCTCCGCGGCGAAGGCCAGCTTGCCTTCCTTGAGCTGCTCGACGGCGTAGTCCTTGGTGGACATGCCGGCGGCCTCGGCGGCCTTGGCCAGGCGCAGCGGGTTGGTGCCCAGCTGCGGCGCGGAGGGCAGCCAGCCCATGCGCTCGGAGCGCACGTTGAAGTCGATCAGGCTGCCGGTGTAGTCGGCCGGGTTGGCCAGCGGCGAGAGGATCTCCTTGATCTCGAGCTTCTCGTAGCGCCACTGGGAAGAGTGGTTGTAGAAGAAGGAGGTGGAGTTCATGTGGCGCGGCGGACGCTGCCAGTCGAGGCCGAAGGCCAGCGGCAGCCAGCCGGTCTGCGGGCGCAGCTTCTCCTGGCCGACATAGTGGGCCCAGCCGCCGCCGCTCTGACCGACACAGCCGCACATCACCAGCATGTTGATCAGGCCGCGGTAGTTCATGTCCATGTGGTACCAGTGGTTCATCGCGGCACCCACGATGACCATGGACCGGCCCCGGGTCTTGTCGGCGTTGTCGGCGAACTCCCGGGCGATGCGGGTGACCTGCTCGGCGGGCACGCCGGTGATCTTCTCCTGCCAGGCCGGGGTGTAGGGCTTGACCTCGTCCAGGGAGGTGGCGCCGTCGTCTTCGCCGAAGCCGCGATCGATGCCGTAGTTGGCGCACATCAGGTCGAAGACGGTGACCACCAGGGCCTCGCTGCCGTCGGCCTTCTTGAGGCGCTTGGCGGGCAGGCTGTGGAACAGCAGCTCATCGCTGGCGCCGCTGCTCTTGACGTGGTCGAAGTGCTCATGCTCGATGCCGCCGAAGTAGGGGAAGGCGACCCGGGCCACATCGTCATGATGCTCGGCCAGCGTCAGCAGCGGCTTGATCTCCTCGCCGTCGGCGTCGCGGGGCTCGAGGTTCCACTTGCCCTCCTCGCCCCAGCGGAAGCCGATGGAGCCGCGGGGCACCACCAGCTGGTCGCGGGTCTCGTCCCAGGCCACGGTCTTCCACTCAGGATTGTTGTCCTGGCCCAGGTTCTTGGCGAAGTCGCTGGCGCGCAGCTGCTTGCCGGGCACGTAGCTGCCGTCCTCACGCGCTTCCAGTTCGACCAGGAAGGGCATGTCGGAGTACTGGCGCACGTACTCGGTGAAGTAGGCGCTGGGGTTGTCGAGGTGGAACTCCTTGAGGATCACGTGGCCCATGGCCATGCCCAGGGCGGCGTCGGTGCCCTGCTTGACCGACAGCCACTCGTCGGTGAGCTTGGAGACCTCGGCGTAGTCCGGGGTGATGGAGACGGTCTTGGTGCCTTTGTAGCGCACTTCGGTGAAGAAGTGGGCGTCCGGCGTGCGGGTCTGGGGCACGTTGGAACCCCAGGCGATGATATAGCCGGAGTTGTACCAGTCGGCGGACTCGGGCACGTCGGTCTGCTCGCCCCAGGTCTGGGGGCTGGCCGGCGGCAGGTCGCAGTACCAGTCGTAGAAGCTCATGCAGACGCCGCCGATCAACGACAGGTAGCGGCTGCCGGCGGCGTAGCTGACCATGGACATGGCGGGGATCGGCGAGAAGCCGATGATACGGTCCGGGCCGTACTGCTTGGCGGTGTAGACGTTGGAGGCGGCGATCAGCTCGTTGAGCTCATCCCAGTTGGCGCGCACGAAGCCGCCCATCCCGCGGGCCCGCTTGTACTGCTTGGTCCTGGCCGGGTCCTCGACGATGGCGGCCCAGGCGTCGACCGGGTCCTTCTTCTCCTGGAGGGCGTCGCGCCACAGCTTGAGCAGCGGCTTGCGAATCAAGGGGTACTTGAGGCGGTTGGCGCTGTACATGTACCAGGAGTAGCTGGCGCCACGCGGGCAACCCCGCGGCTCGTGGTTGGGCAGGTCGGGGCGGGTGCGCGGGTAGTCGGTCTGCTGGGTCTCCCAGGTGACCAGGCCGTTCTTGACGTAGATCTTCCAGCTGCACGAGCCCGTGCAGTTCACGCCATGGGTGGAGCGCACGACCTTGTCGTGCTGCCAGCGCTGCCGATAGCCGTCTTCCCAGCCGCGGGACTCGCTGCGGACCTCGCCGTGCTCGTTGGCATAGGGCTCACGCTCCTTGCGGAAGAAATTCAGCCGATCTAAGAAGTGACTCATGGTCGATCTCCAGGCTCCTCGAAAAATAAGTGTGACCGCCTTGGGCCACCCCGCCTGCCGTGCCGCGCTGTGTCTCTTAACACGACCGCCAGGGCAGGTTCTTGGAGAGAATTCTGGGGGATCGAAAGGCGGATTACTGCCCGGTTACCTCCATATACACCCCCTCTACCCCCAAGGTGATAGATGCAGAAATGAAAGGAGATAAGCCCTAGGCAGAGCCACCGGGACGGGTGCGGCGATCCCACAGCATCGTCAGCATGCACACCGCCAGCGCGGCATAGAGGAACATGAAACCGGCCGTACGCACGCCGATCCACTCGTTGCCGACCACGAACATCAGCGGCAGGAGCCCGGCGAAGAGCCCCCCCAGGGCCAGGGCGAGGCCACCGGCGCGGGCCATGTCATCGGCATACTCGCGGTAGAGCAAACACATCAGGCTGCCCTTGCCGACCCCCATGGCCAGCCCCATCACCGCCAGCAGGGCGACGAAGCCGCCGAGCGGCATCGAGAAACGCAGCGAAAGGTCGCCGTGCACGCCGTGGATCTGCATGGTGAAGTCGGGATAAGAAAGCACGAACAGGCAAACCATGACGCAGGCGCTGACCCACCAGCGCAGGTCGCGGAAGTCGCGGCGATCGGCCAGGGCTCCACCGAGGATCTGGCCCAGCCCACCGGGCAGGGTGAACAGCAGCGCCCATAGCGCCGCCGACTTGAGCGAGAGCGCGTAGTGGGCCACCAGGTAGGCCGGCAGCCACAGCGCCAGCGCCACGAAGGCGCCGTAAAAGAAGCTGTAGTAGAGCGCCAGCCGCCACACCGCCGGCGGCGGCAGCCACTCGCGCCAGGGGCGCAGTGGCCGCGACGAGAGCGCCTGGCGACGCCCCTTCGTCGCGGGTAGCGCATCCGCGTGCGCCTCGTCGTCGGCAAACAGCCACAGCAGCAGTGTCACCAGGCCGATCGGCAACAGGTAGAGCTTGGGCGCTGCGGGCCAACCGTAGGCCTGACTGATCAGCGGCAGCAGGAAATAGGTGAGCCCGGCGCCCAGCATACCGGCACCGTAGAGCCCCAGCGCCAGGCCGGCATGGCGGCGCGGGCAGAGCGTCGCCACGTAGACCAGCCCGGCCGCCAGCGACCCGGCGCCCAGGCCCAGCCCGGCACCGGCCAGTAAAAAATTCCCGTAGTCCCGCGACTGACTGAGCCCCCACAGCAGTGGGCCGATCAGCAGCAGGCAGCCGATCATCACCCGCCGCCCGCCGATGCGCTTCGCCAGCAGCGCCATGGGCAGGGCCGCCAGCCCTCCGGTGAACATGGGCATGGCCAGCAGGACGGCGAACTGGACCTCGCCGAACCCCAACGCGCCCTTCAGTTCAACGCCCAGAACGGCGAAGATGGTCCAGCTGGCAAACACCAGCGCAAAGGCCAGCGGTGACAGCAGCACGACCACCAGCGAACGGTAACCATGCGCTGGTACAACGCCCTGCGCGTCCACGACAGGGACTTTCCTGGCAGCGTTCATGAACGGCGGATTCCTCGAGAGGGTCCAAGGAATTTTCGAGCTCCCGGGCGGCAGCGTCAAAAGGGCATACGAGGTACCCCCTTGGGTAGAGGGCAGCGGCTATCTCCTGGGGTATAGTGTCGAACTACCCGTGAAACCGACTGGAGATCGCACCCAGCGATGAAACTGCTGCAACGCTCCCTGGTGGCCCGGATCGTGGCCTCGCTGCTAGCGATCAGTGCCATGGCCCTGGTCAGCATCGTGGTGACCATGGCCGTGGCGGGAGGCAGCCGCGGCGATGCCGCCGCCATCAACGTGGCCGGCTCGCTGCGCATGAACACCTATCAGATCGTCGCCGCCCTGCAGCGCTTCGAGCGCCGCCCCACCTGGGAGCACCAGACCGAGATTCGCGTCCTCAAGGAGCGCTTCGAGGAGCGCCTGACCGGCGATAACCTGACCGGCGCCATCCCCACTTCCGAGGCCCATGAGCTGCGCCGGCAGTACCGCCTGATCCTGTCGCGCTGGCACAACGAACTCGCCCCGGAGGTGAACCGCGCCATCACCAGCCAGTACCTGCAGGCCGAGCCCCTCAACCTGGCCCTCGACGGCCTGGTGGGCGACATCGATACCATGGTCAAGCAGCTCGAACAGAACACCGAGGCGAAGATTCGTCTGCTCAGTGCCCTGCAGATCCTGTTTCTGGGACTCACCGCGGTGGTGGTGGCCATCGCCCTCTACGACATCCGCCACAACCTGGTGGCCCCGCTTCGCCAGTTGATGGTGCTGGCCCGCGAGGCCGCCCGGCGCAACTTCTCGCGCCGCACCCGACTCACCGGCAGCGACGAGCTGGCCATGCTGGGGCGCACCTTCGACAACATGGCCGATCAGCTGGCCTCCAGCTACGCCGACCTGGAGGAGCGGGTGGCCCGCAAGACCGAGGAACTCGAGCGCGGCAACCAGGCCATGCAGGTGATGCACGACGGCAGTCGTTCGCTCTACGGCGGCGGTAACGACCTGTGCGCCAGCGCCGCTCCCATGCTGCGCCGCATCGAACAGCTGCTGGAGATAGGCCCCATCCGGTTGTCGCTCAACGATCCTTACGACGACCGTCAGATTCCGATACTCGCCACCCACTCGGCGCGCCGCCCCACCTACTGCCGCGACCACGACTGCCACGCCTGCCTACTCGACAGCGAGCCGCTGACTCTGCCCGACACCGAGGAGGGCGACTGCCTGCTGCTGCCGGTCAGCGTCGGCGACGAGATGCTCGGCACCCTGGAGATCTGGTACCCCAAGGGGGAGCAGCTCTCCGACAGCGTGCGGCGCCTGCTCAACGCCCTGGCCGACCAGCTGGCCACGGCGGTCTACCTGCAGCGGCGCATCGAGGAGGAGCAGCAGATCTCGCTGATGAACGAGCGCACCATCATCGCCCGGGAACTGCACGACTCCCTGGCCCAGTCGCTGTCGTATCTCAAGATGCAGGTGGCGCGCCTGGAGCGCATGCAGGCCAAGGACGCCCCCAAGGCAACCCAGGCCGCGGTCTTCGACGAGCTGCGCACCGGGCTCAACAGCGCCTACCGCCAGCTGCGCGAGCTGCTGACCACCTTCCGCCTCAAGCTGGAGGGGCCGGGGCTGCAGTCGGCCCTGCAGCAGACCACCGCCGAATTCGCCGAGCGCATGGGCGCCCCGGTGGAACTGCACTATGACGTGCCGCCCCATCTGCTCAACCCCAACGAGGAGATCCATGTGCTGCAGGTCGCCCGGGAGGCGCTGAGCAATACTCACAAGCACGCCGAGGCCCACTGGGCGGCGGTCACGGTACGCTTTCACAACGCCCGCATCCTGCTGCGCATCGAAGACGACGGAATCGGCCTGACCGCCGGCGACTCACCGCCCATGCACTACGGCCTGGTGATCATGCGCGACCGCGCCCATACCCTGGGCGGCGAGCTCCACTTGGCCAACCGTGTGCAGGGCGGCACCCTGATCGAGCTGGAGTTCACGCCGCAGACCGCGCGCCTGATCACCCGGCAGCCGGCACCGGACGTCACCACTCACGATCAAGGAAACTGAGACACCATGGACCCGTCAGCAAGCGAAACTCCCGCCAGCATCCTGATCATCGACGACCACCCGCTGCTGCGCCGCGGCGTGGCCCAGTTGCTGGAGCTGGAAGACGACCTGGAACTGATCGGCGACACCGGCGAACCGGCCGAAGGCGTGCGCCTGGCCAGGGAGATGGACCCGGACCTGATCCTGCTCGACCTCAACATGCCCGGCATGGACGGCATCCAGACCCTGAAGGCGCTGCGCGAGGACGGCTTCGCCGGCCGCATCGTGATGTTCACCGTGTCCGACCACGAGGACGATCTGGTGGCCGCGCTGCGCGGCGGCGCCGATGGCTACCTGCTCAAGGACATGGAGCCCGAGGAGATGGTGCGCCAACTGCGCCAGGCCACCCTGGGGCGCATGGTGGTCAGCGAGAGCCTCACTGCCCTGCTGGCCGAGGCGCTGCGCAACCAGCGCAGCCAGCCGGCCACACCCGACATCCACAGCCTGACCCAGCGCGAGCGCGAGATCCTGCGCGAGCTGGCCGCCGGGCTCTCCAACAAGCTCATCGCCCGCAAGCTCGAGATCACCGAGGGCACCGTCAAGGTGCACGTCAAGCACCTGCTCAAGAAGCTCAACCTGCGCTCGCGAGTCGAAGCGGCGGTGTGGGCGGTGCAGGAGGGCATCGAGCGCTAGGCTCCCCGGCGTTCTGTGTGGATACCTCCAAATAACCCCGCGGGCCGACAAGCGGCCCGCCGCCCTCCCGGCCCTGAAAAAAACCCTTTAAAATCAAACGACTGAAAACCTACCCCCGCTACCCCTCAAGAGGTACTTTACGGATTTAGCGGCCATTCCGGCCGGTTTCCCCCTCCATTCGGGCGTCGTATCTTTGCCCCAGACGTACTGCATTGACCCCGGTCAGGCCTCAGGGTGCAAACCGGGAGTCAGCGGAACCACCAAGGGGAAACCACCATGTCCAAAACGAGTGCCGACCTCGAAAGGGTCGCGACATCGCGCAAGAATGCCGACATCGAGCACTGGGATGTCGAAAACGAACAGTTCTGGGAACGGGACGGTAAGCGGATTGCCAACCGCAACCTGTGGATCTCCATTCCCAGCCTGCTGATGGGCTTCGCCGTCTGGCTGATGTGGGGGATGATCACCACCCAGATGCAGAACCTGGGCTTCCCGTTCACGGTGAGCCAGCTGTTCACCCTGACCGCCCTGGCCGGCCTGTCCGGCGCCACCCTGCGCATCCCCGCCTCCTTCATGATCCGCATCGCCGGCGGGCGCAACACCGTCTTTTTGACCACCTCCCTGCTGATGATTCCGGCCCTCGGCACCGGCGTGGCGCTGATGAATCCCGATACGCCCTTCTGGGTCTTCCAGATGCTGGCGCTGCTCTCGGGCATCGGTGGTGGCAACTTCGCTGCCTCGATGAGCAACATCTCCACCTTCTTTCCCAAGAAGCAGCAGGGCTACGCCCTGGGCATGAACGCCGGGCTGGGTAATTTCGGCGTCACCACCATGCAGATCCTGATTCCGCTGGTGATGACCATCGGTGTCTTCGGCGCCATCGCCGGCGCCCCCATGGCGCTGGAAAGCTCCAGCGGCACCCTGATCGGTCGGATCGAGGCGGGCACCGACACCTGGATCCAGAACGCCGGCTTCATCTGGCTGGTCTTCCTGATTCCGCTGGCCATCGCCAGCTGGTTCGGCATGAACAACCTGCGCCCCATCACCCCCAACCCCGGCACCCCCGCCCAGGCGTTCGGCAAGATCCTCGGCCTCTATGGCGTGGGCCTGGTGACCTCGGTGATCGGCATGCTGGCGCTGGTATGGCTCAACATGTGGATCGCCCTGCCGCTGACCATCGTGCTCACCGTCTTCGCACTGCGCCTGATTCCCGGCGAGATCAAGCCCAATATCCAGAAGCAGTTCGCGATCTTCTCCAACAAGCACACCTGGTCGATGACCGTTCTCTACATCCTGACCTTTGGCTCCTTCATCGGCTTCTCCGCCGCCCTGCCGCTCTCCATCAACGTCATCTTCGGCAACATGATGGAAGTGGCCGCCGACGGCAGCGTGACCCGGGTGTCCAACCCAGATGGCCCCAGCGCCCTGACCTGGGCCTGGATCGGTCCCTTCGTCGGCGCCCTGATCCGCCCCATCGGCGGCTGGGTCTCCGACAAGGTCGGCGGCTCCATCGTCACTCAGGTGATCTCGGTCGTCATGGTCATCGCCTCCGCCGTCACCGGCTGGGTGATGATGCAGGCCTACAACTCCACCGACCCGAACAGCTACTTCGCGATCTTCATGATCCTGTTCGTGATCCTGTTCGCCGCCAGCGGCATCGGCAACGGCTCCACCTTCCGCACCATCGGCGTGATCTTCGACCAGCATCAGAAGGGCCCGGTGCTGGGCTGGACCTCCGCGGTGGCCGCCTATGGCGCCTTCATCGCCCCGCGGGTGATGGGCGAGCAGATCCAGGCCGGTACCCCCGAACTCGCCATGTACGGCTTCGCGATCTTCTACGCGCTGTGCCTGGTGATCAACTGGTGGTTCTACCTGCGCCCCAACGCCTACGTCAAAAATCCCTGACGCCGTCGTCACCAGGTCCCGGCCACCGGGTCGGGACCTGGCCTCACCTCACTCCTTCCTCCACGGAGGTATGTCATGAAGATCATGATCGCCTATGACGGCTCACGAAACGCCAAGCTGGCCCTGGCCCAGACGGTCAGCCTGTTCCGCTGCAACGCCCCCCTGCTGATGCTGGTCGGGGTGGCAGAGAATCCCCGCGACGCCACCGACGCCAACGAGGACCTGTTCCAGGAGGAGTACCAGGAATTGAAGGCGGCGCTGGAAGAGGGCGTCGATTTCGCCACCCGGGAAGGCTTCGACGTCGACTGGACCCTGGCGGAAGGCGATGCCCGCAAGATGCTGCTGCAGGCTACCCAGAAGCACCGGCCCGACGTGCTGGTGATCGCCCGCCACAGCAGCAAGCCCGACGGCGGCATCATCGCCCAGTCGCTGAGCTATTTCGTCGACGAGCTCGACTACATGACCTTCGGCAGCGTCAGCTCCTTTCTCGCCCGCCGCGTCGAGTGCCCACTGCTGATCCTTCCCAGCCCCTGAAGCGAGGTGTTGAAGCCCTTTACCCTTTCTTCTGCGATATCAGGATGATACGACCATGAAAGTCGCCGACCTATTCAAGTTCCGTACGCCCGAGATCCGGGCCCTGCACCTGACCTGGATCGCCTTCTTCATCACCTTCTACGTCTGGTTCAACATGGCCCCGCTGGCCAGCAGCATGCTGAGGAGCGTCGACTGGCTGACCCAGGACCATATCCGACTCTTTGCCATCACCAACGTGGCGCTGACCATCCCGGCACGCATTATCGTCGGCATGGCGCTGGACCGCTTCGGCCCACGCCGGGTGTTCTCGATCCTGATGGTGGTCATGGCGATTCCCGCCCTGGCCTTCGCCTTCGGCAATACCATGACCCAGTTGCTGATCTCGCGCCTGATACTCAGCTCCATCGGTGCCAGCTTCGTGGTGGGTATCCACATGACCGCGCTGTGGTTCAAGCCCAAGCATATCGGCTTCGCCGAGGGCTTCTATGCCGGCTGGGGCAACTTCGGCTCCGCTGCCGCGGCCATGACCCTGCCCACCATCGCGCTGACCATGCTCGGCGGCGAGGATGGCTGGCGCTGGGCGATCGCCATCAGCGCCATCGTCATGGCCGCCTACGGCGTCTTCTACTGGTTCGCCATCACCGACGGCCCCAGCGCCTCCTCCCACCGCAAGACCCGCAAGGCCCTGGCCATGGAGGTCAGCACCTGGGGCGACATGATCAAGCTGATCCTGTGGACCATTCCGCTGGTGGGCTGCCTGGCGATCCTGGTGTGGCGCATCCAGGACATGGGCTTCCTGTCGACCAACGGCGCACTCATCGCCTACCTGGCCATCCTGGCGATCGTGATCTACCAGGTGGTACAGATCATTCGGGTCAATGTGCCGATCCTCAAGAAGGGCGTGCCGGAGGATGACAAGTACCACTTCAACAGCGTGGCGGCGCTCAACACCACCTACTTCGCCAACTTCGGCGCCGAGCTGGCGGTCATCTCCATGCTGCCGATGTTCTTCGAGCAGACCTGGGGCCTCTCCGCCGCCGCCGCGGGCCTGATCGCCGCCTCCTTCGCCTTCGTCAATCTGGTGGCACGCCCCATGGGCGGGGCGGTCTCGGATCGCATGGGCAACCGGCGCTTCGTGATGCTCAGCTACATGTTCGGCATCGGCATCGGCTTCATGCTGATGGGGCTGATGAACTCCAACTGGCCGCTGATCGTCGCCATCGCCATCACCATCTTCACCTCCTTCTTCGTGCAGGGCTCCGAAGGCGCCACCTTCGGCATCATCCCCTCGATCAAGCGCCGTATCACCGGCCAGATCTCGGGAATGGCCGGCGCCTACGGCAACGTGGGGGCGGTGGTCTACCTGACCATCTTCACCTTCGTCACGCCCACCCAGTTCTTCTACATCCTGGCGGGCGGTGCCTTCCTCAGCTGGCTGGTCTGCTTCATCTGGCTCAAGGAGCCGGAGGGCGCCTTCGATGAGGAATACTACGTCTCTTCGGTGGATCGCATGATCGAGGAACAGGAGAATCTGAAAGCGCAACAGGGCTAATTGCGTAACGCGACACGGGTGATGGCCGCTCTTGCGGCCATCATCCTTTTCCTTTCTGGCGCCGTCACCCTTTGCTTCCTGGCGTGGCGCATGGTCGGCGCAGCCCGACTGACACTGCGACACTCTGTCAAGACGCTTATCCTACCTTGACGGTCAAGTTTTGATCCGCGACAAGGACAGCGACGCCTCCCTTGGGCCATAGTATCGACAGTACACGCCGGCCGAGCCGCCGGCGTGGTTCCAACGGCCAACTCCACCATCAGGAGGTAGCGCATGTCCTCCACGCCGCTTTCCGCATCCCAGCCGGCCACCGCCAGCGAGCCGACCGACAGCCGTCGCGGCAAGGGCCTGGCTGCCACCGTCTACGTGCTGTTTCTGGGCAGCATCATGACCGTGATCACCGCGCCGATCGGTGTGCTGATCGCCCACCTGTGTCGCCGCCGCAGCGCCGGGTGGGTGGGCAGCCACCTGCAGTTCCAGATCCGCACCTTCTGGCTCGGTGCCCTGGCCGGCGTCGCGGCGCTGGCGGCCTGGAACCTGCTGGGCCTGATCGGCGCCCCCTCCTGGGTCTCCTGGACCCTGGGCTATGGCTTCTTCACCGCCTGCCTGGGCTGGACCATCGGCCGCTGCGGCGTGGGCATCAACCGGCTGATGAACAACCAGGCCATCGCGGCCCCCCGCAGCCTGCTGTTCGGCGGCGCTGCCGTCACGCTGGATGATTGATCGATCAGGAGCCAACCATGACCACCGCTAGCCTCTCCTCACCCTCGGCACCGCCGCGCTCCGGGGCCGTCTCCGGCATTGCCTGGGGCTTCATTGCCTTTTCTATTCTCACCCTTGCCCTGCTGACGCTGCCACTGCTGCCCGGCGATGCCCTGGTGGCCTCGCTGGGGGTGGAGGCCGGCAGCGGCGGGCTGACCGGCGGGGTCGCCTGGCTCATCGAACGCAGCGCCACCCTTGCCACCCTGCTGATCGTCGGCGCGCTGGTCACCCTGGTACTGGCCCTGGCCCTGCTGCAGCGTCGCCCCTGGGCGCGTCCCGCCTTCGTCGGCCTGATGGTCGCCGGCTTTTTCGGCGTGTTCGGCGCCGCGGCCCTGACCCCGATGACCTTCGGCCTGCTGCCGGAGGCCGCCACCACCGAGGCGGTGAACCCGGGCAACCCGGTGGCGGGGCTGGTCGGCGCGCTGAGCCTGCTGATCATGGCGGCGACCGCCCTGGTGGCGCTGTTCGCCTGGGCCGGCTGGAAATTGACCACCCCGGCCGTGCGCGCCGAGTTCGACCAAACCCCCGTCACCCCGGAGGGCTGACATGCCCCAGCGCAAGGACGCGATCCCGCGCCCCCTGCCCAATCCGGGCTGGGGGCCGCTTTCCGCCCTGCCCGGCAACCCGCTAATGTGGGTGCTGATCCTCAGCGAGATGGTGGTCTTCGCCGCCTTCTTCGGCCTCTTCGCCTGGCTGAGGATCGACGAGCGCGAGGTCTTCGACGCCTCCCAGCAGCTGCTCGACCCGGTGGCCGGGGGTATCAATACCCTGGTGCTGCTGACCAGCGGGCTGTTCGCCGCCCTGGCCGTGCAGGCCATCTCCGCCGGACAGGTGAGGCGCTGCCGCCAGTGGCTGGCCTGCGCCTTCGCCCTGGGGGTGGTGTTCTGCGTGGTCAAGGTGATGGAGTACGCCGACAAGCTGGGCCAGGGCCTGATGCCGGAAACCAACACCTTCTTCACTTTCTACTACCTGCTGACCGGCTTTCACTTCGCCCACGTGCTGTTCGGGCTGGCCCTGATCGCCCTGGTGGCCTGGCGCATCTCCCACGACAACGTGGAGACCGCGGCCGCCTTCTGGCACATGGTCGACCTGATCTGGATCCTGCTCTACCCGATCATCTACCTGCTGAGGTGACCATGCCGACGCCGCTCGCCACCCTGCCCCCGGCCACCCGCCGGCTGCTGATCACCTGGGCCGTGCTGATGGGCCTGACCCTGGTCACCATGCTCTCGGCCCAGCTCGGCGGCGATGCCCGACTGGCGGCGCTGCCGCTCTGGTCGGCCGGCCTGCTGCTGCTGAGCACCCTCTTCAAGGCCCATCAGGTGCTGATGGTCTACCTGGGCCTGCGCGACGCCACGCCCGCCTGGCGGGGCGCCTTTGTCGGCCTGACCCTCTTCACCCTGGTGCTGGTGGCCTTCGGCTACCTGCTGGCGCGCTGATACGTCCGGGCCAGTGCCCACCGCCGTTAGCCCCCCTGCCGCATCCACCCAAACCAACGGCGCCGCCCCTCGGGGGGCGGCGCCGTTGGTGTATCTACAGCGGTTCGCCAGGGCGCCGGATCAGCGCTCCTCGGGGGGCTCGGGCGGCGGTGGCTGCGCCCACTCCGCCAGGCGGCGCCCGGCGTGGATCAGGGCGTAGATCACCACCGGCGCCAGCAGCATCAGCAAGATGCCCCAGTCGCGGGTATTGATCAGCCAGATCAGCGGGGTGAGCACGACGAAGGCCGCGATCACTCCGAAGAGCGTGGCCATCACGGGGCGGCTCAGTGTCATAGGGTTATCTCTCCTGCCGGCTCGGGGCCGGCGCTCTAGCTACCAATGATCTGACGATAGATGCCCGGCAGCGCCAGCGCCAGATGCTCGGGGCGGTTGACGATGGCGTAGCTGCCGCGGCCGAACAGCCGCGAGACGTACTGGTGGGCCTCGCTGTCGACGGTCACGCCGAACACCCGCACCTCCTGCTGACGCGCCTCGAGAACCGCCTTGCGGGTGTCCTCGATGCCGTAGCGCCCCTCGTAGTAGTCGGTGTCGTTGGGTTTGCCGTCGGTGATCACCAGCAGCAGGCGGTGGCGGTTGGGACGCTTGGCCAGCTCGCCGGTGACGTGGCGAATCGCCGGCCCCATGCGCGTATAGTGCCCTGGCTTGAGCGCCGAGATGCGCCGCGCCACCCGCTCGCCCATCGACTCCTCGAAGGTCTTCAGGGTGTTGACCCACACCTTGTGGCGACGATGGGAGGTGAAGCAGTGGATGGCGTAGTCGTCACCGCAGCCGGCCAGGCCGTGGCCCAGTACCAGCAGCGCCTCCTTCTCCACGTCCAGCACCCGGCGATCCTCGAGCCAGGCATCGGTGGAAAGCGAAACATCGACCAGGATCGACACCGCCAGGTCGCGGGCCTGCTGGCGGGTCGCCTGGTAGAGCCGGTCGCTGGACTCGCCGGTGGCGGCCAGGTCGCAGCGGGAACGGATCACCGCGTCCATGTCCAGCTCGCTGCCGTCGAGCTGGCCGCGCAGGATCTCGCGGCGCGGACGCAGCGCCTCGAACTCGCGGCGCACCCGGCGAATGCGGCGCCGGGTGGCGTCGTCGGGCTCCCACTGCTCGCCCTCCTCGCTCGCCAGCTCGGTGTGCACCAGGCAGTGGTCGGGCAGGTAGATCTGCTTGCGGTAGTTCCACTCGGCGTAGGGGTGCTTGCCGCGCAGCCGCTCACCCAGCACTTCGTCGGGGGGCAGGTCGAGGTCGACCTTGATGCGGGTCGCCGCGCGCTGCTTGTGGGGACTGAGGATGATCTCCTCCATCTGCTCCGCGGCGCGCTTGGCTTCTTCGTCCTCGTTGTCCTCGACCAGGCGATTGAGGTTGACCATCTCGGTCCAGGAGAGCATTTTCTCGAAGCGGTTGGCGATCAGGGGGTCATCGCGCTCGGTCTGATCCTGGCGCTTGCGCTCGGCCTTGCGCTTGCCCCCGTCCACCGACTGTGGACTATTGGTCTCGCCTTCGTGGGGGTCGTCGGCGCTCTCCTCACGGCCCGAGCCGGTGCCGAGCTCCACCACCTGGCCCCACAGCGGTACCGGCAGCGGCGGCTTGTAGCCCCGCGGCGCCTTGAAGTCCTCCAGCGAGGCGGACGGATCACAGACCGCACGGTGCATGGCCGCGGCCCAGCCGTCGAGCTCACGCTCTTCGCCCAGCAACACGCGCAGGGTTTCTTCCAGCGCCATCTCCATGGGCGGCAGGCGCTTGCGCTCCGGCCGCACGATCAGCAGCGCCAGACTCAGCCGCCGGTGGCGCTCGGCCAGGCCGGGGAAGCGGACCAGGGCCGCCTCGCGGGCGCGCACGGCCTCGCGCAGACTGGCCAGATCCTGGCGCAGCGGGTCGCGCTGCGCCACGGGGCGGCGCGACACGGCCAGGAAGGCCACCAGCCAGAAGTAGAGGTCGCGGTTGAGCTGCGCCTCGGGAAAGAAGTCCAGGGTCGGCGGCAGCAGCAGGCTTTCCTCGTCGCGCCGCGCCTGGTCGATGGCCTCGTCGTCGAAGCCCAGCCGCTGGCGCAGCGAAAGGCGGTGCTGGGAGCTGCGGGCGACGATGGCGGCCACTTCCACGCCCGCCTCGCCGCCACTGGCGCGGAAGAACACGCCCAGCATGTGGCGCATGCTCTCCAGCTCCACGGCCGCGTCGGGGTAGCGCTGGTAGCTGGCCGCGCTGGAGGCCCAGCGGTGCCAGTGGCGACCGACGAACTCCTCGACCTCAAGAAATGGCAGCATGATCGATCTCCTGATCAAGAAGGCGTTGCCTCGTGCCAGCGCCTTTTTGCTCGGGGCTGATTCGGCGGCAGGCCTGCGAGGAGGCGCTGTGAATACCTCCCTGTACGCTACCGACGCCTTCCCTGGCGTAGGACCTCCTCTTCGGCCTACCCCCGACGCCCCTCGCTGTAGAGTGCTTCAACCGAAGGTGGCGTTGATCGCTTCCATCAGTCCTTCCTGGACATCCAGGTCATCCGAGAGCGGCTCGACCAGGGTCGCGCGGGCCGCCTCGAGAATCGGCATGCCGGTGGCGATCAGGGTCGCACAGTAGACCAGCAGGCGGGTGGAGACGCCCTCTTCCAGGTCCTGGCCCTTGAGCTGGCGCAGCCGCGCGGCAAGGTTGACCAGGGCGGCGCAGCGCTCGTGAGCCAGGCCGCTCTCGCGGGAGACGATGTCGCACTCCAGGCGGGGAGGGGGGAAGTCGAAGGACATCGCCACGAAGCGCTGGCGGGTGCTCGGCTTGAGCGACTTGAGAATGTGCTGGTAGCCGGGGTTGTAGGAGACCACCAGCATGAAATCATCCGGCGCCTCGAGCAGCTCGCCGGTGCGCTCCAACGGCAGCAGGCGGCGGTCGTCGGTAAGCGGGTGCAGCACCACGGTGACATCCTTGCGCGCTTCCACCACCTCGTCGAGGTAGCAGATGCCGCCTTCGCGCACGGCCCGGGTCAGGGGGCCATCGACCCAGCGGGTCTCACCACCCTGCAGCAGGTAGCGCCCGGTGAGGTCCGCGGCAGTCAGGTCATCGTGGCAGGAAACGGTAAACAGCGGGCGACCCAGTTTGGCCGCCATGTGGCTGACGAAGCGGGTCTTGCCACAGCCGGTAGGCCCCTTGAGCAGCAGCGGCAGTCGCTGCTGGTACGCCTGCTCGAAAAGCGCACATTCGTTGCCGACCGATTCGTAGTAGGGCAGGTCGCGTTCCGGTTGGGACACGGCCGCAGCGGCAGTAGCAGTGTGAGACATGGCGTCACTCCGGGGAAGGGTTGACGGGGCGCAGCGCGCCCCGTCGGGTCGATCACTCGGTGGCAGTGAGCGGCTTGCTGGTGGCAGGCACCTGCTCGCGCGCCGGCCCGAAGACCGCGTAGATGAACATCACGGCGGCGGCGGCGACGAAGATGCCGGTACCGAAGCGCATGACGTAGAACAGGTCGAGCTGCTCCTGGATCTGCATGAAGTTCATGCCCAGCACCCGCTGCAGGTGAGTCTGGACGACGCCTGCGAAGGTCAGGGTGAAGGTCATGAACCACATGGCAGCGGTCATGATCCAGAAGGCCCACATGTTCAGCACCTGGTTGTAGGGCTGGACACCGCGGATCTGCGGCATGGCGTAGGTGATGATACCCATGATCAGCATCACGTAGGCGCCGTAGAAGGCCAGGTGGCCGTGGGCCGCGGTGACCTGAGTCCCGTGGGTGTAGTAGTTGATCCACGACAGGGTATGCATGAAGCCCCACACACCGGCGCCGAAGAAGGCCACGGCGGCACAGCCCAGGGTCCACAGCATGGCGGCCTTGTTCGGGTGGTTACGGCTGCCCTTCCAGAACATATAGAAGGCGAACACCACCATGGCGAAGAACGGGATCACCTCAAGCGTGGAGAAGATGCTGCCGATCGGCTGCCAGTAGGCCGGGGTACCGATCCAGTAGTAGTGGTGACCGGTGCCCAGCAGGCCGGAGAACAGCGCCAGGCCGACGATGACGTAGAGCCACTTCTCGATGACCTCGCGGTCGACGCCGGTCATCTTGATCAGCAGGTAGCCGAGCAGGGCCGCCATGATCAGCTCCCACACGCCTTCCACCCAGATGTGGACGATCCACCACCACCACAGCTTGTCCAGCGCCAGGTTGTCGGGGTTGTAGAAGGCGAACAGCCAGAACACCGCCGCCAGCCACAGGCCCAGCATCAGCACCATGTTGATGGCGGTCTTGCGCCCCTTGTGCATGGTCAAGCTGGTGTTGAACAAGAACATCAGGAAGGAGACCGTTATCACGAGCTTGGCCCATAGCGGCTGCTCGAGATAGTGGCGCCCCTCATGGATGCCGAACTGGTAGCTGATCAGCGCGCCGGCACCGGCGATGGCGAACAGCGCCAGCTGGAAGTAGGCCAGGTTGGGGCTATAGATCTCGTGCTCAGCCTCTTCGGGCATCAGATAGTAGGTGCAACCCATGAAGCCGATCAGCAGCCAGACGATCAGCAGGTTGGTATGACTGGTACGGGTGATGTTGAAGGGCATCGCCTCGGACATGAAGTGCGGCCAGACGTATGCCGCCGCCGCCGCCAGCCCGAAGACGATCTGTAGCGCAAAGAGCGCCATCGCCACCATGAAGAAGGGTAAGGCTACCTTCTGCGTTTCATATTTCATCGCTTCGACTCTCCTTGGTTCCTGAAGTCCAGATCAGCCTGCCGGATGCGGCGGCCAGCCCTGGGTGTCGATGGAGTCAGTCCACTCGAAGAAGTCGATCAGCGCCTGCATTTCTTCATCGTTGATATCGAAGGCAGGCATCTGGCGACGGCCAGGAGCACCGGTGGGCTGGGCGTTCATCCACGCTTCGAGTGCCATGCGGGCACCCTCGGGGTTGTCGCGGCCGCCGTAGCGGGTCCAGACGTTCCCGACCTCAGGAGCGAAGTAGGAGCCTTCGCCGAGAATGGTGTGACAGTTGATGCAGTTGTGCTCTTCCCAGACATGCTTGCCCAGCCTGACGGAGTCCGACATGGGCTGGGTCGAGGTGTTGACGATGTAGAAGTGACTGTGAGCCGTCAGCGCGGCAAACAGCAGGAAGAAGAACAGCGAGCCACCGTAAAATATATTACGGGCAGCCGCCTTGGTGAGGCCTTCGGTCATGGGCCATCCCCCCTTGCTCGTGTGGCACTTTCGGGACCTGCGACCGAGATCGACCAGTCCCACCCCTTATAACATGCATTTATAATGCATCTTTAGAGTAGCAGCCCCCGGCAGGGTCAGGCATTGACCTTCGTCAAATGGCGGTAAAACAAGCGCGCAAGCCGTGGATTATTGGCGGGTCGTGGCTTGCGGCCTAGTGTCGCACGGCGGGCGGTACGCGCCCGCCGTGGCAACGGGCGGGTATTCAGGAGTCGGTGAGGTCTTCGATCCAGGTCAGGGCCGCCACCCCGGAGGGCAGCCCCAGGGTGGGCACGGCGAGCATGGCGACCTGCTTGAGCGCCTCGGGCTCAATCCCCTCGGCCAGGCCGCGGCGGATATGGGAGTGCACCGCCCCTTCGGAGCCGGCCCCCACCGCCAGGGCCAGCTTGACCAGCCGCCGGGTACGGGCGTCCAGCGGCCCGGCCTCGGCGCAGGCTTCACCCAGGGACTGGAAGGCGCGCCACACCTCGGGATACTGATCGGCCACCTTGCCGGCGCCGGCGGGTAGGTCCTGCTTGCTCATGCCAGCTCTCCTCGCTGCGGACTATGTCGAAGTGACCTCAGTATAGATGGCATCGCCGTTGGCGAAAGCATGATCCGCCAAACGGCGCTAACGCGGCGCCAGCCAGGAGAGCGGATCGCTGTGCACCGCCGCGCCCAGCATATAGAGGAACACCGCCACCGCGGCCAGGGCCGCCGCCCCGCGTATCACCGGGGTCGCGCCGCGCTTGATCGCCACCGTGCCCAGACCGATGTAGAGCAGCAGGGCAACGATCTTGGCCGCCAGCCAGGGATGCTGGTGGGGCCACATCGACAGCAGCGTCATCAGCACCACGCCCAGCGTGAGCAGCAGGGTGTCGTTGAGATGGGGCAGCACCTTGACCCAGCGGCGCTGCAGGGCCGGCGCCTCGCGCACCGACCACCAGGCCCGCAGGATGAACAAGGCGAGGCTAAGTCCCGCCGTGGTCATATGCAGATGCTTGATCAGCAGATAGTGTTCGAGCATCGCGGGCCGCCTCAGCCGTCCTTGCCATCCACCCGCGCGGTCACCAGCGGCACCGCGTAGTGGAACAGAAAGATCAGGTAGGCGATGCACCAGAACAGGATGCTCAGGTTGTAGGTCCAGTGGGTGATCTGCGGAAACATCGCCAGCACCGGCGAGCGCAGCAGGGCGCCGGCGAACATCAGCGCCAGCCCCACGCCGATCCCCGGCAGGGTGCGAATGGTGCGACCGGTGTGGCCCAGTGCGACCCGGGACATCATCGCCAGCATCATGGCGGCGATGCCGCCGATGGACAGGGCGTGCAGCGCCAGTTCGACGCGGAAGGCGCCGGTCAGGGCGATTGCCCACATGACCAGTCCCAGCGGGATGAAGGCGTAGCTGAGGTGCAGGCCCCACAGCAGCGGCTCATGCAGGGTACGAAGCCCCTCCCAGCGAGCCAGCCGCACGGCGTTGGCCGCCGCGGCGATGAGCATCACCCAGCCCAGCAGCGCCGCCGAGACACCAACGCCCAGCAGGATCAGCAGCTGAATCAGCACCACCGCCAGCATCGCGCCCACCGCCAGTTTCTCCAGCATGGCGATGGCGGTGGGCTTGGGCCGGCCCAGCTTGAGCGAGGTGAAGAAGGGGATCACCCGCCCACCCAGCAGCACCATCAGGGTGGCGATCAGCAGCACCCCCAGATAGCCGCCTTCGCGGATCAGCGGCAGCTCGCCGCGCATGATGCCCAGGTGCATGGCCAGGTTGGCGACGGCCATCAGCAGCAGCAGCGGCACGAACAGCAGGTTGCGCCACAGCTTGGCACGGATCACCAACCGCGCCATGGCCAGGGCCGCCAGCGGCAGGAAGGCCACATCGATCAGCATCAACAGCCAGGCCGGCAGGCCCAGCGGGTAGGCCAGCAGCACCCGCGCCGCCAGCCACAGCAGCACCAGGCCCAGCAGCGGCGCCCCGTGCAGGCTGCGCTGGCCGGTCCAGTTCTGCACCGCGGTGAGCAGAAAGCCCACCACGATGGCGGCCGCAAAGCCGAAGATCATCTCGTGCTGGTGCCACCACATCAGGCCGCCGTGGGGGCGCAGCAGGATATCGCCGTGCCAGAAGGCGAACCACACCACCAGGGCCAGCACGCTGAACAGCGAGGCCAGCAGGAAGAAGGGACGAAACGCCAGACGCGCCACGGGCAGGTGCGTCAGACCGGAAACGGCAGTGGCTGATTTCATGGCGAGATACCCGACTTGAACACTTGGATGAACCCATTGTGTGGAAAAGCGCCGGACAACGCCATGACAGGCATCAAGAATGCTTCTTTCCACGCATAGCTCTTTTCAGCAAAAACGCCTGGCCGCGGCCGGCCAGGCGTTTCGAATACCCCTTACAGGCACTGCACTGCCAGTCAGTGGCTGGTGCCCTCCTCGTACTGTGTCTTGTTCCAGACGTTGTACTTGCCGGAGGGGCGCTTCATCGGCATGCGGTCGATCTCCTCCAGGGTATTGGCGTCGATCCACAGCAGATAGCCGTCGTCGTCCCAGACGCTGAGCAACAGGGTCTCGCCACGGCGGTCGAACTCCACGTGGGCGGCGGTCTTGCCGGGCTCCGGGATCAGGGTCTCGACGATCTCCAGGCTCTGCTTGTCGATCACGTGCACCCGGTCGTGGTTGGGGCCGAAGAACACGTCCACCCAGGCGTAGGGGGAGTTCTCGTGGCTGCGCATGAAAAAGCCCGGGCCATCGGTCTCGATGTTGGTGATCAGCGACCAGTCGGTCATGTCGAACACCGACACCAGCCCCTTGTCGATATGCGGGATCGCCATCACCCGGCGGCCGTCCAGCTCCCAGGTAATGCCCGCACCCAGGTGCGGCATGCCTTCCAGGGGCAGATCGGCGACCTTGACCTCCTCGTCCATGTCGAACACCTGGCCACCCTTGCCGCCGCGGGCGGCGCCCACCAGGTAGCGGTACTCCATGTCGAAGAAGAAGTCGTCGAGGTAGTCCGGCGCCTCCATGCGGTGCAGGGCGAAGTCGCCGACGATGGTCTCGTCACCCTCGGCGCGCTCCTCCGGCCAGCGGATCTCCCACACCTCGGGAATGTCGCGCAGGGCGGCCACGAAGCTGTCCCGGGGCGGCGCGGTATAGACCGCGCTGACCCGTGAGCTCTCGCCGTTCAAGCCTTCCACCGGGATGGTGGCGATCAGGTCGAGATCCCGGGCGTCGAACAGCGCCAGGGTGTGGGGCAGGTAGTTGCCGGCCAGCACATAGCGGCCATCGGCGGAAACCGCGATATTGCGCATATTGATGCCGGCGCGCACCTCGGCGGTGACCTCGAGGTTGTAGATGTCGTACTTGGTCACCCAGCCGTCGCGGGAACCGAAATAGACGTAGCGGCCGTCCGGGGTGTACTTGGGCCCGCCGTGCAGCGCGTAGCGGCTGGGGAAGCGGGTGATGCGCTCGAAGGTGTCGCCGTCGAGCAGGCTGACGTGGTGGTCGCCGATCTCCACCACGATGAACAGGTTCTGGAGGTCGTCGACCTCGAACACCGGGGCATCGGGCAGGGTGCCGTAGGGGTGGCGCACCTCGTGACTGGCGAGGATGTCCGCGTCGGTCCAGGTCGGCTCCACCTCCGGCGGCTCATAGATCCACTCGGCCAGGGCGGCGATCTCGGGTTCGCTGAGCAGCTCGCCGTAGGCGGGCATCTGGCTGGCCACGCGGCCGTCGCGGATCACCTCGACGGCTTCGTCGGGCTTGAGCCGCGAAAGGTTGTCCGGCAGCAGCGCCGGGCCGATGCCGCCCAGCCGGCTGACGCCGTGGCACACCGAGCAGTGGTGGTTGTAGAGCACGTTGGAATCCGGCTCGTCGGCCAACGCCGGGAGCGCGGGGACGGCCAGCCCCAGCAGGGCGCCGATCAGTAGCGCGGGTCGTGTCACAGTGCCAGCCTCCCCATGTCCAGTGTCTCGGTCTCACCGGCCTCACCGGCATCGCCGGCATCGCCGGCATCGCCGCGGGTCAGGCGGGTCATGGCCGGCGACAGGGTGTCGGCCAGGCGCACCACCTCCCCGACCACGATCAGCGTCGGCGGCTGGAACTGCTCGAGTTCGATCACCTCGACCAGATCGCCCAGGGTCGCCAGCACGTGGCGCTGGTCGGGGGTGGTGCCGCGCTCCACCAGGGCCACCGGATGCGAGGCCGGCAGGCCGTGACGCTGCAGCTCGCGGCTGATCAGCGCGGCGTTGGCCAGCCCCATGTAGAACACCGCGGTGTGGTTGGGCACCGCCAGCGCCGCCCAGTCCAGCGCCAGTTCGCCGTCGGCTTTGCAGTGGCCGGTGACGAAGGTGACGCTCTGGGCGAAGTCCCGATGGGTCAGCGGGAAGCCGGAGTAGGTGGAGCAGCCCGAGGCCGAGGTGATACCCGGCACCACGCGAAAGCCGACGCCGTGCGCGATCAGGTGCTCGGCCTCCTCGCCGCCGCGGCCGAAGATGTAGGGGTCGCCGCCCTTGAGACGCAGCACCCGCTTGCCCTCCTGGGCCAGGCGCACCAGCAGGGCGTTGGTCTCGTCCTGGGTCAGGGCGTGGCAGCGCGAGGCCTTGCCCACGTAGAAGCGCCGTGCCCCGGGCCGTGCCAGGGCCAGCACCTCCTGGGACACCAGGCGGTCGAACACCAGGCAGTCGGCCTGCTGCAGCAGCGACAGGGCACGCAGGGTCAAAAGACCCGGGTCACCGGGGCCGGCGCCCACGATGGCGACCTCGCCGGGCGCCAGCGGCGCCTCGTCGAGCTCGAAACTCAGGTTTCGCGAATGGCGATGTGTAGTCATGGTCGGCCTCTCCCCGAAGCATCACTCTTGTCTTGGATTCTTTTTACGGTCTATAGCTCGATGCTCTGGATGGCATCGTAGGGGGCCGCCACGCGGCGCGCATGGTGCTCGTCGACGCCGATCTCCGCATTGCTGAGATAGCAGCCGGGATCCTCTTCCCAGGGATCGCCGCTGACCTTCCAGGCCCGCACCCGGGTGTTGCCGTTGCAGATCGGCAGAAAGCGGCACTCGCCGCAGCGCCCCTTGAGCGGCCGCGGACGCTTTCGAAAGCCAAGCATCAGCGGGTCCTGGGTGTCGCGCCAGATCGCGGAGAACGGCCGGTCGCGCACGTTGCCCAGGGTGTGATCCCACCAGAAGGTATCCGGGTGCACGTTGCCGAGGTTGTCGATGTTGGCGATGTTCTCGCCGGAGGCGTTGCCCCCCCAGTTGGTCAGCCGTTGTTCCAGCGCCTCGGCCTGTTCCGGGAAGTGTTCCCGGGCCCACATCAGCAGGAAGGGGCCATCGGCGTCATTGTTGCCGGTGACGTACTCGCGCTCGACGCCGCGGGCAAGCTCCGCCCGGCAGTGGTCGAACAGCCGGGTCATGGCGTCGCGGGTCATCTGGTGCCAGGCATCGTGCTTGCCGTGGCGATGGCCGCGCCCGCCGTAGTTGAGGTGCGATAGATAGAACTTGTCGACGTCGTGCTCATCGAGCAGCGCCAGGATGTCACCGAGCTGTTCGTAATTCTGCTGGGTCAGGGTGAAGCGCAGGCCCACCTTGATGCCGCGCTCCTTGCACAGCTTCACCGCGTGCATCGACTCGCGGAAGGCGCCCTGGCGCTGGCGGATCACGTCGTGGGTCTCCTCCAGGCCGTCGATGCTGATGCCCACGTAGTCGTAGCCGATATCGGCGATCTCATCGATATTGGACTCGTTGATCAGGGTGCCGTTGGTGGACAGGCCGGTATAGATGCCCAGCTCGCGCGCTCGGCGCGATAGCTCGAAGATATCCGGACGCATCAGCGGTTCGCCGCCGGAGAGGATCAGCGCCGGCACCCGGAAGCCCTGCAGGTCGTTGAGCACCGCATGGGCCTCGGCGTTGGAGAGTTCACCCTTGAAGTCGATGTCGGCCGAGGTGGTATAGCAGTGCTTGCAGGTGAGGTTGCAGCGGCGAATCAGGTTCCAGATCACCACCGGACCGGGCGGCTTGCGGGCCGGCGGCACCGGAGTGGGCTCGACCAGGGACTTGATGTAGCGGGTGACTCTGAACATGTCTAACTCCTCTTGCGGCAGGCCGGGGGGCCCTAGCGCTGCCTGTCGGACCGGCCCGCCAGACGCAGGCCGGTCTTCTTGAGAATGCGCGAGCTGTAGAGGATGCGGTGGTCCCGGCAGGCCGAGCCGAGTAGCTCGCGTAGCTCGTCGGCCTGGGCTTCCACTTCAGCGTGGGTCCGCCCGTGCAGCATGGCAAAGAGATTGTAGGGCCAGTCCGGCAGGTGGCGCGGACGTCGGTAGCAGTGGCTGACCCCGGGAAGTGCCGCCACGGCACGCCCCAGGCGCTCGATCTCGGCGTCGTCCACGTCCCACACCGTCATGCCGTTGGCCAGATAACCGAGCCGATAGTGGTTGGGCACGGCGGCGATGCGGCGGATGATGCCGCTCTCCTGCATGCGCTGCATGCGGACGCGCACTTCCTCGCCGGCAAGCCCCAGCGGCTCGCCCACGGCGCTCCAGGGGTCCGGCACCAGCGGCAGGCCCGCCTGGGTGGCCAGGATGATGGCCCGGTCTTGGGCATCCAGCGCGGCCGAGACCGACTCAGACGGGCAGGTGGAGACGGACATGGAATTCCTCCTGCTTGGGCATGTTGAAGACCGCCAGGCCGGTGGCCGTCTCGATCTCGGCGATCACCTCGGCGATACGCTCCGGCGTCTCGGTGGCCAGCACGAACCACATGTTGAGCGGGTGCTCGCGTCGGTAGTTGTGGGCCACCTCGGGGAAGGCGTTGACCGCCTCGGTGACGCGCTCGAAGTCCTCCTCGGGCACCGCCAGGGCCGCCAGGGTCAGGCCGCCGCCGAGGCGCTCGGCGTGGTACATGGGGCCGAAGCGGCTGAGCACCCCGCTCTCGCGCAGCCGGGCGAGCCGCTCGAGCAGCTCGCCCTCGCTGAGCGAAAGCTCATTGGCCACGGCGGCGAAGGGCGCCTCGACCAGCGGCAGGCCGTCCTGCAGGCGGTTGATGATGCGCCGGTCGGCGGCATCGAGCTCGGCCGGCTCAGGCCGGGTGGCAGGCTCGGCTGTCATGGGCGTCGTCCTCTCGGGTGTAGCGACCGCCGCGCTGCTTGTAGGCCTTGAGGCTGAACAGCACGCGGTGGGGAATGGCCTGCAGCGCCTGTCGCTCGACGATCTCGTCGAGCGACGCCAGCACCCTGTCGCGGCGGGTACCGTGGATCATGCAGAACAGGTTGTAGGGCCAGTCGGGCAGCCGGCGCGGGCGGCGATAGCACAGCGTCACCGCCGCTTCCCCGGCCAGGCGACGGCCCAGCTCGCCCACGGCGTCATCGGGCACGTCCCAGACCACCATGGCGTTGGCACGAATGCCCAGGGTATGGTGCTTGACCACCAGCCCCAGGCGCTTGATCAGGCCCGCCTGCTGCCAGCGCTGCACGCAGGCCATCACCTCCGCCTCACACATACCGCACTGCTCGGCCAGCCGCTGCCAGGGGCGCGCGGTGATCGGTAGGCCGCGCTCGAGCAGGGCGCGCAGGCGACGTTCGGCATCGGTGCAGGGGATCGGGTCGTGCGCTTCGCGGCTCATGCGCCCTCCAGCTCGGCCCAGGGAATGGGAAAGCCCAGATCGATATGGAAGCCTTCGAGCATCGGCAGGCGCAGCAGCGGCTCGCCCAGCTCGGCCTCCAGCGCATCGAGTCGGGCCTCGAGCTGCGCCTCGTCGGCGGCGGTCATCACGAACCACAGGTTGTAGCGATGCTCGCGGGCATAGTTGTGGTTGACCCCCGGGCAGCGGTTGATCACCGCGGCCGCGGCATCGCGCTGCTCGGGGGGGACCGCCACCGCCCCCAGCAGGCTGGCGCCGGCCCGGGCATGGTCGAAGACCGGCCCCACCCGGCTCAGCACCTCCAGCGACTGAAGGCGCTGCAGTCGCTCGACCACCTCCTCCTCGCTGACGCCCAGCCGTTCGGCCATGGCGGCATAGGGCCGCTCGCAGATCGGCAGGCCGCGCTGATAAGCGTCGATGAGGCAACGGTCTTGAGCATCCAGTGAAACCATGGGCAGCCACCCGGCGAGGTCGATGGAAAGCATGATGTTAAGGCGTATATTACATGCACCATCAAGCGCGAAAGCGGTGATCGGCGCTGGCGTTGACACAAGTCAAAAGAGGTATTTTCAATGGCCATTTTGCATTCGCGGCAGAGGGCAACTCGCCAGGGCATTGATATCCGTCAAAGCATCCGCTGATCGTCGGCGGGACACTGCCACTGGCCGTCCGCGACTAACCGTTCGCCGTGGCGCCGCCATCGCCCCAGTATTCCTACGCTTACGAGGCTCTCCCCCATGCCTATACCGGTCCTGATCTCACTGCTGCTGGGTATCCTGCTGTCGTCGACCCCCGCCCTGGCGGACAGCCAGCAAGACGATCTCGACCCAGCCCGCCAGGCGGAGCTCGAGACCCTGCTCTACCAGGACTGCGGCTCCTGTCACGGCATGACCCTGCGCGGCGGCCTCGGCCCAGCGCTGCCCCGCGACCGGATGCAGACCTTCAGCGTGGACGCCCTGAGCCATATCATCCTGCACGGCATCCCCGGCAGCGCCATGCCGGGCTGGAAGGCGCTGATCAGCGAGGCGGACGCCCGCTGGATCGCCGAGCACCTGCAGACCGACAACCCCCTCGACACACTGACATCGCAAGACTGATCAGGAGATCCCCGATGCCCCTACCCACTCCCCTCAAGACGCTGCTGGCGGCCGGCTGCCTGGCCCTGATGGTCGGGGCACCGGCCGCGGCCGACACCGCATCCAATGACCTGCCCGAGCTGCGCGGCACCGGCGATCTCGGGGTGATCATCGAGCGCGCCACCGGCAGCGTGGCGCTGGTCGACACCACCCGCAAGACGGTGCTCAAGCATATCGAGGGCTTCGGCGATCTTTCCCACGCCTCGGTCAAGTTCACCCGCGACGCCCGCTACGCCTTCGTCTTCGGCCGCGACGGCGGCCTGACCCGACTCGACCTGCTCACCGGCGAGATCGACGGGCGCATCATCCAGGGCGGCAACAGCATCGGCGGTGCCATCTCCCAGGACGGCCGCTTCGTCGCGGTGGGCAACTACGAGCCCGGCGGCGTCAAGGTCTTCGACACCGCGACCATGGAGCTGGTGATCGACGTGCCGGCCACCTATGAGAAAGCCGACGGCACCACCGACCAGGCCAAGGTGGTGGGCGTGGTGGACGTGCCGGGCAACATCTTCGTGTTCAGCCTGTTCGAGGCCGGCGAGATCTGGACCCTGGACATGTCCACCGAGGAGCCCGAGCTGACCAAGTACCCCGACGTGGGCAGCATGCCCTACGACGCCCTGATCACCGCCAACGGCCGCTACTATATTGCCGGGCTGTTCGGCGAGGACGGCATGGCCCTGCTCGACCTCTGGCACCCGGAGAACGGCGTCCAGCGTATCCTGCCCGACTACGGCCGCGGCGAGGAGCGCCTGCCGGTCTACAAGATGCCCCACCTGGAGGGCTGGGCCATGGCCGGCGACCAGGCTTTCTTCCCCGCCGTGGGCCGCAACGAGGTGCTGGTGGCCGACACCCGCGACTGGTCGCTGACTCAGCGCATCGAGGTCCACGGTCAGCCGATCTTCGTGATGAGCCGCCCCGACGAGCGGCAGGTCTGGGTCACCTTCGCCCACCCGCTCAACGACAAGGTGCAGGTGATCGACACCCGCACGCTGGAGATCATCGAAACCCTCGAGCCCGGCAAGTCGATCCTGCACAAGGAGTTCACCCCCCGCGGCGAACATATCTGGATCTCGGCCCGCGACAGCGACCAGGTGGTCGTCTACGACACCCGCACCTTCGAGGAGCTGGCCCGCCTGTCGGCCGAGTCGCCCAGCGGCATCTTCTTCACCCACCGCGCCCACCGCATCGGGCTTTAGACACGGCGGCGACCGACCAGGGTCGCCACCTGTCGGCCCCCTTCTCATTATGCTGGCTCTTCCCCGCCGCGATCGTAGTGGAAGGTCATGTAGACGATGCCCGGCGTCATCACCAGCCGCCAGGCCAGCTCGATATCGGCGTCGAACTGCTCGTCGAAGACGCGAGCCGTGTCGACCAGACAGTCGAGCCAGAGGTCGTAAAGCGCGGGGCGAATGTCGAGGTGCGCACGGCTGTGCAGGATCGCCACCTGATGTAGGTAGTAGTCGGCGTGGCTCGAGACGTAGAAGGCGAGCAGATGATAGAAGGCCTTCTTCAGCATGGACCGCTGACGCGGCATATCGGTGTGGCGAAACTTGACCGCCACCTCCGGCGAGGCGGCGATAAAGCGATCATAGAAGGCGCTAAAGAAATCCTGGTCGTCGACCTGGCGGTTGAGCACCCGCAGATAGCTGGCATCGAAGAGCCGCTCGATATCCATAGGGGCGCCCCCAGGGTGTCCGTATCTAAGAAAGCCTAGAACAGGCGCCAGACAAGCACAGCCACCCGCGACGCGAATGCCCCTTCCCATGATGTGGATCAAGCACACTCCATATCACCCTTTGCCGATGGCTATGGCTGCGGCAAGCGGCCTTTTCGGTGCCTCGGCAGGGGAATGCCGCCTGGCATGACCCGCATCAAAAGTTGTCGCGCGGTACTCGACTAGCATGGTCGGGTTTTCATCGCGAGGAGAGCGTCATGGAGCTCGTCTGTCCGGCCGGCAACCTGCCCGCCCTGAAGCGGGCCGTGGATGAGGGGGCCGATGCCGTCTACTTCGGCTTCCAGAACACCACCAATGCCCGCCAGTTCGCCGGCCTGAACTTCACCGACAAGCGCGCCCGGGAAGGCATCGACTACGCCCATGCCCGCGGCAAGCGTGTGTTCTGCGCCATCAACACCTACCCGCAGCCGGACGGCTGGGCGATGTGGACCCGCGCCGTGGACCAGGCCGCCGATCTCGGCGTCGACGCCCTGATCATGGCCGACATGGGCCTGCTCGACTACGCCGCACGCCGCCATCCCGATCTCGCCCGCCACCTCTCGGTGCAGGGCTCGGCGACGAGCCATGAGGCGCTGCGCTTCTACCATGACCAGTTCGGCATCAAGCGCGCCGTGCTGCCACGGGTGCTGTCGATCACCCAGGTGCGCGACCTGGCCAAGCAGAGCCCGGTGGAGCTCGAGGTGTTCGCCTTCGGCAGCCTGTGCATCATGGCCGAGGGGCGCTGCTACCTGTCGTCCTATCTCACCGGCGAATCCCCCAACACCCGCGGTGTCTGCTCGCCGGCCGCCCATGTGCGCTGGGAAGAAACCCCGCAGGGCCTGGAATCACGCCTCAACGGCGTGCTGATCGACCGCTACGCCGAGGGCGAGAACGCCGGCTATCCCACTCTCTGCAAGGGGCGCTTCGAGGTGGGGGGCGAGACCTACCACGCCATCGAGGAGCCCACCAGTCTCAATACCCTGGAGCTGCTGCCGGAACTCCAGGAGCTGGGCATTGCCGCGGTGAAGATCGAAGGCCGCCAGCGCAGCCCCGCCTATGTGTCCAAGGTGGCCGGGATCTGGCGCCAGGCGCTGGACCGCCTGGCGCACGCCCCGGGCCGCTTCCACACCGACCCCGCCTGGATGACCGGCCTCGGCGAGGTCTCGGAGGGCAGCACCACCACCCTGGGCGCCTACGAGCGCCGCTGGAAATAGGAGAGAGCCATGTCCACCCACGAGACCCTGCAGCTGTCACTGGGCCCGGTGCTCTTCTACTGGACCCGCGAGCACTATGCCGACTTCTATCGGGAGGCCGCCGACTGGCCCCTGGAGATCATTCACCTGGGCGAATCGGTCTGCTCCCGGCGCCGCGATATGAAGCTCGACGACTGGCTGGGCATCGGCCGCGAGCTGACCCAGAGCGGCAAGGAAGTGGTGCTGTCCAGCCAGACCCTGATCGAGTCCGAGGCCGACCTGCGCGACCTGCGCAAGCTGTGCGACAACGGCGAGTTCATCGTCGAAGCCAACGACCAGAGCGCCCTGCAGCGCCTCGCCGCCGCCGGCCTGCCCTTCGTGGCCGGCGCGGCACTCAACCTCTATAACCCCTCGTCGCTGGCCGTGATGGCGCGCGCCGGCATGCGGCGCTGGCAGGCCCCGGTGGAGATGTCGCGCACGGATCTCGCCCGGCTGCTGGCCGACTGCACCGCCGAAGGGCTCGATCACCCCTGCGAAGTGTTCGCCTACGGCCACCTGCCGTTGGCCTGGTCATCGCGCTGCTTCACGGCACGCCGCTACCAGAAGCCCAAGGATCGCTGCCAGTTCGTCTGCCAGAAGCACCCGGAGGGCCTGGCGCTGCGCTCCCAGGAGTCCAAGGAGGTGTTTACCCTCAACGGCATTCAGACCCTCTCCGGCGCCTGCCAGGACCTGCGCCACGAGGTCGACGACATGGCCGGGATGGGGGTGGGCGTGGCGCGGCTGAGCCCCCGCGCCGAGGGCATGGCCGAGGTGGTGGCGGCCTTCGATGCCGCACGCCGCGGCGAGCTGCCGGCCCCCGACCCGCTGGCGCTGGTCGAGGCCGAGGTCTGCGACGGCTACTGGCACGGCCGCCCCGGCATGGACAACACCCGCGCCGCCGCCGACTGAAGCCACCGGCACATCCCCCGCTGCCCGCTCCCGGGCCGCCTTCACAGCGGGCCCCGTCACTCGACGGGGCCCGCTGTCGTTGGTGCCGCCGATCCTGTTCGTCTCGCTATCCGGCCTTTTTCTGATCTGGATCATTTCCTCCCACCGCCTTAGCCACTAGCCTTCATGGCACAACATATAGTGCCTTATAGACAAACAGACGCCATATATAGGGAGATAGCGGTGAACACCCCCTCCAGTCACCAGGCCGGCAAGCGCCACGTCGAGGTCGCCGCGACGGTCAACGAATACCTGCAGCGCGCCGACTGGCGCGTCAATGCCAACGCCAACCAGGGCTACTCCCTGGGCGGGCTGATCCTCAACGCCTCGGGCAAGCTGATCGCCAACTACTGGCTCGACGAGGTCTACCCGGAGGCGGTCGGCACCGCCCACCGCGAGGGCGACCTGCATATCCACGACCTGGACATGCTCGGCGGCTACTGTGCCGGCTGGTCGCTGCGCACCCTGCTGATCGAGGGCTTCAACGGCGTGCCGGGACGCGCCGAGAGCGCCCCGCCCCGCCACCTTTCCAGCGCCCTGGGGCAGATGGTCAACTTCCTCGGCACCCTGCAGAATGAGTGGGCCGGCGCCCAGGCCTTCAGCTCCTTCGATACCTACCTGGCCCCCTATGTGCGCCGCGACGGGCTCGACTACCCGGCGGTGAAGCAGGCGGTGCAGGAGTTCATCTACAACCTCAACGTGCCCTCCCGCTGGGGCAGCCAGACCCCCTTCACCAACCTCACCTTCGACTGGGTGTGCCCGGCGGACCTGCGCGACCAGGTGCCGGTCATCGGCGGCGAGGAGCAGCCCTTCACCTACGGCGAGCTGCAGGCCGAGATGGAGCTTCTCAACCGCGCCTACCTGGAGGTGATGGAGTCCGGCGACCGCCAGGGGCGGGTATTCACCTTTCCGATTCCCACCTACAACATCACCCCCGATTTCGACTGGGAGAGCGACAACGCCGAGCGGCTCTTCGCCCTGACCGCCAAGTACGGCCTGCCCTACTTCCAGAACTTCCTCAACTCCGACCTGGAGCCGCACATGGTGCGCTCCATGTGCTGCCGGCTGCAGCTGGACCTCTCCGAGCTGCTCAAGCGCGGCAACGGGCTATTCGGCAGCGCCGAGCAGACCGGCTCGCTGGGCGTGGTGACGCTGAACTGCGCGCGGCTGGGCCATCGCTTCGCCGGCGACAGAACGGGCCTCTACGCCGAGCTGAACCGCCTGCTCGAGCTTGGCCGGGACAGCCTGGAGATCAAGCGCGAGCGCATCCAGCGGTGGATGGACGACGGCCTCTACCCTTACAGCCAGCGCTACCTGGGCACCCTGCGCAATCACTTCTCCACCCTGGGGGTGAACGGCCTCAACGAGATGGTGCGCAATTTCTCCGAGGACCGCTACGACATCGCCGATCCCGAAGGCCAGCAGCTGGCGCTGGAGCTGCTCGACCAGGTGCGCGAGCGGATGCGCGAGTTTCAGGAGACCACCGGCCATCTCTACAACCTGGAGGCGACGCCGGCGGAGGGCACCACCTACCGCTTCGCCAAGGAGGACCAGGCGCGCTACCCCGGCATTCTCCAGGCGGGCACGCCCGATGCCCCCTACTACACCAACTCCAGCCAGCTGCCGGTCGGGTTCACCGACGACCCCTTCGAGGCGCTGCTGCACCAGGACCCGCTGCAGACCCGCTACACCGGCGGCACCGTGTTGCACCTCTATATGCGCGAGAAGCTCTCCAGCCCAACGGCCTGCAAGAAGCTGGTGCGCACCGCCCTGTCGCGCTTTCGCCTGCCCTATATCACCGTGACCCCCACCTTCTCGATCTGCCCGGTACACGGCTATCTGGCCGGTGAACACGAGTTCTGCCCGAAGTGCGACGAAGCGCTTCTGGCCCAACGAGCCTGCCAGGCCGAGGCAACGGCCTGAGACCGGCTTGCCCCCTGCCACCTATCAAGGAGCACGATATGCATCAGATAGATACCGCCAGCCTGCCCACCGAACAGCGCCAGCGCTGCGAAGTCTGGACCCGGGTGATGGGCTATCACCGCCCGGTCAGCCAGTTCAACCGCGGCAAGCAGTCCGAACACCGCGAACGCCGCCACTTCAGCGAGCGCGCCGCCCGCGGCTGAGCCCCCCAGCACACCGCGCCCCGGCACCCCCGGGGCGCTTGCCCGGAATGCCCCGATGCCTCACCCCGAACCCGGCCGGCCGCGGCTGCCCGTGGCCGGCTTCACCCCCATGACCACCCTGGACTACCCCGACCACCTAGCCTGCGTGGTCTTCCTGCAGGGCTGCCCGCTGCGCTGCGGCTACTGCCACAATCCCCAGATGCTCGCCGCCCGGCGCGGCGAGCCGGCGGAGTGGCAAGGCGTCGCGGACTTCCTGGAGAGTCGTCGTGGCCTACTGGAGGCCGTGGTATTCAGCGGCGGCGAGCCGACGCTGCACGCCGAGCTGCCCGCCGCGGTCAAGCGGGCCAAGGCGCTCGGCTTCAAGGTCGGCCTGCATACGGCCGGCATCTACCCACAGCGCCTGCAGGCGCTGCTGCCCTGGCTCGACTGGGTAGGGCTGGACGTCAAGGGCCCGGCCGATGACATCGACCGGATCGTCGGACGCCGCGGCATGGCCGCCCCGCAGGAGCGCAGCCTGACACTGCTGATGAAGCACGGCATTGCCGTTGAGTGTCGCACCACGGTGCACTGGCGAGATTTCGACCTGGAACGCCTGCGTCGGCTGGCCCTGGATCTCGCCGAGCATGGCGCCACCCACTACGCGATCCAACTGGCCCGCACCGGGCAGTGCCTGGACGCCGACTACACCGCGCCGGTGCCAGGGGCCCCGACAACCGGCCAGGTGGAGGCGCTTATCAACGAACTGCGCCCCGCTTTTCGGAGGTTGACGCTACGTCAGTGAGCGCCGGCTAGGCAGCGGCCGAGCAGCGAAAGCACGCCTGCTTATGACGCCCGTCAAAGGGCGCCGGCGGCGACTCGACTAGCATGATGGCACCGCCCGCACACGAGCTCCCCATGCGCCTGGACGCCATCACCCTCCCCTCACCCCGCCTGCCCATTGCCGGGCTGACGGCTGCGAGCACCACGGCCTTTCCCGGCCGGCTCGCGGCGGTGGTCTACCTGCAGGGCTGTCCGCTGCGCTGCGGCTACTGCGAAACGGCGAGCACCATGGGTGAAGCGCGCCGCGCCGTGGCGGGCGAGTGGGAGGCCGTCGAGGCGCTGCTCGCCGCCCGGGCCGGCGACCTGGAGGCGGTGGTGTTCAGCGGCGGCGAGCCCACCCTGCACCCCGACCTGCCCGATGCCGCCCTGGCCTGCCGCGAGCTGGGGCTGGCGGTAGGCCTGCACACCGCCGGCCCCTACCCGGAACGCCTGGAGGCGCTGCTACCGCTGCTGGACTGGGTGGCCCTCGACGTCAAGGGGCGCGGCCGGGACTTCGACCGCATCGGCGGGCGCGCGGGGATCTGGCAGCGCCATGCCCGCAGCCTGGCGCTGCTGCTGGAGGGCGACACCGCCTTCGAGTGTCGCACCACGGTGCATTGGAAGGACTTCGACCTGGAGCGCCTGGAGGAGCTGGCGCTGACGCTGGCCGACTGCGGCGTCCGCCACTATGCGCTGCAGCTGGCGCGCCTGGAACAGTGCCAGGACCCCGATTACTGCCGGCCGGTCGCCGACGCCCCCGCCCGCGACGCCGTGGAGGCCCTGGTGCGCCGGCTGCGCCCGCATTTCACGCAGCTAGCGCTGCGCGGCTAAACCGCCAGGTTCTCCGGCCCGAAGGCATCCGGCAGGAGCTCTTCGATGGTGTAGCGCCTGAGCAGCCGCCCCCGGGCGTCCAGCACGTGGATGCGGGTCTCGCCGTCGGCAAACTCGCGGATACGCTGGCGACAGTCGCCACAGGGCGTGCACGGGTGATCGCCGGGGCCGATGACATAGACGTGACGCAGGCGCCGCTCGCCGGCGCTGGCCATGGCGGCGATGGCAGAGGCCTCGGCGCATAGCCCCTTGTAGTGGGCTACCTCGACGTTGGCGCCGAAGTAGCGTGCCCCGCTGGCGCTTTCCACCATGGCGCCCACCGGATGCTGCGAGTAGGGCGCGTAGGCGCGGCCGCGCACCGCGATCAATTCCGCGACGACACCCGGGCTCAGGACCTCGCTCATGCCGCCCTCCCTTTGTCGTCGCGCAGCACCGCTTCCAGCGCTACCTCGACCATCTCGTCGAAGGTGCTCTGACGCTCCTGGCTGCTCAGCGAGTCACCCTTGAGGATGTGGTCCGACACCGTGCAGATCGTCGCCGCCCGGGCGCCGAACTCGGCGGCCACGCCATAGAGGCCGGCGGCTTCCATCTCCACGCCGACGATGCCATAGCGCTTCATCAGCTCGAACAGCTCACCCTGGGGGTTATAGAACAGATCCGCCGAGAACAGATTGCCCACCTTCACCGGCACCCCCTGGGCTCGGGCGGCATCCACGGCGTGGCGGGTCAGCTCGAAGTCGGCGATGGCGGCGAAGTCGTGGCCCATGAAGCGGGTGCGGTTGACCCCGGAGTCAGTGCAGGCACCCAGTCCGATCACCACGTCGCGCACCGCCACGTCGTCGCGCACCGCGCCGCAGGAGCCGACCCGCACCAGCCGCCGCACGCCGTAATCGGTGATCAGCTCCTTGGCATAGATGGAGGCCGACGGAATGCCCATGCCGTGGCCCATTACCGAGATCTCTCGCCCACGATAGCGGCCGGTGTAGCCGAACATGTTGCGCACATCGGTGACCCGGCGCGCTCCTTCGAGGAAGGACTCGGCGATATGCTGGGCACGCAGCGGGTCGCCGGGCATCAGCACGGTATCGGCAAAATCACCCGGCTCCGCGTTGATATGGGGAGTGGCCATCAGTGTCCTCCTGTGTCGAGAAAGCTCGTGCCATCGTCCATGGGCGCGAGCCCGAAGTAGCTGGCCAGGGTCTGGCCGATGTCTGCGAAGGTATCGCGCCGACCAAGGCTGCCGGAGGCAAACCCCGCGCCCTGCGCCAGCACCGGCACATGCTCGCGGGTGTGGTCGGTGCCGTGCCAGGTGGGGTCGCAGCCGTGGTCGGCGGTGAGCACCAGCAGGTCGTCGTCACGCAGGCGAGCCAAGAGCTCGGGCAGCCGCACGTCGAAGGCCTCCAGCGCGGCGGCGTAGCCGGCCACGTCGCGGCGGTGGCCGTAGAGGGTGTCGAAGTCGACGAAATTGGTCATGATCAGCGAGCGCCCGCCGGCTTCCTCCAGCGCGGCCAGGGTGGCGTCCATCAGCGCAGCGTGGCCGCTGGCCTTGACCGTGCGCGTCACCCCGCAGTGGGCATAGATGTCGGCGATTTTGCCGATGGCGACTACCTCGCCGCCGTCGTCGGCGAGCTTCTGCAGCACCGTGGGCGCGGGGGGCTCGACGCTGTAGTCGCGCCGGTTGGCAGTGCGGGTGAAGTCCGCCGCGCTCTGGCCGACGAAGGGCCGCGCGATCACCCGACCGATGTTGTAGGGCTCGAGCAGCCGGCGAGCGGTCTCGCAGAGGGCGTAGAGTCGCTCCAGGCCGAACGCTTCCTCGTGGGCGGCGATCTGGAAGACCGAGTCGCCGGAGGTATAGACGATGGGCTTGCCGCTGGCCAGGTGCTCCTCACCCAGGCGGGCGATGATCTCGGTGCCCGAGGCGTGGCAGTTGCCCAGCACGCCAAGCAGCCCCGCCTCGCGGGTCAGTGCGTCTAGCAGCTCGGGCGGAAAGCTGTTCTCTCGATCGAGGAAATAGCCCCACTCGAAACGCACCGGCACGCCGGCGATTTCCCAATGGCCGGAGGGGGTGTCCTTGCCCGAAGAGATCTCCTGGGCATATCCGTAGGCAGCGGAGACCTCGGCCTCGGGTTCGCTCCCCGCGGCCCAACCGCCGGTGCTCTCGGCATGGGCGTGGAAAAGGCCCAGCCGGGTTAGATGGGGCAGCCTGAGCGGGCCGCTGCGCAGCCCGGTGTCGGCCTCACCGCGGGCACAGGCCGCCGCGATATGGCCCAGGGTATCGGCACCAGCATCGCCGAAGCGCTCGGCATCCGGGGCGGCACCGATCCCGAAGGAGTCGAGCACCAGCACGATGGCACGGGTCATGGGGCCTCCCGACGGATGGTGTCCTGGATCAGTGTAGGCGCAGCGACGCCCTCCTCGCCCACCTGAATGGCGGCCAGCAGCTGGGCGGCGGCACGGTCGGCGTCATCCTCGCGGCGGGCGTGGATCACCGCCAGCGGGCGCGTTGCATCGACCCGCTCGCCGATGGCGGCGACCCCGGCCAGGCCGACGGCGCTGTCAATGGCGTCGCTGGGCGACCGGCGTCCGCCGCCGAGCGCCACCACTGCGAGGCCCAGGGCGCGGGTATCCATGCGCTGTACCCGGCCGGGCCGCTCGGCGAAGACGGCACGCCTGACCGGTGCCTCGGGCAGATAGGCGCCGGGCCGCTCGAGCAGATCGGCGGGCCCACCCAGCCCAGTCACCATGCGCGCGAAGCGCTCGGCGGCGGCACCCGAGGCGAGCGCCCGGTCGAGCCGGCTACCCGCCTCATCGGCTGAGTCGGCCAACCGACCGGCCTGCAGCAGTTCGACGGCCAGCGCACGGGTCACCTCAAGCAGCCGGCCGCCGCTCTGCTCGCCGGTGAGCAGGCTGATCGCCTGGTGGACTTCGATGGCGTTACCGGCGCAGGGCGCCAATGGCTGGCTCATGTCGGTAAGTACCGCCGTGGTCGACGTGCCGGCCTGGCTTGCCACTTCGGCGATCGTCTCTGCCAGCTTCCGCGACTTTTCCGGCGTGGGCATAAAGGCGCCGCTGCCGGTCTTGACGTCCATCACCAGGGCATCGAGGCCGCAGGCCAGCTTCTTGCCGAGAATCGACGACACGATCAGCGGCAGCGACTCCACCGTGGCGGTGACATCGCGGATGGCGTAGAGCCGCCTGTCGGCCGGCGCCAGCTCGGCGGTCTGGCCGACAATCGCCACGCCCACTTCGCGCACCAGGGTACGAAAGCGCTCCCGCCTAGGAGCAATATCGTAGCCGGGGATCGCCTCGAGCTTGTCCAGGGTGCCGCCGGTGTGCCCCAAGCCGCGGCCAGAGACCATCGGAACGCAGCCGCCACAGGCAGCGATCCAGGGCCCCAGTACCAGTGAGACCAGGTCGCCCACACCGCCGGTGGAGTGCTTGTCGAGCACCGGTCCCGGCAGGTCGAGGCCAGCCCAGGTGAGAACCTCGCCGGAATCCCGGATCGCCTCTGTCAGGGCCAGGGTCTCGGCGGCATTCATGCCGTTGAGGTAGATCGCCATGGCCAGCGCGCCCACCTGGGCATCGGAGAGGCTGCCATCGCTGACGCCTCCCACCAGTTCGCGGATCGCTTCGACCGACAGCGCCTCGCCGTCGCGCTTGGCGCGGATCAGCTCCTGGGGCAGTGTCTGAGCGCCCATCAGTAGCCCCCCCTCGGCACCGCGCTGCCCGACTCCACGCCCAGCGTGATCAGCAGGTCATCGAGCAGCCCCGAGGCACCGAACCGAAAGTGCGCCGGGGTGATCCAGTCCGCGCCCATCAACCGCTCGGCCAGCTGCAGGTAGGCCTGGGCCTCTGCCGCGGTACGCACCCCGCCGGCGGCCTTGAAACCGACCTCCTTGCCACTGTCACGGATCACCTGGAGCATTATCTCGGCGGCTTCGAGGGTTGCATTGACCTCGACCTTGCCGGTGGAGGTCTTGAGGAAATCGGCCCCGCCTTCGATGGCCAGCTCGCTGGCACGACGGATCAGGGATGGGGCGGCGAGCTCACCGCTCTCCAGGATTACCTTGAGAGTGGCGCTACCGCAGGCCTGTCGGCAGGCCTCGACCAGCGCTACCCCCACCGCTTCATTGCCGGCCATCAGTGCCCGATAGGGAAACACGACGTCCACCTCATCGGCACCCGAGGCCACGGCGGCCCGCGTCTGCCGGGCGGCCGCCATGATATCGTCACCGCCATGGGGAAAGTTGGTCACCGTAGCGATCTTGACGATATCGTTGAGCCGATAGGCCGTCAGGGCGCGCCTGGCGGCCACCACGAAGGCGGGATAAACGCATACCGCCGCCGGCGTCCCGACGGGCGTCTGAGCCCGCTGGCAAAGCGCCTCGATGGCGGCATCGGTGTCATCGTCGTTGAGGCTGGTCAGGTCCATCAGCGCCAGTGCCTGGCGTGCGGCTCGCTGCAGATCGGTCATGGTGCGGATCATCCGTAAAACAAGGAAATGGCAGGGGGCCTCGTCAGCCCCCTCGCGTCACGGTAACAGCTCAGCTCATGCCGCCCAGCGCCAGGAAGAAGCCGGCCAGAGCGGCCGACATCAGGTTGGAGAGGGTGCCGGCCAGCACCGCCTTGAGGCCGAAGCGGGCGATGTCGTGGCGGCGGCTCGGGGCGATGCTGCCCAGGCCACCGAGCAGAATGGCGATCGAGGAGAGATTGGCAAAGCCGCACAGCGCGAACGACAGGATCGCCATGGTATGGGGTGTCATCGCCTGGCCGGTGGCGGCCACCAGCTGACTGCCGTCGAGATAGGGGGCCAGGTTGATATAGGCGACGAACTCGTTGACCACCAGCTTCTGGCCGATAAACGAGCCGGCCAGGGTCGCCTCTTCCCAGGGTACACCGAGCAGGAAGGCTAGCGGCGCGAACAGCCAGCCGAGAATCAGCTCCAGGCTGAGCGCCTCCATGCCAACCCAGCCCCCCAGGCCGCCGAGGATGCCGTTGATCAGCGCGATCAGGCCGATGAAGGCGATCAGCATGGCCCCCACGTTGGCGGCCAGCTTGAGGCCCGAGGTGGCCCCGGCCGCCGCCGCGTCGAGCACGTTGGTGGGGTGGTCCTCCTCCTCTTCCAGACGCGCCTCGGCCTCGGAGATACTATCCTCGGGCGCCTGGGTTTCGGGCATGATCAGCTTGGCGAACAGCAGCCCGCCCGGTGCGGCCATGAAGGAGGCCGCCACCAGGTACTCCATGGGAATCCCCAGCGCCGCATAGCCCGCCAGCACCGCCCCGGCCACCGAGGCCAGGCCACCGCACATCACGGCAAACAGCTGCGAGGGCGTCATGCGGGCGATGAAGGGGCGCACCACCAGCGGTGCCTCGGTCTGGCCGACGAAGATATTGGCGGTGGCCGAGAGCGACTCGGTGCGCGAGGTGCCCAGCGCCTTCTGCAGGGCCCCGCCGATGATGCGGATCACCCACTGCATGATGCCGATGTAGTAGAGCACGGCGATCAGCGACGAGAAGAAAACGATCACCGGCAGCACCTTGATCGCGAAGACGAAGCCGATGTTCTCGACATCGGCCAGACCGCCGAAGAGAAAGTCGATGCCGTCGTTGGCATAGAGCACCACCTGACTGACGCCGGCGGAGATCGTCGCCAGCACCGCCTGACCGAAGGGCACGTAGAGCACGAAGGCGCCGATACCCGCCTGGATGGCGAAGGCACCACCTACGGTGCGAAAACGGATTGCCTTGCGGTCGCTGGAAACGAGAAGGGCAATGGCGATAAGGGTCACCATCCCGACGAGGCTCATGATGAGAGTCATGGGGCACCTTGCGTATCGTTGTTGTAGAGGGGAGAGGCCAACAGCCTGGAGTGAAAAATATAACATTCCCTGTTATTTTTCTAACATTTTTTGATCCCGGTGATCCGCCGGAACCTTGAGGGAGAACGCGGCATGAACCAGCGCCGAACCGAGCGGCTGACCCGCTTGAAGGAGACCCTGGCCGGAGGGGGCACCATTCACCTCTCGGAAGCGGCAAGGCTATGCGGCGTTTCCGAGATGACCGTGCGCCGCGACCTGGCGGCCAGCGATGGTGCCATCATTCTGCTAGGCGGCAGGCTGGTCGAGGCCGACAATCCCCGCTATGCACCGGCCTATGACCTGGACGAGCAGCAGGACAGCCAGCGCAACGCCAAGCGTCGGCTGTGCCAACGAGCGGCGGAGTTCATAGAACCCGGGGACACCCTGTTCATCGACTGCGGCACCACGCTGATGCCGCTGAGCGGTTGTCTGGCTGAACTCGACGGGCTGACGGTGGTGACCTACGCCCTCAACGTGGCCAATGCGGTGAGCGCCCTGCCGGGAGTGCGCCTGGTGCTGCTCGGTGGGCTCTACCATGGCGTCTCCCAGACCTTCGCCGACAACGCCATGAGCGAAGCCATCCGCCGGCTGGGCATCAACCGCGCCTTTCTCTCGGCGGCCGGCGTACACAGCATGCGGGGGGTGAGCTGCTTTCACTTCCACGAGGTCGCGCCCAAGCAGGCCGCCATCGCCTGCGCTGCCCAGCGCCTGCTGGTGGTGGACGAAAGCAAGCTGGGGGTGATTCGTCCCGCCTACTTCGCCGCGCTGTCAGACTTCGACGTGGTCATCACCGACGGCGACCTGGGTCTGTCACCGGATACAGGCGGCCCCAGGATCGTCACTGCCTGACCGGCGTCTCACATGATGAAGCCGGGCGATGCCCGGCTTCATAGGTTCAGCTTTCTGAGCTAGCACAGGCAGTGCCTAACCACACTTGGACCAGCCACAGCCCGCGTAGCAGGTGGGGCAGCCATCCATCATGATCAGCTCGCCGCGACACTCGGGGCAGTGGCCGACCACGGTGGGGCCGTCGCCCTTGTCGCTGGCCGCGTCGCCGCCGATGGCCGAGACGGCGCCGCTGGGCGCGGCCTCTTCCTCGTGGGCCGGCGGCTGCCAGGGGTGGCCGTGGGTCAGGCGGTGGGCATAGCGGCTGACCAGCTCCTCCACCGGCACCTGGTTGCCATCCTGGTCGAGGAAGCCGCGGCGGTAGAGGATCTGCTGGATCGACCAGGCGATGGCCGCCACCTCGGAGTCGTGGAACATCGGCTTGCCCCAGCGGTTCATGCCGCAGCGCACCAGGCCCTTGTCCCAGGCCACCTTGCGCAGGTCGGCCACCGCCTGGGTGACATAGCCGCCGCGGGCGGCCAGCGACAGGCTGCGCATGGTGGCGGTGATCCACTGGTGCTCGCTGGAGAGCTGGCCGGAGGGGAAGAAGAACTCCACCGGGCGCTCGATCACCACCCGCTTGCCGTCCAGCACGCCCTCCACGGGCATGAAGGAGACCAGCAGGTAGACCTTCTTGCGACCCTCGGCGCCCACGTAGGAGATCTTCTCGGAGACCGCCTCCAGGGTGCCCTCGGGGCGCGAGGGAATGCGCACCGTGAGCGGGTTCTCATCGGCCAGGGGGGCCTCCTCCACCGCCTTCTTGACGCTGTAGGAGACGATCTTGGATTTGATTTCGACGGCCATCAGGCGGCTCCTCTGGAAAGTTGTGCGTTGACGCTCAAGTGACGGCGACCCACGGCCGTCACGAGCGAAGGCGAGGCAAGGCGCAGGATTTCGAGGAAGCGGAGTTTACGAGCCACCTCCCCCTCGGCGAGCGCAGTAGGTCGTGGCTTACCACTTGCCATAGGTGCCTTCCTTCAGCGCGTCATAGAGGTTCGCCGCATTGTGCTCCTCGCCGTCATAGATCACCTTCTCGTCGCCCGCGAGCTCCACCGTCTCGCCATTCTCCAGTTCGAAGACGTAGGTGGTGTTCTTGAGGTCGTCCTCGCGCACCAGCACGCCCTGGAAGGCTTCCGGGTTGAAGCGGAAGGTGGTGCAGCCCTTGAGCTTGCTCTCGTAGGCGTCCAGGTAGAGGTCCTGGAACGACTCGAAGGGGAACTCGGTGGGCACGTTGACCGTCTTGGAGATCGCCGAGTCGACCCACACCTGGGCGGCGGCCTGCACCGCCACGTGCTGCTTGGGCGTCACCGCATCGGCGGTGACGAAGTAGTCCGGCAGGTCGCTCTCCACGGCGTCGGCGGCGATGAAGTGGCGATAGGCGGCCAGCTCGAAGGAGCACACCTCGACCTGCTCCTTGGTCTTCTTGCCCGCCTGGATGACGTTGCGGAAGTAGCGGTGCGAGAACGACGGCTCGATGCCGTTCGACGCATTGTTGCCCAGCGACAGGGAGATGGTCCCGGTGGGGGCAATCGAGCTGTGGTGGGTGAAGCGCGCACCGTGCTCGGCCAGCGCCGCCACCAGCTCCGGCTCCACCTCGGCGATCTTCTGCATGTAGCGGCTGTAGCGGGCGTGCAGGATGCGGCCGGGCACCTTGTCGCCGATCTCGTAGCCGTCCTTGGCGAGTTCCGGGCGCTCGCGCAGCATCTTGGGCGTGATCTCGAAGTCCTCGGCCAGCACCGGCGCCATGCCCTTCTCGCGGGAGAGCTCCAGCGCCTGCTTCCAGCCCTCGAGGGCCAGGTTGCGGCTCACCTCCTCGGTGAAGGCCAGCGACTCGGCGGAGCCGTAGGGAATCTTGAGCATGGTCAGGGTCGAGCCCAGGCCCAGAAAGCCCATGCCGTGGCGGCGCTTGGCCTCGATCTCGCGGCGCTGGCCCTCCAGCGGCAGGCTGCTGATCTCCACCACGTTGTCGAGCATGCGGGTGAAGATCGCCACCACCTTGCGATAGCGCTCCCAGTCGAAGCGCGGCTTCTTACCGAAGGGGTCGATGACGAAGCGGGTCAGGTTCACCGAGCCCAGCAGGCAGGCGCCCTCCGGCGGCAACGGCTGTTCACCGCAGGGATTGGTCGCGCGGATCTCCTCGCAGAACCAGTTGTTGTTCATGCGGTTGACCTGGTCGATCAGGATGAAGCCCGGCTCGGCGAAGTCGTAGGTGGAGCGCATGATGGTGTCCCACAGCTCGCGCGCCTTGATCACCTCAACGACGCGGCAGGCCACGCGGCCCTCGTCGTCCACGGTGTAGCCGTCCTCGATCACCGGCCAGTCCCGGTAGATCAGGTCCTCGGGCTTGACGTCGTCCTTCTCGCCGGCGTGCAGCGGGAAGGCCAGTGGCCAGTCGGCGTCGTTCTTCACCGCTTCCACGAACTCGTCGGTGATCAGCAGCGAGAGGTTGAACTGGCGCAGCCGGCCCGCCTCGCGCTTGGCCTCGATGAAGGCGCGCACGTCGGGGTGGCCGACGTCGAAGGTGCCCATCTGGGCGCCGCGGCGCCCGCCCGCCGAGGCCACCGTGAAGCACATCTTGTCGTAGATATCCATGAACGCCAGGGGGCCGTTGGTGCCGGCCCCGGCGCCGAACACGAAGGCGCCCTTGTGGCGCAGGGTGGAGAACTCGTAGCCGATGCCGCAGCCGGCCTTGAGGGTCATGCCGGCGTCCACCACGGAGTCGAGGATGTCGTGCATCGAATCGCGGATGGTGCGCGACACCGTGCAGTTGATCAGGCTCACCGCCGGCTTGTAGTCCTCGGCGCCGGCGTTGGACATGATGCGCCCCGCCGGGATGGCGCCGTTCTCCAGCGCCCAGCGAAACTTGGGCAGCCACTCATCGGCCTTACCGCCCTCCACCGCCGCCAGGGCGCGGGCCACCCGCTCCCAGGTGGCCGCCACGTCCTTGTCCACGGCGCGCCCGTGACGATCCTTGAGACGATACTTGGCGTCCCAGATGTCGCGGGAGGGCACCTGCAGCGGCACCTCGTTGGATGACTTGACGGCCTTGGTGGATGTGCTCATGTAGGGCTCCGGCAGTTCCTTGGATAGGGGCAGGGTCAATCGTCGCGGCGCGCCATGCGCTCCAGGCGTGTCAGCCAGTCGCCGAGCCGTCCCTGGGCCAGGCCCTCCTCGCGGCTGTCGAGGAGGTTCTTGACCATCAGGCCGAGCTCGGTATCACCCTCGATCAGCAGCCGGCGCTGGAAGAACAGCGCATCGGGATCCTCGCGGCGCGTGGCCAGGCACAGGAACTCCCGCCAGCCGCCGCGGATGGTGGCCTCGCCGGCCTCGCGGGTGAGCACCAGGCGCTGGTCCTCGAGGCTCAGCGTCAGCACCACCCCGAGGTCTTCCACGTTGAGGGTGATACGCCGCCCCTCCAGGGCGTCGAACTCGCCCTCGGCGAGAGGCTCGGCGAAGGTGCGGTTGAGCACCGGCTCGACCACGCGCTTCTTGATCGGCAGGGGCACCCGGGGGTCAATGGCGCGAATCAGTTGGGTCGGGGCGGGCGGACGCGGCAGGAATGACAACGGCAACAGGGACATCGCTACTCTCCATGGAATCGAGCCTGTGGAATCGCATGCGGCCACGATAGGCCGTCGAACCGATCATCCTAGGCGCGATACCGGCCGCCTGCACTGATATGCGTCAAGCTCATGCCACTGCCCCGACCGGGGCCTGCGTACCATATATAGACCAGATTCGATGATCAAGCACCATATCTGGATAAAAATTTGCTTTTCCCTCTTGCTTTCCGGTAACTATTTGATCCCCAAGCGGCGCGCAAGTTTATGCAGATTGCTGGGATCGACGGCCAGCCGCCGGGCCGCTTCCGCCCAGCGTCCCTCGCTGGCGCTCAGCGCCTGGCGGATGGCGTGCCGCTGGGCCTGGTCGACCTGCGCGCGCAGCGGCGGCGCCTTCGCGGGTGGCTCCGAATCACTGGCCACCGCCGGCGCCTGGCGTGCCGCACCGGCGGCGACCGGCAGGTCTAGCCCCGCCGCCGCCAGGGTCACGATATCGTCGCGGCGCGCCCCCTGGCTCAGGGCCTTGATCGCTGCCCGGCTGATGACATGCTCGAGCTCGCGCACATTGCCCGGCCAGGCGTAGGCGAGCAGCGCCACCTCGGCGTCCGCCGAAAGCCGCAGGCTGCGCACGCCGAGCCGGGCCCGGTTGATCTCCAGGAAGTGGCCGGCCAGTACCAGGATATCGCCGCCGCGCTCGCGCAGCGGCGGAATCACCACAGGGTAGACCGAGAGGCGATGATAGAGGTCGGCACGAAAGTGGCCGTCGCGCACGCTATCGGCCAGGTGGCGATTGGTGGCGGCGATGATGCGCACGTCGACGCGCCGCGGGGTGTCCTCGCCCAGGCGCTGCACCTCGCCGTTCTGAAGCGCGCGCAGCAGCTTGGCCTGGATGCTCGAGGGCAGCTCGCCCACTTCGTCGAGAAACAGGGTGCCGCCGTCGGCGGCCTCGAAGCGTCCGGCCCGGTCGGCGCTAGCCCCGGAGAAGGCCCCCTTCACATGCCCGAACAGCTCGCTTTCCGCCAGCGACTCGGGCAGCGCCGCGCAGTTGACCTGCACCAGGGGCGCCTCGCCCCGGGACGAGCGCCGGTGCAGGCGCCGGGCGAAGAGCTCCTTGCCGACCCCGGTCTCACCGCTGAGCAGTACCGGCAGGTCGGACTCCGCCACCACGTCCAACTCGCCGAGCAGCCGCTGCAGCACCGGGCTATGGCCGAGGATCTCGCCTCCCTCGCCGGGCTCGACCGCTACCACCTGGCCGTGGTTCGCCATGCGCAGCGCCCGCAGGTCCTGCTCCAGGCGCGTCACCCGCACCGCCGCCTCGATCAGCAGCGCATAGCGTGCCAGCGCCTCGCAAGCGGCCTCATCGAAGGTACCCGCCACCAGCGCATCCAGGGTCAGCACGCCCCAGGGCTCGCCCTCGACGTGCAGGCTGATGCCCATGCAGTCGTGGACGTGCAGCGGCTCACCCGGCCGCTGCTCCACCAGGCCGTCGTAGGGGTCAGGCAGCGTCGAGTCCGGCGGAAAGAGGGTGGTGCGCCGGCTGGTGAGAATGGTCGCCAGGCGCGGATGGCGGGCCACCTCGAAGCGCCGTCCCAGCGCCTCGCGCACCAGGCCGTCCACCGCGACCGGCGCCAGCACACCATCGCGAAGCCGCAGCAGGCAGACCGCTCCGCAGCGAAAGCCCTCTCGCAGGGTACGTACCAGCCGCTGCAGCCGCACGGCGCTGGGCAGGTCGGCGGCCAGGTCCGCCAGCAGGGTGTCGCTCAACACGGTAAAAATCACCTCATAAGGTCAATACAACCCGACTTCATCGCGGTCATTATAACCCCATCCGGCACGACTTCCTTGATAGTCAACGAATTAGAGCCTGGCACGCGTCTTGCTTATCCAACAGGCAACCGCTCACCTTGGAGGAGTCCACCATGACCCTGCTGGAACAATCCGTCGGCCGCATCGCCCTGTCGCTGCCCGGCGCCACGCGCGTCTTCCACGCCCACAGCATCGACTTCTGCTGCGGCGGCAAACTCACCCTACGCGACGCAGCCGAGCGCGCCGGCCTGGATGCCAACAAGCTGGTCGACGCTCTGCAGGCCCTGCCGGCCGGCAGCCCCGACGAGCGCGACTGGCGCGAGGCCAGCAACGCCGAGCTGATCGACCATATCCTGACCCGCTACCACGACGTCCACCGCCAGCAGCTGCCGGAGCTGATCCGCATGGCCCGCCGGGTCGAGCAGGTGCACGGGGAACGCGACACCTGCCCCAACGGCCTGGCCGACCTGCTGACGGTCATCTACCAAGCGATGGAGAGCCATATGCAGAAGGAGGAGCAGATCCTCTTCCCGATGCTGCGCAACGGCATGGCCGCCCAGGCCCAGGGACCGATCGCGGTGATGCGCCACGAGCATGACGACCACGGCGAGAACCTCGAGCAGGTGATGGCGCTGACCGACGACATCACCCCGCCCAAGGGGGCCTGCACCACCTGGCGCGCCCTCTACACCGGGCTCAACGAATTCCGCGAGGACCTGATGCAGCACATTCACCTGGAGAACAACCTGCTGTTCGAGCGAACCTGAAGCGCCGCCTCTTCCCCGCCCACGAAAACGGCGCCCCGCGGGGCGCCGTTTTCGTGTGGTCCCACCACAGGCCGTCACACCGTACGCGAGTAGCGGTTCTCCTCAGGCTTGAGGTAGGCGTCGAAGGCCATGGCCATGTTGCGCATCATCAGCCGCCCGGTCGGCAGCACCTCGATATCGCCGTCGCGGATGGCGAGCAGGCCGTCATCCTGCATTTCCGCCAGCTGCGCCAGGGCGTCGGCGAAGTAGTCCCGGAAGGCGATCCCATGGCGCGCCTCGATGTCGGCGAAGTCGACCCGGCCGTGGCACATCAGGGCGTTGATCACGTCGCGACGCAAGCGGTCGTCGTCGTTGAGCCGGTAGCCGCGCATCACCGGCAGCCGGCCGGCCTCGAGCCGCGCCTGATACTGGGCGGTCTCCTTGACGTTCTGGCTGTAGCTATCGCCCACCTTGCCGATGGAGGTGTTGCCGAGCCCGATCATGTCGCAGTCGGCGTGGGTGGAATAGCCCTGGAAGTTGCGCTGCAGAGTGCCATTCTCCCGGGCCAGGCTGAGCTCGTCCTCGGGCAGGGCGAAGTGGTCCATGCCGATATAGACGTAGCCGGCCTCAGTGAGGCGCCGGATGGTCAGCTCGAGTAGCTCCATCTTGCGCTCCGGGGGCGGCATGTCCTCGGGACGGATCAGCCGCTGGGCCTTGAACAGGTCCGGCAGGTGCGCATAGCTGTAGGTGGCGATGCGGTCCGGGCGCAGGGCGATGATCTTGTCCAGGGTGGCATCGAAGCTGGCCACGGTCTGCAGCGGCAGGCCGTAGATCAGATCGACGCTGACCGAGGCGAAGCCGGCCTCGCGGGCCGCCTGGACCAGCTCGACCACCTGCTCCTCGCTCTGGATGCGATTGACCGCCGCCTGGACATCGGCATCGAAGTCCTGCACGCCGAAGCTCAGGCGGTTGAAGCCGAGCGCATGCAGCTCATGAATCTGCCCCGGGGTCACGGTACGCGGGTCCACCTCCAGGGAGAACTCGCGCTCGGCGGGCGGCGCGAAGTGGAAGGCGTCGTCCAGGGCCGCCATCAGCTCGCCCAGCTGCGCGTTGGTCAGGTAGGTGGGCGTGCCGCCACCCAGGTGCAGCTGGGTCATCCGACGCGAGTCGTCGAACAGCGCGCCCTGGACCTCGACCTCCCGCTTCAGCCAGGTGAGGTATTCGGCGGCGCGCTCGGTGTTGTGGGTGATGATCTTGTTACAGGCGCAGTAGTAGCACAGGCTCTTGCAGAACGGGATATGCACGTAGACCGACAGCGGCTTGGGCGAGGCGGCGCGGTTGCTGCGCTCAGCGGCGGCGCGATAGTCGTCCTCGGCGAAGGCCGTATGGAACTGCGGCGCAGTGGGATAGGAGGTATAGCGCGGCCCCGGGCGGTCGTACTTCTCCACCAGGGGGCGATTGAACAGCAGCGTGTCTTGCATGATCGGAAACAGCCTCTTGAGAAGGGGGCATGGAGCTGGCCATCGCCTCATGCCGTCAGTATGCCATCGGCGGCCGACCCCGTCGCCCGAGGCGCGCCTCATCCTTGCCCGGGGTCAAGTCTGGCGAGGTCGCGCGGGCGGAAGACGCGACAGCCAGTGGCACAGCCGCCAGGCCACCAGCAGCCAGGCCAGACCCCAGGCCGCCGCCGAGCCCCACAGCACCACCAGCCAGGAGCTGCCCGTCTCCAGCGCCCACAGCCGCAGCAGGGCCGCCAGGGCAAACAGCACGGCCAGCGGCACCAGGCTCCACTCCGCCTCGGGGCGCCCCTTGGCGCGCAGGATCACGTGGCGCAGCATGATGGTACTGGCCAGGGTGCCCAGGGCCCCGATGGTGAAGGCGTGCAGCGCGGTGCTGGCGTGGGCCGGCAGCCACCAGGCCCGCGCCAGCAGCAAGAGCCCGATGCCCAGCCAGCCGTAGCCGAGCATCAGCACCAGCAGATCCCGCCGCCCCCGACACAGGCCCGGCCGCCAGCCGCGGATCCTCCACAGCACCAGCAGGCCGGCGGCGGCCACCAGCAACGCGGCCAGCGACTGCAGCCGGGGCCAGAGCATGACGAAGGGCGCCAGCCCCAGCAGCAGAATCAGCGCTGACTCAATGCGCGGCTGGACCCCGGCGCCGGCGAGGCGATGTCGCTGCATCAGGTGGCCGTTGACCGCCGGGGCGATGATCCGCCCGCCCATGAAGGTCATTAGCAGCACCAGCCACAGCACGCTCTGGTGCATCAGCGGGGCCGTGCTGGGCATGTCGTCGAGATAGCGCCAGGTAAGGGTCACCACCGCCAGCAGGCAGATCAGCCCCAGCAGCGGCGACAATAGACGGTTGCGCCACTTCTTGGCGGCGAGAAAGCGCGGCACCAGCAGCGACGCTACCCACAGGGCGAAGGCGCCATCGGCCAGGCTCGCCACGACGCTGCCGGGCCACTCCAGCACCCCCAGCCGCCCCACCAGCCACAGCCCCACCAGACAGCCGAGCCGGGGGCGCGAAATCGGACCTAGCAGGTAGCCGGCGATCACCGCCAGGGCGAAGCCAAACAGCAGCTCCCGCGCATGGGCGGCGGGCGAGGCCAGCTGCGGCACCACATCCAACTGGTGGTAGAGCGAGAGCAGCGACAGCGGCACCATCAGCGCCGCGTGCAGCGCCGCCAGGGGAAACAGCCAGCGCCAGGCCGGCAGCGGCGGGGGAGCCGACACCCGACGATGGTGGGACTGCGCGCGCGCGGGCTTTACATCGACTCGAAACATGCATATAAAATACTACTTAGACGAACCGCTGCCAATCCGCGAGGTCTGAATGACGTCCGTGGTGTCACGACTGGCCTGGCGCTGCCTGGCCTATGGCTGTATCGGGCTGGGCACCGCCGGCCTGGTGGTGCCGCTGCTGCCCACCACCCCCTTCCTGCTGGTGGCCGCCTGGGCGGCCCCCAAGGGGTCGCCGCGCCTGGCGCGCTGGCTGTGGCAGCACCCTCGCCTGGGCCCCACCCTGCACGCCTGGCAGCACCAGCGCGCCGTGCCCCGCCGCGCCAAGCGGCTCGCGGCGGGACTGCTGATGCTGAGTTGGCTGGTGCTGTGGCTGGGCGGCGCGCCGGCGCCGGTGCTGGGACTGACCGCGGTGATCTTCTGCTGCGTGGGCGCCTTCGTGCTGACGCGACCGGATGCCTCACCCCATGACACAGCGCGCATCACCAGGGCGGATGATAGAATATGCCGCTTTTAATGCTTTTTTCTTGATGAGCATCAAGCCCCGATAGTGATGAGACAACCATGCACCTGACTCGCTACACCGACTACGCCCTGCGCGTGCTGATCTACCTCGCCGTGAAGGACCAGGAGCGGGCCACCATCACCGAGATCGCCGAGACCTTCGGCGTGTCGCGCAATCATCTGATGAAGGTGGTGCAGGATCTCAGCCACCGCGGCTATATCACCACCATTCGCGGCAAGAACGGCGGGCTGCTGCTCAATCGCCCGGCGGAGGAGGTGAGCCTGGGCGAGCTTGTCCGGGCGACCGAGCAAGAGCTCGGCCTGGTGGAGTGCTTTCGCGATTCGAACGAGTGCATCATCACCCCGGCCTGCCGGCTCAAGCCGATACTCAATGAAGCACTCGGCGCCTTCATGGCCGTGCTGGACCGCTATACGCTGGCCGACATGCTCGGCCGCCGCCAACCCCAGCTGGCGCAGCTGCTGCAAATCAAGGAATGAGTGAGCGCAGGCACTGCCCTGCGCCGCTATTCTTGTCTACTCTTGATCTACCAAGCAGTATGCATGGAAATATTTCCCAACCCGGCCTCTTGCCCCGTCGGGGCCAGGCCATACCGTGAATAGCACGACCAGGAGAACCTTGATGAACAAGCTGACCACTGCCCTGTTGACCGGCGCCGCCGCCCTGGCCTTCACTGCGTCGGCCCAGGCCGAGCCCGACGGCGAGGCCATCTACAACCAGGCCTGCATGGCCTGTCACATGACCGGCGCCGCCGGCGCGCCCATCAAGGGCGATGAAGCCGCCTGGGCCCCGCGCCTGGAGAAGGGCATGGACGTCATGTATGAACACTCCATTGAGGGCTTCCAGGCCATGCCGGCTCGCGGCGGCCATCCCAACCTGAGCGACGAGGAAGTCAAGGCCGCCGTGGACTTCATGCTCGAGCCGGTGCTCTAAACCACTAGACGAGCGAGGTACCATCGCCTCCCCAATTGTGCCCGCACTCCCCTCAGGCGCCCCTGCTCCAGGCAGGCGGCGCCTTTTTTTGCTCACGCCCCACCCCATGCTTTGTTCGCTACCGACAATGCGGTGCCCGCCTCACACTCACCAGCGAACATGACCCACGTCAATTCGACTTTGCAGGGCAACTGGCATGATGGCACCACAAAGATTCATTTCAGATACATGTTGAAGCCGCTGGGCTGCTCATAGCGGACCCAGCGCTCAAGGGACAGCCCATGTCGACCCGGCACGCCGCCTTCCTGAAACACTCCCTTTCCTGGCTCCTCGGTCTAACCCTGCTGGCGGCCCTGCTGCCCGCCCAGGCCATCGAGCTCGACCAGGTCAAGCCTGGCTTCCCGGAGGCCACGCGACTCTCCGCTGCCGAGGGTGAGCATCCCGCCAAGGCGGTCTATGCCGGTGAGACCCTGCTGGGCTACGCCTTTAAAACCGACGATGTCGCGCCTATTCCCGCCTATTCCGGCAAGCCGATCAACATGCTGGTGGGCTTCGACCTGGAGGCCCGGCTCACCCAGGCCACCATCCTCGGCCACGAGGAGCCAATCATGCTGGTGGGGATCCCCGAACAGCGCCTGATCGACTATGCCGATGCCCACATCCCCCATCACGTCAGCGAGCGGCTGCGCGTGGGCGAGAACCTCGACGCCATCTCCGGCGCCACCGTTACGGTGATCGTGCTCACCGAGACGATCATGCGCGCGGCCCGCCGGGTCGCCGCCGAGCAGGGGCTGATCGACGACCCGCTGGCGACCCCGCCGGCCAAGGTGCGCCACGACGTGTTCGAGCCGGCCGACTGGGAAACCCTGGTGGGTGACGGCACCATTCGCCGGCTTCACCTGACCCACGGCCAGATCGACGAGGCCTTCGTCGGCACTCCCGCCGAGGCCTACGCCAGCGGCGAGGATCCCGAGAGTACCTTCATCGACCTCTACGTGACCTACCTGAATGCTCCGACGGCCGGCCGCAACCTGCTCGGCGACGTGGTATATGATCAGCTCATGGAGCGCCTCGACGAAGGCGAGCACGCCATCGGCGTGATGGCCCGCGGCGACTACTCCTTCAAGGGCTCGGGCTATGTACGCGGCGGCATCTTCGACCGCATCGAGGCCGGCCAGGGCAATACCGCCATCGCCTTTCAGGACAGCGACCACCGTCGCATCGTGCGCATGGGCATCGATGGCGCACCGCGGCTGACCGAGCGAGATATCTTCATCATCCGGGAGGACGCCCAGTTCGACCCCGGCGAGCCCTGGGAGCTGGGCCTGCTGGTGCGCCGGGCCACCGGCGCCCTGGATACCGAGTTCGTGCGCTTCAATGCCGACTACAGCATCCCGGAAGCCTATATCGAGCGCTTCGAACCGCCCGTCGAGGAGGCGCTGTGGGTACAGGTATGGCGCGACCGCACCTTCCAGATCGTGGTCCTTGGCATCGGCCTGACCGTGCTGACCGCCATCATGCTGTTCCAGGACGTGCTGGTGCGTTACCCGCGCATCCTCGAGCCGCTGCGCATCGGCTTTTTGATCTATACCGTCACGTTCATCGGCTGGTACTCGCTGGCCCAGCTCTCGGTGGTCAACATCCTCACCTTCATCCACTCCTTGATGGGCGGCTTCAGCTGGGAGTCGTTCCTGATCGACCCGATGATGTTCATCCTCTGGTCGTTCGTGGCGGTGACGCTGCTGATGTGGGGCCGCGGCGTCTTCTGCGGCTGGCTGTGCCCCTTCGGGGCCATGCAGGACCTGATCAACAAGGCCGCTCGCAAGCTCAAAGTGCCACAGTTCGAAGTGCCCTTCGCCGTGCACGAGCGGCTGTGGGCCATCAAGTACATCATCCTGCTGGGCCTGTTCGCGGTATCGCTTCACTCGCTGGGACAGGCCGAGCGGTATGCCGAGGTCGAGCCCTTCAAGACCGCCGTGACCATGCGCTTCCAGCGTGAGTGGGCTTTCCTGCTCTACGCCCTGGGCCTGCTGGCGATCTCCGCCTTCACCCACAAGGCCTACTGCCGCTACATCTGCCCGCTGGGCGCGGGACTCGCGATTCCCGCCCGCCTGCGCCTGTTCGACTGGCTCAAGCGCCATCGCGGCAGCTGCGGTACCCCCTGCCAGATCTGCGCCAACGAGTGCGAAGTGGCGGCCATCCACCCCGACGGCCGCATCAATGCCAACGAGTGCCACTACTGCCTGGACTGCCAGGTGACCTACCACGACGACCAACGCTGCCCGCCGATGATCAAGCGTCGCAAGCGCTACGAGAAAGCCGCCAGGGTTTCCTCGAAGTCAGGTGGCGTCGAAACGTACCCGGCCGATGCTGCGCAGGGCAGCGGGGCCAAACTGCAGCGCATCCCCACTCTTCAGGAGGAGTGAACCATGAGCGACAAGAACGACCACATCAAAGACCTCAGCCGCCGGCACTTCCTGCGCAACAGCGCGATCACCGGCGTGGCCGGAGCGGGTATCGCCGGCGGCTTCGGCGCCGGCGCCATGATGGGCAGCCGGCCGGCCGAAGCCGCCTCGAACAACGACCACCACGTCGAGCCGGGCGAACTCGACGAGTACTATGGCTTCTGGAGCGGCGGCCACTCCGGCGAAGTGCGCATTCTCGGCGTGCCCTCCATGCGCGAATTGCTTCGAATCCCGGTCTTCAACGTCGACAGCGCCACCGGCTGGGGGATCACCAACGAGTCCAAGCGCGTGCTGGGCGAGAACGCCCCGCTCAACGGCGACACCCACCACCCCAAGGTGAGCTACACCGACGCCCGCTATGATGGCCGCTACTGCTTCATCAACGACAAGCTGAACACCCGCGTGGCGCGTATCCGCCTGGATATCATGCGCGCCGACAAGATCGTCACCATCCCCAACGTCCAGGCCATCCACGGCCTGACCCTGCAGCGGGTACCGAAGACCGAGGACGTCTTCGCGGTAGGCGAGATGATCGTACCGCTGAACAACAACGGCCAGAACATGGACGACACGTCCGAGTACTGGACCATGATGACCTGCCTCGACGCCGACACCATGGAGATCAAGTGGCAGGCGATCGTCGATGGCAACCTCGACAACTGCGACACCGACTACACCGGCCGCTTCGTCGCCGCTTCCTGCTACAACTCCAGCCGCGGCATGACCCTGCCGGAGATGATGGGCCCGGAGCGCGACTGGACGGTGATCTTCGACGTGCCGGCCATCGAGCAAGCGGTCGCCAACGGCAACACCACCACGCTCGGCGACTCGCCGGTCCCGGTGGTCGACGCCCGCGAGCAGGCCCATGACGGCCGCAACCCCTTCGCGCTCTACGTGCCGACCCCGCGCAGCCCCCACGGCGTCAACACCATGCCTCCGGAAGGCAAGTACTGCGTGGTCAGCGGCAAGCTCTCGCCAACCTGTACCGTCATCGAGTGGTCACGGGTCGCCGAATGGTTCGACGGCGGGCTCGACGACCCCCGCGACACCGTGGTCGCCGAGCCGGAAGTGGGCCTGGGGCCGCTGCACACCACCTTCGACGACCGCGGCAACGCCTACACCTCGCTGTTCCTCGACAGCCAGGTGGTCAAGTGGAACGTGGAAGATGCCATCCGTTCCTACAACGGCGACGAGGTCAACTACATCCGCGACCGCATCGACGTACACTACAACATCGGCCACATCAAGGCATCGCTCGCCTGTAGCCGCGACGTCGACGGCAAGTACCTGACCGCGCTGTGCAAGTTCTCCAAGGACCGGTTCCTGCCGGTGGGCCCGATGCACGCCGAGAACGACCAACTGATCGACATCACCGGCCAGCAGATGAAGCTGGTGCACGACGGCCCGACCTATGCCGAGCCCCACGATGCGCTGATGATCCGTGCCGACCAGCTCAACCCGTCACAGGTCTATACGCGGGACGATCCGTACTTCGCCGAAACCGTGGCCATGGCCGAGGCCGACGGCATCGAGCTGGAGACCGCCAACACGGTGGTTCGCGACGGCAACAAGGTGCGGGTCTACATGACTTCGGTCGCGCCGAACTTCGGTCTCACCGAGTTCCGCGTCAAGCAGGGTGATGAAGTCACGGTGGTGGTCACCAATATGGACAACATCGCCGACGTGAGCCACGGCTTCGCCATGGTCAATCACGGCATCAACTTCGAGATCCACCCGCAGCAGACCTCCTCGGCCACCTTCATCGCCGAGAAGCCTGGCGTACACTGGTACTACTGCAGCTGGTTCTGCCATGCCCTGCACATGGAGATGTCCGGCAGGATGCTCGTGGAACCCGCGTGATGTCCCGGGCCGGCCCTGCGGGGCCGGCCCCACAACGATTGAGGTAGCCGCTTTGCTACGACTTATCCTCGGCTGCTGCCTGCTGATGCTGGCAACGCAAGCATTCTCCGCCCAGCGAGTCACCCCCGATGGCGATGCCCTGCAAGCGCGTATCGATAGCGCCCCTGCCGGCAGCGAACTGCTGCTCAGCGAAGGGGTACATTCCGGCGGCATCCTGATCGACAAGCCGCTGACCCTGCGCGGCGAGCCTGGCGCCATCCTCGACGCCCAAGGCGAAGGCGACGTGATTCGCGTCACCGCCCCGGATGTGCGTATCGAAGGCCTGACCCTGCGCAACTCGGGTTTCAACCTGACTGACATGAACGCGGCCGTCCACGCCGAGCGTGGCGCCCACCGAATTCACATCGAAGACACCGTGATGGAGAACGTGGCCTTCGGTGTCTGGCTCTGGCACCTGGAAGCCCCGAGCGTGATCGGCAACCACATCCGCGGCAATACCGACGTCCGCTCCCAGGACCGCGGCGATGCCATCCGCCTCTACAACATCGACGGCGGCCTGATCGCCGACAATGACGTCCGCGACAGCCGCGACGCCATCTACGTGGATACCAGCCGCGACCTGGAATTCCGCAACAACCGCCTGCGCGACTCCCGCTTCGGGATCCACTACATGTTCACCCATGGCGGCAAGATCATCGACAACCACACCAGCGGCACCCGCGCCGGCTACGCGCTGATGATGTCCCGCGACCTCAGCGTGGTGAACAACCGCTCCGAGCGCGATCACAACTACGGCATCCTGATGAACTATGTGAACTACAGCACCATTGCCGGCAACCGCATCAGTGGCATCACCGCCTGGCAGGGGGCCGGCGGTAGCGAGCACGGCGTGACGCTGGGCGCCGAGGGCAAGGCGCTGTTCATCTACAACTCCCAGGCCAATGACATCCACGGCAACCGCCTGGCCCACAGCGAGATCGGCATCCACCTGACCGCCGGTTCGGAAAACAATCGTCTCTACGAGAACGCCTTCATCAACAATCGTCAGCAGGTGATGTACGTCTCGACTCGCCAGCAGGAGTGGTCGGTCGACGGCCGCGGCAACTACTGGAGCGACTACCTGGGCTGGGATCTCGCCGGCGACGGCATCGGCGACACCGCCTATGAGCCCAACGACGCCGTGGACCGGCTCTTGTGGCGCCACCCCAGCGCGCGCCTGTTGATGAGCAGCCCGGCGGTGGTCGCCCTGCGCTGGGTACAGCGCCAGTTCCCGATCTTTCGCGCCCAGGGCGTACGCGACAGCGCTCCCCTGATGCATGAACCCGACCTTGGAGACGCCAGCGCATGAAGCCCGTCATCGAATGCCACGGCCTGACCAAGCGTCATGGCAAACTCACTCGCCTCGCCGATCTCGATCTCCAGGTGCGGGAGGGCGAGGTGCTCGCCCTGCTCGGCCATAACGGCGCCGGCAAGACCACCACCATGAAGCTGATCCTGGGCCTGATCTCGCCCAGCGCCGGATCGCTCTCGGTGCTTGGCGGCGCGCCGGACGGCCCCCACGCCGAAACCCTGCGCCGCCGGCTCGGCTACCTGCCCGAGAACGTCAGCTTCTATGAACAGCTCAGCGGCCGCGAGGTACTGGACTACTTCGCCCGACTCAAGCGGGTCGATCGCCGTCAGGTCGATGAACTGCTCGAGCGAGTCGGCCTTGCCGAGGCCGCCAATCGGCGCGTCAAGACCTACTCCAAGGGCATGCGCCAGCGCCTTGGCCTGGCGCAGGCACTGCTCGGCGACCCTCAGCTGCTGCTGCTCGACGAGCCCACCACCGGCCTCGACCCCTCGGCCACCCGCGATTTCTACGAGACGGTAGGCGAACTGCGAGAGCGCGGCTGCACGGTGCTGCTCTCCTCCCACGTGCTGCCGGGGATCGAACCCTATATCGACCGCGCCCTGATCCTCGGCGCCGGGCGCCGCCTGGCGCTGGGCAGCCTGGAGGAGCTGCGCCGGGAAGCCGCGCTGCCGCTGACGGTACGGGCCCGCGGCAGCTGGCCCGGCACCGACTGGACACAGGGCTGGGACGCGGCCCAAGTCGCCCCGCGCCATCTCAACGGCCACGCCCTCGAGCTGGGCGTTCATCCGACGGCGAAGATGGCCGTGCTGCGCCGACTCACCGAAACACCGGGCGTCGAGGACATCGAGCTGCTGCCTCCGACCCTGGAGCACCTCTATGCGCACTTTTCCGCGCCCCATGACACCGGAGGCCACTCATGAACGCGACCCTGACCGTCGCCCGCAAGGAGTTCCAGGACGGCCTGCGCAACCGCTGGGTACTGGCCATCGCCCTGATCCTGGCCGCCCTGGCCGTGGGTATCGCCTGGTTCGGCGCCGCCGCCAGCGGCGGGATGGGCTTCACCACCCTCTCCACCACCGTGGTCAGCCTGTCGACCCTGGCGGTCTTTCTGATCCCGCTGATCGCCCTGCTGCTGGCCTATGACGCCGTGGTCGGCGAACAGGAGTCCGGCACCCTGCTGCTGCTGCTCACCTACCCGATGAGCCGCACGGCGCTGCTGCTCGGCAAGTTCCTCGGCCACGGCCTGATCCTGGGTGCCGCCACCGTGCTGGGCTTCGGCATTGCCGGCATCGTCATCGGCATCGGCGCCGATGGCATCGACATCGGCCAGCTGGTCTCCAGCATGGGCCTGCTGATCCTCAGCAGCGTACTGCTGGGCTGGGTCTTCATCGCCTTCGCCTACCTGATCAGCGTCTGGGTCAGCGAGAAAGCCCGCGCTGCCGGCCTGGCGCTGGGGGTGTGGTTCCTGTTCGTGCTGGTCTTCGACCTGGGACTACTGGCGCTGCTGGTCAGCGTGCAGGGCGGCGGCGACTGGCTACCCTGGCTGCTGCTGTTGAACCCGACCGACGGCTTCCGGCTGATCAACATGGTCGGCTTCGACACGGCCCAGGCCTATACCGGTGTCACCGCCATCGCCAGCGATATCGACTTCCCGATCAGCTGGCTGGTGCTGGTGATGCTCGGCTGGATTGCCGTTCCCCTGGGGTTCGCCATCCTGCGCTTCCGTCATCATTCGGCCTGACGTCCGCTATCGCTCATCATAGGAGCCCCCCATGATCCGCCTCCCCATTACCGCCCTGGCTCTGTCGACGCTACTGCTGGCCGGCTGCGGCGACAACGATGACGTGGCCCTGGCAGAGGCGCAGCCGATCAGCGACGGCGACAGCTGCCACGTCTGCGGCATGCTGATCGAACAGTTGCCGGGCCCCAAGGGTCAAGCCTTCATGGACCGCGACCAGAGCGCCCGAAAGTTCTGCTCCACCACCGACCTCTTCGCCTTCCTGCTGCAACCGGAGAACGAGCGGCGCATCAGCCACGCCTGGGTGCATGACGTCGGCATCACCCCCTGGTCGACGCCGTCGGACGATGCCTACATCCTCGCCGCCGAGGCCTACTACGTGGTGGAGCATGAGCGCCGCGGCGCCATGGGCCACACCCTGGCCTCGTTCAGCGAGCAGCGTGTGGCAGAGGCATTCCAGGAAACCTATGGAGGACGCATCCTGACCTTCGAGGAGATCGACCTGGAACTGCTCACCGAACTGGGCCGCCAGGACGCCAGCATGTTTCCGGGCGGCGATAGGCATGACAACGGTATGCCAGGCCACTGACCCGGCCGGGGGCGGCCAGCCCTGAGGGACAGCACATGCTCAGCAAGGGGGAATTACAATGTCGACGACGGCTTTCGCTGCAGCCCTGTCACTGGTGGTGATGGCAGCCATCAGCCTGACGGCAAGTGCGGAAAGTACGGCTAGCACGGCAGAAGAGGCGACTGATGCGACAACCCGCGAAGACGCCTTCCGCTACGGCGGCGACCCCGAGCGGGGCGCCGAGATGGCCAAGCTGTGCACCAGCTGCCACGGCTATCAGGGGCGCAGCGTGACCTCCCGCTACCCCAGCATCGCCGGGATGGACGAGACGCGCTTCGTCGAGGGCATGCGGGAGCTGCGCGCCGGCGACAGGGGCCACCGGATGGCCAGCATGACGCGCGGCCTGACCGATCAGGACATCGCCGACCTGGCCGCCTACTACAGCCGCCTCGAGGCGCCCGACGGGCCGTGATGACTCGGCGTGAGGGGGCCGCGAATGCTACCATCCCCGGCCTGACCTCCAGGATGACCGGGCCATGATCCAGACCCTTGCCCCCACGGCGCGCTTCGCCCTGCTGCTGGCCGGCCTGATCGCCGCGCCGCTGGCCGGGGCCACGAGCTTCAATACCAGCGACCTCGAGGCGCACGGTCGCTGGCACTCCGTGACGCTGTCGCTGGGCGATGAGCGCCACTTCCGCGCCCTGGAGCAGCACAGCTACAGCGACACCCTGCTTAGCCTCAACTTCACCCCCGGGGTCTGCGACCTGCCGTGGCTGGAGCTTCGCGTCGAGCTCGATGAGCATCAGGCCGAGAGCCGGGTGGCGAACCTGGTGCCCGCCGATCTGCGGGTCGACCACGACACCATCCACGGCGGCATGGCGGAGTTCATCACCCAGCGGGGCGACAGCGGCTTCTACGTCAACTTCTACCTGAACGAGCAGGCCCTGCTGATCGAGGAGATGCGCCAAGGCGAGACCCTCAGGCTGCGCCTGACCCGGGCCGAAGAGGACTACTGGTTCCTGACCTTCGATCTCGACGGGGCCGATGCGGCCATCGACCGGGCCGAGCGGCAGTGCGAGGCGGCCAGCTGATGGCGACGCTGCTGTTTCGGCTGGCCAACGTCTCCGACGAGGAGGCGTGGGAGGTGCGCCGGCTGCTCGACGAGCACGGCTTCGACACCTACGAGACCCACGCCGGCTTCTGGCGGCTGGGCGTCGACGCCATCTGGCTGCGCGACGACACCCAGCTGGACGCGGCAAGGGAAGTGATCGAGCGCTACCAGGCCGAGCGGCAGGCGCGGGTACGCCAGGAGCATGCCGACCGCATCGAGCGAGGGGAGCAGCCCACCCAGTGGCAACGCCTGCGCCATCACCCCGTCAGGGTACTGCTGGTGGCTCTGGCCGTGCTCGCCATCCTGGCCCTGACCCTGCTGCCCTTCCTGAGACTGATCGAGGCCTTCGGCGGTACATCCTGAACCGCCGAAGGGCGAGTGGCGGTTGGGCACTAATCACCCACGCCGCCACCCCAGGCTTAGAATCGCGTGGTGAGGTTGGCCCATAGGGTCCGCCCAGGCTCATTCACTCGTGCGTCCGTGGCTCCCAGGTCGGCGCTGCCGCGCTGGATATGCTCGGCATAGGCGCGGTCGAAGAGATTGTCCACTCCCAGGGTGACGGTCGTATTCCCGAACAGCTTACGACCGGCATAGACCGATGCCGTGGCAAACCCCGGCAACTCGTCGGTATCCAGGCTGTAGATGGTGCCCTGCCCCTCGGCGATACGATCCTGGCGCATCACGCCGCGCCACAGCACGCCGCCGAAATAGGCATTCTGGGCATAGTCCAGCCCCAGGGTCGCCTCCAGCGGCGGCGTCTGAGCCAGCGGTCGATCATCGGTATCGTTGTTGCTGCGCACCCAGGCCAGCGAGGAGCTCAGACTCCAGCTATCGGTCACGCGTAGCCGGAGATCCGCTTCGGCACCCAGGGTGGTGGCATCGATATTGCGCGCACGGGGGGCATTGCCTGTTTCATCCACCAGGATATAGTCGTCGTACCAGCCATAGAAGAGCGACAGGTTGGCCGTCAGCCGCTCCCCGTTCCAGCTGGCACCGCTATCGAGCTGGGTCAGGGTCTCGGTGCCGAGACCGAAGACCCGATTGCGCTCCCAGAAGTCGCCGGCCCGCTCGGCGCGTCCCACCCCGGCGAACAGACTCACCGGCCGGTCGGCCAGCGCATGCTCGTAGCGGGCGAATCCGCTCCACAGGGTCGAGCGCTGGGCATCACCCCGATCAGCGCCTCCGAAGCCCGCCGGATTGAGCGCCTCGGCCTCGGCGCGGTCGACTCGCAGCCCAACGGTCAGCCAGCTGCGCGCCCCCAGCTCATGCTCCAGTTCGGCAAAGGCACCCAGATCGGTAAACTCGGCTCGCCCGCTGCGCGGCTGTTCACGCCAGCTGGTGGTTCCACGCCAGCGGTGTCGGTTCTCGGTATAGTCCAGGCCAGTGGCCAGATGACTGGCCTCGCCCAGCGCGAGCTCGGCCGATAGCCGCGCTCCCTGGGTGCGCCGGTCGGGGTTGCTGGCCATGGCCATCATCGGCGCCTCACGCAGCCGGAAGTTGTCCATGACATGATCGACATAGTTGTAATAGGCCATGGCCTCGACCTCGGTCAGCCAAGGCGCCAGATTCTGACGTGTCACGCTCAGGGTATAGCCGGTCCGGTCGAACTCGGTACCATCCATGCGGCGATCATCGTAGGCGGCCTCGGCATCGCTGCGATCCACGGCCAGCTCGATGCGGGTATCCACATCGGGGGTCCAGCCAAGGATGGCGGTACCGCTCCAACGGCTGTATTGGGAGTGCACTTGGTTGCCGTCACCGTCCCGGTAGTCGTCCTGGTCGGAGAGGGTGCCGATCAAGCGAACGTAGCCCTCCCGGCTGCCGGCGGTCAGATCGCTCACCAAATCGAAACGGTCATGGCTGCCCAGGGTGGAACTGGCGAATCCCTCCACGGTGGCCTCGGTCAGCACCGGCTTGTCACGCTCGAAGCGTACCACTCCCGCCGGGGCCACCCCGTAGCGCACGCTCTGGGGGCCCTTGATGATCTCCACTCGATCATAGGCCTGGGGGAAGATATAGGCGGTCGGCGGGTCCATGCGTCCCCCGCAGCCCCCCAGGATGCTCGCCCCATCGGCCTGGATGGCCAGCCGCGAGCCGCCCAGGCCGCGCAGCTCCGGGTCGCCGCTGGTGCCCCCCTTGCGGCTGACGGAAAAGCCGGGGATGGACTTGAGGAAGGCGCCACCGTCCTGGGCCGGCAGCGGCAGCCGCGGCTGCCGCGTATCGGTGCGGACCGTATAGGGGTCGCTCATGGCCGGCGCCGTGATGACCAGAGTCGACATGGCCGGCGGGGCGAGCGGCGCCTCACTCGCTGCCATGGCGACCTGCCAGGAAAAGAGGGAGACGGCAACCGCCAGACTCTGGCGGAGAAATTGGGGTTGATGCAGCATGTCAGTGTCTCGAATCGGATAATGGCTGACTTAATTAGCAAAATAGATGCCACTTATGACTCATGACCAAAATTTACGGACAGCGCATTGATTTAAAGGATGTTTTATTGTGCACACCGGAAGCTCTGGCGCCGCTGACTGGCACCTGGCTCACCGCCGAGTAAGCCAAATCCCCGAGCCACTGGGGCAAATGCCGCAACGCCAGCCAGGCGCTGCGCGCCATGCCTGGCGCACGCAAAAAAACGGCCCCGAACGGGGCCGTGCAAGGACTTCTCTCTTACGAAACGGTATCTATTACCCAGCAGTTTCCATGCCAACGTTAGCCATCACTGCCATGAATATGCATCTTGTTGATTTGAAGGGCCTGTCTCCACACTTTCCCGATAACGGCAGGCGACAGCCGCGCCGCCCAATGAGTATGCTTGTGGCATCTGCCACGCCGGCCATGTCAGATGACACAGCAGGGTGAAATGGCACAAGCAGTCGTCACGGCACATTAAGGGAGCTAGCCGTCATGCCGGCTGAGTGGACCATAGCTTTCCTGCTGGGGCTGCTCAGCAGCACGCACTGCCTGGGCATGTGCGGCGGAATCGCCGGCGCCCTGACGTTCAGCCTCTCCCCCGAGGTGCGAGCGAGACCACGCAGGCTGATGGCATTCAACTTGACCTACAACGCCGGACGCATCAGCAGCTATCTGCTGGCCGGCGCCCTGGTCGCCGGCGGCGCCGGGATGCTGAGCAGCGCCGTAGGCGCCACCAACCGCCCGCTGATGGCGTTGCTGGGTGCCACCTTCCTGGTCGCCGTGGGGCTCTATATCGCCGGTTGGTTTCCGCGCTTCGCGCGTATCGAGGCCGTAGGGCGTCCGCTGTGGCAGCGCCTGGAGCCTCTGGGGCGCCGGCTACTGCCGGTGCGCCGCCTCTATCAGGCCTACGGCTTCGGCCTGGTATGGGGCTGGCTGCCCTGCGGGCTGGTCTACTCGGCACTGGTCTACAGCCTGACCACGGAAGACGCCTGGCGCGGTGCGCTGTTCATGCTGTTCTTCGGCCTCGGCACCATGCCGATGCTGTTCACCGTCGGCGTCATGGCCAGCGGCGCGGCGGCGAGACTGCGTACACCGGCCGTGCGTCGCCTTGCCGGGCTGATCATCATCGTGCTGGCCCCGGTGCCGCTGATGCTCACCCATTGGGGAGGGCCATGAAGGGAGATCGGATGAACAGGGTTACGGCAAACCACGATTCACGCTTCGAACTGGTCGGCGAATCCCCCGCGCTGCAGGCGGTAGTGCGCTCGGCGCGCCTGGTGGCCGCGACCGACGCCACCGTGCTGATTCTCGGCGAGAGCGGCACCGGCAAGGAGCTGCTGGCACGCCTGGTGCATCAGAGCAGCCGCCGCGCCCAGGGTCCCTGGATCACCCTGAACTGCGCCGCGTTGCCCGAGGAGCTGGTCGAATCCGAGCTGTTCGGCTACCAGCGGGGTGCCTTCACCGGTGCCCAGGCCGACACCCCTGGCCGGGTGCAGCAGGCCCACGGGGGCACCCTGTTTCTCGACGAGGTGGCGGAGCTGCCGCCGGCGGCCCAGGCCAAGCTGCTGCGCTTTCTGGAGTATGGCGAGTGCCAGGCGCTGGGCGCCGGCCTCGTGGAGCGAGTCGATGTCCGCATCCTGGCCGCCACCCACCAGGACCTGCGCACCCGGGTCGCCGACGGCACCTTCCGCGAGGACCTCTTCTACCGCCTGCACGTGATTCCACTGGAGCTGCCGCCGCTGCGTGAACGCGATGGCGACCTGCCGCTGCTGGCACGGCGCTTCTGCGAGGAGCTCGCCGGTCGCCACGGTGTCGAGCCCCCAGCGCTTGCCAACGGCCTGCTACGCCGGCTCGCCGACCATGGCTGGCCCGGCAATGTTCGCGAGCTGCGCAACCTGATCGAGCGCTGCGTGGTGCTGATGCACGGCCGCTCGATTGACGCTGAGGATCTCCCGAACGACTGGCTGCAGGCGGCCGCGCCCCGCCAGGGCGATGCGCCCTGGCAGCTGCCCGCGGGTGGGGTGAGCCTCGAGGCGCTGGAGGGTCAGCTGATCCGCCAGGCCCTGGAGCAGGCCCAGGGCAACCGCTCCCGGGCGGCCCGGCTGCTGGGACTGACCCGCGACACCCTGCTCTATCGCATGAAGAAACACGCCATCGCGTGACTCCCTTATCGCCTAACCCCTTAACGACCAGGCGCCGCCCTGCTGGGCGGCGCCTGGTCACGCGAGCGGGGTAGCGTCCGTTCAGTGACCGATCGCCTCGCGCAGCGCATCGGGTAGCGTCAACTCGGTACCCTCGGGCAGCGGCTCAAGCCCCTCGGCGTACCAGCGCTGGCCGGCCTCGATGCGGCTGAACATCTGGAAGCTGACCTTGTCGCCCACCTCCAGCGCCGGCACCGCCTCGCCCTCCGGCAAGGCGAGGTGCATGCGCATGGCCATCATCACCTCGGGAATCGCCTCGTGGGCCAGAGTCACCCGGCCCTCGCCCTCGTCGTGCCCCAGGAAGATACCGCGTACCTCGAAGGGCCCCGCCGCGGTCTCTGCCTCGCCGTGGGCGTGATCATGCCCATGGGCGTGGCCGTGATGCCCCTGGTCGGCATGGGCCGCGATGCTGAGCAGGGCGGTCGCCAGCAGCGCCGGCAGTAAGGGTCTTTTCATTGGCCGATGTCCTCAATCGAAAAGCCGCCCCGAAGGGCGGCTGAAAAATGAATCACTGTGGGCGCCGCCGATCAGCGAAACAGCTGGGTATCGAGATACTCCACCGAGAGGTAGTCATCGAAGGACCACAGACGCACGAAACGTCCCCGCTCGGTGACCTCATCGCCCTCGCCGCCCCAGACGTAGAGACTACGGGGCTCCTCGGGCATGCCCTCCTTGAGTTGCTCGAACCACCACTCGGCCAACTCCTCTACCCAGGGCTGGCCGTAGCGCGCCTCGAGCTGCTGCTTGACGGTGGCGTGGTCATCGACCTGGGGGTGGAAGGCCACCACCAGCGCCAGCTGGTCCTGCCCGCCGGGGAAGACATAGCGCAGATCGGTTTCCGGCTCGCCCTCGGTCTGCAGCTCACCGTCGATGATGATATCGCCGTCGTCGGTCTCATGGACCGAGACATTGACCACGCCGTCTCCCTCGAGACGCTCCATCACCGCCTCGGACGACATGCCGAAGTCGGCGCTGCGATAGCCGTCGGGACCTTCCGCCGCCACCGCGGCGCCGGCCGTGGCCAGCGCCAGGGAGGTCAGCAGCCCGGTGACCCAGGCTGCGGGTTGAGTGGTTATCGCCATGCGAACTCCTCTGTTGTCGGTGCGTCACGGCACCGCTTGCTTGCTGCGTGGAACCGGCCGCTCCGTGGCCGGCTACTCGTCCTCGCTGGCCTCGACCACCCGAATCACGCCGTGCATGCCGCGATTCTCGTGGGGTTGGCAGTAGTACTCGTAGGTGCCCGCTTCGTCGAAGGTGCGCTCCCAGCTCTCCTCGGGAAAGAGTCGGCCCGAGGCGATATCCTCCTCCGGGAAGTAGATGTCGTGGTTGGAGCGACGCTCCACATTGAGCCAGCGCACCGTGGTGCCGACGGTTACCTCCAGCTCCATCGGCACGAACTCGTTGTTCACCATGTCCACCACGACCACATCATCGTCGGCGGCGCCGTTAGCGTCTTTCTCGCTGCCGGCCTGGGCCGCCCCGCCGATCAGCAGGGTGGCCAGCAGGCTGACACCAAGGGTGAGAAGCCGTTTGCGCATCGCTACTTACTCCTCTGGTGCCGGGCGCATCACCGGGTGATGCGCGTGGCGTTGATTTCCACCATGTCGTCTTCGAAGTCGCCGGGAATCTCGGCGTCGAAGGCCAGGCCGTACTGCCAGGAAACGTGGTGGAAGCGCGACGAGGCGTAGTCGTCATGCAGGGCCACGTTGAAGCTGTACTTGCCGTCGGTGGAGAGCGGCTTGTCGCCTTCCACGCCGGTGCGCAGGGCACGGGTCAGGTAGGCCGTCCAGACGCCGTCGGCTTCCTCGGCGGCCATGACCACCGCGTCGCTCTCGGAGAGATGACGCTGCTCGAGGATATAGCCGCTTTCGGTCAGCTGATCGCCGCTCTTGAAGCGCGCCACGTCAAGGTAGACACCGCCGCCCAGCAGCTCGGCGATCTCCTCCTCTTCCTTGAGCTTGTCCCAGCCCCCGCGGGCCGCGCCGCGCCGTCCGCGAATCTCGATGTCGGTACGACTCTCGGACAGGTACTTGGTGACACCGTTCATCAGCTCCAGGCGCTCGGCCAGCTCGGTCTCGCTCAGGGCCTCCTCGTCCGGGGCATCCGGCATATAGGTGGAGTCGTGGTGGCAGCTCGCCCAGCAACCGCCACGGTCGGCCATGTCGACGCGATCGTCGGCGAAGCTCACGGTCAGCTTCATGGGGTTGTCGGGGTCCATGCGTCCGCCGTCGACGAAGGGCAGCGGCGCATGCTCGCCTTCTTCCCACTGGAAGCGCATGAACAGGTAGTCGTCGTCGAAGGAGGCCTGCACGGTCATCGGCACATGGCCGCGCTTGTCGCCGAGATCGAAGGTCTCGAACTTCTCGGCGTTGACCGCCATCTGACCGATCTGCTCCTCCTCGCCGGCGTGACACCAGACACAGCGGTCACCAAAGCTGAAGGCGCGGCCGCCACCGTGCTCGCTGCCGTCCTGGATCCACTCGATGGAGGCCTGGCCGGGCAGGAAGAGGGTCACATCGAGTGCCGGGACGTCGTCCCAGTCCAGCGTCGAGGCAATATCGCCCTCGGCCACCACGGCTTCGCCCAGGTCTTCGGCTTCCAGCGGCACTTCGGGCGCACCGCGGTCGAGGTCGGCGTCGGTGTCATGCTCGAAGCGTGCGGCCCATACCGGCGACTCGTCCCAGTCTTCGGGCAGCTCGTGGGCGATGCCCTGGTGGCACTCGATGCAGGTCTGGCCCTGCTCGAAGGCGCGGGCGTGCTCGCGGGCCGCACGGGGCGCCTGCTCCTCTAGATCCATGGCCGACCAGTCGTGGCAGTTGCGACACTCGCGCGAGTCGGTGCGCAGCATCGAGCGCCAGACGTTCTCGGCCAAGTGCAAACGCTTGTCCTCGAACTTCTCCTCGGTATTGATGGTCCCCAGCATCCAGTGCCACACCTCACGGCTGGCCTCGATCTTGCGGATCATCTTGGGTCCCCACTCCCGGGGCACGTGACAGTCGGCGCAGGTGGCCCCCACGCCAGTGGGATTCTGGTAGTGGGCCCGGTCCTTGTACTCCTCGTAGACCCAGGTCATCTCGTGGCAGGCCGAGCTGCAGAACTGCATGCTGTTGGTGGCCACCATCACAGTATTGAAGCCACCCCAGAACAGGATACCGGCAACGAAGAACACCACGGCAGCGCTCAGTGACGCTCCCATGATGGTCAACCTGCGCCAGTTGCGTAGACGCTCCCCCATGATCAATCTCCCGAATTTTTCTTGATACCCGTTGCTTTCATCAGTCTGCCCTGCCGCCTGGTTATAGGTTGTGCGCCGGCCCCTTCTTCAGCCGCTCTGCGCCCTTGCCTGACGCGAAACGGCTGAAGAAGGGGCCGGAGCGCCCTGGGGCGCTCCGGCAGGTCGGCTTAGCTGCGCTTGTACTTAGCCTTGCGGTTGTAGACGTTGAACTTGCCGGTCGGCGTGTTCAGGTTCTCGACGCGACCAATCTCTTCCATGGTCTTGTCGTCATAGATGACGATAGCGCCGTCGTCCTGGTGACCGCGGCCGCGGGCCCAGATGGAGACCCACACCTCGGTACCGGACTGGTCGTACTCCATGTGCAGGGCCACGGCGTCATGCTCGGCGGGACGGTCGGCGACATGGATCGGCGTCAGCTCGCGGGTCTCCTTGTCCATGACCATGATCCACTGGTTGACGTCGGCCTCCGGGTGCATCGACTGGTCGATCCAGACGTGCGGGGAGTCCGGGTGGCTACGCAGGAAGAGCCCCGGGCCGTCGGTCTCGACGGTGCCGCAGATCTCCCAGGCGTGGTCCGGATTGTTCTCCGGATCGGTACCCCAGAAGGTCACGAGGCCTTCACCCAGGTGGGTGGTGCCGGCTACCGGACCACACTCCGGGTCGATCCAGTTGGCGCCCGGCCCCGGGTGCGGGATCTCACCGGTATTGAGCAGGCTGACGAGCTTGCGCTCTACGGTGTCGATGAACGCCATCTTGTGGCTGAAGTTGGCCGCGATCATGAAGTAGCGGCCGGTGGAATCGAAGAAGCCATCGTGCAGGTACTCGGCCGACGCGATTTGGTCCATACGCAGGTTGTCGATATCGCTGTAATCGACCTGCCAGACCTGACCGGTCTCCTTGACGTTGACCAGGAAGGTGGGCGCATGGGGCGTGTCGTAGAGCGCCGCCACGCGGGCCTCGTGGACATACTCGCCCTTGGTGTTGTAGCCGCGGGTAGAGACGACCTTCAGCGGCTCCATGGTCTCGGCGTCGGCGATCACGAAGTGGGGGGGCCAGTAGCCGCCGCCGATGACGTACTTATCCTTCCACTCGCCGTACTTGGACACCGCCACGTCGCGGGCGTCGATGCCGATGAACACCTCGGCGGTCACCTGGGGCGGATCCATCCAGAGGTCGATCTTGGAGAGGCGGCCGTCACGGCCCTGGACGTACCAGAAGCGGCCGTCGGAGCTCGACTTGGCCACGTGCACGGCGTAGCCGGTCTCGGCCTCGGTGACGACTTCCTTGGTGTCGCCGTCGATGATGCCCATGGCGCCACGGTCACGCAGGATGGTGACCATGAAGTTTTCCCAGTTGCGATCGTGCTGGGGCTCATCCGGCCACTGATCCTGCGGCACCACGATTTCCCAGGTGTCGCGGATGTCGGCAAGCGACATCTCCGGCGGCTCTTCCGGGGTCTGCTGGATGTACTTGGAGATCAGGGTGATTTCCTCGGGATCGAGGATGCCGTCGAAGTTGTTCATCCCGCCTTCGGTGCCCAGCGTGATGATGCTCTCCAGGCGACGCTGGCCCATCTCGATAGTGTCCTCGGGCAGCAGGCCCGGACCGGTGGCGCCCTTGCGCAGGGTACCGTGGCAGCCGGCACAGCGCTGGAAGTAGATGTTGCTGGCGCGGTCCATTTCTTCCGCCGTCATTTCCGGTGCCGCGGCCTGGGCGGTGCCCATCATAGCGGCCAGCGGGAAGCTGAGGGCGAAAATCCCCTTGCTCAATGCTCTCTTGTGCATAACGTGCCTCGCTTGGTTTCCCCTTGGGGTAGTGCCTGGCGGGTGTCCGGCAGGACCGATACCGTCAGCTATCGGCCACTACCATCAGCCACCCTCCACCTAGGCTTAGTAGTAGCAGTTTTCGCCCCCCCCTCACTTGACCACTGTCAATTGATGCATCCTGGAGTTGACTTATGTCAGAGGTAGGGGCGAGAAAGTGCTCTGGCGGGTTGTCTCGGCGTCATCGCAGCCGTTGGCGAAACGCAGCAGCGCGGCCACGTCATCCACCTGAACGCAGTTGCGCTCGCAGCGTACGCCGACCTCCTTGAGCCGCGCCATGGCCCGCGAAAAGCTCTCCGGCTTCATACCCAAACGCCCGGCAATCAACAGCTTGTCGCAGGGCAGGCAGACGGTGGCGCGCTGGGCACCGCGTGGGCACAGCGAGACGATGAAGGCGGCCAGGCGCTGGTAAGTGGGCTGATTGGTGAGCTGGTCGAGCTGGCGCACCAGGTAGCGCAGCATCCCGGAGAGATTGGCCAGCAGGTTGAGCGCCAGCTCGTGATTCTGCTCCAGGGTCGAGAGGAAGTGGTCGGCGGTGAAGATCAGCAGCCGGGCATCCTCGGCCACCGCGGCATGCACCGGGAAGCCGAGCCGGTCGAACATCGCCGCCTCGGCGAAGGATTCGCCCCGGGTGAACAGCCCCACCATGCACTCGTTGCCGTCGGGGCTCTCGCGGAACAGCTTGACCCAGCCGTCCAGCACCACGTAGAAGCGATCCGCCGGCTCGCCCTCGCTGAACAGCAGGGTCCCGCGCCGGTAGCTGCGCTCCAGGGCGCCACCGGTCAACAGCGCCAGGGTGTCGTCCTTGAGCCCGGTGAACAGGGGAACCTGCCGAACGGCCTGCAGGGCGTCACGGCTCAGCGGCGTCTTCATGGCCACCTCCTTGGGTATGCAATCGGAATCAACCTTCCTCAGCCGCCCGGGCGAGCTGGGCCAGGTTGCCGCGGATGATCTCGGCCTCCGGGGAGTCCTCATCCAGGGTCCCCAGCAGCCGCTCCCAGTGGCGCCGTGCGGCATCCAGTTCGGCGGCCTGGAAGGCCTGGGTACCGGCCATCCACAGCCCCTGAGCGTGGTCGGGGTCCAGCGCCAGGGCCTGCTCGATCAGCGCCATGGGCTCACCCGCGAGGCTGCCCTGACGCTCCGCCAGTACGTCCGCGTAGCGGGTCAGCAGGTCCGGGTCGCGTTCGCCACCGTGGCGCATCGCCTCGCGGAAGGCGCGCTCCGCCGCCTCCAGGTCGTCGAGAAAGACCAGGGTCCGGCCCAGCAGCACCCAGCTTTCGAGGTCCTCCGGCTCCTGGGCCAGCCGCCCCTGGAGCTGCTGCGCGAGCCGCTCGAATTCACGCTGTAGCTGCTCGTCGGAGGGCGGCGCCTCGCGGGGGGCCGCCTGCATCTCGCCCGGCGGCAGCTGGGTGGCGAAGACCTCGTCGGCGTGGCCCACGCTGAGGTAGATGCCTACCGCCAGGAAGGGCACCGCGGCGACGCTGGCGAAGGCCGCCACCCGGGGCAGGCGCCCGACGCCAGGTCCCTTGGCGGGCACTTCCTCCGGGTCGACGGCTCCGCTGTCGAGCAGCTCGCGCTCCAGGTCGGCCAGGGCGATGTCATACTGCGCCCGAGTCAGGGTCCCGGCCGCCAGGTCCTGGTCCAGCTCGCGGACCCGGTCGCGGTGCACCGCCAGGTTGACCGCCCGCTGGGTATCGGCGTCGTCGCCTGGCGGCTCGCGTAGCAGCGGCACCACCACGAAGGCCAGGGCCAGCAGGCACAGAGCCAGGGCAAACAAGAGAAACAGACCGTTCATCACTAACCTCCCGGCGTCACTCGCCGCGATTGAGTCGCTTGAGCGCGGCGCGCTCCTGCTCGGTAAACTCGGGGCGCTGGGCCATCTGTCGGCGCCCGCGAATGATCTGCCACCAGAAGCCGGCGCCGATCAGCGCCAGCAGGAAGGGGCTGGCCCACAGCACTGCGGTATTGGCCTGCACCGGCGGGCGGTAGCGCACGTAGTCGCCGTAGCGGGCCACCATGAAGTCGACGATGGCGTCGCCGTCGTGGCCGTCGAGGGTCATCTGGTAGACCCGGCGACGCATATCGGCGGCAAGCTCGGCGTTGGACTCGTGAATGGTCTCGCTCTGGCACACCGTGCAGCGCAGCTCGCGCACCAGGGTCTGGTACTGGCGCTGCTGGGCCTCGGTCTCGAACTCAATGGGCTCGCCGATGGCCACCGCCATGGCCAGGCCCGCCGGCAGCAGCCAGGCGACCAGGGCGGCCAGCCACAGCGGCAGGCGGCGCAGCGGTTGGTGAGGGCAATGGCTCATGTCTGGGCGGCCTCCTGCTCCTGTTCGGCGCGAAGTTTCTCGACCAGCGGCAGCACCTCGTCGAGCAGCAGCTGGCGGTTCAGCGGGCCGATGCGCTTGTAGCGGATGACGCCACGGTGATCGAGCACATAGGTCTCGGGCGTGGCGTAGACCCCCCAGTCCATGCCGGCATCGCCGCTCGGGTCATAGGCGATGACCTCATAGGGGCTGCCGCTGACGTCCAGGTAGCGCACCGCCGCCTCGCGCTCATCGCGGTAGTTGAAGGCGTGAATGGGGATGCCGCCCCGGGCCAGCTCCATCAGCAGCGGCTTCTCGGCGCGGCAGGTGCTGCACCAGGTGGCCCAGACGTTGACCAGCGCCACCTCGCCGATGAAGTCCTGCTCGGTGAGGGTGCGCCCGGCGTCCTCCAGCGCCTCCAGCTCGAAGGGCGGCGCCGGCTTGCCTACCAGCGGCGAGGGCAGGTCGCGGGAATTCATCCCCAGGCCGATGAACAGCAGCCCCAGCAGGGCGGATACCGCCACCAGCGGGATCAGCAGGCGTAGCTTCATGAGGAGGTCACCTCGCGGGCGGCCATGGCGTTGCGGGCCTCGGCTTCACGCCGGGCGCCGGCGCGATTGCGCACCAGCCGATAGCGCTTGTCGCAGGCGGCCAGCAACCCGCCGATGGCGAGCAGGATGGCGCCGGTCCACATCCAGAACATGTAGGGCTTGTAGTAGAGCCGGAAGCTCCAGGCGTCCCCCACCAGCCGCTCGCCCAGCGAGACATAGACATCGCGGGTCGGCGCACGGTGCAGCGAGGCTTGGTGCATGGGATTCTGGGGCTGGGTGTCGTAGTAGCGCCGCTGGGGCAGCAGGGTGGCCACCGGATTGCCGTTGCGGGTCACCTCGACCACCGCCTGGTCGGCGTCCCAGTTGGGGCCACGCACCGCCTCCATGCGCTGCAGGGCGAAGTCGTAGCCGGCCGCCGAGGCGCTTTGCCCGGGCTCAAGGCGCACATCGCGCTCTACCTCGTAGGTGTTCACCATGGCGATGGCCACCACGATCAGCGCCAGCCCCACATGGGCCAGGTGCATGCCCATGAAGCTCGGGCGCATGACCTTCCTGAGGCGGGTCGCCAGCGGCTGGCGGGCGCTGCCCATGCGCTTGTGGATATCCAGCAGGGCGGTGAGGATGATCCAGGTGGCCAGCATCAGCGAGAGCGCCGTCAGCGGCCGCCAGGCGCCCACGGTGAGCGGCCAGAGCCCGCCGGCGATCACGCTCACCGCCAGCACCCAGCGCAGCTGGCGGAAGGTCTGCCAGGGGTCGGCCTGCTTCCACATCACCGAGGGGCCGAGGCCCACCAGCAGCAGCAGCGGCAGCATCAGCGGGGCGAACACCGCGTCGAAGTAGGGAGGGCCCACGGAGATCTTGCCGAGCCCAAAGGCATCCAGCGCCAGCGGGTAGAGGGTGCCGATGAATACCGCGGTGCAGGCCACCGCCAGCAGCACGTTGTTGGCCAGCAGCAGCGACTCCCGCGAGTACCAGTGGAAGGCCCCGCCGAGCCCCACCCTGGGCGCCCGCCAGGCATAGACGGTCAGCGAGCCGAGCAGGGTCAGGGCCAGCATGCCGAGGATGAACACCCCGCGCTCGGGGTCGGTGGCGAAGGCGTGGACCGAGGTGATTACCCCCGAGCGCACGATAAAGGCCGCCAGCACGACCAGCGCGAAGGTGATGATCGCCAGCATCAGGGACCAGACCTTGAAGCCGCCGCGCTTTTCTGAGACCGCCAGGGAGTGGATCAAGGCGGTGGCGGTCAGCCAGGGCAGGAAGGAGGCATTCTCCACCGGGTCCCAGAACCACCAGCCGCCCCAGCCCAGCTCGTAGTAGGCCCACCAGCTGCCGATGGCGATTCCCATGGTGAGAAACACCCAGGCCACGGTGGTCCAGGGCCGCGACCAGCGTGCCCAGGCGGCATCCAGGCGGCCGCCGAGCAGGGCGGCGATGGCGAAGGCGAAGACCACCGCCGTGCCCACGTAGCCCATGTAGAGCAGCGGCGGGTGCAGGATCATCCCCGGGTCCTGGAGCAGCGGATTCATGCCGCGCCCGTCGGCCGGACCGGGCACGATGCGATCGAAGGGGTTGGAGGTAAAGACGGTGAAGGCGATGAAGCCCACCGAGACCATCCCCAGCACCCCCAGCACTCGCGCCAGCATCTCGCGCGGTAGCGACTTGCTGAAGATTGCCACGGCGACACCCCAGGCGCCCAGCAGCCAGACCCACAGCAGCAGCGAGCCCTCGTGGCCACCCCACACCGCTGTAAACTTGTACATCAGCGGCTGAGTCAGGCTCGAGTGGCTGGCCACATAGCGCACAGAGAAGTCGCTGACCACGAAGGCCCAGGTCAGCACCGCGTAGGAGAGCGTCAGGAAGACGAACTGGCCGGCGGCCAGAAAGCGACCGGTGCGCATCATGCGCGCATCGCCCCGCTGGGCGCCGAGCAGCGGCAGTATGCTCTGGACCAAGGCCAGGCACAGCGCCAGAATGAGTGCAAAGTTACCGAGTTCCGCCACCATGGATTGGCTACCTCCCGCCTGAATCGACCGAGACAGGATCACCGCACGGTCGGTCAGGATCTGAATATCCCTGGCCGAGGCAGCTGTCGCTTCCGGAAACACTGCCCAAATGCCTACACGAGCGAATCGCTGCGTTGCGCGGTGCGCGGAATCCTCACATATACCCCATATGCTCCGGTTCCTGTGCTCCGTGCGCCTTGCGCTTCATCTCGCTCGGCGATTTGTTCAGCGATTCCTTCCGTACCGGAAAGCCGCCGACTCGACCTGCATGACTGGGATGGTCCGGGGAAAGCCGCATAAAATCCATACGGGATACTTCTTTACTCCGGTCACTTCTGACCCACGTCAAACAATCCCCCGTGGCCGGATGTCGCAGCGCCGATCCCTGCTATGCGATGCCTGACAGCGCCGCCCGGAGCGCTTAAGCTGGCAGCCTATCCATCCTTACAGGAGCCCACCGTGCTGAAACGTACCCTGCTGACCCTTTGCGTGGCCGGCACCCTGCCGCTCGCCGCCCAGGCCGACAACGTCGATGCCGACGTCATCCTGCACACCAACCATGGCCCCATCGCCATCGAGTTGTTCCAGGAGAAGGCCCCGGAGAGCGTCAACAACTTCCTGATCTACGTGCAGGAGGGCCACTACGACGGCACCCTCTTCCACCGCGTGATCGACGGCTTCATGATCCAGGGCGGCGGCTTCGACGAGGACTTCCGCCAGAAGCCCACCCGCGACCCGATCACCAACGAGGCCGACAACGGCCTTGCCAACGAGCGCGGCACCCTGGCCATGGCGCGCACCGGTGCCCCCCACTCCGCCACCGCCCAGTTCTTCATCAACGTCGCCGACAACGCCTTCCTCGACCACCAGAGCAAGCAGTCCGGCCAGACCTGGGGCTATGCGGTCTTCGGCCAGGTGGTGGACGGCATGGAGGTGGTCGACGCCATCCGTCAGGTACCGACGCGCACCCAGGGGCCCTTCCAGGACGCCCCGGAGACCCCAGTGATCATCGAGCGCGCCGAACTGCCCTAACCCAGTTGCCGTAGCCGAGCGGCCACGCCGACACAGCGGCGCCCCGCCACCTTTGCGGTGACGGGGCGCCGATCGTGCTGGGAGAAGGCGCAAGGCGGGTCGTGGCGGTCAGTCCCGCCGACCGGCCCTGTGGTGGCGTAGGGCGTAGAGCACCAGCGCGGCCGTGCCCGCGCCCAGGGTATTGGCGAAGATATCGGCCCAGTCGCCGCCGCTGCGGCCCGGCACCGGAATCTGCAGATACTCGATGACGATGCCGTAGAGCACCACGCCGACAAAGGCGATGGGCAGCCTCACCCCGGCGAGCCCGGCCAGACCCGCGAGGCCGCCGTAGCCGACGAAGTGGTTGAACTTGTCCCAGGGCAGGGTCTCGGGCATCTCGCTGCCCGGGGTCAGGCTGCCCACGGCGATCAGCAGCGCCGCCACGACGGCCAGCACCGCCCACAGGCGGTGCCGGTCACTGCTGTCACACCAATACCAGAGCCTTCGCCAGAAGCCCGGCGTCTCAGGCATGCTGGTGCTGGATGGCGCGATGATACCTGGGGCTCAGCTCGTGCAGCGCCTCCATGAAGGCGGTGACGCGATCCGGGTCGGTGAACTGGCTGATACCGTGCCCCAGGTTGAACACATGCCCCGGGCCATGCCCGTAGCTGTCGAGGATGCGGGCCACCTCGGCACGGATGGCCGCGGGCCGGGCGAACAGCACGTTGGGGTCCAGGTTGCCCTGCAGCGCCACCTTGTGGCCCACCCGGGCACGGGCGTCGGAGAGCTCGGTGGACCAGTCCAGGCCCACCGCATCCGGGCCCGCCAGGGCGATGTCCTCGAGCCACTGACCGCCGTTCTTGGTGAACAGGATCACCGGCACCCGGCGGCCGTCATGCTCGCGAATCAGCCCGGCGACGATCTGCTCCATGTAGCGCAGCGAGAACTCCAGATAGGCCGGCGTGGAGAGCGCCCCGCCCCAGGTGTCAAAGATCTGCACCGCCTGGGCGCCGGCGCGAATCTGGGCGTTGAGGTAGTCGGTGACCGCGCTGGCCAGGGTATCGAGCAGCTCGTGCATCACGCTGGGCGTGTCGTAGAGCATGGTCTTCACATGGCGGAAGTCCTTGCTCGAGCTGCCCTCGACCATATAGGTGGCCAGCGTCCAGGGGCTGCCGGAGAAGCCGATCAGCGGCACGCGGCCGTTCAGCTCGCGGCGAATGGTCGAGACGGCGCGCATCACGTAGTCCAGGTCGCGCTCGGCATCCGGCACCTTGAGCGCCGCGACCTCGGCCGCGGTGCGCACCGGCTTGCGGAATTTCGGCCCCTCGCCGGTCTCGAAGTAGAGCCCCAGCCCCATGGCATCGGGGATGGTGAGGATATCCGAGAACAGGATGGCGGCATCCAGCGGATAGCGCTCCAGCGGCTGCAGGGTCACCTCGCAGGCCAGGTCCTGATGGCGGCACAGGTCCATGAAATCGCCGGCCTCGGCGCGGGTGGCGCGATACTCCGGCAGGTAGCGGCCGGCTTGACGCATCATCCACACCGGGGTGCGGTCTACCGGTTGACGCGCCAGGGCGCGCAGAAAGCGATCGTTCTTGAGTTCCATGCAGGCGGTCATCCACAGGAAATGTCGCGACATTGTAGCGCATCGTTTGGCGCTCGGCTTGACCGAGGCCAAGGTCCTGACCGAGAGGCAGTCGTGAGCGCGGGCGAGGTTCCTGATAGAATGCGCCTTCATCTCCGGCACCGCCGTGGTTCATCACCGAGGTACCCCGTGACGATTCGATTCATCGCCGCCTCCCGGCTGCCCACGCCCTGGGCCACCTTCACCATGCACGGCTTCGAGGACGAGGCCACCGGCAAGGACCATATCGCCCTGACCCTGGGCGACGTGGCCGACGGCGCGCCGGTGCTGGGGCGGGTGCACTCCGAATGCCTGACCGGAGACGCGCTGTTCTCGATGCGCTGCGACTGCGGCTACCAGCTGCAGGAAGCGCTCAAGCGCATCGCCGATGAGGGGCGCGGCGTGCTGCTCTACCTACGCCAGGAGGGCCGCGGCATCGGCCTGCTCAACAAGATCCGCGCCTATCACCTGCAGGACCAGGGGGCCGACACCGTGGAGGCCAACGAGCAGCTCGGCTTCGGCGCCGACCTGCGCCGCTACGACCTCTGCGTGCCGATGCTCGAGCACCTCGGCATCGCCGGCCTGCGGTTGATGACCAACAACCCGCGCAAGGTCGATGCCCTGACCCAGGCCGGCGTCAACATCGTCGAGCGGGTGCCGCTGACCACCGGTCTTAACCCCCACAACGAGCAGTACCTCTCCACCAAGGCCGGCAAGCTCGGCCACATGATGGCGCTGGGCGACTTCACCCAGGCCAGCGATGTGGATATCGAGCGCAAGGGCTGAAACACGTTCTCACTCGCCCAGCCGGGCTCGGATCGCCGCCTCGATACCGGCGGCGTCCAGCCCGCACTCGGAGAGCAGTTCCGCCGGCTTGCCGTGCTCGACGAAGGCGTCGGGCAGGCCCAGCTGAAGCAGCGACACCGACACGCCCTCGGCGGCCAGCAGCTCGCCCACGGCGCTGCCGGCGCCGCCGGCCACCACGTTTTCCTCCAGCGTCACCAGCAGGTCGTGCTCGGCGGCGGCGGCCAGGACCGTCTCCCGGTCCAGGGGCTTGATGGAGCGCATGTTGATATGGGTGGCATCCAGCGCCTCGGCCACGGCCGCCGCGGGACCGTTGAGGCTGCCGAAGGCCAGCAGCGCGACGCGGCCACTGTCGCCACCGGCCTTGCGGCGATGCTGCGCCTTGCCGATGGGAAGGGGCTCCAGGTGGCCGGGAATCGCGGCGCCGGGCCCGCTGCCGCGGGGATAGCGCACCGCGGCGGGACCGGGGTGGTGGTAGGCGGCGCTGAGCATGGCTCGGCACTCGGCCTCGTCGGCAGGGGCCAGCACCACCAGGCCCGGCACGCAGCGCAGGTAGGAAAGATCCAGGCTGCCGTGGTGGGTCGGGCCGTCCTCGCCCACCACGCCGGCGCGGTCGATGGCGAAGGTCACATCGAGATGTTGCACCGCCACGTCGTGGATCAGCTGGTCGTAGCCGCGCTGCAGGAAGGTGGAGTAGATCGCCACCACCGGCTTGGCGCTCTCGCAGGCCATGCCGGCGGCGAGCGTCACCGCGTGCTGCTCGGCGATGGCCACATCGAAGTAGCGCTCCGGGTACTCCCGGGAAAAGCGGATCAGGTCGGAGCCCTCGCGCATGGCCGGGGTGATGCCGATCAGCCGCTCGTCGACGGCGGCCATGTCGCACAGCCAGTCGCCGAAGACGTTGCAATACTTGGGGGCTTTTTTCTTGGCCGGTGCCTGGGGCTTGAGCGGTGGCGGGGCTTCGCCGTTCTTCTCCGGCTCACTCTTTTCCAACTTCGTGATGGCGTGATAGCCGATGGGGTCGGCCTCGGCGGGCAGGAAGCCGCGCCCCTTGCGGGTCTTGACGTGCAGGAACTGAGGGCCCTCCAGGTCGCGGATATTGCGCAGCGTCTGCACCAGGGTCGGCAGGTCGTGGCCGTCGAGGGGGCCGATATAGTTGAAGCCCATCTCCTCGAACAGCGTGGCCGGACTGACCATGCCCTTCATGTGCTCCTCGGTGCGCCGCGCCAGCTCCAGGGCCCCCGGCAGGTGCGCCAGCACCTTCTTGCCCTCCTCGCGCATGGCCAGATAGGGCTTGCTGGCCAGGATACTGGCCAGGTAGCTGGCGATGCCGCCGACGTTCTCGGAGATCGACATCTCGTTGTCGTTGAGTACCACCAGCAGGTTGGCGTCCACGTGGCCGGCGTGGGCCAGCGCCTCGAAAGCCATGCCGGCGGTCAGGGCACCGTCGCCGATCACCGCGCAGACCCGGCGCCGCTCGCCACCGGTGCGGGCCGCCAGGGCCATGCCCAGCGCCGCCGAGATCGAGGTGCTGGAGTGGCCCACGCCGAAGGTGTCGTACTCGGATTCGGCGCGCCGCGGGAAGGCGGCCAGCCCACCGTACTGGCGAATGCTGGTCATCGCCTCGCGGCGGCCGGTGAGAATCTTGTGCGGATAGGCCTGGTGGCCCACGTCCCATACCAGCCGGTCGCGGGGCGTCTCCAGGGCATGATGCAGGGCCACGGTGAGCTCCACTACCCCCAGGCCGGCGCCGAAGTGGCCGCCGGAGACCCCCACGCTGTAGAGCAGGTAGGCACGCAGTTCGTCGGCCACCTGCGCCAGCTGGCCGGCGTTCATGGCCCGCAGCGCGGCCGGCGTGTCCAGGGTGTCGAGCAGCGGCGTGGCCGGGCGCTCGGCGGGAATGTCGTCGTAGAGCTTCATGTGGGCATCTGTCTGTCAGGGAAGCGCATCAGTGGTCACGTTCGATCATGTAGCGGGCCAGTTCGGCCAGCGGCGCGTGGGTATCGCCGAGCGGCGCCAAGGCCGCGACTGCCTCGTCGACCAGCTCGCCGGCCCGGGCACGAGCGCCGTCGAGTCCCAGCAGGCTGGGGTAGGTCGGCTTGTTCCGGGCCGCATCGGCCCCCGACGCCTTGCCCAGGGTATCGGCATCGCCGGTCACATCGAGCACGTCGTCGTGGATCTGGAAAGCCAGGCCGATGGCGCGCGCATAGGCATCCAGCGCCGCCACTCGGGGGTCGTCCTCGGCCACCGCGGTCAGCGCTCCCATGCGCACCGCCGCGCGGATCAACGCCCCGGTCTTGTGGGCATGCATGGTCGCCAGCGCCGCGACGTCCGGGTGCCCCCCCACCGCGGCCAGATCCAGCGCCTGCCCGCCCACCATGCCGTCGCGGCCGGCGGCTTCGGCCAGGGTCAGCATCAGTGCCGGCAGCCGCGGGTGCTCGGCGCGGGCCAGCAGCTCGAAGGCCAGGGTCTGCAGGGCATCCCCGGCGAGAATCGCGGTGGCCTCATCAAAGGCGCGATGCACCGTGGGCTGGCCGCGGCGCAGGTCGTCGTCGTCCATGGCCGGCAGGTCGTCGTGCACCAGCGAGTAGGCGTGGATCAGCTCAACGGCGGCAGCGGGCGCATCCAGCCGCTCATCGGTGGCCCCCAGGGCGCGACCGGCCAGGTAGACCAGCACCGGACGCAGTCGCTTGCCCCCCACCAGCAGGCCATGGCGCATCGCCGCCTCGAGCCGCACCCCGGGTGCGGTGCGCCCCTCGAACAGCGCGGCAAGGCAGGCGTCCACCCGGGCACGGTCGGCGGCCAGGCGCGCCGCCAGTGAGTCAGCGTTCACTATCATCCTCCGCCGATGGCGTGCTGAAGGGATCGAGATCGATGCCGCCATCGGGGCGCTCGATCAGGGTGCGCACCCGCAGTTCGGCTTCGTCCAGCCGCCGCTGGGCATCGCGGGTCAGGCGCACTCCCTGCTCGAAGGCGGCAAGCGACCCTTCCAGCGAGAGTTCGCCGGACTCCAGCCGCTCCACCAGCTGCTCGAGGCGCTCGACGGTGGTGGCGAAGTCGACGGCGGCCGTCTCGCTGGTCGTCGACTCGGTGGGTTGCTCGTCACGCTCTGCCATGGGTCTCGTGCCCGTCGCCGATATATACAGGGGCCACAGTATACACGCTCCCCCCCGGGGGTCGTCTGCCTAGCGTCGACCAAGGTGCAGCGCGTTCATCTTCGCAGCGCAGCATTTTCATCTTCCCGACGCCCCACTGTGCTACCATAAGCGCCCTGTTTTCCCACCTGATCCAGCACGGCTCGCACCACACCAAGGGGTTGATTCGACCATGGCCAAAACGTCCCTGGACAAGAGCAAGATCAAGATCCTGCTGCTCGAGGGCGTCCACCAGAGCGCGGTGGACAATTTCCTGAACGCCGGTTACACCAACATCGAGCATCTGCCGACCTCGCTCGACGAGGCGACGCTGCGCGAGAAGATCCGCGACGTCCACTTCCTCGGCATTCGCTCCCGCACCCAGCTCAATGCCCGGGTCTTCGAGGCAGCGGAGAAGCTCGTCGCCGTCGGCTGCTTCTGCATCGGCACCAACCAGGTCGACCTCACCGCCGCCCTGACACGCGGTATCCCGGTGTTCAACGCCCCCTACTCCAACACCCGCTCGGTGGCCGAGCTGGTGTTGGCCGAGGCGATCATGCTGCTGCGCGGCATTCCCCAGAAGAATGCCCGTGCGCATCAGGGCGGCTGGCTGAAGAGCGCCAAGAACTCCCACGAGGCCCGCGGCAAGACCCTCGGCATCGTCGGCTACGGCAACATCGGCGCCCAGCTCTCGGTGCTGGCCGAGTCGCTGGGCTTCAACGTCATCTACTACGACGTGGTGACCAAGCTCGGCATGGGCAACGCCAACCAGGTGGCGAGCCTCGAGGAGCTGCTGGCCCGCGCCGACGTGGTCAGCCTGCACGTGCCGGAGCTGGCCTCCACCAAGTGGATGATTGGCGCCGAACAGCTGGCGCTGATGAAGCCCAGTGGCATCCTGATCAACGCCTCCCGCGGCAGCGTGGTGGTGATCGAGGACCTGGCCGAGGCACTCAAGGCCCAACGCCTGTACGGCGCGGCCATCGACGTCTTCCCGGTGGAGCCCAAGGGCAACGAGGAGGAGTTCGTCAGCCCCCTGCGCGGCCTGGACAACGTCATCCTCACCCCGCACATCGGCGGCTCGACCCTGGAGGCCCAGGAGAACATCGGCATCGAGGTCTCCGAGAAGCTGGTCACCTACTCCGACAACGGCACCACCGTCACCTCGGTCAACTTCCCCGAGGTCGCGCTGCCGGCCCACCCGGACAAGCACCGCCTGCTGCACATCCACGACAACGTGCCCGGCGTCCTTTCCGAGATCAACCGGGTGCTGTCGGAGAACAACATCAACATCTCCGGCCAGTACCTGCAGACCAACGACAAGGTCGGCTACGTGGTCATCGATGTCGACAAGGCCTACGGCCCCCAGGCGCTGGACGCCCTGCGCCACGTCGAGCACACCTTGCGCGTGCGGGTGCTCTACTCCGAGACCAATTTCGAGGAGTGAAGGCTCAGCGGCCCCTGGCCGGGCCGAGCACGCCAACGCCGCCGTGTCGCCTCGACACGGCGGCGTTCGTTGTGCTGATGGCGACCGCTGTAGTCGCCAGCGATGATGCCAACTCCTCGGAGACGCTGCGTACACGTCCGCATGCTAGTTGCCATAGCTCACGCGGCCATCGCGCAGGGAGAGCAGAAGTTCCAAACCCTGGAGGCACACGTTTGCGGTGTTCATTCGGCCTCCCTTGGGCCGTCTGGCGTCACATAGGCTTGGTCAGGCCGGTTGGGATCATCCTGGTACCGATATACCAGCTCACCCTCCTGGCGCATCGGTGTAATATATTCTTTTTGCAGGTATTCCTGATTTCGCTGCAGTAGCAGAGCGAGCTCGGCCGCACGATATGGCCGCTCGGCACACAGGGCTCGAAGCACCTCACGTACTCGACGCTTATCTCGTGAGCGCTGTCCGATTGCCTCAAGACGGGAAACCAGCCATTCAGGTAGCTCAGCCACCAGCAAGTTCCTAGATAAGCTCCCTGACTCCGGAGGTAAGCTCCCTGACCCCGGAGGCAAGCTCCCTGACTCTGGAGGTAAGCTCCCTGACTCCGGAGGTAAGCTCCTTGACTCCGGAGGTAAGCTCCCGGGGTTGCCAGGCAGGGCCTCGTCCTCCAGCGGCAAACCGACTTGGCTATCCCAAAGGAGAGCTGCACCGCCCGCTGAATCAGGGAAGTGCTCGCCAGGCACGTAATAAGTTGCGGCCCCTCTTGGCACCTGCTGAAGAATACTCAAATCTCGCAGGCGCGTGAGCTGCTGGCTAGCCGCCAGGGTATCGACACGGTTCTGGTCCCGATAGTCGGCGTTGGTGATCCGCCCCGTCTCCCTCACGAACAGCAGCGCACGACACTCCTCCTCGGAAAGCGCCCAGTGGCGGAAGTGCTTTAGCCATTCGACCGCTTCAGCGTCCAGGAAATGCACAAACAGCAGCGTCGCCATGAAGCGATCTTCATTCCGCACCGACTCGAAGACCGGTGGCGTCAGCCCCGCCTGCTCCATCTGCCGTCGCATGACGCGGATACCACTACCTTTGGTTTCCGCGTAGCCAATCTCATGGAGCACGGTGGCCACCACGGGATTGCGCCAGGCGCTTCCGGGCTGGCCCAGTTGCTCAGCCGGCTTGAGCGAGTAGCCGGGGTTTCGTATCTCGATGCGGTTGCTGAACCGAATGACCTGCACAGGCTGGTTGGCACGATAGTTGCGATGCATCACTGCATTAACGATCGCCTCTCGTATCACCTTGGCAGGAATCAGCGGTTTATCTTCTCGCCGAATACTGCCCTGGGGAAGGTGAAAGGCCGAGGGCAGATCATCCATCACAGCGGCCGAGGCGCGGTTGACTAATCGTGGCAGGGTGTCGCGCATGTCGAGGGTGGTGAAACGCTCATCGGGATTCTCGATCCACTCCTTCCCGGTCACACGGATATAGTCGACCCGGTGAGCAGGCATCAGCCGACGTATGGCCATGCGCCGACCGAACAGCAGGATGCCGGCCAGAGTAGGCGTCAGCTCGCCATGCTGCCAAACTGCCGCTCCCAGTGCCTCGAGCAGCTCATCGTCGCTGTAGCCGAGTTCCTCAGCACTGGGGTTCATCTTGCTGCGATCGCGACGATAATCATTGATGGCATCCGGATCGATGTCATCACGGCGTGCGCCGGGTGGCACCGAGCGGTCGAACTCGACCTGGGCGCGCTGCTGATAGAGGAGCTCCAGATCATGCTCGTTGCAGCGATAGTCTCCGTTGGGGCCACGCCGCCAGGCGGCCTTGGGCAGCGCCGATTTCTTGAAATAGATCGGCTTGTCGGCTGGGCGCGCCTCCGGCACCTGAATTACGACCAGCCGCTGACCCTCGATGAACTCTGTCACCGCCTGAACCCGCAGCGGCACATTGAAAACCGAGGCACAGGAGGTCTGGAGGTCGTTCAGTAGCGCATCCGGGTCTGGAACGCCTTCGACACGATAGTGGCCCTGGCCATCACCGGCGACGCCCAGCAACAGGTAGCCACCATTCAAGCCCGGCTCGTTGGCGAAGGCACAGATAGTCTCCAGCATCGACTTGCCGAACTGCTGGCCGCGCTTAGCCTCGATGCGCTCGGACTCGTCCAACAGGCGCAGCTGCGCCAGCAGCTGTGCAACGGAAGCTGTCATGAGCTTGCCTCCTCCGCCTTCTGGCGCCTACGGTGCCTGGGCACTGCCGCTTGCTCTGTGCCACCCGTTCGGCATGGATCTGCGCCAGCAGCTCACTGGCCGGCTCATCGCTCGCATCCTGGGGCACCAGTCGAACCAGCGGCCGGCAAAGCCGTGTTACAGGCGCTGGATCTCGATCAGATGGCCGATGATGGGAAAGCCCGCCTTCCTCGCGGCCTTCTCGGCCTCGAGCTGGGCTTCCAGCTTCGAGATACTGGTGGAGCGATGCTCGAAGACGGTATCCCGCTCGAGGGGGCGGGTGCGCACGGCCAGCTTGACGACGTGACCGGTCTTGAGCGCCTTGGCCGGCTGGCCGGGCGAGCGTGACGCCTCGCTGCGGCGCGCCTTGGGGGCTTCGGTCCTGGCCCCCTTGTCCGGCTTGAGAAAGGCGTCGATCTCACGCCGCATGTTGTGTTCGAAATCACTCAGCTCTGTTCCCATCACACCTCCCAGGACACATGTCATGGCGCTGAGTGTACCAGAACTTGGCGGGACGACGGGGTCGGCGAGGCCAAGGGCGACACCCGCCGGCAAAGCGACTGGCAAACGCGGTTCGACGCGGCAGTGTTTCTTGTGCTAACTGTTAATGTCCGAACAATTTTCTGCCTGCGGACAACCAAAGGGACCCTGGATGCCGACCGGAGCCGCCTATCTGATCGTAGTGCTGGTGTGGGCCACCACACCGCTGGCCATCAAGTGGAGCGCCGAGGCCGGCGCTCCCGTCGGCAGTGTGATGCTGCGCATGTTGATCGCCTTCCTGGCAGGTCTTTTGGTCATGGCGGTGCTGCAGCGCGGCGCAATGCGCTACGACAGGGCGGCACTAGCGAGCTACGCCGCCGCCGTGCCGGGGGTGTTCGGCGCCATGGCGCTGAGCTACCACGCCTCGATGACGCTGCCCTCGGGCATGTTGTCGGTGATGTTCGGCATGGCGCCGCTGATCTCGGGGCTGATCCTCCAGGCACTACCCGGCGCGGTGCGGCTGCGCCGCTGGCACTGGATCGGCTGCGCCCTCGGCGTGGTAGGTCTGGCGGTGGTGTTTGCCGACAGTCTGGCACTCGGTGGCGACCAGTTGGGCGCCCTGGCGATGATGCTGGCCGCGGTGACCCTGTTCAGCGGCAGCGGCATCGCCGTTCAACGCGTTGCCGCCGGCCTGAGGCCGCTGCAGCAGACCCTCGGCGCCCTCGCCCTCAGCCTGCCGTGCTTCTTGATGCTGTGGCTGGCCAGCGGCGAACCCGCCGCCGTGCCGCTGACCACCCGCGGCCTGTGGGCGGTGTTCTACCTGGCGCTGTTCGGTTCACTGCTGGGCTTTCTCTGCTACTTCCTGATCCTCTCGCGGCTGCCCGCCGCCACCGTGGCGCTGGTCACCCTGATCACCCCGATCCTGGCGCTGGGCCTGGGCATGACGCTCAATCAGGAGCAGCCCTCGGCCTCCATGCTCGCGGGCGCGGGCCTGATCCTGGTGGCACTGGGCGCCTACCTGTTCGGCGACCGGCTCACTCGGCTGAAGGCCGCGGGCGAGGCCGCCCGAGCCGATCTCGAGCAACGCCGCTGAGCGCTCAGAAACAGGTGGCGATCACCTCCTCCACCGCCAGGGCCTCGTTGACCCGACACAGCCGGCGCCACTTGTCGAAGGTCAGGCAGGGGTGAGAGGCGCCGAAGGCGATGATATCGCCGACCCGCACCCGGCCGTTAAAGGCCACTAGCTCCTCGTCCCGGGGCAGCGCCACGAAGGCATGCTGGTCCATCAGCCGGGTCACCCGCCAGCCGTCGACCGGCAGAACCCGTTCGGCCTCTCCCCCTTCGCGATAGCGGCGCAGCGGCTCCGGCAGCTGATCGTGGGCGATATCGCGCTTGCCCAGCCCGACGATCGCCAGTCCCGGCTCGGGCAGCGACACCACCTGGGCGAAGACCTCCAGCGCCGGCTTGAGCCCACGGTCGAGCTCCGGGCGCCGCCCCAGCACGTCGCGCTGGGCCTCCCGGTAGATGCCGTGATCGTGGACCACATAGCAGCCGGGGCGCAGCACCGGCACGAAGTGTGCGCCGAGGCGCGCCTCCTGGAGCACCTTGGCGATGAGGTCGTACCAGGCCGACCCGGAGGCGGTGATCAAGGGGGCCGGCGATTCGATCAGGCCGTCGTGATCCAGCGCCTGGGCGGCCTCGACCAGGTGCCAGGCGTAGGCGCGCACCGCCTGCACCGGGTCGTCGCCGTACACCACGCCTTCATAGCCCTCCAGCCCGGCCAGCACCAGCGACTGTTCGCTGTCCACCAACTCGCCCAGCGCCATCACCTCGTCCTGGTCGCGACAGCCGCAGCGGCCGCCCTCAACGCCCAGCTCGATCAGCACCTTCAGGCGCAGGCCGCGGGCGGCAAAGTAGCGCCCCAGCTGGCCGACATTCTCGGCGCTGTCCACCACGCAGTAGATGTCGGCGCCGGCCTCGACGAGGTCGGCGATGATGGCCATGTTGGCCTCGCCCACCAGCTGATTGGCCATCAGCAGACGCATGACGCCGTGGGCGAAGGCCGCCCGACACTGCGGCGCCGTGGCCAGGGTGATGCCCCAGGCCCCGGCGTCCAGTTGGCGCTGGAACAGCGCCGGGGCCATGGTGGTCTTGCCGTGGGGCGCCAGCCGCGCCCCGTGGGCGTCGGCGAAGCGCTGCATCCAGGTCAGGTTATGGGCCAGCGCCGGCTCATGGATCACCGCCGCGGGCAGGCTGACATCCGCCAGCAGCCGGTTGCCGGTCTGGGGCATGCCCTTGTGCAGGGTCTCCCCCTCCGGCGGATAGCGAGTGGAATCGGTCATGGCTCTCTCCCGGGCAGCGCGACGGTGGCACCGTCTTTGGTCGCAAGGGTAACGAAGCCCGCCCTCTACCGGCTAGGCTAATGGCGGGCCATTTCTTATAGAAGGATACGACAATGCCGGTTTCCGACACCGACCGCCCGGTGATTCGCCACGACGAGGCCGGGGTCGCCACCCTGACGATGAACCGTCCGCGCCAGTTCAATGCCCTCTCCGAGGCGATGCTCGAGGCCCTGGGCCAGGAGCTTGCCCGTCTCGCCGAAGACGATCGGGTGCGCTGCGTGGTGATCGCCGCCGAGGGCCGCGCCTTCTGCGCCGGCCACGACCTCAAGCAGATGCGCGCTCATCACGACGAGGCCTACTACCGGGCGCTGTTCGCCCGCTGCGGCGAGGTGATGCAGCGCATCGTCGCCCTGCCGGTGCCGGTGATCGCCCGGGTACAGGGGCTGGCCACGGCCGCCGGCTGTCAGCTGGTGGCTAGCTGCGACCTGGCGGTGGCCGCCCGCTCGGCACGCTTCGCCGTCTCGGGCATCAACGTCGGGCTGTTCTGCTCGACCCCGGCGGTGGCGCTATCGCGCAACGTTGGCCGCAAGCGCGCCCTGGAGCTGCTGTTCACCGGTGAGTTCATCGATGCCGAGACCGCCTGCGACTGGGGGCTCGTCAACCGGGTCGCCGACGACGAGGCGCTGGATGCCGCCCTGGCCGAGCTGACCGCCAGACTCTGCGCCAAGAGCGCCGTGGCCCTGCGCACCGGCAAGGCACTGTTTCAACGCCAGCTGCAGCTGCCGCTGGACGAGGCCTACCGGCTTGCCGGTGACACCATGGCGGCCAACATGATGGCCGACGATGTCGGCGAGGGCATCGACGCCTTCATCGACAAGCGCCCGCCGCGCTGGCGTCACCGCTGAAAGCGGTAAAATGGAAGGCATTTCCGGACTCAAGACAAGGCCGGGCGGAACGGGTATCCTGACGGCATGCCCTTTAAACCGGCCAGGTAGGAGCCTGTCGGGCTCCTAGGCCAACCGGACGGAGAACACCCAGGTGAGTGAAGTCAAACGCAGATCGGCGGGGCGCCCCCCCGGCCCCGGCAAGAGCACCAGCGGCCACAGCCAGTCGCTGGTGCGCGGGCTCAATCTGCTCGAACGGCTGGCCGCCACCCCCGGCGGGCTGGCGCTGTCGGAGCTGGCGGATACGGTCGACCTGGCCCCCTCGACCACCCACCGGCTGCTACAGGCCCTGCAGAGCCAGGGCTTCATCACCCAGGACGCCGAACTCGGGGTGTGGAAGGTCGACGTCAAGACCTTCCGCATCGGCAACAGCTTCCTGGAGGCACGCGACTTCGTGGCCACCAGCCGCCCCTTCCTGCGCCGGCTGACCGCCCAGTCCGGCGAGACCGCCAACCTGGGCATCCGCGACGGCGGCACGGCGGTGTTCCTGGCCCAGAGCGAATCGCCGCAGATGATGCGCATGATCACCCGGCTCGGCTCACGGGCCCCGCTGCACGCCTCCGGCGTGGGCAAGGCGCTGATGGCCTGGCTGCCGGACGACGAGTTCGAGCGGGTGCTGGCCGAACAGGGCCTTTCCCGGGTCACCGAGAACACCCTGCACACCCCCGAGGCGCTGCGCGCCGGCATGGCGGAGGTGCGCCGACTCGGCTACGCCTGCGACCGCGAGGAGCACGCCATCGGCCTGCACTGCGTGGCCGCCTGCATCCATGACCAGCACGGCACGCCCCTGGCGGCCATCTCGGTCTCCGGCCCGGTGGCGCGGATCCCCGAGTCGCGCCTGGCCGACCTGGGCGAGCTGGTACGCGAGACCGCCGCCGAGATCACCGCCCGGCTGGGTGGCAAGGTGCCCACCGCCGAGGCGGTTCGGGAAAAGGCGTGAGGGTGCGGCGTCTCGGCCTTGCCGCCGCCCTGACCCTGGCCGTCGGCGGCGCAGCCTGCGCCGATCAGCCGATGGATAGCGAGTACACCTTCCCTGGTTCAGGCCTGGTGGGCGACCCCGCCCAGGAGCTGATCTGGATGCGCTGCAGCCTGGACCAGCGCTACGCCGAGGGACGCTGCCACGGCGAGGCCGGGCGCTTTAGCTGGCGTGCGGTGCAGGCTCAGGTCGACGCCCTGTCGAGCGCGGAGTGCCCCTGGCGACTGCCACGCTTTCATGAGCTTCGCGGCCTGCTGCAGCCTGGCGCCAGCGGCGGCATGGCCATCGACAGCGAGGCCTTTCCGGATACCCCCGAGGGCTGGTTCTGGAACCAGGTGAGTGCCGGCGGCCACTCCCAGCACGACTGCTTCGTCGACTTCACCGGAGAGGGGCGCACCCGCTGCAACATGGGCGGCGATTTCTACCTTCGCCTTGTCATGCCGGCCAGCGCCGCCACCCCCGCCTGCACGCCACAATAAGCCTATCCTAGCGGCTGGGCTCCAGCTGCCGCTCGAGCTTGCGCATCACGTTCAGCAGGTCGCGATACCCTCCGGCGACCATCCCGGCATCGCGCCTGGGCGATCTGCTACGCGAGACCGCCGCTGAGAGCACCTCTCGGCTGGGTGGGCACGCGCCCGGCTCCTGAAAGCACGACCGGCTTTTCCGCATCAAACGATCTCGGCCGTATCACGTTCCAGCATTGCCCGCTAGCTGAAAGCCGTTACAGGGGCGATAGTTGTGATACAATGGAGCGCCACCTTCCTCCCCCTCTGCCATCAGATCGGTAGGATCACCGAGAAAGGAATCCGGTTCTCACCATGTCGTCAGCCACCGATTGTGTCGCCACCCTCGTCGACCACTTCCAGAAGCGCCGCCCCATTCGGGCCGGCTCGCTGATTATCACTGTCTATGGCGACGCCATCGCCCCGAGGGGCGGCATGGTGTGGCTGGGCAGCCTCTCGAAGTTGGTAGATCCCATCGGCATCAACGAGCGGTTGGTGCGCACCTCGGTCTATCGACTGACCCGGGAAACCTGGCTGCAAGGGGAGAAGGTGGGTCGACGCAGCTACTACAGCCTCAGCGGACCAGGCCGCCGGCGCTTCGAGCAGGCCTTCAAACGGGTCTATCACGGCACCCAGCCCCCCTGGTCGGGCCAGTGGACCCTGGTCTTGCTGACCCAGCTCGAGGCGACTCATCGTCAAAAAGTGCGCGAGGAGCTGGAGTGGTTGGGTTTTGGCCATTTCGCCCCCGGCGTACTCGCCCACCCCACCCTCGATCGCAGCGAAGCCATCGCCGCCCTTCAGGAGCAGGGCGCGGCCGAGGAAGCCATCGTCATGCAGACCAAGGCCATGGAGCCCCTGGCCAGCAAGCCGCTACGTCTTCAGGTTCGCGAAAGCTGGAACCTCGATGCCCTGGCAGATAACTACCAGCGCTTCCTGACCCAGTTTCGCCCGCTTTGGAAGGCGCTGAACGAGGAGAACCACCTCGGCGAGGAAGACTGCTTTATCGCCCGTACGCTGCTCATCCACGAGTACCGCAAGGTGCAGCTGCGCGACCCGCAGCTACCCGATGAGCTGCTGCCCACCGCCTGGGAGGGCCGCAATGCCCACCAGCTGTGTCGCAACATCTATCGCACCATCTATCAGCGCGCCGAACGCTGGCTCGACCGCCACCTGGAAACCGCCGAAGGCCCGCTGCCCGCTCCCGGCCCCAATTTCTACCAACGCTTCGGCGGGCTGGAGTAGGCGCTCCCAGGAGCGCTCCCCGCGCCAGGAACGCCATCACCCCCTGCCATGGCAGGGGGTGTTTGCGTTGCAGACAGCATCAGCCAATCACATCATCTCATGCTCATGACCGGCTCTCCTGGCCCAGGGTCTGCTGCTTGGGCTGGGTGTCACCGGCATTCAGCCGCGGGCGATCGGCATCGAGCTCGGCCAGCGGCTCGCAGGGCTCCAGGCTGTCGCGGCAGCGCTCGGTCAGGCGCTGGTACTCGCGAGTGCCCTGCTGCTTCCAGGCCACTTCCTGGTCGCTGAGCTCACGCTTGACCTTGGCCGGCGCCCCCACTACCAGAGACTGGGGCGGGCACTCGAAGCCGGCCTTGACGAAGGCGGCGGCGGCGACGATAGAGCGCTCACCGATCACGGCGCCATCCATCACCACGGCATTCATGCCGACCATGGCATCCTGGCCCACCACGCAGCCGTGCAGCACGGCACCGTGGCCGATATGGCCATTCTGCTCCACCTTGGTGACGCAGCCGGGAAAGCCGTGCATCACGCAGGTATCCTGCAGGTTGGCCCCCTCCTCCAGCACCAGCTGGCCGAAGTCGCCGCGCATCACCGCACCCGGGCCCACATAGCAGCCCGGGCCGACGATGACATCGCCGATTAGCACGGCGGTGGGATGAACGTAAGCGCTGGGATGCACCACCGGGGTGACCCCCTCGAGTCGATAGCAGGGCATGACACGTCTCCTTTGTTCTCAGTGGGCAGGGGATGTCCGGTGACAGGCTTGCGAGGAGGCGCTGTAAACCCGTCCCTGGGCGCTACATTTGCCCTGCGGCGCTCTCGCGTCCTGCTCCGCTAGCAGGGCCGGTGCTGGCCATCCATGGCCAGCCCGTTCGGAGCAGTGCTCCTCACCCATGGCAAATGACCTCCTCTTCAGCCTGCCCCCGGCGCCCCTTGCCAAGAATGGCTTGGCTTCCTCAGGCCTCGACGGGGGCATGGCGACGGCTCTGCACCACCACGAAGCGGGGCGTCACGAAAGCCTGGTCACACAGGGAGGCGTTGGCCGCCGGGTTGCCGCCGGTCGCATGAAAATCGCTGAAGGCGGCAGACTGATTGACGAAGATGCCGCCGTCCAGATTCAGCGACAGCGGGGCCGCCACGTCCATGGCCAGCCGCTCGAACTGGTCGGCCACGGCGTCATCGGTGGTGTAGGCGCCCAGGGTGATGGCGCCCTTCTCGCCAATCACTTCGCGGGCGAGCTCGATGCTGTGGGCGGTGCTGTCGGTGGCGATCACGAAGCTGATCGGGCCGAAGCGCTCCTCGCTGAAGGCGTCGCGCTGACTGGCATCCACCTTGAGCAGCAGCGGGGTATGGACCCGCGCCTTGGGAAACTGGGCATGCTCGCGGGTCTCACTGTCCAGCAGCACCTCGCCCAGCTCGCGACAGGCCTCGATACGCTGGGCGGTGGCCGGCGCCTGGATGGCACCCAGCACGGCGCAGGCGCGGTCGTTGTCGGAGAGGAACTTCTCGACGGCCTTGGCGAGTGCTCCGGCCACCTCGTCGAAGGAGAGCGGCCCCTCGGCGGTCTGGATGCCTTCTTTGGGCACATAGATCGCCTGGGTGGTGGTACACATCTGGCCGGAGTAGAGGCTAAGGCCGAAGGCCAGGTTCTGGGCCACCGGCTTGATCTGCTCGACGCTGTCGATGATCACGGTGTTGATGCCGGCCTTCTCGGTGAACACCCGAGCCTGGGTGGCGTTGCACTCCAGCCACTCGCCAAAGGCGTTGGAGCCGGTGAAGTCGATCAGCTTCACGGCCGGATTCAGCGCCAGCGCCTTGGTCACCGGGGCCTCGGCGCTGTCGGGCACCAGGCTCACCAGGCAGGGGTCGAAGCCGGCCTCCTCGAGGACCTCCTGGGCGACGCGGGCGGTCATGGCCACCGGCAGGATGGCGCCCGGGTGCGGCTTGAGGATCACCGGGTTGCCGGTGACCAGGCTGGCGAACAGGCCCGGGTAGGTGTTCCAGGTGGGGAAGGTGGAGCAGGCCACCACCAGGGCGATGCCGCGCGGCACGATATGGTAGCGCTTGTCGAGCACCAGCGGATCATGCTTGCCCTGAGGCTTGACCCACTTGGCCGCCGCCGGCACCCGGGACATCGCCTGCCAGGCGTAGGCCACGGCTTCGAGGCCGCGATCCTGGGCGTGGGGGCCACCGGCCTGGAAGGCCATCATCGGCGCCTGGCCACTGGTATGAGTCACCGCCTGAGCGATATCCGGGCTCAGGGCATTGAGCCGCGCCAGGATCTCCAGACAGACGCCGACCCGCGCCTCGGCGCCGGCATCGCGCCAGGCCGGCATGGCCGCCTGCATGGCCGTGATCAGTGCACCCTGCTCGGGCTGGTCATAGGTGACACCCAGCTCGAAGCCGTAAGGAGAAACCTCGGCACCGACCTGTCCTGCCACGGCAGGGGTCTTGAGGGAGAAGGGCTGCCGGAGCAGCGCCTCGAAGCGGGCGGGGGCGCCCTTTACGGCCTCTTCCGGATACTTCTTGATGCTCTCCGGATAGGGGCTCCAGTAACCGCGGGTGGTGATGGCCTCGACGGCCTGGTCGAGGGTCTCGCGATGGCGGTCGAGCATCTGCTGGGCTTGCTGGGACATGCGTGGCTCCTGCCATGGGCAACTTTATTCGATACGAAATATATCGCGAGACTATCCATAGCGTAACGAAACATCAAACCATCCGCCCGAGCCCGCTCCCGGCAAGATGTCGAAAAAATTATAAAAATACTTTTAATATCAAAAAATTAAACAATCAAAACCTCAGCGAACGCTCGAGGTTCGACCATGGTCTAACCTGCCGGTCGCGAGGGGCGTTATAACAAAGCAACCCGCTGACATCAAAGCAAAAACAAGGAAAATCAACTAGAATACGATACAATAAAATCCATCCATCCGATTTGATGCGTATCAAAAAATACCTATACTCGGCCTCATGCCGCCCGCGACAGGCGGCGGCTCACTGCCCCGCTCACGCCGCGCCAGAGATGAGGACACCATGCCGAACCACCTGATCATCGAAGGGCCGCAACTGGGGGTGCTGCGCATCGCCCTGCACCGCCCCGAGGCACTGAACGCCCTCAACACCGCCCTGCTAGCGGAGCTGGCCGAGACCCTGGCCGTCGCCGAGAAGGACGCCGAGGTGCGCGCCGTAGTGATCACCGGCAGCCAGCGCGCCTTTGCCGCCGGGGCCGATATCAAGGAGATGGCCGCCCGCGACCTAGTCGGCATGCTCGAGGACCCCCGCCAGCGCCACTGGGCCGCTATCGCGCGCTTCAACAAGCCGATCGTCGCCGCGGTCAACGGCTTCTGCCTGGGCGGTGGCTGCGAGCTGGCCATGCACGCCGACATCCTGATCGCCGGCGAGGACGCCCGCTTCGGCCAGCCCGAGATCAACCTGGGCATCATGCCCGGCGCCGGCGGTACCCAGCGCCTGGTGCGCGCCGTGGGCAAGGCGCTGGCCACCCAGATGGTGCTCACCGGCGAACCCATCTCCGCCCGCCGCGCCCTGGAGGCCGGCCTGGTCAGCGAAATCACTCAGCCCGAGCTGACCGTGGAGCGTGCCCTGGCCGTGGCCGAGACCATCGCCACCAAGGCGCCGCTGGCCGTTCGTCTCGCCCGCGAGGCCCTGCACAAGGCCGAGGACACCGACCTGGCCACCGGCCTGCGCTTCGAGCGCCACGCCTTCACGCTGCTGGCCGGCACCCAGGACCGCGAGGAGGGCATCCGCGCCTTCCAGGAAAAACGCCCCGCCACCTTCAACGGGCACTGACCACAGGAAATCGACCATGAGTGAAGCGCCCCTGCTCTATACCGTAGAAGACGGCGTCGCCCGCCTCACGCTGAACCGTCCCGACAACCTCAACAGCTTCAACGCCGAGCTGCACGCCGAGATGCGCCAGGCGCTCAAGGCCGCGCGCCAGGACGAGAGCGTGCGCGCCCTGCTGCTCACCGGCAACGGCCGCGGCTTCTGCGCCGGCCAGGACCTCTCGGACCGCAACGTGGCTCCCGGCGCCGAGGCACCCGATCTCGGCGAGTCCCTGGAGAAGCGCTACAACCCGATGCTGCGCGCCCTGCGCGACCTGCCCTTTCCCACCGTCTGTGCGGTGAACGGCGTGGCCGCCGGCGCCGGCGCCAATATCGCCATGGCCTGCGACATCGTTCTGGCGGCCCGCTCGGCCAGCTTCATCCAGGCCTTCTGCAAGATCGGCCTGGTGCCGGACTCCGGCGGCACCTGGACCCTGCCGCGCCTGGTGGGCATGGCCCGCGCCAAGGGACTCGCTATGCTGGGCGACAAGCTCAGCGCCGAACAGGCCGAACAGTGGGGCATGATCTGGAAAGTGGTGGACGACGAGCTCCTGGCCGACGAGGCGCTGACCCTGGCCCGCCACCTGGCCACCCAGCCGACTCGTGGCCTGGCGCTGATCAAGCGCGCCCTGCACGCCAGCGCCGACAACGACTTCGACGCCCAGCTCGACCTGGAGCGCGACCTGCAGCGCCTGGCCGGCCGCACCAACGACTATCGCGAGGGCGTGGCCGCCTTCATGGAAAAACGCAAGCCCAGCTTCAAGGGGGAGTGAGATGCCTGCCCTCGCACCCAGCGACATCATCGCCGTGATCGGCGCCGGCGCCATGGGCGCCGGCATCGCCCAGGTGGCCGCCCAGGCGGGCCATCCGGTACGCCTCTACGACAACAGCGACGGCGCCGCCCAGGCCGGCATCGACGGCGTACGCCGCCAGCTCGAGAAGCGCGTGGCCAAGGGCAAGATGGCCCAGGACGAGGTCGACGCCATCATCGCGCGAATGAGCCCGGCCGCCACCCTGGCCGAGCTGGCCGACAGCCGCTTGGTGGTGGAGGCCATCGTCGAGAATCTGGAGGTCAAGCGCGGCGTCTTCGCCGAGCTCGAGAGCCTGTGCGGCCCCGACACCCTGCTGACCAGCAACACCTCATCGCTCTCGATCACCTCCATCGCCGCGGGCCTCGAGCGCCCCGAGCGCCTCGCCGGGTTGCACTTCTTCAACCCCGCCCCGGTGATGAAGCTGGTCGAGGTGATCTCGGGCCTGGCCACCGACGTCGAGGTCGCCGAGACCCTATACGCCACCGCCGCGGCCTGGGGCAAGGTACCGGTCCACGCCAGCTCCACGCCAGGCTTCATCGTCAACCGGGTGGCGCGCCCCTTCTATGCCGAAGGGCTGCGCCTGCTGCAGGAAGGTGCCACCGACTTCGCCACCCTGGACGCCCTGCTGCGCCAGGCCGGCGGCTTTCGCATGGGGCCCTTCGAGCTGATGGACCTGATTGGCCACGACGTCAACTACGCCGTGACCCGCTCGGTGTTCGACGCCTACTACGGCGACACCCGCTTCGAGCCATCGCTGGTTCAGCAGGCGCTGGTCGAGGCCGGCCGCCTGGGCCGCAAGAGCGGCCAGGGCTTCTATGACTATCGTGACCATGCCGCCCCCACCTCGCCCGACTTCGCCCCCACCGTCGAGGCCGAGCTGCCGCCCCTGATCGCCGAGGGCCAGCTCGGCGCCATCGCACCCTTGGTGGCCCGCGCCGAGGCCGCCGGCCTCGAGGTGGTGCGCCGGGAGAGCGTCTCGGGCCAGGCCCGCCTGCGCCTGGGCGGCCTGACCCTGGCGCTGAGCGACGGCCGCTGCGCCGCCGAGCGCGCCCGGGATGAAGGCGTCGAGGCCCTGGTGCTGTTCGACCTCTGCCTGGACTACGAGCGCGCCAGCGCCATCGCCCTCGCGGCGAGCCCCGGCGTCGACGCCGAGGCCCGCGAGCCGGCCACCGCGCTCTTCCAGCGCCTGGGCCTGGACGTTACCTGGCTTACCGACACCCCCGGCCTCGTGGTGCTGCGCACCGTGGCCATGCTCGCCAACGAGGCCGCCGACGCGGTGCTCCAGGGTGTCTGCAGCGCCCGGGACGGCGATCTCGCCATGCAGGCCGGCCTCAACTACCCCCGCGGCCCGCTGGCCTGGGCCGACGGACTGGGGCTGGCCTTTGTCCACCGCACCCTGACCCACCTGCAGCAGAGCTACGGCGAGGAGCGCTATCGCGCTTCCTTCCTGCTGCGCCGCAAGGCCCTGGCCGAGGAGAGCTTCCATGTCTGAGTCCGCGCTGAGCCCGCAGCAGTTGGCCGAGGCCTGCGCCGACGCCATGTTCTCCCGCGATGGCGCCAGCCAGGGGCTGGGCATGCGCATCGAGAGCGTGGCGCCGGGTCGTGCCGTGCTCACCATGACCGTGCGCCAGGACATGGTGCAGGGCCATGGCAACTGCCACGGCGGTTTCATCTTCGCCCTGGCCGACTCCGCCTTCGCCTTCGCCTGCAATACGTATGACGAGGCCACCGTCGCCTCGGGATGCAGCATCGACTACCTGGGGCCCGGCCAGCTCGGCGACGAGCTCACCGCCACCGCCGAGGAGCGCAGCCGCCGCGGCCGCACCGGTATCTACGACATCACCGTACGCAATCAACGTGGCGACGAGATCGCCCTGTTTCGCGGCCGCTCCTACAAGATCCGCGGCACCGTCCGCCGCCTGGAAGACACCGCCGCCGGAGGAAACGCATGAAAGACGCCCTGATCATTGACGCCATCCGCACCCCCATCGGCCGCTACGGCGGCGCCCTCGCCCCGGTGCGCCCCGACGACCTGGGCGCCGTGCCCCTGCGCGCCCTGATGGAGCGCAACGCCTCGGTGGACTGGTCCCAAGTGGACGACCTCTTTTACGGCTGCGCCAACCAGGCCGGCGAGGACAACCGCAACGTCGCACGCATGTCGGCGCTGCTTGCCGGCCTGCCGGTGGAGGTGCCCGGCACGACCCTCAACCGCCTGTGCGGCTCCGGCATGGACGCCATCGGCAACGCCGCCCGCGCCATCAAGGCCGGGGAGGCCGAGCTGATGATCGCCGGCGGCGTGGAGTCCATGTCCCGGGCGCCCTTCGTGATGGGCAAGGCCGAGCAGGCCTTCTCGCGCAGCGCCGAGATCCACGACACCACCATCGGCTGGCGCTTCGTCAACCGCCAGATGAAGGCCCAGTTCGGCATCGACTCCATGCCGGAGACCGCCGAGAACGTGGCCGAACAGTTCAAGATCTCCCGCCAGGACCAGGACGCCTTCGCCCTGCGCAGCCAGCAGCGCACCGCCGCTGCCATGCAAGCCGGTCGCCTGGCCGAGGAGATCGTGCCCGTGGCGGTGCCACGCCGCAAGCAGGAGCCGCTGCTCGTCGACACCGACGAGCATCCCCGCGCCTCCACGACCCTGGAGCAGCTGGCGGGGCTCCCCACGCCCTTCCGCGAGGGCGGCAGCGTCACCGCCGGCAACGCCTCCGGGGTCAACGACGGCGCCTGCGCCCTGCTGCTCGCCTCGCCGGAGCAGGCCGAACGCTACGGCCTCAAGGCCCGCGCCCGGGTAGTGGGCATGGCCACCGCCGGCGTCGAGCCGCGCATCATGGGCTTCGGCCCGGCCCCGGCCAGCCGCAAGGTGCTCGCCCAGACCGGCCTGACCCTCGAGCAGATGGACGTGATCGAGCTCAACGAGGCCTTCGCCGCCCAGGCGCTGGCCGTGACCCGGGACCTCGGCCTTGCCGACGACGCCGCACACGTCAACCCCAACGGCGGCGCCATCGCCCTGGGCCACCCGCTGGGCATGAGCGGTGCCCGCCTGGTGACCACCGCCCTGCATGAACTGGAACGCCGGCAGGGACGCTACGCGCTGTGCACCATGTGCATCGGCGTCGGTCAGGGCATCGCCCTGATCATCGAGCGCCTCTGAGCGCACACTACAACAACCCCTGCGACCGGAGATCCCCGATGAACCAGCGCGTCAAGCCCATTGACACCGCCAGCCTCGACCCCCTGGAAACCGCCAGCCTCGACGAGCTGCGCGCCACCCAGGTCAAGCGCCTGCAGTGGAGCCTCAAGCACGCCTACGAGAACGTGCCCTTCTACCGTCAGTCTTTTGACCAAGCCGGCGTGCACCCGAGCGACATCAAGAGCCTGGAGGACCTCAGCAAGCTGCCCTTCACCACCAAGGCCGACCTGCGCGACCACTACCCCTTCGGCATGTTCGCCACGCCGATGAGCGAGATTGTGCGCGTGCATGCCTCCAGCGGCACCACCGGCCAGCCTACCGTGGTGGGCTATACCCAGAACGATATCGATATCTGGGCCGACGTGGTGGCCCGCTCCATCCGCGCCGCCGGTGGCAGCCGTAACGACAAGGTGCACGTGGCCTACGGCTACGGCCTGTTCACCGGTGGACTCGGCGCCCACTACGGCGCCGAACGCCTGGGCTGCGCGGTGATCCCGATGTCCGGCGGCCAGACCGAGAAGCAGGTCCAGCTGATCCGCGACTTCCAGCCGGACATCATCATGGTCACCCCCTCCTACATGCTCAACATCGCCGACGAGATGGAGCGCCAGGGCATCGATCCCCGCGCGCTGCCGCTGCGCGCCGGTATCTTCGGCGCCGAGCCCTGGACCAACGATATGCGCCTCGCCCTGGAGCGGCGCCTGGGCATCGACGCCCTGGACATCTACGGCCTCTCCGAGGTGATGGGCCCGGGTGTCGGCATGGAGTGCCTGGAGACCAAGGACGGCCCGACCATCTGGGAGGACCACTTCTACCCCGAGATCATCGACCCGGTCAGCGGCGAGGTGCTGCCGGACGGCGAGTATGGCGAGCTGGTGTTCACCACCCTGACCAAGGAGGCACTGCCGGTGATCCGCTACCGGACCCGCGACCTGACCCGCCTGCTGCCGGGCACCGCGCGCCCCATGCGCCGCATCGACAAGATCACCGGGCGCAGCGACGACATGCTGATCATCCGCGGGGTCAACGTCTTCCCGACCCAGATCGAGGAGCAGCTGCTCAAGATCGATCAGCTCTCACCCCACTACGAGATCGAGATCACCCGCCAGGGCAACATGGACATGGTCCGCGTGCGGGTCGAAGCGTGCAGCAACGATGTCGCCCGGGACCCGGTGGCCTGCGAGCAGTTGGCCAAGCACCTGCGGCACGCCATCAAGACCTATATCGGCATCAGCACCCAGGTGGATGTCTGTGGCGTGGAGGAGGTCATGCGCTCCGTGGGCAAGGCCAGGCGAGTGAAAGATTTGCGTTAATCAAACACAGGGCTGGCGAACCGCGACCGACAAGGCAGTGACCGGTCGCCAGCCGCTCGACCAGACATACCCACCTGAAAACATCGACTTAGACCAAGACAGCAGATAGCGATACATTTTCAGACAGGATTAACATTTTTTCGTGTCACTTTTCGGTTCCGTCTGCTATGCTGCGATAAACAGCACAAGCAGTACTGGCTCAACCTATAACTGGAGAGCATAACCATGTCCTCTGAACAGCAGACTTCCCTTCAAGAAAAGCAGTTTATGCATAAGATCAAGGCGGAAGAGAAAATCGAGCCCAAGGACTGGATGCCCGAAAAGTATCGCAAGAACTTGATCCGTCAAATTTCACAGCATGCGCACTCGGAAGTCATTGGCATGCAGCCGGAAGGCAACTTCCTGACTCGCGCACCTTCCTTGCGCCGCAAGGCGATTCTGTTGTCGAAGATCCAGGACGAGGCGGGCCACGGACTTTATCTCTACAGCGCAGCGGAAACCTTGGGGATTTCCCGTGATGAAATGATCGAGGCGCTGCAGAGCGGCCGGGCCAAGTATGCGTCTATCTTCAACTATCCTGCGCTTACCTGGGCCGACATGGGCGCGATTGGCTGGCTGGTCGATGGGGCGGCAATCGTCAACCAGGTATCCCTGCAGCGTACTTCCTATGGCCCCTATGCGCGCGGCATGATCCGTATCTGCAAGGAAGAGAGTTTCCACCAGCGCCAGGGCTACGACATCATGTTGACGCTGGTCAACGGTAGTCCGGAACAGAAAGCCATGGCTCAGGACTCCCTGAACCGCTTCTACTGGCCAGCGCTGATGATGTTCGGTCCACACGACTCCGAATCTGCGCACTCCGCGAAATCCATGGAGTGGAAAATCAAGCGCGAGACCAACGATGATCTACGCCAGAAGTTCATCGACCAAACCGCTTCCCAGATCGAATTCCTGGGGTTAGAACATCCCGACAAGGAACTCAAGTGGAACGAAGAGCGCGGTCACTATGACAGCGGTGAGATCGACTGGGACGAGTTCCATAATGTGATTGCCGGTAACGGTCACTGTAACCGTCAGCGCCTGGAGCATCACATCAAGGCTCATGAAGAAGGCGCCTGGGTGCGTGAAGCTCTGGTTGCCTACAACGCCAAGAAACAGGCCAAACAAACTGAAGCCGCTTAAGGAGGCACCGTCATGCAAGACAACGCCCTGGAACTCTTCGAGGTCTTTATCCGCTCCAAGCGCGGACTCGATCACAAGCATGTAGGTAGCCTACATTCCGAGGACCACGAGCAGGCACTGGAGTATGCTCGAGATGTCTATACCCGACGCAGCGAAGGCGTAAGCATCTGGGTTGTGAGGTCAGCCGATATCTGCGCCTCTCAAGAGGATGACGCGGAAGATTTTTTCGATCCCAACGATGACAAACCCTATCGGCACGCGACTTATTACACCCTTCCCGATGCCGTCAACAACATGTAGCTGCTGAGGAGAGAGCGTAATGAGTGACACCATCAAGGATGCCACCCTCGAGTATGCGGTCCGCCTGGGTGATGACGCCAACGTCTTGGGCCACCGAATCTCTGAATGGGTGAGTCGCGGTCCTTTCCTGGAAGAGGATATCGCCTATGCCAACGTGGCACTGGACTACATCGGGCGTGCCCGTATGTTCTATGGCTACGCGGCAGAGCTAGCCAACGATGGGCGGACGGAGGACGACTTCGCCTACATGCGCGACGACCGTCAGTACCAAAATCTGCTACTGATGGAGTTGCCAAGGGAAGACTTTGCCTACTCTCAGGTTCGTCAGCTGTTCATCGATATCTATTACGGCTTGATGCTGCCGGAGCTCGTCAAATCCAAGGACGACACCCTGGCGGCCATCGCCGCCAAGGCGATCAAGGAAACCCGCTACCATCTGCGTCGCAGCCGCGATTGGGTGCTGCGTCTGGGCGATGGCACCGAGGAGAGTCATCGACGCACGCAACGCGCGGTGGACAGCCTCTGGGGTTATACCCACGAAATGTTCGAGATGGACGATACCGAGCAGCGATTGGCTGACAGTGGCATCGGCGTCGATATCACCAAGCTGCGTGACGAATGGCATCGACAGGTCAGCGCTATCCTCGCTGAAGCGACCCTGAACTTGCCTGAGGATGGCTGGGCGGTACGCGGTGGCCGCATCGGCTATCACACCGAGAATCTGGGTCACCTGCTGACAGAAATGCAATTTGTTCACCGCTCCTATCCTGGCTGCCAGTGGTAGGCGAGTCTATTTGGTGATTTATCATGAGTGAAATCTCACTAATGCCGGAGGAACAGTACCACCGGTTACAACAGCGGGACACTTCCGAGGTTAAGGAGCTGTGGGATCTGCTCGATGAGGTCAAGGACCCTGAAATTCCGGCACTCAGCATCTGGGATCTAGGGATATTGCGCGACATTGAGCGTCAGGGTGAACATATTATCGTCACGATCACTCCGACCTATTCCGGCTGCCCGGCGATGGATACCATCACCGAAGACGTCAAGGCCGCCCTGAATGCCAAGGGTTATGAAAGTATTGAAGTAAAAATGCAATTATCACCGGCCTGGAGCTCCGAATGGATGTCGCTGGAGGGACGTCGTAAATTGCGCAATTACGGTGTCGCCCCGCCGGAGGATGCGGCTGACTCCGAGGATGGCTTGACTCCCGACGCCCATACGCTTTGTCCACACTGTGGTTCGCGTGATACACGACTCATCAGCGAATTCGGCTCCACCGCCTGCAAGGCACTGTTTCAGTGTCAAGCATGCAAGGAGACCTTCGATTATTTCAAAAAAATATAGGCCACGTGATGTCTGACACGAATTTCTATACGTTGAGAATCGCCGACGTCCAGCCGGAGACTGATACCGCCATTTGCGTGACCTTTGATGTCCCGGAGGAGCTGAAGGAAACATTCGACTTCATTCAGGGCCAGTTTTTGACGCTGCGAACCAACATCGATGGAGAGGACGTTCGCCGCTCCTACTCTATCTGTTCCGGCATCAATGACGGCCATATGCGCGTGGGCATCAAACGCGTCAAGAACGGAAAATTCTCCAACTACGCTAATGATAATTTCAAGCGTGGCATGGAGATCGACGTCATGCCGCCCCAAGGAAATTTCTATACCAAGCTCGACCCTGATAATGCCAAGCGTTATATGTGTATCGCGGCGGGCTCGGGCATCACGCCGACATTGTCTATCATCAAGTCGGTACTCGATGTCGAGCCAAAGAGCAAGGTCACGCTGATTTACGGAAATCGGCGCACGAATTCCGTTATGTTCAAGGATGAGCTAAGCTTCGTCAAAAACCGCTATATGGAGCGCTTCCAGTGGATCAACATCATGGACTACGAAGACCAGGGAGCGGACCTTCTTAATGGCATAATCGATAACAAGAAAGGCTATGCGCTGCAAAAAAGCGGATTAATCGATATCAAGAATGCCGATGAGGCCTTTATCTGCGGCCCTGAAGCCATGATGGCAGAGGTATCACATGGCTTCCGTCTCGAAGGCCTGAGCAATGAGCAGATTCATTACGAACTTTTCGCAAATTCTGCGGAAGATTCCAAGAAGATGCTCGAGAAAGCGCAGCAGCGTATCGAAGAGTATGGTGAGGAGAAGACCAGCAAGGTGACCGTGGTCGCGGATGGCCGCTCGGTGATGTTCGACCTGGCGACGGTAGGCGAGAACATCCTCGACGCAGGCATCGCCAACGGCATGGACCTTCCTTACTCCTGCAAGGCCGGCGTTTGTTCCACTTGCAAGTGCAAGCTGATAGTGGGCGAAGTGGATATGGACGTGACTCACGGTCTTGAGAAACACGAAATCGAAGCGGGCTATGTGCTGAGCTGCCAGGCCCACCCCCTATCCGATGAAGTGACCCTCGATTTCGATCAGCGCTGAGGATCGCCTGACTACCGGATGTGATGGCCAACCGGGCATAGCGGTCGGGTGAAGCCGTTCACGCGACACGGCGGGACGCGCTGGGGATGGCCCGGCTCATCGCTGCGCACCGCGGCGACGAACGACAAGCTGTGCTTGGCGCCGCGGCCAGGCTTTCTCGGTCGCTAGCCGCCCAACTCGCCATCATCGACCGCAATGCGCCCGCTCAGCGTCTCGCTGAGGTCATGCGTGTGCGTCATCAGGTCAACTATTTCACTGGGAGAACGCTTCATGCCAGTCCTTCAGAGTTACATTGCCGGCCAGTGGTTGGGTGAAACCCCCGCCAAGGCCCTGCCAAGCGCCATCAACGGCGACACCATTGCCCATACCCACGAGGAAACCATCGATTTTGCGCAGGTCGTCGACTACGGCCGCAGCACCGGTGTGAAGAGCCTGCTGGCCCTGGATTTTCAGCAGCGCGCGGCGATTCTCAAAGAACTGGCCATCTACATTCAGCAGCGCAAAGCAGAACTGTACGACATTTCTTACCATACCGGCTGCACCCGGGCGGATTCCTGGATTGATATCGATGGCGGCTTCGGCACGCTGTTCACCTACGCTTCCACCGGCCGTAAGGAACTGCCTTCCGGCAACGTGGCCCACGAAGGGCCGGTGGCCCAGCTGGGTAAGGACAACCACTTCACCGGCACCCATATTCTGGTGCCCCGCCGTGGCGTAAGCGTCCACATCAACGCCTTTAACTTCCCGATCTGGGGGATGTTGGAGAAATTTGCCCCCGCCTTCCTGGCAGGCATGCCCTGCATCGTCAAGCCGGCCACCGCCACCAGCTATGTAACCGAAGCCGCGGTGCGTGTCATCAACGACTCCGGCCTGCTGCCGGAGGGCGCTCTGCAGCTGATCATCGGCGGTACCGGAGATCTGCTGGATCGCCTGGAAGAGCAGGACTTCGTCACTTTCACCGGCTCCGCGGATACCGCCCTGAAACTGAAGAGCCATCCCAACATCATGGCACGGAGCATTCCGTTCAATGCCGAAGCGGACTCCCTCAACAGTGCCATCATGGCCCCGGATGTGACGCCGGAAGATGAAGAGTTCGATATTTTCGCCAAGGAAGTCGTCAAGGAAATGACGGCCAAGGCAGGCCAGAAGTGTACCGCCATCCGCCGGGTAATGGTGCCAGCCGAACATCTGGACGCCTTGGCGGACAGGATCAAGCAGCGGCTTTCCAAGATCAGCGTCGGGGACCCGAAAGAGGAAGGCGTACGCATGGGCGCCCTCTCATCCAGCGATCAACTGCGTGACGTCCATGAAGCCATCGACCGGCTGCTGGAAACCAGCGAATGCGTCTTCGGCAAGGACAGTAGCCTCAAGCCGGTGGGCACGGGTGTGGAAAACGGTGCCTTCATCGCCCCGCATTTGCTGATCAACCGCAATCCGCTCGAGGACGGCGGGGCTCACGACATCGAGGCCTTTGGTCCCGTCGCCACGCTGATGCCCTACAACGGCATCGACGAGGCCCTGACCTTAGCCGCCAAGGGCAAGGGTAGCCTGGTGACCACCCTCACCACGAAAAACCCCGCCATTGCCGCAGAGATGATCCCGGTACTGGCGGCCCAGCACGGTCGCCTGCAGATTCTGGACGCGGAAGCCGCCAAGGAGTCCACCGGCCACGGCTCCCCGCTGCCCATCCTCAAACACGGCGGCCCGGGGCGTGCCGGCGGCGGCGAAGAGCTGGGGGGTATCCGGGCGGTTCACCACTACCTGCAGCGCACCGCCATCCAGGGCTCCCCAACCATGGTGGCCGCGGTGACCCGCGAATACGTCCGCGGCGCCAAGGTCATCGAGAATGACGTCCATCCGTTCCGTCGCCATTTCGATGACCTTCAGGTGGGCGAATCCCTGTTGACCCACCGCCGTACCGTCACCGAAGCCGACATCGTCAACTTCGGCTGTCTCTCCGGCGACCACTTCTACATGCATTTTGACGACATCGCCGCTCGCAAGACCCAGTTCGGCCAACGCATCGCCCACGGCTACTTCGTGCTGTCGGCTGCTGCCGGCCTGTTCGTCTACCCGGGCGAGAGCCCCGTCCTGGCCAACTACGGCCTGGACACGCTGCGCTTCATTGCCCCGGTCGCCCCCGGCGACACCATCCGCGCCCGCCTGACGTGCAAGCGCAAGATCGACCAGGGTCGCACCTCACCGGAAGGCCATCCGCAGGGTGTCGTGATGTGGGACGTGGCCGTGACCAACCAGGATGACGAGCTGGTGGCCAGCTACGACATTCTGACACTGGTCGCGAAGCGACAGTAAGGCCTCGGCCTTGGGGGGAGACAAGGGGTCATTGCGCCCCCTGTCTCCCTCTTTGCTTTTCGTTTTACTCCCCCCCCGCACCATGGCCCATGAAGGCCTCGGCGTTGGGGCAAAAATCGCGGCACACCTCGGCATCGGCGTGGTCGCGCATCGCCCGCCAGCAGCGACCGACCGCCTCACAGCGGTTGCAGCTTGCCTCCAGCTCAGCCAGCCCCTCCTCTGCGATAGCGGCCGGGCTCACCGCGAAAGTCGTCATCATCGCTGGCATCAGCACCTCTGAGGGCCGGAAGTCGGCCACCCGGCGATCGTCGAGGGTGCGCGCCAAGGCCCGCTCCAGCGGTGGGTTCAGCGGCTGCTCCAGGTCATGGGCCAGGGCTTCGAGCGCCTCGGGATCATGCCGGCGAAGTTCGCGCACCACGCGCTCCCCCTGGATGTAATCTGACAATCTTTCCATTTTCTCTCTCCTCATCCGGTATCACCAACTGCACACCTTCAGGGTAGCGGAAAGCAAAAAGCCCCAATTTGACTGGAGTCAAATTGAGGCCATTCAAGACACAAAAAATACTATTTCAGGAAATATTTCGTGTCACTTAATAGCTGCAGGATCGGTGCGAGACCGCCCAGGGCTCACGTCAATAAAGCAGCTGGGGCAGGAACAGCACGATCGCCGGGAACAGCAGCACCAGCAGTGCGCGTAGCGTACCCGCCACCCAGAACGGCGTCACCCCGCGGAAGATCGTTCCCGTGGAGACGTCCGGCAGCACCGCTCGCAGCACGAAGACATTCATCCCCACCGGCGGCGTGATCAGGCTGATCTCGATCACGATCACCACCAGGATGCCGAACCACACCAGGTCGTAGCCGAGGCCGGCCACCACCGGGAAGAAGACCGGCACCGTGAGCAGCAGCATCGACATGCTCTCGAACACACAGCCCAGCACCACGTAGATGGCGATGATCACCAGAATCACCACGAAGGGCGCCACGTCCATCCCGCTGACCAGCGCCAGCAGGTCACCCGGCAGCCCCGCCCGGTTGATGAAGTTGGCAAAGATCAGCGCCGTCAGCACCACCGCAAACAGCATCGCCGTGGTGCGCACCGTGTCCATCAGCACGTTCATCAGCACCCGCGGGGTCAGCGCCCGGCGCGACAGGGCGATCAGGAAGGCGCCCATGGCGCCGATGCCCGCCGCCTCGGTGGGGGTGAACACGCCCAGATAGATGCCGCCGATCACCAGCACGAACAGGGCCAGGGTGCTGCCCACGCTCTTCAGCGCATTGATCCGCTCCGACCACGGCACCTTCTCCGCCGCCGGGCCCGCCTCGGGGTCGCGCCACAGTACCCACTTCACCGCGCCAAGATAGAGGAAGATCCCCAGGATCCCGGGAATGAAGCCCGCCGCGAACAGCTCGCGAATACTCGTCTCGGTGAGAATCCCGTAGATCACCAGCATCACGCTGGGCGGAATCAGGATGCCCAGGGTGCCGCCGGCGGCGATCGAGGCCGCGGCCAAGGAGTCCTTGTAGCCGTACTTGCGCATCTGCGGCATGGCCACGCGCCCCATGGTGGCACAGGTGGCGAGGCTCGAGCCGCAGATGGCACTGAAGCCGCCGCAGGCGACGATGGTGGCCATCGCCTGGCCGCCCTTGCGGTGGCCCAGAAAGCCGTTGGAGGCCCGGAACAGCGCATCCGACAGCCCCGCATGGGAGACGAAGTTGCCCATCAGGATGAACAGCGGAATCACCGAGAGACCGTAGTCCATGGCGGTATCCACCACCCGGCGGGCGGCCATGGCCTCGGCGGCACTCCAGTTGCCGGTCAGGTAGTAGAAGCCCACGAAGCCGACGATGCCCATGGCAAAGGCCAGCGGCACCCGCAGGAACACCAGCACCAGCAGCGCGGCGAAGCCGTAGAGTGCTTCAGTCATGAGTCCCTCCCTTGCTCAGCGGGCCGCCCTGCTCGACCACCTTGAGGCCTTCCAGCAGGTAGAGCACCGCCCGCGCCAGGGTCAGCAGCGCCGACAGCGCCAACATGATCGCAATCAGTCCGATCAGGTAGCCGCGCGGGATGCGCAGAAACTCGGTGACATCGCCCCAGTCGAAGGCGCGCTCGGCCAGCGCCCAGACGCGCTGGGCCATGACCCACAGCGCCGCCGTGACCACCAGGTTGACGATCACCTCACGCACCCAGACCAGCCGGGCGGGAAAGATCGCGTCGAGCAGGTCCACGCTGATGTGCTCCTGGCGCCAGCACACCACCGGCAGGGACAGAAACACCAGTGCTGCCAGCATCAGCTGGGTCAGCTCCACGGCGCCGAGAATCGGCGAATTGAAGAAGTAGCGGCCCGTCACGTCCGCCGTGGTCAGCAGCATCATGCCGAAGAGGGTGGCACCGGCCACCCCCTCCAACGTCAGCTGCAGGACCCGGCCGACGCGCGTCGCGCGTGTCGTCAGGGTATGCATGGTCGCCCTCCGTGTGGCGACGGTGAGGACTTACTTGAAATCGTCGGGCACCAGGTCGCCCACGCTATCTTCCTCGGCGGCAGCAACAAGTTGCTCGCGGAAGAACTCAATGGCGGCCATGCCGTCCACACCGCGAGCCTCCACGGAGTCCGCCCACTCGGCGATCATATCGTCGCTGACGCCGCGCAGCGTCTCGAGGTCGTCGCTGCCGAGCTCGGAGAAGGTATGCCCCTGCTCCTCGGCGAAGCTGACGCCGCGCACGTCGGAGACATCCATCATGTAGCCGAACAGGCGCGACAGCCGCTCGCCGGAGACTTCCTCGATGGCCTCACGATCCTCCGGTGAGATCTGATCCCAGATCATCGGATTCACGACGATGGTGAAGCTGCCGCGATAGAAACCGCCGTCCACCTTCAGGGTGTAGGGAAAGACCTCGGCCACGCGGAAGCTGCGCAGGCCTTCGGGAACCAGCATGGCACCGTCGATGACCCCCTGGGAGCCCGCCTCGTAGACGCTGGTGGGCGGCAGGGCCACGCCGGTCAGGTCCAGGGCATTGGAGAGATCGCCCATCACGCCGCCGCCGACGCGGATGCGCTTGCCCTGCATGTCATCGAGGGTCTCGAACTTCTCGCGGCTGAAGATCCAGCCCGGGCCGTGCACGCCGGCCGCCACCACGTCGACGCCGCGATGCTCGCCGCCGGCAGCCAGGTGCTCCTGGTGGGTACGCCAATAGGCGGCGGAGGCGTGCTCGGAGGAGAAGTCCTCGAAGGTGGGGAACTCAGGCAGCTTGGTCAGCTCGAAACGGCCGGTGTTATAGCCGTGGAACACCCAGGTGGCATCGGCGATACCGTCGGCGACCATCTCCATCTGGGAGGCGGGCGGCCCCATGTCGTGGACCACCTCAACGGTGACGCGGCCCTCGGTGGCCTCCTCGATCCAGGATTTCCAGGTCGGCCAGACCATGGTGTTGATGCCGTGGTTGGGACCCGCCCAGGTGCTGACCGTGATAGTGGTCTGGGCCAGGGCGGTCGTGCTCATGATGGCGGCAGTCAGGGTGCCGATCATCAGGCCTGTTGTCTTGTACATTGTGTAGTTCCTCCATCGTCACAGGCAGCGGGCGTGCTCACCGGAAGCAGGGAGTGACTTGCAAGCACCGCAATGCGATACACCATAAGACGCTTTGCTACCGATAAAAGAAACACGTTCTGGCATACAATGCCTTTTCCCAACCCCATAACGCAACGCATCAGCGACCAATAGCTAGTACAACTTAAGTCGAATGCCGAAATAATTTCTTTTTTAACAGCCGGTTAGTAAAAACAATCGGGGTTTAATTCGACAAAGAAAGCCTTGGCAGGCCCCCAGCCCGCATGGGAGATCATGTTACGACCACAAGCCTGAGAGCAAAGAAGCCGGCAACACATTGCTGCCGGCCTGGGGGAGGGGGGAGAAGCCTGGACGGGTACAAGATCGCCAGTCGCGATCAGCCAATACGCTCGAGCTGCCGTTCCAGCTTGCGCATCACGTTGAGCAGGTCGCGATACTCGCCGGCAGTGAGGGTCGCCACCAGTTCCGCTTCCCAGGCCTGAGCCTCGGGAATCAGCTCGGCCAGCAGCGTCCGTCCCGCCGGAGTGAGATGGAGATCGTGCAGGCGCTGGTCGTGGGGCGAGGGGGTGCGCGAAATCAGCCCGCGCGTCTCCAGGGCCTGGACTGCCCGCGAGACGCGGGCCTTGTCCATATTGGTATAGGCGCAGATCTTCTTCGCCGTCAGCTCATCGCAGTGGCTGAGCCAGGCCAGCACCCGCCACTGGGCGATGTTGAGCTGATAGCGCTCCTCATAGAGCTTCGCCAGCGCCTGACTGATACGGTCGGCCAGGCTGTTGAGCCGATAGGGCAGGAACTGGTTGAGATCCAGCTCCTGTTTGGTCTGCGACCCATCGGCACCGACGCCGCCCTCCCTGGCGGCGTCAGCCGGGGTGTCTTCCATGTTCATCGCGGCTCTCCTCGGGCTCACGTCAATAAAGCAGCTGGGGCAGGAACAGCACGATCGCCGGGAACAGCAGCACCAGCAGTGCGCGTAGCGTACCCGCCACCCAGAACGGCGTCACCCCGCGGAAGATCGTTCCCGTGGAGACGTCCGGCAGCACCGCTCGCAGCACGAAGACATTCATCCCCACCGGCGGCGTGATCAGGCTGATCTCGATCACGATCACCACCAGGATGCCGAACCACACCAGGTCGTAGCCGAGGCCGGCCACCACCGGGAAGAAGACCGGCACCGTGAGCAGCAGCATCGACATGCTCTCGAACACACAGCCCAGCACCACGTAGATGGCGATGATCACCAGAATCACCACGAAGGGCGCCACGTCCATCCCGCTGACCAGCGCCAGCAGGTCACCCGGCAGCCCCGCCCGGTTGATGAAGTTGGCAAAGATCAGCGCCGTCAGCACCACCGCAAACAGCATCGCCGTGGTGCGCACCGTGTCCATCAGCACGTTCATCAGCACCCGCGGGGTCAGCGCCCGGCGCGACAGGGCGATCAGGAAGGCGCCCATGGCGCCGATGCCCGCCGCCTCGGTGGGGGTGAACACGCCCAGATAGATGCCGCCGATCACCAGCACGAACAGGGCCAGGGTGCTGCCCACGCTCTTCAGCGCATTGATCCGCTCCGACCACGGCACCTTCTCCGCCGCCGGGCCCGCCTCGGGGTCGCGCCACAGTACCCACTTCACCGCGCCAAGATAGAGGAAGATCCCCAGGATCCCGGGAATGAAGCCCGCCGCGAACAGCTCGCGAATACTCGTCTCGGTGAGAATCCCGTAGATCACCAGCATCACGCTGGGCGGAATCAGGATGCCCAGGGTGCCGCCGGCGGCGATCGAGGCCGCGGCCAAGGAGTCCTTGTAGCCGTACTTGCGCATCTGCGGCATGGCCACGCGCCCCATGGTGGCACAGGTGGCGAGGCTCGAGCCGCAGATGGCACTGAAGCCGCCGCAGGCGACGATGGTGGCCATCGCCTGGCCGCCCTTGCGGTGGCCCAGAAAGCCGTTGGAGGCCCGGAACAGCGCATCCGACAGCCCCGCATGGGAGACGAAGTTGCCCATCAGGATGAACAGCGGAATCACCGAGAGACCGTAGTCCATGGCGGTATCCACCACCCGGCGGGCGGCCATGGCCTCGGCGGCACTCCAGTTGCCGGTCAGGTAGTAGAAGCCCACGAAGCCGACGATGCCCATGGCAAAGGCCAGCGGCACCCGCAGGAACACCAGCACCAGCAGCGCGGCGAAGCCGTAGAGTGCTTCAGTCATGAGTCCCTCCCTTGCTCAGCGGGCCGCCCTGCTCGACCACCTTGAGGCCTTCCAGCAGGTAGAGCACCGCCCGCGCCAGGGTCAGCAGCGCCGACAGCGCCAACATGATCGCAATCAGTCCGATCAGGTAGCCGCGCGGGATGCGCAGAAACTCGGTGACATCGCCCCAGTCGAAGGCGCGCTCGGCCAGCGCCCAGACGCGCTGGGCCATGACCCACAGCGCCGCCGTGACCACCAGGTTGACGATCACCTCACGCACCCAGACCAGCCGGGCGGGAAAGATCGCGTCGAGCAGGTCCACGCTGATGTGCTCCTGGCGCCAGCACACCACCGGCAGGGACAGAAACACCAGTGCTGCCAGCATCAGCTGGGTCAGCTCCACGGCGCCGAGAATCGGCGAATTGAAGAAGTAGCGGCCCGTCACGTCCGCCGTGGTCAGCAGCATCATGCCGAAGAGGGTGGCACCGGCCACCCCCTCCAACGTCAGCTGCAGGACCCGGCCGACGCGCGTCGCGCGTGTCGTCAGGGTATGCATGATCATCTCTCGGGTTGCCGGTCGATTCATTCACTGGCGACTTGGTCGGCGATGCTCTCGCCCTTGGCCGCCTCGGCAAGCTGCTCCTGGAAGAAGGCCAGCGCAGAGGCGGCATCGACACCGCGTGCTCCTACCGACTCACTCCACTCGGACACCAGCTCGTCCCTAACGGTGCGCAGCCGCTCGATGTCTGACTCGGGCACCTGAGTGAAAGTCCCCCCGCGCTCTTCCCCAAATTCGACCCCGCGCTCATCGGACACGTCCATCATGTAGCCGAACAGGCGCGACAAGCGCTCGCCGGAGACCGCCTCGATGGCCTCACGGTCTTCCGCAGAGACCTGATCCCAGAACATCGGGTTCACGACAATGGCGAAGCTGCCGCGGTAGAAGCCGCCATCCACGGTCAGGGTATGGGGTGCGACCTCGGCCACGCGGAAGCTGCGTAGACTCTCCAGGGTCAGCATGGCGCCATCGACCACGCCCTGGGAGGCGGCCTCATAGACGCCGGTGGGTGGCAGGGCCACGCCGGTCACCCCCATGGCATCGGCCAGGCCGCTCATCACACCACCGCCGACGCGCAGGCGCTTGCCCGCCAGCTCGTCGATGGATTCGACCCGGTTGCGGGTGAAGATCTGACCGGGGCCATGCACGCCGGTGGCCAGCACGTCGACGCCACGGTGTTCGTTGGCCTGGGCCAAGTGCTCCTGATGGGTATGCCAGTAGGCGGCCGAGGCATCCTCGGAGGAGAACTCTTCGAAAGTGGGAAATTCCGGTAGCTGAGTGGCGAGAAAGCGACCGGCCATATGCGCATGGAAGATCCAACTGGCGTCGGCGATACCGTCGGCGACCATTTCCATCTGGGAGGCGGGCGGCCCCATGTCGTGAACCACCTCGACGGTCACGCGGCCCTCGGTGGCCTCCTCGATCCAGGATTTCCAGGTCGGCCAGACCATGGTGTTGACACCATGGTTGGGGCCTCCCCAGGTGCTCACGGTGAGAGTAGTCTGGGCCAAGACCGGGCTGGCAATACCGAGACTGGCCACTGCCACGGCGCCAATCATCAGGCGGGTTGCGTTGTTCATCTTGTGCTCCTCGTCGTCACGGGTGGGCGACTGTGCGCCGCGTTGTTGTCGTGGGGTGGGCGCTCACTGAGCTGACATGGCGAAAGAGAGCGCATCGCCCAGTGCATCCTGACGCAGCCACCATGCCCCCAGATGCTTTCTTGCGCAACTAATTTGCCGGCATTAAGCATTATACTTAGGTATAAAAGACGGCAATGATTCATGATCCCAGGCAACTTTATGCCAATTTTTCTGCCTCTTCACAGCGTCGCCGATCTGTGGTTTGCTGGACACATAGTTTCAAACACAACTATGATCTGACGCCATGACGGGCATCCACTGCCCATGACCCTGACAACCCCTGGAGGAACCATGAGCAAGAAGTTCGCTTCCCACGCCGATACCGAAGAGAAGCAGATCAGCTTCACCAAGCTGGCCGAGGGCCTCTACGCGTACACCGCCGAGGGTGACCCCAACACCGGCGTCGTCATCGGCGACGACAGCGTGATGGTCATCGACACCCAGGCCACCCCGATCATGGCCCAGGACGTGATCCGCCGGATCCGCGAGGTCACCGACCTGCCGATCAAGCACGTGGTGATGACCCACTACCACGCCGTGCGCGTGCTGGGCGCCTCGGCCTACGACGCCGAGAACATCTATGCCAGCCAGCACACCTTTGATCTGATCGTCGAGCGCGGCCAGCAGGACTATGAGTCCGAGGTCGGCCGCTTCCCGCGCCTGTTCAAGGGTGTCGACTCCGTCCCCGGCCTCACCTGGCCCAACATCGTCTTCCAGAAGGAACTGACCGTGTTCATGGGGAGCCGCGAGGTGCGCATCATTCACCTGGGCCGCGGCCACACCAAGGGCGACACCATCGTCTGGCTGCCCGAGGAGAAGGTGATGTTCTCCGGCGATCTGGTCGAGTACGGCGCCACCCCCTACACCGGCGACGCCTACCACGAGGACTGGCCCGCCACCCTGGACCGACTGCAGGCCATGGCCCCCCAGAAACTGGTGCCGGGCCGCGGCGACGCCCTGCAGACCCCCGAGCAGTGCCAGGAGGCCATTCAGGGCACCCGTGACTTTCTCAATGACATGTACGAAAGCGTCAAGGCGGGCAAGGCCGCCGGCAAGTCGCTCTCCGAGTGCTATTCCGAAACCTACGCCTTGCTCAAGCCCAAGTACGGCCACTGGGTGATCTTCGACCACTGCCTGCCGTTCGATATCACCCGCTGCTATGACGAGGCCGGCGGCGAGCACCCGGATCCGCGCATCTGGACCGCTGAGCGCGACACCGAGATGTGGCACTCGCTGCAGGAAGCCGTCGAGAACCAGTAAGTTACCACTCACACACCTTGCCGAAGCCATGACTGGCGAGCGGCGCCGGGGCAGGTCACCGCGAGGGTCCACCGCACCCTTGCGAAGGCCTGCCGCCGGAACGGCCGCGGTCGGAGGAAGCATGCCATCTACCTACAACAATCCCGTCTACCCGTATCGACGTCCGCCTGAGCTTGACCGCGACGACATCCGCCACTGCCCGGTGGTGATCGTCGGCGCCGGCCCCACCGGCCTGGCCATGGCCATCGATCTGGCCCAGCAGGGCATCGCCAGCGTCGTTCTCGATGACAACAACACCGTCAGCGTCGGCTCGCGTGCCATCTGCTTCGCCAAGCGCACCCTGGAGATCCTCGATCGTCTGGGCTGTGGCCAGCCGATGATCGACAAGGGGGTGACCTGGCAGCACGGCCGGGTGTTCTTCCAGGAGCGTGAGGTCTACGACTTCAACCTGCTGCCGGAGGAGGGCCACCGCATGCCGGCCTTCATCAACCTGCAGCAGTACTACTTCGAGGAGTACCTGGTCGACCGCGCCGACGAGCTCGCCGATCGCATCGACCTGCGCTGGCTACACAAGGTGGTCGAGGTCGACAGCCAGCCCGAGCGCAGCGAGGTAGTGGTGAGCACCCAGGACGGCAACTACCGCCTGACCTGCGACTACCTGCTGGTGGCCGACGGCGCCAACAGCAAGATCCGCGATCAGCTCGGCCTGGAGAGCAAGGGCCAGATCTTCCAGGACCATTTCCTGATCGCCGACGTGATCATGAAGGCCGACTTCCCCACCGAGCGCTGGTTCTGGTTCGACCCGCCCTTCCATCCCAATCAGTCGGTGCTGCTGCACAAGCAGCCGGACAATGTCTGGCGCATCGACTTCCAGCTGGGCTGGGACGCCGACCCGGAAGAGGAGAAGAAGGAGGAGAACATCCGCCCCCGGGTGCAGGCCATGCTCGGCGAGGACGTGGAGTTCGAGCTGGAGTGGGCCAGCGTCTACACCTTCCGCTGCCGCAAGATGGATGACTATATCCACAACCGGGTGTTCTTCATGGGCGACGCCGCCCACCAGGTTTCGCCCTTCGGCGCTCGCGGCGCCAACGGCGCCCTGCAGAGCACCGAGAACCTGGCCTGGAAGCTGGCCCGGGTGCTCAAGGGCCAGGCCCCCGAGGCGCTGCTTGCGACCTACAACGACGAGCGCCAGCACGGCGCCGCCGAGAACATTCTGAATTCCACCCGGGCGACCGATTTCATCACGCCCAAGAGCCGCATCAGCCGGGTATTCCGCGACACCACCCTGGAGCTGGCCGAGCACTACCCCTTCGCCCGCAGCCTGGTCAACAGCGGCCGGCTCTCGGTGCCCTGTCGCTATGATGGCTCGCCGCTCAACGGCCCCGATGCCGAACGCTATCCGAACGAGCTGCGCCCCGGCAGCCCGGCCAAGGATGCGCCGATTCGACTCGCCGGGCAGAGCGCCTGGCTGCTCAACCAGCTCGGCAACCGCTTCGTGCTGCTGCTCGATGGGCGCGTCGAGAGCGCCCGGGCCGAGCATCTGAAGGCCGAGCTGCAGTCGCTGCTGGATGAGCGCGGCGACCTCGATCTGGTGATCGTCGGGCCGACGCCCCATGCCCTCTCCGAGCTGCCGCGCAGCGCCCTGGTCGAGGACGCCGAGCAGCTGATCGGCGAGCGCTATGGCCTGAGCGCCGGCTCGGCCTATCTGATCCGCCCCGACCAGCACGTGACCGCCCGCTGGCCCGAGGTCTCGGCCAAGGCAATCGGCGAGGCGATGGACCGCGCCCTGGGCGCTCACCTCGCCGCTGTTTCCGAAGATCGCCCCGACCATCAGGGAGGCCGCCATGCCACGGCTTGAACTCGACCCCAACTTCACCGACCCGGACGCCTTCTACGCCGCGCTGACCGACGCGCACCGCGAACGCAGCGAGGAGCAGAGCGAACGCATCAATGCCCGGCTGATCCTGCTGCTGGCCAATCATATCGGCGACCAGCAGGTGCTCGAAGAGGCACTGGAGATCGCCACCCAGGCCGCCGAGCCCCAATCCACCGCCCCCTAGGCCCGGCCACAACAACAGCACGGATGACGAGGAATTCCCCATGACGACCGAGACGCTTGAGTATCAGAGCGGCTTTCGCAACCACTTCTCCAGCGAGGCGCTCCCCGGCGCCCTGCCGGTGGGCCAGAACTCGCCCCAGCGCTGCGCCTATGGGCTCTACGCCGAGCAGCTCACCGGCTCGGCGTTCACCGCCCCGCGCCACCAGAACCTGCGCAGCTGGCTCTACCGCATCCGCCCCTCGGTGCTGCAGAGCGCCTACCGCCCGCTGAGCGTCGAGGGCGTGGCCACGGCACCGCTGGCCAAGCCCGCCGCCGACCCCAACCAGATGCGCTGGGACCCGCTGCCGATTCCCGATGCGCCCACCGACTTCGTCGACGGCCTGCTGAGCATCGCGGTCAACGGCGACGCCGGCACCCAGGCCGGCTGCGGCGTGCACGTCTACGCCTTCAACCGGGACATGACCGAGCGCTTCTTCTACAACGCCGACGGCGAGCTGCTGATCGTCCCGCAACTGGGCACCCTGCGCCTGCGCACCGAACTGGGCGAGCTGCAGGTGGCCGGCGGCGAGATCGCGGTGATTCCCCGCGGCATCAAGTTCCAGGTACGCCTGGCCAAAGGCGCCGACGCCGCCCGTGGCTATATCTGCGAGAACTACGGCAGCCCGCTGGAACTGCCGGGCCTGGGGCCCATCGGCGCCAACGGGCTGGCCAACCCCCGCGACTTCCAGAGCCCGGTGGCGAGCTACGAGGACCTCGAGGGCGACTTCGAGCTGGTGGCCAAGTTCTCCGGGCGCTTCTGGGCCACCAAGCTCGGCCACTCGCCGCTGGACGTGGTGGCCTGGCACGGTAACGTCGCGCCCTACAAGTACAACCTGGCCCACTTCAATACCATCAACACGGTGAGCTTCGACCACCCCGATCCCTCGATCTTCACCGTGCTGACCTCGGCCTCCGACACGCCGGGCATGGCCAACCTGGACTTCGTGATCTTCCCGCCGCGCTGGATGGTGGCCGAGAACACCTTCCGACCGCCCTACTTCCATCGCAATCTGATGAGCGAGTTCATGGGCCTGATCCATGGCGAATACGACGCCAAGGCGGAGGGCTTTTTGCCCGGCGGCGCCAGCCTGCACAACTGCATGTCGCCCCACGGGCCGGACGCCGACACCTTCGAGAAGGCCAGCAATGCCGAGCTGACCCCGCAGTACCAGGGCGATACCATGGCCTTTATGTTCGAGAGCCGCTACGTCTATCACCCGACCGAGGCCGCGCTGAACGCCGAGATCCGCCAGCGCGACTACGTCGATGTGTGGTCGACCCTGCGTTCGCATTTCGATCCCACCAAGCCGTAGCAGCCCCTCCCCCATGGCAACACTTGCCCCTGACGAAAGGACCCAACGACGATGAAACTCGCCACTCTCAAGAACGGCCGCGACGGCGAACTGATCCTGGTTTCCCGCAACCTGAGCCGGGCCGTACATGCCACCGACATCGCTGCTACCCTGCAGCAGGCAGTCGAGAACTGGGACAGCCTGGCACCCAAGCTGGAGCAGCGCTATGCCGAGCTCAACGACGGCAAGGCCGAGGGCGCGTTTGACCTGGACCAGGGCAAACTGCACTCGCCGCTGCCGCGCAGCTACCACTGGGCCGACGGCTCCGCCTACCTCAATCACGTCAAGCTGGTGCGCCAGGCGCGCAACGCCGAGATGCCCGAGACCTTCTGGACCGACCCGCTGATGTACCAGGGCGGTGGCGACAAGTTCCTGGCGCCCACCGAGGACATCGAGGCGGTCAGCGAGGAGCACGGCATCGATTTCGAAGGCGAGATCGCGGTGATCACCGACGACGTGCCCATGGCGGTAACCCCGGAGCAGGCCGCCGGCCATATCAAGCTGATCATGCTGGTCAACGACGTCAGCCTGCGCGGCCTGATCCCCGGCGAGCTGGCCAAGGGCTTCGGCTTCTTCCAGGCCAAGCCGGCCTCGAGCTTCTCGCCGATCGCCGTGACCCCGGACGAACTGGGCGACGCCTGGCAGGACGGCAAGGTGCATCTGCCGCTGACCGTGCACTTCAACGGCGAGAAGTTCGGCGAGCCAGAAGCCGGCCCGGACATGATCTTCAGCTTCCCGCAACTGGTGGCCCATGCCGCCAAGACGCGCTATCTCGGCGCCGGCGCCATCGTCGGCTCGGGCACCGTCTCCAACCCCGACCCCGACGGCGGCCCCGGAAAGCCGATTACCGATGGCGGCGTGGGCTACAGCTGCCTGGCCGAGGTGCGCATGGTCGAGCAGATCCTGCACGGCCAGGCCAAGACCTCCTTCATGCGCTTCGGCGATCGGGTGCGCATCGAGATGTTCGACCGTGAGGGCAACAACATCTTCGGCACCATCGACCAGCAGGTGGTGCCATACCAGACAAAGGTAAGTCAGCCCAAGTAAGCCAGCCCGCGGAGGCACACGATGACGACGCTATACGGCTATTTCCGCTCCTCGGCGGCCTACCGGGTGCGCATCGCCCTGAACCTCAAGGGCCTGGACTATGACCAGGCCCCGGTCAACCTGGTCAAGGGTGAGCAGCGCGGGCAGGAGAATCTCGACCGCAACCCCCAGGGGCTGGTGCCGACCCTCGAGACCGACGACGGCGTGCAGCTGACCCAGTCCCTGGCGATCTGCGAGTACCTGGAGGAGCGCTATCCGGAACCGGCGCTGCTGCCGACCGATGCCGAGGGCCGCGCCCGGGTACGCTCGCTGGCCCAGCTCATCGCCTGCGAGATCCATCCACTCAACAATCTAAAGGTGCTCAAGTACCTGGTAGGCGAGCTGGGGGTGGACGAGGCGGCCAAGCTGGCCTGGTACCGCCACTGGATCACCGAGGGCTTCGCCGCCCTGGAGGCGAGGCTCGCAGGCGAGGACGCCACCGGCGACTTCTGCCACGGTGATACCCCGGCCCTGGCGGACCTCTGCCTGGTGCCCCAGGTGTTCAACGCCGAACGCTTCGAGTGCGACCTCTCGGCCTACCCGACGATCCAACGCATCGTCGCCAACTGTCGCGCGCTCGATGCCTTCCACAGGGCCTCGCCGGCGGAGCAGCCGGATGCGGGCTGAGCAAGCCCGCGGGATTTAGGCTATATTAAGCAGGCTAACGACTAGCGGGTGCCGCTCCTTCCGATGTCTCGAGCAACGAGACTCGAGCCGGGAGAGCGGCGCCCGCTAGTCGTTGTTCGCTTACCCGAGGAGAGACCGATGTGCTGAGGCTGACTTCCCCCGCTACGGTAGTGACCCTGGCGGCGCTGACCGCGCTGGGTCCGCTGGCCACCGATATGTACCTGCCCGCCATGCCTGCCATGGCCGAGGCGCTCGACACCGGTCCCGACCAGGTGCAGCTGACCCTGAGCCTCTATATGGCCGGCTTTGCCGCCGCCCAACTGTTCTGCGGTCCCTTCTCCGACCGCTTCGGGCGCAAGCCGGTCATGATCGCCGGCTTCAGCCTGTTCCTGCTGGCGAGCCTGTTGTGCGCCTTCGCCCCCAGCATCGAGTGGCTGCTGGCCGGGCGCTTCCTGCAGGCACTGGGGGGCGCCACCGGGCCGGTGCTGGGCCGTGCCGCCGTGCGCGACATCTACGGCCCCATCGAGGCCGGCCGGGTGCTCTCCTATATGGCCAGCACCATGTCGCTTGCCCCGGCGGTGGCACCCATCGTTGGCGCGGGGCTGCTGCTGCTCTGGGGCTGGGAGTCGGTCTTCGTGCTGCTGGCGATCTACGCCGCGGCGATGCTGCCGCTGCTGATCCTGGCCTTGCCGGAGCCACTGCCGCCGGAGCGGCGCCAGTCGATCCACCCGAAAGCCATCGTGGCCAACTTTCGCATGCTGCTCGGCCAGCGCACCTTCATGGGCTATACCCTGACCAACGCGGCGGCCTTCTCGGGCCTGTTCGCCTACCTCTCGGGTTCATCGTTCGTACTGATCGACTTTCTCGGCGTTTCGCCGTTTCAGTACGGTCTGTTCTTCACCCTGATCGTGGCCGGCTTCTTCATCGGCACCCTGCTCAGTGGGCGCTACAGCCATCGGCTGGGTCGCGAGCGGCTGGTGGGCCTAGCCACGCTGGTTTGCGCTGCGGGCGGCAGCCTAATGGCTGCATTGTCGCTCTCCGGGGTATTTGCCGCCTGGGCGGTGGTAGGCCCCCATGTCATCTTCATGGTCGGCATGGGCGTATTGATGCCGCAGTCGATGACGGGCGCACTGGCCCACAACCCGCACTGCGCCGGCGCAGCCTCGTCGCTCTTCGGCTTCCTGCAGATGACCATTGCTGCCGTGGTCGGCGGCGCGGTAGGCCAGTTCCACGACGGCACCTCGCGCACCATGGCCATCGTCGTGGCGCTGGGCGGCCTGCTGGCCGTGGCGAGTTTCGTGGGGCTGGTGCGACCCGCCGAGCGGGCCATGGGGGCTCAACAGGCACAGGGGGCAGAGCGTTGAGCGGTACCTCGCCTCCCTCTCGCCTGGTCATCCTGCTGCTCGCCCTGGCCGGCTTCGCCAGCATGGCGTCCATGCGAGTCACCGACGCCATGCTCCCGGCCCTGTCTTATGCCTTCGAGCGCCCGGTGGCCGACGTGGCGCAGAACATCACCCTCTTCGCCATCGCCTACGGTGTCATGCAGCTCGCCTACGGCCCACTGGGCGACCGCCATGGCACGCTGCGGGTCATCGGCCTGGCCACCGTGGCCTGCGCGGTTGGTGCGCTGGGTTCGGCGCTTTCCGGGTCGCTGTCGCTATTGCTGGTGTTTCGCACCCTGACCGGTGCCACAGCCGCCGCCATCATTCCGCTCTCCATGGCCTGGGTGGGTGACAACGTGCCCTATGAGAGCCGCCAGGTGACGCTGGCCCACATGCTCTCGGGTGCGGTAATGGGGCTGATCACCGGGCAGGTGGCGGGCGGTTTTCTCGCCGATACGCTGGGCTGGCAGGCCGCCTTCTTCCTACTGACGCTGCTGTTCCTGCTGGCCGGTGGGCTGCTGCTGGCGATGCTGCATCGCCGCCCCAGTCTCTCCCCGTCCAAGGCGGAACAGGGGGGGGTCGCCTTCGTGGCGCGCCTTGGCGAGATCCTGCGAATCGCCCGTGCCCGGCGCATCCTGGCGCTGGTGTTTCTCGAGGGCATCGCCGCCTTCGGCGCCCTGGCCTTCGTGGCCAGTCACCTCTACGCCAGGCTTGAGGTCTCGCTGACCCAGGCGGGACTGATGGTGGCCCTGTTCGGCGTGGGCGGGCTGATCTTCGCCGCCCTGGCCAGGCCGCTGGTCAGGCGCCTGGGCGAACCGGGCCTGGCCGCCGGGGGCGGCCTGCTGATGGGGGCGGGCTTCATTGGGCTGGCCCTGGCGCCACAGCCGCTGCTGGCCGCCGCCAGCGCCTTTTCCACCGGGCTCGGCTTCTACATGATGCACAGCACCCTGCAGATCAATGCCACCCAGATGGCGCCCACCGCCCGCGGCACCGGCATGGCGGTGTTCGCCGGCTGCCTGTTTCTCGGCCAGTCGGTGGGGGTCAGCCTGGGGGGTATCGTGCTGCGCCTGGCCAATAGCCAATGGCTGCTGGCCGCCGCCGGCGTATGGCTGCTGCTGCTCGGCCTCGCCTTCGCCTGGCTGCTGAGGCAGTGGCGGCAAGCCGAGCGTGAATCCCCCCTGCCATCGCCTCCCTAGCGCCGCAGCCGCCGTCACCAGGAAAAAAGCCGATGGTGGGGCCATCGGCAAAAACGGTAAGCGTCAAGGAAAGACCCGGGGACGGGGCCTGGGCGAGCGGTGCCCGTTCCCCGGGAGGCAGCGCCCTAGAAGTGAAACTGCACGCTGGCCTGGATGCGGCTGGCGTCGTCCGACTCGCCGTTGACCCGCTTGATATCGGAGTGCTGGTACTCGATACCGGTGGACAGGCGCTGATTGACGTCCCAGATCAGGTTGACGAAGGAGTACTGCACGCGATCCAGGCCACTCTGGAAGCCGGCGATATCGTCCGGCAAATCCTGACTGAAGCGAGAAGTACCGACGGCGCTGGACCAGTCGCTGTTCCAGTTATGCTCCAGGGAGACCCCGAAGGCGTGGGAATCAACGCTCTTGAGAGCGCCGTTGGCATCGATATAGGCATCCGGCGTGCGACCACCGGCCACGAAATCCGGCACAAAGCTCAGGTAGCTACCCAGGCCGCTGCCCACGGTGGCGTTGGCCTTGAAGGTCGTGGCATCTCCCATAGGCACTGCCAATTGCGCAGCAAAGCCATAGCCGGTGGTGCTCTCATCCACACCGGTAGTGGCTTCGTTGGTGGAGAACTCACTGACCAGAGCCGAAATACCGAAGGTGCGGCCGAACTGGTAGCGAGCGGTCAGGGTCGGCAGGCGATTCTCGGTCTCCACACCGGCACTGCCGATGGGCGACAGGGCAAAGGAAGGCTCCTCCAGGGAAACCGAGAAGGCGTTGGGCCCGGCCCGGTGAGTGTAGCGAAGCTGATTGGGACGACCGGTGGCATAGCCGATGGGCCCCCCCAGCTTGAGGCTGCGCGGGGTGCCGTGGAAGTGCATGAAGTTGGTCCAGCTCTGCCCGGCCAGGAAACCCAGGTACTCACCATAGGCGTGGCGCAGGTTGAACTTGGCATCGGGCAGGAAGTGTCCCTCGACGAAGGTGGTCACGGTGCCACGATCGGTGCGGGTATGGGTACGGAAGTTGAGCCGCGACTCCTTGCCAGTGAAGGTGGTGCGCCCGTCGGTCTCGTTGGCCGGATTGAGCAGCGCCAACGGATCGGTGGCGTCGCCCTGATCAAAATCGAAATCGTAGTGGGCGTCGAACTTCACATAGCCGCCGAAGGCGACATCGGTATTGGTGCCGGGAATATTGAAGGTGGAGCGATGGTTCCAGGGCGCCCCCACACGACTCGGCTCCCCGGTGACCACCGGCTCTCCAGCGGGGACCACATCGAAGGCCTGGGAAGTGGCAGCAGTTAGCCCCACCGGCAGCATCGCGGCCAGTGCCATTACCTTGTTGTATTTCATTGAAAGTTCCTCTTGAACTTGAATGTCAGGACGTTGGTTGTTGTCGGTTCCACTGAGTGCTTGTCGTTGTTGTCGCGGTCATCACCTCCCCAACTTCGTTTTCCGGCCAAAGCTCCCCCTACCCCCGGCGAGGCGGGGGCGGGCTCGTGATCTCGACGGTTTCTCGGTCGCTCAGTAGAGTGTCTTCTGGGGCGGGCCGGAGAACTTCAACTCGCCGACACTGGGCATGTCCACCTCCACCAGGGCCGGCCCCGGCTGACCCACTGCCTCGGCCAGCACCGCGGCGAAGTCGTCGCCGTGGCTGACCTTCCAGCGCTGGATGCCCATGGCATCGGCCAGCTGCTGGAAGTTCGGGGTGTGCAGCTCGTTGTAGTACTGGCGCCCCTCGAAATACTTCTCCTGGATGCCGCGCATTACCCCGTAGCCGCCGTCGTTCATCACGATCAGGGTCATGTCGAGCTTCTCCTGGGCCATGGTCGCCAGCTCGCCGAGGCCGAGTGCCAGGCCGCCGTCGCCGACCAGGGTGACCACCTTGCGGTCGGGCCGGGCCACGGCACAGCCGATGCCATGGGCCAGGCCCAGGCCGATGGCCCCGGCCAGGGAGTGGATGTTGGTCAGCGGCCGCTCGATGGGCAGCAGGCGGCTGCCCCAGGTGCTGCCGGAGACGGTGATATCGCGCACGAAGATACCGTCCTCGGGCAGGGCGGCACGCACCGCATCGCTGAGCTTGGCGTACTCGCCCACCTGGGTGCGCAGCGCCTGCTCGGCCTGGCTCACCGCCTCGGCCACCGCCGCGTCGTAGGCGGCATCCGGCTTCCGCCCCGCGAGGCGATCGGCCAGGCGACCCAGCACATCGGCGCAGTCGCCGCACAGGAAGGCGTCGGCCCGGTAGTTGCGATGGGCGGCGGCGGGGTCGACATCGATCTGCACCAGGGGCCGCGGCAGCTCGACGGAGTAGGTCTTGGTCTCGTTGCTGCGCAGCCTGGAGCCTGCCACCACCATCAGGTCGCTCTCGGCGAACAGCGCCTCCACCGAGGCGGCGTTGTGGAAGGCACGCAGGCTGCGCGGGTGGCCGTCGGGCAGCACGCCGCGGGCGTGGGTGCTGGAGACCACCGGGATGCCGGCATCCGCCAAGCGCCTGACCGCCTCGCTGGCCTCCAGGGTCCCGCCGCCGATCCACAGCAAGGGGCGCCTGGCCGTCGCGAGCCGCTCGGCCAGCGCATCGATCTCGGCATCGGCGACCGGGGCCGGGGTGGCCGGGGCCACCGGTGAGGTTTCTACCCACTCGACCGGGCTGGCCTGGATGTCGATGGGGATCTCCAGGCTCACCGGCCCCCGCGGCAGGGTCATCGCCTCGCGGATGGCGCGATGCAGCAGGGGCACCGCCTGCTCCGGGGTGCAGACCCGGTAGGCGGCCTTGGAGCTGGCCCGGAGGAAGGTGAGCTGATCCTTGGTCTCGTGGATGAAGCCGGCGTCCCGGTCCAGGTAAGCCTTCTCCACCTGGCCGGTGATGTGCAGCAGGGGCGTGCCGGCGTTGAGCGCCTCGAGCAGGCCGCCGATGGCGTTGCCGGCGCCGGCGCCGGTGCTGGTCAGGGCCACGCCCAGGCTGCCCACCCGGGTGTGGGCATCGGCCATGGTCACCGAGCCGGCCTCGCCGCGGGCGGGCACGAAGCGGATCTTGTCGCGCCGTCCGACGGCGTCGGCGATCGGCAGGTTGTGGATGGAGATGACGCCGTAGACGGCGGAGACCGCATAGGCCTCGAGGGTACGGGCGATCGCTTCGCCGACGGTGATGGTGCTCATGGTGAATTCCTTTGTTGTGGGTGCCGGCGCGGCGTCAGTTGGCCCAGCCCATGGGGGCAGTGCCCAGCCCCAGGTAGAGGCTCTTCTGCTGCATGTAGGCCTGGATGCCCTGGCGCCCCTTCTCGCGCCCCAGGCCGCTCTCCTTGAAGCCACCGAAGGGGGTGGAGATGGCGAACTTCTTGTAGGTGTTGATCCACACCGTACCGGCCTCGAGACGCGCGGCCAGGCGCAGGGCACGCCGGTAGTCCGCGGCCCAGATGCCGGCGGCCAGGCCGAAGACGTTGTCGTTGGCCAAGCCGACCAACTGCTCCTCGTCGTCGTAGGGCAGCGCCACCAGGACCGGGCCGAAGATCTCCTCCTGGCACACCGCGCTGTCGTGGGGCAGCCCCTCGATGAGGGTGGGCAGGTAGTAGCTGCCCCGGGCCAGCTCGGCATCCTGCGGCGCGCCGCCGCCACACAGCACCCGGCCCCCCTCGGCACAAGCCTGGTCCACGTAGGCGGCCACGCTGTCGCGATGGGCCTCGCTGATCAGCGGCCCCAGGTGAGTGCCCGGGGTCTCGGGATGGCCGACGCGCAGGCCGCGGGTGATCTCCAGCAGGCGGGTCATCACCTCGTCGTAGCGGCGACGCGGGACGAACAGCCGCGAGCCGGCGATGCAGGCCTGGCCGGCGGAGCTGAAGATGCCGTAGGCGATGCCCTGGGCGGCCTCCTCCAGGTCGGCGTCCTCGCAGACGATGGTGGGCGACTTGCCACCCAGCTCCAGCGAGGTGCCGATCAGCTTGTCGGCGGCGATATGGGCCAGATGACGGCCGGTATTGGTGCCGCCGGTGAAGGAGATCTTGCGCACCTTGGGGTGGCGCACGATGGCCTCGCCGATCACCCGGCCGCGGCCCGGCAGCACGCTGAGCAGCCCCTTGGGCAGCCCCGCCTCCTCGAACAGCTCGGCCAGCTTGAGGGCCATCAGCGGCGTGGCCTCGGCGGGCTTGAGCACCACGGCGTTGCCGGCGGCGAGCGCCGGGGCGACCTTCTGCATCTCGCTGGCGATGGGCGAGTTCCAGGGCGTGATGGCGGCGATGACGCCGAGCGGCTCGTAGGTGCTCAGGGTCATCAGGTCGGCGCTGCGCGGGGTGGGCAGCTCGCCCTCCAGGGTCTCGCAGGCCGCCGCGAAGTAGCGGGCGGTGCCGGCGGCGCTGGCCACCAGGGCGCGGGTCTCGGCCAGGGGCTTGCCGTTGTCGCGGGTCTGCAGGGCGGCCAGTTCCTCGAGACGCGACTCGATCAGCTGGCTGACCCGATAGAGGATGGTGGCCCGCTGGTGGGGCACCAGGTCGCGCCACTCGGGGCGCCGCCAGGCGGCGTCGGCGGCCGCGATCGCCTCGTCCACGTCCTCGAGACTGGCGGCATTGAGCCGGGCGTTCACCGAACCGTCGGCGGGGAAGATCGAGGTCAGGGGGTCACCTCGTCCGACCCGCCACTCGCCGGCGATGAAGATCGGTTGGGTCATCGTCATGCTCCTTTCGCTCACACCGTCACCGGGTCCAGCACCTGGCGACAGGCGCGGACCACCGACAGGGCGGCGAGCATCGAGGTCTTGGGATTGTGCTCCAGGGGTCGGCCGTTGAGCTCGATACGGAACTCGCCGAAGCGCCCCTGGACGTGGATGCGATGGGTGTTGCGGGTGGCCGCCGGATCGGCGGTGAGGCGCACGGTGGTGGCCTGCATGCCGATCCCGGCCAGGGCGATGGTGGCCGCCACGTTGGCGTTGGCCGGGAAGAGGCGCGCGGCCTCGCCGGCGGTGCCTTCGTAGAAGACCGTCGCCTCGGTGAGGGCGTCCAGGTCCACCAGCTGCTCGGCATGGCTGCCCTTCCAGCTCCCGGGGGCCTTGCAGGCCTCGTAGGTGACGCTTTCCAGGCCGCCCTCCCGGGCGGCGGCCAGGCCATCCATGCCGGCCACGGCACCGGAGAGCACCAGCATGCGCCCGCCGCCCGCCTCGGCGGCCTGGCGCAGGCGGCCATAGAGCGCCTCATCGGCCAGGGCGCCGGTGGCCACGATGGCCAGGGTCAGGCCCCGGCCGAGCACCGCCTCGCCATGCTCGGCGAGTCCGGGCTGGCCGGCGCACTCCACCACCAGGTCGGGACGCCCCTCGCACTGGGTCGTCGAGGAGAGCACCTCGACCCCGGCGCCCAGTTGTTCGCGGGTGGACACCAGCTGGGACTCGGGCACCACCACCCAGGCCAGTTCCAGGCCCGCCGGCAGCAGCCGATGCACTTCCTGGGCCATGGCCCCGTAGCCGATGATCATCAAACGCTTGGTCGTCATTGCGGAGGCGTCCTCGCGGGTTAAAGGTGATGGTTGAAGCCGCCGGAGACGTCGAGTGCGGCACCGGTGGTGAAGGAGGCCAGGGGCGAGGCCAGGAACACCAGGGCGCGGGCCGGCTCCTCAGGGCGCCCCAGGCGCTTCATGGGGATGCCGCGCTTGGCGGCGATGCCGGCGATCCACTGCTCCCAGCTCAGCGACTGGTCGTCGCGGGCCTCGAAGCGCCGCCGCCACTGCCCCGACTCCACCATGCCGAGCAGGATGGAGTTGACCCGGATGCCCTCGTCGACCAGCTCGTGGGCCAGGGAGTGGGTCAGGTTGAGCAGCGCCGCCCGGGCCGCCGAGGTGGCGATCATGTGGGGCTCCGGCTGCAGCGCCAGCAGGGAGTTGACGCAGGTGAGCGAGCCGATCTCGGCGGCGGCCAGTTGCGCCCGAAAGGCGTTCAGCGGGTTGATCACGCCGAACAGCTTGAGGTTGGCCTCGGCCAGCCAGGCCTCCTTGGGGGTGTCGTCGTAGTGGGCCACGTAGCCCTGGCCGGCATTGGCGATCAGCATGTCGGCGCCGCCGAAGCGCTGGGCCACCGCCGCCGCGAAATCCGCGCAGGAGGCCTCGTCGAGCACGTCGCAGGACATCGCCAGCAGCTCGGCGTCGGGGAAGGCCTCACGCAGGCTCGCCTCGGCCGTCGCCAGACGCTCGGCATTGCGGCCGCAGAAGGCCACCCGGGCGCCCTCGGCCAGCAGCAGGCGCACGGTCTCGAGGCCGATCCCCGAGGAGCCGCCGGTGACCACGGCAACGCGTTGTTCGATCAGAAAACTCATGGGGATCTCCTAGGGTGTCTCGGAAGCGTCGGCCACGCCAAGCAGCGGGCGGGCGAAGTCGTCCAGGACCCGGGCGAAGGCCTCGGGTGCATCGATATAGCTGGCATGCCCGGCCCGCGGGATGTCGCGATAGGGCAACCCCAGGCGGCTGGCCAGGCCACGGGCATCCTCGGGCGGGGTGATGCGATCCTCGTCGCCGCACACCACCAGGGTCGGCAGCGCCGGTGCGACCGGCAGGTAGCGTGACAGCAGGTCGTTGGCGAGCATCCAGCCGGCCTGGGCGAAGCCCGCCACATGCAGCTTCTGCATCTCCGCCTCGACCCGGGCGATGTCCGCCGGATCGGCGCCCTCGCGCAGCAGTCGCGGCGCCCGCGCTCGGGCGTAGGCGGCATGGCCCTGGGTCTCGAGCTGGGTCCAGCGGCTGCGGTAGACCTCGTCGCGTTTGGCCTCATCGGCATCGCCGTAGCCCTGGGCCGGGTCCGCCAGCACCACCCCGGCTAGCCGGCCCGGGTGAGCGGCCAGATAGGCGCCGGCCATCATGGCCCCCAGGGAGTGGCCCACCAGCACGCAACGCTCGACCCCGAGCGCCGCCAGCCAGGCCTCCAGGCGCTCGGCATAGTCGGCGGCCGTGGGCGCCTCGTTCGCCAGGGGCTGGCTGTCGCCATAACCCGGGGCGTCCCAGGCCAGCAGGCGATAGCCGGGCAGCCGCTCGGCGAGCTTGGCCCAGGAACCGGCACTGGAGCTGATGCCATGCAGCAGCACCAGGGTCGGGGCCTCGTCTGGCGACCCAGGGCCCCCTTCCCGATAGCACTGCTCTCCCGTCTCGAGCCTCAGGCGTCTGGCGTCCACGACGTCCTCCATTTTCATATGTAGAAAGCGCTTAGTTGCGCTTGACCTTGGACAGGGGATGATCCTCCGGATAGGTGGGGATCTGCGGCCGCGGAGTCCCCAGCATCACGCACATCAGCGCCTCTTCCTCACCGTGGTTGAACAGGCCCCGGTAGATGCGCGGCGGGATGGAGATAACGTCGCGCTCCTCGAGCACGGTCTCCATGGTGTCGTCGCCATCCTTGAGATAGAGGGTGATGGTGCCCTTGAGCACGAAGAACACCTCTTCCACGTCGTCATGGACATGCAGGGGTCCTTCGCACTTGGACGGCAGCACCATGGTGGAGAAGGTGAAGTGCTCGGCGGGAATGGTGTTGGCATCGTCCTTGACCCCGGTGGCGCCGGTGCCGATATAGCGCATCTGGGCACGGCGATACTTGGGGTCGTAGTCGGCCTGGAACTTCAGGGCACTCCAGTCGTACTTGCGTCCCTTGAAGCGGGCGATGCGGGTCTGCATCCACTCTTCGAAAGATACGTTTTCGGGTTTTTTCCAGGTTTCCAGAAGCTCTGACATCGTCGTTTCCTCTCGTTCGGCTACTGATTTATTTCCGTGCCCATTGGCACCACAGCTAATTTTCTTAGATCGGGGCAAAGCGATCCCTAGGACGCCAATTAAAGGCATCTCGATCCGGGACTTTTCATCGCTTTCGACCCCGTATTTAACGGTCTTTCTATATTAGGAGGTAGTCGCGCTTATATCGGGTTATTTATCTGTCTTGTTTTCTCTACCTTGGTTCGTCAGACGTTATTTACCGTTTATCGGGACCACCGTCAGGCTTCCGCTTTCTTCTGCCGACGGGTCTCGGCATCGATACCGCCTTCCACCGCCCACTCGGTGAAAGACTCCAGGGAGTGCTCCATCTCGCGGGGCACCCAGGCCTCGGTGAGGTAGTCCTCGTTGGTGTAGTACTCGAAGGCACCACCAAGGGGGCTATTCACATACCAGAAGTAGGCCGAGGAGATCGGGTGGCGCCCCGGGCCCAGGAAGGTGCTCCACTGCTTGCGGTTCATCGCCAGGCCGCCGCCGATCACCTCGTGGATGTCGCGCACGGTGAAGGCCACATGGTTGAGGCCGGCGCCACGGTGGGGCAGCTTGAGCAGGAAGAGGTTGTGATGCCCTCCGCGGGCCTGCATACGCAGGAAAACGGCACGATCGGTGTAGCGGTCGGAGACGGCGAAGCCCAGTTTGTCGCGATAGAAGGCCTCGGTGGCCTCGAGGTCGTCGACGAAGAACACCGCATGGCCGATGCCGACCGGGGTGGCACGCTCATAGACCGGGCTCGGTTGGTCGACGCGGCGCATGTCACCGTACTGGTTGATCGGGGTGACCTCGAGCGCCACGTCGCGCAATGTGCTGATGCGGACGGCCACCGTCATGCCGTTGGGATCGCGACACTCGATGGCGTCACCCCGGTCGACGAAGCCCGGCTGGTCGGCCAGGCGCGCTTTCAGCGCCTCAAGGGCGGCCGCATCGGCCGCGCCCCAGGTCATGCGCCGCAGGGTCGAGCCGGGCTCGAAGGCCGGCGGCAGCGCCGGGTCGTCCACCGGCGCCAGGCTCAGGCGCGCGCCGTTGAGGGTCTCAAAGGTCGTTTCGTCCACCGGCGAGAGTCCGAAGTCGGTCACGAACCGCTTGCTGACTTCCAGATCCTCGACGCCGAACTCCAGCGCTTCGATGCCAACGATGCTCATGCTCTCACTCCTGCGTCACTCGACGCGGTTGTCGTCTGTCTGGCCCGCGCCTGGGCGTCGGGCGGTTGCTGTCCGGCTGGGCCGGTTCCGTGCTTGCGCTAGGTCCCCTGGCGCTCGGCGACGCTACGGTAGCCAAGCAGTCCGGAGATGGTCGCCGCGGCTTTTTCCACCGGGCCGCGCAGCCGCTCGCGCTCCTCGGCGGGAATCTCGTGGACCGGCACCATGATGCTCACCACCGCCTCGATCTCTCCGTCGGCATTGAAGACGGGGTAGACGATGGAGGAGATGCCGAGCTGAAAGTAGGACTCGGCGATCACGTAGCCGCGACGGCGATCCTCCTGGACTAGCGCCCAGAGCGCCTCGCGATTGGCCGGCGCCCCGGGCTGGCTGTCGGGCAGCGCCTCGTCGGGATAGAGCGCCTCGAACTCCTCGCGGCTCAGGCCGGTGAGCAGCATCCGTCCCAGGGAAGTACGGTGCACCGGCAGGCGAGTGCCGACGCTGACCCGGCGAATAGTCGCATTGGCGGCGCTGACCCGGGCCACGTAGATGACGTCCTGGCCGTCGCGGATGGCGATATGGCTCGAGCAGCCGGTGGCGTCACGCAGCGATTCGATCACCGGCTGGCCCACCTGCACCACGTCCAGCGATGCCACGTACTCGAAACCGAGGCGCAGGACGTTGACTCCCAGGGAGTAGAGCCCGGTGGTCGGATGGCGCCGCAGGAAGCCCATGTACTCCAGGGTCTGGATCGCCCGATAGGCGGTCGCCTTGGGAATGTCCACCCGCTTGGCGATCTCGGCGAAGCTCATCTCCCGATGGTTGCGGCTCAGCTCCATCAGGATGGTCAGGCCGCGCTCCAGGCCGGGGATCAGGTATCTGCGTGCATCTTTGTCACTCATAAAGCGTCCTCTCCTGTGATGGCCGTTCCAGGCACCAGCATACCCCCTGCCCTGGGTGCGCGGCATGTCATGCCCGGGCCGCAGCGGATGTCGTGGTGCGGGAGTCGCTTCCAGCGGGCGAATGGCCAGGCGGAGAGCCGATCTCTATCGATGCAAGCTCTACGCTCCAAACCTCGATGATTCAAATATGAAAACTCATTTATTATTTGATACACTCAAGATAAGTGGTCTCCCGGCCCTTGTCAAGGTCGGATCACACACAAATATCAAAAGCTAAGTCATTGTTTTAAAATTAATAAAATACCCAGCGGCAGCGCCTTGAGGTCGGCGCGCTGTTGATCGGCGACGACGTTGAGGCGGGTCAGGGAGCCTCCCCGACCCGCGATCTGCCGCGGGTCGTTTGGTCTGCTAGCCGAACATCCAGCTGACCGGGCCGGTGACGATCTGCGGAAAGGCGAAGATGATGCCGATCGCCAGGAAGTCGCAGATCAGGAAGGGAATGGCGGCCCGGTAGATGCTGCCCATGGTGGTGCCCTCCGGCGCCACCGCCTTCATCACGAACAGCGCCGCCCCCAGCGGCGGCGAGGTGGAACCGGTCTCGATGGCGAGCAGGAAGAGCACCGCGAACCAGATGGTGTCGAAGCCCATATGATCCACCACCGGCACGAAGATCGGCAGGGTGATCAGCATGATCGGCAGCGGCCCCATGAACATGCCCAGCAGCACCACGGTCAAGATCATGGTCAGCACGATCAGGTGGTCGTTGACCGGCAGGTTCATCACCGCATCCATCATGCCGAAGGTGGCACCGGTGAAGGCCAGCAGCTGACTGAAGGCCACGGCCCCGGCGACGATGAGCAGCACCATCACCGAGATGTTGGCACTCTCGAACATGGAGCGACTGAAGTTCTCCACCGTCAGGCGACGCTTGACCAGCGCCAGCAGGATGGTGGCCACCGCACCGGAGGCGGCCGCCTCGGTGGGCGTCGCCAGGCCGAGGAAGATCACCCCCACCACCGCGAAGACGATGAAGCCGATGGGCAGGATGTTGCGGACGCCCGCACTGACCTTCTCCTTGAGCGGCGTGGGCTGCACATCGAAAGTGGGGGCCAGGTCCGGCTGCAGGGTGCAGCGTCCCCAGATGTAGAGGGCATAGAGTACCGCCATCAGCAGCCCGGGGGCGATGATGGCGATCAGCAGCCGCCCGATGGGCAGCTCGGCCACCACGCCGAGCACCACCGCCAGGGCGCTGGGCGGGATCATGATGGCGAGCCCCGCGGAGCCGATGATGGGCCCCAGCGACATGGGTTTCTTGTAGCCACGGCGCTCCATCTCCGGCGTCAGGCTGGAGCCCAGCAGAGCGATGGCGCCCATGCTGTTGCCGGTGAGGGTGGAGAAGAGCACGCCGCCGCCCACCGCCATGTAGGCGAGTCGGCCGCGCAGCTTGCCGAACCATTTGTCCAGGGTGTCCATCAGGTCGTTGGCGATGCCGGAGCGGAACATCACCTCGCCCATGATCATGAACATGGCGATGGGCACCAGGGTGAAGCTGGTCAGGGCGTCGGTGGTGTTGATCACCAACTGTTCGACGCCCGAGGTGCCACCGAGGAAGAGATAGGCTCCCACCAGGTTGACCACCAGGAAGGAGAAGGCCACCGGCAGACCCAGCATCATCAACACCAGCAGGGCACCGAGAACGAGTGATAGCGTAAGCCACCAATCCATAAAGTCCTCCAGAGAGGGAGCGAGGTCAGCGCTTCAGGCAGGCCACGGCCTGGGCCACGAACTGAATGGCGACCAGAAACAGGCCGAGCGGGAAGACCCAGGTGAGCAGATAGCTGCGCGGCGCCAGCACGGTGGTCTCGCGGATGCCGAACTGGTACTGGTCGAGCGTCACCCCCAGCCCATACCAGGCGGCGTAGAGACAGGCCGCAGCCCCCAGCAGCGCCATCGCGAAGCCGAGCGCTACCCGCCAGCGAGGGGGCAGGCTAGTGGTGATGACATCGATGGCCACGTGGCGATTCTTCTCCAGCAGGTAGGGCGCCCCGAGAAAGGTCATATAGAGCAGCGCATAGCCGCTGAGCTCCACCACCCAGATCAGGGACTGGCCGAAGAAGAGGCGCGACAGGATCTCGGCGAAGACGGCACCGGTGGCGGCGAGGAGCACAGCCGCGCTCACCGCTGCCAGTGCCAGGTTTAAGCGGCTTACGCCCCGCATCAGGAGTGCCAGGAGTAACTTGCCGCGGGAGAGTGACTGTTGCATATCGAGCCACCTGAAGTAGATACATTCGAAGATGCCCCGACCAGGATGGGCCGGGGCATTCCATCAGGACGAATCAATCGACCAGCATGGCCCGCAGTTCCGCCGTCAGCTCATCATTGTCGAGCTGGCCGGCCATATATTCCCAGGCGGCGTCGATGGCGGTCTGCAGGTACTGCTCTGCCTCCTCGCCGTTGAGGGCGATCTCCTCGAAGCCGGCGGCCTCCATCTCGGCATAGCCGTTGGCGATCACCTCGTCCCAGCTGCGATCGATCTCCGGCGCCAGGGTGTAGCGCAGGTACTCGGTCAGCTCCTCGCGGAGCTCGTCGGGGAGCCGTCCCATGGCGCGATCGCTGACCAGGACGCTGAAGCCGGCACGGTAGAAGGGGGGGGTGATGTAGTAGTTGACCACATCGGAGAACTGCTCGGCCCAGCCGATGTTGCCCTGCATGAAGCCGTCGATGGCCCCACGCTCCATGGCGGTGTAGATCTCGCCGATGGGCAGCACCAGGCCATTGGCCCCCAGCGCCTCGATGAACGGCAGGCCGGTGGGGAAGACCCGGATGCGCTTGCGCTTGAGGTCGTCCATGCCGTCGACGCGGTCCTTGAAGAAGAGGAAGAACTGGACGTTGGAGGCGGGAATCTCGCCCAGGTAGTTGAGGCCCCGCTCGGCGTGGATCTCGGTCATGCGGTCGTAGTAGCCGCTCTCGAGGAGCTCCTCGTAGTTCTTGAACGACAGGTTGGAGGAGGTCGAGGACGGCACCAGCCCCGAATAGTAGCTGGGGCTGAGCAGCGCCATGTCGATGGAGTTGTTGCGCACCGCATCGGCGAGGCGGAAGGGCGGCATCACCTCGGGGCCGCCGCGCCAGTTGAGGACCAGGCGCCCCTCGAACTCCTCGTTGACCGCTGCGACGAACTCCCTGAAGCCGTGGGAGACCGCGATGGGCTTGGGGGTGAAGCTCACCACGTTGAGGGTGACCGCATCGGCGGCGGCGGTGAAGGAGAGACCGGCCAGCGACAGGCCGGCGGCGATGTTTGTCAGGGCGACTTTTGTCAGGGTGGAGGTTTTCATGGCTTTCTAGCTCTCTTGTGATTGTGGGGTTGTGGTCGAGAAAGGGTCAGTCGTCCAGGGTCACGCCCCAGGCGTCGTAGCCGTAGACCCAGTCGGCGTTGCCTGCGCCCTTCAGCCAGTCGTTGGCGAGGGAACCGCGCTGCACCTGGGCGGTGCGCGGCTTGCGGGCATTCTCGTAGCGCTGTAGGGCGGTTGGCACCTCGTCCAGGGTCGCCTCGGCGAGGCAGCGGGACAGCACCACCGCATCCTCGATGGCCATGCAGGCGCCCTGAGCCATGAAGGGCACCATGGGATGGGCGGCATCGCCGAGAATGGTCACATGCCCCTCGGACCAGCGCTCCATGGGTTCGCGCACATAGAGCGCCGACTTGGTGACGCTGTCGCAGGCCGCCAGCAGGGTGCGCACGTCGGGATGGAAGTCCCGATAGACCTCGCGCAGTTCCTCGACGTCGCCGGGCAGGGTCCAGGACTCCTCGCGCCAGCCCTCCTGGGGCGTGGTGGCGAAGATGAACACCTCCTCGCCACGGGTCAGCGGGAAGACCACCACCTGAACGTCCGGGGTCGGTCCCCACCACTTGGTGAAGGCGTCCAGGTTCTCGATCTCGGGCACCGCCGAGCGCGGCACCACCGCCCGATAGGAGACCAGACCGGTGAACTCAGGGCTGTCCTCGCCGAACAGCGAACGGCGTACCGCGGAGTGGATGCCGTCGGCGCCGATCACCAGGTCCAGGCGCTCGCTGCTGCCATCCTCGAAATGGACCACCGGCTGCTCGCCGGCCTCGACACTGGCCACCTTGCTGCCCAGGCGAATCGCCTCGGCCGGCAACTTCGCCTCCAGGGCCTTGAGCAGGTCGCCGCGGTGGATAGTCAGCTGAGGCGCCCCGTACTTGGCCTCGGCGGCATCGCTCATGGGCAGCCTGGAGGTGACCTCGCCAGTGTCCCAGGTGCGGCTCAGGCGATGGGTGGGCCGTGCGGCGGTGCGGCGCAGTTCCTCGCCAACGCCCAGGCGGTCCAGGGCGCGCACCGCATTGGGCGTCAGGTTGACGTCGGCGCCGATACGCAGGAACTGCCGGGCCTGCTCGAAGACAATCGCCTCATGGCCCGCCTCACGCAGGGCGATGGCCGCACAGAGGCCACCCACACCACCACCACAGATACCGATTCTTAGCTTTGTCATACCCATTCGCCTCTTCCGGCCTCTTGTTTTACATATGAAACAGAGTTTATTATTTGGATATCCGAACTGTAGGCCGCGCACTGGCCTTTGTCAAACCCTTGGCGAAACGAAACAGCAGATCGATCTTGCGGCTTCCCAGGCACCGCTGACAGACCTCCGACAAGACGCATACCAGCCCGGCCAGCCAACCTGGCAGCGGCCGGATGCGAGGGAGACACAAAGCAGGCGAAGCGAGCCGGGCTTCAGGAAGCGCGGGTCAGCTTGGCGGCCAAGCGCATCTACTAATGCGCCCAATTAACGATCCTATAAACCAAACACGAGCAGCAGACTTATGAAAGATCACCAACTCAAGGCCCTCGTCCAGGTGGCCGACTGCGGCTCCATCCGCGCCGCGGCACGCGCCATGCACCTGAGCCCCAGTGCCCTGACCAAGGCGCTGCGGGAGCTGGAGGAGGACGTCGGCGCCGAGCTACTGACCCGTAGCTACAAGGGGGTCGAGTTCACCCCGGCCGGCAGCGCCCTGCTGATGCGGGCGCGACTGGTGCTCGCCACCCTCGACAAGGCCCGGGACGAGGTCCGCTACCTGCGTGGCGGTGCCGGCGCCAAGATCACCGCGGCAATCACCCCCACCATCGCCACCACCGCCCTGCCCGGGGTGTTGAAGGATTTCGAACGCCTCCAGCCCGATGCCCAGTTGACCCTGATCGAGGGCATGATGACCAGCGTCATCCCCGCCCTTCACGAGGGCAGCATCGACTTCGCCGTGGTGATCACCGACCCGGAGGACCTGCCCCATGACATGGACTTCGAGCCCCTGGGCCTGGTCAGGGGCACGGTGGTGGGTCGCGAGGGCCATCCCCTGGCCGACGCCCAGGCGTGGTCGGAGCTTAAGGACGCCCGCTGGGTACTCAACCTGATCCATGGCAGCACCGGCCAGCACCTGATCGACTGGCTGGAGCGCAGCGGCCTGGAGCGTCCCGTCAACCCGCTGCTCTGCACCTCGCCGACCCTGATGCTGGAGCTGACTCGCCACACCGACCTGATCGGTTTCGGCCCGGAGCCGCTGTTCCTGGACCCCATGTTCAGCGTCGGCGTGCAACGCTTTACCGGGCTCCCTCCCGCGCCACCCATGAGCCTGGGCATCCTCACCCTGAGAGGCGTGCCCTTGAGTGCCGCGGCCCGCCCCCTGGCAGAGCTCTTCGCCCGCCATATTCGCCAACCGACGCCCGTGATCCCTTCCTGAGACCCACCCACCGGAGCCCACCCGGTGGCGATACTTTTTCCGTGATGCTCACTAATGGTGCACACCGATTTCGCTACCCCCCACACCGAAAAGGCGCAAGCAGCACCGCGAAATAGCTAAAAATAACCTTATTTTTCAAAAAATAAGCCACAATATCACCAACTCTTCCCGACCAACCGTTCCCCCCATCACGTCCCTATTCGCCCCCTGCCCCGCTCCGCTCCCCCTTGCCTCAGCTCCCTGGCCGTTTGACTCTTCACGACCCGGGTGCTTAATTCCATCTGTACCAGATACAAAAACAAGTTTCATATATAAATAAACTCTGATCTCCCTGTCGCCACCCCCGAGATCCACCAGGAGAAGAACAATGTCCCTGACCCGCCGACTGCTGTTGACCTCCGCCATCGCTTCCGCCGCCCTGCTCTCCACGGGGCTGCAGGCCGCCACCTATCCCGACAAGCCGGTCACCATCGTGGTCTCCTATCCGCCGGGGGCCGACACCGATGCCATGGCCCGGCTATTCGCCGACCAATTGACCCATCGTCTCGGCCAGCCGGTGGTGGTGGAGAACCGCCCGGGCGCCGGCGGTACCATCGGCAACGGCACCGTGGCCCGGGCCACGGCCGATGGCTATACCCTGCTCTATACCCCCAACCCCTTTACCACGGCGCCCCTGGTGATGAACCTGCCGGAGGGCGCCAGCTACGACGTCCTCGATGGCTTCGACCCGATCATTCTCGCCGGCCATCAGGCGGTGCTGGTGGTGGCCCATCCCGACACCGGCATCGAGACCATCGATGACCTGGTCACCCAGGCCCGCAACGGCCCGAACCTCAGCTATGGCACCCCCGGCGCCGGCTCGCCGATGCATATCGCCGCCGAGTGGCTCAACCGGGAGGCCGAGATCGATGTGCTGCATATCCCCTATCGCGGCGTCAGCCCCATCGTGCCTGACGTCCTGGCCGGACATATCGACCTGGGCTACGTGACCTACGGCCCCGTGGCGCAACTGATCGAGTCGGGGCGCCTCAACCTGGTGGCCATCACCGACCCGCAGCGCTCACCGGTGCTGGAGGGCATCCCCACCATCGCCGAGCAAGGCTATGAGGCGGTTCAACTCGGCGCCTGGCACGGCCTGATGGCGCCCAAGGGCACCCCGGAGGAGATCATCGAGACCCTCAATGCGCAGATGAACGCCATCCTGGAGATGCCCGAGGTGATCGAGCAGATGGCCCGGTTCGGCGCCGTACCCGCCGGTGGCGAGCCGGCGGCCCTGGCCGAGATCAACGCCGATGATTACGCGCGCCTGGCGGCGATCATCGAGGAGCTGGGCATCACCGCCGACTGAGCGCGCCCCGGTGCAGACGACCGGGAGGCGCCCCGCCTCCCGGCCGCTTCTCCCTGCCGACAGCGACGAGAATCCCATGATCGATAGAGACATCAAGAACCTGCTCGGCGGTGGCCTGCTGACCCTGCTCGGCCTCTTCACCGCCTGGTACGCCTACGGCCACTACTCCCTCGGCACCTTCTCCCGGATGGGCCCGGGCTTCCTGCCGGTGATCCTCGGCGGCGTCCTGGCCCTGCTGGGCCTGATCGTGGCCCTCCCCGCCTGGTGGCGCCGCGGGGAGCCCATCCGCGGTGACTGGGCCAGCGCCGGCTTCGTGATAGCCAGCATCGTCGTCTTCGCGCTACTGCTGAAGGGGCTGGGCCTGGTGATCGCCACCATCACCGCGGCCCTGATCGCCCTGATTCCCGATCGCAGCCTCGGCCAGGGCACCAAGCTCAAGGTAGCCCTGGTCATCGCGGCCATCACCTACCTGATCTTTATTCAGGGCCTGAGCATGAACCTGCCCGCCTGGCCCAGGTTGGGCTAACGGCTCAAACCGCCCGGGGAGTCGCGACGTTCGGCTTTCCCCATCCACCCACGTTATCCGGAGGCATGCCATATGGGCACCCTGGAAGCCTTGCTCTTGGGTCTGCAGGATGCGACCCAGCCGACCATGCTGCTCTACTGCTTTATCGGCGTCTTCCTCGGCACCCTGGTGGGGGTGCTGCCCGGGGTGGGCGCCATGGCGGCCATCTCGCTGTTGCTGCCGATCACCTACTACATTCCCTCTACCGCCGCCCTGGCCATGCTGGCGGGGGTCTTCTATGGCTCCCAGTACGGCGGCTCCATCGCCTCGATCCTGCTCAATATCCCCGGCACCCCGGCCTCGGCGGTCACCAGCCTGGACGGCTACCCCATGGCCCGGCAGGGGCGTGCCGGGGTGGCCCTGTTCATCGCCATGTCGGCCTCCTTCGTCGGCTCCATCCTCGGCTTGCTGCTGCTGGCGACCCTGGGACCGGTACTCTCCGAGATCGGCCTCTCCTTCGGCCCCGCCGAGTACTTCTCGCTGATGCTGCTGGGGCTGATCGCCGCCTCGGCGGTGGGGTCCGGCTCCGCCGCCAAGAGCCTGGCCATGGTGGTGCTGGGCCTGCTGCTGGGCATGGTGGGCACCGATATCAACACCGGCCTGGTGCGTTTCAACTTCGGCATGCCGGAGTTGATGGATGGCATCAACCTGGTGGCCCTGGCCATGGGGCTGTTCGGCCTCTCCGAGGTGATCGCCAGCATGCGCCTGAGCGGCGGGGAGCGACGCACCCCGAGTTTCTCGCTGCGCTCCATGCTGCCCGAGTGGCTCGACCTGCGTCGCGCGGTGCCGGCCATGCTGCGCGGCACCGCCATCGGCAGCTTCTTCGGCACCATGCCCGGCACCGCCTCCGGCCTCTCCCCCTTCATGTCCTATGCGGTGGAGAAGAAGCTGGCCAGGGAACCCGAGCGCTTCGGCAAGGGGGCCGTCGAGGGCATCGCCGGCGCCGAGTCCTCCAACAGCTCCGGCGCCATGACCGCCTTCGTGCCGACCCTGACCCTGGGTATCCCCGGCGACGTGGTGATGGCACTGATGCTCGGCGCCATGATGCTCCACGGCATCCAGCCGGGGCCGCTGATGATCTCCGAGAATCCGGTGATGTTCTGGAGCCTGGTGGTCAGCTTCGGCATCGGTAACCTGCTGCTGCTGGTGCTCAACATGCCGCTGATCGGCCTCTGGACCGCCCTGCTTCGCATCCCCTTCAGCATGCTCTACCCGGCGATCATCATCTTCATCTGCCTCGGCGTGTACAGCGTCAACAACAACGTCTTCGACGTCTATGTGGTGGCGGCGATCGGGGTCCTGGGTTACGGGATGAGCCTGCTGAACTTCAGCCCCGCCCCCCTGCTGTTGGGCTTCGTGCTCGGCCCACTGCTGGAGGAGAACCTGCGTCGTGCCCTGCTGCTCTCCCGCGGCGACCCCATGACCTTTATCGAGCGCCCGGTGAGCGCCGGCCTGCTGGCCGTCTGCCTGGCACTGCTGCTATGGGCCGCCGTCTCGGCCATCCGCGGCCTCTGCCGCCAGGCTCATGCCCGCCGCGGTGGGCGTGTCGTCCCCTGAGCCTCCACCAGTCACCGAGAACCCCACAGGAGCGCAAGATGAGTGAATCGCCCATCGGCCGGGATACCCCCCAGGTCAATGCCCGCGCCAAGGTCACCGGCCGCGCCCAGTACGCCGGCGATATCCAGCTACCCGGCATGCTGCACGCCAAGGTGCTGCGCAGCCCCCATCCCCATGCCCGCATCCGGCGCATCGACACCCGGGCGGCCCGGGCCCTGCCCGGGGTCAAGGCGGTGCTCACCGGCGCCGATGCCCCCGACGCCCTGTGGGGTGTCCATCACAAGGAGCGCCGCATCCTGGCCAGGGAGGTGGTGCGCTTCGCCGGCGAGGAGGTGGTCGCCGTGGCCGCCACCAGCGACGAGATCGCCCGGGACGCCCTGGAGCTGGTGACGATCGACTACGAGCCCCTGCCCGCCCTCTTCACGCCCGAGGCCGCCCTGGCCGAGGGCGCCACCGGCATCCATCCGGGGCGCAATAACGTGGCCCACGAGATCGCCTTCGAACGCGGCAGCGTGGAGGCGGGGTTCGCCCAGGCCGACCTGATCCATGAGGCGACCTACACCACCCATGCCCAGTACCCGGGCTACCTGGAGCCCATGGCGACGGTCGCCCAGGTCGATGGCCACGGCCGCTTGCAGGTGTGGGCCTCCACTCAGTCGGTGTTCCTGGCACGGATGCGTTTGGCGGCGGCCCTGGAACTGCCGGTCTCGCGCATCCGGGTGATGCAGACCACCACCGGCGGCGGCTTCGGCGGCAAGATCGTCGAGGACGCCAACAGCCTGATCGCCGCCCTCCTGGCGCTCAAGACCGGCCAGCCGGTGCGCCTGGTCAACAATCGTCTGGAGGACTTCCTGGGCGCCTGCTCGAGCCTGCCCGAGCGCCTCACCCTCAAGCTGGGCATGACCCGGGAGGGCCGCATCGTCGCCAAGGAGGTGACGATCCTCGCCGACTGCGGCGCTTACTGCGGCCTGACCAACGAGGTGATGCACGTCTCCGCCATGCGCAGCGACAATATGCACCGACTGGAAAACGTCAGGTCCCACGCCGTCCTGAGCTATACCCATACGCCGCCCCATGGCGCCTTCCGCGGCTTCGGCGGCACCCAGATGCTGTTCGCCTTGAACAGCCATATCGACACCATGGCCGAGAAACTGGGCCTCGACCCCGTGGCCATCCATCGCCTCAATGCCATCCAGGCCGGCGACACCTCGATCCATGGCTGGGAAGTCGGCAGCACCGGCCTCATGGAGTGCCTCGATCAGTGCACCGAGGCGATCCACTGGGCGGAGAAGCGTGGTCGCCGCGACCAGGCCGGCAGGCGCCGCCGTGGCGTGGGCCTGGCCGCCGCCATGCACGTCAGCGGCAACCGCACCATCGGCAACTGGGACGGTTCCACCGTGGTGGTCAAGCTCAACGAGGACGGTCGCGCCCTCGTGCATAGTGGCGAGTGCGATATGGGCCAGGGCGCCATGACCATGCTCAGCCAGGTGATCGCCCATGAGCTGACCCTGCCCATCGAGCATATCCAGGTGGTGCCGCCGGACACCGACACCTCGCCCTTCGCCATCGGCACCCTGGCCTCCCGGGTGACCATGTCCGGGGGCCATGCCGCCATCCTCGCCGCCCGCAAGGCCAAGGCCCAGTTGCTCGCCCTGGCCGCCGAGCTGTCGGGCCATGCCGAGGAGACGCTGACACTGATCGACGGAGCCGTGCGCCTCCGTGACGCTGACAACGGCGAAATCGTCGCCGACCTGGCGACCCTGGCCCGCCAGCATATCTGGCGCCACGGCGGCGAAGGCCTTCAGGTCTCCGCCACCTGGGATCCCCAGACCCGCATGCACGATGACGACCTCTACGGCAACATCGCCTCCGCCTACTCCTTCGCCGCCCAGGCGGTGGAGGTGGAGGTGGACACCGAGACCGGCCGCGTCGAGGTGGTGGAGAGCTTCGTCTCCGACGACTGCGGCAAGGCCTTCAACCCCCTGGCCATCCACGGCCAGACCAATGGCGCCACGGTGCAGGCGATCGGCTGGGCCCTCTACGAGCAGCTGCAGGTGGAGGAGGGGCGGATCATGAACGGCAACTTCGCCGACTACACCCTGGCCACCGCCGACGCCGTGCCCATGCTGGCCTCCGGCATCGTCGAATCGAACGATCCCAAGGGCCCCTACGGCGCCAAGGGCGCCAGCGAGACCGCCATCCTCCCCGGGGCGGCGGCCATCGCCAATGCCGTCCATGACGCCGTGGGGGTACGCATCACCGACCTGCCCATCACCCCCGAGAAGGTGCTCGCCGCCCTGCGCGCCAAGGAGGATGCCGACCATGCGTGATTTCGATTTCCTGGAGCCCGCCAGCGCCGCCGAGGCGAGCCGCATGCTGCTGGACGAGCCGGAGGAGAGCCGCCTGATCGCCGGCGGCACCGCCCTGATGCTGGGCATGCGCCAGCGCATGCTGTCACCCCGCCGGTTGATCTCCCTGGGCCGCCTCGAGGCCCTGAGGGGCATCGACTTCGATGCCAAGGAGGGGCTGCGCATCGGCGCCCTGACCCGGCATGCGGAGCTGGCCGCCGATCCCGCCGTCCAGACCCACTACCCCATGCTGGCCAGCATGGCCGCCCGGGTCGCCAACCCCCAGGTGCGCAACCAGGGCACCCTGGGCGGCAACCTCTGCTACGCCGACCCGGCCACCGACCCGCCCGGCTGTCTGATGGCCCTGGATGCCCAGGTGGTAATCCAGGGCCCCGACGGCGAGCGGCGCCTCACGATCGAGGCCTTCCTGGTCGACTACTACACCACCGCCCTGGAGCCCGGCGAGCTGATCACCGAGATCCGCCTGCCGCCCCCCGCCGAGGGCGACCGGGGCCACTATGCCCGCCACCTGCGCACCGCGGCGGAGCACCGTCCCCTGGTCAACCTGGCAGCCTGGGTGCGCCAGCGCGGCCACGGCTGTGAAGCGGCCCGGCTTGTCGTAGGCGCCTCCACCGTGGTCCCCACCCGGGTGCCGCAAGCCGAGGCGTACCTGATGGCCCACCCCCCCAGCGAGGCCACGGTGGACGCCACCGCCGAGCTGATCGCCTCCGGCATTACCCCCCTCTCCGACGCCCGCGGCTCGGCGGCGTACCGTCGCGAGATGGTGCGGGTCATCGCCCGGCGCAGCCTGGCCCACCTCTTCGCCCTTCCCCTGGAGTGACGTCATGAGCGAACACCGCATCGAGGTCATCATCAATGGCGAGCCGGTCACCGCCCGGGTACCCGCCCGTCGCCTGCTCAGCGATTTCCTGCGCGACGACCTGGGCCTCACCGGCACCAAGCGCGGCTGCGAGACCGGCATCTGCGGCGCCTGCTCGGTGATGGTCGATGGCCGCCTGGTGAAGTCCTGCCTGAGCCTCGCCGTCCAGGCCGACGGCCAGCCTATCGATACCATCGAGGGCCTGGCCGATGGCGAGACCCTGCACCCCATTCAGGAGTGCTTTATCAACGGCGGGGGCCTGCAGTGCGGCTACTGCACCCCCGGCTTCGTCATGGCCACCTGCGCCCTGCTGGCCGCCAACCCCCGTCCCACCACCGACGAGATACGCCAGGCCTTGAACGGCAACCTGTGCCGCTGCACCGGCTACACCCAGATCGTCGAATCCATCCACCACGCCGCGGAGAAGCTGCATGGAAATTGAAAAGTCCCTCACCCTGGACGCCCCCCCTCAGCAGGTCTGGGAGCTCGTGCTCGATCCCCAGGCGATGTGCGGCTGCGTGCCCGGCATGCAGTCGGTGGAGGTGATCAGCGACGACGAATACGTCGCCCATATGCAGGTCAAGATCTCCTTTATCACCGCCCGCTTCACCCTCAATACCCGCATCGTCGAGCAGGAGGCGCCCCGCTACCTGCGCGCCGAGGGCACCGGCGAGGACGCCTCGGTGGCCAGCTCCCTGACCCAGACCAGCGAGATGTTCCTGAACGAACGCGAGGACGGTGGCACCGACCTGCGCATCAAGGTCAAGGCCGATGTCTTCGGTCGCCTGGGCACCTTCGGCCTGGCGGTGATGAAGACCAAGGCCGACCGCATGTGGGACGAATTCGGCACCAACCTGATCGCCCGGCTCAATGGCGAGGCCCCCGAAGCGGCAGAGACGCCCCGGGCCGCGGCCACCGCCGAGCCCACGCCGACCCGACACCCGGCGCCGAGCACGCCCGCGAACACCGTCGCGCCCCGGGCCGGCTGGCTGGCGCGCCTGCTGGGCCGTGCCCCGGCCCAACCCTCCGCCGAGCATATCCATGTGGAGGTGGAGCGCGGCACGACCCGCATCCGCATCGACTGGCCCGCCCAGCAGTCCGACGCCTGCGCCGCCTGGCTGCGGGAGCTGGTCAAGGCATAACCCGACGCCTGGGAGGCTCCCATGCAGCATCTGGATACTCGCGTGATCGACCGCGCCCTCGACTGGCTCGCCGAGGGGCGCCCGCTATGGCTGTGTACCGTGCTGGCTACCTATGGCTCCTCGCCCCGCGGCCCCGGCTCGCTGCTGGCGGCCGACGATAGCGGCCAGGCCATCGGCTCCCTCTCCGGGGGCTGCGTGGAGGAGGACTTCCTGGCGCGTCTCGGCCGCGGCGAGTTGAGTGGCCCGGTGACCACCCTACGCTACGGGGATGGCGGCATCACCGCCCCCCACCTGCGGCTGCCCTGCGACGGGGTGCTGGAGATCATGGTGGAGCGGTTCCTTCCCACCCCGGCCAACCGGGAGCACCTGCAGGGGGTCGGGCGCGGCCTGCGGGGCGAGGCGCCCCTCTGCCGCGAGGTTTCCCTGACCCTCGGGACCCGCCGCCTGGTGGAGGATGACCAGGCGGCGGAGCGCGTCACCCAGCGCCAGCGGGATGGCGATAGCTGGGCCCGCCTGCGTATCACCCCCAGTATCCGCCTGGTGATCGCCGGCATCTCGCCGGTCTCGGAATACTGCGCCCAGTTCGCCCAGGCCCTGGGCTTCGAGGTGATCGTCTGCGACCCCCGCCCCGAGGCCTGTCGGGCCTTCCCGGTCGCCGGGGTACGGGTCGTGGAACGGCTGCCCTCCCGCTACCTGGCCGAACAGGGGGCCCATGGCGCCACCGCGGTGGTGGCCCTGACCCATGACCCGCGCATCGATGACCTGGCGATGATCGAGGCAGTACGCACCGAGGCCTTCTACCTCGGCGTGATGGGCTCGGCACGCACCTCACAGAAGCGCGCCGAGCGCCTGGCCCGCTCGGGCGGCCTCGGTGCCGACGAGATCGCTCGCATCCATATGCCGATCGGCGTGGCCATCGGCAGCAAGACCCCGGCCCAGATCGCCCTGGCGATCCTCGCCGATCTCCTTGCCCGCTATCACGGCAAGACGCTGAGCGTGGCGCCGGCCCCACAGGCGCCACGCCTAAGCGTGGTGGGTTAGGCCATGGCCCAGTCCCCCCGAGTGGTGGCCCTGATCATGGCGGCGGGCCGGGCGCGGCGCTTCGGTAGCGACAAGCGCCTCGCCCGCCTGTCTAGTGGCGAGACGCTGCTGGCGGCCACCCTGGCGGGGACGCGCTACGCCTTCGTCGAGCGTTTCCTGGTGATCGGTCGGCACGACGAGCCAGGCCGGCGGCTCGCCGACGCGGCAGGGGTCAACTCGCTGGTCGCGCCACACGCCGGCCGGGGACTCGGCTTCAGCATCGCCGATGGCGTGGCCGAACTCCTCCGACGTAACTCGAATGCCGAGGCCCTGGCGGTGGTGCTGGGGGATATGCCGCGCGTCGCCGCGGCGACCTATGCCGCCTTGGTCGCTGCGGCCCACCCCGGGCGTATCGTCCGCCCCGACTATCGGCGCCAGCCCGGGCACCCGGTGCTGTTCGGCCGCGACTTCTGGCCCGCCCTGAGCCGACTGGCCCACCCCGCAGGCGCCCGGGAACTGATCGTGGCAAACCGCCAGGCCCTGTACCCACTCGAGGTAGACGACCCGGGCATCCTGCTCGACGTGGATCGCCCCGGAGACCTCGCCCGCCTCGGCTACCGGTAGCCAACTCCGGCAACTCTCGTATCAAGACCCACGAAGCCAAGCCCATGATCCCTGTCTGTCGTATGCTGATCGCGGTGGCAGCTTCCTGCATCAGACTGCGGGCTTGGTAACAGCCGTCTGGCAGCTTCAGCGGAGGCAGAGCCCTCGACCTTGACGAGGTTCACTGCGCCGGGTCTTGACTTCGCCGGAGTACCGACGCCGTGTCTTCTTGGGCTAGGGAGGACCGCCATTCAGGAAGCGCGGATCAGCTTGGCGGCCAGGCGCAGCACCAGGGGGCGCCCCACGGTGATCAGGGTGAAGGCGATCGGCCAGGAGATCACGAAGGCCTTGGCCCAGCGCCCGGGAAAGCCGGCATCCAGGCCGGTGTTCACCAGGGTGATGGCCAGGGTCATCAGGCCGGCCATGTAGGTGGTCATCAGCACCGAAACCACCAGCGGCTCATAACGAGGCGGAAAGAGCATGAGGAAACTCCGATACATGACCGACGGAGGCGATGTTCCGGCATCGCCTCCTCGGAAAGCGCCGCATTATGTCGCGGGCACCGAGACACCGATCAGCGCAGGGTCATCAGGTTGAAGTCCGGATCAGCCAGTTGCGCCGGGTCCAGTTGCCGCTCGGCGGCGATCCAGCGCTTGCCCAGCTTGATCGCCCGGGGCTGGTCGAAGGCCACCATCTGCACCAGGCGATTGTCGCCGTCCAGGTAGAAGAATACCGGCCCCAGGGGGTCATGACGTACCGCGCAATGGAGCTCACCGCTCGGCACGCCGAGGATCTGGATATTGACGCCATGCTGATCGGACCAGAGCCAGGCCGGCTCATCGTAGTGGGCCTCCTTGCCGAGCATGGCGTCGGCCACCACCCGGGCCTGGTTCTGGGCATAGGCCCAGGACTGCAGGCAGAGCCCCAGATGAGGATGCTGGGAGACGTCCCCGGCGGCAAAGATATTCGGGTCGGAGGTATGCCCGGCGGCGTCCACGACGATGCCCTGCTCGGTGCGCAGCCCGGCCTCTCGGGCCAGTTCCAGGTTGATCTCGACGCCGACGCCCACCACGATCAGGTCGTAGGGCTCGTGGGCCTCGCCGTCGGCGGTGACGGTCACTCGACCGTCGGCCTCCCCGGCGAGCCGGATGTCCTGGCGATTCAGCTCCAGCCCCACGCCGTGGCGTTCATGGAGCTCGCGGATCGCCTCGGCCACCTCCGGGCCCACGCTGCGGCCGCACAGCGCCGGGGCACGTTCGAAGACGTCCACCTCTAGACCCAGCTTGCGCGCGCTGGAGGCCACCTCCAGGCCGATCCAGCCCCCGCCGATGATGCCGATGCGCCGACTCTGCTCGAGCCGTTCCTTGAGCCGGGAGGCGTCGTCCCAGGTGCGCAGGGTCATGACGTTGGCGATCGTCGCCCAGTCGGCCACCGGCATCCGCGGCCGACTGCCGGTGGCGATCAGCAAACGGTCGTAGGGCAGCCGCTCACCGTCGTCGAGCACCACCTCCTGGGCCGCACGATCGATCTCGACGGCGCGGCGAGGCCGGCGCCAGTCGATCTCGAGCGCGGCGAGGCTCGCCTCCGGGAAGAGCCGCGGCAGCGGCTCGCCCTCGGTGACCACGCCCTTGGAGAGCGGCGGGCGCTCGTAGAAGTCGTGGGGCTCGTCGGCCACCACCGTTAGGCGACCCTCGAAGCCCTCGCCGCGCAGCGCCTTGCAGGCGTAGCCGCCGGCCTGGCCACCGCCGATCACCACGATACGCTGGATGTCGCTTGCCATGTTCGTCGCTCCTCAGTTGAAGACGAAGCCACCGTTGATCGGGATCAGCTGGCCGGTGACGAACTTCGCCCAGTCCGACAACAGATAAAGGATAGTGCCGTCCACGTCGTCGGGCTCCTGCTCACGCTTCAGGGCTCGACCCTGGGCGTAGTAGTCGTAGCGCTCCTGGGGCACGTACTCGGTGGCCTCGCAACGGGTCAGCCCCGGCGCCACGGCGTTGACGCAGATCTCGCGCTCGCCGAGCTCTCTGGCCATGGAGCGTGTCATGGCGATCACCGCCCCCTTGCTGGCCACATAGGCCATCAGCCTGGGGGCGCCCCACAGGGCGGTGTCCGAGGCCAGGTTGACCACCCGGCCGCCGCCGGCGGCCTCGAGCAGCGGTACCGCGGCCCGGGTCATCAGCCAGGTGCCACGCACGTTGACCGCCATCACCCGGTCCCACAGGGCCATGTCGTAGTCCATCATGGTATCCCCGCCGACGCCGGTGGCGATGGCGGCATTGTTGACCAGGCCGTCCAGGGCTCCGCCCTCGGCGACCCGGGCCATGCCCGCCTCGATGGAGGCGGGATCGGCCTGGTCGATGACATGCGCCTCGACCTCGGCGCCGCGGCGGCGCAGCGCCGCGGCGGTCTGCTCCAGTTCAGCCTCGAGGATATCGCTGATCACCAACCGCGCGCCCTCGGCGGCAGCGGCCTCGGCGACACTGCGCCCCAGGCCGCGCGCGGCGCCGGTCACCAGGATGCGCTTGCCGGAAAGCATCTGCGCCATGTCAGGCCGCCTGCTGGCGCTGGGCCAGCTGCTTCTTGGCCATCTTCAGCATCACCCGGCGCAGCCGCGAGAGACCCACGTCGTGCTGGTAGAGGTTCTCGTGGTGACGGGCGTCGGGAGCCAGGTTCTCGAGGATGATGCGGTCCTGCTCGAGGACGTCCCAATGCAGTCCCTCGAGCTTGGTGCGGTAGAAGAAGCGCCACACCTGGCGCTGCCAGCCGTCGACCTTGCGCACTCGCCAGAAGAACACCCGGGTGTGCTGCTTGTCCTCGGGCACCGCCATGCCGACGATCCAGAAGGGGCCGCCCGGGCCGAAGCGCTGCTGGTAGGGAATCGACAGGCGCAGCCAGAGGGCGCCGGTGTTGCCGTATTCCACCCAGTCGAAGTTCACCCCGGCCTGGCCGGTCTTCTTGAAGATGAAACCGCTCTCGGTGGGCTCGAGTACCATCTCGGCCTGGCGATCGCCCTCGGCCATGGAGTGCGAATCCGAATGCAGGTAGGTGCCGTGCATGGGGTCCATGACGTTGTCGACGGCGTACTGGTAGTTGCACTTCCAGGTGGCGGTACACAGGAAGTGGCCATAGGTCTCGCCATCGGTCAGCTGCTCCGGTAGCTCCAACTCGCTGGGTTCTTCGTCGGGGGTGGTGCCGAAATAGACGAAGATGGCGCCATGGGCCTCCTGGATGGGGTAGCGACGCACGCAGGCCTGGCCGACCAGCGGGCTGTTGCTGATGGCAGGCACATCGCAGACCTCGCCTGCCCCGTTGACCTCGACGCCGTGGTACCAGCAGGCCAGGCGGTCGCCCAGGTTCCAACCCTTGGACAGGCGGGCGCCGCGGTGGGGGCAGCGGTCCTCGACGGCATGCAGGGTGCCATCGTAGCCGCGCCACAGCACCAGGTTCTCGCCCAGGCGGGTGATGCCGACGGGGTTACTGCCGACCTCCCAACTGGCGGCAACGGGATACCACAGGGAGCGCAGGCCGGTATCCAGGTAATCCTGAACGGCGGTATCGACGGAAGATGCACTAGTCATGTCTCGACCTCGTTATGCGTTGTACTGGGAGAGGAGCACGAAGCTGGGGAGGCTCACCGCCCCAGCACCGCCAGTTCCTGAAGGAAGCTTTCCTGGGTCCAGGCCTGGCCGTTACGGTCGTAGCGATGGTGAGCGTTGAGGCCTTCGACCACGGCCTCCAGCTCGGTCGCGCCCGCGGCGAAGACTTCCTCGAGGGCCGCCACCAGGTCCAGCTCGAAGGCTCCCGGCACGCTGGCGCGGGTCTGCCAGACGGGATTGGCGAAGCCGCCGGGAGCCTCGATGTGGCCCTGGCCGGGTTCGCTGGAGGGAATGATGCGCTGCCAGGTCTTGAGGGCCGGGTTGTAGTCGGAGGTCTTGTCGGATGCGTTGTTGTCGTGGGGCTGGTGGGATGCGGACATGGGATCAGGCCTCCTCGTCGACTTTCAGTTGGATTTCATCATCGATGATGCGCACCGGGTAGACATGCAGGTCGCGGTCGGCGGGTTCGCGCAGGCACTTGCCGGTCTTGATGTCGAAGGTCGCCTCGTGCAGCGGGCACTCCACCTGGCCGTCCTCGACGAAGCCCTGGGACAGCAGGGCATAGGCGTGGGGACAGATATCCTCGAGGGCGTAGAACTCGCCGTCGAGAACGTAGACGCCGATCTCCTTGTCGCCCAGCTTGGCGGAGAAGGGGAAGTCCTCCTGCACTTGGTCGGTCTTGCAGACGGTGGTCCAACTCATGGGGTGGTCCTCGTTGTCGTGGGGTCATGCGCGCTTCATATCATATATGAAACGAGATTTATTATTTGGTCCGTCACAAGAGGAGTATAGACGGCCTTTTTGGCCTGTCAAATACTATATAGTATTCAGAAAGCCAGGGGGCAAGGTGCGACGCGCCGCCCTTCCGGCTTCAGGCGTCGAGCTGCCACAGGGGAGTGGTGAGACTGAGGCGGTAGTCGTTGGGAGGGATGTACATCACCTGCCAGGCCAGCACTCGGCCTTCGGCATTACGGTAGCGGGTCTCCAGGCGCAGCCCGGGGGGCGGCGTCTCGGCCAGCTCCGGGACGATGGCACGCGCCACCGCCTTGGGCAGCCGAGCGTGGCCGATGCGATTCTCCGCCGTGCTCGGTTCGTGGCCCTGGGCCTGCAACAGCGGCAGCACGCTCTCGTGCTCCAGGGTCTCGGCGGGCATGGTCGCGATTTCGCCGGCCACGTCGGTACGCAGGTAGATCTCGGTGTAGCAGTCGAAGGCGCCGTCGATGCGATCCTGGCGGACCAGGTGCAGGTAGCCGGCGGCGCACTCACCGAGCACCTCGACCCAGGCACCGTGGCGCCGCAGCGTCTCTCGCCTCAGCAGCCGAATCAACACCATCCTGACCCGGGTACCATCGGAGCGCAGGAAGGCGAAGGCGGGGGTGGTGATCTCGCGGCGGTGGTTGCCACCAGCGACGAAGGTGCCAAGGCGCCTGCGACGGGTGAGTTCACCGCTATCGACCAGGTCACGCAGCGCCTTTTGCACGGTGCCAAGGCTCAGCGGCAGGGCCGCGGCCAGTTCCTGCTCGGTGGGCAGGCGGGTGCCCTCGGCCAACTCACCCTCGACGATCAACTCGATCAGGGCATCGCGCAGACAGAGGTACTTAGGAGTGCGGGGGGAGTCGGCGAGGTGTCGGGCGACACGCTCAGTAAGCGGGATCAACACGGTAGGGCCTAGGCCTGGACATGGGAGTGCCAGTTTAACCGCTATCGCGCATTAGCGCCCATGCATAGGGACCGCCGAACATAATGCCGGTCCCTAGCCCTTCCCCGCGCCCAGCCCGCAACGGCCTCGGCATCTGGACAGAAACGCCCGCAGCGCTGCATCCGCAGGGGCGAAGCGAGCACTCAGTCAGAGGCGGTCTCGACGACGCCACAACGGGCTTCTTCGATGGCGGCCATCACCGGGTCGAGATCCGGCACGCGGTGGGCCAGCGCCAGCGCCAGCTGGGCCAGGAAGAGCCTCTCTTGCGCCTCGGGCAACTCGTCCAGGGTCTCGGCCAGGCGCTCGTAGACCTTCTCCAGCTCGGCAAAGGGCAGTGTCGGTGCATTCATGATCTCTCTCCTTCCAGTGTCCACCCTTGGGCAAGTTTCAGGGCCGTCTCGAGGGCAGCCGGCGAAAGCGTTTTCCAGCGTGCCGCGATATGCCGGTCGGGGCGCGCCAGGTAGGCGCTGCCGGGCTCGGCGCCGTAGCCGGCAAACAGGCTGCCATCCACATCGACCAGGCTCCCCTCGATGCCCGGTGAGCGCGCCACCCGCAGCAGGGTAAGATCGATGCCCCGGGCCTGGAGCGCCTCGACGCTCTGCTGCAGGGCCGAGTCGACGCGGCCCTCCTCGCTGAAGTGCAGCAGGTTGAAGCCCCTACCCAGATGGTCGAGCAGGAAGTCATCGTCGCCCAGGCGGCGATTGATCAGCGGCGCCCCGGGGACCGGCCCCTCCTCGAAGGCCGGATCGTCGGCCAGGGTCAGGGGGCTTTCGGCGTAGGTGTAGGGGGTGACCTGGCGGGGGTTGGCGAAGCCGCTGGCGTAGTCGTTGTGGAAGGCCAGCGCCAGGGCAGCGTTGCGCATCAGCTGGTAGCCGCGGGTCGGCGGCGTCATGAAGCGGGTGCTCTTGCCGGCATTGGCGAAGACGTCCAGGGTGGCGCCGCGTCGCTCCGGGCTGTAGCTGTCGAGCAGCCGGTCCGGCGCCTGCCCCTTGAGCACGCAGGCCAGCTTCCAGCCGGCGTTGGCGGCATCGGCCAGGCCGTTGTTGAGGCCGCGCACCCCGAAGATCGGCACCAGGTGGGCGCTGTCGCCGATAAACAGCACGCGGCCGTGACGGTAGTCATCCAGCGCCAGGGTGTAGGCCTTGTAGAGGCTCCACCATTCCAGCTCCCAGTCGTCTCCCTCGTGCATCACCTCACGCACGATCAAACCGACCTTCTCGCGGATGCTGGCCTCTTCCACCGCCTGCTCCGGGTCCTCGTCGGGACCGAGCTGGTAGTCGATGCGCCAGATATCGTCGGGCTGCTTGTGCACCAGGATGGTGGTGTCGGGCATTGCGTGGGAATGGAAGAAGGCGCGCCGTTCGGTGGGGAAGTCGGACTTGAGGCGCACATCGGCGATCACGTAGCGCCCCTCGTAGGCCTGGCCGTGCAGGGAGAGGCCCAGGAACTCGCGGATCCGGCTACGCCCGCCGTCGGCGGCCAGCAGGTAGCCGCACTCCAGCCGGTAGTCGCCCTCGGGGGTGGCTACCTCCAGGGTCACGCCGCCATCCTCCTGGCGCACTCCGGTCACCGCGCTCTGCCAGCGCATCTCGATCCGCTCGCTGGCGTGGGCCTTGTCGATCAGGAACCGCTCGATGTACTGCTGCTGCAGGTTGACCATCGGGTAGTAGCGCTCCTGGTCGGAGTGCGGCATCCGGAAGCGGTAGATCTCGCGGTCGCGGAAGTAGGTGCGCCCCTGGGTCCAGCCCAGCCCCCTCTCCTTGAAAGGGGCATCGACGCCGAGCTGCTGGAGGATCTCCAGGCTGTGGCGGGAGATGCAGATGGCCCGGGAGCCGTCGTTGACGGTGGCCTTGTCGTCGAGCACCACCGAGGCGATACCGTGGCGGGCCAGCTCCAGGGCGGCGGTCACGCCCACCGGGCCGGCGCCGACGATGGCCACCGAGTGGCGCACCGTCTCACCGTCCAGTTCGGGAGGACGAACGAAGGGGAAATGCGGATAATCGAAGTAGAGCGAATCGGTTTCCGAGCGTCCGGCGGGTCGCATAGGCACCTCCTGCCAGGGGTTGCGTTGTGGTCCAGTGGCGGCAGAGTAGCCCGGGGCCGGAGGGCCTCCTGTCCCTTGAAAGAGGGGACAGATGTCACCCCCCCCTACGACCATGGTAGCGATCGGCATGGAGAGAGAGGTGCCCGTCAACAGGCTTTCTGCCTGGCCGAGCCTGCTGCCGGCCATGGCGGCCTGCGTGACCCATCTGGGCGGCGAGCACTTCGAAGAGAGCCTGCTGTCTCTGCTGCGCCAGAGTGTCGGCATCGAGCAGTGCATTCTTTTCGTCTTCACCAGCAACGACCGGATGGAGAGCCTGCTGGTGGACAACGCCCGCTACCCCAAGGTCGCCGGGCGCCTCGCCGGCCTCTATGCCGGCGGGCTGTTCCGCCAGGATCCCAACTACCCCTTGCTTCGCCAGCTGGTGGGGGCCGACCCCGGCAAGGAGGGCGTCCGGCTCGTTCCCATGCGCACCGAGGAGATGTCGCCGGCCTACCGTAGCCACCTCTTCGCCCTTCCCGACCTGGCCGACAAGGTCTCACTGCTGATGCCGGCCAACGGGCCGGTGTATTACCTGAACCTCTACCGGGACCTCGACCAGGGGCCGTGTAGCGCCGCCGAGCTCGAGCGGCTGGAAGCGCTCGCCCCCCTGCTGGCCAGCCTCGTGCGCCGCCACTATCGGGAGGCGCGTCCGGCCGCCCTGCCCCTCAGCCCCGAAGAAGCCGTGGCGCTTGCCCCGCTCTCCGAGCGCGAGCGCCAGCTCTGCCTCCAGCTTCTGCGCGGCCACACCCTCAAGACCGCCGCCGCCAAGCTCGACATCGCCCTCTCCACCGCCGAGACCTACCGCAAACGCGCGTACGCCAAGCTGGGCGTACGCTCCAAGGCGGGGCTGGTGGGGCTGTGTCGGCGGGGGTGATTCCCTGCAAATGGAGCAGCCCCGGCACATGGTCAAGTACCGAGACCCGCGCCAGATCCGCCCGGAAAATCAAATCGCACACCGCCCGATGCTGGCCGCGTTCGAGGCGGTAGAGTGTTTCAAGACCATACGCCACTGTTGCAGCTTGGAGCACTCACCCTCCCCTGCACATAGAAAAGCTGAAACAACAAGCCAGAAAAAAACTTCAACCACATGAATATAAACGGCTTTTCAATATTCGGCGCAATGCATGCAAACGAGTAAATGGCACTGGCAAAGCAACACCACGGTGCCGCACGCGACAACGATCGCGGCGAGCATCATGACAACAACAATGCGTGGAGAATTCCCCGTGATGAAACATGCACTTCCCGCAGGGCTATGTAGCCTGGCCCTGCTCATGCCAACTGGCGTTGCTCTGGCCTCCCCCGGCAGCGAGGCCATCGACAGCTACTGTTCCACCTGCCACCAGGCCGACAATGGCTCCCAGAACTGGAGTCGAATCAGCCAGCAGCGCAAGACGCCCGAGGGCTGGGACATGACGGTGGCGCGCATGCAGATCATGCATGGCCTGGAGCTGCCCTCCGAGGCGCGCCGTAACATCGTCAAGTTCCTGGCTGATACCCGTGGTCTGGCGCCCGAGGAGAGTGCCCCCCAGCGCGAGCTGATCGAGCGTCGCCTCAACCGCATCGAGTCCTCCGATCACCCCGAGATGCAGGCAATGTGCGGGCGCTGCCACACCGTGGGCAGAAGCGAGCTCCAGCGACGAGACTTGGATGAGTGGGAACATCTAGTGCACTTCCATGTGGGGCAGTTCCAGACCACCGAATACCAAGCGATGGCTCGGGATCGCGACTGGTTCGGGATCGCCCTCGACGAGATTTCCCCCTGGCTGGCCGAGACCCAGGGCCTGGAGAGTGATGCCTGGGAGGCCTGGCAGCAGGCCGAGACGATCTCTCCCGAGGGCGACTGGCAGCTCTGGGGCCACTGGCCCGGTGAGGGTGACTTCTACGCCGATGTCGTCATCGCCGCCGCCGAAGGCGAGGACGCCTACGCCCTGACCCTGGAGGGCGCCTTTACCAACGGGCGCGAACTCAGCGGTGAAGGGCACGCCATCGTCTACACCGGCTACGAGTGGCGCGCCAGCCTGAGCCTCAATGGCCGTGACTTCAAGCAGGTCCTGGATCTCTCCGAGGAGCGCCCCAGCGGTCGCATCTTCGATGACCATGACGAGGCCCTGGGCATGATGGTGGAACTGTCGCCCCGGGACGCCGCCGAGCCTGGCCTGGCAGCAAGCCTGCCGGCCTCCCTCAAGGCCGGTGCGCGAAGCCGACTGGTATTGCTGGGACATGGCCTCGCGGAAGGCGACGTCGACTTGGGCGAGGGCGTCACTGTGCGCCGAGTCGTCGAGCGCAGCGATAGCCGCCTGGTGCTCGACGTGGAAGCGAGTTCCGACCTGACGCCCGGTTGGCTGCCGGTACGTGTCGGTGACCAGCACCACGAACAGTTGCTCGCCGGCTATCACAGCGTAGACCGCCTGGAGGTGAGCCCGCCGCTCGGGGTGGCACGCATCGGCAACGACAAGACCCCGCCGGTGAGCGGTGTCTTCACCGCTCTTGGCTACCTGGGAGAGGGCGAGAATGCCATTCCCCTGGGCCAGGTGCCGGTGCGCTGGAGCGTGGCGCCCTGGGATGAGATCGCCGAGCGCGACGAGGACGCCAAGTTCGCCGGCGTGCTGGACGCCGCCACCGGGATCTTCTCGCCGGCCGGCGCCGGCCCCAACCCGCTGCGTCAGTACAACGCCAACAGCGTAGGCAACCTGCGGGTCACTGCCAGCGTCGTGGGACAGGAAGCCATGCAGGACGAGGCCCAGTTGATCGTCACCGTACAGCGCTGGAACAACCCGCCGCTTCGCTAACACCAGGACCAGGAGATCTTCATGGGAATCTTGCAAGCGATACCCCAGAACCTGCACCGGGTGGAAGTGGAAGGCCAGCCACTCTGGTTTCATATCCCCACCACCAGCCTCTTCGCACCCGACGCCTTGAGCGAGGAACTTCTGGCCCTGGCCGGTCGCGGGCAGGGGCTCGATAGCCGAGCGCTGCCGGGGCAACTGACGCGTCGGGTCAGTGGCGACGATATCCAGGCGCGCCTGGCGCAGCTCAAGGCCTTGAAGCTGGTCACCGATGGGGCAGTGCAGGCCTACAACCCCACGGTCGAGGTGGAGCAGTTTCCGCTCTCCACCGTGGTGCTCAACGTCAACACCGGCTGCAACCTGAGCTGTAGCTACTGCTACAAGGAAGACCTGGACAATCCCCGGGACGGCAAGAAGATGGACCTGGCCACGGCCCAGGCTTCCATCGAGATGATGCTGCGCGAGGCCCCCCAGCGGGATCGCTACAATATCGTCTTCTTCGGCGGCGAGCCGCTCAGCAACATGCCGCTGATCCGTGAGGTGGTCGACTGGGCCGAGACGCGGATTCACGGGCTGGGTAAGGCGGTGGACTTCACCCTCACCACCAACGCTACCCTGCTGACCGAGGAGAAGATCGCCTTCTTCGACGCCCACCGCTTCGGTATCACGGTGAGCATGGACGGCCCCAAGGCGATCCATGACAAGAACCGCATCGCGGTCAACGGCCAGGGCACCTACGACCTGGTGGCCAGGCGCATCGCGCCGCTGCTGGCCAGTTACCGCTCGCGGCCAGTGGGCGCCCGGGTCACCCTGACCCGCGGCATCACCGATGTGATCGGCATCCACGACCACCTGGTCAATGAGTTGGGCTTCGCCGAGGCGGGCTTCGCCCCGGTCACCTCCGGCGACATGGCCGCCTACAACCTGACCAGCGAGGAGCTCAAGCGAGTCTTCGACGGTATGGTCGAACTCGGTGAGCGTGCCGTGGAGGCCGCCATCGAAGGTCGCGACATCGGCTTCGGCAACTTCAATCAGCTGCTCACCGACCTCTGGGAGGGGCGCAGCAAGGCGGTGCCCTGCGGCGCCGGACTGGGGCTGGTCTCGGTGGACCATGCCGGCGACGTGCATCTCTGCCACCGCTTCACCGGCTCCGAGATGCCCACCTTCGGCAGCGTCCAGGAAGGGCTCGATCACGCCGGCCTCAAGCAGTTTATCGAGGCCAGGAGCGACCGCTCGGAGCGGGGCTGTAGCGACTGTCGGATCCGCAACCTCTGCTCCGGCGGCTGCTATCACGAAAGCTACGCCCGTTACGGCGACCCCATGACGCCTACCTACCACTACTGCGACCTGATGCGCGACTGGGTCGATTTCGGCATTCAGGCCTACGCCCGCATCCTGCGTCATAACCCCGACTTTCTCGACGGCCCCCTGGCCGGGAGGCAAACCGCATGACGGATAACAAGAAGAGCTTGACCGAACTGGGCCTGGCGCCCCTTAACCGCAAGGCCCGTGAGATGGAGCGGGCCGCCACCCAGGAGGCTCTGGAAGAGGTCCAGGCCATGCAGACCATTGCCGGTTGCACCTCCAGCTTCGACCCGGGCTGGGAGGTAGATCCCTTCGGCGGCGTGGCCTCGCTGTGCCAGCCCATGGAGGCGGATCTCTACGGCTGCGCCGACCCCTGCTGGTGGCCGGCCCAAGTGCCGGACACCATGAACACCTACCCCCATTGGGGAGATGGGGCCGACCGCGCCGAGGATGACTGGCGCAAGCTCGATAGCGTCTATCCGGGAGGGGATCAGTGATGAAGAACCCTGTGATGAAGCCACTCAGCCTGACCCTGGCGGGCCTGCTGGCCCTCGCCGCCCAGCCGCTGATGGCCGGTGAAGCTGGTGCCGACGAGGTGCGCGAGTATCTGGTGACCATGGCCCGGCCCAATCAGCTCTACGTGATCGACCCGGAGGCCCAGGAGGTAATCCGTACCTGTGACGTGGAGGGGGCCTTCGGCTCTGGCACTCTGCAACTCTCGCCGGACGAGCGCACCGCCTATCTGCTGCACAACCGTTGGGAAGACGTGGTGGGTATCGACCTCACCAGCTGCGATGAGGTGTTCCGCGCCCGCCAATCCAACGAAGACATACGCGCCAAGTCGATCGCGTCCCTGGCCGTGAGTCCCGACGGTAGCCGCCTCTATACGGTGCAAGACCGGGTACGACGCCACCTGGACCATTACGAGGTGCTCGAGCCACGGCTGGCTGTCTTCGACAGCTCGGCAGGTCTCGATGCCGAGCCTATCGCCACTTTCCCGGCACCGCGTCAGGTGACCACCATGGCTGCCGCCGAGGATGGCTACTTGTATTTGGCCGGGGCCGATATCTATCGGGTCGACCCGGAAAGTGGCGAGACCGAGATCGCCATCGCCAACCGCCACTGGGATCGCCCCGGCTTCAGTCCGCCGGACTCGCTGGCCATGTGGTCCATGGGCGAGGTAACCAATGAATTTTTGCGCCCCTACACGGTGGCGGAGCATCCCGGCGAGGAGGACGAGGCCTGGCACTGGGGTATCAGCCGAGTCGACCTGGCCACCGGCGAGACTGAGAGCAAGGAGATCGCTCCCTTCGAGTTCATCATCTTCTCGATGGTTTCTGACCCTCGGGAGCGGGATATCTTCTATGGCGTCTATACCCAGCTCAGCAAGCTGGATGCTCGCACTCGGGAGATCGTCGAGGTGATCGACCTGGATCATACCTACTACAGCATCAACACCTCCTACGACGGTTCGCGGATCTATCTGGGCGGCGCCTCCAGCGATATCGCCATCTATGATGACGACTTCAATGACCTGGGACGCATTCGCCTGCCCGGTGATATGAGTACCGCAACCTTGAAGGTTGTCCGCTTCTAGGTTGCTGTTGCGTGGTCCTCTTGGCCGGCGCTTGCGAGAGCGACCGGCCCTTTTTGCTGAGGCCATCCCCTAATGAAGAGTGTATCGATGCGCGAGACTGACTCCGCCCATGACTCTGGGGCTTTGCCCTGGGGCTGGCTCTACCGTCCCCTCAAGGCGCGGCGGCTGGCATTGGCGCGGCTGCTAGGGCTCAGCCTGCTGGCTACCCTGTTAGCACTGCTGCCGCCGCTGCTGACCCAGCGGCTGATCGATCAGGGCCTGATGCAGGGTGATTTCACTACCGTCGCCACCTATGTGGCCGCCCTGGTGGTAGTGGGTCTGGCATCCCTGGGGCTGCAGGGACTGACGCGGCTGCAGCATGTGGCGCTCTCTGCAAGGCTCTTGCTATCACTCAGGCGCTCCCTGCTGCGCCATCTGCTTCGCCTGGCCCCGGCCCGCTGGCAGGCCCGCGGGCGAGGGGACCTGATGAGCCGACTGGATGGCGACCTCTCCATCCTCCAGGGCTTTGCCCTGGACGGCCTGCTGGGTGGGCTCTCCAATCTGCTCGGGCTGGTGGGGGCGCTGGCCATGATGGGGCTGTTCAGCCCTACCCTGATGCTCCTTGTGGCGGTGCTTGTACCGATTCAGTGGCTGTGGCTGCGCGCCTGGCGCCCGGCCCTGACCCGACGCCAACAGGCGCTGCGCGAGCAGAGCGGGGACATCTCCGGCTTCTGGCAGGATACTCTGGCCCACGGCCCCTGGTTCCAGGGTCAGGCGCTGGAGGCCTCGCGGCTCAATCGCCTTCAGGGGCTCGGCCACGAGCAGCTGCGGCGGCTCTTGGCGGTGCGCTGGGTGGGCTTTCTCAGCGACATGGGGCCTCAGTTGATCCTCTCCCTGGCCCGGGCCGGGGTGCTGCTCCTGGGCGGCTATCTGGTGATCCAGGGGCGTCTGCAGCTGGGCGAGCTAGTGGCCCTGCTGGCCTACCTGGGCATGGTGATGGCGCCCATCGGCGGCCTGCTGGGGCTCTATGGGGGCTGGCAGCGGGCCCGGGTCAGCGCGGCGCGCCTCGCCGAGCTCTTCGATGAGCCTGCCATGGAGGATCCTTACCGGGGCGAGCGCTCAGTGGGCCCGGGCGAGCTGTGTCTCGAGGGCGTGGGGTTTCGCCACCCCGGCCAAGCCGACTGGCTGCTGGACGGCGTCGATCTCACCCTGGTACCGGGTCAGAAGGTGCTGATCGACGGTCCCTCCGGGGCCGGCAAGAGCAGCCTGATCCGACTTCTTCTGGGGCTGGAAACCCCCGAGGCAGGCGAGATCCGCGTCGATGGTGTGCCGCTGGCCGAACTCTCTCGCCACCATTGGCTCAAGCGGGTGGCTTGGGTGGAGCAGCATCCCAGCCTGCTGCGTGGCAGCCTGGCCGAGACGCTGCGGGCCCTGGCCCCAGAGGCCAGCGAGGACGTACTGCGCGAGGCACTGGGGCGGGTGGGCCTGGGCGACTGGCTGGAGGCCCTGCCGGATAGGCTCAACACCGAACTGGGCGACCTGGGCGGCCGGGTCTCAGGCGGCCAGCGCTCACGCCTGGCCCTGGCTCGGGCGCTGCTCAAGCAGCCCACCCTGGTGCTGCTGGACGAACCCACCGCGGCCCTCGATCCCGACGCCGCCCGGGCCTTCGATGCCCTACTCGACGAGGTGCTGGGCGATACCACCCGGCTGATCATCAGCCACCAGGGGGGGCACTTCGGCAACCTGGACGCCCGCTATCGCCTCGAGCAAGGGCGACTGGTCACGGTGGAGGCGGCATCATGTCTCTAATACCGGCTCTAAGGCCGACCCTGGGCGTGATCGATAGCGGGGTGCCACCGGGCACGGCCCTGGCACGCTTCCACTCGCCCGGTGGCGCCGACGCCGAGGATCGCCTGGGCCATGGGCGGGCTATCCTGGCCACTCTGGGCCACTACCTGCCGCTCTCACGGCTGGGGATCGCCCTCTACAAGCTCTTTGATGCGCGCCTGACCGCCGATGCCGCTTCCTTGGCGGCGGCCTTCGAGTGGCAAGCCGAGGCGCCGCCGGCCTGGCTGCTCTGCAGCTTGGGCCTGCCCCGGGCCGACGAGCGGCTTCAGGCGGCGGTGGCACGCCTGCAGGCCGCCGGTACTCGTATCGTTGCCGCCAGCCCGCGCTTCGGGCCGCCGGTCTATCCGGCGACCTGGTCCGGGGTCATGGCGGTCAGCGGTGCCGCGGGACTGATCCCGGGGCCGCCACAGCGGGGCAGGGACGGACGCTGGTATGCCTGCGTCTGGGGAGCTAGAGAAGCGCCAATAGCAGGAGACGCTTGGCAGCCCTGGCATCAAGGGCCACCCACGGCGGGCACACCACCGCCCTTGGGCGGGGCCAGTTTCGCAGCGGCCCATGCTCTGGGCTACTGGCTGGCCGAGTCGGTGACAGCGCCGGTGGGAGAGGCGGTAGCGGTGGCAACAGGGAGCACCGGCCAGTCGGGGTGATCGTCCCACCACCGAGAAAGCGCGCTGGCCGCGGGGCCGGCGGCGCTGAGCAGCGCTCTCGCGGCAGCAAGGTCTTCGCGCTGCATGGCGGTGACGATCGGGGCCAGCGGTATTCCCGATACGGCCTGTATCCCTAGCGGTTGGTCCGGCGTGGTCACCAGCTCGCGCTCCAGCAGTCGGGTACCCACGATGGCCGGGGCGTGCGTCACCCGGACCCGGGCCCAGGGCTCCGGCAGGTGGAGCGGCTGATGATCGGGCCAGTGGCAGCGCGGCGCCCAGTAGGGGGTGGGGGCGGCGGCCATGGCCTGTCGATAGAAGTCGCGACCCGCCCGGGCGAAGCGCCAGTACTGGGCGTCCTGTCGGCGCTGATGGAAGCGCTCCAGCGGGGCGAGACGGGCTCCCTCGAACAGGCTATTGAGCACCGGCGCCAAGCCATGGGCCGAGGAGAGGGCATTGAAAATGCCCTGACCGGAGAGAGGATCGATGGCCATGGCCGCATCCCCCAGGCGCCACAGGCGTCCTTCCCGCACCCGGGTGCGCCCCAGCATGCTGGGGCGCTGGTAGTGGTGGCGGATTTCGGCCTCGCCCCAGAGCGGGGCCAGGTCGGGCTGGGCAGCCAGCCAGGCGTCGGGGGCACGGCGTGCCGAGCGCAGCGTTGCCTCCGGCAGGGCCAGCTGTAGATACTGCTGGCCATCCAGGCGCGACCACCAGGCCCAGCCGCCCTCGGCCAGCGATAGGGCGGCGCTGGCCGGCGTCGGCTCCGCGGCATCACCGCGCAGTATCCAGGCGGGGGGCGACCAGGGAGCCGCGTCGAGGAAGTGGCGTCGCGCCGCCGCCCGACCCCGGGCGTCCACCCCCCAGGGCGCCGTCAGGACGCGACCATCCGCCAGACGAAGCCGCACCTGGCTGTCGTCACGTCCCAGGTCCGTGATCCGCGCTTCGATCACCGGGATACCGGCCCCGCGCAGATCCGCCAGCAGGGCGGTATCGAAGGCCGGGCGCGGCAGCAGCCATTCGGCGTTGGGGGCCCGTGGCTCGCCGCCCCAGGTGACCCGTCGCGGCAGGGGCCCCACGGCGCAGGCAGCGGCCCGCTGCAGTCTCAGGCTCACCAGGGCCTGGAGCGTGCGCCGGCTGATGCCCTCGATAGCCCGGTAGTCCCGGGCGCGACCTACCAGCGTGACTCGTCTGCCGGCACGATGCAGCAGCATGGCCAGGGCGACCCCGGCGGGGCCGCCTTCGGCGATCAGCACCTCGCTGGCCGCGTCATGGTGCATCAGAAGAAGACCCCCACCAGTAGCTGGGCATAGAAGGACGTAGCGTCGTCGCCGAGCTGAATCCCGCCCTGCGCCGCGCTGCTGTCGGGAGCGTACCAGCCCAGCAGCGGGGAGACATAGAGCCAGTCGGTGGGCAGCCACTCCGCAAAGAGGTTGATTTCCTGCCCGCCCATATCGGGCTGGTTGGCGGTGTCGCGGCTTTCGAAGTCGTAGGCCAGCAGCCCCAGATGCAGGCTCTCGTTGATCGAGCCCTCCAGGCCCAATCGCCATACCTCCGCATTGCTGTTGAAGGGGCCGGCGTAGTTGCCCGCCACCTCGCCCTGGAACCAGGTGCCATAGCCGCGGGTGAAGCCATAGAAGAGCGAGTCCCAGTTCTTGGAGAAGCGGCTATAGCGCAGTGATAGGGTCGGCTGGCCGGGCAGCTCGCGAAAGGTCCAGGCGGGCTCCAGGGCCCAGGCATTCTCGCGGCTCTCCTTGCGCTGATGGGCAAACTCGCCACGCAGGGTCAGGGCCTCATCCAGCAGGCGCTGCTCGACACGCAGTCCATAGACCTTCATACCGTCACGCTCGGCCAGAAAGTCATCGGCCTGGGACTCGTCGATTCCCAGGCCGCGCAGGTAGGTGGCCTCCACCAGGCCGCTACCGTGGTCATGGGCCAGGGTAAAGGCCGCCATCTCGGTGCTGGCCTGGGCCGGATTGTCCGACTCGAACCAGGCGAGCTGGCCCTGCCAGCCGTCGCGGCCGAGTGCCACCATGGCGGTGCGATCGAAGGCCTGGCGGCCGGCCAGGTAGTAGGCGCCACCGCGGTCGAGTTCATCGCCCAGGGCATCGCCCAGGTTGAGGGCATCGCCGGCCACTAGGAAACCATCGCCCAGGGTGATCGACTGGCGTCCTGCCGAGGCGTCCAGGCGCCAGGGTGAGCCGCCCAGAGCCTCGCTGTGGTAACCGACCACGGCATCCTCCAGGTCCAGTTCCCGCTCGTTGCCGGAGGTGAAGCCGGCGGCGTCACCGTCGCCCCAGGTGGCGGTGCCCACGGTGCTGACCCGACCATAGAGGCCACCCTTCTTAGGGTTGAGCTCGGCGCCCAGGGTGACCACCCCCTCCTGCCAGCGGTAGCGGCGCGGCTCGGCGGCGCCGGTGGCATAGCCCCGGTCGCTATGAAAGGCACCCAGCAGTGCCTGGAGGTCGATATCGACGGTGGAGTGGCCGAGATCGGCCATTTCATAGGCCTGGGCGGGCAGGGCAGCGACCAGCAGCAGCCCGCCCAGTGTCCGGCGCGGGAGTCTCTTGTTATTGTGCATTGGGGTTTCTCTTGGAGTGGAAGGGACCCCGGCATCGCGCCGGGGCTAGGACACATCAGATAATCATGACGACGGATTTCTGCTCCGTGTAATGCTCGATCAGCGAGTCGCTGAGCTCGCGGCCGATGCCCGACTGCTTGAAGCCCCCGAAGGGCATGCAGGCGTCGAGCAGGTTATGGCCGTTGACCCAGACGCTGCCGGCCTCGATCTCCGGCACCAGGCGATTGACCGCGGCAAGGTCGTTGGACCAGATGCTGGCGGCCAAGCCGTAGGGGGAGTCATTGGCCAGGGTCACCAGCTCGTCCAGCTCGCGGAAGGTCTGCACCACCACCACCGGGCCGAAGATCTCCTCCTGCACGCAGCGGCTCCCCTGAGCCAGGCCGGTGATCACCGTGGGCTCGACGAAGTAACCGCTGTCGCTGCCCTTGCCGCCGCCGGTAACGATGGTGCCGCCATCGCTGCGGGCTAGGTCGATATACTCCAGCACGCGGCGCTGCTGCTTGGCGGAGACCAGCGGGCCCAGGGTGGTGGTGGGCTCCCAGCCCGGTGCTAGGGTCAGGCCTCGGGCCTGGTCGGCGAGCTTGGCGACGAAGGCGTCGTGGATCGACTCGTGCACATAGATCCGCGAACCGGCGGTGCACACCTGCCCCTGGTTGAAAAAAATCGCTTGAGCCGCACCGGCGGCGGCAGCCCCGACATCCGCGTCGGCCAGCACCATCACCGGCGACTTGCCGCCCAGTTCCAGGGTGGTGCGGGTCATGTTCTCCATGGCGGCGTGGCCGATAAGCTTGCCCACCGGGGTGGAGCCGGTGAAGGCCACCTTGTTGATACCCGGGTGGCCGGCCAGCGCCGCCCCGGCGGTGTGGCCCAGGCCGGTGACCACGTTGAGGGTGCCGGCGGGCAAACCCACCTGCTCGGCCAGCTCCGCCAGCAGCAGGGCGGTCAGGGGGGTATCCTCGGCGGGCTTGAGCACGATGCTGCAGCCGGCGGCCAGCGCCGGCGCCACCTTCCAAACCGCCATCAGCAGCGGGAAGTTCCAGGGAATGATGGCGCCCACCACACCAACGGGCTCGCGGCGGGTATAGGCGACGATCTGCTTGTCCTCGGGAACGAAGGGCATGGAGGGGGTCATGCTGCGCCCCTCGATCTTGGTGGCCCAGCCCGCCGTATAGCGAATGAAGTCGATGGCCATGGCCACGTCCATGTGCCGCGAAAAGGTCACCGGCTTGCCGTTGTCCAGGGTCTCGAGCAGGGCGAAATCGTCGGCACGGGCCTCCAGGGCGTCGGCCAGATCCAGCAGCAGCTTTTCGCGTTGGGCCGGGCGCGACTTGCGCCAGGTGCCGAAGGCCTCCCGGGCGGCGTTCACCGCGGTGTCGATATCGGCGGGATCCCCCGCTGGAACCCGGCTGATCACCTCGGCGGTGGCGGGGTTATAGACATCCAGGGTCTCGCCGCTGGCAGCAGGGCGCCAGTGCCCCCCGATAAAGAGGGCGTGACTCTTGTCGAGCCAGGATTGAAGGGTAGCGGAGGGCTGCGTCATGGTTGTGCTCCTGTGGGGCTGAATTATGATTGTCGAGAGACCGTGCCAGGTGCCACACGGCTCTGTGACTCTTAAGCAAGCCCCATGCCAGTCATGGCATGGCAGGATAATCACAACAATATCAGCATGTTGACGAATGACCGGGAAAGCCTTTCAGCATTGTCGCGTCGCCAGACACGACGGCTGTCGCATCCTGAGACAGTTCGCCGGCCTAGCTGGGAGAGATTCATGATCGCCAGAGCTGCCCTGAGAACCACCAGTGTGATCCGCCAAGCGCATGAACATCTGCGGCGAGGCCATCTACCGGTAGACCTGCTCGATGCCAGCATCGGTCGCTCGTGGCAGCGCTGCCTGGAGCACGGACTCCACCCCGGGCACCAGCCCGACCTGCCACGCCTCAATACCCTCGAGTTGCGCCAGCACCGCGAGACCCATCGCCGCCTGCTCGAGCTGGCCGACCCCCTGGTCAACCAAGTGGCCGAGGACCTACGAGGCTGCCAGTTACTGTTGGTGACGCCAGATGCCACGGTGCTGAAGAGCTATGGCCGGAATTTCGAGCTCAGTGAGCGGTTTCGTATCGGGGCGGGAATCAACCTGGACGAGCGCTCGTTCGGCACCAATGCACCGGCCCTCGCCCTCATCGAACGGGCCCCTGTGCTGGTCAACTCTTGTGAGCATCTGCTGTTCCCCGATAATCCGGTCTCCTGTGTCGCAGCCCCGTTGTTCGACCTCGATGGCGATTGCCTTGGGTTGATCGACCTCACCTTCGAGGCGGATCATCCTCGTCCCGAGATTTTCCTGCGTCGGGTGCAGCAGCTGACCGGGGCTCTGGAGCAGCGACTCTTTCTCCGCCATTACCAGCAGCGCTGGGTGCTTCAGGTGCATGCGTCGTTAGCCGAACTGGATGCTGTGAGCAGCGGCCTGGTAGCAATCAATGACGAGGGGGTGATCCTGGCCGTTGCCCCTCAGGCCTCACAGTGGCTGGGGCAGGATGCCGTGTCACTTGTGGGCAGGCCGATCGAAGCGCTCTTGGGCAGCTCTTGGTCGGCGCTTAAGCGACAGTGCGAGCGTCAATCTGCGTTGTTGGGCCTGGAGCTGACTGGTGGCCGGCTGTTTGGCCGCCTGAATCCTCCCGATCAGTGGCAGCCGGCAGAAGCGTTGCGAATTGCGGCAACGCAGCCCGTCCTGAAGGCCCACTCTTCACGGCTGGATAGCTTGGTCAAAGGTTGGCCGTCTCCCTTGGCTCGGGAGGCACGCCGTGCAGCCAGGGCCTTAACCACCGGGCTGCCCGTGTTGTTGCAGGGCGAGACGGGCACCGGCAAGGAGCAATTGGCCCGAGCGTTGCACGAGAGTGTAGGCGGCAAAGGGCCTTTCGTGGGGCTCAACTGCGCAGCCCTACCGGAGAGCCTGATCGAGGCGGAGCTGTTCGGCTATGGGGAGGGGGCCTTCACCGGCGCCCGCAAGGGGGGCTACGGCGGGCGCCTGGTGCAGGCCAACGGCGGCACGCTGCTCCTTGACGAGATCGGCGACATGCCATTGGCCCTGCAGGCGCGGTTGCTGCGAGTGCTCCAAGAACGGGTGGTAACGCCGCTGGGCGATCACCGGGAGGTGCCCATCGACTGCCGTGTGATCGCCGCCAGCCACCGGGATCTGGAGGCCCGGGTCGAGGCCGGCGAGTTCCGCGAGGATCTCTTCTACCGCTTGGCCGGGGTGGTGGTGGAGCTGCCAGCGCTGAGCGAGCAGCACTCGCTGACCGAAACGATTCGCCGCCGCTGGGCGGCGCTATGCCAGCGCCATGGTCGTGAACTGGCTCTGGATGAGACGCTCTGCGAGCGCCTGGCCGCCTATGACTGGCCCGGCAACTGGAGGGAGCTGGAACACTGCCTGGAGGTGGCCCTGGTGGGCGCCGAGCCAGAGCTTGTGACCCTGACCCTGGAGGCACTCTCGCCACGTTGGCAGCGCAAGCTGGCAGGCAGCCTATCGGCCACCCGGTCGACGATGACCACGGAGGAGGGAACAGAGACCGGGCACCAGGCGCTGCGGGATCTCGAACAGGCGCATATGCGGCGCACACTCGAGGCCCATGAGGGCAACGTCACCGCCGCCGCCCGGGCCTTGGGAGTCAGTCGCTCGACGCTCTATCGGCGGTTGGCGTAGCAGGCTCCTAGGGGCATTCAATCATCAGAAGCCTGACGTCTTGCCATCGCGGCAAGCTATCAACCCCCAGCACGGCGCTCGAACGCCTCGGCGTTGGGGCAGAAGCCGCGGCACTCTTCCACCTCGGCGCCGGCGCGCATGGCCTGCCAGCAGTGGCCCACGACGGGGCAGCGGTTGCAGGTGCGCTCAAGGGCCGCCAGCTCCCGGCCCTCCTCGAAACGCGTTGGCGTCACCCCGAAGCGGGCCATCATCTCAGGCATCAGGGTGCGGGCCGGGATCAGGCCGGCCATATCGCCGTTCGCCAGGCGCTTGGCCATCGCCGCCTCGAAGGGGCGCGTCAGCGGCGTCTGGAGATCGCCCACCAGCTGCTCATAAACGCAGGGGGCTTCGGAGCGGATCTCCCGAGCGACCTGGGAGGCGGAGGCCTCGAAGAAGCGCTCCAGCCAGGTCGATGTACGAGTGTTCTGTGAAGTGGTCATCGCGATGCTCCCGTCAGGTGTTCGTGAATCTGGGTTCAGTATCGTCCCCCGGGAGCCCCGCTGCCTTGACTAGGGTCAAAATAGTTTCAATTGAAACCTATGTCGGAGCAACAGGCGTTGCGATGGGCGTGGCAAGCCCTATCGCGTCCCGCCCTTGCGCTTCGTGAAGCGACGGGCCGGTGGGGTTACACTACGCGCATTCCCCGTCACCACTCCGAGGCCCGCAATGAGCTCCCACCTGCTGTCCATCGACTCCCTGTCCCGCGACCACGTCGACCACCTGTTGCGCCTCGCCGCGCGCATGGAGCCCATTGCCCAGCGCCGCCAGGTGACCCGGGTGCTGGAGGGAGCGGTGCTCGGCAACCTCTTCTTCGAGGCCAGCACCCGCACCCGGGTGAGCTTCAACGCCGCCTTCTGCCGGCTGGGCGGCAGCGTCTGCGATACCACCGGCTTCACCTTCTCCTCCATGGCCAAGGGGGAGTCGCTCTACGACACCAGCCGGGTGATGAGCGGCTACTGCGATGCCATCGTCATGCGCCACCCCGACCAGGGCTCGGTGGCGGAGTTCGCCGCGGCCACCCATGTACCGGTGATCAACGGCGGCGACGGCCCCGGCGAGCACCCCAGCCAGGCGCTGCTCGACCTCTATACCATCGACAAGGAGTTCACCCGTCTGGGCAAGAAGCTCGCCGGCGCCCATGTGCTGCTCACCGGCGATCTCAAGTACGGCCGCACCGTGCACTCGCTGATCAAGCTGCTGTCGCTCTATGAGCCGATGCGTATCACCCTGGTCGCCCCGCCCGGGCTGGAGATGCCCAGCCAGGTGGTCGACCGGGTCGTCTCCCGGGGGCACCGCGTCGAGCAGCGCGAGAGCCTGGCCAGCGACTTCGCCGATGTCGACGTGGTCTATACCACCCGTATCCAGAAGGAGCGCTTTACCGAGGAGATGAACGAGAGTTTCGGCGTGCTTTCCCGGGACTTCACCGTCGACCGCGCCTTCCTCGACCAGCGCTGCTCGGACACCACCATCGTCATGCACCCGCTACCGCGGGACAGCCGTCCCGGCGCCAACGACCTCGACGTGGACCTCAACAGCGACCCGCGCCTGGCGATCTTCCGCCAGACCGACAACGGCATCCCCGTGCGCATGGCGATCTTCGCCAGCCTGCTGGCGGTCGAGGAGCAGATCGAGCACGACCTGCGCCCGGTGCGCTGGTTCGTGCCGAAGCGCCTGGGCGTTGACGACGCTCGCTTCTGACCCACGGCACTTTGCCGGGGATCGCCTATGCTGGGGGAGGACAACACACCGCGTGGCCGACCACGGCGACCGATTAGGAGGCGTACCCCCCATGAACCTGCATCGCGCATACCTTTCCCTGTGTGGCTTCTATACGCTACTGGTACTGATCGGGCTGATCGCCCTGCTGAGAGGCGGCGGCTCGGCGGTGGCGCTGATCCAGCTCGGGGTCGGTAGTGTGGCGGTGATCGGGCTGTGGGGGCATACCCTGGGCAAGGGGTTCATCAACCCGCGGATCTGGCGCCCGCTGGCGGTACTGCTGGCGCTGGGCATCGTCGTCCAGCTGATCGCGGTGTTCACCGCCTCGCTGTCCAACGCGGCCCTGACCTGGTTTCTCTCCACCGCCATCTTCTCGGTGCTGCCGGTCATCGTGCTCTATCGCTACGGCGAGCGGGACCAGCCGCTGTGGGCCTCCCCGGACGAACTCGAGGGCGGCGAGCTGCTGGACGAGCTGCTCTTGGCGCAGCCGGAACTGGTGGTGGAGAAGCACCTCGCCGACCGCCAGGCGACCGTCAGGGTAAGCAAGGCCGGCGAGGAGTACCGCGCCAGCGTCAGCCGCGACCGCGGAGAAGGGGTAGAGGAGTTCGAGGAGCGCTTCCGCCACCCGGCCACCCTGGCGTTCTTCATCGAGAAGTTCACCTGCATCTCGATGGAGGATTTGGCCGCCCAGTACCGCGACGGTGACCCGGCCCCGGCATAGCCTAGCACTTTCAGCGTGTCGGCAGCCCCTCCAGGCGGGCGAACCAGCTTTCGAGGATCAGGACCGCCGCGATGCCGTCGACGCCGTCGTCACGGTAGCTCTTGTCGCGATCGCGCAGGCCGCCTGACTCGCGGGCGATGGCCTTGGCCTCCCGGGTGGAGCCGCGTTCGTCGACCATCTCGCAGGGCTTGCCGTAGCGGCCGTAGAGCCGCTTGCCGAACTTGCGCGCCCGGGCGCTCATTGCCGACTCGCTGCCGTCCATGTTGAGCGGCAGGCCCACCACGAACAGGTCCGGCCGCCACTCCTCCACCAGCCGCGTCACGGCATTCCAGTCGGGAATGCCGTCGCGGGCCGGCAGCGGCTCGAGCGGGCGGGCACTGGCGATCATCTCGTTGCCCACCGCCACCCCGATGCGCCGGGTGCCGAAGTCGAAGGCCAGCACCAGCCGCTCACCCGCCCTGGCCATCAGCGCTGCTCCGTGCTCCCGACAATCCTCACGAGTGCCCCGCCTCGCGGCTCATCAGGTTGAGGTCGATGCCGAGGATGCCGGCGGCGGCGCTGAGGCGCTGCTCCGGCGGCACCTCGAAGAGGATGTCGGCACGCCCTTCCACGGTCAGCCAGGCGTTGTCCATCAGTTCATGCTCCAGCTGGCCGGCCTCCCAGCCGGCGCAGCCCAGGCACACCAGGAACTGCTTCGGCCCCTTGCCCGCCGCCAGCGCCTGGAGCATGTCCATGGAGGTGGTCAGGGCGATGTCCTCGGCCACTTGGATGCTGGAATCCCAGTCTTCACTGGCGCCACGGTGCAGGATGAAGCCACGATCCTTGTGCACCGGGCCGCCGTAGTAGACCGGGGCATTGCCGTGCGGACTCTCGTCGGCCTCCAGCTCCAGCTGCTCGAACAGCGCATCCAGGGTGATGTCCAGTGGATGGTTGACGATCACGCCCATGGTGCCGTTGTCGTCGTGGTCGCACAGATAGCTGAGGCTGCCGGCGAAGTTGGGGTCTTCCAGGTGCGGCATCGCCATCAGGAAGTGATGTTTCAAGCTTTGCATGAGACTCCCGGGCGGCGGACCCATGGCCCTACCGCACGCCGTAGTGATTGCCTTGGCCGAACCGCCAGACGCGCGAGATGGAGAGGCTGTCCAGCTCCCCCATGCCGCTATCGAAGGGCCGGTAGGGAGCCGCGCCATGCACGGTATCCAACGCCGCCTGGTCGAGTTCGGGATGTCCTGAGGATTGTATCACCTCTGCCTGACGGAGCTCGCCATCGCGTCCGATCACCACGCGGATGCGCAGCTGGCCGTGCAGGTCGCGCGGTGCCGGGTGCACGCGGTTGCCGTAGTCCTCCACCCGGCGGGTCCAGTCATCGATATAGCGGGCCTCGGCGGCGCGGTTGGCAGCCAGCCGCGGCGTCTCGTCGGGCGCCCCGGCCACGCCGGGGTCGAGGCCCTGCTCGCGAATGCTGCGGGTGGCCTGGGCGCGCAGGTCGCGTCCCGAGACCGAAGGGGCCGCCGGCGCCGGGTCGGAGCTGGCCTCGCTCACCGGAGGAGCGCTGTCTTGCGCCGCGGGGGGCGATTCGGGATCGCTGGCGGGGTCGGCGGGCGGTGCCGGCTCGTCGGTCGCCGGCTCGACCGGGGTCACCGGCTCCACGGCGCTGTCCGCCGCCTGCTGGGCGGGCGGCGCCGCACTGGGCGCCGCACGGGTCTCGGCCGGGGTCTGGTCGAGGGGGTCACCGGCGGCCTGCTGGTCGGCCTCGGCGATGGCCTCGGCCGCCACCGGCGCCTCGCTCGGCGCGGTCACCAGCACCACGTCGAGGCTGACCCGCTCGGCCGGCGCCGGGACGAACTGCCGGCTGGCCACCACGCCGATCAGCGCCAGATGCAGCAGCAGCGCGGCCGATAACGCCAGCCAGCGGCGGTAAGGCCGGGTGACCGGGGCGTAGCGGATCGGGTCGCTGATGGAAACCGCCATGCAGCAGGGCGCTCCTGGGCCGGGTGTCAGTGGATCAGGCGGCGCGCGACGGCGTCCATCAGCATCCCGGCGATATCGGTGCCGCGCTGATCGTCGATCTCGCGCACGCAGGTGGGGCTGGTCACGTTGATCTCGGTGATATAGTCGCCGATCACGTCGAGCCCCACAAACATCAGACCGTACTCGCGGATCATCGGCTGCACCTGCTCGATCAGCCAGTGGTCGCGTTCGGTCAGCTCGCGGCTGATGCCCTGGCCACCGGCGGCCAGGTTGCCGCGGGTCTCCCCGGCCATGGGCACCCGCGCCAGGCCGTAGGGCACCGGCTCGCCGTCCACCAGCAGGATGCGGGTATCGCCATCCTTGATTTCGGGCAGGTAGCGCTGGGCCATGATCTGGCGTTTGCCGTGCTCGGTCAGCGTCTCGATGATGGCGCCGAGATTGCGCCCGTCGGGCTGCACGTGAAAGATGCCGCTGCCGCCCATGCCGTCCAGCGGCTTGAAGATGACGTCGCCATGCTCAGCGTGGAAGGCGCGCAATACCGGCTCGCTGCAGGCCACCAGGGTCGGCGCGCAGCACTGCGGAAACTCCTGGGCAAACAGCTTCTCGTTGCAGGTCAACAGCGCCCGGGTGGGGTTGACCACCAGCACGCCCTCGCGCTCGGCGAAGCCCAGCAGGTGCACGGCGTGGAGGAAGTGGTCGTCCACCGGCGGGTCCTTGCGCATCAGGATCACGTCGAGCTCGGCCAGCGGGCGCGTCTCCGGCGCGCCCAGCGCGTACCAGCGCTCGGGGTCGCGGAACGCGGCCAGGTCGCGCATCCGCCCATGGGCACGACCGTTCTGGAGGAACAGGTCCTCCTGCTCCATGTAATGCAGCGACCAGCCACGCTCCTGAGCCGCCCACAGCATGGCCAGGGTGGTGTCCTTCTTGTAGGCGAGGCGGGCGATGGAGTCCATCACCACCCCTACCTTGAGGGCGCGTTCACTCATCGGGTCGGGTGTCCACAGTGGGGAGTTGAGTGGGTGCAGTATGCCGCAGGGCCCGGGGCAACACCAAGATCGACCGGCGGACAGGACGCTTGACAACGCAAGGGACTCGCCATAGATTGGTTTCACATGAAACTAAATGCCGCCAATGAGGGCTCCGCCATGATCGATATCCAGCAGATCCACCACGTCGCCTACCGCTGCCGGGACGCCAAGGAGACCGTCGAGTGGTACCAGGACAAGCTCAACATGGACTTCCTGGTCGCCATCGCCGAGGACCGGGTGCCCTCCACCAAGGAGCCCGACCCCTACATGCACCTGTTCCTCGATGCGGGCAACGGCAACATCCTGGCCTTCTTCGAGATTCCCAACTCACCGCCCATGGGCCGTGACCCGAACACCCCGGAGTGGGTGCAGCACATCGCCTTTCGCGTGGCCGACGAGGCCGCCCTGATGGCGGCGAAGGAGGAGCTGGAGGGCAAGGGCGTCGAGGTGATCGGACCCACCGAGCACGGGATCATCCGCTCGATCTACTTCTTCGACCCCAACGGCCACCGCCTCGAGCTGACCTACGAGAAGGGCACCGCCGAGCAGATGCGCCAACTCAAGGAAGTCGCCCCGGCGATGATCGAGGAGTGGTCGAAGACCAAGCGCGCGCCCAAGCACGCCGCCTGGCTGCACGAGGAGGAGTTCAACGGCCTCGACTGAGCCCGCCGCGGCGGCCTGTCAGGCGTCGCCCTCCCGTTGCCCCAGCGTTTCGCAGGCGCCGGGCACCAGGCGAATGCCGGCCGCCTCCAGGGTAATGAGGCGCCGCTTGTAGAGCCGCCCGATGGCCTGCTTGAAGGCGTTCTTGCTCACCCCCAGTCGCGCCTTGATCTCGGCGGCATCGCTCTTGTCGGAGAGCGGCAGGTAGCCGCCGCTCTCGCGCAGCGCCTTGAGCACCTGCTCCCCCACCACGTCGAGGCGTGCCGCACCCGGCGGTAGCAGCGAGAGGTCGAGGCGGCCATCGTCGCGCCGGCGCTTCACGTAGCCGGTGAGGCGCTGGCCGCGGCGCAGCGGCCGGGTCACCTCGTCGCGATAGAGCAGCCCCCAGAAGCGGTGATCGACCACCGCCTTGTAGCCCAGGTCGGTCGCATCGGCGATCACCAGCGTGACCTCATCTCCCGCCGACAGGCCCGTGGCCTCGTCGGTCACGAAGCGGTCAAGCTTCTGGGTGGCCACCGGGCGGCCCTGCTGATCCTCGTAGACCTTGACCAGCACCCGCTTGCCCACGCTGGGGCGAAAGCGCTGCTCCCCAAAGGGCAGCAGCAGGTCCTTGGGATGCCCCCAGTCGAGAAAGGCGCCGGTATCGTTGACCGTGACCACTTCGAGGTAGGCCACCTCGCCGATGGCCACTTTCGGCGCGCGGTAGCGGCGCCGGGAAGCGCTGGAGGATCGGGTCGCAGGCGACCGGCTGGCACGGCGGTCATCGAAGGAGGAAGACATGGCGGGGGTTCCACTGAAGTGTGGCCCCATTATGGCGGCTGGCCACGGCAGGGCAAAGTCGGATCAAAGATCCCCGAAGCGGTGCTGCAGCAGCGCCAGCGCCACCACCGGGGCGGTCTCGGTGCGCAGGATGCGCGGGCCCAGCGACAGCGGCGAGAAGCCGGCGGCCAGGGCGGTCTCGACCTCGGGCTCGGCCAGGCCGCCCTCGGGGCCGATCAGCAGGGCCGCCGTGGCGGGTGCGGGGACCCGTTCGAGTGCGCCCCCGGTGGCGGGATGCAGCACCAGGCGCAGCGCCTCGTCGCGCGCGGCGAGCCACTCGCCAAGGGGGCGCGGCGGGTGCACCCTCGGCACCACGGCACGCCCGCACTGCTCGCAGGCGCTGGCCGCCACCGCCTGCCAGTGGGCAAGCTTCTTGGCCTCGCGCTCGCCCTTCAAGCGCACGTCGCCGTGCTCGGTGTAGAGCGGGGTGATCGCCGCCACGCCGAGCTCGACGGCCTTCTGGATGGCGTAGTCCATGCGATCGCCCTTGGCGATCGCCTGGCCCAGATGCACCGCCACGGGCGACTCGCCCTGCCCGGCTTCGACGGCCTCGACGCGCGCCACCACCCGCTTGCGGGAGGCCTCGACGAGCACCGCCCGGGCCTCACGGCCCGCCCCGTCGAACAGGATCAGCGGAGACCCCTCGCCCAGGCGCAACACCCGGGCCACGTGGCGGGCGGGTCCCTCGGGCAGAACGACGTCGCCGCCGACCTCATAGTCGGCGGCGACGTGGATACGCGGGGCTTTCCTCATGGTCACCAAGGGGCCACCGGTATCCGTTACTGGGTGGTCTGCTCGCCCTGCTGCTGGGCCTGCTCGGCCTCGCGCTTCTTCTTCTGGGCGTAGATCGCCTCGAAGTTGACCGGCGCCAGCATCAGGGGCGGGAAGCCGCCGCGGTTGACCAGGTTGTCGGCACACTCGCGGGCATAGGGGAACAGCACGTTGGGGCAGAAGGCGCCCAGGGTGTGATCCAACTGGGCGCCTTCGATGCCGCTGATCCGAAACAGGCCGGCCTGCTCGATCTCGGCCAGGAAGGAGGTGGTGCCCTCCTCGCTGTGGGTCACCTGGGCGGTGACCTTGATCACCACCTCGTAGAGGTCCTCGCCCACCTTCTGGCTGGAGGTGTTCAGGTCGAGGCTGACCTTGGGCTTGAACGGCTGCTGAAACACGGCCGGCGAGTTGGGCGCCTCGAAGGAGATGTCCTTGACGTAGATACGCTGCACGGAAAACTGCAGCTGCGGCTTGTTCTGCTGATCGGCGGCGGCCTGGCTGTTGCCGCCGGCGCTGGGCTTGTTCTCTTCGGCCATGGAAAAAATCCTTTAGAATGCGGAGTGTAACTACTTCTTGACCACCGGCAGGCCATCGGCCTGCCACTGCATCATGCCGCCCTTGAGCTTGAACACCCGCTCAAAGCCGGCCTTGGTCAGCTTGGCCACCGTGATGCCGGAGCTCTGACCGCTCTTGCAGACCACGATGATCGGCTTGTCCTTGACCTTCTCCAGCTCGTTCAGGCGCTCATCGACGCGGCTCTGGGGGATATTGCGCGCCCCGGCGATATGCCCGGCCTTGAAGTCGCCGGCCTCGCGGGTGTCCACGACCACGGCGTCCTCACGATTGACCAGCTGGGTCGCCTGATTGGACGTCACGCCGCTGGCCGCGCTGTTGCGGACCTCGTAGGCGATCCAGGCGGTCAACACCAGCAGGAAGGCACCCACCAGCAGCGGGTGGTTCATCACGAATTCGAACAGCTGATCGATCATGGGTCCGGAAAACTCTCGTCGGGTACACGGTTAGGGCGATCTGGGCGGCGCCCAGTATACACCAGGTCGAGGCGCCTGGCGGCACGGCCCGTGTGGCACTTCGCCCGGCCATGACGCTCGCCCCTGCCGTGCGCTATGATGCCGCAAGCCGATTCAAGTCGCGACCCCGTAACCCGAGAGACCGCTCGCTGAAGCTGGCCGCCCGCCAGCAGACACGATTCAGCCATGCTCGCATAGCGTCCTCTCTGGCGTCGCCCACTCGACAAGACGATAAGAGGCCCTCTCCCCATGCCCGGTTCCACGACCCAAGCCCCCCGCCCCGTTGCCCTGATCATCCTCGACGGCTACGGGCACAACCCGGACAGCGCCAACAACGCCGTCGCCGCGGCCCGCACCCCGGTAATGGATCGCCTGCAGCAGCAGTGGCCCCACGGCCTGATCCACACCGACGGCCGCTACGTGGGCCTGCCCGACGGCCAGATGGGCAACTCCGAGGTCGGCCACATGAACCTGGGCGCCGGGCGTATCGTCTACCAGGACTTCACCCGCATCACCAAGGCGGTGGAGGAGGGCGAGCTCGACGCCATCCCCGCCCTGACCGACGCCATCGATGCCGCCGTCGCCGCGGGCAAGGCCGTCCACCTGCTGGGGCTACTGTCGCCCGGCGGGGTGCACAGCCACGAGGACCACATCCTCGCCATGGCCGAGCTGGCCGCCCGTCGCGGCGCCACCCGCGTCTATGTGCACGGCTTCCTCGACGGCCGCGACACGGCGCCCAAGAGCGCCCTGGCCTCCATCGAGCGGGTCAATGCGCGACTCGCTGAGCTGGTCGGCGAGGCCAACGGCGGCGTGGCCTCGATCATCGGCCGCTACTTCGCCATGGACCGCGACAACCGCTGGGATCGGGTCGAGAAGGCCTACCGCCTGCTCACCGAAGGGGAAGGCGAGTTCACCGCCGCCAGCGCCGAGGCGGGGCTCACGGCCGCCTACGAGCGCGGCGAGACCGACGAGTTCGTCGCTGCCACCGTGGTAAGCAACGGCGAGGGGCCTGCGACCATTACCGATGGCGATGCGGCCATCTTTATGAATTTCCGCGCCGACCGCGCCCGGGAGCTGACCCGCGCCTTCGTCGAGGACGCCTTCGACGGCTTCGAGCGCCGCGTTCGCCCGCGGCTCGCCGGGGGCAGCCTGGTGACCCTGACCCAGTACGCCGCCGACATCCCCGCCCCGGCCGCCTTCCCCCCGGCCGATCTGCACAACACCCTGGGCGAGGTCATGGAGCAGCGCGGCCTGACCCAGCTGCGCATCGCCGAGACCGAGAAGTACGCCCACGTCACCTTCTTCTTCTCCGGCGGCCGCGAGACCGAGTACCGGGGCGAGACCCGGGTGCTGGTGCCCTCGCCCCAGGAGGTGAAGACCTACGACGAGAAGCCCGAAATGAGCGCCGTCGAGGTCACCGACAAGCTGGTGGACGCCATCGATTCCGGCGCCTACGACCTGATCGTCTGCAACTACGCCAACGGCGACATGGTCGGCCACACCGGCGACTTCGATGCCGCGGTCAAGGCGATCGAAGCGGTCGACGCCTGCGTCGGGCGTGTGGTCGAGGCCATCGAGCGCGCCGGCGGCGCCTGCCTGATCACCGCCGACCACGGCAACGCCGAGCAGATGATCAACCCCGACACCGGCGTGGCCCAGACCGCCCACACCACCTTCGACGTGCCGCTGATTTATGTGGGCCCCCAGCGCGTCCGACTGCTGGACGACGGCCGGCTGTGCGACATCGCCCCGACCCTGCTGACGATGATGGGCCAGCCGATCCCCGACGAGATGACCGGCCGGGTGCTGATCGAACCGGCATGATGCGTCAACGACCATGAGCCGTACCCGGCGCCCTCTGCCCCCCCTGCGGGCGGCACTGCTGGCCCTCGCCCTGGCGCTGGGCGGGGGCTATGCGGCCGGCCTGGCCGCCTCGCCCAGCGAGCGCGAGGCGCGGCAGCGGCTCGACGCCATCGGCGCCGACATCCAGTCGCTCAGCCAGCGGCTTCGCGCCACCCGGTCGGCACAGGATGACGCCTCCCGGGCCCTGCGCGAGGTGGAAACCGACCTGGCCGACACCCACCGCCGCCTGGACGACCTCCAGGCCGAGCGGCGCCAGCTGGGCGACGCGATCGAGGCCCTGGAGGCGGACCGCGACGCCCTGGAGCAGGAGCGCGACGAGCAGGCCGCCGCCCTGCGCACCCAGCTCAACGCCCTCTATCGCCTGGGGCTGAGCCCGCAGCTCAAGCTGCTGCTCAATCAGGACGACCCGGCGCGCCTCGACCGGCTGCAAACCTATCTCAACCACCTGGCCCGGGCCCGTAACGAGCGGCTCGACGAGATCGCCCGGCTCGACCGCGAGCTCGCCGACAACCGGCGTGAGCGGCTCGCACAGCGCGAGCGGCTCGACGCCCTGGCCGAGTCGCTCACCGAGCGCAGTGCCGAGCTCGCCGAGCGCCTGGCCGAGCGCGAGCGCCTGCTGGCCGAGCTCCAGGATCGCTACACCAGCGAGCAGGCGCGGCTGGCCGACCTGGGCCGCGACCGCGAGCGGGCCGAGCAGACCCTCCAGCAGGTCCAGGAGGAACTCGCCCGCCTCGAGCGACCGCCCCCCTCCACCGCCATCGAACGGACCCGGGGCGATCTGCCCTGGCCGGTGCAGGGAGCGGTGGCCTCGGGGTTCCGGCGCAGCGACGGCGTGCACCGCAACGGCATCCTGATCGAGGCCCGGGAGGGCACCCCGGTGGCGGCGGTCCACGCCGGGCGTGTGGTGTTCGCCGACTGGATGCGCGGTTTCGGCAACCTGCTGATCCTCGACCATGGCGATCAGGTGATGACCCTGCACGCCCACCTGCAGCGCTTCGAGGTCGAGGTGGGCCAAGCGGTTGCCCGCGGCGACACCCTCGGCAGGGTCGGCGCCAGCGGCGGCCACTCGGCGCCGGCGCTCTACTTCGAGGTGCGTCGCGGGGGCGATCCCATCGACCCCCAGACCTGGATCGCCCGGCGCTGACGCGGCCCTTCCCCAACCTCCCGGCGGCGAGCTATGCTGGTCGTCTCGTCTCGCTATCGCGGAGTTCGCATGCCCCTCAGTTCCGCCGGGCTCCTGCCCGCCGCTCCCCGTCGCCTGCTGGCCGCCCTGCTGGCGGTGCCGCTCGTCTGGCTGTCGCCGGCCGCCCAGGCGACATCGCCGGGCGACGACCTGCCGCTGGAGGAGATCCAGACCTTCGCCGAGGTGTTCGAACGCATCAAGCGCGTCTACGTCGAGGACGTCGATGATCGCACCCTGCTGCGCAACGCCATGCGCGGCATGCTCAGCGAGCTCGACCCCCACTCCGCCTACCTGGACCGCGACGAGTTTCAGTCGCTACGCGAGTCCACCCAGGGCGAATTCGGCGGCATCGGCATCGAGGTGGGCCTGCAGGACGGCCAGCTGACGATCATCACCCCCATCGACGACACCCCCGCCGCGCGGGCCGGGCTGCAGTCCCGGGACCAGATCCTGCGCATCGATGACACCCCCACCGATCGGCTCTCGCTGCAGGAGGCGGTGACCCTGATGCGCGGCGAACCGGGCAGCGAGCTGAGCCTGACCATCCAGCGGCGCGGCGAGGAGTCGCCGCGCACCGTTACCCTGACCCGCGAGATCATCCGCACCGAGAGCGTAAGAAGCGAGATGCTGGAAACCGGCTACGGCTACCTGCGGGTCAGTCAGTTCCAGTCCCGCACCGCCGACCAGCTGGGCACCGCCATCGCACGCATGGAGCGCGACGGCCCGCTCAACGGCCTGGTGCTGGACCTGCGCAACAACCCCGGCGGGGTGCTGCAGGCAGCGGTGGCAGTGGCCGACGCCTTCCTCGACGACGGCCTGATCGTCTACACCGAAGGCCGCCTGCCCGACGCCGAGATGCGCTTCTCGGCTGGCCGCGATACCGTCGCGCCCGAGGTGCCGCTGGTGGTGCTGATCAACGGCGGCAGCGCCTCGGCGGCGGAGATCGTCGCCGGCGCCCTGCAGGACCAGCATCGGGCGGTGGTGATGGGCACCGAGAGCTTCGGCAAGGGCTCGGTACAGCAGATCATGCCGCTGGGCAACGGCGAGGGGCTCAAGCTGACCACCGCGCTCTACTACACCCCCAGCGGCCGCTCGATCCAGGCCCAGGGCATCGAGCCCGACGTGGAAGTGGTGCGCGGTCGGGTCGAGGTGACCGAAAGCGGCCGCCAGCTGCGCGAGGCCGACCTGGAGGGCCACCTGCGCTCGCAGGACGACCCCCGCGAACGCCACGAAATGAGCGAGCGGCTCCGCGAGGACTACCAGCTCAGCGAAGCCCTGAACCTGCTCAAGGCGCTCAACGTCGTCAGCCAGCGAAGGCGTTAACGGCAGGAGGCCGGTAGGCGGCCCCTATGCCCAATCGCCTGTCGCATCAGCAGCCGCTTGACCGGGGTGAGCCGGTCGACGCCGCTCATGCCCAGGTTGCGGGCCAGGGTCAGCGCCGGGTTACTAGTGCCGAACAGCAGCCGGAAGCCGTCCATCAGCGCCAGCATGGCGGCGTTGTCGCCGCGTCGACGGCGGGCATAGCGCCCCAGCACCCCCGCCTCGCCGATGGCCAGCCCCCGGCGCCGCCCCGCCAGCACCTCCTCGGCGAGCACCGCCGCATCCATCAGCCCCAGATTCACCCCCTGACCGGCCAGGGGGTGAATGGTGTGGGCGGCATCGCCCACCAGGGCGAAGCCGCGCTGCGTGTAGCACTCGGCATGACGCTGGGTCAGCGGCACCGCCATGGCGCCATCCACCACCTCGACCTCGCCCAGGCGATGCGCGAAGGCCGCCCCTAGCGCCTCGCCCAGGGCCTGCGCCGAGAGGCCGGTCAGCCGCTCGGCCTCTTCGGGGGCGGTGGACCAGACGATGGAGCAGTAGCGGTCATCGTCCTCCACGGTCAGCGGCAGGAAGGCCAGCGGGCCGCCGGGCAGGAACACCTGGCGGGCCACGCCACCGTGGGGGCGGGCGTTGCGCACCGTGGTGACCACCGCCACATGGCCGGTGTCCCGGGCGCTGACCTCGATGCCGGCCAGCGTGCGCAGCGGCGAGCGGGCGCCGTCGGCGGCCACCACCAGCGGCGCCGACAGCCGGCGCCCATCCTCCAGCACCACCTCGCGCCCGTCGGGGGTCTCGTTGAGGCCGGCCACGCGGGCCGACAGGCCCAGCGTCACCGACGGCAGCGCGACCAGCCGCGCCTCCAGCGCCGCCAACACCACGTCGTTCTCGACGATATGGCCAAGCACCGGCACCCCGGCCTGGTCCGCCGAGAACGCCACCTCGCCGCTGCCTTCGGCGTCCCACACCTGCATGTGCCGGTAGGGGGTCACCCGCCGTTGGCGCATCCACTCCCAGGCCCCCATGCCCTCGAGCAGGCGCTGTGACACCGGCGTCAGGGCGCTGACCCGCCTCGCCGGCCGGCCACGCCCCACCCGCTCGGCGTCCAGCAGCGTAGGGCGTGCATCGAGCAGGGTCACCGCGACCCCGGCCTCGCCCAGCAGCGCGGCCAGCGCCGCCCCCACCATGCCGCCGCCGACGATGATCGCCTCGCAGCGCTGACTCTCCTGACCGGCTTGCGCCATGTCGTGCTCTCCATGATGTGACTGCATGTCAGCGCTCCAGGCCCATGGCGCGACGCGCCAGGCTGCGGCGCAGCGGGCCGGCCAGGTTGAGGCCGACCAGGCCGGCGGCCCGGGCGTGGGACAGCAGCGGGTGGTCGATGCCGAACAGCCGCACCAGGCCGTCGCTGAAGCGGATGACGCTGTGGCGATCGGCGAAGCGGCGCGCCTCGAAATCGCCCAGGGTCGTCAGGGAGCCGAGCGACTCCCCTCCCTCCAGGGCCTGTTCGAGGGCCGCCACCAGATCCGTCACGCCGCGCAGGGCGAGGTTGAAGCCCTGGCCGGCCACCGGGTGCAGCGCATGGGCGGCATTGCCCAGCACCGCAAGCCCGGGGCGCACCGATTCCCGCGCGGTGATCAGCGTGAGCGGATAGGCGTGGCGGCTGCCCACCCGGCGAAAGCGCCCGGCCCGGTCACCGAAGGCGTCCTGCAGCTCAGCCAGAAAGTCGCCGTCGCCCTGGGCCAGGCGTGCCGTCTCGCGGCCGCTGGCGTGGGTCCAGACCAGCGCCATCTGCTGGCCCGGCAGCGGCAGCAGGGCGATCGGCCCCTCGCGGGTGAAGCGCTCGAAGGCCGTACCGCCGTGGGGGCGGCTCACCTCCACGTTGGCGATCAGCGCCACCTGGTCATAGGGCGCCTCATCGCTGGCGATGCCCAGGCGCGCCTTGAGCCCCGAGCGGCCGCCGTCGGCCAGCACCGTCAGGCCGGCCCGCAGCTGGCTGCCATCGGAGAGCGTCAGGCGGTGCCCCTCGGCCTCGGGCACGATGGCCTCCACCGTCGCCGGGCAGTGCCATGCCAGCGGCAGCGCCGCCAGGCGCCGATGCAGCACGCGGCCCATCCAGGCGTTGGGGACGACGTAGCCCAGCGCCTGCTGGCCGAGCTCCTCGGCCAGCAGGCGGGTCACGCCCAGTCGGCCCCGCTCGCTGACGTGAATCCGGCGAATCGCCGCGGCCTGCTCGGCCATGGCATCCCACAGGCCCATGTCGCGAAAGCGCTCCGCCGAGCCCTGGGCGATGGCGCTGGAGCGCGCATCGAAGCTCGGCTGCCAGGCGGTCTCGGCCAAATTGCCCATCGGCGCGGCCTCGATCACCGCCACCGACAGCCCGTGGCGCTCGATCAGCGGCGCCAGGCAGCAGGCCAGGCTGGCGCCGACCAGCCCGCCGCCGATGATGGCGATATCCACGGGGCGTGGGGCCGCGCGGCTCATGCCCAGGCTCCTCGGGCACCATGACTACCGGATGATAATGCGTAACGTAAATTACGTAACATGCATCGAACTCCCTTTCCACTGATCATTTTCTGGCCATCAGGGCCTCGATATCCTCGACCCGTTTGGGCACCCCCTCGCTGAGCACTTCATGCCCCTCAACGGTGACCGCCACGTCATCCTCGATGCGAATGCCGATGCCGCGAAACGCTTCGGGGAGTTCATCATCGGCGGGCACATAGAGCCCCGGCTCGACGGTCAGCACCATGCCCGGCGCCAGCGGCCTGGGCTCGCCCGCCGGGCGATAGGCGCCGACGTCGTGAACATCCAGCCCCAGCCAGTGGGAGGTAGAGTGCGGATAGAAGCGCTTGATGCTGTCGTCGTCGATGCGCGCCTGGACCTCGCCGGCGAGCAGCCCCAGCCGGATCAGCCCCGCGGTGAGGTCGTGGACCACCCCGGCGTGGATCTCGGCCAGGGTGACGCCGGGTCGCACCGCCGCCACCGCCCGCTCCTGAGCCGCCAGCACCACCTCGTAGAGGGCGCGCTGAGCGTCGCTGAATCGCCCACCGACCGGGAAGGTACGGGTGATGTCGCCGGCATAGAGGTCGAACTCGGCACCGGCGTCGATCAGCACCAGCTCGCCGTCGCGCAGGGCATCGCGGTTCTCGATGTAGTGCAGCACACAGCCGTTGGCGCCGCCACCGACGATGCTGGCGTAGGCCGGGCCGCTGCCGCCCTGCCAGCGAAACTCGTGCTCCAGCTCGGCCTGCAGGTGGTACTCGCCGAGCCCCGGGCGGGCAGCATGCATGGCGCGCAGATGGGCGCCGGCCGAGATCCGCGCCGCATGGCGCATCAGCGCGAGCTCGCTCTCGCTCTTGATCAGACGGGCCTCGTGCAGCAGCGGCGCTACATTAACCAGCGCTTCCGGGGGGCGCGCGCCGCGACGGGCCTTTGCTGCCAGGGCGCTACGCGCCTCCTCGGCGATGGCCATGGCCTCGGGACTGTCCAGAGGCAGATAGAGGGTGCGACGGCCGTCCAGCAGGGCCTCGAGGCGCTCCTCGCGTTCGGCATTCTCGAAAGCCTGGTCGACACCGTGCTCGCGCACGGCGCCCTCGGCCCCCAGGCGGACGCCGGTCCAGGTCTCCAGGGCGGGGTCGCGGTCCTGGCAGAACAGCACGCTCTCACCCTCGCTACGCCCCGGCAGCAGCAGCAGCAGGGCATCGGGCTCGGCAAAGCCGGTCAGGTAGTGAAAGTCGCTGTCCTGGCGGAAGGGGTACTCGCTGTCCCGGGAACGGGTGACCAACGAGGCGCCGGGCAACAGCACCGCGCTGTCGGCGGGCAGGGCCGCCATCAGGGCGCGGCGCCGTGACCGGTACTCGTCGTTGGCGATGGGGGCGGGGCGGGGCAGGGGATCGGGCAGCATCGCGGCTCCTTGGCAATGGGAGTGGGCATCAATGGCGGGTCGGCTCGCTCGCCTCGACCTGCGGCCGGCCCGGGTGCTGCTCGGTGTAGAGCAGCATGGCGGCCATCCGCGCATGTTCGGCCAGGGCGAAGAGGTCGTTCTCGTTCTCGGGGCTCTCCTCGAGGTCAGTCTCCATGGTCGCCAGGACCGACAGGTCCTCCAGCGCCTCGCGCAGCGGCGCCGACCAGCCCTGGCGGGGCGCCTCACCGGCCTCCTCGACCACCTCCAGGAACCCCAGGGTCCAGTCGCGCAGGCCGCGGGCGCGCTCGGCCAGCGAATAGAGCTCGTCGGGCAGCAGCGGCTCGTAGTTCAGGGCGCTGTCGGCCAGCGCCTCCAGGGCCTGCCGGCGCCAGGCCAGCAGCGCCTCGGCGCTGTCGCGATCGCGGGGCTGCTCGACCCCCAGGTCCAGGCAGACCGCCTCCAGCCAGTCGCCGGCGGCGAGGTCGTTGAGCGCCAGGCCGGCGCACAGCCGGCCGTCGAGAAAGGCCGGGGACTGCAGGCTGCCGTGCAGCAGGAACAGGTCGGCGATGGTCGAGAAATCCGGGCGTTCGTCGATCGTGGACATGACGGCTTTCCTTGTGGCAGGCGACGAAGAGCGGTGTCAAGAGAGCCGCCGCGGTGCGTTGACCGCCCAGGAGCGGCTCTCTTATAGTGGTTGAATGACGCCTCTTGACTGGGCACTGTCTGAACGCGCGCCGAACCAGTGCGGGCCGCTCCAGACAGGTCTCTACAGGATGTTAACGTATCGGGCCGCCCCGTGGCCCGCACCGGAGCCCTCATGAGCGATGCCCCCCGTCCCACCGCCGAGATCACCCTGCTGGGTCGGCACTACGTGATCGCCTGCAATTCCGGCGAGGAGCACAAGTTGGACCGCGCCGCCCGCTACCTGGATCGCGCCATGCACGGCATCCATGCCCAGAACAATCTGTTGGGCAGTGAGCGGATCGCCATCATGGCGGCGCTGAACATCACCCACGAGCTGCTCGAGGCGCTGGATGAGCGACGCAGCGGCGAACAGAGCCTGGACCGGCTGAGCGAGCGCCTGGAGCGGGCCCTGGCCAGCGGCCCGACGCCACAGCAAACATCCGGCGAATGACATTGGACGTCCCCGCCAGCTCTGATACGATGAAGGTGTTCCCTGGGGTGTTGGCCAGTCGTTATAGTCCCTCGAGCCTATGCGCAATACCTAGGGCGGCCAATAGCTAGCCGGACCCGTGTGCATGTCCGTGCGACGGAAAGCCTGACGGTTCGGCTGCGGCCACCCACCTTGAACCAAGGGTTCAAGGGCCAGAATGACAGCGGCACTCTGGGGAACCCTATCGCATCATGAACAGCCTGCCTGACCCTCTCGATTTCGACACCCGCGACGACTCACCGGACGCGCGAAAGCGCCTGCGCCGTGCCCTGCGTCGACGGCGTCGTGCCCTCTCTCCGCGGCAGCAGCGCCAGGCCGCCCAGGCCCTGTGTCGCCGCCTGCGCCAGCTGCCCGAGCTGCAGCGCGCTCGCCGCGTGGCCCTCTACCTGCCCAACGACGGGGAGATCGACCCCAGGCCGCTGATCCCGTGGCTGACCCGGCGCGGCGCCCGGGTCTACCTGCCGGTACTCAAGCCGCTGAGCCATAACGTCCTGTGGTTCGTCCACTACCACCCAGGCACGCCGATGGTGCGCAACCGCTTCGGCATCCCCGAGCCCGAGACCCGCCACGGCGCGCACCGGGCACGGCGCCTGCCCGCCTGGGCACTGGACCTGATCCTGCTGCCGCTGGTGGGCTTCGACGACGCCGGCCAGCGCCTGGGCATGGGCGGCGGCTTCTACGATCGCAGCCTGGCCTTCACCCGCCGCCCGGGGCCGCGCCCGCGGCTGATCGGCCTGGCCCACGAGTGCCAGCGGATCTCCCGGCTGCCGAGCGCGCCCTGGGATATTCCGCTGGATGCCATTGCGAGCGACGCCCGCCTTGTTGCTCCCTGAGGCCTAGCCGGCGGCACAACGCAAACGACCGGCCGGTGCGCTGCACCGGCCGGTCGTTTGCATTGCATCTGATCATGGCACTGATGGCCGACTCAGCTACCCGCCAGCGCCTGGGCATAGCCGGTCACCACGACGCCGATGCCGAATGCCAGCACCAGTGCCATGACCAGATCGGGCTTACGCTTCATTATCTGCTCCCTGCAAGTGCGTCCGCCGCAGCGGAGAGTGGACGATGTCGCCCATGGCGACGCGCAGCGTCGACTATAGGGGCTCAGGCACCTGGCTGACAACCACTGGCGGCCAACGATCACCTTTCGAAACACTCGTCATTTCTCGTCTTTGACGTAAGTCAGCGCTTACCCAGGGAATCCTTCAGGCCATGAACAGCCGATAGGCCGAGTTGTCGGACTCCTTCCAGTAGCGATAGCCGATCTCGTCGAAGTGCTCCTCCACGTGGGACCGGTCGCCGTTGGGGATCTGCATGCCCACCAGCACACGGCCATAGGCCGCGCCGTGGTTGCGGTAGTGGAACAGCGAGATGTTCCAGTCGTGGGGCAGGTGGGTGAGGAAATTCATCAGCGCCCCGGGACGCTCGGGAAATTCGAAGCGATAGACCTCCTCCTCGAAGTGCTCCTTGGGGCGGCCGCCGCCGAGATGGCGGATATGCAGCTTGGCGAGCTCGTTGTCGGTGAGATCCTCCACCGGGTAGCCGGCATCGCGCAGCCGTTCGATCACCGCCTGACGATCGTCGCCGCCGGGCTTGACCTGCACGCCGACGAAGATATGCGCCGCCTCCGGGTCGGCGTAGCGGTAGTTGAACTCGGTGACCATGCGCTTGCCGAGGGTCTTGCAGAACTTCTTGAAGCTGCCGGGCTTCTCGGGAATGGTCACCGCGAGGATCGCCTCGCGCTGCTCACCGAGCTCGGTGCGCTCGGCGATATGCTGCAGCCGATCGAAGTTGGTATTGGCCCCGGAGTTGATGCACAGCAGGGTCTGACCTTCGACGCCGGTCTGCTGGATGTACTTCTTCAGCCCCGCCAGGGAGAGGGCCCCGGAGGTTTCCGACACCGCCCGGGTATCGTCGAAGATATCCTTGACCGCCGCGCACATCTCGTCGGCGTTGACGGTGATGACGTCGTCGACCAGGTCACGGACGATGGAGAAGGGCACCTCGCCGATCTGGGCCACCGCCACGCCTTCGGCGAAGACCCCCACCTGGTCGAGCACCACCCGCTCGCCGGCGGCCAGAGCGGCCTTGAGGCAGGCGCTGTCCTCGGCCTCGACGCCGATCACCTTGATCTCGGGGCGCAGGTACTTGACGTAGGCCGCCACCCCGGCGATCAGCCCGCCACCGCCCACCGGCACGAAGATGGCGTCCAGGGGGCCGGCATGCTGATGGAGGATCTCCATGGCGACGGTGCCCTGACCGGCCACCACGTCGATATCGTCGAAGGGCGGGATGTAGGTGTAGCCGTGCTCCGCGATCAGCTCCTGGGCGTGTTCGGCAGCGGCGGCGAAGGCGTCGCCCTTGAGCACCACCTTGGCGCCGCGGGCGCGCACCGCGGCCACCTTGATCTCCGGGGTGATACGCGGCATCACGATCACCGCCTTGACGCCCATCTGCTTGGCCGCCATGGCCAGGCCTTGGGCATGATTGCCGGCGGACGCCGCGATAACGCCCTTGGCCTTCTGCTCCTCGCTCAGCTGGGCCATCTTGTTGTAGGCCCCGCGAATCTTGAAGGAGTAGACCGGCTGCAGGTCCTCACGCTTGATCAGGATGGTGTTGTGAAAACGGCGGGAGAGGAAGGGGGCCGGGGAGATCGGCGTTTCCCGGGCGGCCTCGTAGACCCGGGCCTGGAGAATCTTCTTGACGGTAGCTTCTAGCATCCTGATATCCCAGAGGAGTGACGCGAAGGGCTGTGCTGCAGTGCAGAGAACCCCTATTGGTAGCATTCCCGGAGGCATGGCGTCCAGCGCAGCCCCTCCAGCGAGAGGGCTATCGCAGATGGCAGCATCGCTCCAGGCTGTGCCGGCGACAGGCCTTCGAGGGGGCGCTATGAATACTTCCCTGTAGGCTACCTCGGCCATCCCTGGTCCTCGGACCCCCTCTCCGACCTGTCCCCGGCGCCTTTCGCTCGTGCAGTATTTTGCCCTCATCGGCAGGCTGGCCTCGCTGGACTATAATGGCGCCGCATCCGTCCCCCATCAGACAGCGAGTTCCCCCATGACCCAGGACGAACTAAAGGACGCCGTGGCCGCGGCCGCCATCGACGAGATCCGGCCCTGGCTCGAGCGCGACACCGTGCTCGGCGTCGGCACCGGCTCCACCGCCAACCTGTTCATCGACCGCCTGGCGGCACTGCGTGACGACTTCAAGGGCGCCGTGGCGAGCTCCGAGGCCAGCGCCGAGCGGCTGCGCGGCCACGGCATCGAGGTGTTCGAGCTCAACAGCGTGGGCACGGTGCCCTTCTATATCGACGGCGCCGACGAAGTGAACGCTCACTTACACATGATCAAGGGCGGCGGCGCGGCCCTGACTCGGGAGAAGATCGTCGCCGCCTGCGCCGAGCGCTTCATCTGCATCGCCGACGCCTCCAAGAAGGTCGAGCGCCTGGGCGAGTTCCCGCTGCCGGTGGAAGTGATTCCCATGGCGCGCTCCTACGTGGCCCGGGAACTGGTCAAGCTCGGCGCCGATCCGGTCTACCGGGAGGGAGTGGTCACCGACAACGGCAATCCGATCATCGACTGCTTCGAGTTCATGATCGACGACCCGGTGGCCATGGAGGCGCGCCTCAACGCCATCGTCGGGGTGGTCACCAACGGGCTCTTCGCCGCCCGCGGCGCCGATGTGCTGCTGCTCGGCACCGAACACGGCGTCGAGCGGCTGACGCCGGCCTGATCGGCGCCGAACCCGAAGCGACGTGAGTGATCGCTCACTTCGTTTCCATCAGCCGCGATAGGCCGGTCATGGTACGCACCAGGGCGCCACGATTGGCCGCGATCACCGCCTGGCCCGCCTCGGCCAGGCGGTGACGCTCGGCCTCGTCATCGAACAGCGCGAAGAGCACACGGCCCAGCGCCTCGGCGTCGGCGACCTCCACCAGGGCGTCGGCCTCGCGCAGGGTCGCCGCCACCTCGGCGAAATTGGCCAGCTCCGGGCCGGTGAGCACCGGCACGCCCATGGCCGCCGGCTCCAGCAGGTTGTGCCCGCCCACCGGCACCAGGCTGCCCCCCACGAAGGCCAGGTCGCCGACCCCGTAGAGAGTGAGCAGCTCGCCCATGGTATCGCCCAGGTAGATCGCGGTGGCGGCCCCGGGCCACTCGTCCCGGGAACGCCGCGCCAGCGCCAGGCCCCGCTCGGCACATAGCGCCGCCACCCGGTCGAAGCGCTGGGGGTGGCGCGGCACCAGGATCAGCAGCGCATCGGGGTAGTGCGCGCGCAGCCGGGCATGGACGTCCAGCAGCAGCTCATCCTCACCCGGATGCGTGGAGCCGGCCACCCAGACGGGACGCGCCCCCAGTCGGGTGCACAGCTGCCGGCTGCGGGTCTCGGCCACGGGGTCGGGTGTCAGGTCATACTTCAGCGAGCCCACCACCTCGCTGCGCCCGGCGGCCATGCCCAGCGCCCGGAAGCGCCCGGCGTCGGCCGCGGACTTGGCCGCCAGCCAGTCGACATGGCTCAGCGCCTCCTGCATCAGCGGGCGCAGGCGGCGGTAGCCGCGAAAGGCGCGGGGCGAGAGTCGGCCGTTGACCACCGCCACCGGCACCCCGCGCCGGCCGCAGGCGGCCAGCAGGTTGGGCCACAGCTCGGTCTCGAAGAGGATCGCCAGCGCGGGAGAGAGGCGGTCGATGAAGCGCCGCGCCGCGCCGGGAAAGTCGAGCGGCACGAAGTGATGACTCACTTCGCCGCCAGCCTCGGTTTGGCGAAGCCCCTCAGCCAGGGCGGCGGCACGCTCGGCGCCGGTGGCGGTCATGGTGGTGATCACCAGGCAATGCCCGGGAAAGCGTTCGAGCAGCGCCTCGATCAGCGGACGGGCGGCCAGCACCTCGCCCACCGAGGCGCAGTGCAGCCAGATCCTGCGCCGGTGGTCGGGTGGCGAAGGCAGGTAGCCCAGCCGTTCGCGCCGGGGGTGAGTGGGCAGTTGCTCACGCCAGACGCGCCGCCAGATCAGCGGCGACAGCAGATAGAGCGCCGCCGAGTAGAGGTGCCTCGCCCAGGGGCGCCCGGCACGCACCCTCACGCCTCGCGGTCGAGGATGGTGGCGATCATCGCCGTGGTGGAGACGCCGTCCTCGAAGTCGAGCACGGTCACCTCGCCGCCATTGGCGCGTACCGCCTCGCCGCCGGCGATCTGCTCGGGGCGGTAGTCGCCGCCCTTGACCAGCACGTCCGGCAGCACCGCCTCGATCAGCCGTGCGGGGGTGTCCTCGCCGAAGGGCACCACCCAGTCCACGGCGCCCAGGCCCGCCAGCACCTGCATGCGCCGGGCCAGGGGGTTGATCGGCCGCTTGGGCCCCTTGAGCCGGGCGATGGAAGCGTCGTCGTTGATCGCAACGATCAGCCGGTCACCGAGCCGACGGGCATGCTCCAGATAGGCCACGTGGCCGGCGTGCAGGATGTCGAAGCAGCCGTTGGTCATCACCACCCGTTCACCACGGGCCTGGGCGGCCCGCACCGCCTCGATCAGGGGCCGCTCCTCGATCACCCCGAACTCGGCCAGCTTGTCGCCGTGCAGGGCGGTGTAGAGCTCGGCGATGGAGAGGGTCGCCGTGCCCGGCTTGGCCACCACCAGGCCGGCGGCCAGGTTGGCCAGGGTCATGGCCTCGGGGAAGCCGTGGCCGGCGGCCAGCGCCAGGCCCAGCACGCCGATCACGGTATCCCCGGCGCCGGTGACGTCATACACCTCCCGGGCCCGGGTCGGCAGATGCAGCGGCTCGTGGTCGGCGCGGATCAGGGTCATGCCCTTCTCGCTGCGGGTGATCAGCAGCGCCTCCAGCGCCAGCTCGTCTCGCAGCGCCTCGGCCTTGGCGGCGAGCTCGGCATCGTCGCGGCAGGGGCCCACCACCCCCTCGAACTCGGTCAGGTTGGGGGTGATCATGCTGGCGCCGCGGTACTTGCCGAAGTCGCTGCCCTTGGGGTCGACCAGCACCCGCTTGCCGGCGGCACGCGCCAACTCGATCAACGCCTCCACCCGGTTGAGCGTGCCCTTGCCGTAGTCGGAGAGGATCACCAGGTCGCAATCGGGCAGCGCCTGCTCGACCCGGGCCAGCAGGCCGCGGGTATCCACCTCGCCGAGCCCCTGCTCGAAGTCCAGGCGGATGAGCTGCTGATTGCGGCTCACCACGCGCAGCTTGGTAATGGTGGGGATACCGATGCTGCACTCGAAGTGAGTGCTCACTCCCGCCACATCGAGCGCCGAGCGCAGCCGTTCGCCATTGTCGTCGTCACCGACCAGGCCGGCCAGGGCGGCATGGGCCCCCAGCGAGGCGATATTCAGCGCCACGTTAGCCGCCCCGCCGGGACGATCCTCGCTGTCGCGTACCTGCACCACCGGCACCGGGGCCTCCGGCGAGATGCGCAGGGTGCCGCCATGCCAGTAGCGGTCGAGCATCACGTCGCCCACCACCAGCACACGGGCCTGCTCCAGAGCGGTCAGATCAAGCTTCATCGGGGGTCTCCGTCTGCGCGCCATGGGCATCCCGGGCGAGGAGCACCGCCTCCAGCCGGTCGATGACATCTTCGGTGCGAATCAGCGACATGGCGTCGGGATGGCGCACCCGCTGCCCCCAGGCCAACTGCTCGGGCTCCTTGTGCAGGTAGGTGCGCACCGCCTCCGGATAGCGGTTCACCGTCTGGGCCCGCCAATGGTAGGGCCCGGTGCGATCCAGGTTGGAGGTGGCATAGAGGCCGACCACCGGGGTACCCAGCGCATTGCCCATGTGTACCGGCCCGGAGTCGGGGGCGATCACCGCCTCGGCGCCATCGATCAGCGCCAGCAGCCCCTTGAGCGAGCTTTTGCCGATGGCGTCGTGCACCGCTTCCGGTCGGCTGAGGGCCTGGATCCGCTCGCCCATCTCGCGCTCCTGGGTGCTGCCGCCACCGGTCAGTACGGTGGCGATGCCGTGCTGGGCCCAGGCGTGTTCGATCACCGCGGCATAGCCCTCCGCCGACCAGTTGCGGAAGTTGCGTACCCGCAGGCTGCTGCAGGGGCTGATCACCAGGTAGCGCCCCGTCCCGGCGATCTCGCGGGCTTCCTGGACGGCGCTTTCGGGAATCGGCAGGTTCCACTCCAGGGAGAGGTCCTCCACGCCGAGCAGCCGGGCGAAGTCGAGAAACGACTCCACCACGTGGGCGCGGGGATGCGGCGCCAGCTGGCGGTGAATGAACCAGTGCTGGGCATCCTTGGAGCGCGCCTTGTCATAGCCGACCCGCACCTCGGCCTTGATCCCCAGCGACAGCACGCTGGCCCGCAGCGCCTGCTGCATGTGCAGCAGCACATCGAAGCGCCTGTCCGACAGCTCGCGCCAGATGGCGCGCATGCCGGCAAGGCCGGTCGCCTTGTCATAGACGATGAACTCGACCCCCGACAGGCCCGCCAGTAGACTGTGCTCGGCCTTGCCGATGATCCAGGTGATACGCGCCTCGGGCCACTGGCGCTGGAGGGCGCGCACGGTCGGCACCAGATTGCAGACATCGCCCAGGGCGGAGAGCCGCAGTATGGCAATATGGCGGGGTCGGGCAGGCAGAGGATGCTTCATGCGCTTGGCAACATATCGGACGGGAAAGACGGTCATTCTATATGATGCAGGCAGTGTATGTGACGCCGACATGGCGCCACAACTCGGCCCGACGCTGCTCGACCCGCAGCACTGGCGCCAGCAGGGTCGGGTGGTGGGGGAAGCGCCGGGGCGCGGCAGCAGCCTCTTCCTGGACGCCGGTGCCGAGCAGTGGGTGCTGCGCCCTTACCGTCGCGGCGGCCTGGTGGCGACGGTCAGCGAGGCGCGCTACCTGTGGCTGGGGCTCGAGCGCACCCGCGCCTTTCGCGAGCTGCGCCTGACCGCCGACCTGCACGAGCGCGGCCTGCCGGTGCCGCGGCCGGTGGCGGCCGGGGTGACCCGCCACGGGCTAAGCTACGAGGCGGCGCTGCTCACGGTGCGCATTCCCGGCGCCCGTGCGCTCGCCGAGCGGCTCGCGGAAAACCGCGCCGACGCCGCCCTGCTGACATCCGTTGGCGCCACCATCCGCCGCTTTCACGATGCCGGCCTCGACCACGTGGATCTCAATGCCCGCAACCTGCTGGTCGACGATGACGGCAAGACCTGGCTGATCGACCTGGATCGCTGCCGCATGCGCCCCAGCGGAGGCCATGTCCCGGGCAACCTGGCGCGGCTGGCGCGCTCACTGCGCAAGCTTGGCCACCCCCAGGCGATGGCCGCCATCCTCGAGGGGCACCGGGGGGGAGAATAGCCCCGGCGCAACGGCTCACCCCTTGCGCCATCCCGTCAACTTGCGCTTGGCAGCCTTGCGCAGGCGCCGCGTACAGGAGAGCCCGGCCTGCAGGGCATTGGCCAGGCGAAAGGCGCGGGAGTCACGCGTTGCCTGGTCGAGATAGCGATAGCCGAAGGGCATGCTTTCGAGAAATTTACTGTACTCCATCAGCAGCCGAATCCTGGTCAGGAAGCGTGGCCGCTGCATCTTGAAATCGATGAAGCGGGCCTGGCCCTCATCGATGATGAAGTTCTGCGCCTGGGGATCGCCGCGCAGGTAGCCATGTCCATGCAGTTCGAGCAGCGCCTCGGCCACCGCCCGGGTATCGCGGCTCGTCGCCTGCCGGCCCGCGACATAGCCGTACAGGAAGAAACCGTCCACCACTCGCCCCGCCTCACGCCGCTCGGCGCCCAGTATCGGCTCGGGGCCCCTCGCCCCAAGGTGATCGAGCGTCGCGATGCTGCGATGCTGACGAATCGATTCCCCGGGGCGAAACAGCGTCAGGAAGCGCTCCCAGGCGCGACGATTACGGGCGCGAGGCACCTTGAGCACCAGGTCACGACCGCCAATGGCGACCCGCGCCGCCCAGCAGTGGCGACTGTCCTTCAAGGGCGTCACCACCCGGTAGCGCCGCTCAACCACGGCCCGCACCAGGGAGACCGCCTCGTCGTCGGTCACACTGGCCTCGAGGCGGTAGCCGTCACACTCCAGCCTCCCGGGGCCGGCACTCGCTGTACGTTGCATTGCGCGTCTCCCGCTGCAGGCAGAACCGGCGGCCGGCATATGCCAGTCGCGTCGTATCGGGGGGGCTTTCCACGGCTACCTGAACGCGGGGCACCCTGTTAAGGTGGCCCTATCATTACGAGCTATCATCACGAGCCAGACGATACCATAGATCGATCATGCCGACGCCGCCGAAACACCTGGCCCTGCCCCATCCCCGCTGGTGGTCCCTACTGGTCATGGGCCTGTGTGTGGGCTACGCCATCACCACCCTGACCCGCCTCTCCACCTGGTGGCTACCGCTGATTGCCACCGCCTGGATCGGCCTGGGCGCCCTGCTCCGCTGGGGGGCACCTCTGAGCTACCAGCCGCCCGCTCAGGGTCGCAGGCTCTGGCCCTGGTCGCTGCTGCCCATTGCCCTGTGGGGGCTGTACGTCTATCTGGCCGACAGCTTCGGCATCGTCGACGTGGGGGCCGTCTACTTCCACCTGCAGGCCGGGATGACCGACCACGGCGGCGTCGGCCGCATCGGCGCCGCCGTGGTCTACTGCCTGTCGATGCTGGCCCTGCTGGCGGCCATTGTCTGGCTGACCCGGCACGACCACCGCTGGCGGCGCGCCGAACCCTTGCTGGCCATCGTACTGCTGGCCAGCAACCCCCTGCTCTACGGCATCACCCAGCGCGGCGCCGCCATCGTCACCGACGACGGCGCCTGGCTCAATCGCCAGTACGTCGAGCCGATGATCCTCGAGACTCCCGAGACGCCGCCGAACCTGCTGCTGCTCTACCTGGAAAGCATCGAACGCACCTATGCCGACCGGGAGCGCTTCGGTGACGCCTACGCCGACCTGGATGCCGTCGGCGAGCGCGGCCTGGTCTACGAAGGGGTGCGCCAGATCAACAATACCGGCTGGACCATGGCCGGCATGATCGCCAGCCAGTGTGGGACACCGCTGATGCCCGCCGGCCTACTGCATGACCGCCAGTTCACGCCACTGGACAAGGTGGTGCCCGGGGTCGATTGCCTCGGCGACCTGCTCGCGGAAGAGGGCTACCGGCTCGCCTACCTGGGCGGGGCCAGCACCGCCTTCGCCGGCAAAGGCATCTTCTACGAGGACCATGGCTTCGAAACGGTGCTGGGGCGCGAGGAGCTGCAGCCACGGCTGGAGGACCCGGATTACGTCAATAGCTGGGGCCTCTATGACGATTCGCTCTACGATTTCACCATCGAGGAGATCCGCCGCCTCAACGAGGGCGACGGACCCTGGGGCGTGGTCAACCTGACCATTGCCGGCCATGCACCGCATGGCTACCCGGCCCAGGCCTGTATCGATCGCCAGGGAGAGTTCAACGGCATCGACATCCTCTACTCGGTGGAGTGTTCGGCATGGCTGGCCAGGGACCTGATCGAGCGGCTGGAACGCGAAGGCCTGCTGGACAACACCCTGGTGATACTGGTCAGCGACCACCTCACCATGCGCGTTTCGGCCTGGGATGACCTGATCCAGGGTGACCGCGACAACACCTTCATGCTGTTGGGGCCGGGCATCCCCGTTGGCCGTGAGCAGCGGGAAGCCTCCATGGTGGATGTCTTCCCCACCATTCTGGAAGCCATGGGGTTCACCATCGACTGGCACCGCGCCGGCCTCGGGGTATCGCTGCTCTCCGATGAGCCGACTCTGGTCGAGGAACATGGCAAGCCGACGCTGCATGCCCGGATGCGTGAGGAAACGGCGCTTCAAGAACGACTCTGGGAAGGCCTGGTCCCGGAACGGCGCCAGACCGAGGCCAACACCGGGCAAGAGCAGGTCGTCGAGACGCCCGACGATGCGGCCCCGGACGAAGACATCTATCCCTGACAGGGGCAAAATCACCATGACACAGACAGCCACTCTCCATGCAGCCTGACGCGTCCTCCCCACACCGCCACACCCTCTCGGTCTGCATCATCGCCAAGAACGAGGCCGACCGGCTACCGCGCTGCCTGGCGTCAGTAGCCGGCATCGCCGATGAAATCATCGTCCTCGACAGCGGCAGCACCGACGGCACCGTGGAGGTGGCAAGGCAATATACCGACAAGGTATGGGTGACCGACTGGCCCGGCTTCGGGATCCAGAAGCAGCGCGCCCTCGACCGGGCCAGCATGGACTGGGTGCTCTCCATCGACGCCGACGAAGCGCTGGACGAGAGCGCCCAGGAGGCGCTGGAAGCGCTGCTGAGCAGCCCCCGGATCGAGGAGACCGCCTTTCGGATCAAGTGGCTGGTGGTGCGTCATGGCAAGGGCCTCAAATTCGGGCGCAGTGCCCGCGCACCGTTGAGGCTGTTCCGCCGCGAGGGGGCCAGGTTCACCGATGCCCAGGTGCATGAAACCATTGTCCCCGCTCCCGGCAAGATCGGCCGGCTGCCCGGCAGGCTGCTGCACTTCACCGCCCGCGACTATGGCCATGCCCTGGAAAAGAACGCCAAGTACGCCTGGTTGGGCAGCCAGAAGTACTTTGCCAAGGGCAAGCGAAATCGCAGCCTGCTGCTGGTCTGCCTGAGATCGCTATGGACCTTCTTTTTGATCTACGTCCTGCGCGGTGGCTTTCTCGACGGGCGCATCGGCTTCATCGTGGCCATGAACTACATGCAGGGCAATTTCAACAAGCATGCCGGCCTGTGGCTGCTGACCCGCGAAGAGCGCCAGGACGAAGAGCCCCGCGATACCCCCTGAACCACCGTGCTCGGGGCGGACGAGAGATGGTCACGGCTTGCTTGGTTTTGCTTGGTTGGGCCAACAACGCCTAGCCGGGCTTCCAATAGCCCAGCTTGCGGCGCTCCTTGAGGTTTCGCAGTCCATTGCGGGGCTTGGCCTTGAGTCCCGCCCGTCCCTGCCGCAGACAGGCATCGGCGGCATCCAGCACGCGCTCGCTGGAACGCCCGTCGGTGTAGGGATGCAGCTCCCCGGCCAACGCTCCGATACGCCCCATCAGCTCAGCGGGCTGCGACAACGCCTCCTCGATAGCGCCTTCCAGCGCCTCCGGTCGGGTCACATCCAGCAGGTGTGACCTGTCTCCTCGACTCTGGTTGCGAAACGTCACCACCGGCTTGTGCTGCAGCAGAAACATCAGCATCACCGAGGAGGTGTCGCACACCATGACATCCGAGGTGCGCAGCAGCGGCAGGATGTTGCGGGTTTCGATGAAGCTCAGGCTGTCGTCTTCCAGGGAGCGATAGGCCTCGACCACCGCCGGGTCCATCTTGGGATGAAACTGGATCAGCCACTGCCACCTGCCCGTATCGCGCAGGCGGCGGACGGTCTCCAGCAGATGCGGTGCGCAGCTCAGCCGCGGCGTGAAGGTGGAGCACAGCAGGATGCGCGGGCGGCCATCCCTCGCCGGCAGGTCGGGCTCACGCCCGGCGGGCATCTCGGGACGGAACAGCGGGTCCAGGGCCGGCCAGCCGGTTTCGACCACCCGAAAGTGACCGTGCTCGGCCGCCCGGCGCGCGAAACCCTGGGTGTCGCCGGGGCCATGGGTGCAATAGAGATCGAAGCAGCCGCGAATATTGAAGTGGCCGCGATCGTCGCTGCGCCCCGCCTTGGCGACATTGAAGCCGTGAAACACGGCTACCTTCAAGCCGGGAATGAAGGACGGCACCATATTGCCCGGCACCAGCACCACCTCGGGGCGCCAGGCCCTGACGGCGGCCACATCGCCGAGTTTAACCTCCCCGGGCTCCAGGTGTTCCGGGTCGACCTCTGGGCCGGCGAAGAACCACCTAGCCTCCCCGCCGCGGGCCCGGATGGCGGCTTGCAGTGGCCTCAAGATTCCATAGGCATAGTTCTGCTCGGCATAGAGCAGAAAGCGAGTGGCCCTTGGCTGCGGCTCCTTGGCGGCTATCGTGGTCATCGAGAATCCATGGCGCTGTCGCTGGGTACTGTGGGGAGTCGGTTCCCCTCTCGCCCGAACGGGCGCCATCATGATAGCGCGCCCCCCGTCACGACACGAGCACGAGCCAACCGGTGGCATGGCATCGCGGCCTGGCGGCACCTATAACCGACTAGCGGCTGCTTGTATACTTGATGCCCTGTGAATTCATGGCCAACGGTGCTTTCCCAATGACTCTCTCGACACCCTCGTCGACGCCTGAGGCGTCGACTTTCCAGGGCCTGATACTCGCCCTGCAGCAGTACTGGGCCGAAAAAGGCTGCGTGGTGCTTCAGCCCCTGGACATGGAGGTCGGTGCCGGCACCTTCCATCCCGCCACCTTCCTGCGCTCCATCGGCCCCGAGACCTGGAACGCCGCCTACGTGCAGCCCTCCCGCCGCCCCACCGACGGACGCTATGGCGAGAACCCCAATCGCCTGCAGCACTACTACCAGTTTCAGGTGGTGATGAAGCCCTCCCCCGCCGACCTCCAGGACCTCTACCTGGGCTCGCTCGAGCGCCTCGGCATCGACCCGCTGGTGCACGATATCCGCTTCGTCGAGGATAACTGGGAGTCGCCCACCCTGGGGGCCTGGGGCCTGGGCTGGGAGGTATGGCTCAACGGCATGGAGGTGACCCAGTTCACCTACTTCCAGCAGGCCGGTGGGATCGAGTGCTACCCGGTCACCGGGGAGTTGACCTACGGCCTCGAGCGCATCGCCATGTACCTGCAGAACGTCGACAGCGTCTACGACCTGGTGTGGGCCATTGCCCCGGACGGCTCCCGGGTCACCTACGGCGACGTCTACCTGCAGAACGAGCGCGAGCAGTCGGCCTTCAACTTCGAACAGGCGGACGTGCCGGCCCTGTTCGGCGCCTTCGACCATCAGGAGCGTGAGTGCGCCAAGCTGCTCGCGGCCGGCCTGCCCCTGCCTGCCTATGAGCAGGTGCTGAAGGCCTCGCACACCTTCAACCTGCTCGATGCCCGCCACGCCATCTCGGTCACCGAGCGCCAGCGCTATATCCTGCGCGTGCGCACCATGGCCCGCGACGTGGCCCACGCCTACTACGATTCACGCAAGGCCGCCGGCTTCCCCATGGCCCCCGAGGCCCTGCGCCAGGAGCTTCTGGCCGACCAGCCGCTTGCCGAAGAGGGAGACGCTTGAGCATGGCAGCCACCACCTTTCTGATGGAACTGGGCGTCGAGGAACTTCCCCCCGGCGCCATCGACACCCTCTCCGATGCGCTGGCCGAGGGCATCCGCCGCGGGCTCGATGAGGCCGGGCTCGCCTTCGATACCGTTCAGGCCTGGGCCAGCCCGCGCCGCCTCGCCGTCCAGGTCGGCGCCCTGGCTGACAGGCAGCCGGATCGCGAAGTCGAACGCCGCGGCCCGGCACTGGCGGCCGCCTTCAAGGATGGCCAGCCCACCAAGGCCGCCGAGGGCTTCGCCCGCTCCTGCGGCGTCGAGGTGGCGGACCTGATTCACCTGGAGACCCCCAAGGGCACCTGGCTCGGTTACCGTGAGCGCCAGCCGGGCGAGGCCACCACCGCCCTGCTGCCGGCTATCGTCGATAAGGCCGTGGCCGCTCTCCCGGTGCCCAAGAACATGCGCTGGGGCGCCTCGCGCATCGAGTTCTCCCGGCCGGTCCACTGGCTGGTGATGCTCTACGGCAGCGAGGTAGTCGAGGCCGAGGTGCTCGGCCTGACGGCCTCCCGCACGACCCGCGGCCACCGCTTCCATGCGCCCGCGCCCATCGAGCTGTCCCATGCCGATGACTACCTGGCGGCCCTCGAGGAGGCCTACGTGCTGGCCGACCGCCAGCGGCGCCGCGAGCGCATTCGCGAACAGGTACTGGCCGAAGCCGAGGTACAGGGCGCCCAGGCGGTGATCGACGAGCAGTTGCTCACCGAGGTCAGCGGTCTGGTCGAGTGGCCCGTGGCACTCACCGGCAGCTTCGACGAGCGTTTCCTGGAGGTCCCGGCCGAGTGCCTGATCTCCTCGATGAAGGCCAACCAGAAGTACTTCCACCTGCTCGACGACCAGGGGCAACTCAAGCCGCTGTTCATCACCATCTCCAACATCGACAGCGCCGACCCGCAGCAGGTCATCGAGGGCAACGAGAAGGTGATCCGCCCGCGCCTGGCCGATGCCGTTTTCTTCTATGACACCGATCGCAAGCGCCCTCTGGCCTCGCGGATCGACGAACTCTCCAGCGTGCTGTTCCAGAAGCAGCTCGGCACCCTGGCGGACAAGTCGCATCGCACCGCGGCGGTGGCCGCCTTCATTGCCGGCCGCATCGATGGCGACGTGGCCCAGGCCCGGCGCGCCGCCGAGCTCGCCAAGTGCGATCTGGTCACCGAGATGGTGCTGGAGTTTCCCGAGCTGCAGGGCATCATGGGCCGCTACTACGCCGTCCATGACGGCGAACCCGCCGAGGTCGCCCAGGCGCTGGAGGAGCAGTACCTGCCACGCTTCGCCACGGACACCATCCCTGAGACCCGCACCGGTCGCGCCCTGGCGCTGGCCGACCGCCTCGATACGCTGACCGGCATCTTCGGCATCGGCCAGCGCCCCAGCGGCACCAAGGACCCCTTCGCCCTGCGCCGCGCCGCCATCGGCGTGCTCAACATCCTGGTCAAGGGCGAGCTTGATCTCGACCTGCGCGAGCTCCTGGAGCTGGCCGCTGCCCAGCACCAGGAACTGCCCTATGCCGAGGACCTGGTCGACGAGGTGCTGGGCTACATGCTCGACCGCTTCCGGGCCTGGGCCCTGGACGAAGGCATCGAGGCGGAGATCTACCTGGCCGTTCGGGCCCGCCCGGTCACTCGGCCGCTGGACTTCGCGCGACGCCTGCGGGCGGTTCACGCCTTCGCCCAGCGCGACGAAGCCGCGGCGCTCGCCGCCGCCAACAAGCGGGTCTCCAATATCCTGACCAAGCAGGGCCATTCGGGTCAGGGCACGGTCAACCCTGAGCTGCTCCAGGATACGGCCGAGAAGGCCCTCTACGAGACGCTGGCGGCGCGACGCGACACCGTCATGCCGCTGTTTGCCAAGGGCCATTACCGCGAGGCGCTGGACGCCCTGGCCAGCCTGCGGGCCCCGGTCGACGACTTCTTCGACCGGGTCATGGTCATGGCCGACGACGAGGCGGTGCGGGACAACCGCCTGGCACTGCTGGCCACCCTCCAGGCGCTGTTCCTGGAGGTCGCGGATATCGCCTTGCTCCCACATCCGCACTAAGCGCCCCGTCGGTAGCCCCTAGAGGCCGGCAAGCATCCTGCTTGCCGGCCTTATTCATATCCCCCCTGTGATGCCAAACCCGGCGATGTTCCACGTGAAACATGTCAGGGGCGCTCGACCTCAGCAGGGGGGAACACTGCCTGGCGACTCGCCCCTCACCCTCTGAGCCCCGCACTTGGCAGCGCATGTTTCACGTGAAACACTCCTCACTTCACCTTCTGCCCCCGGAGACAACCGCGCCATGCCCGAAGCCCGCCGCCTGGTGATTCTCGACCGCGATGGGGTCATCAACCAGGACTCCGAGGCCTATATCAAGTCCCTGGATGAGTGGCTCCCCTACCCACGGGCGATCGAGGCGATCGCCCGGCTGAGCCGCGCCGGCTGGACCATTGCCGTGGCCACCAACCAGTCGGGCATCGCCCGTGGCTACTACGACGCGGCGACCCTGGCCGCCATGCATGAGGAGCTCGAACGCCAAGTCGCCGCGGCCGGCGGTGAGATCGCCCATATCGCCTACTGTCCCCATGGACCCGACGACGGCTGCGACTGCCGCAAGCCCCTTCCGGGGCTGCTGCAGCAGATACGCGAAGCCCTGGGGCTGGAGAGCCTGAGCGGCAGTTGGATGGTCGGCGACAGCCTTCGAGACCTGGAGGCAGGAGAGGCCATGGGCTGTCGGCCGGTGCTGGTCAGGACCGGCAAGGGGAAGCGCACGGAGAGCCAGGGCGTCGGGCTGGAGCAGGCGCTACGGTTCGATGATCTGGGCGGCTTTGTCGACTGGTTGCTGGCAAGGGAAAGTTAGACCCGGGAGGGGCGAGGGGCGAGGGGCGAGGGGCGAGGGGCGAGGGGCGAGGGGCGAGGAAAAAGGGGAAATCAAGGAGTCGGGATAGGCTTCCAATTTACCTCGAAAAATTGAAAAGGCCCGCCATCGATATCGACGGCGGGCCTTTGCTCGGGGCTTGGCGCTTAGCGGTGTTTCACGTGAAACACCCGCCGCTCACACATCCAGATTGGCGACCAGGGCATTGCGCTCGATGAAGTCGCGGCGTGGCTCCACTTCGTCACCCATCAGGGTGTTGAACATCATGTCGGCGGCCACAGCGTCTTCGATCGACACCCGCAGCAGGCGGCGGGTATCGGGGTTCATGGTGGTATCCCAGAGCTGCTCGGGATTCATCTCTCCCAGCCCCTTGTAACGCTGGATCGACAGGCCTCGCTGAGCCTCGCTCATCAGCCACTCCAGCGCTTCGTAGAAGGTGGCCACCGGCTTCTGTCGCTCACCGCGCGCCACATAGGCGCCCGCTTCCAGCAGCCCGTCGAGGGTAACGCCGAGTGCCGCCATGGCCCGGTAGTCGGCGCTGGTGAAAAAGTCGATGCCCCATACATAGTCGGTGCTCACCCCGTGGGCGGTCAGCGTCACCGCGGGCAGGAAGAGCTCACGCTCGGTATCCTCTTCGAGCCGGAAGGTGTAGCGCGGCCCCCCCTCATAGGCCACCAGTGCATCCATCTCCTTCTGCAGGAAATCGATCCAGTTCTGCATGGTTACGCGATCCTTGAGGCTGGCTTCACCCTCCAGAGTCGCCGCATGGACGACCTTGCGCAGCACCTCATTGGGATAAACGCGCGACAAGCGATCGATGCGCTTCATCACGTCGCGATACTGATTGACCAGCGACTCCAGCTGGGCACCCGAGACGCCGGGCGCATCGGGATTGACGTACAGCCGGGTGCCGTCCATCGCCGTGGTGGTAAGGTAGTCGATCAGCGCCTGTTCGTCTTTGAGGTAGAGTTCTTGCTTGCCGCGCTTGATCTTGTAGAGCGGCGGCTGGGCAATGAACACATGGCCTCGCTCGATCAACTGCGACATCTGGCGGAAGAAGAAGGTGAGCAGCAGCGTGCGGATATGCGAGCCGTCCACGTCGGCATCGGTCATGATAATGATCGAGTGATAGCGCAGCTTGTCGGGGTTGAACTCCTCACGCCCGATACCGCAACCCAGAGCCGTGATCAGGGTGCCGACTTCCGCCGACGAAAGCATCTTGTCGAAGCGGGCCTTCTCCACGTTGAGGATCTTGCCCTTGAGGGGCAGGATGGCCTGGGTACGGCGATCACGGCCCTGCTTGGCGCTACCGCCGGCGGAGTCGCCCTCGACCAGGAACAGCTCGGAAAGGCTCGGGTCCTTCTCCTGACAGTCTGCCAGCTTGCCGGGCAGGCCGGCGATATCCAGCGCCCCCTTGCGGCGGGTCATGTCGCGGGCCTTGCGCGCCGCCTCCCGGGCACGCGCCGCGTCGAGCATCTTGTTGACGATCGACTTGGCTTCGTTGGGCTTCTCGATCAGGTAATCGGCGAACAATCGCCCCATCTCCTGCTCCACCGCCGTCTTGACCTCGGAGGAGACCAGTTTCTCCTTGGTCTGGGAGGAGAACTTCGGGTCCGGCACCTTCACGGAGATAATCGCGGTCAACCCTTCCCGGGCATCGTCCCCCGAGGTATTGACCTTGGCCTTCTTGAGCAGACCCTGCGACTCGATGTAGCCGTTGAGGGTACGCGTCAGCGCCGCGCGGAAACCGGCCAAATGGGTGCCACCATCCCGCTGGGGAATGTTGTTGGTATAGCAGAAGATATTCTCGGCAAAGGAGTCACTCCACTGCATCGCCACCTCCACTTCCACGCCATCCTCGCGCACGGCATTGAAGTGGAATACCGGATTGAGCACCGTCTTGTTGGTGTTCAGGTGGTCGACGAAGGCCTTGAGGCCCCCTTCGTAGTGAAACAGCTCCTCCTTGCCGCTACGCTCATCGATCAGGCGAATGGCGACCCCGGAGTTCAGGAACGACAGCTCGCGCAGGCGCTTGGCCAGGATATCGTAGTGAAACTCGATATTGTGGAAGGTATCCGGCGAGGGCTTGAAGTGGACGCGGGTGCCACTTTTCTCCGTCTTGCCGACCACCGACAGGGGCGCCTGGGGCACCCCATGACGATAGATCTGCTCGTGGACCTGACCGGCCCGCCAGATCGTCAGCTTGAGCTCTTCTGAGAGCGCATTGACGACCGAGACGCCGACCCCGTGCAGCCCGCCGGACACCTTGTAGGAGTTGTCGTCGAACTTGCCGCCGGCGTGCAGCACCGTCATGATCACTTCGGCGGCCGACACCCCTTCGCCCTCATGGATATCGGTGGGCACACCGCGGCCGTTGTCGCTGACGGTCACGGATTCGTCGGGGTGAATGATCACCCGAATCTCGGAGCAATAGCCGGCCAACGCCTCGTCGATGGAGTTGTCCACCAGCTCGAACACCATGTGGTGAAGGCCCGTCCCGTCATCGGTATCCCCGATGTACATGCCTGGACGCTTGCGTACGGCATCCAGCCCCTTGAGAACCTTGATGCTCGTTGAGTCGTAAGCCTGCTCGCTCATTGACTACTCCGTCATGAAGTCTATCTGTGCCGGCGGCACTAGCTGCCCTGCACCCTCGGCCGAGTGTTTCACGTGAAACATCGCCACCGGGGTATGGGACTGCCATAGCCCCACCAGGGCATCGTGTTCAACGCTGGTGATGAATGCCTGACAGCCCATCGTCTCCAGCAGTCGACAGAAGACGCGGCGGTGGGACACATCGAGCTCGGCCGGCAGGTCATCGACCAGGTAGAGGCAGGTGCGACCCGTCGTCGCCTCCAGCAACCGGCCCTGGGCCAGCTTGAGCGCACTTACCACCAGCTTCTGCTGGCCGCGAGACAGCACCTCCACCGCCGGGTAGCGCCCCAGGCGAATGCGCAGATCGGCACGCTGCGGACCCTGCTGGGTGAAACCCATCTGATGGTCCGTGGCGCGCCCCTCTTCCAGCACCTGCAGCAGGCTGCGCTGTCGATCCCAACCTCGGGCATAGCGGAGGGTCAGGCCTTGCAAATCCAGCAGGCTGGCCAGCGTCTCCTCGAAGACCGGCAGGAAAGCCGCCATCCATTCGCTGCGCAGGGCGTCGATGCGTTCGCCGCAATCGGCCAGTTCACGCTCCCAGGCCGCCAGCGAGTTGACATCCATTCTATCACGCCTGAGCAGCGCATTCCGATGTTTCAGGGCGCGTCGGGCCCGGCGCCAGGCCTCGAAAAAGTCGTGTTTCACGTGAAACACACCCCAGTCGAGAAACTCGCGCCGCCCCGCCGGAGGGCCCTCGAGCAGGCGGAAGGCGTCGGGATTGACCAGCTGCAGCGGCATGGCCTCGATCAGTTGCGCCAGCCGCTCGACCCGCTCACCCGCCATGCGCATCTCGAGCTCGGCGGCGTCCCGGGCCCGGCGAATCCCGACCGGCAGCGGCGGATCACCCGCGAGCCGCGCGAAGAGGGTCATCTCCGCGGCATCGTGGGCAATGGCGTTGCGTAGTTGGCGAGTGCGAAAGGAGCGCCCCATGCCGAGCACATGGATACCCTCGAGCAGACTGGTCTTGCCGCTGCCATTGGCGCCGCTGATCAGGTTGATGCCCGGACCTGGCACTAGATCAACGGCACCGAGGTTTCGCAAGCCACTGAAAGATAGATAATTTATCTGCATATCAGCCGTGACGCCTGGGGCATCCAAGCGGCGCCTGCCCGCCAATGACGAGAAAGATCAGAGCCGCATCGGCATGACCACATAGAGCGCATCGCCGCCACCCGGCTCCTCCAACAGGGCACTGCTGCTGGAGTCGGAGAGGGTCATCTGCACCCGGTCCTCATCCAGCACGTTGAGCACGTCGATGAGGTAGCCGACATTGAAACCGATCTCCAAGCCGGCCCCGCCATACTCGACCGACACGTTCTCCTCGGCCTCCTCCTGCTCGGGGTTGTTGGCCATGACCTGCAGGTTGCCCTCCTTGAGATGCAGGCGAACACCGCGATACTTCTCGTTGGACAGGATCGAGGTGCGCGATAGCACCTGACGCAGCTCGGTGCGATCGGCAATGAACACCTTGTCGCCCCCCTTGGGCACCACACGCTCATAGTCGGGGAACTTGCCGTCGACCAGCTTGGAGGTGAAGGTGAAGTCGCCGGTGTGGGCGCGCACGTGGCTGCTTCCCAGGGTCAGCGTCACCGGCTCATCGCTGTCATCGAGCAGGCGCACCAGCTCGAGCACCCCCTTGCGCGGTACGATCAGCTTACGTGCCGGCTCCACCTGAATCTCGGCGGGACCCGAGCAGACGGCCAGGCGGTGCCCATCGGTGGCCACGGTGCGCACCAGCCCGGCGCCCAGTTCGAGCAGCATGCCGTTGAGGTAGTAGCGCACGTCCTGCTGGGCCATGGCGAAGGAGGTGGCATCGATCAGGTGCTTCAGCGTGCCGCGCGGCAGGCTGAGCTCGACGTCGCCCTGGGCGTCCTCGATATTGGGAAACTCGGCCACCGGCAGGGTGGAGAGGGTGAAACGCGAGCGAGCGCTGCGCAGCACGGCACGCCCCTCCTCCAGGCTGAACTGCAGCTCGGCCTGATCCGGGAGCGACTTGCAGATATCCATCAGCTTGCGGGCCGGCACGGTCACCGCCCCCGGCACCTCCACCTGGGACGCCGCGGTCCGCCCGATCAGCTCGACTTCCAGGTCGGTGCCGGTCAAGGCCACCTGATCCTGGTCGACCTGAATCAATACGTTGGACAGCACCGGCAGGGTCTGGCGGCGCTCTACCACCCCGGCCACCAGCGCCAGTGGCCGAAGCAGGGCTTCGCGGGAAATGGAAAACTTCATGTCGGCTCCACGTCTAAGTCCTGAAGAAGGGTGACAGGCGGCTGGTCCCGCAGGACCAAACGACCATACGCCTAGCTGGTCAGCAGGCGCAGCAGGTTCTTGTAGTCCTCGCGGATATCCGCGTTCTCTTCCTGCAGTGCCTGAACCTTGCGACAGGCATGCAGCACCGTGGTGTGATCGCGCCCGCCGAAGGCATCGCCGATTTCCGGCAGGCTGTGGTTGGTGAGCTCCTTGGCCAGCGCCATGGCCACCTGGCGCGGCCGTGCCACCGAACGCGAGCGGCGCTTGGAGAGTAGATCCGCCAGCTTGATCTTGTAGTACTCCGCCACCGTGCGCTGGATGTTATCGACGCCAACCTGCTTGTCCTGAAGCGCCAGCAGGTCCTTGAGCGATTCGCGAATGAAATCCTGGGTGATCGGCTTGCCCATGAAGTGCGAATCGGCGATGACCTTCTTCAGCGCCCCCTCCAGCTCGCGCACATTGGAGCGAATCTTCTGGGCGATGAAGAAGGCGGCATCGTGGGGCAGGTCGACCTTGGCCTGGTCGGCCTTCTTCATCAGGATCGCCACTCGCGTTTCCAGCTCCGGCGGCTCGATGGCCACGGTCAACCCCCAGCCGAAGCGCGACTTGAGGCGCTCCTCGACACCGCTGATCTCCTTGGGATAGCGGTCGGAGGTAAGGATCATCTGCTGACCGCCCTCGAGCAGGGCGTTGAAGGTATGGAAAAACTCCTCCTGGGAGCGCTCCTTGCCGGCGAAGAACTGGATGTCATCGATCAGCAGCGCATCGACGCTGCGGTAGAAGCGTTTGAAGTCGTTGATGGCATTGAGCTGCAGCGCCTTGACCATGTCGGCGACGAAACGCTCGGAGTGCAGGTAGACCACCCGGGCGTTCTCGCGACGCACCGCCAGGGCATTGCCTACCGCATGCATCAGGTGGGTCTTGCCCAGGCCCACGCCGCCATACAGGAACAGCGGGTTGTAGGCCCCGCCGGGATTCTCGGAGACCTGCCGTGAGGCGGCGCGGGCCAGCTGGTTGGACTTGCCTTCGACGAAGGTCTCGAAGGTGAAATTGGGATTGAGCCCGCTGCTGTGCTTGAGGCTGCCCTCGACCTGCACCTCGCGCTCACCGCCGGAACGCCGCGCACCGGCGGCATCTTCCCGCATCTGGTCGATCTCGCGCTCATCGCCGACATCCCCGCGAGGCGCGGTCTGCACGGCGGGCCCCAGCGGAGAGCGCGGACTGGCCGATACCGGGGTGCCCAGCTCACGAGGCTGCGGCATGGGCGCCGCCGCGCGGCGACTCCCGACGGTCAGCACCACCCTGGGCGGTTTGGCAGGGGCCAGCTCGCGAAGCAGTTCATTGATACGCTTGGCGTACTTGTCACCGACCCAGTCGCGCACGAAGCGATTCGGTGCCAGCAGCCGAAGCTCATTGGACTCCCCCTCCTCCGCCTGGAGCGGACGGATCCAGGTATTGAACTGCTGGGCATTCAGCTCATCCTGCAGGTAATCCAAGCACTGTTGCCAAAGAGCGAGCGACACGCGACCTCACCGTCCGGTTGATGAATGACCGCACATTGTAGCCTTGCCAAGACAGGTTATCCACACGCCCGACGCCACGATGACAGCCTGTGGAAAACGCCAGCGCCGGGCCGAGGCGAACGGCGTGGGAGAGCGGAATAAATTGTCGGCTGTGGATAACTTTTCCCGCCAGGCGCTGCCGCCTGGCCGCCAGCCAACCGCTTGATCGCAGTTTTTCCACTGCCAAACAACATCCATAAAACACTGAACAAAAAGGGTTTTTACTGGTTATTCACAAGATGCGTCCCCAATATTAACCACAGCATGAAGAAACTCATGCGGGGTAACCAGTGAAGCGCAAGGCTTGCCGCCTGCCATGAGACCCAACGGAAAAATTGCACCCGGCGGCCGAAATCACTACAATTTCCGGTCTTGAACCGAATCTCCCCGGGTTCCGGCAGGAACCCGGACGTCTCCTGTAAGACTAAGACGTACCGTCCAAACACACCACGTGGGAATCAAGAGTTATGAAACGTACCTTTCAGCCCAGCGTCCTGAAGCGCAAGCGTGTGCACGGCTTTCGTGCGCGCATGGCCACCAAGAATGGCCGTGCCGTTCTGGCTCGTCGTCGCGCCAAGGGCCGCAAGCGTCTAAGCGCCTGATCGCGGATTGCGCGTGTCCGGTCATCATGGCTTTCCCCCGCGGCTGCGGCTGCTGACCGCTGGGGATTACCGACAGGTCTTCGATCACGCTGCATTCAAGGTTCATGGCAAGGGGCTGATGGCCCTGGCATGCCCAAACGGGCTGGGCCACCCCCGCCTCGGCCTGGTCTTCAGCAAGCGAAACGTCCGCCGAGCCGTCGATCGCAACCGCCTCAAGCGGCTCGCTCGCGAATCCGTCCGTCTTCAGCAGCACCGGCTACCCGCCGTCGATATCGTACTGCTGGCCCGACGGGGCGCTCATGAGCTGGACAACGCGACGCTTCACCGCCAGCTGCACGGCATGTGGCGACGCCTTGAACGGGACGTTCACAAGTCGATGGCATCCTGACCGGATCCGCCGGCCGCCGTCACGATAGCCTGCCCTGGGCAGGCTTTCGCGTATTGGCCTGCAATGCGTACCGTTCCAGCGGCATGTTCACTACCCACCGGGCAGAACCCTCATGGACGTAAAACGACTCCTATTGCTGATTCCACTGGCCGTGCTCGCCTATCTGATCGTCGTGCAGTGGAACCAGGACTACGGCCAGGTAGCCCCTGAGCCGGAAGCACCCACCTTTACCACCACCGCCCCCGATGAGGAAGCAGCGCGGCCTGACGCGGACGATCTGGCGGTTCCCGCGGCTCCCCGGGCAGAAGATGACGTGGCTGCCGAGATGCCGAGCGAGCCGGTACGTCCCGACGGCACCCGTGACCTGGTGGCCGTGGTCACCGACGTGCTGGACCTGCGCATCGACCCCCAGGGCGGCGATATCATCTACGCCGCCCTGCCCCAGCATCTCATGACGCTGGGTTCGGATCGCCCCTATGTGCTGCTCTCCGACAGCGAGACCCGCAGCTACGTGGCACGCTCCGGGCTTCAGCTCGACGGTCATTCGGGGCGCATCAGCTTCACGCCGGAAAGCACCAGCTATCAGCTGGCGGATGGCGATAACCGCCTCGACGTCGACCTCACCGCCGAAGTCAACGGCGTCGATATCATCAAGCGCTTCAGCTTCGAGCGCGGCCGCTATGCGGTGGACGTCAGCTACCACCTGGCCAACAACACCGAGGTGCCGGTCACCGCCCGCTTCATCGGTCAGCTGGCAAGGGACAACAGCCCCGACCCCTCCAGCGGCGTGGCGCTGGGCATGAGCTCCTACCTCGGCGCGGCCTTCTCCTCGCCGGAGGATCGCTATCAGAAGGTCGACTTCGACGATATCCAGCGCGGCCGCTTCAACAACGTCGACGTCCAGGGCGGCTGGGTGGCGATCCTTCAGCACTACTTCGTCTCCGCCTGGGCACCGCCCCAGAACCAGCAGAACCTCTACTACGCCACCACCGACTCGCGTAACCGCAACGTGGCGGCCTTCGCCGGGCCGATGAGCACGGTGGCCGCCGACGGCGAGGCGCGTCTGGGCGCGACCCTCTACGTGGGCCCCAAGGTCCAGAGCCATCTCGAGGAAGTGGCCCCCAACCTGCGCCTGACCGTGGATTTCGGCTGGCTGTGGTTCATTGCCAACCCGCTGTTCTGGCTGCTTGACCAGATCCACAGCATCGTCGGCAACTGGGGCTGGTCCATCGTGCTCCTGACCGTACTGGTCAAGCTGGCCATGTGGCCGCTCTCCGCCAAGGCCTACAAGTCCATGGCCCGCATGCGCAAGCTGGGTCCGGAGATGCAGCGTCTCAAGGAACAGTATGGCGACGACCGCCAGAAGATGTCCCAGGAGATGATGAAGTTCTACCAGAAGGAGAAGATCAATCCGCTGGGGGGCTGTCTGCCGATCCTGGTGCAGATGCCGGTGTTCATCGCGCTGTACTGGATGCTGCTGGAGTCGGTGGAGCTGCGTCATGCGCCCTTCATGTTCTGGATCCAGGACCTGTCGATCCGCGACCCGCTGTTCATCCTGCCGATCCTGATGGGCGCCTCCATGTACGTGCAGCAGCTGCTCAACCCGACCCCGCCGGACCCCATGCAGGCGAAGATCATGAAGATGCTGCCGATCGTCTTCACCTTCTTCTTCCTGTGGTTCCCGGCCGGCCTGGTCATCTACTGGGTGGTCAACAACATCATCTCGGTGGCACAGCAGTACGTGATCACCCGCAAGATCGAGAACGACCCCAGCGTCGGCAAGGGCATGAAGACCAAGTAGCCGCGGTCTTCCCCCAGTCGCCAGACCCCCGCCCCAGCGCGGGGGTCTGGCGTTTGGTGGCATCGAAACCGACAATGAGGCCTAGTCACGAGGAGAGCACCATGCCCGAGCCCCTGTATGTGCCGGACACCATTGCCGCCCTGGCCACCCCGCCGGGGCGTGGCGGTGTCGGCATCATTCGCGTCTCAGGCCCCGCCTGCGCGGCGATCGCCGAGGCCATGGTGGGCCACTGCCCTGCCCCGCGGCGGGCCCACTACGGCCCCTTCCGCGGCGCTGCATCGGTGATCGACGAGGGCATCACGCTGTTCTTTGCCGGCCCCCACTCCTTTACCGGCGAAGACGTGCTGGAACTGCAGGGTCACGGCGGCCCGGTGATCATGGACCTGCTGCTCGAGCGCTGTGTCCAGCTGGGCGCCCGCCTGGCACGCCCCGGCGAATTCTCCGAGCGCGCCTTCCTCAACGATAAGCTCGACCTGGCCCAGGCCGAGGCCATCGCCGACCTGATCGACGCCAGCTCACGCACGGCCGCCGAGAATGCCCTGCGCTCGCTGCAGGGCGAGTTTTCGCGGCGGGTCGAGGCCCTGGTCGCACGGCTCATCGAACTGCGCATGTACGTGGAGGCCGCCATCGATTTTCCCGAGGAGGAGATCGACTTCCTGGCCGATGGCAGGGTCGCCGATCACCTCGCCGGCGTCATGGCGGAGCTCGCCGAGGTCCGTGCTGCAGCCGGCCAGGGCGCGCTGATCCGCGAGGGCATGAGCGTGGTGATCGCCGGACGCCCCAATGCCGGCAAGTCGAGCCTGCTCAACGCCCTTACCGAGCAGGAAACCGCCATCGTCACCGATATCGAAGGCACCACCCGGGACGTGCTGCGTGAGCATATCCACATCGACGGCATGCCGCTGCATGTGATCGACACCGCCGGCCTGCGCGACACCCCGGATGCCGTCGAGCGGATCGGCGTGGCCCGCGCCTGGGCCGAAATCGAGAAGGCCGACCGGGTGCTGCTACTGGTCGATGCCGCCGCGACGGATGCCACCGATCCCATGGCGATCTGGCCCGAGTTCGTCGCCCGCCTGGCCGATCCCTCACGCCTGACCCTGGTACGTAACAAGATCGACACCAGCCACGAAGCCCCGGGACTCGAGTTATCCACAGCCACGCCAATCGCCCGGCTGTCGGCCAAGACGGGAGAGGGTGTGGATAACCTTAAGGCCCACCTGAAGAGCGTCATGGGCTATAGCGCCACCACCGAGGGCCGCTTCTCGGCCAGGCGACGCCACCTGGATGCCCTGGATCGGGCGAAGCGAGCCCTCACTAACGGCGAAGAACAGCTGGCCGGCTTCGGCGCCGGGGAACTGCTCGCCGAGGACCTGCGCGACGCCCAGCAGGCGCTGGGCGAGATCACCGGCGAGTTCAGCGCCGACGATCTATTGGGAGAAATCTTCGGTAGCTTCTGCATCGGCAAATAGCATCGCATAGCGCCTGGCAGTCGGCGCTGAGGCGCCGGCCCACCCCCAGGGCTGCTGGGCGAGACCTGCGCCAGCTTCTGTATCAGCAAGCAAGGCACCTAAGCAGCAATGCAAGACCATCCACCCTGTCATCGACGCAGGCATGGAGCCGACTCTTGAAGTAAAAGAGGCTTTACATAATCAGTGCTAATGATTATCATTTACTAAAGTATGGGGGAATAGGAGTCCACGCATGCCGGGGAATACAGAAGCGGAACCCGCCACCTGCCACCAGGAACGGAGCGCTGGCGATACGTCGAACTATCCACGGCACATGGGCGTCGAGTATCAACCGATCATCAATACCAAAAACGACCGGGAGCATGGTTACGAAGCGCTGGCCCGCTTCTGGAACGAAGCGCAGCAGCTGGTTCCTCCCGACAAGGTTTTCGGGCAACTCCATCACGATGCTTCGCTGCTGCTAGAAGTCGAGGAAAAAGCGAAACGGATGCAGGTCGCCCATGCCCCCGCCCATGGTCAACTATTCCTCAATCTAGATCCTCATGCCTATCATTCAGGAAACTCGCGGTATGAAACCCTGTTCCGACATCTACAATCGCGACCCCATGTTGTCGTCGAGCTGATTGAAAACAGCAATCACAGTGAAGGGCTGCTTTCCGAGCGGCTGGCGGCTCGACTGGCCAAGGCGAAACTGGAGATAGCCGTTGACGACCTGGGCGCCGAAGGCAGTATGGTCTCATTTCCAGTGCTGATGGCGGCGAAATACATCAAGCTGGATCGATCCTGGATGCTTCGTCGCAACGATGATGCCTACATCACGCTACTGGAAACCTTGATCGATTATGCCCGGCGCAGCAACAAGTGGACCGTGCTGGAAGGCATTGAAAGCGAAGCCGACCTTGGATTCGCCCGGCAGCTTGGGGTCGATTTCGTTCAGGGTTTTCTGTACCGCGAGCGATTCAGTCTGATCCGGCCAGCACACCAAGAGTGCGGCAACCCAATGCTGACACATCGCCCAACCCAGCCCGAGCTATGCCCATACGAATGAAGCCGGGGCGGTGACTCGACTCCTGCCCCCTCCGATGAACAGCAGCCTGCACCGCAAAGGGAGCCTTCTCACAGTGCTTTGCAGCGGAAAGGGGCGCAGAGTGAATGCTTACTCTTCCACCCACCAGTCGGCCCGGTAGCGACAGGCATCCCCCAGCAGCGGTGCGATGTGCACCATGGCCGCGGCGAGCGCCTCGTCGAGCCCCCAGGGCGGATTAACCACCAGCATCCCGCTGCCGAACATGCCGCGCTGTTCATCCGGCTCTCTCAGAGTCAACTCGCTGCGCCAGACCTTGCGCAGCCCGCCGTCGCGAATGCCTTCGAGAAGCTCGAGGTGACGCGCCGCCGGCAGCAGCGGATACCACACCAGCACGACCGCATGGCGCACCTTGCGCATCACCGCCAGCACCGTCTCGGCCACCTCACGATACTCCGTCTTGCGCTCATAGCTGGGATCGATCAGCACGCAGAGTCGCGGCGTCACCACCGGCAGGCGCTGCACCAGCCCGCTCAGCCCATCGCCGTGCAGGCGCCGCGCGCCGGGGGGCAGCGGCAGCTCGGCCAGATGATCATGCTCACCGGGGTGCAGCTCGAACAACAGCGCCCGATCTGCCTCGCGCAGCGCCTCGATCAACCACCAGGGCGAGCCCGGATAGTGGCTCAAACGCCCCTCGGCCTCCTGCGCCCGACTAACCGCCGCCAACCAGGCGGCCAACAGTGGATCGGCGGTCAAGCGAGCGCGCTGCTGCCATAGCGGTAGCACGCCCTGGCGGTACTCGTCGAGCCGGCGGGTCTCCTCGGCCGCCAGCGGATAGAGCCCCCGGCCGGCATGGGTATCAATGAACGTAACCGGCGTTTTTTTACGTAACATATGCTGCTGGACGGCATACAGCGTCAGGTGCTTGTGAACATCGGCAAAATTGCCGGCATGGTAGGCGTGCTGGTAGGAGAGCATGGAAGAATCCGTGATTCGGCAAGCAAAGGGGCCCGCCACCTCGCGATGACGGGCCCCGGAGCAGGGTTGCAGGGGGTCACATCTGCTGCGGGAACTGCTCCTCAATGGGCGAGAGGGTGATCTCGACGCGACGGTTCTGGGCCCGGCCCTGCTCGGTGGCGTTGCTGGCCACCGGGCGACTCTCACCGTAGCCGGTCATGTAGAGCCGATTGCGCGCCACACCCGACTGGGCGAGGTAGTTGCCTACCGATTCAGCGCGGCGCTCGGAGAGGCGCTGGTTGTAGCCGGCATCGCCGGTGCTGTCGGTGTGCCCGGCGATATTGACCCGCGTGTCCGTGTACTGGTTCAGCACGGACGAAACGTCGTTGAGGGCGTTGCGGGCGCTGGGAGTCAGCTCGCTGGAATCGAAGCCGAAGGTCACGCCGCTCGGCATGTGGAGCACAATGTCGTCACCGCGGCGGTCCACGTCGATTCCGGTGCCCTGCATGCTGTGGCGCAGCTGCTGCTCCTGGCGATCCATATAGGCGCCGATACCGGCACCGGCGGCGGCACCAACGGCGGCACCGATCAGCGCACGGTCGCGGCGACTGGTGCTGCCGCTTCCCGACAGCGCCCCGGCAGCGGCACCTACCGCAGCACCTACGCCGGCCCCAGTCGCCGCAGTGGAGCGCTGGGTCTGGCCGGAATAGGGATCGGTGGTCGCACAGCCCACCAGCAGGATAGCGGTGGCCACAGGAACGATCAGGCGAAAGGGTTTGAGCATATATCTCTCCTGGAGAGTCAGGGTATTATCCGAAAAGCGCCTAGTGATTCGTACCGGCCCGATTGGCGGCGATCAGATTAAGCAGCTCATTCAAGAATAGTAGACCTTGAGGCGAAGCTTGCAGTCGCTGAGCATCTTCCATGAGAAGTCCTTTTTTCCGAGCCTGCGTCAGACACCCCAGCAGCGCCGCCTCGGGGCGCCCGGTATGGGCGTGCCAGTCCGATAGGGGCACGCCCTCAACGAGGCGCAGGGCATTCATGGCGAACTCCAGCGGCAGCTCGGCCTCCTCGACCATTACTCGTCCCGCCACGAAGCCCCGGGGATCACGGCGTCGCTGCAGATAGCTCGTCGGTTGCCGCGCCTTCCAGCGCCTTTCAATGTGCAGGGGCTCGGAGCCACTCTCACTCGACCGGCTCAGCTTGCCATGGGCCCCGGCGCCGATGCCCAAGTAGTCGCCAAACCGCCAATAGTTGAGATTATGACGCGAGCGGTGGCCACGGCGGGCATAGGCGGAGATCTCGTAGCGCCTAAGCCCGGCCTCCTCGAGGCGGGCATGGCCCAGGTCCTGGATATCCCAGAGCACTTCCTCTTGCGGCAGCCGCGGGGGACGTGAATAGAACTCGGTGTTGGGCTCCAGGGTGAGCTGGTACCAGGAGAGATGCTCCGGCGCCAGGGACAGCGCCTGCTCAAGGTCGGCCAGGGCAAGCGTTGGCGTCTGCCCCGGCAGACCGTGCATGAGGTCCAGGTTGAGGTTGTCGAAGCCGGCACGACGGGCCTCATCCACCGCCGAGCGGGCATCGTCGCCGCTATGAATACGGCCTAGTGCCTGCAGCTGGGCATCCTGAAAACTCTGCACGCCCAGCGACAGCCGGTTGATGCCCGCCCGGCGATAGCCCGCGAAGCGGCCGCGCTCGAGGGTCCCCGGATTGGCTTCCAGGGTGATTTCGATGTCCGAAGCCAGCGGCAATCGCCGGGCCAGCGCCTCGAACAGTGCGGCGTAGAAGGCCGCCGACATCAGGCTCGGGGTCCCACCACCGATGAACACGCTGACAAGCTCACGCCCGGCGGCCAGCGGCAGGTCGGCATCCAGATCCTCGATAAGCGCCGCCAGATACTCCCTCTCCGGCAGGTCGGCACCGCGCCCCACGCCATGGGAGTTGAAGTCACAGTAGGGGCACTTGCGCACACACCAGGGCACATGCACATAGAGCGCCAGGGGAGGCAGCCCCGAGTCGCGGCCGGCCGGGATCACGCCGACACCGTCTCGCGCAGGGCGCTGACCAGGGCCTGAAGCGCCCGCCCGCGGTGGCTCAGGCGATTCTTGGTATCGGCCGGCAGTTCGGCCACGCTCATGCCCTGGTCGGGTAGCCAGAACAGCGGATCATAGCCGAAGCCTCCCTCGCCGCGTGGCTGCGCCAAGACTTCCCCTTCCCAGCTGCGTTGGACGATCAGCGGCACCGGATCCTCAGCATGACGCAGGTAGACCAGCACGCACCAGTAGCGCCCGCTGCGCTGGCCGTCGGGCACCGCCGAAAGCGCCTCCAGCAGCTTGGCGTTGTTGCGCGCATCGCTCTTCGGCTCGCCACCGTAACGTGCCGAATAGATGCCCGGCTGGCCACCCAGGGCATCGACCTCAAGGCCGGAGTCATCGGCAAGCGCCGGCAGCCCGCTCACCCGGCTGGCCTCACGGGCCTTGAGCAGGGCGTTCTCGACGAAGGTAAGGCCTGTCTCCTCCACCTCGGGCACATCGAACGCTGCCTGGGGCCGGACATCCAGCCCGAGAGGCTCCAGCAGCTGATTGAATTCTCGCAATTTTCCGGTATTGCCACTGGCTAACACCAACGTTCGCTTCGACGCCACCTTCATGCTCCTCAGATGTTGCGGGTAACCTGGGCGTAGATTACGGCATATCCACGAAGGGGAAAATGATAGCCGCCTGCCAGGCTGCTTCACACCGCGGAGGGTGCGGGTCAGAAGCCGTGCCATTGGGAAGGAGCCGGCGCCAATTTTTCGGGCTCGTGAAGCAAGGCTCATAGCGATTTCCGGATACATTGTAACTTATCTTTACAAATCCTGGAAATGGGTCAATGATGAGAACTGATGGCATGGGATGGTACGGAGAGCTATGCAGTTCTCATGAAACCCGTATGCCAGACAATAACGGAAGTAGCATGAAATCCATAGAGAATGCCAGGAAAAAACATATAAAATTCAACACAGTGTGCGAAAAATCATGAACCCTATGCTGGGCGGAGGTTCGTACTATAGCGACTGATGCATGAGATATCTAATCTCACAGAATATCAGTTTCATCATAGTTCCATGGCTATTATTTCAGCGAAGTAGAGATTAACAAATACACCGCTGATACCTGGCGGTAACACAGGGGGAAAAGATTGATCAAAATACATTAATTTAGCTTTCTTAGATTTTAATTCTGCTCGCCTGCGGCAAGGGTAGTAACGGATATAACTAGGGGGGATGGCGTTAGACAAAACGCATCCGGTGAACCCATGAAATTTCCGCCCCTCGCATAGAGGACAATCTATTACATGATTTATAAATTAGGGGTTCCGGAGGGATCGTCATGGAGCAGAGCCAACAAACCATTCTACTTGTCACTGACATTAACCCTCAGTCAAAAATATTTATTGAATACATGCAGACACAGCTTGACCAGAAGATTATTGCTGTAAACGACCATGAGGAGATACCTGCCGAAGCCAAGCATGCGATGCTGATTGTATTAGACCTCAACCATCTGGTTCAAGAAAGCTTACAGCGCTGGCAGAAGGTCGCTGATGCAGATAAAAATATCTGTATTGCTGCCTTCAATGTCCGCGATGAAGATCATGCAATTGAGCTTCTGTCAACCCTGAATTTACAGGGGATCTTCTACCGAAAAGATAGTATCGAGCTGATCTGCAAGGGACTCAATGCCTTGCAGAATGGCTGCATGTGGATGTCACGCTCCCTAATGTCGAGAATGCTAAGCATACTAAGACAACAGCAAATGAACTCTTACCGTCCCGCCTGCGGCCTGACTCAGCGTGAGCTTGAAATCATAGGACTATTGGGAACCGGTTCTACGAATGCAGAGATAGCGGAAAGGCTGTTTGTCAGCGAACACACGGTGAAATCCCACTTGTACAATATATTCCGAAAAATCAAAGTTCACAATCGGTTGCAGGCCATGAACTGGGCAAGAAAGAACCTTTTCAGCGTTCCACCGAGTCCCAAGAGGCCGCGAGAAGTCAACCACTGATGACCGAGAAGCCAGACACCGACACTGTGACTTCATGGGACATCAAGCAGGAGTGTTTCGCCAGGCTCCGGCCAGTAGCCGCTCGAGAACGGTGTCTTGAGCGAGAATATCCACAGGCGGATACCGATATCCACCTGTGGAACCATCAATTCAACGACTGCCCTTTGTCGTGGCGTCGCGCCCTCAGGACAGTTGGACGGCCGCGAACGCCTTCTCGGCGGCGTCCAGGGTCAGCTGGATATCTTCCGGGGTATGGGCGCTGGACATGAAGCCCGCCTCGAAGGCCGAGGGGGCAAGGTAGACGCCCTGGTCGAGCATCGCCGAGAAGAAGCGCCGGAAGGCCTCGGCGTCGCAGGCGGTGGCCTGGGCGAAGTTGTCGACCCGCGACTGGCCGGTGAAGAAGAGCCCGAACATGCCGCCGACGTGCTGGGTGATCATGTCGACGCCGGCGGCGTCGGCGCGCTCCTGAAGGCCGTGGCACAGGGTCTCGACCCGCTGGGCCAGGGCGTCGTGGAAGCCCGGCTCGCGCAGCTTGGTCAGCAGGGCGATACCCGCAGCCATGGCCAGCGGATTGCCGGAGAGGGTGCCCGCCTGGTAGACCGGCCCCAGCGGCGAGATATGCTCCATGATCTCGCGCTTGCCGCCGAAGGCGCCCACCGGCATGCCGCCGCCGACGATCTTGCCCAGGCAGGTCAGGTCGGGGGCGACCTCGTAGTAGGCCTGGGCACCGCCCATGGCAACCCGAAAGCCGGTCATCACCTCGTCGAAGATCAGCACGCTGCCGTGTTCGTTGCAGACCCGGCGCAGGGTCTCGAGAAAGCCCGGCTGCGGCGGGATGCAGTTCATGTTGCCGGCCACCGGCTCGACGATAATGCAGGCGATCTCGTCGCCGATCTCCTCGAAGCAGGCCTCGACGGCATCGGGATCGTTGTAGGAGAGCGTGACGGTATGCTCGGCCAGTGAGGCAGGCACCCCTGGCGAACTGGGTTCGCCGTGGGTCAGGGCGCCGGAGCCGGCCTTGACCAGCAGCGAGTCGGAGTGGCCGTGATAGTTGCCCTCGAACTTGACGATCTTGTCGCGCCCGGTGAAGCCCCGCGCCAGGCGGATCGCCGACATGGTGGCCTCGGTGCCCGAGTTGACCATGCGTACCATCTCGATGGTGGGGATCATCTCGCAGATCAGGTCGGCCATGGTGGTCTCGATGGCCGTGGGCGTGCCGAAGGAGAGGCCCTGGTCGAGCCGCTCGCGCACCGCACCCAGCACCTCGGGGTCGGCATGGCCGGTGATCATCGGCCCCCAGGATCCCACGTAGTCCACGTAGCGCTTGCCCTCCACGTCATACAGGTAGGCGCCTTGGGCCCGCTCCATGAACACCGGCGGCCGATGCAGTCCCTTGAAGGCGCGCACCGGAGAGTTCACCCCGCCGGGAATATGACGGCTGGCCTGTTCGAAGAGCTGTGCGGAAGTGGTCATGAATGCCTCTTTTGCTGTCGCGTTGGAAAGTGGGAGAGCGGCTCACCTTGAGCCTGTCAGCTTGTGGATAGAATAGGGGATAAGCTTGGCGTGAGCAGTGAAATCCCGGTGATCATCGGCCATCTTGCGCATGCTGCCGACCTATTCCCGTCATTCTGTGGGCAGCGGCCCGCCTTGACCAGCCCCGACCCTCGACAAGACCTTCCACCTTGCCGTCGGTCAAGTCGAGGGGGCAACCGGCAGCGCTGCGATGCGATTCGGCAGCGCCTGATCGTGCCCCGGCTGCCAGCCCCGGCTCAAGGCCTGCCAGGTAAAGGCCTGGGCTTGTTGGCAAGCGTCGCGCAGGGACTCACCGGCCGCCAGCCGCGCCGCCAGCGCCGCGGCCAGGGTGCAGCCGGAGCCGTGATAGCGGCCCGCCAGGCGCGGCCAGCGCCACGCCTGGCGCTGGCCCTGGGTGAACAGCACCTGCTCGACCCGGTCCGCCGGCACCCGCGCCTCGGGATCGTCGGTACCAGTCACCAACACCGCCCGACAGCCCAGGGCAATCAGGCTGTCTGCCCGGGCGGCATCATCGCCTGTCTCCGGGTCGGCCAGGCGCGCCAGCTCCAGGCGATTGGGCGTCAGAATATCCACAAGAGGAAGCAGCCGGCGGCGGAAGGCCGCCAGCAGCCCATCTGTGGATAACTCACTTCCACCGCCGGCCTTGAGCACCGGATCCACTACCACCGGGACGCCGGGATGGGCCTCAAGGATCGCCGCCACTGCCTCCAGGCTGGCGGAGCTCGCCAGCAGCCCCACCTTGATGGCGGCGATCTCGAATTCGTCCAGCGCCTCGGCCATCTCGCCGATCAGGGTCGCCTCGACGGGCACCACCGAGCGCACGTCGCGACAGTTCTGCACCGTCAGTGCCGTGGGGATGGTCAGCGCCCAGCCGCCGCAGGCGGCCACGGCCTCCCGGTCGGCCACCAGGCCGGCGCCACCGGTGGGATCGTGTCCCGCCAGCACCAGCACCACCGGTGGCCGCGACAGAGTGGGTTCGCCGCTGGCCATCAGAACGGCTTGAGCACGGCCAGCAGCACGATCGCCAGCAGGGCGATCACCGGGAGCTCGTTGAACCAGCGGAAGAATACATGGCTCTTTTCGCAGCGCCCGGCGGCAAACTGCTTGAGATAGATCAGGCAGACATGGTGATACCCCACCAGCCCCACCACCAGCAGCAGCTTGACGTGCATCCAGCCCTGGCCGAGCCAGGCCGGCATCAGGATCAGCAGCCAGGCGCCCAGCCCTACCACGGCAATCATCGAGGGCGTCATGATTCCACGATAGAGCTTGCGCTCCATCACCGTGAAGTAGTCGATGGCCTGCTGCTCGCCCTTCTCGCGGGCCATGGCGTGATAGACGTAGAGCCGCGGCAGATAGAAGAGGGCAGCGAACCAGGTCACCACGGCGACGATGTGCAGGCCCTTGATCCAGAGATACATGGCAGTCCTTTAGGCGGGTGGGGAAGCGTTGAGGCGGTAGTAGCGCTCGATGGCATCGCGAGTGATGATACCGGAAATGCGCTTGTGCTTCGGCCGATGGCCGTGCTCCACGTAGAGCGCATCCACCGCCTGGTCGTTGAGCCGCTCGAAGGCCTCCGAGAGCGTCGCCTGAAGGTGAATCGGCGCCATCTCCAGGCGCTGGCCGGGAATCTCCAGCAGGTCGATCAGCCCGCCCTCCCCCTTGGCCTGCTCGACGATCTGCTCGTTCATCAGCGCCCGCGCCAGGTCCGCCGCCTTCAGCGCCAGGGTCGGCTTGTCGTCGGTGGAGCGCATGATCAGCACCCAGACCGGCTTGGCCTCGAGCAGGGCGCGGGCCTGGTCGTGAGTCACCATGCGCGGCGTACGCACCAGGCTACGCTCCATCACCGCCGGCACCGAGACCCGAGACAGCGCCTGCATCAGCGGCTGCTGCAGCGGATGCAGACCGTTGCGGGTAACGCTGATGAAGAAACCGTCGCAGCGGCACAGCTGGCGCGAGGTCAGCCCGGAGATCACCACCGCCAGCATCCCCGGCAAGATAATCTGGGGGTTGTGGGTCAGCTCCAGCAGCGCCATCAGCGCCGCCAGGGGCGCCTGCAGCACCGCCCCCATCATCGCCGCCATGCCCAACATGGCATAGAACCCCGGTTCGGCGGTCAGGTGCGGCGACAGCCAGGCCCCGGCCAGCCCCGCCAGAGCACCGGCCGCGGCGCCCACCACCAGCACCGGGCCGATGATGCCGATGGGAATGCCGCTGGCCACGGTGATGGCGGTGAGCAGCAGCTTGGCCACCACCAGCGCCAGCAGCACGTCCACTGCCAGCTCACCGCTCAGCGAGGCGGCCAGGCTGTCGTAGCCGATCCCCTGCACCTCGGGATACCACCAGGCCACCACGGCGGTGGCCAGCCCCACCGCACCCAGGCGCAGCCACACCGGCCAGTGGTCGACCCGGTGGCCGCTGCGGGAGACATGGATGAATAGCCCCGCCAGCAGGCCGATGAACAGCGCCGTGACCACGATCCAGGGCAAGTGAGTCAGCGAGCCCAGGCTGACGCTGGGCACCTGGAAGGCCGGTTCGGAGCCGTACACCAGCATGGCCACCAGGGCGCCCATGGTCGAGGCCAGGATCACCGGCATGAAGCCGGCGATGGTGTACTCCATCATCACCACCTCCATGGCGAAGATGACCCCGGCGATCGGCGTATTGAAGGAGGCGGAGATTCCCGCCGCGGTGCCGCAGGCGACCAGCACCCGCAGGCTGTTGTGGGGCAGGCGCAGGTGCTGCCCCAGGCCGCTGGCCGCCGCGGCCCCCAGGTGGATGGCGGGCCCCTCGCGACCCGCCGAGAGCCCGCCGATCACCGAGACCACGCCGACCCACCACTGATTGAGCCAGTTGCGCAGGGGAAAGCGCCCCTGGTGGTAGGTGAGCCGCTCGATCACATGGCCCACGCCGAGCTTGCGGGCCGCCGGCGGCTGGCGCCACAGGAAGACCCCGATGATGGTCACCGCGGCCAGCGGCAGGGCGGCGCGCAGCAGCGGCGAGAGCCCCTCGAAGGCTTCCGGGTCGCCGTCGGGCATGAAAGTGAAGGCACCGAGTTCCAGCAGCAGACGGAACCCGACCATCAGCGCGCCTGTCAACAGCCCAGACACGACCCCGAGCACACACAGCTGTGGCAGGGCATCCACGTTGGCGAGCTGGCGGCGAAAACCTTCCAGGCTCGAGTCGAAGCGTGGGAGTCGCGGCACGGCGGTCTTCCTGTGGCCTGTAGGGTGGGCGGTCGAGTCGTCGCCCTCTCTCTTGTGTATCATAACCCCAGGGCGTCGTCCCAGTATCGGGGCACCCAGCCGCTTCAGGCCACTGTCCATCAATAAAGAGGAGTCCATCGTGATCAAGGTCGGAATCGTCGGCGGCACCGGCTATACCGGGGTCGAACTGCTCAGGCTGCTGGCCCAGCACCCCGAAGTGGAGGTAGACGCCATCACCTCGCGCTCCGAGGCGGGCATGCGGGTGAGCGACATGTACCCCAACCTGCGCGGCCACTACGACGAGCTGGCTTTCAGCGAGCCCGACGCCGAGCGCCTGGGCGCCTGCGATGCGGTGTTCTTCGCCACCCCCCACGGCGTGGCCCACGCCCTGGCCGGCGAACTGCTGGCCAAGGGCACCCGGGTCATCGACCTCTCGGCGGACTTCCGGCTGCGCGACACCGAGGAGTGGGCCCACTGGTACGGCCAGCCCCACGGCGCCCCTCAGCTGCTCGACGACGCCGTCTACGGCCTGCCGGAGGTCAATCGCGATGCCATTCGCCAGGCCCGGCTGATCGCCGTGCCCGGCTGCTACCCCACCGCCGTGCAGCTCGGCCTGCTGCCGCTGCTCGAGGCCGGGCTGATCGATGCCGACCACGTCATCGCCGACTGCAAGTCGGGCGTCACCGGCGCCGGCCGCGGCGCCAAGGTGCCCTCGCTGATGGCCGAGGCCAGCGAATCGATGAAGGCCTACGGCGCCTCCGGCCACCGCCACCTGCCGGAGATCCGCCAGGGCCTGACCGAAGCCGCCGGCCGCCCGGTGGGGCTGACCTTCGTGCCTCACCTGACGCCGATGATCCGCGGCATCCACGCCACCCTCTACGGCCGTCTGACCGCCGAGCCCGGCGACCTCCAGGCGCTGTTCGAGACGCGCTTCGCCAGTGAGCCCTTCGTCGACGTCATGCCCGCCGGCAGCCACCCGGAGACCCGCAGCGTCAAGGGCGCCAACCTCTGCCGGCTGGCGGTGCACCGGCCGGGCAACGGTGACACCGTGGTGGTGCTGGCGGTGATCGACAACCTGGTCAAGGGCGCCTCCGGCCAGGCCATCCACAACCTGAACCTGATGTTCGGCTTCGATGAACGGGCCGGCCTGGCCGCCCCGGCGCTGATGCCCTGATCTCACACCCCCAGGGCTATCGCAGTTACGAAAAGCGAGGAATGCAAGCTATCTGTGATAGCCCTCCCCCCAGCAAAAGTTGACCCCTTTGCTGGGGATTGGGGATAATGGCCGGTCGAATTTCCCATTTCCCCCAAGGGAGCTCTCCATGAGCGGTGCCGAATCCTTTGTTCCCACTCCCCTGCTGCTGTCCGACAGCGCACGCAAGCGGCTCCAGTCGCTGATCGAGGAAGAGGGCAACAGCCAGCTCAAGCTGCGGGTCTATGTGACCGGCGGGGGCTGCTCCGGCTTTCAGTACGGCTTCGACTTTGCCGAGGACGTGGGCGACGACGACGCCCTGATCGAGTTCGGCGAGGTGGCGCTGGTCATCGATGAGCTCTCCTACCAGTATCTGGTCGGCTCCACCGTGGACTACGAGGAGGGGCTGGCCGGCGCTCGCTTCCTGGTCCAGAACCCCAACGCCACCACTACCTGTGGCTGCGGCGCCTCCTTCATGGTCTAAGCCTTGGTTCATGGTCTAAGCCCAGGCGTTGACCGCCGCCGGTTCCCCCACCTGAGCGTGCTCGACAACGTGACCCTTGCCCCCATGCAGGTACGCGGCTGGAGCCGCGATTGATGCTCTTCGACGACGACCGGACGCGCAGCTTCCTCTCCCGGGTGCTCAAGCACTGAGTCATCCGAGAACGTTGCCAACCGGCTCTCACCTCCCGCCTGATCCTGCCAAAAAACGGCCCTGTCGCTTGCGACAGGGCCGTTTTTTGGCCTGTGGACAAGATTTTTCCCTAGCCCCCTCCAATCGGCCGCCAGGCCCCGCCGCTGGCGGCTTGGATCAAAATGCGCGCGGTTGTTCACAGCCACGGTAACAAGCCCGGTACCCAACGGTGGACAAGCGGTGTCCAACTGGCGCTGTGGACAAGCAGCGCTTTTGCCCACAGGCTCACCACCGCTCGTCCGCAGCCAGTCAGCCCTTTTCCACGGTTTTTGGCAACAAGCCATCTTGTTGATAGATTTGCGGGATATCCACTTATCCACGGGTTTTGTCCACACCAGTAGTTACAACCACAGCAGAACTTCTCTTTATATATATTCTGTTTTTACTTAGTGAGACGACGGTTCGGCTCGGAGGCGATCCCGGGTGTGGAAAACCCTGACGATTACCCACAGGAGGTTTATACTGCCGGGCTGATTTCATTCCCTGACTGGAAGACGGCGCCGCGGCGCCAACGAGGTGCACCTTGGATTACCCCGACCGCTTTGACGTCATCGTCATCGGCGGCGGCCATGCGGGAACCGAAGCCGCCCTGGCCTCCGCCCGCATGGGCTGTCAGACCCTGCTGCTGACCCACAACATCGAGACCCTCGGTCAAATGTCCTGCAATCCCGCCATCGGCGGGATCGGCAAGAGTCATCTGGTCAAGGAGATCGATGCGCTGGGTGGCGCCATGGGACTGGCCACCGACCTGGGCGGTATCCAGTTCCGCATGCTCAATGCCCGCAAGGGCCCGGCGGTTCGAGCGACGCGTGCCCAGGCCGATCGGGTCCGCTACAAGGCGGCGATTCGGGGGATGCTGGAAAACCAGCCCAACCTGACGCTCTTCCAGCAGGCCGCCGGCGACCTGATCGTCGACGGCGACAGCGTGCGCGGGGTGGTCACCGAGACCGGCATCCGTTTCCTCGGCGAGACCGTGGTGCTGTGCACCGGCACCTTCCTCGGCGGGGTGATCCATATCGGCCTCGACCAGAGTCGCGGTGGACGCGCCGGGGACCCGTCCTCCAATGCCCTGGCCGAGCGGCTGCGCGCCCTGCCGTTTCGCGTCGACCGGCTCAAGACCGGTACGCCGCCGCGGCTCGACGCCAAGAGCGTGGACTTCTCGGTGCTCGAGGAGCAGCCCGGCGACAGCCCGACGCCGGTGATGTCGTTTCTGGGCCGCCGCGAGATGCATCCCCGTCAGGTGAGCTGCCATATCGCCCATACCAACGCCCAGACCCATGAGTTGATCCTGGCCAACCTGGACCGTTCGCCCATGTATTCCGGGGTGATCGAGGGCGTGGGGCCGCGCTACTGCCCCTCCATCGAGGACAAGGTGCACCGCTTCGCCGACAAGGCGAGCCACCAGGTGTTCATCGAGCCGGAAGGCCTGGACACCCATGAGCTCTACCCCAACGGCATCTCCACCTCGCTGCCCTTCGATGTGCAGCTGCAGGTGGTGCGCTCGATCCAGGGCCTGGAAAACGCCCATATCACCCGGCCGGGCTACGCCATCGAGTACGACTTCTTCGATCCCCGGGATCTCAAGCACTCGCTGGAAACCAAATTTATCCACAACCTGTTCTTCGCCGGCCAGATCAACGGCACCACCGGCTACGAGGAGGCCGGCGCCCAGGGACTGCTGGCCGGGCTCAACGCTGCCCGCCGCGCCCAGGGCCTGGACGCCTGGTATCCGCACCGCGACCAAGCCTACCTGGGGGTGATGGTCGACGACCTGATCACCCTGGGCACCCGGGAGCCCTACCGGATGTTCACCTCCCGGGCCGAGTACCGCCTGCTGCTGCGGGAGGACAACGCCGACCTGCGACTCACCGAGTCCGGCCGCGAGCTGGGCCTGGTGGACGATGTGCGCTGGGCGGCGTTTAGCGCTCGCCGCGAGGCCATCGAGCGCGAGAGTGCGCGGCTCAAGGCCAGCTGGGTGCAGCCCGGCACGCCCGCCGCCGAGGCGGTGGCGGCCAAGACCGGCAAGGCGCTCGCCCGGGAGTACAGCCTGATGGATCTGCTCAAGCGCCCCGAGCTCGGCTACCCCGACGTGGCCGGCCTCGTCGGCGAGCCCGTCGACGATGAGTCGGTGGCCGAACAGGTGCAGATCCAGGCCAAGTACCAGGGTTACATCGACCGCCAGCAGGAGGAGATCGACCGGCTCAAGCGCCACGAGGCCACGCCGCTGCCCGCCGATCTCGACTACGCCAAGGTCGAGGGGCTCTCCCATGAAATTCGCCAGAAGCTCAGTGAGACGCGACCGGAAACCCTGGCCCAGGCCTCGCGGATTTCCGGCGTCACCCCGGCGGCAGTCTCCATCCTGTTGATTCATCTCAAGAAGCGTCGACTGCTCGATGACAGCCGGGTGGCCAACGGATGAGCGATGCCGTTTCACTCCGCCTTGCCGAGCGCCTCGACCAGGGGCTCGACGCCCTGTCCATCGTTGTCGAGGCGCCTCAGCGTGAGCGGCTGCTGGCCCTGCTGGCCTTGTTGCACAAGTGGAATCGCGCCTATAACCTCACCGCGGTACGCTCACCCGATGAGATGGTCGCCAGGCACCTGCTCGACAGTGCCGCCGTGCTGCCCTTCGTCGGCGACGAGCCGCTGCTCGACGTGGGCGCCGGGCCGGGGTTGCCGGGGCTGGTGCTGGCCATTCTCAGACCCGAGCTCGCCGTGACCCTGCTCGACAGCAATGGCAAGAAGGTGCGCTTCCAGCGCCAAGCGGTGATGGAGCTCGAGCTCGCCAACGTCACCCCGGTGCAGGCGCGCGTCGAGGCCTTCGCACCGCCCGGCGACGGCTACGGCCAGGTGATCTCGCGGGCCTTCGCGAACCTCGGCGACTTCGTGCGGCTGACCGCCCATCTGCCCGCGCCGGGCGGGCGCTGGCTGGCGATGAAGGGGCCGGGTGCCGATGACGAGCTCGCCGGCCTCCCCGAGGAGGTCGCGGTGAGCGAACGCCATGTCCTGTCGGTGCCCTTCACCGAAGGGCGGCGTCAGCTGCTGATTGTCGAGCGTCGAGGTTCCACCCACGGTCGCCCCTGAGGCGCCGTCACCAGGGAAGTGCGGAATGAGGGAGTCGCCCGTGACCAAGATTATCGCCGTGACCAACCAGAAGGGTGGCGTGGGCAAGACCACCACCGCCGTCAACCTGGCGGCCAGTCTGGCGGCGCTGGATCGTCGCGTGCTGCTGGTCGATCTGGACCCCCAGGGCCATGCCACCATGGGCAGCGGTATCGACAAGTACGAGCTGGACGGCAGCGTGCTGGATCTCCTGCTCGGCGAGAAAACCGCCCCCGCGGTGATTCTCGACTGCCCGGCGGCCGGCTATGCGCTGGTGCCCGGCAACGGTGACCTGACCGCCGCCGAGGTCGAGCTGCTCGATCGCCAAGAGGGCCGCGAGCGCTGCCTGGTGGATGCCCTCGAGGCGGTGGCCGGCGAGTACGACGTGGTGCTGATCGACTGCCCGCCGTCGCTCAACATGCTCACCGTCAACGCCCTGACCGCCGCCGACGGCGTGCTGATTCCGCTGCAGTGCGAGTTCTACGCCCTGGAGGGGCTCTCGGCGCTGCTCGATACCGTGGAGCAGATCAAGGACAGCGTGAATTCGTCGCTGGCCATCTACGGCATCCTGCGCACCATGTTCGACAGTCGCAACAGCCTCACCCGCGACGTCAGCAAGCAGCTGCGCGACTACTTCGGCGAGGCGCTGCTCAAGACCACGATTCCGCGCAACGTGCGGGTCGCCGAGGCGCCCAGCCACGGGCTGCCGGTGACCAAGTACGCGCGCTTCTCGCGGGGCAGCCAGGCCCACCGGGTACTGGCCAAGGAGCTGATCCGCCGGCTGTCACTGTGAGCGGCGCCTCGGCGAAGCCTGGTAACACACCTTGCTGTGATGAGGGAAAGTCGATGACGCGTAAACGCGCCCTGGGCCGTGGCCTGGATGCCCTGATCGGTGCCAATGCCCGGCGCCGCGAAAGCCTCGAACTGCCTGAGATCGAAGCCCCGCCCCCCGGGGCGGACGAGGCCGCCATGGCGCCGGCGGCCGCGGTCGCCGAGGAGCGTCTGGAGCGCCTGCCGCTGGGCCAGCTGTCCCGCGGCAAGTACCAGCCGCGCCGCGATATCCAGCCCGAGGCCCTCGAGGAGCTGGCCGACTCGATCCGCGCCCAGGGCGTGATGCAGCCCATCGTGGTCAGGCCCATCGGCGAGGCGCGCTATGAGATCATCGCCGGGGAGCGCCGCTGGCGCGCCGCCCAGCTGGCCGAGCTCGACACCATTCCGGCGGTCATCCGGGAAGTCACTGACGAAGTCGCCCTGGCCCTGGCACTGATCGAGAACATCCAGCGCGAGAACCTCAACCCGGTGGAAGAGGCGCTGGCGCTCAAGCGGCTGATCGACGAATTCGAACTCACCCAGCAGCAGGTGGCCGACGCCGTGGGACGCTCCCGGGCGCAGGTCACCAACCTGCTGCGACTGCTGGCGCTGGACCCGGAGGTCCAGACCCTGCTCGAGCGCGGTGATCTGGACATGGGCCATGCCCGCGCCCTGCTGGCGCTTTCCGGTCCCAAGCAGCGGCGGGCCGCCCACGAGGTGGTCAACCAGGACCTCACCGTTCGCCAGACCGAGGCGCTGGTCAAGCGCCTCGCGGCGGGGGGGCCGAAGAGGGCCGAGAAGGCGCCGGCGAGCCCCGACGTGACCCGCCTGGAGACCCGCCTGGGAGAGCTGCTCGGGGCCCCGGTATCGATCCAGCACGGCCGCGGCGGCAAGGGGCGGCTGACGATCCGCTATACCAGCCTGGATGAGCTGGACGGCATCCTCGAACGCATCCGCTAATCATGCGTGGCCCGAAGTGAATGTCGACAATCCCTGCACCTTTGGTCGCAAGTGGCAGGTTTCGCGAGCAAAAGGCCTGTTGTCTGGTTGAAGGGCCTACCCCGCTTCCCTATAATCCGCCGTTGTTTGCCTGAGTGTCACGCTCGGCTCAGCCGGCACCCAAACCCTGCTTCGGCGGGGCAGGAAATGTCGACAGGATGCACAGACACGCTGCCATGAGGCGCCGGCGCCCGGACTTCACCCGACTGTTCCTGGCACAGGGTCTCGCCACCTTGAGCGTGGCGTTGCTGGCCACCCTGCGCCACGGCCTGGAGGGCGCAATGTCGGCGCTGCTGGGCGGACTGGTCAGCCTGCTGCCGACGCTCTATTTCGTCTGGCGAGGCCTCAGGACCCGCGGCGCAAAACGGCCCCGGGTCAGCGTGATGAACCTGTACCAGGCAGCAATGGGCAAGTTCGGTTTGACGGTGGCGCTGTTCGTGGTGGTGTTCGTGACAGTGCCCCCCTCAAACCCCGCTTTTTTCTTTGTCGCCTATGTGGCGGCCCAACTCATGCACTGGCTGACACCCTGGCTTATGCGTGACCGGCCGACCCCACGAACCTGAGGAAGCAGTATGGCAGCAGATAATGAGATGTCCGCCATCTATTACATACAGCACCACCTCCAGAACCTGACCTTCGGCAGGCACCCGGAAAACGGCTGGTCGCTGGCCTCCACCTCTGCCGAAGCCACCGAGATGGGGTTCTGGGCGATCCACCTCGACACCATGGGCTGGTCCATCGCCATGGGCGTGCTGTTTTTGGGGGTCTTCCGCAAGGCCGGCCGGATGGCCACCACCGGCGTGCCGGGGATGCTGCAGAACGGCGTGGAGATGGTCATCGAGTTCATCGAGAACCTGACCCGCTCCACCTTCCACGGCAAGAACGCCAACATCGCCCCGCTGGCGCTGACGCTGTTCATGTGGATTCTGCTGATGAACACCCTGAAGATCCTGCCGGTCGACTACTTCCCGGAGCTCTTCGGTCGCCTGGGCTTCGAGTACATGAAGATCGTGCCCACCACCGACGTCAACGCCACCCTGGGCATGGCCTTCGGTGTGTTCTGCCTGATCGTCTTCTATAGCTGCAAGGTCAAGGGCGTGGGCGGCTTCGCCAAGGAGCTGTCACTGACCCCCTTCAACCACTGGTCGCTGATTCCCTTCAACCTGGTTCTCGAGGTGGTTGGCCTGATCGTGAAGCCAATCAGCCTTGGTCTGCGTCTCTTCGGCAACATGTTTGCCGGCGAGGTGATCTTCATCCTGATCGCGCTGCTGCCGTTCTGGGCGATCTGGCTGCTGGATGTGCCGTGGGCGATCTTCCACATCCTGGTGGTATCGCTGCAGGCGTTCATCTTCACGACCCTGTCGATCGTGTACCTGAGCGCCGCTCACGAGCACCACTGATTGAGCAACGCTTGCACGTCAACCAACCCCTAACCCCTTAACCCAAACTCACTATCAGGAGCACTACCATGGAAATCGTCTACATTGCTGCGGCCATCATCATCAGCGTCAGCGCCCTGGCCACCGGTCTCGGTTTCGCCCTGCTCGGCGGCAAGCTGCTCGAGTCCACCGCACGCCAGCCGGAGCTGGGCGACCAGCTGCAGACCCGCACCTTCATCATGGCCGGCCTGCTCGACGCCGTGCCGATGATCGGTGTCGGTATCGCGATGTACCTGATCTTCGTCGTCGCCGGTTAACGACAGCACCGAGCGCCACGGCGCTCGGTTTGCTTCTATACCCGGTCGCCACGAACCAGTCAGAGGTACATACCCGTGAATATCAATTTGACGCTTATCGGGCAGACGATCGCCTTTGCGATCTTTGTCTGGTTCTGCATCAAGTACGTGTGGCCGCCGATCAGCTCTGCGCTCCACGCGCGCCAGAAGAAGATCGCCGATGGCCTCGACGCGGCCAGCCGCGCGTCCCGCGACCTCGAGCTCGCTCAAGAGCAGGCGGCTCAGACCCTGCGTGAAAGCAAGGAGCAGGCGTCGCAGATCCTCGAGCAGGCCCACAAGCGCTCGAGCCAGATGATCGAGGAAGCCCGCGAGCAGGCCCGCGCCGAAGGCGAGCGCCTGGTAGCCGGCGCCCGCGCCGAGATCGATCAGGAAATCCATCGCGCCAAGGAAGAGCTTCGCGCCCAGGTGGCCACGCTGGCCATCACCGGTGCCGAGCGCGTCCTGGAAGCCTCCGTCGACGAGAAGGCACACCGCAAGCTGCTCGACAAGCTTGCCGCCGAACTGTGAAGGAGGTGACCCATGGCGGAAACATCTACCGTCGCACGCCCCTACGCCAAGGCCGCATTTGAGTTCGCGCGTGACCAGAAGGCGTTCGACGCCTGGTCAGAGCTGCTGCTCAAGCTGGGCCAGGTCGTCGCGGAGCGTGATGCGCAGAAACTGATCGCGAGCCCCAAGCTGGCCGGCGACCGCAAGGTCGAGATGGTCATCGAGCTGGCCGACGTCAAGGTCGATGAGGCCGGACGTCGCTTCCTCGATACCCTGGCCGACAAGGGGCGCCTCACGGCCCTGGGCGCCATCGCCGAGCAGTTCGAACGGCTGCGCGCCGACTACGAGAAGCGCGTCGACGTCACCGTGCTTTCGGCCTACGAGCTCGACGACAAGCAGCAGCAGAAGCTCGCCGGTGCACTCAAGAAGCGCCTGAATCGCGAAATCTCCATTACCACTCAGGTGGATCCGAAGCTTATCGGAGGCGTCATCCTGCGCGCCGGCGACACCGTCATCGACGGGTCGGTGCGCGGTCGACTGAACCGCCTCTCCGAAGCCCTTACCGCCTGAGTTTGAGGGACATGGCATGCAGCAACTGAATCCTTCCGAGATCAGCGACATCATCAAGCAGCGTATCGAGAAGCTTGACGTCGCATCCGAAGCCCGCAATCAGGGCACCATCGTCAGCGTCTCCGACGGCATCGTGAAGATCCACGGCCTCGAGGACGCGATGTTCGGTGAAATGATCGAATTCCCCGGCAGCATCTACGGCATGGTGCTCAACCTGGAGCGCGACTCCGTGGGCGCCGTGGTACTGGGCGACTACCTGCAGCTGGAAGAGGGCATGACCGCCAGCTGTACCGGTCGCATCCTCGAGGTGCCGGTGGGCCCCGAACTGGTCGGCCGCGTGGTCGACCCGCTGGGCACGCCGATCGACGGCAAGGGCGACATCGACGCCAAGATGACCGACGCGGTGGAAAAGGTCGCCCCGGGCGTCATCACCCGTCAGTCGGTGGACGAGCCGATTCAGACCGGTCTCAAGTCGATCGACGCCATGGTGCCGATCGGCCGTGGTCAGCGTGAGCTGATCATCGGCGACCGCCAGATCGGTAAGTCGGCCATCGCCGTCGACGCCATCATCAACCAGAAGGGCAAGGGCGTCACCTGTATCTACGTGGCCATCGGTCAGAAGCAGTCGACCATTGCCAACGTGGTACGCAAGCTCGAAGAGCACGGCGCCATGGAGCACACCATCGTGGTCGCCGCCGGCGCCGCCGACCCGGCCCCGATGCAGTTCCTGGCCCCCTACGCCGGCTGCACCATGGGCGAGTACTTCCGCGACCGTGGCCAGGACGCCCTGATCGTCTATGACGATCTGACCAAGCAGGCCTGGGCCTACCGTCAGGTCTCCCTGCTGCTGCGCCGTCCGCCGGGCCGTGAAGCCTACCCGGGTGATGTCTTCTATCTCCACTCGCGCCTGCTCGAGCGTGCCGCTCGCGTCAATGTCGAGTACGTCGAGAAGTTCACCAACGGCGAAGTGACCGGCAAGACCGGCTCGCTGACCGCGCTGCCGATCATCGAGACCCAGGGCGGCGACGTCTCGGCCTTCGTTCCGACCAACGTGATCTCGATCACCGACGGTCAGATCTTCCTCGAGACCGACCTGTTTAACGCGGGCGTCCGTCCGGCCATCAACGCTGGTCTGTCGGTCTCGCGGGTGGGCGGCTCGGCCCAGACCAAGATCATCAAGAAGCTGGGTGGCGGTGTGCGTCTGGCACTCGCCCAGTATCGCGAGCTGGCGGCCTTCTCGCAGTTCGCCTCCGATCTGGACGAAGCGACCCGCAAGCAGCTGGAGCACGGTCAGCGCGTCACCGAGCTGATGAAGCAGAAGCAGTACTCGCCGCTCTCCGTGGCCGAGATGGGGGTGTCCCTGTACGCCGCCAACGAAGGCTTCCTGGACGACGTCGACGTCAGCAAGGTGCTGGACTTCGAGCGTGCCCTGCACGACTACATGAAGTCCGAACATGCCGAGCTGCTAGATCAGATCAACCAGACCGGCGACTACAGCAAAGAGATCCAGGAAGGCTTGAAGTCGGGTCTCGAGAAGTTCAAGGCCACTCAGAGCTGGTAAATGCCGCCGGCCCACCCGTGACGGGTGGGCCCTGGACATCTTCTGAGGGTCAAGAACGAGGTAGATCGCTATGGCAGCTGCAAAAGAGATACGCACCCAGATCGGGAGCATCAAGAATACGCAGAAGATCACCAGCGCCATGGAAATGGTCGCTGCGTCGAAAATGCGTAAGGCACAAGATCTGATGAGGGCCAGCCAGCCCTACGCCCGGCAGATCCGCAACGTCGTGAGCCATATTGCCGACGCCAACCCCGAGTACAAGCACGATTACATGATCGAGCGCGACGCGAAGCGGGTCGGCTACATCGTGGTCTCCACCGACCGCGGCCTGTGCGGCGGCCTGAACGTCAACCTGTTCAAGGCCGTGCTCAGGGATGCCAAGGCGTGGCGCGACAAGGGGGCAGAGCTCGATTTCTGCGCCCTGGGCAGCAAGGCCAGCGGCTTCTTCAAGAGCTACGGGGGCAACCTGGTGGCGGCGAAGAGCGGCCTGGGCGAGTCGCCCGAGGTCGAGGATCTGATCGGTAGCGTCAAGGTCATGCTGGATGCGTATGACGAGGGGCGCCTGGATCGGCTGTTCGTGGTGTACAACGAGTTCGTCAACACCATGACGCAAAAGCCGGTGGTCAGGCAGATATTGCCCCTGTCTCCCGATATGGGAGCGGATGCGGATCACGATGAAAACAAGCGTCCCGGTAGCTGGGACTACCTGTATGAGCCGGATGCCAAGGCGCTGCTCGATAGTCTGCTGGTTCGTTTCATCGAATCGCAGGTCTATCAGTCGGTGGTCGAGAATGGCGCCTGCGAACAGGCCGCGCGAATGATCGCCATGAAGAGCGCCACTGACAACGCCGGCGGTCTGATCGACGACCTGGAGATGGTGTACAACAAGGCCCGTCAGGCCGCCATCACCCAGGAAATCTCCGAGATCGTCGGTGGCGCCGCCGCCGTATAGCGCCAGGGGAGGGGCTGCCCTCCCGGCATGCAGGTTTCATTATCAGGTATTTGAGAGGAACCAAGATGAGCGGACGTATCGTACAAATCATCGGCGCGGTGATTGACGTAGAGTTTCCGCGGGACGATGTTCCCAAGGTCTACGACGCGCTGAAGGTCTCGAATGTCGAGACCGTGCTCGAAACCCAGCAGCAGCTGGGCGACGGCGTGGTGCGCACCATCGCCATGGGCTCCACCGAGGGCCTCAAGCGCGGCATGGAGGTCGCCAACACCGGTGCCGCCATCTCCGTGCCCGTTGGCAAGGAGACACTGGGTCGCATCATGAACGTGCTCGGCGAGCCGATCGATGAAGCGGGTGAGATCGGTGAGCAGGAGCGCATGCCGATCCACCGCAAGCCCCCGACCTATGCCGAGCAGGCCGCTTCCAACGAGCTGCTCGAGACCGGCATCAAGGTCATCGACCTGGTCTGTCCGTTCGCCAAGGGCGGTAAGGTCGGCCTGTTCGGCGGCGCCGGCGTGGGTAAGACGGTCAACATGATGGAGCTGATCCGCAACATCGCCACCGAGCACAGCGGTTACTCGGTGTTTGCCGGTGTCGGTGAGCGTACCCGTGAGGGTAACGACTTCTTCCACGAGATGACCGAATCCAACGTTATCGACAAGGTATCGCTGGTCTACGGTCAGATGAACGAGCCGCCGGGCAACCGTCTGCGCGTGGCCCTGACCGGTCTTACCATCGCCGAGAAGTTCCGCGATGAAGGCCGCGACGTGCTGCTGTTCGTCGACAACATCTACCGCTACACCCTGGCCGGTACCGAGGTATCCGCACTGCTGGGCCGTATGCCCTCCGCGGTAGGCTACCAGCCGACCCTGGCCGAGGAGATGGGCGTTCTGCAGGAGCGTATCACCTCCACCAAGACCGGCTCGATCACCTCCGTACAGGCCGTCTACGTGCCCGCGGATGACTTGACCGACCCGTCGCCGGCGACCACCTTCTCGCACCTGGACGCCACCGTGGTACTGGCGCGCTCCATCGCCGAGCTGGGTATCTATCCGGCCATCGACCCGCTGGACTCCACCTCGCGTCAGCTCGATCCGCTGGTTGTCGGCGAAGAGCACTACGACACCGCCCGCGGCGTGCAGAACGTGCTGCAGCGCTACAAGGAGCTCAAGGACATCATCGCGATCCTGGGCATGGACGAGCTGTCCGACGAGGACAAGCTGGCCGTGTCCCGGGCGCGTAAGATCCAGCGCTTCCTGTCGCAGCCGTTCTTCGTCGCCGAGGTGTTCACCGGGGCCCCGGGCAAGTACGTGTCGCTGAAGGACACCATCCGTGGCTTCCAGGGCATCCTCGCCGGTGAGTACGACGAGCTGCCGGAGCAGGCCTTCTACATGGTGGGCAGCATTGACGAGGCCGTCGAGAAAGCCAACCAGATGAAGTAAGGCCGTCCACCAGGGGGACTTCGCTATGGCGAACAGCTTCAAGTGCAACATCGTCAGCGCCGAAGAGGCGATCTTCTCGGGTGAAATCGAGCAGCTCGTCGCGTCCGGCATGCTGGGCGACCTGGGCATTCTGCCCGGGCACGCCCCGCTGCTGACCGAGCTTCAGCCAGGTCCGATTCGGGTGATCCACGACGGCGGCGCGGAAGAGAACTTCTACGTCTCCGGCGGCTTTTTGGAAGTGCAGCCGGACGTGGTCACCATCCTCGCCGATGCGGCGTCTCGGGCCGGTGACCTCGACGAGGCCGCCGCCGAGGAAGCCCGTCAGCACGCGCTGAAGGCCTTCAACGAGAAGTCTGCGGAGCTGGATTACAGCCGCGCCGCGGCCGAACTCGCTGAAGCCGTGGCTCAGCTGCGGACCATCCAGCAGCTGCGCAAGAAAGCCGGCAAGGGCTGATTTCGGTCCACTGCCGTTTATAGCGCCCCTCGAACAGTGTTCGGGGGGCGCTTTTGGTTCTGTTATGATGATTGCCAAGATGTCGCAGCCGGCCGAGGCTGGCCGGCATATCCCACTTGCAGAGGCGTCAGGAGGATGCCATGTCCTTGAATGAAACCCTGACCGAACAGAAAGACGCCCTGGTGTCTGCGCTCAAGGCGGAGGATGGCGACCAGCTCGATAGCCTGCTGCCGGAGATGCGCGCGGCGGATATCGCCGAGATACTCGAGCATATCGCCGAGGAGGAGGAGGACCGCCAGAAGGTCTTCGCCCTGCTGGACCAGCTGCCTATCGAGCGGCGCGCCCATATCATCGGCTACCTGCCGGACGATCTGCAGGAAGCGCTGGCCCAGGAGATGGGCGACGATACGCTGCTCTCGGTGCTGGAGGAGATGAGCGCTGACGAACGCGCCGATCTCTTCAACCTTCTCGGCGAAGACCGCCGCGAGACGCTGCTGCGGCGCATGGCGCGCCAGGAGCGCGAGGACCTCAAGCGCCTGGCCAGCTACGAGGAGGGCACCGCCGGGGCGATCATGACCTCGGACTACGTGGCGATCCCCAGCGGCATGACGGTCTCCCAGGCGATGATGCGGGTGCGCCAGACGGCCCCGGACGCCGAGACCGTCTATCAGCTCTATATCATCGAGCCCGACGGCAAGCTGGCCGGCACCCTGTCGCTGCGCCAGCTGATGGTGGCCAGGCCCGGTGCCCAGGTCGACGACCTGATGATCAAGGACGTGATCAGCGTGCCGGTGGACGAAGAGCAGGAGGAGGTTGCCCGGCTGATCGCCCGCTACGATACCTTGGCCGTGCCCGTCATCGATGCCGAGGAGCGGCTGGTGGGCATCGTGACCCACGACGATGCCATGGACGTGGCCGAGGAAGAGGCCACCGAGGACATGCACAAGGGTGTGTCGGTGGGTAAGCTGGAGGGTGGGCTGCGCAGCGCCAGCCTGTTCGACCTCTACCGCAAGCGCATCGTCTGGCTGGTGCTGCTGGTATTCGCCAACATCTTCTCCGGCGCCGGCATCGCCTACTTCGAGGAGACCATCGAGGCCTATATCGCCCTGGTGTTCTTCCTGCCGTTGCTGGTCGACTCCGGCGGTAACGCCGGCTCCCAGGCCGCCACCCTGATGGTGCGCGGCATGGCCACCGGCGACGTGCGCAGCCGTGACTGGGCCAAGCTGCTGGGCCGCGAGGTGTTCGTCGCCCTGGGGCTGGGCCTGACCATGGCGCTGGCCGTTTCGGTGGTGGGGGTGTTCCGCGCCGGCACCGAGATCGCCCTGGTGGTCGCCATGAGCATGGTGCTGATCGTGATCGTCGGCAGCCTGATCGGCATGATCCTGCCATTTATTCTCAACCGTTTGGGCTGGGACCCGGCCACCGCCTCGGCGCCGCTGGTGACCTCCATCGCCGACGCCTCGGGGGTGCTGATCTACTTCGCCCTGGCCACGGCCGTGCTCGGCTTGCCGGGTGTCTAGCCGGCAGGCGATGTAAACAAGGAACGGCGCCTGCAGGGCGCCGTTCGGCTTTTGGGCTGCGCGTCCAGGCGTACGCTGATGGCCGTGAGCCTGGGTCAGCTGTCGGCGGGGCGGCGGTCGGGAATCTCACTTCTGTCGCGGGTAAGAAAGGAGCGAATCGCCACGAACAGGATCACGCTCAGCAGCAGTGAGAAGGGAATGGCGATCAGGGAAACGGCGGGCACAATCATCTCGGCGGCCACGGGAACTCCAAGGCTGGGTTAGACGCAGGGGAGCCTCTATCTTTCGGGAAGGGTGACGCTCTGTCAACGCTTCAGCGCAGCAGCTTGACCACCTCGACATCGCCCAGCCAGGAGAGCTCGCCGGCCTGTTCGGCCAGGCGCTCGGCCAGGTCCGCCTCGAGCGGGGGGCCGGCGCGGTCGTCGAGATAGACCACCACGCTGATTCGCTCGTCGAGGTAGTGCAGCCGGATGTCGCGGATCTGCGGCCAGCAGGGCAGCGACGACCAGCGCGCCGCCAGCGCCTGTTCGACCTCGGGGCGCAGCGGCAGGCCCGGGAAACGGCTGGGATCGCCTTCCCCTTCGTCATCCTCCGGGTCGATATGGAAAGTGACATCGCTCAGGGCGGGGTAGCTGCGGCGCAGCCGCCGGCTCACCTCGTTGCCGATCTCGTGGGCTTCCGAGACGCTGATTCGTGGCGCTACCACCACGTGGAGGTCGACCATGGCGTGTCCGGCCGACTGGCGGGTGCGCAGGTCGTGAACGCCACGCACGCCGGGGACGCTGCAGGCCATCTCGTGCATCTGCTGCTGGGCATCCTCGGGCAGGGCGGTGTCGACCAGCTCCCGGGCCGACTCCCACAGCAGGTCCCAGCCCACCTTGCCCACCAGCAGGCCGACGATCACCGCGGCCACGGCATCCAGCCAGCCGACGCCGAACTGGGCGCCGACCAGCGCCACCAGGACCACCGCGGTGGAGAGCACGTCCGAGCGCGAGTGCCAGGCGTTGGCCTCGAGCAGTTTCGAGCGCACGCGCTTGGCGATGCGCATGGTGTAGTGAAACAGCGCCTCCTTGGCGAGCAGGGCGGCGAGTGCCAGCAGCATGGCCCAGATCCCCGGGGCCGCGATATGGGTGCCCGCGAACAGCCGCTGCAGGCTCGACCAGGCGATGGCCCCGGCCACGAAGATCAGCACGCTGCCCAGCAGCAGGGTGGCCAGGGTCTCGATGCGGCCGTGGCCGTAGTGGTGGTCGTGATCGGGCCCCTGTCGCCCGTAGTGGGTGGCGGCCAGCACGAAGCCGTCGGTGATCAGGTCGGAGAAGGAGTGGATGCCGTCGGCCACCAGCGCCGCCGAGCCCACCAGGGCGCCGACGATGACCTTGGCGAAGCCCAGCACCCCGTCCAACCAAGCGGCGATATAGGTGGCGCGCTTGGCCTCGCGGGTGTCGCGGGCCTGCTGCTGATGGCGGTCGTGCCCGGCATCGTGGTGCCGGGTCGGGGCTTGGGCGGTCATGGCATCCACTGTCGCTTGCTCTGCGGGGATTCTCGCACTTCCTCCCGAGCTGGTGAAGATGCCCAGACCTGTTGAAGACGTCCTGTCGGTTGAAAGAGACAGCGCCAAACGAAGGGGGGGGGCGCGCCGAGGCGGCGTGGCGGACAAGCGGCGATGAGGCGTGTATCCTCTGCGCGTTACGCCGCCCCGGGCCCTTCGGGCCGCTGCCGGCGGGGCCTTGCTCGCAACTGCTATGGGATCGCCATATGGATTGGCTTCAGGTCGTCGTGCTCTCCATCGTTCAGGGGCTGACCGAATTTCTGCCGATCTCCAGCTCGGCCCACCTGATTCTGGTGCCGGTACTCACCGACTGGGAGGATCAAGGGCTCGCCTTCGACGTGGCGCTGCACCTGGGCAGCCTGACCGCGGTGGTGCTCTATTTCCGCCATGAGCTGGCGCGCATGAGCGCCAGCTGGGTTGGCTCCTTGCGGTCGGGGGCCTGGCGCAGGGGCGGCGGCGACCCCGATGCGCGGTTGGCCTGGTGGGTGCTGCTGGCCACCCTGCCGGTGTGCGTGATCGGCTTCACCTTTCGCGACCAGGTGGCGCTGGGCATGCGCTCGCCGGTGCTGATCGGGGTGAGCCTGATCGGCTTCGGCCTGCTCTTGGGCTATGCCGACTGGCGCCGGCGCGGCGGCAAGAGTGAATACCAGTTGGGCCTGAAGGAGGTCCTGATCATCGGTGGCGCCCAGGCGCTGGCGCTGATTCCTGGCACCTCGCGCTCGGGGATCACCATCACCGCGGCGCTGCTGCTGGGCATGACCCGGGAGGGGGCCGCACGCTTCTCCTTTCTGCTGTCGATCCCGGTGATCGCCCTGGCCGGTGGTCTGGAGGTGACCGGCCTGATTCGCGACCCGCGCCCCATCGATCTGCCGGCGCTGACGGTGGGCACACTGCTGGCGGGCCTCAGCGCCTACCTGTGCATCCACTACTTCCTGGTCGCCATCAAGCGGATCGGGATGCAGCCTTTCGTGGTCTACCGCATCGTGCTCGGCCTGTGGCTGCTGTGGGTGTTCTGGTAGCCATACTCGCTATCCATTGAGGGAGTCTTGTTCATGTACCGTTCTTCCCCCCTCGCCGCGCTGGCGGCCCTGGTCATGGGACTGCTGCTGGTCGGCTGTTCCGAAAGCGATCGCCCGCTGGATTCCCCGGTGCGCCTGGAAGGCGCGATCTTCGGCTCCTTCTACCAGGTCACCATCGCCGACCCCCTCACCCAGGGCGAGGCCCTGCGCCTGGAAGCCGGTATTCAGGAGACCCTCGAGAGCGTCGATGCGGCCATGTCCATCTATCGTGACGATGCCGAGCTGATGGCCTTCAACCAGGCCCCACTGGGGGAGTGGCAGCCGCTCTCCGACGAGCTGATCGAGGTGCTGGCGATCAGCCAGGCGGTGGCCGAGGCCAGCGACGGGGCCTTCGACGTCACCATCGGCGGGCTGGTCAACCTGTGGAGCTTCGGCTCGGAGGGCCGGCCCCGCGAGGTGCCGGACACGGCGGTGGTCGCCGAGCGCCTGGCCGTGGTGGGGCCCGACAGCATCGAGGTGGACGTCGAGGGGCTGCAGGCGCGGCGGCTGCGCGATGTCTTCGTCGACCTGGGCGGGGTGGCCAAGGGCCACGGCACCGACCGGGTGGCGGCCTATCTCAACGGCGAGGGCATCGAGCACTACCTGGTCAACCTGGGCGGCGACCTGATCACCCGCGGCTATCGCGACGGCGAGAGCCAGGCGTGGCGCATCGGCATCGAGGCGCCCCTGGACGACCGGCAGCAGGCCCAATATATCCTGCCGCTGGAGGCCATCTCGGTGGCTACCTCCGGGGACTACCGTAACTACTTCGAGGAAGACGGCCAGCGCTATTCTCACACCCTCGACCCGCGCACCGGACGGCCCATCGACCACCGCCTGGCCTCGGTGACGGTGGCCCACCCCTCCAATGCCTGGGCCGACGCCTGGGCCACCGCGCTAATGGTGCTGGGCGACGCGGAGGGGGCCGCCCTGGCCCGCGAGCACGACCTCAAGGTGCTGATGCTGATACGTGAAGAGGATGGCTGGTCCAGCGCGGTCAGCCCGGCCTTTGTCGACTTCTTTGGTGAGTCGCTGGTCGAGGAGCTGGAACTGGAGATTCGCTAGCCGGACGACCGCCACCCGGCGGCAAGGCTGGCTCAGGTGAAGCGCTACACTGTAGCGGAGCAAACCAGGCACAAGGAGTCATGATGAGCCTCGATGTGGTGATACTGGCGGCCGGGCAGGGCACGCGCATGCGCTCGACGCTTCCCAAGGTGCTGCACCCGCTGGCCGGCAAGCCGATGGTGCGTCATGTGATCGATACTGCCCGCGGCCTCGATGCCGACCGGACCCATGTGGTGGTTGGCCACGGCGCCGATCGGGTTCGTCAGGCCCTCGATGATTGCGCGGTCCACTTCGCCCTGCAGGCCGAACAGAAGGGCACCGGCCACGCGGTGGCCCAGACCCTGGAGGCGCTGGGCACCGGCAGGGTGCTGGTGCTCTATGGCGATGTGCCGCTGATCCGCCGCCAGACCCTCGAGGCGTTGCTGGCCGAGGTCGACGAGCGGCGCATGGCGCTGCTCACCGTGACCCTCGACGACCCCAGCGGCTACGGCCGCATCCTGCGCAACGCAGCGGGCGAGGCGGTGGCGATCGTCGAGCACAAGGATGCCAGCGAGCATGAGCGCCAGGTGCGCGAGTGCAACACCGGCATCATGGCCATGACCGCCGATCAGCTGCGCCGCTGGCTGCCCCAGCTCTCCGCCGACAACGCCCAGGGCGAGTACTACCTGACCGACGTGATCGCCATGGCCGCCGCCGAAGGGGTGGCCATCGCCACCGCTCAGCCGGCCAGGGCGCTGGAGGTCGAAGGGGTCAACAACCGCGCCCAGATGGCGCGGCTCGAGCGTGCCTTCCAGGCCGAGCAGGCCGAGCGGCTGATGAGCGAGGGCGTGGCGCTGCTCGATCCGGCCCGTGTCGACGTGCGCGGCCGGCTGAACTGCGGCCACGACGTGGAGATCGACGTGGGCTGCGTGTTCGAGGGCGAGGTGGAGCTGGGCGAGGGGGTGCGCATCGGGCCCTACTGCGTGATCCGCGACAGCCATATCGGCGCCGAGACGGTGATCGAGGCCCACAGCGTCATCGATGGCGCCGTGGTGGCCGGCCGCAACCGGATCGGGCCCTTCGCCCGGCTGCGGCCCGGTTCGCGCCTGGCGGTGGGTGCCAAGGTGGGCAACTTCGTCGAGACCAAGAACGTCGAGGTGGGCGAGGGCAGCAAGATCAACCATCTAAGCTATGTGGGTGACGCCCGCCTGGGGCGCGACGTCAACGTCGGCGCCGGCACCATCACCTGCAACTACGATGGGGCCAACAAGCACCGTACCGAGATCGGCGACGGCGCCTTCATCGGCTCCAATACCGCCCTGGTGGCGCCACTGAGCGTCGGCCAGGGCGCCACCGTGGGGGCGGGGTCGACCATCAGCAAGGACGTGCCCGACCACGCCCTGGCGGTGTCGCGCGGTCGCCAGCTCAGCAAGGCCGACTGGCCGCGTCCCACCAAGACAACCGAACGCTGACCCCGGGCTTCGCGAGGAGATAGCAGATGTGTGGAATCGTTGGCGCCGTTGCCCAGCGCAAGGTGCAGGGCATCCTGCTCGAGGGGCTCAAGCGGCTGGAGTATCGCGGCTATGACTCGGCCGGCATGGCCGTGCTGTCGCCCCAGGGGGCGCTGCAGCGCTGCCGGGCGGCGGGCAAGGTGGCCGCGCTGGAAGCGCGGCTAGAAGAGGCCCCCCTGGCCGGCCAGTCCGGCATCGCCCATACCCGCTGGGCCACCCACGGTAGGCCCAGCGAGGCCAACGCCCACCCGCATCAGTCCGGCGAGCGGCTGGCGGTGGTGCACAACGGCATCATCGAGAACCACGAGCAGCTGCGCCGCGAGCTCGAGGCGGCGGGCTACGTTTTCACCTCCGAGACCGATACCGAGGTGATCGCCCACCTGGTGGCACGGGAGTACCGCGACGCCGGCGACCTGCGCGGCGCGGTCCAGGCGGTGCTGGCCCGGCTCGATGGCGCCTATGCCCTGGCGGTGATCCACGCCGACGAGCCCGGCGTGATCGTCGGCGCCCGCAAGGGCAGCCCGCTGGTGGTGGGCGTGGGGATCGACGAGGCCTTCCTGGGCTCCGACCCGCTGGCGCTGCTGCAGGTCACCGACCGCTTCAGCTACCTGCAGGAGGGCGACGTGGTGCGGCTCTCCGCGGCGGGCCGGGTCGAGGTGTTCGATGCCGCCGGCGCCCCCGTTACGCGTGAGGTGCAGACCTTCGAGCACGGCGACGGCGCGGCCAGCAAGGGCGACTACCGCCACTTCATGCTCAAGGAGATTCACGAGCAGCCGGCGGTGATCGCCGCCGCCCTGGAGGGGCGGCTCGGTGAGCGCAGCGCCCTGGTCGAGAGCTTCGGGCCCGATGCCGAGGCGCTGTTCGCGCGGGTGCGCCAGATCCATATCGTCGCCTGCGGCACCAGCTACCATGCCGGCATGGTGGCGCGCTACTGGCTGGAGCGCTATGCCGGGGTGCCGGTGCAGGTGGAGGTCGCCTCGGAGTATCGCTACCGCCAAGTGGTGGTGCCGGAGGATACCCTCTTCGTGACGCTCTCCCAGTCCGGCGAGACCGCCGACACCCTGGCCGCGCTGCGCTACGCCCGCGAGCGCGGCTATCTGGCCAGCCTGGCGATTTGCAACGTGCCGGGCAGCTCCCTGGTGCGGGAGTCCGACCTGACCCTGATGACCCAGGCGGGCCCCGAGATCGGCGTGGCCTCCACCAAGGCCTTCACCACCCAGCTCACCGCGCTGATGCTGCTGACCCTGGCGCTGGGGCGCATCAACGGGCTCGACGAGGGGGTGCAGGTCGAGCTGGTGACCGCCCTGCGCGCGCTGCCGGGGCTGGTGGCGCGGGTGCTGGAACTGGACGGCGAGATCGAGGCACTCTCCGCGGCCTTCGCCGAGAAGCATCACGCCCTCTTCCTGGGCCGCGGGGCGCACTACCCCATCGCCCTGGAGGGGGCGCTCAAGCTCAAGGAGATCTCCTATATTCACGCCGAGGCGTACCCCGCCGGTGAGCTCAAGCACGGCCCCCTGGCGCTGGTGGACAGCGAGATGCCGGTGATCTCGGTGGCGCCCAACGATGAGCTGCTCGACAAGCTCAAGTCCAACCTGCAGGAGGTCAGGGCGCGTGGCGGTGAGCTCTTCGTGTTCGCCGACGAGCAGGTGGGGCTCGAAGAAGAAGCGGGCATTCATGTGCTGCGCCTGCCCCATGTCCACGAGGCGCTGGCGCCGATCCTCTACACCCTGCCGCTGCAGCTGCTCAGCTACCACGTGGCGGTGCTCAAGGGCACCGATGTGGATCAGCCGCGCAACCTGGCCAAGAGCGTGACGGTGGAGTGACGCCGCCTGATGCCGCGCCGCGCCTGTTTCTCGGCCTGCCCATGTGGGCCAACGCCGAGTGGCGCGGCAGTCTCTATCCGCCCCATGGCGGCGGTCTCGAGGAGTATGCCCGGGTGTTCAGCGCGGTGGAGGGCAATACCACCTTCTACAGCGGTGCGCCGAAAGCCGAGACGGTGGCGGCCTGGGCACAACGGGCCCCGCCCGGGTTTCGCTTCTGCTTCAAGCTGCCGGGTGCGCTGACCCACCGACGGCGCCTGCTGGACATCGAGGCCGAGTTCGAGGCCTTCGTCGATGCCCTGGCCCCACTGCGGGATCGCCTGGGGCCGCTGATGGTGCAGCTGCCGCGGGATTTCGGCCCTGCCGAATTGCCGCGGCTGGCGGTCCTGCTGGCGCGCTGGCCGGCGGGGCTTCCCTGCGCCGTGGAGCCTCGCCACCCGGCGTTTTTCCACAAGGGCAGTGACGAAGTCGCCTTCAACCGATTGTTGATAAGTCACGGGGCCAACCGGGTCATGCTCGACGTGCGGCCGCTTTTTGCCACCCCGGCCAACGGCCATCCCGGCTTGATCCAGGCCCAGCGAGAAAAGCCGAAACGCCCGTTACACGTGATTTCCACGGGATCCAACCCGCTGATCCGCTACATCGGCCACCTCGATCCGAGCCTCAACGATGCCTATTTCAGTCCCTGGATCGAGCGCCTCGCCTTGTGGATAAAACAGGGGATAACCCCTTTCCTATTTGTGCATACCGCCGATAATCGCCAGGCCCCGGAACTGGCGCGACATCTCCATGGTCGGCTGATAACAGCCTGCGGCCTGGCGCCGCTGGGCGACTTCGCCGGCGAGCGGCAGGCGTCGCTGTTCTGAAGCTGTATGGTTTTCTTGACGCTTACCTTCCCCGGGCGACGGGAAGTGCCAAAATCATTGGTCGCCCGGCTGGCCACCAAGCGTATGATCGGATAGATTTGCCGTCTTCTGGGCAAAAACCTATCGGTTATTACTCTGTTTTTTGCTCTAGGGCACATCAACAACCAGATACACAACAACAGGTGATTCATGTCAAAACTCGTCCACGCCCAGTGGTCGTCGAAGATGACCTTTGTGCTCGCCGCGGCCGGTTCCGCGGTCGGGCTGGGTAATATCTGGCGCTTCTCCTACATGGTCGGCGACAACGGCGGCGCCGCCTTCGTGCTGGTCTACCTGGCCTGCGTGGCGGTGGTGGGCCTGCCGGTGCTGGTCGCCGAGTGGCTGATCGGTCGCCGCGGCCAGAAGAACCCCATCAACGCCATGTCGGAGCTGGCGCATAAGCGCGGGCAGACCAAGGCCTGGGCACTGGTGGGGGTCAGCGGGGTGCTGGCGGCCTTCCTGATTCTCTCCTTCTATAGCGTGATCGGCGGCTGGTCGCTCTCCTATACGCTCAACTCGGTGACCGGCGCCTTCACCGGCCAGGATGCCGATGGCGTCGGCGCCATCTTCAGTGGCCTGCTCTCCAGCCCCGGCCTGCTGCTGATGTGGCACACCGCCTTCATGGCGCTGGTGATCTGGATCGTCGCCCAGGGCGTGACCAAGGGTCTGGAAGGCGCGGTGCGCACCATGATGCCGGCGCTGGTGGTGCTGATGCTGATGCTGGTGCTGGTCGGCTACGGCATGACCACCGGCCACTTCGGCGAGGCCCTGGCCTTCATGTTCCGCCCCGACTGGAGCGCCCTGACCGGTGGCGTGGTGCTGGCCGCCATGGGCCAGGCCTTCTTCACCCTGTCGCTGGGCATGGGCATCATGATGGCCTACGGTTCCTACCTGGGTGAGGACGTCAAGCTGCTGGGTACCGCCCGCACGGTGATCATCCTGGATACCGGTATCGCCCTGCTGGCCGGTCTGGCGATCTTCCCCATCGTCTTCGCCAACGGCCTGAGTGCCGGCGAAGGGCCGGGGCTGATCTTCGTCACCCTGCCGCTGGCCTTCGGCAACATGACCGGTGGCATGATCCTCGGCCTGATGTTCTTCCTGCTGCTGACCTTCGCCGCCCTGACCTCGGCCATCTCGCTGCTCGAGCCGGTGGTGGAGTTCGTCGAGGAGCGCACCCCGCTGACCCGCGTAGTGGCCACCGTGGCCGGCGGCGTAGCGGTCTGGGCACTGGGGATTGCGGCACTGATGTCGTTCAACGTCTGGGACGTGCCGATCCTGTTCGGGCTCAACGTCTTCGACCTGCTGGACACCTTCACCAGCAAGTTCCTGCTGCCGCTGACCGGCCTCGGGGCCATCGTCTTCGTGGCCTGGGTGCTGGATCGCAAGAGCGTGGCCAGCGAGCTCAACCTTGCCGGGGGCACCGAGCAGCTGTGGTCGGTGGTGGCGCGCTATATCGCCCCGCTGGGCATGCTGGTGGTGTTCATCAACAGCTTGCTGGGGTAACGCCCCATGCCCCGTCGCGCCGGAGACTCAAGGGCGCGACGGGTGCGTGGCCCCGAAGATGGGGCCAGGTGGGTCTCGCATGATCAGTCGGCCGCCTGCGGGCGGCCGACGTCAATGTGTCTCGTCGTCGAGATCGGCGATGTCCCGCTCGAGCTGCTTGAACTCCTGGTGCAGTTCGATGCCGCGGCGCGCGCGCAGGTTGCGCTGGGCGGCACTGCGAGAACGCTGCTCGTGCTCGGCGACGTTCATGCTCATGAAGATGTCGAGAAGTTCGCTCTTGACGGAGGATAGGCGTTCGACATTACGCATGATCGACTCTCCCTTCGTGATGCTCTCTTCTTTTTCTTACCCTTCTTACTATACCCCACTTGACAGAATGATGACGAAGTGGGTCATTCTACGCTGCGTCGCCGAAACTCCCATAGCGGGGTCGTGATGGGGCATACTGTCTCGGGTCAAGACGAGAATCGATGGTCAGCTAAGGAGTTCAGCGTGAGCCGCGCCCTGTTCGATGAGATGAGACGCCGCATGGAGCACTTCCGCCGCTCCGAGCAGAAGGTGGCGCGCTATGTGCTGCGTAACCCCGAGGAGGTGATCCACATGCGCATCGTCGACCTGGCCACCGAGGCCAAGGTCAGCGAGCCCACCGTGGTGCGCTTCTGCCGGGCGCTGGGCTGCAACGGCTTCCAGGACTTCAAGCTCAAGCTGGCGCAGATGCTGGCCTCGGGCAGCCAGTTCGCCCAGTTCTCGATGAACGACGACGACTCCGTCGCCGAGTTCTCCCAGAGCATCTTCGACTCCACCGTGGGCACCTTGCTGTCGGTGCGCGACCGGCTCGACAACGATGCCCTGGGCCGGGCGATCAACGCCCTGGCGATGGCCAATCGGGTCGAGTTCTACGGCTTCGGCGCCTCCGGCGCGGTGGCCTACGACGCCCAGCACAAGTTCTTCCGCCTGCAGATCTCCACTGCCGCCTACGCCGACCCGCACATGCAGAACATGTCGGCGGTGACGCTGAAGGAGGGCGACGTGGTGGTGGCCATCTCCCAGACCGGGCGCACGCGGGCGCTGGTGGCCAGCGTGCGCCTGGCCCGCGAGGCCGGCGCCACGGTGATCGGGCTATGCCCGAGCGGCTCGCCGCTGGCCGAGGAGGTGACCCTGCCGCTGTATATCGATGTCCACGAGGACACCGAGATCTATACGCCGATGAGCTCGCGCATCGCCCACCTGGTGCTGGTCGACGTGCTCGCCGTGGGCGTGGCCAAGACCCGCGGGCCCAAGCTCGCCGAGCAGCTCAAGGCCGTCAAGAAGAGCCTCAATCCGCTGCGCTTCCCGGAGCAGGACGGCAAGCCCTAGGCCTTCGGCCAGCTACAAGCTACAAGGAGCGAGCTACAAGGAACCCCGTTGTAGCTCGCCTCGGGGGCTCATTACACTGCTTCGCCCCTCGCCCCTCGCCCCTCGCCCCTCGCCCCTCGCCCCTCGCCCCTCGCCCCTCGCCCCTCGCCCCTCGCCCCTCGCCCCTCGCCCCTCGCCCCTCGCCCCTGTGCTAAGCTATTCGCCCATTTTCCGAGCAGCGATGCTTTCCCCATGGATGACGTCACGGCGATTCTCGATCAGTTGAACCCGGCCCAGCACGAGGCGGTGAGCGCTCCCCAGGGCAATATGCTGGTGCTGGCCGGGGCCGGCTCCGGCAAGACCCGGGTGCTGGTGCATCGCATCGCCTGGCTGATGCGCGCCGAGGGGCTCTCGCCCTATGCGGTGCTCGCCGTGACCTTCACCAACAAGGCGGCCCGGGAGATGCGTACCCGCCTGGAGGCGCTGCTGGGTCTCTCGCTGCGCAACGTCTGGGTGGGCACCTTCCACTCCATTGCCCACCGGCTGTTGCGCACCCACTGGCAGGACGCCCGCCTGCCTCAGCACTTCCAGATCATCGACAGCGACGACCAGCTGCGGCTGGTCAAGCGCCTGCTCAAGGACCACCGCATCGACGACGAGCGCTTCCCACCGCGTCAGGTGCAGTCGTTCATCTCCGGCTGCAAGGAGGAGGGGCTGCGCCCCCACCAGGTCGACGCCCACGGTGACGCCTACATGGGCCAGATGGTCGAGCTGTACGAGCGCTACCAGCTCACCTGCGAGCGCGGCGGGCTGGTCGACTTCGGCGAGCTGCTGCTCAGAAGCCTCGAGCTGTTGCGCGACAACCCCGCGCTGCTCGCCCACTATCAAGAGCGTTTCGCCCACGTGCTGGTCGACGAGTTCCAGGACACCAACACCCTGCAGTACGCCTGGCTCAAGCTGCTCTCCGGGATGACCACGCCGATGACCGTGGTCGGCGACGACGACCAGTCGATCTACGGCTGGCGCGGCGCCCGGATCGAGAACATCCGCCGCTTCGAGCGGGAGTTTCCCGATACCAAGACCGTGCGCCTGGAGCAGAACTACCGCTCCACCAGCGCCATTCTCGAGGCGGCCAACGCCCTGATTCGCCACAATACCGAGCGCATGGGCAAGGAGCTGTGGACGGCCGGGGCCCGCGGCGAGCCGATCTCGGTGTATGCCGGCTTCAACGACCTGGACGAGGCGCGCTATATCGTCGATACCCTCAGGGAGAGGGTCGACGAGGGCTTTGCCCGCCGCGAGATCGCCATCCTCTACCGCTCCAACGCCCAGTCGCGGGTGCTGGAGGAGAGCCTGATCCGTCAGGGGGTGCCCTACCGCATCTACGGCGGCCAGCGCTTCTATGAGCGACTCGAGATCAAGAACGCCCTGGCCTACCTGCGGCTGTTGCTCAATCGCGACGACGACGCCTCCCTGGAGCGGATCATCAACGTGCCGGCCCGCGGCATCGGCACCCGCACCGTGGAGCTGCTCCGCGATCGGGCGCGCCATGCCGAAGTATCGCTGTGGCAGGCGCTGCACGACGGCCTGGCCGACGGGTCGCTGAAGGGACGCGCGGCCACGGCGCTCACGGCCTTCGCCGACCTGGTCGAGCGTCTCGACAACGAGACGGCCGGCATGGCGCTGCACGAGATCATCGAGCACGTGCTGACGGTATCGGGGTTGATCGAGCACCACCGCAGCGAGAAGGGCGAGAAGGGCAGCCAGGCCAAGGGCGAGATGCGTGTCGAGAACCTCGAGGAGCTGGTCAACGCCGCCCGCGCCTTCACCCAGGGCGAGGCCCTGGACCCGCCCGAGGCGGGCGAGGGGGGAGCGGCCCTGGAAGCCTTCCTGGCCGAGGCGGCGCTCAACGCCGGGGACCACGAGGCCGATGAATTCGAGGACTGCGTTCAGTTGATGACCCTGCACTCGGCCAAGGGGCTGGAGTTTCCGGTGGTCTTCGTGGCCGGCGTGGAGGAGGGGCTCTTTCCCCATCGCATGTCGCTGGAAGAGCCCGGCCGCCTCGAGGAGGAGCGCCGGCTCTGCTATGTGGGCCTGACACGCGCCATGCGCAAGCTCTATCTCACCTACGCCGAGATCCGCCGGCTGCACGGCAAGGAGACCTTCCAGCGACCGTCGCGTTTCCTGCGCGAGCTGCCCGAGGAGTTCCTCGAGGAGGTGCGCCTGCGCGGCCAGATCTCGCGCCCGGTGACTGCCACCCGGCCCGCCGTGGGGCTGTCGCGGCAGACCTCGGTCGCCCCCGGCGGTGACCTGCCGAGCCTGAGCCTGGGCCAGCGCGTCAGCCACCCGGTGTTCGGCGAGGGGGTGATCCTCAATGCCGAGGGCGAGGGGCAGCGGGCCCGGGTGCAGGTGAGCTTCGAGGGCGAGGGTGACAAGTGGCTGGTGTTGGGGTTTGCCAAGCTGACGCCATTGTGACGCGTCCCGTTGACGTCTACGTCAAAAGCCTGACTTGTTGCCAAAATCGTCACTGACGCATACTCCAGGGTGGACACACTGCGCCATGCAGAGCGCAGGCCAGAATAATCACCCTGGAGTCATGCCCGTTATGCAACGTCGCCACTTCCTCAAGACCGCCGGCGTCACCGCCGCCGGCGTCGCCGCCGCGCCTTTCGTTTCCACCGCCCAGGCCCAGGAGACCATCACCTGGAACATGGTCACTTCCTGGCCGACCAACTTCCCTGCCCTGGGCACCGGTGCCAACGATTTCGCGCGGCGCATCGAACAACTCTCCAACGGCCGCATGCGGGTGCGCGTGCACGGCGCCGGCGAGCTGGTGCCTGCCATGGAGGTCTTCGATGCCGTCGCCGCCGGCACCGCCGAGATGGGCCACTCCGCCGCCTACTACTGGCGCGGCAAGGTGGCCGCCTCGCAGTTCTTCACCGCCGTGCCCTTCGGCATGAACACCACCGAAAAGAATGCCTGGCTCTACCACGGTGGCGGCCAGGAACTGTGGGACGAGATCTACGCCAAGCACAACCTCAAGCCCTTCGCCGTGGGTAACACCGGGGCGCAGATGGCCGGCTGGTTCAAGAAGGAGATCCACTCGCTGGCCGACATGCAGGGCATCCGCCTGCGCCTGCCGGGGCTTGCCGGCGAGGCCATGAACGGCATCGGCGTGACCACGGTGAACATGCCCGGCGGTGAGATCTTCACCTCCATGCAAACCGGCGTGCTGGATGCCGCCGACTGGGTGGGCCCCTACAACGACATGGCCTTCGGCCTGTATCAGGTGGCCGACTACTACTACACCTCGGTATGGAACGAGCCCACTGCGGTGCTGGAAGGCACCGTTAACCTGGACGCCTGGAACGCCCTGCCCGACGATCTCAAGGACGTGGTGCGCGAGGCGGCCAAGGCGTCCAACCTGGGCATGATCAGCGAGTTCGCCTACCGCAACGCCCAGGCCCTGGAGACCCTGGTCGACGAGCACGGCGTGCAGCTGCGCACCTTCCCGGACGACGTCATGGAAGCGCTCTTCGACTCCTCCCAGAAGGTCATCCAGGCGCAGGTCGAACGCGACCCCGACTCGGCCAAGGTCTACGAGTCCTACCTGGCGTTCCAGAAGCTGGTGCGGCCGTTCAGCGATATCGGCGAGTATTCTTATCTCAAGGGGCGGGATCATGTAGGAGCGTGATCCCCATCCGCATGATCGACAAGGGCGCCGCGGGGCGCCCTTTGTCGTCGTGGGGAGCGGCCAGCGGGTGGCTCAGCCCTGGCGCACCCCGCGGATGCGGCCGTTGTCGTCCAGCGCCACCATCACGAAGCGGGCCTCGGTGACCTTGTTGAGCTCCTCGCCCCGGTCGTGGGGCGGGCGGATCCACACCTCTACGTCGATCTTCACCGAGCTATGGCCGATCTCGCGCACCGCGGTGTAGATATGGACCATCGACCCCACCCGCACCGGGCACAGGAAGTCCATGGTTTCGATGGCCACGGTGGCGTTGCGGCCGTGGGCCTCGCGGCCGGCGGCCAGCTCCGCGGCCTGGTCCATGTGGCTGACCAGCCAGCCGCCGGGGATGTCGCCGTAGAGGTTGGTGTCCTGGCGGGTGGCCAGCAGCTTGAGGGTCAGTTGGCCCTGGGGGGCGGGCACATCGTCGAGATCGGTCATGGAATATCGTAAGCTCGGCTTGTTGTTGTCGATGGACGTTGCGGTCGGCCGTACATATTGCAATGCAGCGCGGTCGGTTCGTGGCCATCTTATACGCCAAGGTCGCCCCGGCTCCAGTGCCGGTGTCTCTTGCTGAGGTGTCAATGGCATGCGGATGATTCGATTGCGCCGCCGGCACGGCGGCTGGGCGCTGATCGGCGCCCTGGCGCTGGCCTGGCTGCTGTCGCTCCAGGCGGTCGGTGCCCGCGCCGAGGAGCCGGTGGGCACCCTGGGGGCGCTGGGCTCCGACACCCTGGCGGGGCTGATGCTGCGCTGGGGCGAACAGCTCAGCGACCGCCACCCCGGGATTCGCCTGCAGCTGCAGGTCAGCGGCTCGGCCAGTGCGCCGCCGGCGCTGACCGCCGGTACCACCCGCCTGGGCCCCATGTCGCGGCCGATGACCGAGGCCGAGCGCGGGGCCTTCGTGGCCCGACGCGGCTATCCGCCGCTGGCGGTGGAGGTGGCGCGGGACGCCCTGGCGGTGGTGGTGCATCGCCATCATCCGCTGGAGGCGCTGACCCTGGCCCAGGTCGATGCGATCTTCTCGCGCACCCGCCGCTGCGGGGCCGAGGCGGCGATCACCCGCTGGGAGCAGCTGGGGCTCGAGGCGCCGGTCGGACGCATCGCGCTGCACGGTCGCAACCTGGCCTCGGGCAGCTACGGCCTCTTTCGTCAGCGGGCACTGTGCGTCGGCGAGTACCGGCCCCGGCTCAACGAGCACCCCGGCTCGGCCGCGGTGGTGGCGGCGGTCACCGAGAGCCGCGAGGCCATCGGCTATGCCGGGCTCAATCACCTGACTCCCGGCGTCAAGCCGCTGGCCCTGGTGGATGAACAGGGCCGGCGCCAGCTGCCGGAGGTCGCGCCGGTGCGGCGCGGCGACTATCCGTTGGCGCGCTCGCTGTATCTCTACCTCAATCTGCCCCCTGGCGAGACGCTGCCGGGGCCCGAACGCGCCTTCCTCGACCTGGTGCTCTCGGCCCAGGGCCAGGCCACGGTGGCGGAGCTGGGCTTCGTCGCCCTGTCCGAGGAGATGATCGCGGACCAGCGTCGCCGCCTGGGGCTCGGGGCGATGGCACCGTGAGGCTGTCACTCAAGTGTCATCAAAGTGGCGTACCCTATCGACCATGATCGCACCTCCTCCCGCGCCGCCGTCGTCCCGCTCGCCGTGGCGACGGGTGGTCGACCGCCTGGCCACCGGCCTGATCGCCGCCGGCGGTATCGGTGTGATCGTCGCCCTGCTGGCCATTGGCGCCTTCCTGGCGCTGGAGGTACTGCCGGCGCTGCTCAGTGGCAGCCTGAGCCGTGAGCAGGTCGTCGCCTCGCTCACGCCCCTGGCCTGGGGCACCCTCAAGGCGGCCTTCTGGGCGCTGGTGTTCGCCATTCCCCTGGCCCTGGGGGCCGCCATCCACTCGGCGGCCTTCATGTCCCAGCGGCTGCGCAGCCGCCTCAAGCCGACCCTGGAGCTGATGGAGGCGCTGCCCGGGGTGGTGATCGGTTTCGTGGCGGGGCTGGTGCTGGCCCCCTGGGTGGAGCGCCACCTGGCCGGCGCCCTGGCACTGCTGCTGGTGCTGCCGCCGGGGGCGCTGCTGGCCGGCGGACTGTGGCGCTGCCTGCCGACGCCGCTGCGCCGACGCCTGCCGCTCGCCTGGGCCGGTCTGTGGCTGGTGCCCTGGCTGGCGCTGCTGGGGCTGGCCGCCCTGACCCTGGCGCCGGCGCTCGAGGCGGGGTGGTTCGCCGGCGACCTGCGCGGCTGGCTGGATCGCGAACTGGGGCTCGACTACGCCAGCCGCAATGCGCTGATCGTCGGCCTGGCCATGGGCTTCGCGGTGATGCCCAGCGTCTATGCCCTGGCCGAGGACGCCCTCTCCGGGGTGCCGGCGAGTCTCGGCGAGGGCGCCCAGGCGCTGGGGGCGTCGCGCTGGCAGACGCTGTGGAAGGTGGTGCTGCCGACGGCGGCGCCGGGGATCTTCGCCGCGGTGATGATCGGCGCCGGGCGTGCGGTGGGCGAGACCATGATCGTGCTGATGGCCAGCGGCAACACCGCACTGATGAGCCTTAGCCCGCTGGAGGGCATGCGCTCCATGGCCGCCGGCATCGCCATCGAGCTGCCCGAGGCGGTGCCCGGCAGCGACCCCTATCGGCTGCTGATGCTGGCTGCCCTGCTGCTGTTCCTGTTCACCTTCCTGGTCAATACCCTGGCGGAAGCGGTCCGGGACCGCCTGCGGCGGCGCTACCGGCGGCTGGGAGGCGGCGCATGAGCCGTGCTGTCCGATCCGGGGCCCGGCGCGCTCGTCTGCCGCGTGGCGAGGGCCCCTGGGCCTGGCTGGCCGCCGGCAGCGTGGCGCTGTCGCTGCTGCTGCTGGGTGGGCTGCTGACGCTGATTGCGGTTAGCGGCCTGGGCCATTTCTGGCCCGCCTCGGTGAGCCTGCTCGAGCTCGACGACGGCCGGCAGCTGGCCGGCCGCGCGGTACGCGAGCTGCCGCTGCCGGAGGGCGAGGGGCGCGAGCGGCTCTATTTCACCGGCAATCGCGACCTGGACGGCCAGGTGTGGCACTGGCTGGCGGTGGAGCGTATCGCGGCCAGCGAACGCCCGCCCGAGCTGGTGGTGTTGGAGCGTCGCCGCTTTGGCGACTTCATCGGCCGGCTGGTGGCGGTGGTCCCGGCCGACCGCGTGCAAGCGGCGGCAGCCGCTGCTGCGGCAGACGAGCCGGAGGCGTGGGCGGCGCTCGGCTCGCGCCTGGACGCGCTCGAGGCGCTGCGCGCCGAGCGCGAGACGCTGCGCCGGGGGGTGATCCTGCCGCTGGTTCGCCAGCTGGAGGCGGACCCCGAAGACCGCGCCGCCCGGCGCGAACTGGCCCAGGCCAATGCCCGCGCTAGGGTGCTGGCCGCCGCCATGCAGGGCGAAGTGGCGATCCTCGAGAGCGTCGACGGGCGCCGCCTGGTCCAGCCGCTGGACGAGGTGCTGCGCGCCTGGCGACCCAATGCCATGTCGCTGCCGGAAAAGCTCGGCGCCTGGTCACGGGGGCTGTGGCGCTTTCTCTCCGAGGGGCCGCGCGCCGCCAACACCGCCGGCGGCGTGTGGCCGGCGATCTTCGGCACCGTGCTGATGGTGCTGCTGATGTCGGTGGTGGTCACGCCCTTCGGGGTGCTGGCGGCGGTCTACCTCAACGAGGTTGCCCACCAGGGGCGGCTGACTCGCTGGGTGCGCATCGCGGTGCGCAACCTGGCCGGGGTGCCCTCCATCGTCTACGGCGTGTTCGGGCTGGGGGTGTTCGTCTACGGCATCGGCGGCTCGCTGGACGAGTGGTTCTTCGACGAGCAGCTGCCCTCGCCGACCTTCGGCACCGGTGGGCTGCTCTGGGCGTCGCTGACCCTGGCGCTGCTGACCCTGCCGGTGGTGATCGTGGCCACCGAAGAGGGGCTGGCGCGGATTCCCGTGCATCAGCGCGAAGGGGCGCTGGCGCTGGGCGCCACCCGGCTGGAGATGCTGGCGCGGGTGGTGCTGCCCATGGCGGTGCCGGCGATGCTCACCGGGGTCATCCTGGCCATCGCCCGGGCCGCCGGCGAGGTGGCCCCACTGATGCTGGTGGGGGTGGCCAAGCTGGCCCCCCAGGTGCCGGTGGACGGGGAATTCCCCTTCCTGCATCTTGATCGCAAGTTCATGCACCTGGGCTATCACCTCTACGACACCGCCTTTCACGGCGACGATGTCCAGGCGGCCATGCCGGTGGTCTACGCCACGGCGCTGCTGCTGGTGCTGGTGGTGCTGGTGCTTAACCTGACTGCCATATTCATGCGCCATCATCTCAGGGCGCGTCACGGGGCGCTGCCGCGCCATTGAGGAGGAGCCAGCCGAGCGATGTCCGTGCAGCCATTCCAGACCATGCCGGTATCCCGGCGGCCGGCGGGGCCGATCATCGACGTCTCGCCCGAGGCCAGCAGCCTGGAGATCGAGAACCTGACCCTGGCCTACGCCGGCAAGCCGGCCCTGCGCGAGCTGACGCTGCGCATTCCCCGGCAGCGGGTGACGGCCTTCATCGGCCCTTCGGGCTGCGGCAAGTCGACCCTGCTGCGCGCGCTCAACCGGCTCCACGACCTCAACGAAGCGGTCAGCTGGCGGGGCTCGATTCGCCTCGAGGGGCAGGATATTCACGCCCCCGAGGTGGCCGTGGATGAGCTGCGCCGCCGGGTGGGAATGGTGTTCCAGGCACCCAACCCCTTTCCCATGTCGATCTACGAGAACGTCGCCTTCGGGCTGCGCCTGCGGGGCGGCCTGTCGCGGCGTCGCCTGGACGACATCGTCGAGTGGGCGCTCAACGCCGCGGCGCTGTGGGATGAGGTCAAGGACCGCCTGCGCGCCTCGGCCTGGTCGCTCTCCGGCGGCCAGCAGCAGCGCCTGGTGATCGCCCGCACCCTGGCGGTGCGCCCCGAGGTGCTGCTGCTCGACGAGCCGGCCTCGGCGCTCGACCCGATCTCGACGCTCAAGATCGAAGAGCTGATCAGAAGCCTGAAGTCGCAGCTGACCCTGGTGCTGGTCACCCACAACATGCAGCAGGCGGCGCGGGTCTCGGACTACACCGCCTTCCTGCACGAGGGTGAGCTGGTGGAGTACGGCCCCACCGATGATGTCTTCACCAATCCGCGCCTGGCGCGCACCGAGAACTACATCACCGGCCGCATGGCCTGACCGGCCTTTGGCCCGAGGAGAGTCCGATGGATATCACCAGCGACACCCATAGCCAGCATATCTCGCGTCAGTTCAACCAGGAACTGGAGGAGCTCAAGACCCAGCTGATGACCATGGGCGGCCTGGTCGAGCAGCAGATCCAGGAAGCGGTCAAGGCGCTGATCGACGGCGACAGCCGGCTCGCCGAGAAGGTCCGCGACAACGACCGCGCGGTCAACGAGATGCAGCTCACCATCGACGACGAGTGCACCCGGGTATTGGCGCGCCGCCAGCCGGCGGCCTCCGACCTGCGCCTGGTGCTGGCGGTGATTCGCGCCACCGCCGACCTGGAGCGCATCGGCGACGAAGCCAGCAAGATCGCCCGCAACGCCCTCTCCCTGATCGAGAACGGCACCCAGGTGCGCGGCCTGGTCGAAGTGCGCCATATCAGCGAGCACGTGCGCAAGATGCTGCGCGATGCGCTGACCGCCTTCGCCCGCTTCGACACCGAGCTGGCGCTGCAGGTGGTTCACGAGGACGAGTCGGTGGACGACGAGTACGGCAGCGCCATGCGTTCGCTGATGACCTTCATGATGGAGGACAGCCGTGCCATCGGTCCGGTGCTCAGCGTGATGTGGATCCTGCGTGCCCTGGAGCGGGTCGGCGATCACGCCGACAACCTGGCCGAGTACGTCATCTACCTGGTCAAGGGGCTGGATATCCGCCATATGGACCCGGACGAGCTCGACGAGAACACCCTGTCGCGCAAGGGGTAAGGGGCGCGGCCGTTGCGCGGCGGATCAACGCGGGAAACTGCTATCATCCCTGTGGATATCGGTTTTCCCAAGGTATGACAAGGAACTTGCCCATGCGCCTGACCACTTCCCTGATGCTGGCCGCCGGCCTGCTGCTGGCCACGCCGGCCCTCGCCCACCATGAGTACCGGCTCGGCGACGTGCGCATCGCCCACCCCTTCGCCACCCCGGCCCCGCCGACCGTGCCCCACGGGGCGGCCTACCTGGATATCACCGTGGAGGGCGACGAGTCGGCCGTGCTGGTCGGCGCCAGCACGCCGGCCAGCGAGTCGGTGGAGCTTCACGATATGGCCATGGAAGACGGCGTGATGCGCATGCGTCAGGTGGCGCAGATCGAGGTGCCCGGTGGCATCATCCAGACCATGCGCCCCGGCGGCGGCTACCACCTGATGCTGATCAACCTGGTGGCCCCGCTCAAGGAAGGCGACCGCTTTCCGCTGACCCTGGAATTCGCCGAGCGCGGCGAGATCGTGGTGGAGGTGCGGGTGCAGAGCGCCGGCGAAGGCAGCGCCGACGCCGACGCCCACCACCACGATCATTGAGTGGGAGCGACTAGCCGTCCGCGACTAGCCGTCCAGAAGGGAATACCCCGCGAAAGCGTGCCCCCTGTCCCGGCTGGGAGGCGATCTCCAGCCGGGCATCGTGGCGCAGCAGCACGTGCTTGACGATGGCAAGCCCCAGGCCGGTGCCACCGGTGGCGGTGCTGCGCCCCTTGTCGACCCGGTAGAAGCGCTCGGTGAGCCGAGGGAGATGCGCGGGGTCGATGCCCTCGCCGTCATCCTCGACTTCCAGGCAGGCGCCCTCGGGGTGGGGCCTCCAGCGCAGCACGATGTGGCGGCCCTCGCCGGCGTAGCGCACGGCGTTGAAGGCCAGGTTGGAGGCGGCACTGCGGATCTCCTGCTCGCTGCCGATCAGCCGCTGCGTTGCGTCGACCTCCAGGGTGATCCGCTGGCGGCCGCCGGAGAGCGCCTCGGCGTCGCGGCGGACGCTGTCGAGCAGTGCCCCGACATCCAGCGGCGCGTGATCGCCGCCGCTCTGGTCGATCTCCAGCCGTGACAGCAGCAGCAGGTCGTTGACCAGGTTCTGCATACGCGTGGTCTGCGCCTGCATCTGGCCGAGCCCCCGGGCCAGGCGCGACGGCAGCGCCTCGGCATGGTCGGCGTAGGTCTCCAGGTAGCCGGCCAGCACCGTCAGCGGCGTTCTCAGCTCATGGGAGACGTTGGCCACGAAGTCGCGACGCATCTCCTCCAGGCGATGCAGGCGGGTGATGTCGCGGGCCATCAGCAGCCGCTCGTCGTCGCCGTAGAGGGTGATCTGGCACTGCAGGATCATGCGCTCGTCGATGGGCGAGGGCAGGGTCAGCGGCTCGCGGTAGTCGCGGGCGTTGAAGTAGGCGACGAAGCGCGGGTCGCGCACCAGGTTGGTGATGTGCTGGCCGCGGTCGTGGGCCGCCTGGAGCCCCAGCATGCGCTCGGCGGCGCTGTTCCACCACTCCAGGTCGCCGTGCTGGTCGAGCATCACCACGCTGTCGCGCATCGCCTCCGAGGACTCCTGGATGCGGCGCAGGGCGGTTCTCAGGCGGCTCTGGGTGTGGCGCTGGCCCTTCTGGTAGCGGTACAGGCGGTCGAACAGCTCACCCCATAGCCCGCCCGCCGTGGGCGGCTCGCTCTGGGGGTGGCGGGTCAGCCAGCGGTGCAGGGCGTGGAGCTTGCGCAGATGGTAGAGCAGGCAGGCGGCGAGCCCCGCGGCCAGGCCCGGTGCCGGCGCCGAGAAGAGCCAGCCGACCAGGCTGCCTGCGGCGGCCAGCCAGGCCAGGCGCCACAGCTCACGGCTCCACGGGCGGGTCACGTCAACCCTTGGTGGAGAACCGGTAGCCGGTGCCGCGCACGGTCTGTACCAGGTGCTGGTGGCGCTCGCCCAGCGCCTTGCGCAGGCGGCGGATATGCACGTCCACGGTACGCTCCTCCACATAGACATTGCCGCCCCACACCTGGTCGAGCAGCTGGCTGCGCGTATAGGCGCGCTCCTGGTGGGTCATGAAGAACTGCAGCAGGCGGTACTCGGTGGGACCTATCTCAAGCGCGCGGCCGTCGGCGCTGACCCGATGGCTGACCGGGTCGAGCTCGAGCCCTTCGACCGCCACCGGGTCTTCCACGCCCTGGGGGGTGGCGCGGCGCAGCACCGCCTTGAGGCGTGCCACCAGCTCCCGCGGCGAAAAGGGCTTGGTGATGTAGTCGTCGGCCCCGGCCTCGAGTCCCTGGATCTTGTTGTCCTCCTCGCTCTTGGCGGTGAGCATGATGATCGGGATCTCGCGGGTGGCCCCCTCGCGCTTGAGCCGCCGGGCCAACTCGATGCCGCTGGTGCCGGGCATCATCCAGTCGAGCAGCAGCAGGTCCGGGCGGTGGTCCACCACCATGGCATGGCCATCCTGGGCGTTGTCGGCTTCCAGTACGCTGTAGTCGGCCATCTCCAGCGCCACGGCGATCATCTCGCGGATCGGCGCCTCATCATCGACGATCAGAACGGTCTTGGCGGTCATCCCGGAGCCTCATGATCAGTAACGGGTCGATGACGATCACAGCATGACAGTATGACATTGACGTGACAGTGGCGCCCTTCTACCGAGCACCGCTCGGGCTGATCTGGCGGCAAGCCTTCGCGTCTCGTCAGGCCCCCAAGTCCGGCCACAGGGCGAGCGCCAGGCCGGCGAACATCAGCAGCCCCGACCAGTGGTTGTTGAGAAAGGCCTGGAAGCAGCGGTCGCGGTCGCGGCTGCGGATCAAAAACTGCTGATGCACGAAGGTCGCCGCCATGGCCGCCAGGCCCAGCCAGAAGAAGCCGCCCAGGCCCAGGCGCAGCCCCGTCCAGGCCAGCAGGCCCAGGGTGATCCCCTGCAGCAGGCCGATCATCAGCCGGTCGGCGCGGCCGAACAGCACCGCCGTGGACTTGATGCCGATCTTCAGGTCGTCGTCGCGGTCGACCATGGCGTACTCGGTATCGTAGGCCACCGTCCAGGCCAGGTTGGCGGCGAACAGCAGCCAGGCCTCGACCGGCACATGGCCCAGCACGGCGCCGAAGGCCATGGGAATCGCCCAGGAGAAGGCGGCGCCGAGGAACAGCTGGGGCAGGTGGGTGTAGCGCTTCATGAAGGGGTAGATGAAGGCCAGCGCCACGCCCACCAGCGACAGCAGGATGGTGAAGAGGTTGGTGAACAGCACCACCACGAAGGCGGCCATCACCAGCATCAAGAACAGCGCCTGGGCCTCCCCCTCGCTGATGCGCCCGGTGGCCAGCGGGCGGTTCCGGGTGCGCTTGACGTGGCCGTCGAAGTGGCGGTCGGCATAGTCGTTGACCACGCAGCCGGCGGCCCGCATCAGGTAGACCCCGGCGATGAAGATCAGCAGCAGGCGGCGTTCGGGCAGGCCCTGGGCGGCCACCCACAGCGCCCACAGGGTCGGCCACATCAGCAGCCAGGTGCCGATGGGGCGGTCCAGCCGCATCAGATGCAGGAAGTCGGGAATCCGGGCGAGGCCGGTGGGGTGCATCACGGAACGGTCCATCGAAGCCTCCTCAGTCGATGGCGCTCATCCTAACGTGAAGGCAGACCCAGTTCATCTGCCATGGCGTCGAGGAAGAACTCCTGGACCAGCACCGCGAAGCGCCCGTGGCGGAACACCGAACGCCGTCCCCAGGGGCCGCGTGCCGGATGGAAGGGCGCCGGGCCCGCAGTGATCTCGATGGGACTGCGCGCCAGGTCCGGCTGGCGGAACAGCCAGCTGCCCAGGGAGCGCTCGCCCAGGCGGTCCAGGCGGCTTCCACGCAGCTGGGCCAGCGGCGCCACCGAGCGCGCCACCACCCAGGGCTGGCCCTCCAGGCACAGCGCCACCTCGCGCAGCCAGGCCAGTCGCCCTGGGGTCAGGCCCAGCGCCCGGGCCTCGTCGGGGCGCGGGCGGCCCAGCCGCTGGTCGAGCAGCCGCACCCGGAAGGTGCGCCCGGCGCCGGCCTCGATCAGCCGCGCGGTGAGCGAGTCGCGGGAGGCCACCCAGGCCCACCAGTCAGGACTCATCTGCGGTTGGGCGGCCGCCAGCGGTCGCCAGCGCAGCAGCCGGGGCGTCGCCGGGGGAGGCGGCCCGGGGCGGGCCGTGCATCTGCGGGTCACCGTGTCTCTCCAGGTCGTTCGCGGGGCGCATAGTGTACCATGCGGCCCAGACACGGTTCCCCGGGGCGGCCGGCGCTTGCCTGGCCCCCACAGCATGAGAGGAGTTCCATGGCCGCTCCCCTGACAATCGTCGGCTCCGGCATGGCGGGACTGGGCCTGGCGCGCCAGCTGCGCGCCAAGGACGGTGACCGCCCGATTACCCTGATTACCGCCGACAGCGGCGACGACTACGCCAAGCCGCTGCTCTCCACCGGCTTTGCCAAGCGGCTGCCGCCGACGCGTCTGGCCGCGCGCCCGGCGCTGGAGGCGGCCGAACAGCTGAACCTGGTGATGCGCACCCACACCCGGGTGGAGGCCATCGACCCGGTGTCGCGCACCCTGCGCCTCGGCGAGGAGCGCCTGCCCTGGAGCGAGCTGGTGCTGGCCACCGGGGCGGCGCCGACGCTGCCCTTCGCCGTCCCCGAGGCGGTGCGCGAGCGGGTGTTCAGCATCAACGACCTGGATGACTACCGGCGCTTCCACGCCGTGCTGCAGGGGCTGGGTCGCCCGGCGCGGGTGGTAATCATCGGCGCCGGGCTGGTGGGCTGCGAATTCGCCAACGACCTGGTCGCCGGCGGCCACGCGGTCAGCCTGGTGGCGCCGGAAGCCGCCCCGCTGCCGCGGCTGCTCCCCGAGCCGCTGGGCCATGCCCTGGGTGAGGCCTTCCTCGAGGCGGGCATGGCGCTGCATCTGAGGCGCGGCCTGGAGGGGCTCGACGGGGCCGGCGACGAGGTCGTCGTGGCGCTGAACGACGGCAGCCGGCTCGGCGCCGATCTGGTGCTGGCGGCCACCGGCCTGCGTCCGCGTATCGAGCTGGCAAAGGCCGCGGGCCTGGCCGCCGATGCCGCCGGCATCCGTGTCGACCGCACCCTGGCCACGTCGGCGCCGGGCATCTATGCCCTGGGCGATGCGGCCTGCGTGGCGGGCATCAACGCCATGTACGTGCAGCCGCTGCAGGCCAGCGCCAAGGCCCTGGCCGCCACCCTGTCGGGCCAGCCCACCGAGGTGAGCTACGGCGCCTGGCCGGTGCTGGTCAAGACCCCGCTGCTGCCGGTGGTGGCGCTGCCTCCGACGCGCCCCCCGGCGCGCTGGCGGGTCGAGGGCGAGGGGCGTGATCTGGTGGCCTACGCCGAAGCACAAGACGAACGTTTGATCGGTTTTGCGTTGACAGGCAGCCGCGTGCGGCGGAAAGTTGAGCTGGCGCGAGCCGCGCCGCCGTTGCTAGGCTAGTGACGTTGTTGTCTCGCAGGTGCCGTGCTTCACCTCATCTCGATCATGTGAACAATAATACTGCCGGCTCCCACCGCCGGACCCCCAGCCAACATCAGGAGGGCGTTATGCGCAAGCCAGAACTCGCTGCGGCGATCGCCGAGCGTGCGGATCTATCCAAGGACAAGGCCAGTCAGGTGCTCAACGTGATTCTCGACGAGATCACCGGCAGCGTGGCGCAGGGCCAGGATGTATCGCTGATCGGTTTCGGGACCTTCACCGTGCGCGAGCGCGCGGCCCGTACCGGCAAGAACCCCCAGACCGGCCAGCCGCTGGCCATTCCCGCCAGCAAGACGGTGGCCTTCAAGCCCGGCAAGGGGCTCAAGGATGCCGTTGGCAAGGGCTGAGGCTAACGCCGCCAGCGACCTGGCGCGGCCCGTGTACGATGCGGGCCGCGATGCCTTCCCCCTTTTCTCGTTCGAAGCGGACTCGACATGAAGCTGCGACTGATGCTTTGGGTGCTGGGTGTGCTGCTAAAACGCGCCCTGCGGCGCAAGCCGCGATTTCGCGATACCCTAAGCGAGCTGCGTCGCCTCGACTGGGGCATCGCCACCGAGGATCTGCGCATCGCCCGGCACTACCGCATGTCGCCCAACGGCATCGAGAGCGGGGCCGGACTGCCGGTGGACCTCGACCTGGAGCTGCGCTTCGAGGACCAGGCGACGGCGCTCAAGGTGCTGCGCAAGCCCACCCAGCAGGCCTTTCTCGACGGCATGATGGCCGGCAGCGTTCGCCTGGTGGGCGACTCCGGCGACCTGCAGAAGCTGCAGAAGCTACTCAAGTACCTGTAAGGCCTTCGGCCAGCCACAAGCTTCAAGGGGGCAAGCTGCCTCGCCCCTCGCCCCTCGCCCCTCGCTCCTTTCACACCTGCCCGTAGCGCCCGGCCTGCTCGCCCAGCCAGCGGCGGATCAGCGGCTGGCTGGCCTCAGGGTGGCTGGCGAGCAGCGCCTCGGCCAGCGGCGCGACCCGCTCCAGCAGGTCGGCATCGCGCTCCAGGTCGGCGATCTTCATCTGGGCGAGCCCGGTCTGGCGGGTGCCCAGCACCTCGCCGGGGCCACGCAGCTCGAGGTCCTTCTCGGCGATGCGAAAGCCGTCGGTGGTTTCGCGCATCACCGCCAGGCGCTGCCGTGAGTGGGCCGACAGCGGCCCGTGGTAGAGCAGCACGCAGAAGCTCTCGGTGGCGCCGCGCCCGACCCGGCCGCGCAACTGGTGCAGCTGGGAGAGCCCCAGCCGCTCGGGGTTCTCGATGATCATCAGGCTGGCGTTGGGCACGTCCACCCCCACCTCGATCACCGTGGTGGCCACCAGCAGGTCGAGCTCGCCGGCCTTGAAGGCGTCCATGACCGCCGCCTTCTCGGCGGCCTTCATGCGCCCGTGGACCAGGCCGATGGCAAGCGTGGGCAGCGCCTCGCCGAGCTCGTCGCGGGTCGCCTCGGCGGCCTGACACTCCAGCGCCTCGGACTCCTCGATCAGGGTGCAGACCCAGTAGGCCTGGCGCCCCTCGGCGCAGGCGCGGCGGATGCGCTCCACCACCTCGGGGCGGCGCTCGTCGGGCACCGCCACCGTCTTCACCGGGGTGCGCCCCGGCGGCAGCTCGTCGATCACCGAAACGTCCAGGTCGGCGTAGGCGCTCATCGCCAGGGTGCGGGGAATGGGGGTGGCGGTCATCACCAGCTGGTGGGGCGTCAGGCCGCCGGCCTCGCCTTTCTCGCGCAGCGCCAGGCGCTGGTGCACGCCGAAGCGGTGCTGTTCGTCGACGATGGCGAGCCCCAGGCGCTGGAAGTGCACGTCGCCCTGGAACAGCGCGTGGGTGCCGACCACCATGCGGATGCGCCCGTCCTGGATCGCCGCCTTGGTGTCCAGGCGCGCCTTGCCCTTGAGCTTGCCTGAGAGCCAGCCCACCTCGATGCCCAGCGGTTCGAACCAGGCCCGGAAGGCGCGGTAGTGCTGCTCGGCGAGCAGCTCGGTGGGGGCCATCATCGCCGCCTGGCAGTCGCCGGCGATGGCCGAGAGCGCCGCCATTGCCGCCACCACCGTCTTGCCCGAACCCACGTCGCCCTGGACCAGGCGCAGCGTTGGCACCTCGCGGGCCAGGTCGGCGGCGATCTCATCGAGCACCCGGCGCTGGGCGCCGGTCAGCGAGAAGGGCAGCTGGGTGAGAAAGCGCGCCTGCAGGCTGCGTCCGCCGGGCAGCGCCGGGGCGCCATCCTCCTGGATGCGCAGGCGCACCTGCCGCAGGCTGAGGCGATGGGCCAGCAGCTCCTCCAGCGCCAGGCGGCGGGTGGCCGGGTGGCGGCCGCTGGCCAGCAGCTCCGGGTCCACGTCCGGCGGCGGCAGGTGCAGCACCTGCAGGCAGCGGCGCAGCTCGGGCAGGTTGAAGCGGCGCCGCAGCGCCTCGTCGAGCCAGTCGGGCAGGGCCTCGGGGTGGGCGTCGAGCCGCCCCAGGGCCTGCTCGACCAGCGCCCGCAGGCGGGTCTGGTGCAGCCCTTCGGTGGTGGGATAGATCGGCGTCAGGTGATCCTCCACCGGCGGGGCCTCGTCGCTGAGCAGGCGGTACTCTGGGTGGTAAAGCTCGAGCCCGGTGGCCCCGGCGCGGGCCTCGCCGAAGGCGCGCACCCTGGCGCCGGGGCGGAACTGCTGCTGCTGGGCCGGCGAGAAGTGGAAGAAACGCAGGCTGAGGATGCCCGAGCCGTCGCGTAGCCGTACCAGCAGGCTGCGCCGGCGGCCGCGCACCACCTCGCTGGCCATCACCTCGCCCTCCACCACCGCCTCGTGGCCGGCGCGCAGGGTGCCGACGGGGGTGATGCGGGTGCGGTCCTGATAGCGCAGCGGCAGGTGGAACAGCAGGTCGGCGACGCTGTCGATGCGCAGCCGTGCCAGCTTGATCGCCAGTGCCTCGCCGACCCCCTTGAGCTCGCTGACCGGTGCGTCAAGCGCCTTTATCTCAGCGCTCATGCCGGCTCGGGCTGCGCCTCGTGGCACCGGGCGATGGCCGCGGTGACGGTGTCGATGGCCTTGGGCCGCGGGAAGCTGGCGCGCCAAGCGATGGCCACGGTACGCGATGGCGCCGGGTCGCTGAAGGGCCGGCTGACGAGCAGGCCGCTCTCGTAGTGAACGGTGCCGATCGCCGAGCGCGGCAGCACGGTGATCCCCAGCTTGGAAGCCACCATATGGCGAATGGTCTCCAACGAGCCGCCTTCGGCGGTGAGGGTGTTGTGGGGGCTGTTGAGCTTGTGGCTGATCGCCGGACAGGCCTCCAGGATCTGGTCGCGGAAGCAGTGCCCCTCGCCGAGCAGCAGCAGTCGTTCCTCCAGCAGGTCCTCCTTGTTGATGGTGGCACGCTGGCTCCAGGCGTGGTCGGCGGGCATCAGCACCTCGAAGGCTTCGTCGTAGAGCGGCTTGGTGACCACGTCGGTCTCGGTGAAGGGCAGGGCGATGATGATGGCGTCGAGCTCGCCGCTTCTCAGCTTGCGGCGCAGGTTGGCGGTGAAGCCCTCCTCAATGTAGAGCGGCATCTGCGGGGCGCTGCGCGCGAGTTCCGGCACCAGATGGGGAAACAGGTAGGGGCCGATGGTGTAGATGGCGCCGATGCGCAGCGGACTGGCCAACTGGTCCTTGCCGGCATTGGCCAGCTCCTTGATCACGCTGCTCTGCTCCAGCACGCGCTGGGCCTGCTCGACGATCTTCTCGCCCATGGGGGTGACCTGGACGGTGGACTTGGAGCGCTCGAACAGTGCCACGCCCAGCTCTTCCTCAAGCTTCTTGACCGCCACCGAGAGAGTCGGCTGGGACACGAAGCAGCGCTCGGCGGCGCGGCCGAAGTGGCGCTCCTGAGCCAAGGTTACGATGTAGCGAAGTTCTGTTAGAGTCATGGTGGTGCCCGCGGGCATCCTCTCGAACGATGAATGAGGTTTTTCCAATAGGGACTTTTTATCAGGGGGCGAGGGAAAGGTGAAGAAAACGACGCTTATTCTGGGCTGTGGCGACATCGGCATGGTGCTCGGCCGCGAACTGATCGAGGCCGGTCATCGGGTCATCGGCGCCCGTCGCAAGGCGGCGGCGCTGGAGGGAAGCGGTATCGAGCCGATGGCCCTGGACCTCGGCGACGAGGCCGCCCTGGCCAAGCTGCCGAATGCCGACTTCGTGGTCTACGTGCTCAGCGCCGACCGCTTCGACGAGGCCGCCTACCGCACCGCCTACCCCGATGGTCTCAAGGCGGTGCTGCGCACCTACGAGGGGCGCGACAAACCGCCGCAGCGCATCCTCTTCGTCTCCTCCACCAGCGTCTACGGCCAGAAGGAGGGCGAGCGGGTCGACGAGCAGAGCCCGGCCGAGTCCGCCGGCTTCTCCGGCGTGCTGATGCGCGAGGCCGAGCAGGCGCTGCACGACAGCCCCTTGGCCGGCAGCGTGGTGCGCTTCTCGGGGATCTACGGCCCGGGCCGCGACCGGCTGATCCACCAGGTGCTCGAGGGCCGCATTGCGCCCAAGTCGCCGCCTATGTACTCCAACCGCATTCATCGCGACGACTGCGCCGGGGTGCTGGGCCATCTGATCGCCCTGAGCGAGGTCGGGCGGCCGGTCGATGACCTCTACCTGGCCAGCGACTGCGACCCGGCGCCGCTCTATGAGGTGATGGCCTGGATGGCGGGGCTGCTCAAGGTGGAGTCCACCGAGGTGATCCAGGCGCCGCTGCGTAAACGCGCCAGCAAGCGCTGCGACAACAGCCGGCTGCTCGCCACCGGCTATGCCTTCCGCTACCCCAGCTATCGTGACGGCTATGCCCAGGTAATGAAACTGGGTGGTTTCCTGCCCGAGCCGGTGTGAGGCCGGCAGCCTACAAGGCCCAGCGATAGCCCAGGGTCAGGGTCTCGAAGCCGTTTTGGGGATTCTTAGTGAGACGTTCAGCTGCTACGCGAGCGAGCCAGGCTGGCGTAGCGGGCGCCGTGCCGATCCACGCTGGAGTGGATCAGCTCAATCTGATGATAGGCCCAATCGAGGCGAATGTCCGGCAGCACCTCGGTAGCGAGCCGCCGGGCGCGGCGCAGCAGGGTCACGTGAGGGACGAAGCGCGTCGGCCGGCCGCGGTGGCCGAGGGCTTCCAGGTCATTCCACAGCCGTTGGTGCAGAGCGGCAAGGTCCGGATCGGCGGCCGTGCCGCCGACCCAGACGATCCCCGGTCGGTGGAAATGGCCCCAGGCATCGAGCCGCCAGCGCCCCGGGGGAGCGGCGAGACCGCAAACCCAGTCGATCAGCTCGCCGGTCTTCGCTTCCTCCACCTCGCCGAGGAACGCCAGGGTCAGATGCAGGCTCTCGTCGGGCATGCGCCGCCCGCCGCAGCGGGCGTGGGCAACGTCGGCCAGCTCGCCGAGCCGCCCGCGCAGCTCATCCGGCGGCACCAGCGCCAGAAACAGTCGCATCTCCCTACTAGTCGCCGATGACCATTACTGCTTCGGCCTCGAACTGGGCGCCCTTGGGCAACGCCTTGACGCCCACCGCGGCGCGGGCCGGGTAGGGCTTGGCGAAGAACTCCTCCATCACCTGATTGACCACGGCGAAGTTGTCCAGGTCCACCAGGTAGAGGTTGAGCTTGACGATTTCGCCCAGCGAGCCCGCGGCCTCCTCACAGACGGCCTTGAGATTCTCGAACACCTGGCGGGCCTGGGCCTCGATGTCGTCGGAGACGATCTGCATGGTGGCCGGGTCCAGGGGAATCTGGCCCGACAGGTAGACGGTGTTGCCGGCCTTGATGGCCTGGGAGTAGGGGCCGATGGCGGCGGGTGCCTTGTCGGTGTTGATGACGGCCTTGTTGCTCATGGTGGCTCCTTGCGGTTAAGCGGTACAGAGTCAATGAAAGCACTCGCCCACTGCCGGCGACAGCGGGCGAAGCGCAGAGGGGTCAATTGCTGACGCGGGTGATCTTGCCGACGTGGGACAGATTGCGGATGCGCTTGATGATGCGTGCCAGATGCACGCGATTACGCACCGCCAGGGTCAGGTGGACGATGGACAGTCGGGCATCGCGCTCCTCGATGCCGATGCGCTCGATATTGGCGTCGGCATCGGTGACCAGGCCGGCCAGCTCGGCCACCAGGCCGCGGCGGCTCTCGATCTCGAGACGCAGCGCCACCGGGAAGTCCTCGCTGTTGTCATCGGACCACTCCAGGGCGAACAGCTTGTCCGGGTCGCTCTTCAGCTCGTCGAGGTTGCGGCACTCGTCGCGGTGCACCACGATCCCCTTGCCCACCGAGAGGTGGCCGATGACCGGGTCGCCAGGCAGCGGATGGCAGCAGCGGGCGAACTTTATCACCATGCCCTCGGCGCCGCTGATCACGATGGGCCCCTGCTTCTGGGTGACCTGGCGGCGGGTATCGTCGTCGCTGCCGTGAAGGAGGTCGATCAGGCGCCGGGCTACCACGTAGGCCACCCGGGTGCCGAGCCCGATGGACTCCAGCAGGGTATCCTCGTTCTTGAGCGAGAGCTCCTTGAGCAGCCGCGGCAGCAGGTCGTCGGGCAGCTCCTCCAGGCTGGTCTCGAACTCGGCCAGGGCCTTGTTGAGCAGGCGATGGCCCAGCTGCACGGCCTCGGTGTGCTGCTGGTGCTTCAGCGCATGGCGGATCGCCGAGCGTGCCTTGGCGGTGATCACGAAGTTGAGCCAGGCCAGGTTGGGCCGGGCCCCGGGGGCGGTGATGATCTCGAGCGTCTGGCCGCTCTCCAGGCGGGTGGAGAGCGGGGCCAGGTGGCGGTCGATGCGACAGGCGATGCAGCTGTTGCCGATATCGGTGTGCACGCTGTAGGCGAAGTCGATCACCGTGGCGCCCTGGGGCAGCTCCATGATGTCGCCGCGCGGCGTGAAGACGTAGATGTCGTCGGGGAAGAGGTCGTTCTTGACGTGTTCGATGAACTCCAGCGAGTCCCCGGCGTGGCGCTGCATCTCCAGCAGCCCCTTGACCCAGGCCCGGGCCCGGGCGTGACTGCCCTCGGCGATGGGGTGGTCGGTCTGGCCGGCCTTGTAGAGCCAGTGGGCGGCGATGCCGTTGTTGGCCATGGCCTCCATCTCGCGGGTACGGATCTGCACCTCGATGGGCATACCGCCGCTGCCGAACAGGGTGGTGTGCAGGCTCTGGTAGCCGTTGGCCTTGGGGATGGCGATATAGTCCTTGAAGCGCCCCGGCACCGGCTTGTAAACATTGTGCACCACGCCGAGGATGCGGTAGCAGCTGTCGACGTCCTCGGTGACGATGCGAAAGCCGAACACGTCCATGATCTCGGCGAACGGCTTGCGCTGGTCGCGCATCTTCTTGTAGATCGACAGCAGATGCTTCTGGCGGCCGATCACGGTGCCGGCGAGCCCCTCGTCGTCGAGGCTGCTCTGCAGGGTGCTCTGCACCTGGCGGATCGCCGAGCGGCGGTGGCCGCGGGCGCTGGAAACGGCGCGCTTGATGCGCTCGGCGCGCATCGGATGCAGGGCCTGGAAGGAAAGATCCTCGAGCTCGACGCGAATGGTGTTGATACCCAGGCGGCTGGCGATCCGGGCGTAGATCTCCAGGGTCTCCCGGGCGATGCGGCGTTTCTTCTCCGGGCGTAGCGCGCCCAGGGTGCGCATGTTGTGCAGCCGGTCGGCGAGCTTGACGATGATCACCCGGATGTCGCGGGACATCGCCAGCACCATCTTCTGGAAGTTCTCGGCCTGGGCGACCGCCTTGTCCTCGAAGGTGATCTGGGTCAGCTTGGAGACGCCGTCGACCAGCTCCGCCACCGGCTTGCCGAACTGCTCGCCGAGGGCCTCCTTGGAGACGCCGGTATCCTCGATCACGTCGTGCAGCATGGCGGCCATCAGGCTCTGATGGTCCATGTGCATGTTGGCGAGGATATTGGCCACCGCCAGCGGGTGGGTGACATAGGGCTCGCCGGAGCGGCGCCGCTGGCCGTCGTGGGCCTGCTCGGCGTAGTAGAAGGCGCGCTTGACCTGCTGGATCTCGTCCGGGGGAAGATAGCCGCCGAGTCGGTCGGCCAGGTCGTCGATGGTGAACATTAGCGCGCCTCGATTGCTGACTTACTCCTCGAGGGCGATACCCGGCTCGCCTTCGTGGCGAATTCTGACCGGCGCTTCGATCGGCTCGTCCAGTACGCTGTCATCGACCAGGCCCGCGGCGATCTCGCGCAGGGCCATCACGGTGGGCTTGTCGTTTTCCCACGGCAGCTGAGCATCGCGGGAGCCGCGCGCCAGCTGGCGGGCACGCTGGGTGGAGATCATCACCAGCTGGAAACGGTTTTCAACGTTGTCGAGACAATCTTCGACGGTGACTCGCGCCATGAGGGTCTTCCTGAAAGCTGTGGGCAGCGCCGGCCGTGGCCAGCGATGCCGAGAATCGTGCGGGATAGTCTAGGTTACTCGACGCCCGGCGGCTGTGACAAGCGCCCGCCGCCGTAGGACCCCCTCTACAACCTGTCCCCGGCGCCTCTCGCTATTGCAACTGCGAAGCTCTGGGGTATCAAGACAAGCGCCTGCGGCTAAGTTAAGACAAGAGCGCCGCCAGCAGCGGGGCGTGGTCCTCGCTGACCCGGGACAGCGTCAGGCGGCGGCTGATCACCAACGACTGCAGCTCGCGCAGGGCGGTGGTGAAGTCATCGTTGATCACCAGGTAGTCGTACTCCTCATGGTGCGACATCTCGCTGACCGCATCGCGCATGCGCCGCTCGATGGTGGCGTGCTCGTCGGTGCCGCGGCTGGCCAGCCGGCGCTCCAGCTCCTCGCGGGAGGGCGGCAGGATGAAGATCGAAACCGCGTCCGGCATCTGCTGGCGCACCTGGCGCGCCCCCTGCCAGTCGATCTCCAGGATCACGTCCTGGCCGGCATTGAGCATCGCCTCGACCGCCGGCCGCGAGGTGCCGTAGTAGTTGTCGAACACCCGGGCGTACTCGAAGAACTCCCCGCGCTCGATCATCGCCTCGAAGGCCGCTACCTCGACGAAGTGGTAGTTCACCCCGTCCACCTCGCCGCGGCGCCGGGCGCGGGTGGTGTGCGATACCGAGACCTGAATGCCGTCGAGGCTTTCGATCAGCTCGCGTACCAGGGTGGTCTTGCCGGCGCCGGAGGGGGCGGAAACGATGAAAAGCGTACCTTCAGACATAAGATGCGTCCCTGATGTGGCGACGAGTGGTGGAGCGACTGCAAGAAAACGCGGAGTATCGCACGAATCCTCAGCGCGCTGCAGGCCTACTCGATGGGCCGGATCTTAACAAATGGGGGCGTCATATCGACCCAGCGTGCCTCGAGCTGGCGGACGCACTCGCCGCCGTGCCCAGCGGGGGCCATCATCGAAGAAAAAGACGCAGCGATCCAGTTCCGCCCCAGCTGTGCGGATAGAGGCTGTTGCCCAGCGTACTGCGCAAGGCCTGGCAGGCGCCAGTGAGCATGCGCCTGGTATGAGTTGTGGCGTACCAGCGCGAGATTGGCGCTGCCGCTGGCCCGCAGCTGCATGGCCGGCAGGTCGCCGGAGAGGGCATAGCGTCACAGCGATGAACGAACGACAGGACAAACGGCCTCGATGCCGATAACGTCACGCATGGCCTTGGGGGCACGATGTGCCCCCGGTGTCTGTGGATGTTTTCACGCCGTATCATGCGAGATGACGGCGATCTTCCGAATGTGAATTATCAGACCGCACGATGGTGGGATAGTACGGCGCCGGGTTTAGAAGTTGTAACCCAAACCCACCGTATAGGCCCAGGCGCCGTCATCCTGGAACGCATCAGCAGCATCGCTGGTACTGCTGAAGAAGAATTGATACTCGACGCGAGCCAGGAAATAAGTATTCGTCAGCACGTAGTGCTTTACGCCTGTTTCCAGCCCGGCGAAGGCGCTGTCCTTCACACCGTCACCGTAGATGCCGCCGAGGCTGCCGCCGACGAAGGGCCGCGTCTGGTCATCAAGAAACTGATAGTTAATATAGCCGCGGGTCGAGCCGTTCCAGAAATCATTTTTGAGATTTTCACCTTCTATGCTGGCGTAATTGATGCTTTGACGGACACCGGCAACTGTGTCATCCCGCAGGTACCAGCCCAAATCGCCGGTCACGCCGAAGCTGCCACTATCGAAATTCCGGTCGCTGCTGCCGGTCCCCGAGAGGGAGAGTTCCCGGTCGCCCTCTTGTGGGCCGACCAGTGAGGACTGTGCGGATGCTGTCACGGGTAGTACACCGAGCAGAAAGAGAACGATTACCGCAGTGTTGACTTTGCTCATAAGGGATTCCTCGATGGTACTCAATAGTTTGCATTTCTGAAATGCGCCGCTTTCTACCACACCTACTCGGCGCGGACCGTGCGTGGCAGAAATAAAGTCAGTCAGCCGGATTGAACGCACACTATCAATATTGGTGGCTGTCTTTCAGGTTGTCTGTGCGTTAGTGCACACAGCATGCTGAAAAGGGGGTAGGGGCAGAGCTGGTCATTAAGGACACCCTGTCAGTGGCTTACCATTAGTGCGCTAGCCGAGGTGTCAGGCGATAAATCAGCGGTTGGAAAACATCATAAGGGCGACAAAAATAATAATAATGAGAGCCGAAATGGCGGGGTGTTTTAATTTTAGCATGGTGTCTCTTTCGGAGTGTTGGTGGTTTTTCTGGTAGCGATGGGTAGTAGAAGCCTCTCGTTATGCATGATGAGCCATTCTTGCATCATGGCCAAAATAGAAAAGGCAAGTGTGGGGCACTTGCCGTTTCTATTGCCGATATGTTGTGCGTTGCGGTGCTAGAGGTCGGTTATTCGCCTTCGTGGTCTTCGTACTTTTCAGTCTTGCGGAGGCCGTCTCGGCTGGTGTTGATAACCACTACGTAGTCGTCGTCTTCCTGGGTCAGTTTGACGCTGTCCCATTCGATAGCGACTTTCTTCTCGCCTATGCCGAGGAAACCGCCTACGCTGAGAATCAATGCGATGATCTGGCCGTCCTCGTTGAGCAGCAGGTTATCGACGCTGCCGACTTTCCCGTCTTCGGCCGTGCTCTTCACGGTTATATCGATCAGCTCGCTGGCGTGAAATGTTCCGCTGGGCTGTTCGGTCAGGAAGGTGGCGTGCACTGTGGCGTGGTCGGGATCGTCAAGGTGTTCATCGGCCAGGGCCGTGTTTGCTGCAAATATCAGCGCTGGGGTTAGAGTGATACTCAGCAGCAACGGCTTCATCATTTTCATCACTGGCTCCTTGACTCAATTTTATTGCATACTTCGGGTGGCGTCGCACTCCTTGCGACGCGTCGTGCGACATCCTGTCTAGGCACGTCCGTTGCCACACTAGAGTGAAAGTGTAGGCCGTGCAGATCACGCGGTCTGTGCGTTAGCGTACGTTGGAGAAGTGACCAGATGAGAGGTGGTTGTATTTCATGAAACCGGTAGCTGTTCCTCCCCTGGTGTTTAACGTGGTATCTGACGGTGTTTGTGCGAAGTACCACTCCATCCGGAGTGGTACTGGTTTCCGAGTAAAGGCTCGGTAATATCGATCACTTGATCGCTTGGCTGGTGGGGCCATGGATTCCGCTCACATTTTTGATCAGTGATGGATGGCCATGGCCATCACTCGATGTTCTGGATCTGCTCGCGCATCTGTTCGATCAGCACCTTGAGTTCCACCGCGCAGCGGGTGGTGTTGGCCACCACCGACTTCGATGACAGGGTGTTGGCCTCGCGGTTGAGCTCCTGCATCAAAAAGTCCAGGCGCCGGCCCATGGGGCCTTTCTGACCGAGCTGGCGCTCGACCTCGGTGACGTGGGTCTCCAGGCGATCGAGCTCCTCGTCGACGTCGGCCTTCTGGGCCAGTAGCACCAGCTCGGCCTCCAGCCGCTGGGGGTCGAGCTCGGCCTTGACCGTCTCCAGGCGTTCCAGCAGCTGGTTGCGCTGACGCTCCAGGATCAGCGGCATCAGCCGGCGCACCTCGGCGACCTGCTCGCGAATGCCGGTCAGGCGGCTGCGGATCAGCGCGGCGAGCTTGTCGCCCTCCCGCGCCCGGGCCTCGATCAGCTCGCCCAGGGTGGCCTGGAAGAGCGCGGCGGCCTCGGCCTTGACGGCATCCAGGTCGAGGGCTTCGCCCTCCAGTACGCCGGGGTGGTCGAGCAGCGCCAGGGCGTCGGGCAGCGGCGCCTGGGGCAGGGTCTGGCGGACTTCGCCCAGGGCGGCGGCCAGGGCGGTGAGGCGAGCGTGGTTGACCGTCAGCGTTTCGCCGCCGCTGGCCGGCTCGAAGCGCAGGCTGCACTCCACCTTGCCGCGGGCCAGGCGCGTGCGCAGCGCCTCGCGGAAGGCCGGCTCCAGGTCACGCAGCGTCTCGGGCAGACGGAAGTGCGGCTCGAGATAGCGTTGGTTCACCGAGCGCAGCTCCAGCTGCAGGCTGCCCCACTCGGCCTCGCGGGTCTGGCGGGCGAAGGCGGTCATGCTGTGTACTCGGGTGCTCTGCTCAGCCATGTCGGCTCCCTTGCGTGTCGTACGGCGGCCCATCGGAAGGTCTGGGGCGCAGTGTAACCGATTCGCCCGCTCGACCGTGTAGAATGGCTCGCCATTGCGCTGCCGGCACAAGGCTTGCGACATCGATTTTCCACGACACAGAGAGGACACATGGCTTCCGACCTCAAGCGCCCCAGCGGCCGACGGCCCGATCAGCCCCGCGAGATCCGCCTGACCCGCGACTATACCCGCCACGCCGAGGGCTCGGTGCTGGTGGAGTTCGGCGACACCCGGGTGCTGTGCAATGCCAGCGTGGAAGCCGGGGTGCCGCGCTGGCTGCGCGGCAAGAAGCAGGGCTGGGTCACCGCCGAGTACGGCATGCTGCCCCGCGCCACCCATACCCGCGGCGGCCGCGAGGCGAGTCGTGGCAAGCAGGGCGGGCGCACCCTGGAGATCCAGCGGCTGATCGGCCGTTCGCTGCGGGCGGCGGTGAACCTCAAGAAGCTGGGTGAGTTCACCATCACCGTGGACTGTGACGTCATCCAGGCCGACGGCGGCACCCGCACCGCCGCCGTCACCGGCGGCTGCGTGGCGCTGATCGACGCCATCCGCTACCTGCAGCGCGAGAAGCTGATCAAGGGCGACCCCTTCGTGCAGCTGATCAGCTCGGTGTCGGTGGGGGTCTTCAAGGGCGTGCCGGTGGTCGATCTGGACTACCCCGAGGACAGCACCGCCCATACCGACATGAACGTGGTGATGGCCGAGCCGGGCGGCCTGATCGAGGTCCAGGGCACCGCCGAGGCGGGCACCTTCTCGCGGGCCGAACTCGACGCCATGCTCGACCTGGCGGAGAAGGCCGGCGCCGAGCTGTTCGACCACCAGCGTGAGGCGCTGGGCATCCGCCGCTAAGGGAAAAAAGCATCGCGCCGGCCATCAATGGCCGGCGCGATACGTTCCGGCCGGGGCCGGAGCGGCGACGAAGGGAGGCTCAGAGCGTCAGGTCGTACTCGACGATCAGCGGCGCGAACTCCGAGAAGGTCGCGTCGTAGTCGATCCAGGCGTCGACCACGTGGCGCCGGAAATTGGGCCCGACGATCTGGTAGTCGATGCGCCAGCCGTCCTGGCGCGAGCGCGGCACGTCCTGGTCCAGCTCGGGCCACCAGGTGTACTCGCCGGCGTCGCGGTTGATCTCGCGGAAGGTGTCGATAAAGCCGGTGGGGCCGAACACCTGATCCATCCAGGCGCGCTCCTCGGGCTTGAAGCCGGGGGTCGTCTGGTTGTCGGCCCAGTTGGCCAGGTCAATGGTCTTGTGGGCGATGTGCCAGGTGCCGCAGATGATGTACTCGCGGCGCTTGCGGGCCATCTTGCTCAGGTATTCCTGATACTGGGCCATGAAGGCCTGCTTGGCGGCGTAGTCGCTGCCGTCGGGCATCAGGAAGCTGACGATGCTGAAGCGGTCGTAGTCGGCCTGTAGGAAGCGCGCCTCGTGGTCGCACTGGGGGAAACCCAGGCCGTACATGATGGCCTTGGGAATCTTGCGGCAGTAGAGCCCTACTCCGGAGAAACCGTCCTGCTCGGCGTCGAGGAAGTAGCCCTCGTAGCCTTCAGGGTAGAGAATGCTGTCGTCGAGCTCGAAGCTCTTGGCCTTGAGATTCTGGACGCAGACCACGTCGGCGTCCTGGTTGGCCAGCCAGTCGAGGAAGCCGCGGCCGACCGCCTCGCGGATTCCGTTGACATTGATGGTAGCGATTTTCATACATGGTCCCTTTAACGTCGCGCGTGTATGATACCCGACGTTTCGACGTTTGGGTAAATGGCCTCTATCTATAAACATGATAAGGCCATTACGCCAGCGGTATCAGGGTCTGGAGAACGAGGGGAAGCGCCGTGGGGGTCAGCATGCAAGCCTACCAGCGAGAGTTCATCGAGTTTGCCATCGAGCAGGGCGTGCTGAGCTTCGGCGAGTTCACCCTCAAGTCGGGGCGCGTCAGCCCCTACTTCTTCAACGCCGGCCTGTTTCGCACCGGCAGTGCCCTGGCCCGGCTGGGGCGCTTCTACGCCAGCGCCATCGCCGACAGCGGCCTGGCGGTCGACGTGCTGTTCGGCCCCGCCTACAAGGGAATTCCCCTGGCCGCGACCACCGCGGTGGCGCTCGCCGACCATCACCAGCGCGACCTGCCCTTCGCCTTCAATCGCAAGGAGGCCAAGGACCACGGCGAGGGCGGCAACATCGTCGGCGCCGAGCTGGAAGGCCGTATCCTGATCATCGATGATGTGATCACCGCCGGCACCGCCATTCGCGAGGTGATGGCGCTGATCGATGCCGCCGGCGCCGAGGCCGCCGGGGTGGTGATCGCCCTGGACCGCCAGGAGCGCGGCGCCGCCGAAGGTGAAGGACGGGGTCGCAGTGCCATCCAGGAGGTCGAATCCCGCTACGGCATGCCGGTAATCAGCATCGTCACCCTGGATATGGTGCTTGCCTACCTCGAGGAGGCCGGCGACGAGCGGCTGGCCGGGCACGCCCCGGCCATTCGTGACTACCGCGACCGCTTCGGCGTCACGGCGGACTGAGGTGTCGCCCAGGAATGGCGCGGTCCCTGTGCATCACAAGGAGCCTTTGATGAACGTTCTGATCCGACCACTTGGCATCATGGCCATTGCGGGAGCGGCCCTGCTGAGCGCCGGCGCCGCCCAGGCCGTCGGCAGCCTGGACCTCAACCTGGGACCCCACGCGGTACAGTTCGAGGCCCAGGGCGAAGTGACCCAGGGCATCGCCCTGGGCGGCGGGGTGCTGCACAGCGAGTATCGCCGCGATGCCACGGTGTTCCATGCCCAGCTGATGGGCGTGCAGCACGGCCGCGAGCGCGACATCGGCATCGGCGCCCGCTGGACCCAGTACGATACCGACCACGGCAAGGGCGGCGGCCTGGGGCTGGGCGGCTACGGCTACGTCTACCTGCCGCAGATGCCCGAGGTGTCGCTGGGCGGCTACGGCTTCTACACGCCCAGCGTGGTGACCAGCCGCGACCTGGATGACGGCTACGAGATCGGGTTGCGCGCCCGCTACGCCTTCGCCCCCAACGTCGACGGCTATGTCGGCCTGCGCCAGCTGGGCGCCGACTTCGACCGCGACCGCGGCACCCGTACCCTGGATCGTGGCGCTCAGGTCGGTGTGCGCCTGCGCTTCTGATGCCCCCATGCCGCGCATGACATCGGGCCCCGTTATGGGGCCCGACTGCGTTGTGTCGCCGGCTGTTTCGGAATCCGCTTATGCTTGACGTGGTGCTCTACCAGCCCGAGATTCCGCCCAATACCGGCAACCTGATCCGGCTGTGCGCCAATACCGGCTTTCACCTGCATTTGATCGAGCCGCTGGGCTTCGCGCTTGACGACAAGCGCCTGCGCCGCGCCGGGCTCGACTACCACGAATGGGCCGCGGTGAAAGTCCATCGTGACTGGCCGGCCTTTCTCGAAGCGGTCAGACCCGCGCGGGTGTTTGCCGTGTCCACCCGCGGTCGCACCGGCTATCATGAGCCGGCCTATCGCGAAGGGGATGTGCTGCTGTTCGGCCCCGAGACCCGCGGCCTGCCCCAGGCGCTGCTCGACGCCCTGCCCGAGGCCCAGCGGCTGCGCATTCCCATGCTGCCGGAAAGCCGCAGCCTCAATCTCTCCAACGCCTGCGCGGTGATCGTCTTCGAGGCCTGGCGGCAGCTGGGCTATGCCGGCGCCGCGGACGTCGATCTGCCGAGGAAGCCTCGATGACCCCGACCATTGCCAGCCGCGTCGCCCGGCTCAACCCGCGCCAGCAGGAGGCGGTGCGCTATATCGACGGCCCCTGCCTGGTGCTGGCCGGGGCCGGCTCCGGCAAGACCAGCGTGATCACCACCAAGATCGCCTACCTGGTCCAGGAGTGCGGCATGAGCGCCCGGCGCATCGCCGCGGTCACCTTCACCAACAAGGCGGCCCGGGAGATGAAGGAGCGGGTGGGGGAGATGCTCAAGGGTAAGGAGGGCCACGGGCTCACCGTCTCCACCTTCCACACCCTGGGGCTCAACATCATCCGCGGCGAACTCAAGACGCTGGGCTACAAGCCCGGTTTCTCGCTGTTCGACCCGGAGGACGCCAAGGCGCTGCTGCGCGACCTGATGAACAAGGACGCCCAGGTCGACGCCGAGCAGATCAACGCCGTGCAGCACCAGATCTCCCAGTGGAAGAACGACCTGGTGCTGCCGGGCCAGGCGCTCTCCCATGCGGCCAATGACGACGAGCACTACGCCGCCCGGGTCTATGAGGCCTATGTGCGTCACCTCAAGGCCTACAACGCGGTGGACTTCGACGACCTGATCCTGCTGCCGGTGGTGCTGCTGCGCGACGACCCGGAGGTGCTGGCGCGCTGGCGGCGCAAGATTCACTACATGCTGGTGGACGAGTACCAGGACACCAACGTCTCGCAGTACCTGCTGGTCAAGCTGCTGATGGGCGAGCGGTCGACCTTCACCGTGGTCGGCGACGACGACCAGTCGATCTACGCCTGGCGCGGCGCCCGTCCCGAGAACCTGGTCACCCTGGGCGAGGACTTCCCGCGGCTCAAGGTGATCAAGCTGGAGCAGAACTACCGCTCCACCGGCACCATCCTGCGCGCCGCCAACACCCTGATCGCCAACAACCCCCACGTCTACGAGAAGTCGCTGTGGTCGGAGATGGGCCAGGGGGCGCCGATCCGCGTGGTGGTCAACCGCCACGAGGAGGCCGAGGCCGAGCGGGTGGCCAGCGAGATTCTCACCCGGCGCATCAAGGAGCGCTCCGAGTGGCGCGACTTCGCGGTGCTCTATCGCGGCAACTTCCAGGCCCGGCTGCTGGAGCTCAAGCTGCAGCACTATCAGATCCCCTACAAGCTCTCCGGCGGCACCTCCTTCTTCTCGCGCAACGAGATCAAGGACGCCATGGCCTACCTGCGGCTGCTGATCAATCCCGCCGACGACAACGCCTTCCTGCGTATCGTCAACGTGCCGCGCCGCGAGATCGGCCCCGGCACCCTGGAGAAGCTCGCCAACTATGCCACCGACCGCGGGGGCTCGCTGTTCGCCGCCTGCCACGAGCTGGGCCTGGAGCAGCAGCTGCCGGCCCGTGCCGTGGAGCGGTTAGGGAGGTTTACCCATTTCATCGACGGCGTGCGGCGGCGCATGGACGGCGGCGACGCCATCGCCGCCATCCGCGACATGCTGCGCGAGATGGACTACGAGGCCTGGCTCTACCAGAACGCCAGCGCCCCGACCATCGCCGAGCGGCGCATGGCCAACGTCTGGACGCTGATCGACCAGCTCGAGAAGTCGATGAACCGCGAGCCCGAGGAGGATGCCTCCGTTGAGGCGGGCGAGACCGACGACGTGGAGGCGGCGATCTCGCGGCTGGTGCTGCGCGACATCCTCGAGCAGCAGGCCGAGGAGGACGACACCGACAAGGTGCAGCTGCTGACCATGCACGCCTCCAAGGGGCTGGAATTCCCCCACGTCTACCTGATGGGCCTGGAGGAGGAGCTGCTGCCCCACCGCAACGCCATCGAGGCGGGCACCGTGGAGGAGGAGCGCCGCCTGGCCTATGTGGGCATCACCCGGGCACGGCGCACCCTGACGCTGACCCTGGCGCGCCAGCGCAAGGCCTACGGCGAGCTGATGGACTGCGTGCCCAGCCGCTTTCTCGACGAACTGCCGAGCGACGACCTGGAGTGGGAGGGGCGCGCCGACAAGGAGGACCCGGAGAAGAAGCAGGCCCGGGGCCAGGACGCCATTGCCGGGCTGCGCTCTCTACTTGGCTGAGGGCTCTTTACTTGGCTGAGGGCGCCTGCCCCACCAACGCAAACGGGGCGCCGCAAGGCGCCCCGTTCGTCTTACCGCGACTCTCGGGTCAGCGAGTCGGTTCGACCAGGTAGTCGGTGGCGGCACGCACCTCGTCGTCGGAGAGGTTGGCGTGGCCGCCCTTGGGCGGCATGGCGCCGATACCGGTGATGGAGTTCTCGTAGAGGGTCTCCATGCCCTGCTCCATGCGCTCGGCCCAATGCCCTTCATTGCCGCGAATCGGCGCGCCGGCAGCACCGGTCATGTGGCAGGCCATGCAGGCCTGGTTGTAGATGGCCTCGCCATTGATACCGGCCCATGCCGGCTCGTCATCGGTCACGGCTGCCTCGTCGGTGGTCGCTTCCTCCACGGCCTCGTCTTCGACCGCTTCTTCCTCGGTCACGGCCTCTTCGGTGGGGGCTTCCTCAACCGGTGCCTCTTCGGCGGGGGCTTCCTCGGCGACATCCGGCACGTCCATTACCGGCTCGAGCAGGTAGGCGGTGGAGGCGGCGACCTCTTCGTCGGTGAGGTTGGGGTTGCCGCCGCGGGCCGGCATGGCGCCGATCCCGTTGATGGAGTTGGCCAGCAGCTCATCCCAGCCCTTGTCGAGACGGTCGGCCCATTGCCCCTCGTCGCCGCGCACCGGTGCTCCGGCGGCGCCGGTGTCGTGACAGGCCATGCACACCCGGTTGTAGATGGCGCCGCCGTCGATGCCGTTGGCGTCGGCCACGTCATTGCCGTTGTCATCCGCCGGGGCGGCGGCGGTGCCGCAGTCTTCGCCCTGCAGGCAGAGCTGGCCGGCCGGCTTCAGGCGTTCGGCAATGGCATCGCGGTCCACGTCGGCCAGCACGGGCGAGGCGCCCGCCGTCAGGCCCAGGGTGGCCAGGCACCCCATGATCAGCTTGCTGGATTTCACTCTCACCACCTCTTGACGGTCCTGTTATCGAATTCTGTTCGTGGCGACATCGTCGTCGGCATCACGACAGCCCAGGGATGCCATGACGGACACAGTGCGCTCCAGTATACCGGCAACCCGAACCGCTGGAAAACGCCGTTGCCCACGCCTTTGGCATGATAGCGCCGTCGGGGCGCTATTGTGGCACAGCCGGGCGGCCGTTGGCGCCCCGGCTGGTAACTCGCCTCGGCGCCGGGGTATCGTGAACGGATGGTGCCCGGCAGGGGGCAAGGACGAGCGAGGCAGGCGTGTACGACTTCATCATCATCGGCGGCGGTATCCTCGGCTTCTCTACCGCCATGCAGCTGGCCGAGCGCTTTCCCGACAAGAAGATGCTGTTGGTGGAAAAGGAGAGCGGCCCGGCCCGACATCAGAGCGGCCACAACAGCGGGGTGATCCACGCCGGCGTCTACTATGCGCCGGGCAGCCTCAAGGCGCGCTTCTGTCTGGCGGGCAACCGCGCCACCCGGGAATTCTGCGACCGGCACAAGATCGACTACGAGATCTGCGGCAAGCTGCTGGTGGCCACCAACCCGCGCGAGCTCACGCGCATGGAGGCGCTGTGGGAGCGCACCGCGGCCAACGGCCTGGAGCGCGAGTGGCTCTGCGCCGAGGCGCTGGCCGAGCGTGAGCCCCATATCACCGGGATGGGGGCGCTCTTCATCCCCTCCAGCGGTATCGTCGACTATGCCCGGGTCGCCGAGGCCATGGGCGACGAGTTCCAGCGCCGCGGTGGACAGATCCGCTATGACCATAAGGTGACCGGCCTGGACGAGCGCGCCGGCGAAGTGCTGGTGACCACCTCCCAGGGCGAGTACAGCGGCCGCTATCTGGTCTCCTGTTCGGGGCTGATGGCCGACCGCGTGGTGCGCCTGCTGGGGCGCGATCCCGGCTTCACCATCTGCCCGTTCCGCGGCGAGTACTACCGCCTGGCCGATCGCCACAGCGGTATCGTCAACCACCTGATCTATCCGATTCCCGACCCCTCCATGCCGTTTCTCGGCGTGCACCTGACACGCATGATCGATGGCTCGGTGACCGTGGGCCCCAATGCGGTGCTGGCGCTCAAGCGCGAAGGCTATCGCAAGCGTGACGTCTCGCTTCCCGATATGGCGCGGATGTTCACCAACCCGGGGATTCTCAAGGTGCTCGGCCGCAATTTCAGGCCGGGCCTGGTGGAGCTGAAGAACTCGCTGTTTCGCAAGAGCTATCTCGCCGAGGTGCGCAAGTACTGCCCGAGCCTGGCCCTCGACGACCTCGAGCCCTGGCCGGCCGGGGTGCGCGCCCAGGCGGTCTCCCGCGATGGGCGGCTGATCGACGACTTCCTGTTCGTCAACACCCGGCGCACGGTCAACGTCTGCAACGCCCCCTCGCCCGCCGCCACCTCGGCGATTCCCATCGGCCGGCATATCGTGAAGAAGGTCTGCTCCATAGTGCAGGCGAGCTGATGGCCCCCCTTCAACGTGGCGCATCGCGCCCGGCGGGCGGCTGAGGCCGGCCATGTCACGCCGCCTCGGAGTCGACGGGCGCGGCGCCCTGCGCCGGCATGGCCCCCTGGGGCTTGCCGCTATACTGCTCCTGGCATGGTCGCTGCTGGGTGAGGCCACGGCCGGGCTGCTGTTTTTGCCGATCTGGATCGTCACGGCGCAGCTGATCGCCGCCGGCGGCTTCGAGGCCGCGCGCCTAAGGCGCCGGGCCTGGCTGGGGCAGTACCTGCGTGACGACTCCCCCTGGCACCGCTGGCTGCGCGGTGGTCTGTTGATGCTGATCCGCCACCAGTTGCTGGGGGCCTGCCTGGCGCTGCTGTTGCTGGTGAAACTCCGCCTGCTGGCGCCGGTCTACTGGGCGCCGCTGCTGGTCGGCGTGGTGGGGCTGGTGGTGTTGCGCTATGTGCTGCAGCGCCGCCTGGCCCGCCACGTCATCGCCGAGTACCTGCCGGCGGTGACGCGCCGGCTGGTGGTGTGGCCGGCGGCAAGCCTGCTGATCCTGGCGCTGGTGGTTCAGGCGCTGTGGCGGCCGCAGCCCTACCTGGTCGGGCTGGGCTGGGAACAGGCGCTGGTACGCCACGTGCCGTCCGGCGGCGACAGCCTGCTGGCGCTGTGCGAGCGGCTGGCCGAGGCCGTGACCCTGACCCAGTACTGGGCCATGCAGAATGCCGCCGAGCACGCGTCGCTGGGCGAGGGGCTGGCGCTGCTGGGCTGGGTGCTGCTGCTGTTGACGCAGAGCGCCTTCGGCTGGGCCTATGTGCGCCTGCTGGTGGGAACCGACCGGCTTGCCGATGCCCTGCGGCCGCCGGCCGGTAAGCCACCGGCGTCGTAGCGGAGGGGCGCACCGAGTGCCACGGGGCGCGGGTGGCCTGGGTCGAGAGCGGGCTGGGTCAAGAGCGGCCCGGGTCGAGAGCGGAGTAGTAGGAGGCTGAAGCTGCCATGAAAGCCATCATCGAGCGGGTCCCGTCGAGCCAAGCGCCCGGCAGCCAACGCCACCCGGGCTGGCGCCGGTGGGCGGTATCGCTGCTGCTGGTCGGCCTGCTGATGCTGTTGGCCTTCCACCAGAGCCATCGGCTGCAGCCGTCGGACCGCCAGGCGCCGCTGTTCCGGGTGGTGGTGGGCGGCGAAGCCCTGACCCTGGATGCCGAGACCCATGCGGCCTTCGGACGTGACCTGGCCGAGTTCACCGCCGACTTCGACGCCCAGCTGGTGGCCGAGCTGACGCCCTGGATGGCGCCGCGGCTGGAGGCGGCCTTTGCCCCGCTCGAGGCCGCCGTGCCCGGCTATCTCGACTGGTACTTCTCGCTGCGCGGCAGCTACCTGCGGCTGGGCATGGCGATCGCCGGCGATCTCGACGGCTGGCTCGAGGCGAGGCTTCGCGAGCGTCTCATCGAGCAGAGTGGCATAGAGTCGGCGCTGGACGAGCTGCAGGTGGACTTTTCGGCTCGGCTGGCGCAGGCCCAGCAGGCATCGCTAGAGACGCTGGAGCAGCGGCTTCACGCCCGCTATGCCGAGCGTCAGGTCTCACCGGAGAGCGCCGAGAGCGGCTATGTGATCGACCTGGGGGGCGTGTTTCACGAGGCCATTCGCGAGAGCCTGGACCGGCTGCGCTGGAGCACGGCCGGCGTCGGCGGGGCCGCCGGGCTGGTGGCCGGCCGCGCCCTGACCCAGCGGCTGGCCGGCGGAGCCGCCGCCCAGAGTGCCAGGGTCGCCTTAGGGCGAGTCGCCGCCCGCCTGGGCACCCATGCGTCGCGCTCCCTGGCTAGCGGTGCCACCGCCGGTGCGGTGGCAGCACCGACGGGTCCCGGGGCCCTGGTGGCCGGCTCGGCCGCGGTGGCCGTCTCGCTGGCCGCCTTCGCCGCTACCGAGTACGCCCTGCTCAAGGCCGAGGAGGCGCGCTACCGCCCGGCCATGGAGGAGGAACTGCTGGGCGAGGTCGAACGGGTCCGGGAAGAGCTGGGTGAGGCGCTCGAGGCCCGGGCCGCCGCCGCCACCACCACCCTGGTCGCCAGCCTGGAGCGGCTGGCCCGCCAGGCGGAAGCACAGGCCGAGGTGCCCGACGAGTACCGCATCTTCGGCCGCGAAACCCGCTGATGGCGCGCCCGGCCAACCGCGGGCGGGGCACTCGCCCAGGGCCAGGCTGGACAGCGCGACCCTGCCCGGTTACGATGTTGCCGCTTCACGCCGAGCGTGAGGTATGCGCCCGTAGCTCAGTTGGATAGAGTATCGGCCTCCGAAGCCGAGGGTCGCAGGTTCAAATCCTGCCGGGCGCGCCACGAATTCAAAAAAGGGCCTACGACACTGTCGTAGGCCCTTTTTTCTGTCCGTGCCCATACGGTGCCCAAGTCGGAAGGCATGAAGTGACCCCCACCAGAGCTGCACAGGCTATAGTGCAGCCATCAGGAGGACGAGATGAGCCAGGATCAGGCTAAGAAGGCGGCCTGACTCAAACCAGCGGGTCACCGAGAAGGTCGGTACGGTTCACGAGAACAGTCACGCTTCTGTAGGCGCGCCTCGGTATCCTGCTGTTCGGCCGAGGGTTCCATTCATTCGCCGTAAAAGTGCAACCTGAATTCTTCCTTGAACTCCTGATGGCAGTCGAGGCAGTGCTTCTGCACTCGGGAAAATGCTTCAATCACTGCTTCTCCATCCTCCTGACGCGCCTTTGCACCCATTTCCATGGCGGCTTCATGTACCTGCCTGTCGTGTCCCACGAAGCGTGCGGCATCGGTTCCGACAAAGCGCAATATACGTGTCTTTTCGGAGAGCGGTGGTTCGGGATGGTCGGCAATCAGGGGAGTAATTTCCGCTACTAGGTCCCAGTTTTCTCGGGAGATGGCTCCGACAACCTCACGCATATTTTCGTCGAGTTCGCGCATGATGGAGCGAAGCACTAGATCCTCGCTGGAGCTTTCCTGCTCTCTTGCTGAGTGTTGAATGTCATGATCACCAGCCATGAGCCAAGTAGGCAGGGCAGTTAGGGCGAGCAGCAGAACGCTCCTGGTACTGTATTTGCGTAAGGTCATGGTTATTTCCTGTTGTGATGAGCAATTATTAGCGGGTTTCTCGTGCCGGCCATCCTGTTGATGGCTCAGTCGCCTGAACCCACCCCCAGTCGTCGAACAGCACGTAGAGTGCTGGGATCACCAGCAACACCAGCACCGTAGCGCTGAGCAATCCAAACACCACCGAGATCACCAGCGGCTTGATGGCCGCCGCCTGGGTGCTGGTCTCGGCCAGCAGCGGCAGCAGGCCGGCGATGGTGGTGGTGGACGAGATCAGGATGGCGCGCAGCCGGTCGCGGCTGGCTTGGCCGGCGGCTGCTACGGCATCCAGCCCGCGCTCGCGGTGGGTCTTGATGAAGTGGATCAGCAGGATGGCGTTGTTGACCACGATGCCGGCCAGCGATGCCGCACCGATCAATGACGGCATGGAGAGGTAATAGCCCATCAGCACATGTCCCCAGATCGCACCGATGAAGGCTAGCGGGATCGAGAGCATGACGATTAGCGGTTCGACGTAGCTGCGAAACTGAAAGGAGAGGATCACGAAGATGCCCACCAGGCCGATCAGCAGGCCGCGGCCGATGGAGCCGCCGGTCTCGGCGGAGCTAGCAACCTGGCCCTCGAAGGAGACCGCCACACCGGGATGACGCGACCGGAAGTCCTCCAGCCAGCCGCTGCCGACGAGATCATCGACAATGGCCTGACCGCTGGCCTGTCGCGCATCCACGTTGGCCTCCACGGTGACGGTACGCCGCCCATCTATGCGGGTGATACGCGCCCAGTCGCGCCGCTCCTCCGTGTTGGCAACGACCTCCAGGGGCACCCGGCGACCGTCCGGCAGGGCGATGGTCAGATCGGCCAGGGCGTCGAGAGAAGTCCTGTCCGCTTCGGCCAGACGAATCAACACCTCGATCTCCTGGTTGCCGATGCGCTGGGTGTCGGCGATCTCACCCAGCAGCGCCGCGCGCAGCTGGCCGGTCACTTCATTGGCGGTCAGGCCCAGGCCATGGGCACCCTCGGCCATCGAGAAGGTCAGTTGGGGTTTGCCCAGGCGCAGGTCATCGATGACGTTGTAAACGGCCGCATAGCCATCGAGATGAGCGCCAAGCTCCAGCGCCGCCGACTTCATGGCCTCCAGATTATCTCCAGCCAGGCGCACCTCCACCGGCACCCCGGCGGGGCCGAAGCCGGGCTCCTGGATAATCAGCCGCTGCAGCCCCTCGATCTCACCAATGGCCTCCCGCCAGGCAGCGGTCAGTTCATCCAAGGTCACCCGGCGCCGCTCGGCGGTCAGCAGGTCAACGATGACGGTTGCCACATGGGGACCGGCTTCCCGGGCGCTGGGGTTGTGGTTGAAGCGCACCTGAATCGCCTCGACCAGAGGGGTACCGCCTGGCTGCTCCGGCGAGTAGCGCGTATCGAGTTCGCGCATCGCCGCCTCGACCCGCTCGGCCACCGCCTCGGTGCGCGACAGTGGCGTACCTTGAGGCATCAGGATACGTGCCTCCAGTACATCGCCATCGATATCCGGCATCGCCTCACTGCCCACATGCCCCCCGGCCATGAAACCGGCGGATGCCAGAATCACCGTGAAGACGAGGCCCAATACCGCATGCCGAAAGCGGATCGCCCGGTCGGCCAACCGCCCGACGGCCTCGCGAAAACCGCCAAAGCGACGCTCGAAGGCGGCCCGGAAGCGGGAGTCCTGCCCGTCGGCAAGCCGGCCCACGCTGCCCTTGAGACTGCCCTTGAGATGGTGGGGCAGTATCCAGAACGCCTCGACGAGGCTCGCCGCCAGGGCGGCGATCAGCACCACCGGCAGCACCTGCAGCACCGCTCCCAGCTCGCCGGCCAGAAAGGAGAGCGGGGCGAACACCGCCACCGTGGTGAGAAAGGAGGAGAGTACCCCCGGGAGCACCTGCCGCGTACCCGCCACCACCGCCTCCAGCGGCGTGGCGGCCTCCAGGGCGTGGGCGGCGATGTTGTCGGTGATCACGATGGCGTCATCCATGACGATACCGATGGACATCAGCAGCGCTACCAGGGTGATCATGTTCATCGACAGCCCGGTCAGGGCCATGACGATAAAGGCCCCCATGAAGGCGGCCGGCAGCCCCAGCACCGCCCACAGCGCCAGCCGCGGGCGGAAGAAGAGGCTCATCACCAGCACGACCAGCACCAGACCCATCAGGCCGTTGTTCACCAGCATCTGCAGGCGGTCGCGGACGATACTGGTCGCATCCTGGGTTAGCGTCAGCGAGACGCCGCCATCGAAGCGCCGTCGCTCCGACTCGAGTAGTGAGTCAAGACGCTCCTTGACCGTCAGGGCATCGTCATGCAGCGCCTTGCTCACCTCCAGCACCAGCGCCGGCTCGCCGTTGAAGCGGATCTGCTCCTCGGCGCGCTCGCCGGTTTCGGTGATGGTGGCCAGCTCCCCCAAAGTCAGCTCACCGCCTCCGGCATCGGAGACCACCACCAGCTCGGCCAGCTCGGCCGGGGAGCGGCGCTGGTCGGTAAAACGCAGCAGGATGTCACGGTCGGCGGTTTCCAGGGTGCCCAGCGGCAAGTCGAGACTCTGGCCGGCCACCCGCCGCGCGAGCTCTTGCACCGAAAGGCCGTGCTGCCCCAGCACCTCGCGGGGCACTTCCACCTGCCACTGGCGCTGGGACATGCCGTGGATCGCCACCTTGGCCACGCCAGGCAGCGTCATGATGCGCGCTTCCAGGCGCAGGGCGTAATCCTCGAGCTGGCGAGTCGGCATGTCGCCGGATACCGCTACCGCCGCCACCAGGTCGCTGCGGTGAAGCTCCAGCACTACAGGGGCGTCGGCACGGGCTGGCAGCTCGGTGATGGCGCTCACCTCAGTGTCAATCTCATTGAGGAAGCGGATGGCATCGCCCCCAGCAGACATGGTTGCTGTGGCACTGGCCAGGTTGTCCTGGGCAACACAGCGGAACTCATCGAGAAACTCCACGCTCTTCACGGCATCGTGCAGGCGCCGACACACGGCGTCCTCCACGTCGGCAGCGCTGGCCCCGCGATAAACCACCTCTACCGACACTTCCACCGGACGATAATCGGGGAAGGTTTCACGCTTGAGGTGGGGTGCGGCGAACAGCCCGGCGGCCAGCAGCAGTATCAGCAGCAGATTGGCGGCGGTGGGGTGAGCGGCAAACCAGCGAATCATGGCTGCTCTCCCGACACTGCGTCGCCCCAGGCCCGGGCGGCCAGGCGCGCCTCAGTGGCCTCGTCCCGGCGGACGGAGAGCGCCATGCCTTCGATAGCCGGCTGCAGGTCGTCGACAACGACCCGCTCACCTGGGGCGAGGCCTGCCTCGATCACCGCCAGATCCCCTTGCTGGAAGGCCACCGAGACCGGGCGACGTACCAGGCGGTCCTGTCCGTTGACTAGATAGAGCTCGCCTTGGTGGAGCGCCGACGCCGGCACCACGAGTCGCAGTTCGGAGCTCGGCGCCGACAGGCGCACTCGGATATACATGTCGCGCTGCAATGGAGGGCGGTCGGGGGGCCGCGCATCGCGCCAGGGCGCCTCGACCCTGACCACCACCCGCACGGCGCGGGTGGCCGGGTCGAGGCCGCTGGCCACGCGCACCACCCGGCCTTCCCAACCCACACCGGGCGCCCCGACCAGCGCCAGCTCGGCAGCGATGGCATCCAGGTCGATGCGCTCGCTCAGATCCAGGGTGCCGGGCGGCAGCTCGGCCGGCGCCACGCTGCCCAGCAGGCGCCGCATCATGCTGAACGGAATGCGCGCCTCCACCTCGGCAGCAGCCAGGCTATCCGCCTCGAACAGCCGCTGGCCAACGGCTACGAACTGGTGAAGCTCTACATCCACCTCACCCAGGCGTAGGTCATAGGGCGCCACGAAACGGGTATCCGCCAGATCGCGATGTGCCTGGGCCAAGCGCACCGATGCCCGCTCGCGCTGGGCTCCGAGAATGTCGCGCCGAGGCGGCAGCAGGGCCAGGGTGTTCTCCAGCGACGTCACCGCCTGACGCTGCCCCAGGGTACTGCGCCGCTGAGCATCGCGCTGGGAGGTCGATACCGACCCACTGGCCGCCAGACGCTCGATGCGCGAGAGCTCCTGCTCGGCGAGGTCGAGTGCCTGGCGCTCCAAGTCCAGCAAGCGCCGGGTATTGGCCTCCTCTGCCTCGAGCTGAGCCAAGTCGCCGGCCAGACTGGCCAACTCCGCCTCCGCCTCGGCGATGGCGAGTTCATAACGACTCGGGTCCAGGGCCAGCAGCAGAGTGCCTTCGGGCAGCAGGGCACCGCTCTCCAGTGCTGGATGGCGCTCCACCAACCTGCCAGAGACATTGGCCACGGCCTGCCAGGTCTCGGCGGGGCGCGCGATGCCGTGGCCGCGGGCCTCCAGGCGAAACGCCAGCGGCTGCGCCTCGATCACCGCCACCGCCACGGGCGCCGGGGGCGTGTCGCTACGCTCCGGGGTCTGGCGGTTAAGCACAAACAGCACCAGAAGCACCACGCCAACGGCCAAGCCAAGGGCAATTGCCAGCACTCGCCCCAAACGCTGGGCCAGGGCTGTCATGGCCGCGCCTCTCGCTCTTTCTGGATTCCATGACAGTAAAGGTGGAACGCACCCTGGGCCTGCTCAGCAATATGGTTCATGTCGCCGATAATCAGCGACTGCATGACCAGCCCCTGGATGGTGCCGATGAACTGCGTGGCTGCCGTCTCGACATCCAGCTCTCGACGCAATTCGCCTTCCTTCTGAGCCTCGGCCAGCAATTTCTCGATCCGCTCACGGTAGCGAAACAACAGTGAGCGAACCATACGTCGGGCTGGCGTCGGCCGGGCATGCTGCAGTTGGCCCATCATCAGCCGAGGCACGCCCGGATGCTCGACGATGAACGTGATATGGGCATGGAACATCGCCTCGAGCGCAGCCAACGGGCTATCCGCCGAGGCAGCGGCTTTATCCAGCCGCTTTATCACACGTTCGGCCACCCTGCCGATGACGGCCTCCCAGATGGCGTCCTTGCTCGGAAAGTGGCGAAACAGCGCGCCTTGAGTGACGCACATATGTTTGGCGATGCTGCCGGTGGTGATGTTGGCCGGATCATCCTGTGCACTCAACTCAATGACCGTATCAACAGTCCGTTCCCGACGCTCTTCGGCGGTTAGATTGCGCTTCTGTGTCATTACAAGCCCTGAAGATAGTAATTGATTACTACCTTAAGCTGGCCTAATGCACAACGCAACCAGATCTTGACTGAGGAAAAACTAGATGTGTGAACCCACCATGGCAGGCCGACCCGACGAAGGTCATCATCATGTCGCGGGCAACATCAAGCAATGCCTGGCCGCTGACTGAGGGGAAAGACTCGTTCAGAGTATTGGGCAGGCACGCCTCTGCAGTTGATCGGGGATGTCAGCGCTGAGCCGTTGTGGCGTTATGATCCGTCGACGACGTGGGAGGAGGGACGGTTAAATTGCCCTGTGAATCAGGAGTAGGGATTCGATTCATCGACGCTGCTTGCCTTGCATGGGTGGTTTATCCAAGTATTGCACGCCCGGAGGTGCCGGTAGGATCCGGCGGCAGGTCGACGATGTCGATGCGCCCGCGGAAGAGGCGCACCCACCCCCGGCGCTCGAACTCCTTCAGCAGCCGGCTGACCACCTCCCGGGCCGTGCCCAGCTCCACGGCCAGGGTCTGGTGGGTGATGTGGAGCGGGCTCTGGTCGGCGCGCTCCCGAAGCCAGTCGGCAAGGCGCTCGTCCATGCGCCGAAAGGCCACCTCTTCGACCAGCAGCATCAGGGTTTCCAGGCGCTCGCCGTAGGAGGCCATGATCTGGCGGCGAAAGGCCCTGGAGGCCCCCATCAGATCGTCGAACAGGCCATGGGGCAGCAGCATCACCATGGTTGGGCTTTCCACCACCGCCTCGGCACGGTATCCCCTGCCGGCCATCAGACAGCCGATGGAGAGGGTGCAGACCTCGGCGCTGCCGATTCGGTAGAGCACGATTTCGTGGCCGGAATCGCTGGTCATCTGGACCCGAACGCTGCCCTCGATCACCAGCGGAAGTCCCTGGCAGGCGTCGCCCGGCCGAAAGACCTTTTGCCCCTCCGGCAAGTGAACGATGCGCCCCTCGCGGCGGATCCGCTCCCGCAGGGTGTCGTCGATGCCGGCAAATGCCGGGTGGTCAGCCCCCACCATACTCCGCCCCTTCGTGCCTGTACCGGCCTGCCAGCGTAGCACGCCGGCTCAGAGCCAATGATGGACCCAGGTCAAGAGAAATGGCCGGCAGGCACGCGGCCCGCCGGCCATGGCCAGGCGTCAGTCGACTGCCACTTCGGCTGGCGTTTCAGCCCGCTGCGAGGCGCCTCCGGCGTGCTCCTGCAGGAAGCGCTCGGCGTCCAGGGCGGCCATGCAGCCCATGCCGGCGGAGGTAATGGCCTGGCGGTAGACGTGATCCGTTACGTCGCCCGCCGCGAATACGCCGGGCACAGTGGTGGCCGTGGCGTTGCCGTCCAGGCCGCTGCGTATGCGGATATAGCCGTCCTGCATGGCGAGCTGCCCCCGGAACAGCTCGGTATTGGGCTTGTGGCCGATGGCGATGAAGACACCGTCGACGTCCAGCTCCCTTGTCCCGTCGCTGTCGGTCGCGCGCAGCCGTGCCCCCGTGACGCCGCTGTCATCGCCCATCACCTCGTCTAGGGTATGGTTCCACAGCAGGGTGACGCGGCCGGCCTTCTCCCGCTCGAACAGCCGCTGCTGCAGCACCTTCTCGGCCCGCAGCTGGTCCCGACGGTGTACCAGGGTGACGTGCTCGGCGATGTTGGAGAGATACAGCGCCTCCTCCACGGCCGTGTTGCCCCCGCCGATCACCGCCACCTTGCGGCTGCGGTAGAAGAAGCCGTCGCAGGTGGCGCAGCCCGAAACGCCGCGGCCCATGAAGGCCGCCTCGGACTCCAGGCCCAAGTACTGGGCGCTGGCCCCGGTGGCGATGATCAGGGCGTCGCAGGTATAGCTGCCGTTGTCGCCCTCGAGCCGGAACGGACGCTGCTGCAACGCCACGGTGTGGATGTGATCGATGATCACCCGGGTGCCGAACCGCTCGGCGTGGGCGCGCATGTCGTCCATCAGCGCCGGCCCCTGCAGCCCCTCCGGGCCCCCGGGCCAGTTCTCCACCTCCGTGGTGGTGGTGAGTTGCCCGCCCACCTGCAGGCCGGTGACGACAACCGGTTCCAGGTTGGCGCGGGCGGCGTAGACCGCGGCGGTGTAACCGGCGGGGCCGGATCCGAGGATCAATAGCGGTGCGTGAGTGATCGTGCTCATGGTGATTCCTCCGACTAGCCTGGGTTACCGAGGCCTGGGTTACTTGGTGGCGCTTGTCGCAACCACTGCCGAACCGCGCTGAGGCTGCTCGAGCTGAGCCACGAAGGGGGCCGCGGCGAGTACGCCTGCGATGACCAGCACCGCAACCGCCAGTTGGCTACGCTTGGTTTGCGTGATGGGCGCGCGGGTCTTGAGCATGCAGACCCCGCCGGGGCAGAGCTGGGCCTTCTCGCGGAACACCAGGTTGTAGAGCTTGCAGCCGATGCAGATCCCGAACGCCGTCTCGAAGAACATCAGCCCGATGCACATCATGCAGATCGCCAGCACCACGGGGCCGGCCATGTTGAAGCCGTAGACGAGCACCATCACGGTTGTCGCCATCACCAGGCCCAGGGCCCAGGCGAAGCGCTTCTGCGGCGCCCCGGCATACTCGGGCTCCTGGTTGTGCACCATGAGCCGGCCCAGCACCAGGCTCGGGGAGTAGCGCGGATTGATCACGCGGATCGAGAAATCCACGAAGAAGGCCAGCACCACCAGGCGCATGACGGTGAAGTCACCCAGCAGGAATGCCTGAAAGAATCCCACCATGGCAGCGAAGAACAGGATGCCCGCACCGGCGCGCACCTCCCGCTCATTCAGAACCGGGACGGGATACTCCGGCATTGTCTCGCCAAACTGAAATACCTTAGCCATTTCGAAGCCCTCCAGAGCTGTTTCGACACGCTCATTGAAGCCCTGTCGGGTGACGCCATCAGTGACATTGTTACAGAGCGATAGCTGCGTTCCCTCCCGAAGCACCCTGAGCAGCTGGGTATGAGGGCGTTGCTACTGCTGGAGGCGTCGCGGAGCATGGTTCTCGTAGCCACGAGGCAACACAGGTGGCATAACGCTGTACCTGCACGGCTTCCCGCCAGTTGATACTCTCGCCGGTGAAGTAGACCGTCAGGCAGGCCAGCGCTACGACAATCTTGATTGAAATATCTGCCCCGCTATAGCCAAGGGGAGGCAATGCCCGTGGGGCCAGTGCCCCAGTCTGGTCCAGCACGATGAAGATATTGAAAACGTTGGCTTGCTCTACATCATGGCGTTGAGATATACCCCGAGCAATAATTGACCATCATTCTATCGTTATAGGGACAGAGCGCATCGTGCACGGGAGTCATGGATAACTCCGAGGGGCGTTCATAGGGCTGCTGGCACCTTTTCGTTCAGGAGACCAGTGCACACAGGGGCGGTCAGCCCACTGCGCTGGTGCCGCCGCCTTCTCAAGCAACGCCTCAATTCGACAAGGGCTCCGGGCATGCATCCTTATCAAGCGAATCAAGAGCATCGCCGGGCGGTGTTGCAGGCCATGCTGCTGATCACCGTCATCAGCGCCCTTCTCTTTGCGGCCCTCAACTTTCCCGACGACATGGTCCTGGTTGCCTGGATCCAGGTAGCCCTTGCCGCCTTCGCCGCCGGCCTGCTGGTCGTGGTTCGTCGCACGCAGCGCGTTCAGACATGGTGTCTGTGCTTCATGCTGGTGTTGCTGTCGGCAACGCTGCTACTGCTAAGCCGCCCGGAAATCTCGACGTACGCCTTCATCTGGCTGCTGATCATCCCCCTTGTCACCCATCTCTTGCTCGGTTCCAGGCTGGGGCTGCTGCTTTCGCTGGGCTATATGGGGGTTGGCGGCGGCATCTTTCTGTACCGCTTTAGCGGCGACCCCGAACTCGTTCGGGTGGAGGTGCTGTCCAACGTGGTCATCGCCGCACTGACCACCCTGGGCCTGTCACACTTCTACGAACGCACCCGCGAGCGGTCCGAGCGCAAGTTGATGCACCTGGCGACGGTCGACCCGCTGACTGGGCTGGCCAATCGCATGCGCCTCAACGATGTCTTCCAGTGGGAACGGGCACAAGCGCGGCGCAATGGAACCCCGCTGGCAGTGCTTATGCTGGACCTGGATCACTTCAAGCGGATCAACGACGAGCATGGTCACGAGGCCGGCGACACGGTGTTGGTCGCCTTCGCCCGTATGCTGCGGGAGCGCCTGCGGGAGATCGACCTGATCTCACGATCTGGCGGCGAAGAATTCCTGGTACTGCTGACCAACACCGATGGCAAACGAGCTGTCGCCGTGGCGGAGGAGCTGCGGCAGCGATTGGAGCAGTTAGCCATCGAGTACCAGGACAAGGTCCTGAAAGTTACCGTCAGCATCGGCGTTGCCGACTACGGACCCGACGGGATGGACCTGGATACGCTCAGCCGAATCGCCGATGAACGGCTTTACCAGGCCAAGGAGAATGGACGCAACAGAGTCTGCGGCGGCCCTGCGGTGGGGGCCAGGGTAGCGCCGGTGACGGCAGTCGGGGTATAGCTGGGGGCAGCCGTGCCCCCATTTCCCTGGCCTCCGCCCTCTCGAAGCGCCGCAGGTCATACTTGAGCACCACCTGATCCTCCCGCTTGGCGCTTGAGCATAAGGAGCCGCCGTGGCCATCGAACAGGGCGCCTGGAAGCCGGCGGGCATTCGGAGTGTATACTCCGGCGACCTTCTCGATTCGGAACGACAGAATGCTGATCGCCATCTTGACCCTGGCGGTGGCGGGAATCATCAAGGGGGCGATCGGCGCGGGTGTGCCGGTGATCGTCGTGCCCGTCCTGACCATGCTCTACGATGTCCAAATCGCCATTGCCGTGCTGCTGGCGCCCAACCTCATCAGTAACGCCTGGCAGGTGTGGCACTATCGCCGCCACTTGCTGCCCGCCGATTTTCTGCTGGCCTTCTCGCTCAGCGGTGGGCTGGGGGTGGCAGTGGGTACCTGGGCGCTGGTGGTGATCGACAAGGAGACCCTGTCGGTGGTGGTGGCGGGCTGCATTCTGCTCTATCTGGCGGTGCGCTTGCTGCAGGGCACTCGCGCGCTGCCCTATGCCATCGCCAGGCGGCTGGTGCTGCCCCTGGGCGGTCTGGGCGGGGTGCTGCAAGGGGCGGCGGGCATGTCGGCGCCGGTGTCGGTCTCCTTTCTCAACGCCATGCAGCTCGACCGCCGGGTCTACATCGGCTCGATCTCGACCTTCTTTACCGCGATTACCGTGGTGCAGATTCCCGCGATGCTGACCGCGGGCCTGCTCACCTGGCCGCTGGCGGGGGCCAGCGTTGTGGCGCTGGGGGTGATCGCGGCCGGGATGCCCTTGGGCGCGCGCCTGGGGCGCCAGCTGTCGCGGCACTGGCTTCGACAGGGCAATCATGGCCCTGCTGTTCCTGATTGCCATGAAGATCCTCGTCGAGGCCTTCGTTATCGCCTGATGTAATCTCCTGGGCGCCCATGGCATGTTTCCGATAGGAAATTCATTTCTCCTGAGGCGGCTACGGTGTCCCGCCTGAACCGGCCCTTCTAGGGCATGTCAGCGTCTTGGCGCCTGGTCGGATATAAAGGTATTTCCGGTGTGCTGCTATTGTTTCTTATAGGAAACATGGTCTAGTCTGGGTATTCCCGGGTCCGTTCCGGCGGCATGACGACGCCGCGTGATCGACCCCCGACGACCCGACACCGACCGCATCAAGCAGAGGCAGCCCCGATGAGCCAACTGAAACGCACCCCGCTGTATGACCTTCATGTTGCCCACGGCGCCAGGATGGTGCCCTTCGCCGGTTACGAAATGCCCGTCCAGTACCCGGCGGGCGTGAAGCAGGAGCACCAGCACACCCGGGCGGCCTGCGGGCTGTTCGATGTGTCGCACATGGGCCAGTTGCTGCTGCGCGGCCCCGCTCCGGCCGAGGCACTGGAGCGCCTGGTGCCGGCGGATATCGTCGGCCTGCCGGAAGGCATGCAGCGCTACGCCCTCTTCACCCATGAGGATGGCGGGATTCTCGATGACCTGATGGTGGTCAACGCCGGCGACCACCTCTATCTGGTGGTCAATGCCGCCTGCCAGGAGCAGGATATCGCCCACCTGCACGCCCACCTCGCCGACGGGCACGAGATCGAGGTGCTGGACCGGGGACTGCTCGCCCTGCAGGGGCCCGAGGCCGCCACGGTAATGGCACGGCTCTGCCCCGCGGCCTGCGAGCTGGTCTTCATGCAGCACGGCCATTTCGAGATCGACGGCATTCCCGTATGGGTCAGTCGCAGCGGCTACACCGGCGAGGATGGCTTCGAGATCTCGGTCGCCGCCGACCGGACCGAGGCCCTGGCGCGGCGCCTGCTGGCGGAGCCGGAGGTGGCGCCGATCGGCCTGGGCGCCCGGGACTCCCTGCGCCTGGAGGCCGGGCTCTGCCTCTATGGCCACGACATCGATACCGGCACCACCCCGGTCGAAGGCGGGCTGATCTGGGCCATCGGCAAGCCGCGCCGGCATGCCGGCCAGCGTCCCGGCCGCTTCCCGGGCGCCGATCTGATCCTGCATCAGGTGGAGGTCAAGGATCACAGCCGCAAGCGGGTCGGCCTGCTGGGCGAAGGCCGCGCCCCGGTGCGAGAGGGTGCCGAGCTGTACGACGAGGCGGGTAACCTGATCGGCCTGGTCACCTCCGGCGGCTTCGGGCCAACGGTCGGCAAGCCGGTCGCCATGGGCTATGTGCCGGTCGCCCAGGCCGAGATCGGCACCCGGGTCTATGCCGGGGTTCGCGGCAAGCGCCTGCCGATGGTGGTGACCAAGATGCCCTTCGTCACCCCGGGCTACTATCGCGGCAAGTGAGGGGTGCCGTTGAGCCGGGCATCTCATGGAGGCCGGCCGTACCGAAGGGCTCGGCGTGAGCCTGGAGCACCAGCTGGACCGCCGCAGGGTCGCCGTAAAGGGCGAGGGTCTCGCTGAGTGGCCAGAACCTGCAGCTCTCAAGGAGATGGCGAGCTCAGCTGACGCTGGTGCGAATCAACCGGGCCTTCTCCTGCAGCAGCGGCAGGTACTCTTTCATCAGGGTATCGAGATCCACTCGGGCCGCATTGGTGCTGATGTTGATGGCGCCGAGCAGCTTGCCGTTGGCGTCGAAGGCCGGGGCGGCGAGCGAACGCAGGCCGGAATCGAGCTCCTGGTCGACGACCGCATAGCCCTGCTGGCGCGCCGCGAGGATGCGCTGTCTCAGCTCGCTGCGGGTGGTCACCGAGTGCTCGGTGTGGGCCTCGAGCACGACCTCTTCCAGGAAGCCCTCGAGCTGGGCGTCGGACAGCTGGGCCAGCAGCACCCGCCCCATGGAGGTGTAGGCGGCCGGCAGGCGGGTGCCAATCGAGAGGGTGATCGCCATCAGTCGATGGGGGGCGGAGGAGCGTGCCACATAGATGACCTCCTTGCCGTCCAGCACGCCCAGCGACGAGGACTCGCCGCACTCGGCGGTGATCTCCTCCAGCACCTGTTGGATCACGCTGCGGTAGTTGTTGGCGGAGAGGAATGCATAGCCGAGCTGCAGCACCCGCGGGGCCAGCTCGAAGGACCGCCCCTGTTTCCGGACATAGCCCAGGGCATGCAGGGTGAGAAGGAAGCGGCGTGCCTTGGCCCGGTTCATCCCGGTGCGGGCCGCCACCTCGCTCAGGGTCATGCGCGGGTGGGCCTCGTCGAAGGCCAGGATCACCTCCAGGCCACTGGCCAGGGCGGTGACGAACTCGCGATTATCGGGGGTCAGTGCCTCATCGCTGTCTCTGCGTGACATCTCTCCATCCTCCTTGAAGTTACTGTCTGCCCATTAGCCTACCATGCTGCCGCATGGCGAACATGAGTTCGCCATGCGGTTTTTGTTGTGGGGCTGTGTCGCCCCAGGTTTGACGATGGGCGAAAAGCGGGGTAGATTGTTCGCAATACAAATCTATGTTCGTAAAGCGAACAATTTGAAAAGGCAATCGCCAGGAGGAGATCCCATGGCCGAGTTCCTGAGCCTGCATGACGCGGTGGCGCGCTACGTCCACGACGGCGCCACCGTGGCCATGGAAGGCTTTACCCACCTGATTCCCTTCGCCGCGGGTCACGAGGTGATCCGCCAGGGCAAGCGCGACCTGACCCTGATCCGCATGACCCCCGACTTGGTCTACGACCAGCTGATCGGCGCCGGCTGTGCCAGCAAGGTGATCTTCTCCTGGGGCGGCAACCCCGGCGTGGGCTCCCTGCACCGCCTGCGCGACGCCGTGGAGAAGGGCTGGCCCCGCAAGGTCGAGATCCTCGAACACAGCCATGCCGCCATGGCCTGCGCCTTCGAGGCCGGCGCGGCGGGTCTGCCGCTGGCGGTTCTGCGCGGCTACGTGGGCAGCGAGCTGCCCAGCGTCAACGACCAGATCAAGTTCATCGAGTGCCCCTTCACCGGTGAGCGCCTGGCGGCGGTGCCCGCGGTGCGTCCGGATGTCTCCATCGTCCATGCCCAGAAGGCCGACCGGGCCGGTAATGTGCTGGTGGAGGGCATCGTCGGGGTGCAGAAGGAAGCGGTGCTGGCGGCCAGGCAGAGCATCGTCACCGTGGAGGAGGTCGTCGACGACCTGCGCAGCGAGCCGGACTACCACCCCAATGCCTGCATCATCCCGGGCTGGGCCATCAGCGCCATCGCCGTGGCCGAGAAGGGCTCGCTGCCCTCCTATGCCCACGGCTACTACCCGCGCAACAACGCCTTCTACAAGGAGTGGGACGCCATCGCCCGGGACCGCGACGCCTTCACGGCGTGGATCGAAGAGAACGTCATGAATGCAGGGGGGAACGCCTGATGAGCCTCGACTACACCTCCGCCGAGATGATGACCGTCACCGCGGCCCGCGCCCTGGAAAACGGCATGACCTGCTTCGTGGGCATCGGCCTGCCCTCCGAGGCGGCCAACCTGGCGCGGCTGACCCACGCCCCGGACGTGGTGCTGATCTACGAGTCCGGCACCCTGCAGACCAAGCCCGACGTGCTGCCGCTCTCCATCGGCGATGGCGAGCTGGCCGAGACGGCGCTGACCACCGTGGCGGTGCCGGAGATGTTCCGCTACTGGCTGCAGGGCGGGAAGATCGACGTGGGCTTTCTGGGCACCGCCCAGATCGATCGCTACTGCAACCTCAACACCACCCTGATCGGCGACTACCGGGAGCCCAAGGTGCGCCTGCCCGGGGGCGGTGGCGCTCCCGAGATTGCGACGAATGCGGGAGAGGTCTTTATCACCCTGAAGCACTCCAAGCGCGCCTTCGTCGACAAGGTGGACTTCGTCACCACCCTGGGCTTCGGCCGCGACGGCAAGGGCCGCGATGGCGTGCCCAATATCGGTAAGGGGCCGACCCGGGTGATCACCGATCTCTGCGTGATGAAGCCCGACCCCGAGACCAAGGAGCTGGTGGTGGTCTCGCTGCATCCGGGGGTCACCGTCGCCGATGTCCAGGAGGCCACCGGCTGGGAGCTCCGCTTCGCCGACGACCTGGGAGCCACCCCGGAGCCCTCGGCGCATGAGCTCGAGATTCTGCGGGATCTGAAAGCGCGTACCGCCCATGCCCATAGCGGCGAGTAAGCCGAACAGGAGAGCCACATGACCGACGTATTCCTCTGCCATCCGCGGCGCAGCGCCATCGGCCGCTTCGGCGGCACCCTGTCGAGCGTACGCCCCGACGACCTCGCCGCCTGCATCTTCAAGGCGGTGCTGGCCGAGGCCCAGGATCTCGACCCGGCCGCCATCGACGAGGTCTTCATGGGCTGCGCCAACCAGGCCGGCGAGGACAACCGCAACGTGGCACGCATGTCTTCGCTGCTGGCGGGCCTGCCGACCAGTGTGCCCGGCACCACCATGAACCGTCTGTGCGGCTCCGGCATGGATGCGGTGGGCACCGCCTTTCGCGCCATCAAGGCCGGCGAGATGGCGCTGGCCCTCGCCGGCGGCGTGGAGTCCATGTCTCGCGCCCCCTATGTGCTGGGCAAGGCTGACGGCGCCTTCTCACGCGGCCAGAAGATCGAGGACACCACCATCGGCTGGCGCTTCATCAACCCGCTGATGAAGAAGGCCTATGGCGTCGACGCCATGCCGGAGACCGCCGAGAACGTCGCCGAGCAGTTCAAGATCTCCCGCGAGGATCAGGACGCCTTCGCCCTGCGCTCCCAGCAGAAGGCCGCCGTGGCGCAAGAGGCCGGGCGCTTTGCCGAGGAGATCACCCCCATCGAGATCCCCCGGCGCAAGCAGGACCCGCTGATCTTCGACCGGGACGAGCACCCGCGCGCGACCACCCTGGAGAAGCTCGCCGGCCTGCCGACGCCCTTCCGCGAGGGCGGCAGCGTCACCGCCGGCAACGCCTCCGGGGTCAACGACGGCGCCGCTGCCATGCTGGTGGCGAGCGCCGCGGCGGTGGAGCAGCACGGCCTCACCCCCATGGCCAGGATCCTCGGCATGGCCACCGCCGGCGTCGAGCCGCGCATCATGGGCTATGGCCCGGTGCCGGCGGTGAACAAGCTGCTCGAACGCACTGGGGTCTCCCTGGACGAGATCGAGGTGATCGAGCTCAACGAGGCCTTCGCCGCCCAGGCGCTGGCCTGCACGCGGGATCTCGGCATCGCCGACGACGACCCGCGGGTCAACCCCAACGGCGGCGCCATCGCCCTGGGCCACCCGCTGGGCATGTCCGGCGCGCGGCTGCTGCAGACCGCCGCCCATGAGCTGCAGCGGACCGGCAAACGCTATGCCCTGTGCACCATGTGCGTGGGTGTGGGGCAGGGGATTGCTACGCTGATCGAACGCGTGTAACGGAGGCTGTGATGGCATTTCTCACGATCAACGGCCGCAGCGTGGCCTACCGCCTGCTCGGTGCCGAGGCCAACCCGGTGGTGGTGCTGGCGCATCCGCTGGGCATGAGCCAGGCGGTATGGGACGACATCCTGCCCATGCTGCTTCCCCGCTACCGGGTGCTGACCTGGGACCTGCCCGGTCACGGCGCCAGCCAGGCCTGGGGCGAGGGCCCCATCGCCCCGGCCGATCTGGCCGCCGAGGCGCTGGCCCTGGCCGATCACGCCGACGCCGAACGCTTCCACTTCGCCGGCACCTCCATCGGCGGGGTGGTGGGCCAGCAGCTGATCGGCGAGCACGCCGAGCGGCTGCTCTCCGCGACCCTGACCAACACCGGGGCGGTGATCGGCACCCAGGAGCTCTGGACCACCCGCGCAGGACGGGTTCGCAGCGAGGGCCTGGCGGCGATGGCCGAAGAGATCGTGCCGCGTTGGTTCGCCCCGGCCTGCTTCGAGGCCGAACCGGCCCTCAAGGCGGGCTGGTGCACCCAGATGGGCCGTGGCGACGATGACTCCTACGCCAAGCTCTGCGAGATGCTCGGCGGCCACGCCTTTACCGGCAGGCTCTCCGGCTCTCTATCTCGACATCCGGACGTCAAGGTGCAGCTGCTGGGCGGCAGCGAGGACCTGGCCACGCTGCCGGCGACCCTCGAGGCCCTGGCCGCCGAGCTCGACGACGCTCCCCTCGAGATCCTCGACGGCGTCGGCCACGTGCCCTCCGTGGAGGTGCCGGGGCTCTTCGCCGAGATCCTGTTGGCGACCCTGTCGGTGGACCTGGGCGAGGTGGGCTCAAAGGGCGGGGAGGTGTCCTGATACTCCGTTAGTCACCGACAAAGTCGACCCGCCAGATTCCAGCGGCAATATCGGCCAGCCGCTTCTGGCGGGCTTCGATTCGTTTCTCGTCCCAGTGGTCATTCTGTTCGGCAACGGCCCGAGTGATCTGGAAGCTGCTGGCGGCGTAGGCGCGACACTTCTCATCAAAATCGGCATTACCGATATCACGATTGACGCGGCTTTCCAGAGGCGTCATGTTGCCGAGCCGATAGATGAGTCCATCCAACTTTCCGTCCGGGATATGCGCCCAGGCCTCTGCCGGATGTTCCGGCAACACATGCTCCAGGTTATAGGCGGGGCTCTCGAAATCCAGAGACTGGCCGCTGCGCTGGCGCTCGATCTCGAACAGCATGTAGCGGACCACCTTGCGGTTGCGACTGCTGGTGGTGCGCAGTGCCTTCTCGGTGAAGGCGGCCTTGAACCGGCGGTCATCGGGATAGACGCCCCGTAGCGCCGCCAGCACCTGTCGGAGGTTGCCGATCTCGCCTTCAGCGAGTTTCCAGGCCACTTCGTTGTAAGTTCGCTCCTGCTCGTGGGTCGGCAAGCTGCAGATCACGTTGTAGCGGAACGCGATCACGGCCACCGCGCGGAGGATGCGGGTGAACACCTCACGCTCCTGCTCGAAGAACCGTCGGTGGCAGGCCAGCAGCATGGCTAGCGGCTGGCGCACGTTGAACATCTGCAACTGCTCCAGGGCGCGTTGCTCCGGCTCGTTCCAGCTAGGGTCTTGAGGATCCCGAAGGGCCGCATAGAGTCCCGCATGATGATCGAGCTCGCGAATCAGGCCAAAGGCGCCCTCCCGTTCACCGATGTGGCGTCGGATGGTCTTGAACAGCTCAGCCTTGCGCACCAGTCGATGCCGGCTGTTCCAGTAAACGCGCAGAAACTCCGGGAAGCTCTCACTGCCCAGCAGTCCCACGATGCGTTCCCAGCGGTCCTCCAGGGCCTTCAACTCGGTGTCATGGGTCGAAGCGGAGCTGATCAGCGAAAACAGGTAGTTCTTCAACAGGTCGGTGGAGGAGAGACGAACGCCGCGGGCGTTGAGCGTCTCGAACACCTTGAAGGCATTTAGCTCGTCGGTGACCGTGATCACCGTGAAGAACAGCTTGTCGACCAGAGTGTCGATGAAGGCCGCTAACCGCTGGCCGCTGTCCACTTCGCTGCCGACGTGCCCCTTGATGCGCTCCTTGAACCAGCCATACGCCTTGCGCAGCTGGTGCTCCGAGGCGTGTAGGCCGCGTTGCGGCAACCGCTCCAGGGGGACCAGGTAGGTCTGGTAGAAGCGGTCATTGTGGCGGTTCAGGGTCAACTTGGATCGCGGAATCAGCGAGACCGGGTCCATGTAGCCGATATAGCTGTTGCGCAATTGCTCCTGGCGACGGCGATTGTCATCGGCATCCTGTCCAGCCTCGACCAGCAACTGCAGGAGCCCTAGCCCTGCCAGGATCATCACGCTCAGGGTGGTGATGCGCTGCTGACCGTCGATGATGTCGAAGTCTTTGCTGTCGGCAGACTGCAGCACCAGGTAGCCCATGTAGTGGGCCGACTCGCCGTCCTCCTCGAACAGGCCGAGCACATCCTGCCAGAGGTCGTCCCACTCATCCTCTCCCCAAGAGTAGTCGCGCTGAAAGGGCGGTACCCGGTAGGTCAGGCCATTGCCCAGCAGCTGGCGTAGGGTCTGGTTGGCCGTATTGAAATTCATCGTCGCCATGGCGCACCACCACTGATCATGGGCTTGAATCTAGTCAGTTTACCTGCTGCAACAGTGCCTGTAATGGTGGGCCGTCAACATCAGCCACTGCCCTTTCTGCGGTGAGGCCCTGCCTGGCAATAGGCTCAAGGAAGGTCGTGCCGCCGAGATGGCCATGATCGACTATCGCCTCGACGGGTTGGGTCGATAATCCCGAACGCATTGTCAGGTGCCCCTACAGCAGACCATGAACGAATACCAGTACTACGAATTTCTGGCCGTGGACCGGCCCTTGAGTGCAGATGATCAACAGGCGCTGCGAGTGATCTCCAGCCGGGCGCGGATTGCGGCGACCGGCTTTACCAAAACCACTACGAATGGGGCGACCTGAAGGCCGCCCCCACCCGGCTGCTACAGCGCTTCTTCGACCTGCATGTTTATGGGGCGATCTGGGGATCGAAGCGCCTGCCGATGCGGCTGCCCGAGGCGGCACTCGCAGCTACGAGATCGTTGCCGAACAGTGGTGCGCTTGAGCCACGACCCCCGGCAAGCGGCACCAGACGTCGGTCGTGGGGCGTGTTGCGCGCGGCTTGCCTACACTGCCTGACAGCGAAGGCCCTGGTCGGACGCTGTCGCCCAACCGCCCATGGACGAGCGACGGCGACCACCAGGCCGCCGTTGGCAGAGGCTGAGGAGGTGTTGAAATGCTCACTATCCATGTGGCGATCGACGAGTCGGTCTACTCCCTGCGTGGCATCATGCTGGGCGAGATGCTTCAGCGGCAGCTCTCGGGACGGCTGCTGCTGACCTCGGTGGCGACTTCGCCGGAGCGGGCCGAGCGGCGGCGCGAGGCGCTCCTCCAGCTGCTCGAGCGCCACCGTCTGGCGGACTACCGCGAGGCGCTGAATATCGAGGTGGGGGAGGAGGCCGCCACGGTGTTGGCCCGGCTGGCCTCCCAGCCGGATACCCTGCTCTGCCTGACCTCCCACGGTCGCCACTCCACCTCCGAGCTGTTCCTCGGCAGCGTGGCGGCGCAAGCCGTTCGGGAGGCCGGTGCGCCGGTGGTGGTGCGCGGCCCGCGCTTCGACCCGGAGGCCACACGGCGCTTCGACACCCTGATGGTCTGCGTCGACGGCTCGCCGCTCTCGGAAGCGATGCTGCCCCACGCCGTGACCCTGGCGCGCCAGCTGGGGGCGCGCCTGCAACTGCTGCAGGTGCTCGGCAAACGAACGGTTGAGGGGGTGCCGGAGGAGAGCGGCCATGGTGATGTCATGGAATCCAGCTACATGCATGGCCTGGCGCGGCGTCTGCACCAGGCCGATGGCATCGACCCCGATTGGGAGGTGCTGCACGGCGATCCGGCCCAGGCCATCGTTGGCTACCTGGCCGACTGCCGCAATACCCTGCTGGCCATGACCACCCACGGCCGCAGTGGCCTGGCCCGGGTGATCGGTGGCAGCGTCAGCCACGCCGTGCTGCACCAAGCGCGCTGCCCGGTGGCAATACTCAGGCCCTAGAAGGCCTCCCACTCCGGTTCCGCGGCGGCCTTGCGCTGGCGAGCGGCGCGGGGCATGGGGTCGGCCTCAGGGACGGGCGGGGCAGAGGGCTGCGGCATGCTGTCGGCGGCCAGGACAAGCTCCCCCGGGCTCGCCTTGCCCGCCGGGCTCTCGCCCATGCGAAATGAGCTGACCGCTTCGGCGAGCAGGCCCGCCTGGGACTTCAGCGCCGAGGCGGCGGCGGCCGACTGCTCCACCAGGGTGGCGTTCTGCTGAGTGACCTGGTCCATCTGGCTGACCGCGACGCTGACCTGTTCGACCGCCTGGGACTGCTCTTCCGAGGCGGCGTTGATGTCGGCTATCAGCTCCGAGACCTGGCGTACGCTGCCCACGACCTGCTCTATGGCCTCGCCGGCCTGTTTGACCAGTGCACTGCCGTCCTTGACCAGCTCACCGTCGAGGGTGACCAGCGTCTGGATCTCCTTGGCGGCCGTGGCGCAGCGCTGGGCCAGATTGCGCACCTCGCCGGCGACCACGGCGAAACCGCGGCCCTGCTCACCGGCCCGGGCGGCTTCCACCGAGGCATTGAGTGCCAGAATATTGGTCTGAAAGGCGATGCCGTCGATCACCGAGATGATGCTGCCGATCTTCTCCGCGCTCTCTTCGAGCTCCTGCATCTTGCCCATGGCCTGCGTCGTCTTGTCGCCCCCGTTATCGGCCAGCTGACGCGCGTTGCGTGCCAGCTCATTGGCCTGGCGGGTGTTCTCGGCGTTCTGCTTCACCGTCGAGGCGACCTGCTCCATGCTGGTGGCGGTTTCCTGGAGGCTGGCGGCCTGCTCTTCCGTGCGCTGGGAGAGGTCGTGATTGCCCGAGGCGATCTCGCCGGAGGCGGCATGGATGGCCTGGGCGGAGGACTGAATCCGTGCCACCAGCTCGCGCTGCTGGGTCTGGGTCTCGCTGAGGGATTGGAGGGCGAGGCCGATCTCGTCACGGCGCTCCACCTCGATGCGATTGTCCAGGTTGCCGGCGGCGATCGCCTGAAAGTACTCGATCATGCGCCCCAGGGGCCGGGTAATGGCGCGGATCAGCGTCCAGCCGCCCAGGCTGGCGATGAGCAGCGCCAGCACGATCATGGCCGCGGTCAGCAAGCGCATGAAGTCGAAGGTCGACTGGGATGCGGCATACTCGGCGCGAGCCACTTCCCCCTGAAGCTCGATCAGCTCGTACAGCGTCTGGTTGGCGGCAATGAAAGCGGGACGCGTCGCCTCGATCATATGGGCGGAGGCCTGATCGATCCGGCCGGCCTCGTAGAGTGCGATGGCCGGCTCCAGGCCCTGCTGGAAGAAGGCGCGGCGCTGATCGGCATAGCGCTCGGCAAGCTGCGCCTCGCGCGGGGTCAGGAAGGTCGCCATGTAGGTCGTCCAGACTCGCTCCATCGCCTCGATGTTGGCGTCCACGGTATCCAGGTAGGGCTGCCGGTTGGCCTGGCTGGCCGCCTCGTCGCCGGCATGGTCATGGGTCAGGCTGATCTGGTTGAGTTCGATGATGCTGTCGCGCATCAGCTCATCGATGCGGGTCAACTGTTGCACCGGGACCAGGCGGTCCTCGTAGATGGTATCGATGGCGCTGTCCATCGCGGTCATGCCGCGTATGCCCAGGCTGCCGACGACGGCGATCAGCGCGACCAGCAGGGCGATCAGCAGGATCAGGCGAGCTTTGATGGTGAGATTCATTCGGGCTTCCTTGGCAGGGCTGGAGACGAAAACGGCTTGCTGCGACGCTAGGCGAGAAGGGTAGGAAGTGTGCGGCGCTGCCGGATTCTTTCACAAGAAGCTACGCGTGTAGCAATATTTGTAAAAGTATTGTTTTATTTTATATAATACAGTTATTTACGAAGCCTGCGATTATATTGGGCTATTGGCATCATTGCTTTTCGCTATTTGTTTAAGCGTCGCTTGATTTCCCGTTGACGGCGGGCAAGGCCCGCCTCGGAACCGAGCGATACGGTGTTACTCTCACCTCTATCCTCTGGTCATGGAGATACCGATGTCTCTCACCGCTACCCGCGCCGGCTGTCTGGCGCTCGCCTGCCTGGCCGGGACGCTGGCGCTGAGCGCCGCCCCGGCGTGGGCCGATACCTGTCTGGCGCCCGGCGAGTGGCGACAGCCGGGGGGCGAGCGCCTCTCGCCCGCCGAGCTGTTCAGCGACTTGGCCGAGCAGGACGTGGTGCTGCTCGGCGAGCAGCACGACCGCATGGACCACCATCGCTGGCAGCTTTCGACCCTGGCCGGGCTGCATGCCCGCCGCCCCGACCTAGTGATCGGCCTGGAGATGCTGCCGCGGGAGGCCCAGCCGGCGCTGGATGCCTGGGTGGCGGGGGAGCTCGACGAGCAGGCGTTCCTCGACGAGAGCAACTGGCGCACGGCCTGGGGCTTCGACCCGGCGCTCTATTTCCCCATCCTGCACTTCGCGCGGCTGCACCGGGTGCCGCTGCAGGCGGTCAACATCACCCCGGAGCTGCGCGGCCGGCTGGTCAACGAGGGTTGGGAGGCGGTGCCCGAGGCGGAACGCTTTGCCATCAGTGCGCCTGCCGAGCCTCCTGAGGCCTACCGCGAGCGCCTCGCCGAGGTCTATGAGCAGCACCCGTCCCGGGAGGGCGACGAGGCCGACTTCGCCCGCTTCGTCGCCGCCCAGCTGGCCTGGGACCGCGCCATGGCGGCGGGGCTCGCCGAGGCGGGGGAGCAGGGCGCCCTGGTGGTCGGCCTGATCGGCCAGGGGCACCTGGCCTACGGCCACGGCGTTCCCCACCAGCTCTCGGACCTGGGGGTCGAGGCCCACAGCACCCTGCTGCCCTGGCAGGTGGGCGCGCATGAGTGCGAGCCGCCGCCGGCCGGCCTGGCCCGTGCGGTCTTCGCCATTGACGATCGCCAGCCCGAGGCGCTGCCGCCCATGCAGCTGGGGGTCTATATCGTGCCCCATGAGGAGGGGGTGGAGGTGCATGCCACCCTCGAAGGCTCCATCGCCGAGCAGGCCGGCCTGGAAGCGGGCGACGTGATCCTGCGCGCGGCCGGCGAGGCGCTGGCGCGTCCCGCCGACCTGACCGGCCTGGTGCGCCAGCAGCGTCCGGGTACCCTGCTGCCGCTGCAGGTGCGCCGCCACGGCGAGGAGCGGGAAATCCTGGCCCGCTTCCCGCCGCGCTCCTCATGAGGGTCCCCGCCCTGTGTCGCCGGGGCCGGTGTCGGCTCGCGGCTGGGCTGCTGGCAGTGCCGCTGTTGCTGCCGACGGTGGCCGCCGCCGGCGAGGAGGCCGCCGAGCCGCCGAGGGTGGCGATGAGTGTCAGCCTGGACCCGTCGCGGGGCCATCTCGAGGGTGAGATGACGCTCGCAGCGCCGCCCGCGACGGCACGCCTCGGCCTGCTGCCGGGCCTGGCGCTCGAGGCGGCGACGGCCGAGGGCGCGGAGCTGGCGGTGCAGCGCGACGGCGAGGGCCGCTATCGGCTGGCCGTGCCCGAGGGCGCCGAGACCCTGACCCTGCGCTGGCGCGGCGGGCTGGATGGCGGCGAGTCGCGCGTGACGGTAGCGCCGGCCGGGACCCTGCTGCCGGCGGGCAGCGGCTGGTATCCCCGCTTCGCCGACCTCGAGGCCTTCGCCCTCGACCTGGAGATTCGGGTGCCCGAGGGCCAGCGGGCGGTGGGCACCGGCTCGCTGGTGGGCGAACCGCACGACGATGAGGGGGGCTACCGGGTTCGCCACGCCCACCCGCGCACCGACGGCGTGGAGCTGGCGGCGGGGCCCTGGCGCGAGCGGCAGCGCACGGCCGAGGGGGTGCGCCTGCGCACCCTGTTTCCCGCCGAACTGGATGCGGCCTTCGCCGACACCTACCTGGAACACAGCGCCCGCTACCTGGCGCTGTTCAGTGAGCGCGTCGGCCCCTATCCCTACGCCAGCTTCACCATCGCCGCCTCGCCGGCCCCGGTGGGGCTGGCCTTTCCCGGTTTCACACTGCTCGGCGAGCGGGTCATTCCGCTGCCCTTCATTCCCCGCACCTCGCTGGCCCACGAGCTGATGCACGCCTGGTGGGGTGCCGGGGTTCGGGTCGATTACGCTACCGGCAACTGGTCGGAGGCGCTGACCACCTACCTGGCCGACTACCACCTGGACGAGCGGCGCGGCGAGGCGCGCGACACCCGCCGCCGCTGGCTGACCGACCTGGCAGCCCTGCCCGATGGCCGTGAGATGCGCCTGGCGGATTTTCGCGGCGGCCCCGACCCGGCGGGGCGGCTGGTGGGCTACCAGCACGGCGCCATGGTCTTCCATATGCTGCGCGGCCGGATCGGTGACGAGGCCTTCGACGCCGGGCTGCACACCTTCGCCGAGCGCCACTTGTTCCATACCGCCGACTGGGACGACCTGGCCGCCGCCTTCGAGACGGCCGCCGGCGAGCCGCTTGGCGACTTCTTTGACGCCTGGGTGAGGCGCCCGGGGCGTCCCAGCCTGGCGCTGACGGAGGTGGAGCGCCAGCGCACCGAGGAGGGCTGGAAGGTCCGTGGGCGCCTCGAACAGTCCGGAACAGGCGCACCCTGGCCGCTGCGGGTGCCGCTGGCGGTGGAGAGCGAGGCGGGCGTCAGCCGCCAGGTGGTGGAGCTGGAGGGCCGGCATGCCGAGGTCTCGCTGACCCTGGCGGAGGCGCCCCGGGCGCTGGTCGTGGACCCCGACTTCGAGGTGCTGCGCGAGCTCGAGGCGGCGCCTTTCACCCTGCGGCGCCTGGCGCTGGACCCGGACAGCCGCCTGCTGGCCTTGGATGCCGACCTGGCCCCGCTGGGGCAGCGCCTGCCGGGCCGGCCGCGCCCCCTGGAGGCGGTCCCGGCGCGGCTCGAGGAGACGCCGCTGCTGGTGGTGGGCGAGACCGAGGCGGTGGCGGCCTGGCTGGCCGACCAGGGGCTGCCTGCCCCACCCCGCGACATGGCCAGGCGCGGCCAGGCGCGCCTGTGGACCCTGCCGGGCACCCGCACCGCCGCCATGAGCGGCGACAACCGCGAGGCCCTCGAGCAGCTGGCCGGCACGCTGCGCCATCACCAGCACCGCAGCTACCTGGTGCTGGATGCCCGGGGCGAGACCGAGGAGGCCGGCACCTGGCCGCCGGGCGACGACGGCCTGCGCGTCGAGCTGGTGCCGTGATCCTTGGCAAATGACCTCCTCTTCGACCTGTCCCCGGCAGCGCCGTTATACCGAGCTAGAGGTGCTGTATTGGTGACCAGGGATAACGCAGTTACGAAAAGCGAGGGGTGCTGGAGGCAAGCCGAAGGGGAGGTCCTGCGCCAGGGATGGCGCCGGTAGCGCCCAGGGAGGGGTTTACAGCGCCTCCCCGCAGGCTTGCCTGCAGGTCAGCCCGAGCGATGTCAGCTATCTGCGATAGTCCAGAGTAGGTGACCGGAGCGCCTTGCGTCGGGACGGCGGCTGTTCCATCATCGCCCTCCCTGCAGGTGACGCGACTTCCGGAGGACTGCCTTGGCCATTTCCTGCTTTGCCGATCTGTTGAATGAGGCGCACAGCCAGCCCGATCCCCAGCGGCTGCTGTTCGTCTTCACCCGCGCCGAGCTGCCTGACAATCCCACGCCGGAGCAGCGCGCCCGCTTCGAGCAGGGCGAGGGCGGGGTGCTGACGCCGGTGCTGTGTGTCGACAAGACCCTCGATGAGCTCAGCGACATGGCGGCGCTGGTGGCCGAGTCGAAGGAGACGGAGATCGAGTGGGATATCGTCTTCGTGGCGGCCCTGGCCGGTAGCGGGCCCCGGCCGCCGTCGAGCGACGAGGCCGAGTCGCACCTGCAGCGGATGGTCGAATCGCTCAAGATGGGCAACATCGAGAGCTTCCTGGCACTGGACCGCCAGGGTGAGGTGGTGTCATTTCAATAGGTTGGTGAGCCCTTATAGGCAAGGTCAATCACCATCATGACACCATTCAATTTAGACTATTGCGAGGGCCGCGTTACGATAGGCCCCGTATTCGGTACACACCCCATCGACAAGGAGCATTACTGAATGTCCCTGATCAACACTGAAGTCAAGCCGTTCAACGCCACCGCTTTCCACAATGGCGAGTTCATCGATGTCTCCGAAGAGAGCCTGAAGGGCAAGTGGAGCATCTTCTTCTTCTATCCGGCCGACTTCACCTTCGTTTGCCCCACCGAGCTGGGTGACCTGGCAGACAACTACGAGGAGTTCAAGAAGCTGGGCGTCGAGATCTACAGCGTCTCCACCGACACCCACTTCACCCACAAGGCGTGGCACGACAGCTCCGAGACCATCAACAAGATCCAGTACCCGATGCTGGCCGACCCGACCCTGAAGATCTCGCGCAACTTCGAAGTGCTGATCGAAGAGTCCGGCCTGGCCGAGCGCGGCACCTTCGTGATCGACCCGGAAGGCAAGATCCAGATCGTCGAGATCAACGCCGGCAACATCGGCCGTAACGCCGAAGAGCTGCTGCGCAAGGTCAAGGCTGCCCAGTACGTGGCCGCCAACCCGAACGAAGTCTGCCCCGCCAAGTGGAAGGAAGGCGAAGCCACCCTGGCGCCCTCCCTGGATCTGGTCGGCAAGATCTAAACCGATCGCCCGACCCCCGCGAGGCACCCCCTGGCCTCGTGAACTCCGCGCCCGGGCCTGCTGCGCCCGGGCGTTTTTCAAGACGTTTTTCACGATAAGCGCAGACAACTCGCGCAGCCTATCGGCCTAGGCCGTGTATGGCGGCTTGCGCTGCGTCTTTACATTAGCCAAACATGAAGGAATCCGCTGTCATGTTGGACGACAATCTGAAAACTCAGCTCAAAGCCTATCTGCAGAAGGTCACTCGGCCGTTCGAGATCGTCGCGTCCCTCGATGACGGCGACAAGTCGAAGGAACTGCACGATCTTCTCACCGATATCGTCAGCCTGTCCGACAAGATCACCCTGAAGCTCGACGGTCAGGACGCGCGGCGTCCGTCCTTCGCGCTCAACCGCCCCGGCGAAGAGACCGGGATCGTCTTCGCCGGCATCCCCATGGGCCACGAGTTCACCTCTCTGGTGCTGGCACTGCTGCAGGTGGGCGGCCATCCGCCCAAGGCCAGCGACGAAGTGATCGAGCAGATCCAGGGCCTCGAGGGCGAGCTGCACTTCGAGACCTACTACTCGCTCTCCTGCCAGAACTGCCCGGACGTGGTCCAGGCGCTCAACCTCATGGCGGTGCTCAGTCCGAAGGTGCGCCACGTGGCCATCGACGGCGCCCTGTTCCAGGATGAGGTCGAGGCGCGCCAGGTGATGTCGGTGCCCAGCATCTACCTCAACGGCGAGCCCTTCGACCAGGGCCGCATGAGCCTGGAGCAGATTCTCGCCAAGGTGGACACCGGCGCCGCCGAGCGCGAAGCGGCCAAGCTCAGCGAGAAGGATGCCTTCGACGTGCTGATGATCGGTGGTGGCCCGGCCGGTGCCGCGGCGGCCATCTACGCCGCCCGCAAGGGCCTGCGCACCGGCGTGGCGTCCGAGCGCTTCGGCGGTCAGGTGGTGGACACCATGGGCATCGAGAACTTCATCTCCATGAACTACACCGAAGGTCCCAAGCTGGTGGCGGCGCTGGAGGAGCACGTCAAGGAGTATGAGGTCGACGTCATGAACCTGCAGCGCGCCGTCAAACTGGTGCCGGCCACCCAGCCCGGCGGCGAGCACGAGGTGCGCTTCGAATCCGGGGCGAGTCTGAAGAGCAAGACCCTGGTGCTGGCTACCGGCGCCCGCTGGCGCGAGATGAATGTGCCCGGCGAGGCCGAGTATCGCAACAAGGGCGTGGCCTACTGCCCCCACTGCGACGGCCCGCTGTTCAAGGGCAAGCGCGTGGCGGTGATCGGCGGCGGCAACTCCGGCGTCGAGGCGGCCATCGACCTGGCCGGCATCGTCGGCCAGGTGACGCTGATCGAGTTCATGGACGAGATGCGCGCCGACGCCGTGCTGCAGAAGAAGCTGAAGAGCCTGCCCAACGTCGAGATCCTCCTCGGCGCCCGCACCACCGAGGTGAACGGCGACGGCACCCGCGTCAACGGCCTCACCTATGAAGAGCGTGCCAGCGGCGAGATCAAGCGTCTCGACCTGGAGGGCATCTTCGTGCAGATCGGCCTGGTGCCCAACACCGAGTGGCTCAAGGGCTCCCCGGTGGAGATGAGCGAGCGTGGCGAGATCATCGTCGACGCCCACGGCATGACCAGCCTGCCCGGCGTCTTCGCCGCCGGCGACGTCACCACGGTGCCCTACAAGCAGATCATCATCGCCATGGGCGAAGGCTCCAAGGCCGCCCTCGGCGCCTTCGATCACCTGATCCGCAGCTAACCCAGACGCCCCGCGTCGATGGAGCGCCCCCGCCGGCCATGCCGGCGGGGGCGCTGTCGTGCTGGCGGCATGGCTAAAAAGGGGCATTCGCCGCTTGGGCTCAGGTGGAACCGCCCGTCGCTGGTGCAGCGGGAGCCGGTATTTCACTACGTTGGCTAGCGTTGAATTAATGTCCTTCCTGGCCTATCCCTTTTCTGGAACGATGCTTGCTAAGGTCATGGCACATGCCAGAGCGGCATGCATGCTTTGATCCAATGCGTTATATCCAAGAAACAAGGGAGTTTCCCATGCTGTACAACAAGAACAAGCTGGTACTGATGTCTGCGGCAGCCACCCTGGCGCTGGGGGCCTCCGGGCTTGCGGCCGCCTCAACCCTGGAGGACACGCGGGACCGGGGGGCCGTGCAGTGCGGCGTCAGCGATGGTCTGCCGGGCTTCTCCTCTCCCGATGACGAAGGCAACTGGCAGGGGATCGATGTCGATGTCTGCCGCGCCGTAGCCGCGGCGGTCTTCGGCGACGCCGAGGCGGTGCGCTATATCTCGCTGAATGCCGTGGAGCGCTTCACTGCGCTGCAGTCCGGCGAGGTGGATATCCTCTCGCGCAACACCACCTGGACCACCACCCGGGACACCACCCTGGGCCTCAACTTCGCCGGCACCAACTTCTATGACGGCCAGGGCTTCCTGATCAACCGGGACCTCGGCGTAAGCAGCGCCAGCGAGCTGGACGGCGCGGCGGTCTGCGTTCAGTCGGGGACCACCACTGAGCTGAACCTGGCCGACTACTTCCGCGCCAACGGCATGGAGTTCGACCCCATCGTCTTCGATACTTCCGAGCAGACCGTGGGTGGTTTCGAAGCGGGTCGCTGCGACGTCCTCACCTCCGATACCTCCCAGCTGGCCGCCCTGCGCATCCAGCTCTCCGACCCCGCTGGCGCCATGATCCTGCCCGAGGTGATCTCCAAGGAGCCGCTGGGCCCGGTGGTCCGCCAGGGCGACGACCAGTGGTACAACATCGTCAAGTGGTCGCTGTTCGCCATGCTCAACGCCGAGGAGTACGGCATTTCCAGCGACAACATCGATGACCTGCTCGACTCCGAGGATCCCAATGTAGCGCGCCTGCTGGGCCAGGATGGCAACTACGGCGAAGGCATGGGGCTCGACGCCGACTGGTCCTACAACATCATCAGCCAGGTCGGCAACTACGCCCAGGTCTTCGATCGCAACGTCGGCATGGACTCGCCGCTGGAGATCGAGCGCGGGGTCAATGCCCTGTGGATCGACGGTGGCCTGCAGTATGCGCCGCCCGTTCGCTGAGTCTCCGTCCACGGTGCCGGGCTGACCGGCACCTCCTGCACATGATGCGTTAGTCGCTGCCGGCCCGGCCATCCCGGGCCGGTGGCCCCGTGCCCTGCTTGACGGATCCAGGCGGAGAATTGTCCATGTCCGTTCGACCCCAAGCCCGACCCACGGGCCCCAAGCCCCCGTTCTGGCGCGACCGCGCCAAGCGAGCGCTGATTTTCCAGGTGCTGCTGATCGCCGCCGTGGCAGCTTTCCTGCTCTATATCATCGGCAACACCCAGGCCAACCTGGCCGCCCGCGGTATCACCACCGGTTTCGGTTTTCTCGAGAGAACGGCGGGATTCGGCATCGGCCAGAGCCTGATCGAATACTCTTCTCAGAGCACCTACGGCCGGACCTTTCTGGTGGGCCTGCTCAATACCCTGCTGGTCTCTGCCCTGGGCGTCCTGGCGGCGACGATCATCGGCTTTACCGTGGGTATCGCCCGACTGTCGCCCAACTGGCTGATCGCCCGGTTGGCCAGCGGTTATATCGAGATCTTTCGCAACATCCCGCTGCTGCTGCAGATCTTCTTCTGGTACTTCGCCGTGCTCCAGGCGCTGCCCAGCCCCCGCGACAGCCTCACGCTAAGCGAGCTGGTGTTTCTCAATGTCCGCGGCCTCTTCTTGCCGGAGCCGCAGTTCCTGTCGGGCTTCGGGCTGATCCCCACTGCCTTTGCCGTGGCCGTGGTGGCCAGCATCGCCCTGGTGGTCTGGAACAAGCGCCGCCACGAGGCGACCGGGAAGCGACTGCCCGCGGGCTGGATCTCGCTGGCGCTGCTCATCGGCCTGCCGTTCGCGGTGCTGGTGGTAACCGGGGTGCCGGTGACCTGGGAAGTCCCGGAGCTGCGCGGTTTCAACTTCCGTGGCGGGATCACGGTGATTCCCGAATTCCTGGCCCTGTGGCTGGCGTTGTCCATCTATACCGCATCGTTCATCGCCGAGATCGTCCGCTCGGGGATCCAGGCGATTCCCCATGGCCAGACCGAGGCGGCCCAGGCGCTGAGCCTGCCCCAGGGGCTGGTACTGCGCCTGGTGGTGATCCCCCAGGCGCTGCGGGTGATCATTCCGCCGCTCACCAGCCAGTACCTCAACCTGATCAAGAACTCCTCGCTGGCTACCGCCATCGGCTATCCGGACCTGGTCTCGGTCTTCGCCGGCACCACCCTCAATCAGACGGGACAGGCCATCGAAGTGATCTCCATGACCATGGCGGTGTACCTCATTATCAGCCTGCTGGTGTCGCTGTTCATGAACTGGTTCAACGCCCGCGTGGCGCTGGTCGAACGCTAGGAGAGCGCCATGACGATTCGACACGAGATGTTACCCGAGCGCCCGGCGCCGAGCCTGACCGTTGGCCCCATCGCCTGGCTGCGCGCCAATCTGTTCAGCGGGCCGGTGAACAGCGTATTCACCCTGCTGGGCCTGTATCTGCTCTATATCCTGTTGACGCCGACGATCCAGTGGGCCTTCATCAACGCCGACTGGATCGGCACCAGCCGCGACGACTGTTCCCGGGAGGGGGCCTGCTGGGTGTTCGTCAATGCCCGTCTCCCCCAGTTCATCTATGGCCTCTATCCCCGCGCCGAGCTGTGGCGGCCGAATGTGGTCTTCGCCACCTTCGCGGTGCTGATCGCCTGGCTGGCGATTCCCCGGCTGCCCTTCAAGCGCTGGGTCACTCTCATCGCCCTGATCGGTTTCCCCTTGTTCGCCTATGCGATGCTCTACGGTGGTTATTTCGGTCTGCCGGTGGTGGAGACCCATCGCTGGGGTGGGCTGATGCTGACCCTGGTGCTGGCCGTGGTGGGGATGGTGGCGGCACTGCCCATCGGCATCCTGCTGGCGCTGGGGCGGCGCTCCCAGATGCCCATCGTCAAGAGCTTCTGTGTGGTGTTCATCGAGTTCTGGCGCGGGGTGCCGCTGATCACCATCCTGTTCATGGCCTCGGTGATGCTGCCGCTGTTCATGCCCACGGGGGTCAGCGTCGACCGCCTGATCCGCGCCCTGATCGGCATCACCCTGTTCCAGAGCGCCTACATGGCCGAGGTGATACGTGGCGGCCTGCAGGCGATTCCCAAGGGCCAGGAGGAGGCCGCCGCGGCCCTGGGCATGAGCTACTGGAGGCGCATGGGGCTGATCGTGCTGCCCCAGGCGCTGAAGATGATGATCCCGGGCATCGTCAACACCTTCATCTCGCTGTTCAAGGACACCACCCTGGTGATGATCATCGGGCTCTTCGATCTGCTGGGCATCGTCCAGGCGGCGCTGTCCGACTCGCGCTGGCTGGGCTTCGCCGTGGAGGGCTACGTCTTTGCGGCGTTCCTGTTCTGGATCTTCTGCTTCAGCATGTCGCGCTATAGCCAGTATTTGGAGAGGAAACTGCATACCGGCCATAAGCGCTAGGTGTCGGCGCCAATCAAATCGAGGAACGGCAACAATGAATGAACAAGCAATGCAATCCCAGGTCGGCGCCGAGACCCCCATGGTCGAGATGCGCGGCGTCAACAAGTGGTACGGGGACTTCCACGTGCTGCGCGATATCGACCTCAAGGTGAGCCGCGGTGAGCGTATCGTCATCTGCGGCCCCTCGGGCTCTGGCAAGTCGACCCTGATTCGCTGCATCAACCACCTGGAGGAGCATCAGCAGGGCGAGATCGTGGTAGGCGGCGTGCCGCTGACCCAGGACGTCAAGCGTATCGAGCAGATCCGCCGCAGCGTCGGCATGGTGTTCCAGCACTTCAACCTCTTTCCCCACCTCACGGTGCTGGAGAACTGCTGCATTTCGCCCATGTGGGTGCAGAGGAAGCCGCGCCGGGAGGCGGAGGCCGAGGCCATGAAGTATCTGGAGCGGGTGCAGATCGCCGAGCAGGCGCGAAAGTACCCGGGACAGCTCTCCGGCGGGCAGCAGCAGCGGGTGGCCATCGCCCGCTCGCTGTGCATGCATCCCGAGGTGATGCTGTTCGACGAGCCCACCTCGGCGCTCGATCCGGAGATGATCAAGGAGGTGCTGGATGTCATGGTCGAACTCGCCCGCGAGGGCATGACCATGCTCTGCGTGACCCACGAGATGGGCTTCGCCAAGACCGTGGCCGACCGGGTGATCTTCATGGACCAGGGGCAGATCATCGAGGAGAACGCCCCGGAACCCTTCTTCAACGATCCGCAGTCGGAGCGCACTCGGCTGTTCCTGAGCCAGATACTGGGTCACTGAGCGATGCCGGGCTCGGCGCCTGCGGCGCTGGCCCGGCTCATCGGCTTGTCATGACGCCTGCGACCAGTCGGCGTGGACCCGGTTGCGGCCGGCGTGCTTGGCGGCGTAGAGCGCCTGGTCGGCGCGGGCAATGGCCATGGCCTGGCCGTGGCGCAGCTCCTGGTCGGTCGGGAGCTCGGCGATGCCGACGCTGATCGTGATGGGCACCTTCAGCGGTGAGGCTTGGCCCCCTTGGCCGCCGCCGAGCTGGAAGGGGGCGTCGGCGATGCGTGCGCGCAGCCGCTCGGCGAGCGCCAGGACCTGGGGGCGGCTCAGGCCGCAGGTGACCACCACGAACTCTTCGCCGCCCAGCCGGGCGAGGCCGTCGGTGGGGCGCAGTTCGTTGCCGAGGCGGCTGGCCAGCTGGCGCAGCAGCGCATCGCCAGCGGGATGGCCGTAGCGGTCGTTGACCGGCTTGAAGTGGTCGATGTCGACCAGCATGAGGTGGTGAGGAGAGCAGCCGCTGCTCAGCGTTTCGGCGAGATGGCGGCTCAGCCCGCGGCGATTCATCACCCCGGTCAGCTCGTCGTACTCGGCCGCCTCCTGGGCGATCTCCTCGCCGCGCTTGCGCTGGCTGATGTCGATCACCAGCCCCGCCAGGCTGCGCAGCCGTTGCTGGTCGTCATACACCGCTTCGGCGACGATCTCGTGCCAGCGGCGCTGGCCGTCGGCGCCGATCAGCCGCACGTCGAGCCGCCAGCTCGACAGCCGTGCACTCAGGCTTTCACGAAGCTGCTTCCAGAGCCGCCGACGATCCTCGGCGACGATATGGGCGAGCAGCCGGCGCAGCGGCAGGTGGGCGTAGCGGTCCGGGTAGCCGAGGCTGCGCAGCAGCGCCCGTGAACACCAGGTCGAGGCGCTGTGCGGGTCGATTTCCCAGATCCCGCAGTCGGTGACCTGCTGGAACAGCTCGAGCTGGCGCCGGCGGCTGGTGAGCCGCTGGCGGTAGAGGGCCGAGGCGATCAGCTCGGCGGCCACCTTCAGGGCATGCATGCCGCTGCCCTGCCAGTCCAGCGCCCGCTCGCAGTCGTCGAAGCCCAGGGTGCCCCACCAGCGGCCCTCGACCATGATCGGCACCGTCACCATGGAGTGGATGCCCTGGCTTGCGAGGTTGTCGCGCAGCGGCCCCGGCGGGATCGACTGGGTGATGAAATGCTGCGCCTCACCGCGCTGGCGTTCCTCCACCATGCGACGGTAGACCGGGTCGTCAAAGATCATCGAAAAGAAGCGGAAGCGCTTCTGCATCAGCTGGCGGTAGCGCGGTGCCGCCGCCCATTCGAAGACGTAGTCCTGTACCACGGCATCGGGCTGGAGTTCGATCAGCTGGAAGATCCACACGCGGCTGACCCCGGAGGCGCGCCCCAGCTCGCCGAGCAGGGCGTCGACGCCCTTCGACCAGAAGTAGGCGTCGATCAGCTCGCGGCTGCCGCTGGCAAGGGCGGCAAGCAGGCGACTGGCATCCGGGCTGACCGTGTCCGGCAAGGTGGGCGATCCTCTGGGCTGCGTCTTTCGGTTACCGAATGCTACCGCACTGGACGGGGCGGTGCCTGCTCCATTAGGCAAAGGCCGAGGGCTGGTTCTGGCCGGGGCGCCGCATGGCGCCCGGCCGAAGGGGGCAGGGCTGTCAGCGGGTGGGTGCGCCCTGCGACGGCGCCAGCAGGGTGATACTGGCCGGCGCCAGCGGCGGGCGGTCGCGATGCTGACTCAGCGGCCGCTGCGCCAGGGCGGTCAGCAGGATCTGCAGCGGGTCACCGTGGCTGACCAGCAGCACGGTGGCGTGGCGGGTCTCGCGCTCCAGGCCGTCGATCACCCCCAGCATGCGCCGGGCCACCGCGGCCACGCTCTCCACGCCGAACCGGCGGTGCGTCGGGTCCGCGGCATCCAGCGCCCAGATGTCGGGGTAGCGGCTGTCGGGCTGGCCCTCGAGCTCGCCGAAGTCGCGCTCGCGAAGGCCGGGCTCGCCGGACAGCGGCAGGGCGAAGTGCTCCGCCACCCGGGCGGCGGTCTCGGCGGTGCGCAGAAAATCGGAGTGCAGGATATGGGTCGGTGCCGGCCAGGACCACTCGGCGACCACCCGGTCGAGCTGTTCGCGGCCCTGAGGGGAGAGCCCGAAGGCGTCCAGGCCGCGGTCGGGGGTGCTGATGATCACCCCGCTGGCATTGGCCTGGCTGTGGCCATGGCGCATCAGCAGATAGCGGTTGTGGCGACCTGCTGGAGCGTTGAGGAATTCGGTTGACATGCTATCGTCACACTACCTAGATTGAATCATGCACTTTCGTTTGTGATCACGGCTGGCCGGTGCTGTGTTCGAATTCGATCAATCTGTGCCGTACAGCCAGCATAGCGCAAGCCCTCACTCCGAACCTGACCCGACCACCACACTTACCCGCTAGCCAAGAGAATACGCCGCCACGCCACCCACCGCGATATCAACAACAATGACAACACGAGGTACGCCATGAACGCACGCCCTGCTTCCCGCAAGTTCCCCTTCGCCACGCTGGCCCTCTCTTCGCTGCTGCCGCTGGCCCTGCTCGTCTCCGCCCAGGCCCAGGCCGACTGCCCGCGCGGCGACCTGGATAGCCTCTACTGCGACGAGGATGGGGACATGGTCGCCGACCTGCCCGCCGACGAGTCCCAGTGGGCCAACCCCGATACCCTGATCTTCGCTTATACCCCGGTGGAAGACCCGGCCATCTACTCCGATATCTGGCAGCCGTTCATCGACCACCTCGAAGAGGTCACCGAGCGCAACGTGCGCTTCTTCGCCGTGCAGTCCAACTCGGCTCAGGTCGAGGCCATGCGCAGCGGGCGCCTGCATATCGCCGGCTTCTCCACCGGCCCGACCCCCTTCGCGGTCAACCTGGCCGGCGCCGTGCCCTTTGCGCTGATGGGCTCCGATGACGGTCAGTTCGGCTACACCCTGCAGGTCTATACCCACGTCGACTCCGGCATTGATGAGCTCACTGACCTCGCCGGCAAGCGGGTGGCGCACACCTCGCCCACCTCCAACTCCGGCAACCTGGCACCGCGGGCGCTGTTCCCGGAGCTCGGCATCGTCCCCGACGAGGACTACGAAGTGGTCTATTCCGGCAGCCACGACCAGTCCATGCTCGGGGTGGTGGCCCGCGACTACGATGCCGCGCCGGTGGCCTCCGAGGTGGTCGAGCGCATGGCGGCCCGCGGTCTCTACGACCCGGACGACGTCAAGATCATCTACGAGACCGACGCCTTCCCCACCACCTCCTACAACTACGCCCACAACCTGCATCCCGACCTGGTCGAGAAGATCAAGGAAGCCTTCTTCAGCTTCGAGTTCGCCGGCACGGCGCTGGGCGAGGAGTTCGAGGGGGTCGAGAAGTTCGTGCCCATCAACTACAAGGATAACTGGCAGGTCATCCGCACCATCCAGGCCGCCAACGACGTGCGCTACACGCGCGAAGACCTGGAGTGATACCACCCGGCCCGCTCCGGCCCAGCGGTCGAAGCGGGCGTATCGGTGCCTGGCGATGAGGTGGATGAATGCTGGAAATCTCGAAGCTGGTCAAGCGCTACGGCCATGACGAGCCGGTGCTGAAGGAGCTCGACCTGAGGGTCGAGGGCAGCAGCGTGGTCGCCATCGTCGGCGCCTCGGGCGCCGGCAAGAGCACCATGCTGCGCTGTATCAATCGCCTGGTGGAGCCGACCTCCGGCTCGATCCGACTCAACGGCCGGGAGCTGGTCAATCTCAAGGGAGCGGCGCTGCGCCGTGCCCGGCGCCGGATCGGCATGGTCTTCCAGGGCTTCAATCTGATCGACCGGCTGACGGTGATGGAGAACGTGCTGGCCGGCCGGCTCGGCTATGTCAATCTCTACCAGGCGGTGACGCGGCGCTATCCCCAGCAGGACATCGAACGGGCTTTTACCCTGATGGAGCGGGTGGGTATCGCCCACTACGCCAACAAGCGCGCCGACGCGCTGTCCGGCGGCGAGCGTCAGCGGGTCGGGGTGGTGCGGGCGCTGATGCAGGAGCCCGAGATCCTGCTCGCCGACGAGCCCACCGCGTCGCTGGACCCGCGCACCTCCGAGCAGATCATGAAGCTGCTGCAGAGCCTGGCCAGCGAGCTGTCGCTGCCGGTGTTGATCAATATCCACAACGTGGCCCAGGCCAAGACCTACACCGAGCGGATCGTCGGCCTGCGCCACGGCAAGATGATCTTCGACGGCGCACCGGCCGACTTCAACAAGGAGGCGCTGGAGGCCATCTATGGCGGCATCGAGGCGCCCGAGGAAGAGCTCGTCGAAACACCCTCGGCATCGCTCGACCAGGGGAAGCCGGGGGTGACCCATGACCAGGCCTGATGTCACCGGCACGACGCCGGTGCCGCGGACCTGGCGCAAGCCGCCCTTTATCGCCAACCCCTGGCTGCGCTACGGCCTGTGGCTGGCGGTGGTCACCTATCTGGTGTGGGCCTTCGGCAGCCTGCCGTTCAACTGGGAGCGCATCAGCGAGGGCCTGCCGCGGGCGGCACGCATCTTCGGCGGCGGCTTCCCGCCGAGCTTCGAGCGCTGGGGGCTGCTGTTCACCGGCTTCAAGGAGAGCTTCCAGATCGCCATCCTGGCGACCCTGCTCGGCGTTGCGCTGTCGATTCCCTTCGCGGTGATGGCGGCGCGTAACGTCGCGCCGCTGCCGGTCTACCTGTTCGGCCGCGCGGTGATCATCATTTCGCGCAGCTTCCACCCGGTGATCGTTGCCATCCTGTTCGTCGCCGCGGTGGGCTTCGGCCCCCTGGCGGGGATCCTGACCCTGACCCTCTATTCCATCGGCTTCGTCGGCAAGCTGCTGGCCGAGGAGATCGAGGAGATCGACTGGGGCCAGGTGGAGGCGATGCGCGCCACCGGGGCGGGTTACCTGGCGACGCTTGTCTACGCGGTCTTCCCGCAGATCCTGCCGCGTCAGGTGGGGCTGTCGATGTATCAGCTCGACAGCAACCTGCGGGCCTCGGCGGTGGTGGGCATCGTCGGCGCCGGCGGTATCGGCGGTACCCTGATGAACGCCTTCGGGCGCTACGACTACGACTTCGCCTTCGCCATCCTGCTGATCATCATCGCGGTGATCCTGATCAGCGAAGGCATCAGCGGCTGGGTAAGGAAGAAGATATGGTAGATCACGCCGGTGCCCTGGCCGATCGAGTCTGGCGGCGCTACGACCGCCGGCAGCGCCTGATTCGCTATGCCGTCCTGCTGGTGACCCTGATGGTGGTCTACTGGGCGGTCCGCGACATCGACATCTTCTGGCCCTGGGTGTGGGACGCGCCGAATCAGATCTCGAACCTGGGGGCGCGCATGTGGCCGCCGGACCCGCGGGGGCTCGAGGCGATCCTCAACGCCATGCTCGAGACGGTGCACATCGCCACCCTGGCGACGATGATGACCATTTTCATCGCCCTGCCGGTCTCCTATATCGCCGCCCAGAACACTACGCCCAATCGCGCCTGCCTGTGGCTGGGACGCTTCATCCTGGTCGCCAGCCGCTCGGTGAACACCATCATCTGGGCGCTGCTGTTCGTGGCGATCTTCGGCCCGGGCGTGCTGGCGGGGATCCTGGCGATCATGTTTCGCTCCATCGGCTTCATCGGCAAGCTGATGGGCGAGGCGATCGAGGAGATCGACCGTCGGCCGGTGGAGGCGATGCAGGCCACCGGCGCCTCCAAGCTCAAGGTGATCGCCTATGCCGTGGTGCCCCAGGTGATGCCGGCCTTCTTCGCCATCGTCATCCTGCGCTGGGATATCAATATCCGCGAATCCACGGTGCTGGGGCTGGTGGGCGCCGGCGGCATCGGGGTGCTGCTGCAGGGCGCCATCGATACCTTCGCCTGGCCCACCGTGGCGACCATCCTGATCGCCATTGTCCTGCTGGTGCTGGTCGGTGAGGCGATCACCAGCGTGCTGCGGCGCAAGGTGATTTGAGCGGTTGACCCCGGCGGTCGCGCTTGCCAATGTTGAGAGAGGGAGGAGCCGCTGCCGCAGTGGGCGGGCACCCCCATCCACTTGCATCAAGGAGAGGCTATGACAACCTATATCGTGGTGGCCGATGCAGCCCGGGCGCGCATTTTTACCCGCGACGCCCTCAAGCTGGAAGAGAAGGAGAGCCTGGTGCACGCCGAAGGGCGGCTGCACGAGGGGGATCTGGTGACCGATCGCGGTGCCGACGTTCACGAGTCCATGTCGACCACCGCCCGCTCCTCGGGTGGCGAAAGCGTGGCACGCACCCATGAGGAGCTGGTCTTCGCCAAGGAGGTGGCCGAGCGCATCTATCGCGCGCGGGTCGACAACACCCTGGATAAGCTGATCCTGGTGGCTCCGCCGCGCTTTCTCGGCCAGCTGCGCGACAAGCTCGACGGCCCCTCCAGCAAGCTGGTTATCCACACCCTGGCCAAGGACCTCTCCAAGGCCAGCCTGGCGGATATCCAGGAGGCCGTCAGCGATATGCGTTAGTGAGACGACTCCCGGCCGCCTGCTGCGGCGCTTGATGACCCAGTTGGCACCTTGCGGGTGCCGACTTTTTGCCTGGCCTTTGGGCTCAGGGCACCGGGGGCAGGTCGATCTCGTCGCTGCGCTTGACCCCCTCGGTCATCTGCCGGCACAGCCGCAGGAATTCGCGCATCCCGGTGGCCAGGTACTTGTGGCGGTGCCAGATGAAGGCGAACTGGCGGCTGAGGTCCAGCTCCGGGGTGGGAATCGGCACCAGGCTGCCGCGCCGGAAGGCGTCGCGCAGCGCGAGCCTGGAGACGCAGCCGATGCCCAGCCCCGACTCCACCGCTCGCTTGATCCCCTCGGTGTGCTCCAGCTCCAGCAGGATGTTGAAGCGTCCGCGCCGGTGGCGGGCGGCCTGCTCCAGCGTCAGCCGTGTGCCCGAGCCTTGTTCGCGCATGATCCAGGCCTCGCGCAGCAGCCGGTCGAGCTCCACGGGGCCGGAACCCGCCAGCGGATGACGGGGTGAGCAGAAGACCGCCAGCTCATCCTCTACCCAGGGCTGGGTGACCACGGCATCGTCCTCGCAGCGCCCCTCTATTAGGCCCAGATCAAGTTCGTGCTGAACGATTCGTTCGATAATGGCGCTGGTGTTACGCACCTGCAGCCGCACCCGGCTGCCCGGGTGGCGCTGCATGAAGTCGCTGATCAGCAGGGTGGCCAGGTAGTTGCCGATGGTCAGGGTCGCCCCCACGTCCAGCGAGCCGACCCCCTGCTGGCCGTGCAGCAGCTCCTCGATCTCCTCGGCGCGGTCGAGCAGGGCCACGGCCTTGGGCAGCAGCTGAAAGCCCAGGGCGTTGAGTTTGAGCCGCTTGCCGATCCGGTCGAGCAGCTGGCAGTCGAACTGGCGCTCCAGCTCGGCCAGCGCCGTGCTGGTGGCGGACTGGGAGAGGGCGATGGCGCGAGCGGCGTGGGAGACGCTCTCGTGCTGGGCCACGGCGACGAAGACTTCCAGCTGGCGCAGGGTGAAGTGCATGGGGCGGGCTCCGGGGCAGGCTTTATCTATAGTATAGATAAACGTTATCCATACAATCCAATTAACAGATAACACCGGGGCTCTTAGAATTCTCTCTATAGTTTATCGGCGGCGTTATTCTCTAACAGAATATCAAGGAGTCGGCATGAGCAAGTTTGCCCTGGAAGAGGTTCTCAGCGTTCACCACTGGAACGACACCCTGTTCAGTTTCCGCACCACCCGGGAGCGCAGCCTGCGCTTCAAGAATGGCCAGTTCGTGATGATCGGCCTGGAGGTGAACGGCAAACCGCTGATGCGCGCCTACTCCATTGCCAGCCCCAACTATGAGGATCACCTGGAGTTCTTCAGCATCAAGGTGCCCGACGGCCCGCTGACCTCGCGGCTGCAGCATCTCAAGGTGGGCGACCAGATCATGGTCAGCCGCAAGCCCACCGGCACCCTGGTCACCGACGACCTGTTGCCCGGACGCAACCTCTACCTGCTCTCCACCGGCACCGGCCTGGCGCCGTTCATGAGCCTGATCCAGGACCCGGAGGTCTACGAGCGCTACGAGAAGGTGGTGCTGGTGCACGGCGTACGCAGCGTCAGCGAGCTTGCCTATGCCGACTTCATCACCAAGGAGCTGCCGGCCCACGAGTACCTGGGCGAGGAGATCAGCGAAAAGCTGGTCTATTACCCCACCGTGACCCGGGAAGACTTCCACACCATGGGCCGCCTGACCGACCATATCCGCAGCGGCAAGCTGGCCGAGGACACCGGTCTGCCGGCGCTGGATCCCAAGCAGGACCGCGCCATGATCTGCGGCAGCCCGGCGATGCTCGACGAGACCAGCGCGCTGCTCGACGACCTGGGCTTCAATATCTCGCCGCGCATGGGCGAGCCCGGCGACTATGTGATCGAGCGCGCCTTCGTGGAGAAGTAGGTCGCCAGCGACAAGCAGCAAGCTTCACGCAAAACCCCCGACGCCTTGGCGCCGGGGGTTTTGCTTGGGTGGGTATGATGCACAGACTAGCTTGCAGCTATCAAACCGCGTCTTTCCCCGTCTCGCCGGTACGGATACGGATCACCTGCTCCAGCGGGGTGACGAAGATCTTGCCATCGCCGATCTTGCCGGTGTTCGCTACCTGGGTGATGGCGTCGATGACCTTCTCGGCCATCTCCTCGTCCACGGCGATCTCGACCTTCACCTTGGGCAGGAAGTCGACCACGTACTCGGCGCCGCGATAGAGCTCGGTATGCCCCTTCTGGCGGCCGAAGCCCTTGACCTCGGTGACGGTGATGCCTTGGACGCCGATTTCGGAGAGCGACTCTCTCACATCGTCGAGCTTGAACGGCTTGATAATCGCGGTCACCAGTTTCATTGGTCTCTTCCTCTCTGTCCGGGGCGGGGCCTGCGGGTCGCAGTCCGTCTTGCGATGGGTCTCGTTGGGCTAAAGCATACACTGCGTTGGCGGGGAATAAAAAAGGCCCCCGAAGGGGCCTTCCGCGACCTATGCGGCGTCGCGACTCTATTCGGTGCGCGGCTTGGCCTGCACGCTGGCCTTCGCCTGACCGGCGTGGCCGCCGGGGCCACGGCCGGAGCCGCCGCCCTGCACACTGGCTGCACGGAACTCGGGGTAGGCCTCCATGCCGCACTCGGCCAGGTCGACGCCCTCGTACTCCTCTTCCTCGCTGACGCGGATGCCCATCGCCGCTTTGAGCACCAGCCACACCACCAGGCTGGCAGCGAACACCCAGGCGAAGATTGCCAGGCCGCCGATGATCTGGGCGCCGTAGCTGGCGTCGGCGTTGGAGAGCGGCACGGCCAGCAGGCCCCAGATACCGACCACGCCGTGCACCGAGATGGCACCCACCGGGTCGTCGATCTTCAGCTTGTCGAGACTGACGATGGAGGCCACCACGATGGCGCCGCCCACGCCGCCGATCAGGGTTGCGCCCAGCGCCGAGGGCGCCAGCGGCTCGGCGGTGATCGCCACCAGGCCGGCCAGGGCGCCGTTGAGGGCCATGGTCAGGTCGGCCTTGCGGAACCACAGCTTGGCCAGGATCAGCGCGGCGATGACCCCGCCGGCGGCCGCGGCGTTGGTGTTGACCAGCACCTGGGCGACGTTGTTGGCGGAGTCGACGTCGGAGACCTTGAGCTCGGAGCCGCCGTTGAAGCCGAACCAGCCCATCCACAGGATGAAGGTCCCCAGGGTGGCCAGCGGCATGTTAGCGCCGGGAATGGCGTGGATGCTGCCGTCCTTGCCGTACTTGCCCTTGCGCGGTCCGAGGATCAGCACGCCGGCCAGGGCTGCGGCGGCGCCCGCCATGTGCACGATGCCGGAGCCGGCGAAGTCGGAGAAGCCCAGCTCATCGAGCCAGCCCTCGCCCCAGGTCCAGTAGCCGGACACCGGGTAGATGAAGCCGGTCATCACCACGGCGAAGGCCAGGAAGGCCCACAGTTTCATGCGCTCGGCCACGGCACCGGAGACGATGGACATGGCGGTGGCCACGAACACCACCTGGAAGAAGTAGTCGGCACGCATGGAGTAGTAGGGAGCGTCGTCGCCGCCGGCGGTGACGGCGTCCACGCTGTTCTCCCCGCCGAGCAGGAAGCCGAGGTTGGGCAGGAAGCCCCCGGCACTGCTCGAGTACATGATGTAGTAGCCCACCAGCAGGTACATGGTGCAGGCGATGGCGAACAGGGCGATGTTCTTGGTGAGGATCTCGGCGGTGTTCTTGGAGCGCACCATGCCGGCCTCGAGCATCGAGAAGCCGGCGGCCATCCACATTACCAGGATGCCGCAGATCAGGAAGTAGAACGTATCGAGCGCGTAGCTCAGTTCGGCAAGTTCAGTCATTGGAGTGTCTCCATGGCTCTGAAAAAGGGCGGTGATCAGACGGCATCGGCGCCGCGTTCACCGGTGCGGATACGAATGACATCCTCCAGCGGGGTGACGAAGACCTTGCCGTCGCCGATCTTGCCGCTGTTGGCGGCGCCGCAGATGGCGTCGAGCACGCCCTCCAGGCGCGCATCGTCCACCGCGACCTCGACCTTCACCTTGGGCAGGAAGTCGACCACGTACTCGGCGCCGCGGTAGAGCTCGGTATGGCCCTTTTGACGGCCGAAGCCCTTGACCTCGGTAACGGTGATGCCCTGAACACCGTTGTCGGCGAGCGCCTCGCGGACGTCGTCGAGCTTGAACGGCTTGATGATGGCGGTGATGAGTTTCATCTCGAATCTCCTGGACGGTATGGCAGGGCGGCGGCGGCCACCCGATGGTTCGCTGATGCTGTCTAGCGAGATGCGTGCCATTGACATGGTTAGTTCAAGATTTTCATGGTGTTGCATTTGGGATTGCGGCTCGGTTTCCGGCAGAGGACGAGTGGGGAGGGCGTCGATGCACCAGGCTGGTGCCGGGTGCCGGTGCAGCCGCCTCATGCCGGGGCATCGAAGGGGAATGCGCGTCCGTCGGGCCTTGCGTATCCTGTAGGCAGCCACTTTTCGTATCGGGAGAGATCCACATGGTGAGTCACGACCACATCAGCCGCCTGGCCCAGCAGCTGGGCGAGCGTCTGCAGGGGGCGTCCCAGGCGCCGGAGGAGTTCCAGAAGGGAGTTCAGCAGGTGGTGCGCGGCGCCTTCGACCGGCTGGAGTTGGTGTCCCGGGAGGACTTCGACATCCTGATGGATGTACTGCAGCGCACCCGCATTCGCGTCGAGGCCCTGGAGCAGCAGGTCGCCGCCCTGGAGCAGGCGCTCGATGCAAGGGCCAGCGAATCCGCGGCCGATCCCGCGCCGCCGGCCCCCGAGGAGGATGCCGGCGCGAAAGAAACCGGCCGCTAAGAGGGTGTTTACAAAACAGGCGAGCGAAGGCAAGACGAGGCAAAAATTGGCGAAATAGCGGAGTTTACGGAGTGTAAATGAGCATGTTGATCGGACTCGCGCACGAGTCAATTTTTAACGACGTATTGTCGAGTGCAGTCCTTTTGTAGACACCCTCTAAGCGAGGTGCGGGCGTCCCAGGGACGAGGCTGCTACGCTGAGGACGTCACCACCGACTGCGAGGGACCGCATGACGCTGGCAATCATCACCACCCGTGCCGGCCTGGGGCTGGAGGCGCCCGAGGTGCTGGTCGAGGTACACCTGGCCAACGGCCTGCCGGGCATGACCCTGGTCGGCCTGCCCGAGGCCGCCGTCAAGGAGAGCCGTGAACGGGTGCGCAGCGCCCTGGTCAATGCCGGCTTCGACTTCCCCAATACGCGCCGCATTGTGCTCAATCTGGCGCCTGCCGACCTGCCCAAGGTCGGCGGGCGCTTCGACCTGCCCATCGCCCTGGGCATCCTGGTCGCCTCCGGCCAGCTGCCGGTGGAGGCCCTCGCGGGGGTCGAGTGTGTCGGCGAGCTGGCGCTGGACGGACGGCTGCGGCCGATCAGTGGCGTGCTGCCGCTGGCGCTGGCGTCGCGTCGCGCCGGGCGCAAGCTGATCGTGCCGCGGGAGAACGCTGACGAGGCGGCCCTGGCCGGGGATCTCCAGGTGCTGCCCGCCGATCATCTTCTGGAGGTGGTGGCACACCTGCTGGGGCAGACGCCGATCGCCGCGCATCGTCTCGCGACACCGCCGTCGTCCGCGACGCTCGACGGCGACCTGGCCGAGGTGCGCGGCCAGCACCAGGCACGCCGTGCCCTGGAGATCGCCGCGGCCGGGTCCCACAACCTGCTGTTCGCCGGCCCGCCCGGCACCGGCAAGACCATGCTGGCCAGCCGCCTGCCGGGCATCCTGCCACCGCTGACCGAGGAGGAGGCGCTGGAAGTGGCGGCGATCCGCTCGGTGTGCGGCCTGCCGCTGACCGAGCAGTGGGGCAGGCGGCCCTTTCGCGCCCCGCACCATACCGCCAGCGCCGTGGCCCTGGTGGGCGGCGGCTCCTGGCCGCGCCCCGGCGAGATCTCGCTGGCCCACCACGGGGTGCTGTTCCTCGACGAGCTGCCCGAGTTCAGTCGCCACGTGCTGGAGGTGATGCGCGAGCCCATGGAGTCCGGGCGCATCCATATCGCCCGGGCCAGCCACGAGCGACGCTTTCCGGCGCGCTTCCAGCTGGTGGCCGCCATGAACCCCTGCCCCTGCGGGCATCTGGGCGATCCGCGCCAGGCTTGCCAGTGCACCGCCGCCCAGATCCAGCGCTACCAGTCGCGGCTCTCCGGCCCCTTGCTCGACCGCATCGACCTGCAGGTGGAGGTGCCGGCGCTGCCGCCGGAGCAGCTGACCGCCCGCGAGACGGGGGAGAGCTCGGCCAGCGTGCGCGAGCGGGTGATGGCGGCGCGGGCGCGGCAGTATGCCCGAGGCGCGCTCAATGCCCACCTGGGCAGCCGCGCGCTGGAGGTGGCCTGCGCGCTGTCCACGGCCGACCGGGCCTGGCTCGCCGGGGTGCTGGAGCGGCTCAAGCTCTCGGCGCGGGCCTATCACCGGGTGCTGCGGGTGGCGCTGACGCTGGCCGACCTGGCCGGCAAGCCGCGCCCCGAAAGAGACGAGCTGATGGAGGCCATCGGCTATCGGCAGTTGGATCGGCAGCTGCGCCAGAGTTGAGGGCCGGGCGGTTGAGGACGGAGCTGTATGAGGACGGAGCTACAGCGCCGTGGCGTCGAAGGCGCCCTCGATCTCGGTCCGCCACAGTGGCGACTCGGCGTCGGCCCGATAGAGGGCCAGGGTCAGCCGGTAGGGCAGCAGGTCGCGGTCGGAGAGCCGTAGCCGGGGGGCCGAGGCGTCCAGCTGACTCACGAGCCGCCAGTGCTGGGTATCGACGTCGCCGGCCATGGTGGGGCGCCAGTCCAGTACCTGGGGGCCGGGGGTAACCCCGAGCAGGGCGCGGGTCAGGTTCTCGAGAAAGCGCTTGCTGTCGATTCCCAGGTCGCCGTCCATCTCGGGGGTCGCCAGCAGCAGCACCTGGTCCGCGGGCGGCTGCAGTTCCGCCACGTTCATCACCCGCCCGGCGGCCCGCTCGCTCAGGTTCAGCAGCGCCTGGCGCACGGGGTCGGGCTGCGGCGGTGCGGCGGCACAGCCTGTCAGTATCAGCGTCGCCGTGAGCAGCGTGACCGCGCTGTGCCCCCTCATGGTGCAGGCGTCCCGTTGGTGAGGGGGGGCTGGGGCTCCAACTCGGCAACGAACGCATCCAGGGCGTCGAATAGCGCCCGGCGAATAGGCTCGGCCTCGTTGACCAGGTGGTGGCGGGCGTCCGGATGGCGATGAATGCGTGCCCGGGGAAACTTGTGCTCCAGCACCTCCAGGTTCCACTCCCAGTCGACGGTCAGGTCCTGTTCGCCCTGCAGGATCAGGGTCGGCACCTCGCTGGGGGGCAGCGCCAGCAGCTCGGGCATCCAGCGGCGCATGGCGCTGACCCAGTTGACCGACAGGTGCTCGGGCTGCAGGGGGTCGTGCTCGCGCAGGAAGGCGGCGAACTCGGCGTCGGTGGAGTTCTCGTGAAAGCGGCGTGGCAGGGTGCGAACGAAGGGGCCCACCAGCAGGTGCAGCCAGCTCGACTGCGACCAGTTCCAGGGGCGCACCAGTGGGGCCAGCAGGGCCAGCCCCGACCAGTGGCCGTCATCGGGACGGCTCAGGGCATCGGTGGCCAGGATCGCCGCGCCGGTGCTCTGGCCGACGCCGAGCCAGGGCCGCGGCGCCAGCCCCTGGTCGCTGAGCTGGTCCTGAAGCGCGCGCAGGCAGTCGCCGTAGTCGCCGAAGTCATCGATGCAGGCGCGCTTGCCGCTGGAGAGGCCATGGCCGGGCAGGTCCCACAGCACTACCCGCCAGCGGCGCTCCAGCAGGCGCTCCAGCAGGTGTCGATACAGCCCCAGGTGGTCGAAGTAGCCGTGCACCACGAAGGCCGTGCCCACTGCCTCCGGGGGGCTCCAGACCTGGGTCCAGAGCTGGAAGCGTTGCGTGTCCAGGTAGCCGACATAGAGCCCGACGTGCTCGGTCAGCAGCGGCGCCAGCCCGTAGTGTTCGAGGTAAGCGTCCAGCGGTTGTCCGGCCTCGCTGACGAAGGGAGCGACCGGCCCCAGGGCCTGCAGCGCGGTGAAGTCGGTCATGGCGTCCTCCAGCGATTCAACACGTTCTTCCCTCGAATCCTTTCTTCTGTCGCCCGAGTCTAGGAGCCTGTCGGACTTCACACTAATCTACTGCGGAATCCGGATTTTCGACCAATTTCATTCGATCTGTTTCGTTAAAGAGCTCGCTATTCGCCTCAACAGATCGATAAACTTGTCTCGAGAACCGAATCCCTCGCTACGATTGGTCAAGCCCGGCAGGCTCCTAGCGACCGACTAGGCTGTCGGGATAGCATCTGCGCATGTACGCCGGCAAATCCTGACTATTTGGTCAGAAAGTCGGGCCTTAACCCTATGTCTAGTAGGGTAGACCCTCACCCGGGTTTACATGTGGAACAGTTTTCCACAAAATTGGCACCTTCGCAGTGGTATCATCCCACGAAATGCGGCTGGCCGACGGCAGGAACGGCCGCCACGCACGAGGAGACTTCCCATGTCCGAACGCGTCACTCGCCATCGTCTCCAGGTGGCCGCTGAACTGGACCGCTTCATCAACGACCAGGCCCTTCCCGGCACCGGCATCGATGCCGAGGCCTTCTGGGCCGGCGTGGATGCACTCTTTTACGATCTGACACCGAAGAATCGCGAACTGCTCGCCGAGCGTGACCGCCTGCAGGAGCAGCTTGACGCCTGGCACCGGGAACACCCCGGCCCGGTGCGCGACATGCCGGCCTATCGCGCCTTCCTGAAGGAGGTCGGCTACCTGGTGGACCCGCCCGCCCAGGTGAAGGTGACCACCGCCAACGTCGACCGCGAGGTCGCCATGCAGGCCGGGCCGCAGCTGGTGGTGCCGGTGAGCAACGCCCGCTATGCGCTCAATGCCGCCAACGCCCGCTGGGGCAGCCTCTACGATGCCCTCTACGGCACCGATGCGATCTCCGAAGCGGATGGCGCCGAGAAGGGGACGAGCTTCAACCCCAAGCGCGGCGAGAAGGTCATCGCCTACGCCCGCGGCGTGCTCGACCGGGCCGTGCCGCTGGCCACCGGCTCCCACCGGGATGCCGTCAAGTATGCGCTGCGCGACGGCCACCTGGTGGTGACCCTGGACGGCGGCCGCGAGACCGGTCTCAAGGCCCCCGGCAAGCTGGTGGGCTACCGCGGCGAGGCGGCAAGCCCGGAGGCCATCCTGCTGGTCAACCATGACCTGCACCTGGAGATCCAGATCGACCCCGACCACCCCATCGGCAAGACCGACCCGGCCGGCGTCAAGGACCTGGTGGTGGAGGCCGCGCTGACCGCCATCATGGACTGCGAGGATTCGGTGGCGGCGGTGGATGCCGAGGACAAGGTCGGCGTCTATCGCAACTGGCTGGGGCTGATGAAGGGCGACCTGAGCGAGCAGGTCGAGAAGGGCGGCAAGACCGTCACCCGCCGCCTGAACGGCGACCGCGACTACACCGCGCCGGACGGTGGCCAGCTGACGCTGCCGGGCCGTTCGCTGATGTTCGTGCGCAACGTCGGCCACCTGATGACCACCCCGGCGGTGCTCGATGCCGAGGGTAACGAGCTGCCCGAGGGCATTCTCGACGGCGTGGTGACCGGCCTGATCACCCTGCACGACCTCCAGAAGGGCGCAGGCGAGCCGCGCAACTCCCGCGAAGGCTCCATGTACGTGGTCAAGCCGAAGATGCACGGCCCCCGGGAAGTGGCCTTCGCCAACGAGCTGTTCGGCCGCGTGGAGGACCTCCTCGGCATGGCCCGCGACACCATGAAGATGGGCATCATGGACGAAGAGCGCCGTACCACGGTCAACCTCAAGGCGTGCATCAACGAGGCCGCCTCGCGGGTGGTGTTCATCAACACCGGCTTCCTCGACCGCACCGGCGACGAGATGCACACCGCCATGGAAGCGGGCCCGATGATCCGCAAGGGCGACATGAAGAACGCCGCCTGGATCGGCGCCTACGAGAAGAACAACGTCCAGGTCGGCCTGGCCTGCGGCCTGCGCGGTCACGCCCAGATCGGCAAGGGCATGTGGGCCATGCCGGACCTGATGGCGGCCATGCTGGAGCAGAAGATCGGCCACCCCAAGGCCGGCGCCAACACCGCCTGGGTGCCCTCGCCCACCGCCGCCACCCTGCACGCCCTGCACTACCACCAGGTGAACGTCACCGAGGTGCAGCGCGAACTGGAGGGTCTCGGCGAGCCGGACTATCTCGATGATCTGCTGAGCGTGCCGGTGGCCGAGAATCCCGACTGGTCCGACGAGGCGATCCAGCAGGAGCTCGACAACAACTGCCAGGGCATCCTCGGCTACGTGGTGCGCTGGGTCGAGCACGGGGTGGGCTGCTCCAAGGTGCCGGACATTCACGACGTGGGCCTGATGGAGGACCGCGCCACCCTGCGGATCTCCAGTCAGCTGCTTGCCAACTGGCTGCACCATGGCGTGGTGGATGCCGCCCGCGTGCGCGAGACGCTGGAGCGCATGGCCAAGGTGGTCGACGAGCAGAACGCCGCCGATCCCACCTACACGCCGATGAGTGCCGACTACTCCGGCTCCACCGCCTTCCAAGCCGCCAGCGACCTGATCTTCAAGGGGCGCGAGCAGCCGTCCGGCTACACCGAGCCGCTGCTGCACCACTGGCGCGCCGTGCACAAGGCGAAATAATCGGCGAGGTTCGAGGTTCGAGGTTCGAGGTTCGAGGTTCGAGGTTCGAGGTTCGAGGGGCGCCCCGGGTATCTCCCCGGGGCGCCTTGCGCTATGTTGGCGACAGTCCCATTCCAGCAGGAGTCCGCCCATGACCGTGATGACCGCCGCCGCCATCGAGGACTTCCTCGACGAGGTCTTTCCGCAACGCTCGGGGACCATCGAGGGGATCGACCATATGCGGGCCACCATGAGCCTGGCCATCGAGGACGAGCACCTGCGTCCCGGGGCCAGCGTCTCCGGTCCCACGCTGATGGGGCTGGCGGACGTGTGCCTCTACGTGGCAATCCTCGCCCAGATCGGCCCCGAGCCCATGGCCGTGACCAGCGACCTGCACTGCCGCTTCCTGCGCCGGCCCCGGGGCGACCGCGACGTGATCGCCAATGCCCGCCTGCTCAAGCTGGGCCGCCGCCTGGCGGTGGGCGAGGTGCAGCTCTTCTCGGCCGGTGACGAGGCCCCGGTGGCCTTGGTGACGGCGACCTATGTGCTGCCGGATTCGGACTGAACGGGCGGGCGTGCCGTGCCGTCAAATACCATCACGAGCGGTGTTGCCTCGATGCCCCCGCCTTGGGGGTATCGCGGCACACCGTACCCCGGCGATGTCTAAGCGGCTACAATATGGGCCCGCGACAGTCGTCAACGCAGAATTGAGGACGCCATGCAGATTCAGCTCAACGGCGAACCCCGCGATCTGGCCGCCGACCTGACGGTGGCGGAGTTGATCGCGACCCTGGGCCTGAGCGGCCGGCGCATCGCCGTGGAACTCAATGAAGATATCGTGCCGAAAAGCGCGCACGAGTCGGTCCGCCTGAGCGAGGGAGACCGGGTCGAGATCGTCCACGCCATCGGCGGTGGATGAGCCGGGCCGGCGGATGCCCCCTACTCCGATCATTAGATAAAGGCACACTCGATGACAGACATCTTTCAGGATCAGCCGCTGCAAATTGCCGGGTACCGCTTCGCCTCCCGGCTGCTGGTCGGTACCGGCAAGTACAAGGACTTCGACGAGACCGCCGAGGCGATTGCCGCCTCCGGCGCCGAGGTGGTCACCTTCGCCGTGCGCCGCACCAACCTGGGGCAGGAGGTCGGCGAGCCCAACCTGCTCGACGCCGTGCCGCCGGAGCGCTTCACGCTGCTGCCCAACACCGCCGGCTGCTACACGGCCAAGGACGCAGTGCGCACCTGCAAGCTGGCCCGCGAACTGCTCGACGGCCACCGGCTGGTCAAGCTCGAGGTGCTGGGGGATGACAGCACCCTCTACCCCAACGTGGTGGAGACCCTCAAGGCCGCCGAGGAGCTGATCGCCGACGGCTTCGATGTCATGGTCTACACCAGCGACGACCCCATCGTCGCCCGGGAGCTCGAGCGGCTGGGCTGCTGCGCGATCATGCCGCTGGGCTCGCTGATCGGCTCCGGCCACGGCATCCAGAACCCCCACAACATTCGCCTGATCATCGAGCAGGCCGGCGTGCCGGTGCTGGTGGATGCCGGGATCGGCACCGCCTCCGACGCGGCCATGGCCATGGAGCTGGGCTGCGATGGCGTGCTGATGAACTCCGCCATCGCCCACGCGCGACAGCCGGTGCTGATGGCCAGCGCCATGAAGAAGGCCGTCGAGGCCGGACGCGAGGCCTTCCTGGCCGGGCGCATGCCGCGCCGCCAGAGTGCCGACCCCTCGTCCCCCTTTGCCGGCCGTATCAACGGCTGATTCCCCCTCCGAGAGCGTTCGACCCTGCCCATGACTGACCCGTCACACGACACTCCCTCGTCGACCACCGGCCCGGAAGGGCCGGAGGCGCCCCTGCACCGCCGCGGTATCAAGAGCTATGTGCTGCGCGCCGGCCGCATGACCCAGGCCCAGACCCGCGGGCTCGAGGAGGTCTGGCCGCGGCTGGGGCTCAGCCTGGCGGACGGCCGGCAGGACCTCGATGCGCTGTTCGGTCGCCGTGCACCGCGGGTGGTGGAGATCGGCTTCGGCATGGGGGCCTCGCTCGTCGAGCAGGCCGAGACCCATCCGGAGACCGACTTCATCGGCATCGAAGTGCACGCCCCGGGTGTCGGCAAGCTGCTCGACGAGGCCGACAAGCGCGGGCTGACCAACCTGCGGGTCTATCGCGAGGATGCCTTGCGCGTGCTCGAAGAGTGCCTGCCCGAGGCCAGCCTCGATACCCTGCAGCTGTTCTTCCCCGACCCCTGGCCGAAGAAGAAGCACCACAAGCGGCGCATCGTGCAGCCCGCCTTCGTGGCGCTGATCCGCACCCGGCTCAAGCCCGGCGGCACCCTGCACATGGCCACCGACTGGGCCGCCTACGCCGAGTGGATGGCCGAGGTGATGGACGCCGCCCCGGGCTATGCCAATACCGCCGCGCCGGAGACCGCCCCCTATGTGCCGCGACCGGACTTCCGCCCGTTGACCAAGTTCGAGGCGAGAGGCGAGAAGCTGGGGCACGGCGTCTGGGACCTGATCTACCGCCGTATCGACTAAGCCTGCTCGAACCCTTTACACACAGCGCCTCGCCGACCCTGTCGGCGGGGCGCTTTGCCCTGCGCGCAGGCAAGACCCTGAGCCTGGGTAAAGAGCCGCAATGAGGAGGGGGCCAAGAGGAGGGGGCCAAAAAAAAGCGCCCCCAGAGGAGGCGCAGGCAAGACCGTGACTAGCAATGAGGGGGGAGAAACCATGGCGGGAAACTGACGGCTTCCCTCATGGGTGTGGCGCCTCATCAACGCCACGCCCTCACTGTAATCCATTCTCATTCGCCCTGTCAAAGCTAATGCGAATATTTTTTATTTATCCCGCCAGCTGCAGCCACAGCGGTAGCGTCGCCATGGCCAGCAGCGTCTGGCCGGTGATCAGCGCGGCCATCAGTTCGGCGTCGCCGCCCAGTTGGCGGGCCAGGATATACGCCGAGGTGGCGGTGGGCAGGGCGGCGAACAGCAGCGCCACGTCGCGGCTGACGGCGTCCAGCCCCAGGGCCAGGGCCAGGGCCAGCACCAGGGTCGGCATCAAGACCAGTTTGACCAGGTTGGCGGACCAGACGCCGCGGTCGAGACGCATCAGGGCGCGGGGGCGGAGCGCAACGCCCACCGCGACCAGCCCCAGCGGCAGCGCGGCGCGGCCGAGCAGCTCCACCGTCGCCTCGCTCCAGCCGGGCAGGCCGATGCCGCTGAGGTTCAGGGCGATGCCCAGCAGGCAGGCCAGGATCAGCGGATTGCGCAGCAGCGCCGCGAGGCTCTGGCCCAGGCTGGAGGGGCCCAGGGTGCCGGCGGCGATGAAGCTGGCCACGCACAGCACGTTGACGACCGGGACCAGTAGTGCCACCGCCACCGCGGCCACGGTGGCCCCGTGGGCCCCGTGCAGCGCGGCGGCCCCGGCCACCCCCACATAGGTGTTGAAGCGCAGGGCGCCCTGGAAGACCGAGGTGAAGGCGGCGGCCTCCAGCGCCAGCCAGCGGCGCAGCGCCCACAGCAGGGTGCCCAGGGCGAGCATGGCGCCCAGCAGCACCAGCGCCAGCCGGCCTACCGGGACCTGGGCCACGTCGGCGGTGGCCAGGGTGGACACCAGCATGGCGGGAAACAGCAGAAAATAGATCAGCCGCTCCAGCTGGGGCCAGAAGTCGCTGCCGGGGTGTCGCAGCCAGCCCAGCAGGTAGCCGAGCAGAATCAGCAGGAACAGTGGGCCCAGTGCCCCCATGACGCTCTCCATGTCGGTCTCCTTCGTCCTCGGCTGCGACATCTACCCACGCTCGATCGCGGGCAAATGCTGTTAAGCTTACCTTCTGTCACCTTTCATTAAAGTGCTGCTTTCGCCGTCATGAGCTCCTCCTCTTTGCATGAGTCCTCCGCGCCCCGTTTCCCGGGGCTGCGCCTGATGATGCTGGCCACGCTGATCACCTTGGTCGTGGCGCTTTGGTATTTGGTTAACTACAGTGTTCGCGGAGGCGATGATGTGCGCTGGTTTCCCGAGGAAACTGGCTGTGACCTGAGCCATGGGCCCTGTCGGGCGCTTCTGGGAGAGGAGGGTGGCCTGACCCTGGATCTGGGCGCCGACGGCGAGATTCGCGCGCTGGAGATCCTGCCGGTGACGGTGGCCCTAGAGGGCATTCAGGCAGATTCGGTGGTGGTGGACTTCATCGGTCGCGATATGGACATGGGGCTGCACCGCTACCCGCTGACGCGGCAAGCCGATGGCCGCTTCCAGGGTGAGGGTCAGATTCCCATCTGTACCGAGGCGGTGATGCCCTGGCGAGCGCGGGTCATTGTGACCAGCGGCGAGGAGCGCCTGGGCAGCGGGTTCAACTTCGAGGTAGAGAGAAGCCAATTATGAAGCGACAGGGGCTCTTGGCAGGTGTCGTGCTGATCGTGGTGATGCTGGGTGTGGGCGGCTATGGCTGGTTCCAGCAGCAGGGCGGGCAGAGTGGTGAGCCGCGCGGTGGGCCGGTGGAACTGGCCTCGACCCAGGGGGATTTCTCGCTGAGCCAGCTCGAAGACGATCAGCTGGCGGTGATGTTCTTCGGCTACACCTACTGTCCGGATGTCTGTCCCATGAGCATGGCGGTGGTTCGCCAGGTGATGCAGGGGCTGGAGGCGTCGCAGCGCGAGCGGGTGGTACCGCTGATGATCACGGTGGACCCCGAGCGCGACACCATCGAGCGGCTGCGCGAATACGCAGGTTACTTCGGCGATGAGTTCATCGGCGCGACGGGCAGCGAAGCCGAGCTGGCCGACGTCATCGAGCGCTACGGGGCGGTGTGGCGCCGGGTCGAGGCGCCCGACTCGGCGCTGGAGTACACCATCGACCATAGCTCGTCGCTCTACCTGGTCGACCGCCACGGCGAGATCCGTCAGCGGGTGCTCTACTCGCCGACCCCCCATGCGCTGCGCTCGGCCCTGGAGAGCGAGCTCGGCGCGGGCTGAAGTCGTTTGCCTGACCCGCCGATGCCAGGCCCGCCGGGTCAGCGGCGCTCGTCGTCCGGCGTCTCCATCAGGCGGTCGAGCATGGCCATCAGCGCCCTGACCTGGGTGCCCTCGCGGGTATCGTGAAGCGGGTCGAGCTGCCAGCTGCTCTCGGCAAAGCCCCACCAGTCCCAGCAGCCCTGCGGATTGGCCAGGCTGGTCTCGGCCTGAGGATAGAGCACCAGACGCCGATTGGCGGCGGCCCACTCGTTGAGTCCGCTGTGGCGAACGAAGGCCTCGCCGATCTGTTCGCTGTCCATGCCGCAGCCGTGCAGGGCCAGGGTCACGTCGCAGCCCCCGGCGTCGCAGGCCTCGGGAATCAGCAGGTAGCCCACCTCGCCGACCCCCCGCACCGCGAAGTCCGACTGGTCGAAGGGCACCAGGCGGGCGCTGTCGTCACTCCTGGTCGGGGGTGTCAGCTCCCCATGCAGCCAGCTCAGCGCCTTCCCGGCGACATCCAGGCCGCAGGCCAGCAGACGGGTGCCGCCGCCGCCGCGGCACTCCGCCAGGTGCCTGGGCGGAATGGCCTCGTGTAGCGGCACCGGCCAGCCATGGCCGATATCGGGCTGCTGCACGCTCTCCAACTGCTCGGCGGGATTGGCCAGCCAGGCTGCCAGCTGCTCGCTCAGCGCCATTCCCAGCGACGGGTCCACCACCGTATCGGCCTCGCCGTGCCAGACGTAAGCGCGCAGCTCGGCCAGGTCGCGGGCGTCGCCCACCAGCTCCCGGGCCTGATAGTCGCGCAGGCGCAGATTCAGGTCCTCCAGGTCGGGCGGGCCGCGGCGCGTCGACATGCACTGCCCCAGGGCGCGCCCCAGGCCGCCCTGGGCGCAGCTCCAGGGGCCGGCGCTGAGCACCGCCAGCCCCTGAAAGCGTTCGGGCCAGGCCACCGCCAGCTGGGTGGCCATGTAGCCCCCCGAGGAGATCCCCATCACGCTGACGGCATCGCCCGCCGCGCCGAGCCGCGGCAGATCGGCCGGGCGCTCGTCGCCAAAGGCATGCGGGGCCGTCAGCAGGGTCGCCGCGACCAGGGGCAGGGTGAGTCTGGGCAAGGCGATCAGTCCGTTACCTCGAGCAGCTCGACCCGGAAGATCAGCGTCTCATTGGGGCCGATGGGGCCCTGCCCCTGGGCGCCATAGGCGAGCTCGGCGGGAATGTAGATCATCCAGCTGTCACCGGCGCTCATCAGCTGCAGGGCTTCCTGCCAGCCCTCGATCACCTGGTCGACGCGGAAGACAACGGGCTCGCCGCGGTCGAAGGAGCTGTCGAAGACGGTGCCGTCGACCAGCATGCCCTCGTAGTGCACCTCGACCTGGGACATGGGGCCCGGGCTTGCCCCATCGCCGGCCTCCAACACCTCGTACTGCAGGCCGGAGTCGGTGACCTCGACCGCATCGCGCTCGGCGTTCTCGGCCAGGAAGGCTTCGCCTTCTGCCAAGTTGAGTTCGGCCAGTTGCTCGGTCTCGGCCTGGCGGCTGGCCATGGCGTCCTGCTGGAAGCGGCTCAGGGTCTCGGCCATTTCGTCGTTGCTCAGGGCCAGTTCGTTGCCGGCGATGACATCGCGGATGGCATCGGCGAAGGCGTCGACGTCCAGGTCGGCGAAATCCTGGATGATGCTCTGACCGTAGGCAGCGCCCAGGCTGTAGCTGAGCCGCTCTTCGTCGGTCTCGGGCGCGGCCATGGCCAGGGGGGCGGCCATCGCCAGGGCAAGTGTGGATGTCAGCAGAGGCTTCATGCAGAGTCCTTGTTGAAGGGATCGTGGGGAAAGCCCGTCTCGGGGGCTCTCCGTTTCGATAGTCGGACTCTAGCAGGGCCGGGCCGGTTCCGCACCCGCGCCGCGTGGAGACGGCCGGCCCGGCGGGGGTCAGACGACCAGGGTGGGGCAGTGGGCCGAGCCGGCCACGCGCTGGGCCACGCTGCCCAGCAGCAGGCTCTTCTCGCCGTTGGTGCCCTGGGCACCGATGACGATCAGGTCGCACTCGCGCTTGCGGGCGAAGCGCACGATGGTCCGCGAGGGGCGCCCCCCCTTGACGAAGGCGCGCAGCTTGGTCGGGTCGGCGCCCAGCTCCACCGCCTCGCCCTTGGCATGTACGGCCACCTCGGTGGCGTACTCCTTGAGGGCGTCATCGGGAATATCCAGCTTTTCGGGCCGCACCATGGAGAGCGAGGCCTCCAGCAGGCTGTGGTGCTTGAACACGCACAGGATATAGAGCTCGGCGCCGGTCAGCAGCTGCAGCCCCACGGCCTTCTCCAGCGCCTTCATCGCGCCCTTGGAGCCGTCCACCGGTATCAGTATCCGATTGAACATCGTTACCATCTCCTCAGAGTCGGGTTCGCCGCGTCGATCAACGGAAGGCCAGGTCGCGCAGGAACAGGGCGATCTGCGGGAATATGATGATCAGCACTGCCGCCAGCACCAGCATGAAGACGAAGGGGGGCGTGCCGCGAATCACCTCCCAGTAGGGCCGTTTGAAGATGGCGATGGCGGTGAAGATGTCGCAGCCGAAGGGTGGCGTCGCCGAGCCTATCGCCACCTGCAGGGTGATCAGCACCCCTACGTGCACGGGATCGAGGCCCGAGGCGGCGATGGCGGGGGCGAAGATCGGCGTCAGCACCAGGATCACCACGATAGGGTCGACGAACATGCAGGCGACGAAGAAGGCGATGGAGATGGCGATCAGCACGCCGATCGGCCCGGCCTCGTGGATCCCCACGGCAGAGAGGATTTCCTGAGGAATCTGGGCGAAGGAGATGATCCAGGAGAAACCGTTGCCCACCGCCACCAGGATGAACACCACCGCGGTGATCAGGCCCGTGGACTTGGCGATGGTGTAGATGTCCTGCAGCTTCAGCGAGCGGAACACCACGAACTCCAGCAGCACGGCGTAGAGCACGCAGGCGGCGGCGGCCTCGGTGGGGCTGAAGATGCCGCCATAGATCCCGCCGACGATCAGCACCGGGAAGCCCAGCGGCCAGAGCGCATCGCGTACCGCCAGGGCGCGCTCCTTCCAGGTCGACCTCGGTTCGGTCGGCACCTTCTTGACGATGGCGTAGACCACGCAGTACGCCGAGAACATGGCCAGGATCAGCAGGCCCGGCCCGATACCGGCGATGAACAGCTCGCCGATGGAGGTGCCGGAGATGACCCCGTAGATGATCATGCCGATGCTCGGCGGGATCAGAAAGGCGATGTCGCTGGAGTTGATGATCAGCGCCAGGGTGAAGGGGTCCTTGTAGCCGGCCTTGAGCATGCGTGGGCGCAGCGGTGAGCCCACCGCCACCACGGTGGCCTGGGTGGAGCCGGACACGGCGCCGAACAGGGTGCAGGAGGCGGCGGTGGAGACGGCCAGGCCGCCCTTGATGTGCCCGACGAAGCTCATGACCATGTTGATCAGCCGGTTGGCCGACTGGCCGCGGGTCATGATATCGGCGGCGAGAATGAACATGGGGACGGCGATCAAGGCGGTGGGGCGGATGCCGCCCATCAGCTGCTGGATCAGGGTTTCCATCTGCCCGGTGCCGCCGAAGGTCATGTAGAAACCGACGAAGGCCGCCGTGGCCAGGGGAATCATCATCGGGAAGCCGAGCAGCAGCAGCACGATCATGATGGTGACGATGACTGTGGTCATGGTGTGTTCCTCGCGAGCCCGGCGTCAGACTTCCGTTTCTGTGTCCTTGTAGCCGTCGACCACATGGGTCGACAGGTAGACGTCACGGGAGGTGAGATTCTTGAAGGCGGTGAGCAGGTACTGGATGCCGGTCACGGCGAAGCCGACGGGTACCCACAGGTAGATGATCCACACCGGGATGCTCAACGACGGCAGGACACGACCGCGGGACTGGACCGTGGAGATGTAGCCGATCGAGTAGTAGCAGAGCGTGAACATCACTATGGCGGTAAACAGGGCGATGAAGATCATCAGCCAGCGCCGGGCCCCGGTGGGCAGCGCATCGTAGAAGGCCGACATGCGGATATGGCGCCCGTGGCGGGCGGCATAGCCGATCCCGGCGAAGGTGATCATGACGATCAGGATGCGGTTGACCTCCTCGGCGAAGTGCAGGCTCTCGCCCAGCACGAAGCGGCTGACCACGTTGGCCACGGTATTGATCGCCATCAGGATCACGCCCATGGCCAGGATCACCGCCTCCGCCTTGCTGATCCAGGTATCGACGACCCCCAGCGGGCCGGGGAGTGTCGAGCGGTAGTTCTTCTCGGATTCTTCTTCTGTCATGAGACCGGACTCCTGAGGGCTTCCCTGCGCAGCGATGAATGCCTGTGCACTTGCCCCTAGGGTATGCAACCGCAGAGTGCTACATGCCCGTGGGCTTCAACGCTGAATGGCCGAGAGGCGACAGCCGGCTGCCGCGCAGCTGCGATATAAACCACAAGGGGGCAGCCGGCCGGCTGCCCCCTTGCACGCTAGCGGTGAGTGGCCTCTTGGGCTTACTCGCCGGTCACGGCTTCCAGGTCGGCCTTGAACTGCTCGAGCAGCTCGGCGCCGCGCTCGCCGGTCATCTCGACGAAGCGCTCCTCGACCTGCGGAGCACGCTCGCGGAAGGCCTGGATCTGCTCCTCGGTGAGGCGCGTGACGGTGACCTCGTCGGAGGCCTCCTGGATCTTGGCCAGCGACTCCTCGGCCAGGCCGGAGATGTGCTCGATGGTCACCGAGTAGGCGTGACCGGCGGCGTCACGCACCAAATGCTGCTCCTCCTCGGAGAGGCCGTTGAAGAAGTCCTGGTTGGCCATCATGGCGGTGGTGAACCAGCCGTGGCCGGTGAACACCAGGTTCGGTGACACCTCATAGAGGCCGCCGGACTCGATCCAGAAGAGCGGGTTCTCCTGCCCCTGGATGATGCCGGTCTGCAGGCCGCCGTAGACCTCGCCCCAGGGCAGCGGGGTGGGGGTGGCGCCGAAGGCGCGATAGGTCTCGGAGAGCAGCGGGTTGGTCATGATGCGGATGTTCTTGCCGCGCAGATCTTCCGGCGCGGTGAAGGGTTCGTCCAGGGTGACGACCATCTCACCTTCCGGGTACATCTTGAGCAGCTCGAGTCCCTGCTCGGCGTAGAGCTCCGGGAACATCTCGTTGATGGCCACGCTCTCGTCGAAGAACCTGAGGACGGTCTCCTCGTCGGTCGGCAGCAGATAGGGAATGAAGAAGATCTGCGCCTCGGGGATCAGCGCGCCGGTGAAGCCGGGGGACTGGTTGACGAACTGGAGGATACCGGCCTGGGTCTGCTCCATGATGTCGTCGGACTCGCCGAGCTCGCCGAAGCGATAGATCTGCAGGGTATTATCGGAGTTTTCCTCGATATACTCCTTGAAGGCGACGGCGAACACGTCCTGGACATCGCCCTCGAATTCCTCGTGCGCATAGCGCCAGTTGGCGGACTGGGCGGCGGCAGACATGCCGAACAGCAGGGCGCCGATACTGGCAGTGGTCAGCAGCTTGGTTGCCTTCATTCTTATGTTCTCCTAGCAGGTTGGGCCCGTAAATACACCTTGCGTCCACAGGCGACAATCAGCCGCAATGGCTGCATAGCTAATTTCAGGCTAGCGTGGCCCCTGGGGAGGGTCAAGCTGGCATTCGAGGGTTTGCAGCGCCAGAAGTTGTGGTTTTTTCTGCAGTTGCCAGCGTGATGCCAGGGTTGATTCGAGGCCGGGAGGGGGGCTTGAAAGGGGGCATATGCCCTGGCCGCTTTCGCTCACCGCCTGCAGCCGCGCCAGGGTCTCGCGCTCCGCGGCCAGCTCGCTTCGCTGTAGCTGGCGGCGAACCTCGGCCACGCCGGGGTGGTGTTGGGCGTCGGTCTTCAGCTCGCGGCGCAGACCGCGCACCACGACGGTAACGTCGCGCTGCCAGGCGCGGATCGACTCCAGCGCCTCGGGCTCCCCCTCGACGACCAGGCCGTGCCGATACAGCCAGCAGTGCCACAGCAGTTCGCAGACATCGACGCCGGCCTCGTCCTGAAGTCGCAGGCAGGCGGCTTCCACGCCCGGGCGGGCATAGAGGGCCAGGGCGAAATCCCACAGCGGGGTAGCGGCGAGCCGGGCCCGCAGAGCCGCGGTCATTGGGGTAGAATCGTCGCTCATGATCGGCTGTCGCCAGCGGGCGGCAGCCTCCTTTCTGCCATTGGAGTCTGCATGATTGCACTGCGCCGGGTCGCCCTGCAACGCGGCACCCAGACCCTGCTCGAAGAAGCCGAACTGACCCTGCACGCCGGCCACAAGGCCGGTATCGTCGGCCCCAACGGCGCCGGCAAGTCGAGTCTGTTCGGTCTGCTGCTGGGCACGCTCGCGCCCGACCGCGGCGAGATCGAGATGAGCGGCGGTCAGCGAATCGCCCACATGGCCCAGGAGGTGGAGGCGCTGGATCGCGCCATCGTCGACTACGTGCTCGACGGCGACCAGGAGCTGCGCCAGACCGAGGCGGCGCTGGAACGCGCCCGCGCCCAGGACGATGCGCACCGGGAAGGGGAGCTGCATGGTGCCATCGAGGCGCTGGACGGCTACAGCGCGCCGGCCCGTGCCGCCCAGCTGCTGGTGGGTCTGGGCTTTACCCAGGCGGATCTCGAGCGGCCGCTGTCGGACTTCTCCGGCGGCTGGCGGATGCGCGTCAACCTGGCGCGCACCCTGTTCATGCCCTCCGACCTCTTGCTGCTCGACGAGCCCACCAACCACCTGGACCTCGACGCCCTGCTGTGGCTCGAGCAGTGGCTGGTTCGCTATCCCGGCACCCTGCTGCTGATCTCCCACGACCGCGACTTCCTCGATGCGGTGTGCGACCACATCGTGCACTTCGACCGCCAGCGCCTGGTGCTCTACCGCGGCAACTACACCACCTTCGAGCGCACGCGCGCCGAGAAGCTGGCGCTGCAGCAGGCCGAGGCCGCCAAGCAGCAGGCCCGCAAGGAGGAGATCGAGCGCTTCGTGGCACGCTTTCGGGCCAAGGCCACCAAGGCGCGCCAGGCCCAGAGCCGCCTGAAGATGCTCGAGCGCATGGGCGAGATCGCCATGGCCCATGCCGACTCGCCCTTTCACTTCACCCTGCCCGCCGCCGACAAGACCTCGCATCCGCTGCTGGTGCTGGACGAGGCGCGGCTCGGCTACCGCGACGAGACGGGGGACGAAAAAGTCCAGCTCGACCAGGTCAAGGTGACCCTGCTGCCGGGCCAGCGGATCGGTCTGCTGGGCCCCAACGGGGCCGGCAAGTCGACGCTGATCAAGTCGCTGACCGGCGAGCTGCCGCTGCTTGCCGGCCGGCGGGTGGCCGGTGAGCACCTGGCGATCGGCTACTTTGCCCAGCACCAGCTGGAGGGGCTCGACCTGGCGGCGACGCCCTTTCAGCACGTGCAGCGGCTCTCGCCCACGGCGGCCGACCTGACCATCCGCAACTTTCTGGGCGGCTTCGGCTTCCAGGGCGATGATGCCTTCGCCGAGGTGGGGCGCTTCTCCGGCGGCGAGAAGGCGCGCCTGGCGCTGGCGCTGGTGGCCTGGCAGAAACCCAACCTGCTGCTGCTCGACGAGCCCACCAACCACCTGGACCTGGAGATGCGCGAGGCGCTCACCGAGGCCCTGGCGGCCTTCGAGGGCACGGTGATCATCGTCTCCCACGACCGCCACCTGCTGCGCGCCACGGTGGACGAGTTCTGGCGGGTGGCCGACCACCGGGTCGAGCCCTTCGACGGCGACCTGGAGGACTATCGGGCCTGGCTCAAGGCGCGGCTGGAGGGCGAGCGGCGCGAGGCCCGGGCCGACAAGGCGGAGCGCCAGGCCGAGGGCGGCGTCGCCAAGGAGGACCGCAAGGCATCCCGCCGCGCCGCCGCCGAGCTGCGCGAAAAGCTGCGCCCGCTCAAGAAGACCCGCGACCGGGCCGAGAAGGCCATGGAGAAGGTGCAGGGGGAGCTGGCCGAGGTGGAGGAGGCGCTCGCCGACGCCGAGCTCTACATCGACGCTGCCCGCAAGGAGGAGCTGACCGCCACCTTGGCCCGCCAGGGGGAGCTCAAGTCGCGCCTCGACGACCTGGAAGCCGAGTGGCTGGCCGCCGAGGAGGCGCTGGAGGAAATGGAGGCTGAATTGCTGGGCAACCCTTAGCCTCGTAATGCAGCGCCGTGCTGCAGTATGAGGGCGGCTGACCGAGCGGCGCCGGGGACAGGCTGGAGCGGAGGTCTTTTTCCAGGGAAGGAAAAAGTAGCGCCCAGGGAAGGGTTCACAGCGCCTCCGCAGAAGCCTGTCGCCGGAAAAGCCGCGATATTCCCCTTCCCATGGCCCCCTCTGCCGTCCGATAGTCGCTTCCGTCAGCTTTCGAGAAGAAACGTCACCGGCCCGTCGTTGACCAGCGCGACCTGCATATTGGCGGCGAACTCGCCGCTCTCTACCCTGGGCCAGGCCGCGCGGGCGCGTTCGAGCAGGTAGTGGAAGAGCCGCTCGCCCTCGGCCGGCGGGGCGGCGCTGGAGAAGCTCGGTCGCAGCCCCTTGCGGGTGTCGGCGGCCAGGGTGAACTGGGAGACCAGCAGCAGCCCGCCCTCAACCTGCTGCAGGTTGAGGTTCATCTTGTCGTCGGCGTCGGCGAACACCCGATAGTGCAGCAGCTTGTGCAGCAGCTTGTCGGCGGCGGCCTCGTCGTCGCCCTTTTCCACCCCCACCAGCGCCAGCAGGCCGCGGTCGATGGCGCCCACGGTGCTCCCCTCCACGACCACGCTGGCCTGGGTGACCCGCTGAATCAGTGCTTTCATCCTGTGCGCTCCCTGACATTTCAAACGCCGCCAAGGGTAGCACGGGCGAGCCGCAGCGCAGGCGCTACCAGGCGCGGCAGAGCATGATGTCGCAGTGGGGCTCGGAGAGCAGCGCTTCGGTGATCTGGCTCTGGCGTCCCAACTGGCCGCGGCTGCCCAGCGCCAGCAGGTCCGGCGGCTGGCGGCGCAGGCGGGTCAGCAGCACCTCCAGGGGGTCGCCCTGCTCGAGCACCAGCTCCAGCTCGGGGACGTCGTCGAGCTCGCTCATCAGCTGGTCGGTCTCGCGCTCGAGCTGGCCGCGCAGGCGCTCCACCTCGCGGTCCCGCCAGCGGGCGTACTCGCGGTCGGAGCCCAGCTCCCGCTCGCCGGGAATGTCCCAGGCGTGGAGCAGGGTCAGGCGCGCATCGGGGAAGCGCTTGAGGGTCTGGCGCAGGATATGGCGGGTCGCCAGCGAGAAGTCCACCGGTACCAGGATGTCCTGCCAGTCGTGATTGGCGGGCTGGCTCACCGACAGCACCGGGCAGGGGGCGCTGCGCAGCACCCGCGCCAGGGTGGTGCCGGCGACCAGGTCGGGCTGGCCGCGCTTACGGTGGGCGCCGAGGATGATCATGTCCACTTCGCGGTCGTGGGCCTCGCGAATGATCTCGGCGTAGGGGGCGCCGGCCACCGTTTGCAGCAGGGTGCGCGGCTCGGCCAGGGCGTAGTCCTCGCGGATATCCGTCAGGGTCGCCTGCATGTCGGCGACCACGGCCTCTTCCAGGTCGTGCAGCACCCGGTGGGGGAGATAGGGGTCGAGCACATGGATGACATCGAGACGCGCGCCGCTGTCGACGGCCAGGCGAACGGCCCGGGCATAGGCGGCGCGGTTCTCGGCGGAGAGGTCGCAGGCGAACAGCAGGGTCTGGGTCATGGTGTCTCCCTCATGTGAAGGACGAACCCGTCGGGGGCTGTCTTCAGCATGGGTGGGGAGTCGCGGGGCTGCAAGCCCGACGGGCTACCACCAGGCGTGAAAGTGATGCACCGGGCCGTGACCTTGTCCCACGTCAAGCCGTACGCTGGCGTCGAGCGCCGCCTCGAGCCAGCGCTTGGCCGTGGCCACCGCCGTGGGCAGGTCGTCGCCCTGCGCCAGGCGGGCGGCGATCGCCGAGGAGAGGGTGCAGCCGGTGCCGTGCAGGTTGGCGGTGGCGATGCGCTCTCCCTCCAGCCAGCGGGTTTCGCTGCCCTGGATCAGCAGGTCGGGGCAGCTCTCGCTCTCCAGGTGCCCGCCCTTGAGCAGCACGGCGCCGGCGCCCAGGGCGTCCAGCGCCGGTGCCAGGGCCTGCATGTCGGCGCGGGTCTCGGGAATCGGGCAGCCGAGCAGCACGGCGGCTTCCGGCAGGTTGGGGGTGATCAGATCGGCCAGCGGCACCAGCACCTCGCGTACCGCGGCAATGCCGGCGTCATCCACCAGGATGTCGCCGCTCTTGGCCACCATCACCGGGTCGAGTACGATCCAGCGCGGCCGCTGTCGTGAGAGCCCCGCGCGGATCGTCTCGGCGACCTCGCGGCTTGCCACCATGCCGATCTTGACTGCGTCGATGGTCACGTCGTCGAGCAGGGTGGCGAGCTGGGTGCCGATGAAGTCCGCCGGCACCGGGTGCACGCCGGCGACGCCGCGGGTGTTCTGGGCGGTGAGGGCGGTGATCACGCTGGTACCGTAGGCGCCCAGCGCCGAGAAGGTCTTGAGGTCGGCCTGGATGCCGGCGCCGCCGCTGGGGTCGGAGCCGGCAATGGTCAATGCATTGGGAACAGAGCGAATCGAGGTCATGATGGTGAAAGCGTCCTGTCGCAGGAGTCTGTCGGGGGGTGCGCAGCGCCGGGAGCGCAGCGCATGCTGAGTCTGTTTGTCGTGGCGCTGGTCAGCGCCACCCTGCTGCCCGGTGGCTCCGAGGTTTGGCTGGCGCGGCTGTGGTGCCTGGGTGAGCCGGTGGTCATGCTGTGGCTGGTGGCCACCGCCGGCAACACCCTGGGCAGTTTGATCAACGTCTGGATGGGGCGCTATGCGCGCCGCTTCCAGGACCGCCGCTGGTTCCCCGCCTCGCCGGCGGGGCTGGCCCGGGCGGAGCGCTGGTACCACCGCTTCGGCGAGTGGAGCCTGCTGCTCTCCTGGGCGCCGGTGGTGGGCGACCCGCTCACCGTGCTGGCCGGCATCTTCCGGCTCTCCTGGTGGCGGGCCACCCTGCTGATCACCCTGGCCAAGGGCGGGCGCTATGCGGTGGTGCTGCTGCTGGCCCAGGCCTGGTTGGCCCCATTGTGCCAGTAATTGGCTATGCGCCAGTCATCGGGGCTACAGCAGCGATGGCAGCCAGGTGGCGAGTCCCGGGAAGGCCGCCAGCGCCAGCAGCATGGCGAGCTGCAGGGCGATGAACGGGACCACCCCGCGGTAGATCGCCGAGGTGGGCACCGAGGGCGGCGTCACCCCGCGCAGATAGAACAGCGCGAACCCGAACGGTGGCGTCAAGAAGGAGGTCTGCAGATTGACCGCGATCATGATGCCCAGCCAGATGGGGTCGATGCCCATCATCAGCAGCACCGGCCCGACGATGGGTACCACCACGAAGGTGATCTCGATGAAGTCGAGGATGAAGCCGAGCAGGAAGATCACCAGCATCACCACCAGGGTGGCACCCACCACGCCACCGGGCAGCGCCTCGAACATCACCTTGACCAGCTCCTCGCCGCCGTAGGCGCGGAACACCAGCGAGAAGAGGGTGGCGCCGATCAGGATCAAGAACACCATGCTGGTGACCTGGGCGGTGGTGCGTACCACCTCGTTGAGCATCGGCAGGCTCAGGCGGCGATTGACCAGCGCCAGCAGGAAGGCGCCCATGGCGCCTACTGCCGAGGCCTCGGTGGGGGTGGCGAAGCCGCCGAGGATCGAGCCCAGCACGGCGACGATCAGCAGCACCGGCGGCACCAGCCCCTTGATCAGCAGCGGCAGGATGCTGCCGGTATGGCCGAGTTCCGCTTTCAGCGCCTCGCGGTCGGCGGGCGGGGCGCTCTCCGGCTTGAGCCAGGCGATCACCAGCAGGTAGACGATATAGGCCACCACCAGCAGCAGGCCGGGAATCAGCGCGCCGACGAACAGATCGCCCACCGAGACGGTCTTCGGGCTCCATACGCCCATGGCCAGCTGGGCCTGCTGGTAGGCGTTGGAGAGCACGTCGCCGAGCAGCACCAGGGCGATGGAGGGCGGAATGATCTGGCCCAGGGTGCCGGTGGCGCAGATGCTGCCGGTGGCAAGCGCGGGTGAATAGCCGCGCTTGAGCATGGTGGGCAGCGACAGCAGGCCCATGGTCACCACGGTGGCGCCGACGATGCCGGTGGAGGCGGCCAGCAGCATGCCCACCAGCACCACCGAGATGCCAAGCCCCCCGCGCAGCGCGCCGAAGGCCAGCGCCATGGCATCGAGCAGGGTCTCGGCGACCCGCGACTTCTCCAGCAGCACCCCCATCAGCACGAACAGCGGCACGGCCAGCAGCGTCTGGTTGGTCATGATGCCGTAGAGCCGGTTGGGCATGGCGCTCATGTAGCGCGCCTCGAAGGGCACCGGCACGCCCATCGACAGCAGCAGGTGGCCCAGGCCGGCGAAGGCCAGCGCGGTGCCGGCCAGGGCCAGCGCCACCGGGTAGCCGAGCATCAGCACCGCGCAGATGGTAAGGAACAGGAACAGCGGCATGAATTCGAGCAGGGCTTCCACGTCAGAGCACCTCCCGGTGCTCGGGGTCGTTGCCCGGGGCCTGGCCGCGCAGGATCATCGCCTGGCGAATCAGCTGGGCGACGCCCTGGATCAGCAGCAGCGCCATCATCACCAGGATCAGCGACTTGAGCAGATAGACCCCGGGGATGCCGCCGTCCGGCGAGCGCTCGAGAATCGCCCAGCTGCTGCGCACATAGGCAAAGCTGCCGATGGCGATGAACAGTGCCACCGGGATCAGCAGGAAGAGGGTGCCCAGCAGGTCGATCCAGGCGCGGCCGCGCTCGGAGAGCCGGCGGTAGAAGATATCCACACGCACATGGCCATCGTGGCGCAGGGTCCAGGCGGCGCCGAGCATGAACACCATGGCGTGCATGTACATCACCGATTCCTGCATCACCACGCTGTGGATACTGAAGGCGTAGCGCATCACCACGATGGCGAACTGCACCACCATCATGACGAGCACCAGCCAGGCAATGGCGCGGCCCACCATCTCGGTAATGCCGTCGAGCCATGCGAGCAGGACCGGTTCACGGTTTGCGGAGGGCATGGGAGTTTCCGTCCTGAAGCCAATCAAGGGAGGGCATCATCGCCGATTCGCCGCGAGGCGTCATCCCCATGTCTCAACGCGGCCAGGCGGCCTGTGGGTCAGTGGCCTGGCTCCTTGAGCCGGGCGGTGAGGGTCTGCAGGCAGGCCGGCGGCAGTGCCACGTCCACGGCGATGGGCAGGTGGTCCGAGAAGAGGTGGTCGAGAACGCGCACATCGCGGGCCTCCAGGGAGTTGGAGAGCAGGATGTGGTCGAGGGCGCGGCGCGGCTGCCAGGAGGGGTAGCTGAGCAGCGGGCGCACCGGGTGCAGCGGCAGCGAAGCGCAGAAGCGCGAGTGGGTATGTAGCTGCTCGGGGGTGCAGTTGAGATCGCCCATCACCACCACATGGCGCAGCGGCTGGATGATCTCGCTGAGATAGTCGAGCTGGCGCACCCGGCCGCGGTGGCTCAGTGCCAGGTGGGCGACGAACAGGTGCAGGGCGTCCGGCCCCTCGCCGTAGCGGGCGTGGATGGCGCCGCGGCCGGGCAGGGTGCCGGGCAGGCGGTGCTCCTCGATCTGCGTGGGCCGCAGGCGCGAGAGCAGGCCGTTGCTGTGCTGGGCGAAGCGGCCCAGGTTGCGGTTGAGCTGCTGGAAGTGGTGGGGAAAGCCGCCGCGGCTGGCGAGATACTCCACCTGATTGACGTGGCTGGAGCGGAAGCTGCCGCCGTCGACCTCCTGCAGCCCCACCACGTCGAAGCGGCCCAGCACCTCGCTGACCATGTCCAGGCGCCGCAGGCGCCTGGGATGCGGCAGCAGATGCTGCCAGCTGCGGGTCAGGTAATGGTGGTAGGCCGACGTCTGAATGCCCACCTGCATATTGAAGGTGAGCAGCTTCAGGTGACCGCCGTCGAGTGTCGGCGTCTTGGCGTCGGCCAGGTGTGACAGCTCAGTCTGCACGGCTTACTCGGCGCGCTGCTGGCGAACCCTGTCGACCAGTGCGTCGGCGATCTGCGGCATGTTCTCCAGGCTGCCGGCGCTCGAGGGCGTGACCCGGTAGCGGCCGTCGACGATCAGCGCCGGCACGCCCATCAGCTGCATGGCGCGCATCCGGGCATGGGCCTGGTTGACCTTGGCCTTGACGCCGAAGGCGTCGAGCGCCTGGCGCGCCTCGTCCTCGCTCACCCCGTAGTCGCTGAAGAAGGCGGCGATGTCGTCGCTGGCGGTCAGGCTGCGGCCCTCTTCGTGGATGGCGTGGAAGATGTCGGCGTGGACGGCCTCGAGAATGCCGAGCTCCTCGGCGGCATAGTAGACCGCGGCATGGGTGTTCCAGTCGCCGCCCATGGTGGCCGGCAGATGGATCACCTCGACGTCCTCATCCAGCGTCTCGTACCAGGCCTTGGCGGCACTCTGCAAGTTGTTGCAGTGGGGGCAGCCGTACCAGAAGGCCTCGGTGACCTCGATCCGGTCGGCGTCGACGCGCGTTTCGACGGCCGGGTCGATCACCTCGTAGTGCTGGCCTTCCACCAGGTTGGTGGCCAGGGCCGCCGTCGACAGACCTAGGCCGGCCAGGGCAATCAGTGCGGACTTCACGACATGGGAGGGCTTGAACATGCGGGATTCACTCCTTGGAATTTCCGGGTCGCTCGCACCGGGCGATACCCTGTGCCGGCCGAGTCGCACTCTTGGAGCGCTGGCGGGACCGAGGGTTCCGCCCCGACGCCCGAAACAGCGAAGGCGGCCGCTGGGCCGCCTTGCTCATGCAGGCTGACGGTTCTCACGCAGGCTGACTGTCGCCGGCCGCGATCGGCGGAGGCGGATTCAGTGCAGGCCGAGAATGTAGTTGGCCACGGCTTCCATGTCGGCATCGCTCATCTTGGCGGCGATATCGCGCATGATGTTGTTGGGGTCGTTGGCCCGCTCACCCGAGGCGTAGTCCTGCAGCGTGGCAACGGTGTACGCGGCGAACTGACCGGAGAGCGCCGGGTAGACGGCCGAGCCGATGCCCTCCCCGCTGGGGGTATGGCAGGCGGCGCAGGCGGGGATGCCCTTGGACATGTCGCCGGCGCGGTAGAGTTCCTGGCCGCGGGCGATCAGCTCGGGGTCGGGGTCGGCCTGACCGACATGGGCGTCCTGCTCGGCATAGAAAGCGGCCACGTCCCAGGCGTCCTGGTCGGAGAAGTCGTCGACCTGGCCGACCATTTCCGGCACCAGCCGGTGGCCGTCGCGGATGTCTATGATCTGCTTGGCGGTATAGGACATCTGCTGGCCGGCGAGATGCGGGAAGGACGCCGCCGGGCTGATGCCGGTTTGGCCGTGACAGGCGGCGCAGGGCTGGGCCAGCTCCCGGCCGGCGGCCGCGTCGGCGTCAGCTTCCATATCTGCGTGGGCGGCGCCGACGGCGCCCATGGTAAGTGCCAGGCTTGCCAGTAACTTTCTCATCGCTAATCCACTATGCCGTTGTGTTATGTACCGGTACGCATCCTGGGTGCCGCCCAAGTCCCGCAGGTTCCAGGCCGGGTGCCCCGTCGCCTGCTGCGCCGAGCGGATCGGTCGCTGCCGACGAGAGCACGGTGGTACACTAGCGTGCCCCAGGTCGCAGACAAAAGACACTGCATTATAACGAATCAAGCCCGCGTCGGGAATGCAGGTCAAGTATCCTGCCGGCGGGGCGCTATTCTCCATTCGGCAGGACCTCGACCCCATGTCACGATTCAACTATCAAACCGCGCGCTTCATGACCAGCGCGCCGAGCCTGGTCCAGTGCCCGCCCGACCAGGGCGTCGAAGTGGCCTTCGCCGGCCGCTCCAACGCCGGCAAGTCCAGCGCCATCAACGCCATCACCTGTCAGAAGGCGCTGGCGCGCACCTCGCGCACCCCGGGGCGCACCCAGCTGATCAACTTCTTCGCGCTGGGCGCCGATGAGGCCCGGCGCCTGGTCGACCTGCCCGGCTACGGCTATGCCAAGGTGCCCGAGGCGGTCAAGCGCGAATGGCAGCAGCACCTGGCCGACTACCTGCAGGCCCGCCGCTCGCTGCAAGGGGTGGTGCTGGTGATGGATGTGCGTCACCCCCTGACCGAGTTCGACCAGACGCTGCTGGGCTGGGCCGATGAGCAGGACATGCCGGTGCATATCCTGCTGACCAAGGCCGACAAGCTGAAGTCCGGCGCGGCCAGGGCAGCGCTGCAGCAGGTGCGCAGCCGGCTGCGGGAGTGGGAGGACCTGGTGAGCCTGCAGCTGTTCTCTTCGCTCAAGCGCCAGGGCGTCGACGAGGCCTGCGCGCGCCTCGATGCCTGGCTGGCGGAACACGAGGCGCCTCCCGTCTAGTACTACAGCGGTAATGCGCCATGGCCCTTCTGTTGGAGCGCTCGGTTCGGCGCTCCGAGTTCCCATCGCGACTGGCGCCGCAGGCTCCTGGGAATGATGACCTGCCTTGGCAACACTTCCGGGAGGCTTTCGCCTCCAGTCGCGAGCTGAAGCTGCTCCTACAGCAGAGACTTACTGCTGTAGTACTAGGCTCGGACAGAGTCCAAGCTCAGCTCAGCGCGTAAGCCGGCGCAGCAGCTCAGGCAGCTCGCGCACGTGGTTCAGGCGGTGAATGCCGGCCGGCAGGGCCTGGTCGCCCTCGTGGGGAGCGATCCAGGCGACCTGCATGCCCAGGCGCCGGGCCGGTGCGACGTCCTCGCGCCAGGAGTCGCCCACGTGCAGGGCGCGGGAGGGGGGCAGGCCGAGTCGCGCCAGCGCCGCCAGGAAGGGGCGCGGGTCGGGCTTGGGGGCGAGCAGCTCGCCGGCGGTGATGGCCACCGGGAAGTGTCGGCCCAGCGCCAGGCGCTGCACATCCACGTTGCCGTTGGTGATGCTGGCCAGGCGGTAGCGCCGACCCAGCTCGCTGAGCAGCGGTTCGACTTCCGGGTGCGGGGTGACGCGGTGGCGCAGCTCCATGAAGCGGGCCATCGCCGCCTCGGCCCACTGCGCCGCAGTGGCGGGGGGGAGTCCGTAGGCCTGGAGCATCTCACGCAGCGCCCGTTTGCGTAGCCAGGTGAAGTCGCCGCGGCGCAGCGGGTGAGTCTCGGCCAGCCGTCGGCGACTGGCCTCGAAAGCCGCCAGCGGGTAGCGCTCGGCGAAGCGCTGGGCCGGCGCCTGGCCGCGCTCCGCCAGCCAGGCGCTCAGGGCGTCGTCGAGCCAGCCGTAGTGGCCAAGCTCGGTGTCGACCATCACCTGGTGGTTGTCCCAGAGAGTGTCGTCGAGGTCGAAGGTCAGGGCCTCAAGGGGCTGGTCGTGCATGGCGATCACTCGGCGGGGTCGGCGTCTCGCCGGCGGGCACGGGGGTGGGCCGCATCGTAGGTGGCGGCCAGGTGCTGCCAGTCGAGTCGCGTATAGACCTGGGTGGTGGAGAGGTTGGCATGGCCCAGCAGCTCCTGCACGGCGCGCAGGTCATGGCTCGACTCCAGCAGGTGGCTGGCGAAGGAGTGGCGCAGCCGGTGCGGGTGCAGGTGTTCCGCCAGCCCGCGGCGGTGGGCCAGCTCGGCGAGGCGTTTCTGGATGGCCCGATGGCCGAGCCGCGTGCCCCGGGCGCCCACGAACAGCGCCGGCTCGCCCGGCCGCGCCAGGGCCTCTCTGACCCCCAGCCAGGACTCCAGGGCGGCCCGGGCACGGCGGCCTACCGGTACCTGGCGAGGCTTGCTCCCCTTCCCCAGCACCCGGACCCGCTGCGGCTGCAGGTCGCCGAGGTCGAGCCCGGCCAACTCGGCGAGCCGCAGGCCGCTGGAGTAGAACAGCTCCAGCATGGCCTGGTCGCGCACCGCCAGCGGGGAGCCGTCGTGGGGCGTATCGAGAAACTGGCTCAGTTGGTCGGCGTCCAGCGGCTTGGGCAGATGGGCGGGCTGGCGCGGCGTCGGCACCAGCGCGACCGGATTGTGGGCGAGTCGCCCGGCCTTCACCAGCTGTTCGGCGAAGTGGGAAAGCGCCGCCCGGCGCCGCGCCAGGCTGCGCGGGGCGAGGCCCCGGGCGCGCTCGCTGCCCAGGAAGCGGCGCACCAGGGCGGCGCTCAGCTCGCCGCCGTCGCCGACCCCCTGGCGCTCCAGGAAGTCGCACAGCGCGCCCAGGTCGCGGCGGTAGGCGGCCAGGGTGGCGGGGCTGGCGGTGCGTGCCAGCGCCTCCAGGCAGGCCTCGACCTGGCCGCGCAGCGGCGTCTCAGCCATGGAGGGCCGGGCCGGGGCGGAGCACCAGGCGAGCCAGCACATCGCTCAGGTACTCGGTGAACAGGGTGTCCATGCTGGCCCGGAAGTGGTCCGGGTCGGGGCTGGCCAGCACCAGGTAGCCCAGCGGCTCGCCCAGGGTCAGCCGGGCCAGGGCGCAGGAGCCGGCCTGGTGCGGAGCCGTGACATGGGGCAGCAGGCGGCTCCAGTCGGTGGGCGTCAGGCGGGTGCAGCGGCTGGCGCGGCCGTCGAGCAGGGCGGCCAGGCGCTGGCTGGCATGCTCGTCGAGGATCTGGCGGGGCGGCTGCGGGGGGCGAGGCTCCCGGTCGGTGAGGCTGGCCGGACACCACAGGGCGACGGCCGGGGTCTGGAAGTTCTCGGCCATCTGGGTGGCCAGGGCCTGGCCCAGGGCGTCGGCGTCTTCCGCCTCGAGCAGCGCCAGCACCAGCTCCCGGGTGCGCCGGAACTGGACCTCGTTGTGACGGGCCGACTCGAGCAGCTGTTCGAGCCGCCACTCGGCCTGCTCGGCGCGCCGCCGCAGGTCGAGGACCAGCCGCTCGAGCAGCGAGGTGGCGCCCTGGGCCTCGGGATGGGGCACCTTGAGCTGCTGCAGCAGCCCTTCACGGCCGACGAAGAAGTCCGGGTGGCGGGCCAGCCACTCGGCCACTCGGTCGGGATCCAGGGTCTTGCGCGGTTCGGGAACGGCTCGGGACATGAAGACTCCTTGATCAGCTCAGGGCAGCGGTCAGCTCAGGGCGACGCGCCCGTCGAAGACACGCTCGGCGGGGCCGGTCATGCGCAGGGGGGCATCCGGGGCGGGCCATTCGATCTGCAGGGTGCCGCCAGGCAGGTGCACGGTGACGGGGTTCTCCAGCAGCCCCTGACGGATGCCGCAGGCCACGGCGGCGCAGGCGCCGGTACCGCAGGCCAGGGTCTCGCCGCTGCCCCGTTCGTAGACCCTCAGGCGGATCTCGTGGGGGGAGACGACCTGCATGAAGCCCGCGTTGACCCGTCGGGGGAAGCGCGGATGGCCCTCGATGGCCGGCCCCAGGCGCGCCACCGGGGCGTGCTCGACGTCGTCGACCCGCAGCACCGCATGGGGGTTGCCCATCGAGGCCACGCCGATCTCCAGGTGCTCGCCGTCCACCTCGAGCCGGTGGCGGGGGCGGTCCTCGTCGGCCTCGAAGGGCAGCGCGGCGGGATCGAAGCGTGGCACGCCCATGTCCACGGTCACCTGGCCATCGTCCTCGACCAGCAGGGTCAGCGGGCCGCCGGCGGTTTCCACGTGGATCTCGTGCTTGTGGGTCAGGCGCTGGTCGCGCACGAAACGCGCGAAGCAGCGGGCGCCGTTGCCGCAGTTCTCCACCTCGCTGCCGTCGGCGTTGAAGATGCGGTAGCGGAAGTCCATGTCGGGGTCGCGGGGCGGTTCGACGACCAGCAGCTGGTCGAAGCCGATGCCGAAGCGGCGATCCGCCAGCCGGCGGATCTGCTCGTCGCGCAGCCGGGCGCGCTGGGTGACCAGGTCGACCACCATGAAGTCGTTGCCCAGGCCATGCATCTTGGTGAAGTGCAGCAGCATCAGCGGGTCTCTCCGTTGGCCGCCGGCGGCTTGTCGGGCAGCAGCGACTCGCCGGCCCACAGGGCCTCGAGCGGCTCCCGCTGGCGCACCACATGTAGCCGCTCGCCGTCCACCATCACCTCGGCGGGGCGCGGCCGGCTGTTGTAGTTCGAGGCCATCACGAAGCCATAGGCTCCGGCGGAGCGTACCGCCAGCAGGTCGCCCTCGGCAATCGCCAGTTCGCGGTCCTTGCCCAGGAAGTCGCCGGTCTCGCAGACCGGGCCTACCACGTCGTAGGTGGCGGCGTCCCGGGGGCGGCGGGCGTCCACCGGAATAATCGCTTGCCACGCCTGGTAGAGCGCGGGGCGGATCAGGTCGTTCATGCCGGCGTCGACGATGGCGAAGTTCTTGGTCTCGCCGGGCTTGAGGAACTCCACCCGGGTCAGCAGCACGCCGGCGTTGGCGGCGATCGAGCGGCCCGGCTCGAAGAGCAGCGTCAGCTGCTCGCCGCCGGGCCACTGGGCCAGGCGCTCGAGCAGCGAGGCGGCGTAGTCGAAGGGCGCCGGCGGGCGCTCGTCCCGGTAGGGCACGCCGAGCCCGCCGCCCAGGTCCAGGTGCTCCACCTCGATGCCCTGCGCCTTGAGCTTGTCGAGCAGTACCAGCAGGCGGTCCAGGGCGTCGAGAAAGGGGGCCAGCTCGGTGAGCTGGGAGCCGATATGGCAGTCCAGCCCCACCACCTCGAGGTGGGGCAGCCCGGCGGCGAGTTCGTAGACCGCCAGCGCCTCCTCCACCGGGATGCCGAACTTGTTGTCCTTGAGCCCGGTGGAGATATAGGGGTGGGTGCCGGCGTCCACGTCCGGGTTGACCCGCAGCGAGACCGGGGCGACCTTGCCGAGCTGGCCGGCCACGGCGTTGAGGCGCTCGAGCTCGGGCCGCGACTCCACGTTGAAGCACTTGATGCCCACTTCCAGGGCGCGGACCATCTCGGCCTGCTGCTTGGCCACGCCGGAGAACACCACCTTGGCGGGGTTGCCACCGGCGGCCAGTACCCGCTCCAGCTCGCCCACGGAGACGATGTCGAAGCCGGCGCCGAGCCGGGCCAGCAGGCCTAGCACCGCCAGGTTGGAGTTGGCCTTCACCGCGTAGCAGATCAGGTGGGGATGGCTGCCCAGCGCCTCGGTGTAGGCGCGGAAGTGGCGGGCCAGTGTCGCCTTGGAGTAGACGTAGCAGGGCGTGCCGACCTCGTCGGCCACCCGCAGCAGGGGCACCTCCTCGCCGTAGAGCACGCCGTCGCGGTATTCGAAGTGATCCATGGTCAGCCCTTCTCGCGGGATTCTGGGTCGGGGGAAGCGGTCGCCTGGTGCCCGTAGCGCTCGGCCGCCTGGGTGTCCTCGGGCAGGAAGAGCGGCCCCTTCTGGCCGCAGCCGGCGAGTAGCGCCAGCAGCACGGCCAGTGACGCAGCCTGTCTCATGCCGGCTGGCCCAGGGCCGCCAGGGCCTCGCGGGCGCGCTGGGCGGCGGCGCGTACCTGGTCGGGGGCGGTGCCGCCGATATGATTGCGGGCGGCCACCGAGCCCTCCAGGGTCAGCACCGCGAAGACGTCGTCCTCGATGGTGTCGGAGAACTGGCGCAGCTCGTCGAGGCTCATCTCGGAGAGGTCCTTGCCCTCGCGCAGGCCGAAAGCCACCGACTGGCCGACGATCTCGTGGGCGTCGCGGAAGGCCACGCCCTTGCGCACCAGGTAGTCGGCGAGATCGGTGGCGGTGGAGAAGCCGCGGCGGGCCGCCTCGCGCATGCTCTCCGGCTTGGCCTCGATGGCCGGCACCATGTCGGCGAACGCCTTGAGGCAGTCGCGCACCGTGTCGAGGGTGTCGAACAGCGGCTCCTTGTCCTCCTGGTTGTCCTTGTTGTAGGCCAGGGGCTGGGACTTCATCAGCGTCAGCAGGCCCATCAGGTGGCCGTAGACGCGCCCGGTCTTGCCGCGCACCAGCTCGGGCACGTCGGGGTTCTTCTTCTGCGGCATGATCGAGGAGCCGGTGCAGAAGCGGTCGGGCAGGTCGATGAAGTCGAACTGGGCGCTGGTCCACAGCACCAGTTCCTCGCTCATCCGCGACAGGTGCATCAGCAGGATGCTGGCGAAGGCGGTGAATTCGATGGCGAAGTCGCGATCGCTGACGGCGTCCAGCGAGTTCTCGGCCGGGCGCTCGAAGCCCAGCAGCTCGGCGGTGACGTGGCGATCGATGGGGTAGGTGGTGCCGGCCAGGGCCGCGGCCCCCAGCGGCAGCACGTTGACACGCTTGCGGCAGTCCAGCAGGCGCTCATGATCCCGGGCCAGCATCTCCTGCCAGGCCAGCAGGTGATGGCCGAAGGTCACCGGCTGGGCGGTCTGCAGGTGGGTGAAGCCGGGCATGATGGTGTCGGCCTCGCGGTCGGCCAGTTCGATCAGCCCTTCGCGCAGCCGGGTGAGCTCGGCTGCCACCACGTCGATCTCGTCGCGCAGGAACAGGCGGATATCGGTGGCCACCTGATCGTTGCGCGAGCGCCCGGTGTGCAGCTTCTTGCCGGTGATGCCGATCTTGTCGGTGAGCCGCGCCTCGATGTTCATGTGCACGTCTTCCAGCGCCACCGACCACTGGAAGGTGCCGGTCTCGATCTCGGTGCGGATCTCGCCGAGCCCGGCGACGATGGCGTCGCGCTCCTCGTCGGTCAGCACGCCGACCCGGGCCAGCATGGTGGCGTGGGCGATGGAGCCCTGGATGTCCTGGAGGGCTAGGCGCTGGTCGAAACTCACCGAGGCGGTGAAGCGCTCGACGAAGGCGTCGGTGGGCTCGCTGAAACGGCCGCCCCAGGACTGGTTGGTGCTGGGGCTAGAAGGGCTAGGGCTCATCGGCGTGGGCATCCTGCATGGTTTATGCTACGTCGTTCATGGGTGGCGCGGCGCCACCACCGGGTCTTGGTCTGGCAGTGTACCAGAGTCGACGGGACTGGCGAGGGCGCCGCTGGCGCGCCGCGGGGGAAAAGCGGGCGAGTTTTTCCTGCCCCCTCCGGTGCTTTATGATGGCCCTCATCGACCGCGACCGTGACCGTTTGCGGCGCCAACAGCCAAGCGGGCCCCGGTGGGCCCAACATGCATGGGGAGAACCACGTGCGATCCATCAGTACGCTGCGTATTGCCACCCGCAAGAGTCAACTGGCCATGTGGCAGGCCGAACATGTCCGTGACCTGCTCATGGCCCAGCACCCGGGGCTGGAGGTGGAGCTGGTGGCGATGTCCACCCGTGGCGACAAGATCCTCGACACCCCTCTGGCCAAGGTCGGCGGCAAGGGGCTGTTCGTCAAGGAGCTGGAAGAGGCGATCCTCGACGGCCGCGCCGACATCGCCGTGCACTCCATGAAGGACGTGCCCATGCACTTTCCCGAGGGGCTCGGGCTGTCGGTGATCCTGGCCGGCGCCGAGCCCACCGACGCCTTCGTCTCCAACCACTACGCCTCGCTGGACGAGCTGCCGGAGGGCGCGCGCATCGGCACCTCCAGCCTGCGCCGCGGGCTGCAGATGCGCGAGGCGCGCCCCGACCTGGAGGTGCTCAGCCTGCGCGGCAACGTCCAGACGCGCCTGGGCAAGCTGGATGCCGGCGAGTTCGACGCCATCCTGCTGGCCACCTCGGGCCTCAAGCGGCTGGGCCTCGAGGATCGGATCGCCATGGAACTGCCCCCCGAGGTGTGCCTGCCGGCCTGCGGCCAGGGGGCGCTGGGCATCGAGTGTCGCATCCACGACCCCGATCTGGTGGCCCTGCTGGCGCCGCTGGATGATACGACCACGGCGACCCGGGTGCGTGCCGAGCGGGCCATGAACACCCGTCTCGAGGGCGGCTGCCAGGTACCGATCGGCGGCTATGCCAGCTTCGAGAACGACGGCCAGACCCTGTGGCTGCGGGCGCTGGTGGGCAACCCGGAGGGCACCGAGGTGCTGCGCGCCGAGGGCCGCGGCTCCATCCATGAGCCGGAGGCGCTGGGCATTCGCGTGGCCGAGGAGCTGCTGGAGCAGGGCGCCGGCGAGATCCTCGCGCAGGTCTACGGCGCCGGCTGATGCCCGCGTCATCGCCGGTCCTGATCTGCCGCCCCGGTGAGCGTGCCCGGGCCCTGGCCGATGCCATCGAGGCCGCCGGTTTCCCGGTGGCCCGGCTCGAGGTCATGACCCTGGAGCCGCTGCCCGAGTCCCCGGTGCTACGGGCCGCCTGGCTCGACTTCGATCACTTCCACAAGGTGGTGGTGGTCAGCCCCTTCGCCGCCGAGTGCCTGCACGACGCCCTGGATCGCTACTGGCCGCAGCTGCCGGTGGGCATCGACTGGTACGCCGTGGGAGCGGCCACCGCCGAGACGCTGCACGCCCGGCTGGGCGTGCGCGTGCATGTGCCACCGGCTCGGGCCGGCGAGGACACCAGCGAGGCGCTGCTTATGCTTGGCTCGCTGCGCTCCCTCGAAGGTCAGCGCGTGCTGCTGGTGGCCGGCGAAGGCGGGCGCCCCCTGCTGGCCGATACCCTCGCTGAACGCGGCGCCCGGGTCACGCGCCTGGCAACCTACCGGCGCCGCCTGGAGGCGCCCTCTCCCGTCATGCAGTCCCGTCTCGCCGATGGCGATTTCCGTGCCCTGGTGGTCAGCAGCGGAGAATTGCTGGAACATCTGGCAAGATGGAGTACCGAGACCACCTTGAACCAACCGCTAATCGTGTCCAGTCGCCGTTTGGCTACACTGGCCTACGACTTGGGGTTTCGCACACGCGTGGTGGCACCGGGTGCCACGCCGGCCGCACTGGCCGAGGCGGTGGCGGAGGCCTGCGCCTCCGTGGATGCCGATGTCGATCACGACGATCTCGAAAAGGGCTAGCGACAGATGAGCAAACAAACAAACGAGCAGGATGAACAGAAGGTGCCATCCGGCGAGTCACAGGGCGGCAAGGGGCGAGAGGCCTCTGCAGCGGACAAAAGTGGTGCCGGCTCGGGCAAAAATCGCTCTCGCCAGCGCGGCAAATCGTCGCAGCAGGGCGGCGGTGACAAGCCGCAGAGCGCCCCGCCGACCCCTTCGGGATCGACCAGTGAGACAGCGGCTGCGGCCAAGCCAGACGACGCTAAGCCGACAGAGGGCAAGCCGGCCGGGTCCGAAAACAAGCCGGTAGCCGGCAAGCCGGGGGAGAGCCAGCCGGCGGCGTCCGAAAAACCGCCGGCCAGCGGCGGCACCGAGAGCGCCAAGCCGGCCGCTAGTGACAAGGCCGCGGCCGATACGCCCAAGCAGGCATCGTCCGATACGCCCAAGGGCGAGACGCCGGCCGACACGTCCAAGCAGCAGGCCCCCGACAAGCCCAAGGCGGCCGCGAGTGGTGGCGGCCAGGGCACACCGCCCCCGGCAGCGGCCGCCCACGGCAGCGGCAAAGGTGGCGGCAAGGGCGGCGGCAAGATGGGCGGGCTGGCCCTGGTGCTGGTGCTCGTCCTGGCCATCGCCGCGGGGATGTTCGCGCTGCAGGCCTGGCAGCGACTGGATGCCCAGCAGCAGCGTCTGGCCGAGCTCGAGACCCGCACCGCCGATGCCGCCACCGCCGCGTCGCTCAGCGAGCTGGAGAGCCGACTCGAGGAGCGCCTGGCGGCGGGCGAGGACGAGCGCGACGCCGAGATGGCCGCCGCGCTGGAGGCGATGCAGAGCGAGTTCGCCAGCTACCGTGGCGAGGTCGACACCGCCCTCGACCAGGTGCTCGACGAGCTCTCCCGGGAGCAGCAGGCCGACGAGCGTGAATGGCTCCACGCCGAGGCCGCCTACCTGTTGCGCCTGGCCAATCAGCGCCTGCAGCTGGAGCGCGACGTGGAGGGTGCCGCGGCGCTGCTGCGCACCGCCGATGCGCGCCTGAGCGAAGCCGAGAACCCGGCGCTGCTCTCCATTCGTCGCGCCATCGCCTCGGAGCTGGCGATTCTCGAGAGCGTGCCCCAGGTCGACCGCACCGGCCTCTACCTGGCCCTGAACGCCCAGCAGGAGCGGCTGGCGGCCCTGCCGCTGTCCCGCGAACTCGAGGAGATTCCGGCGCGTTCGGGTATCGAGGAAGTGCCCGCCGGCGGCTGGCAGCAGCAGCTGTCGCGCTTCGGCCAGGAACTGCGGGATCTGGTGGTCATCCGCCACCACGACGAGGCGCTGGAGGGGCTGATCTCTCCCGAGCAGGAGTCCTACCTGCGCCAGAGCGCCCGCCTGGTGCTCGAGCAGGCGCAGCTGGCGCTGCTCAAGGAAGAGCAGGACCTCTATGAGGCCAGCCTCGATAAGGCGCTGACCCTGATCCACGGCTACTACGACACCGAGCGCGACGAGGTGCAGTCGGTGATCGCTCGCCTGGAGTCGCTCAAGGCCGAGACCATTCGCCCCGAGTTGCCGGACATCAGCGGTTCCCAGCAGGCGCTGGCGACCTTCATCGAACGTCGTTTCGGTTCGCGTGGCGAACAGGGAGATGACGCATGAGAAAGCTGCTACTGATCGTTGTCCTGGGGCTGGCGCTGGGCGCCTTCTTCGGCCAGCTGATGGTCTCGGTGCCCGGCTACTGGCTGGTCCGAGTGGGCGAGACCTCCTACCAGACCTCCTTCTGGTTCGGCCTGGTGCTGCTGCTGGCGGCCTTCCTGGTGCTGCACTTCGCCCTGCGCGTGCTGATGCGCCTGAACCGGCCGGTCAGCCGCCTCAAGGTATGGAACAGCCGCACCCGCCACCGCAACGCCATGAAGCGCACCGTGCGCGGCCTGGTGGCGCTGGCCGAAGGGCGCTGGAAGCACGCCGAAAAGTCGCTGGTCAAGTCGGCCGACGACTCCGGCACGCCGCTGGTCAACTACCTCTCGGCGGCACTCGCGGCGCACTACCAGGGCCGCTATGACCAGGCCGACACCCTGCTCAAGAAGGCGCATCTCAGCACCGATGGCGCGGATATCGCCGTCGGCCTGATGCAGGCCCAGCTGATGCTGGATCGCCAGCAGTACGAGGAGGCACTGGCCGCCCTCACCCGCCTGGATCGCCAGCTGCCCAACCACCCCCAGGTGCTCAAGCAGCTCAAGCAGGCCTACCTCAGCGTCAGCGATTGGGACGGCCTGCGCCGGCTGATGCCGCGGCTCGCCGCCCGCCAGCTGATCTCGCCAGAGGAGCGCCATCAGCTGGAGCGTCGCGCCTACCAGGCGCTGCTCTCCAAGGAGGCCCGCGATCCGAGCAACGTGGAGCGGGTGCGCAGCCTGTGGGCCGACATGCCCGATGCGCTGCGCAGCGACGTCGAGCTGGTGGTGCTCTACGCCGAGGCGCTGGTGCGCGGCAACGAGGAGGGCATCGCCGAGCGGCTGCTGCGCCACTCCCTCAAGGAGCACTGGGACAGCCGCCTGGTGCTGCGCTACGGGTTGCTCAACGTGGACCCGGCGCGGCAGCTGGTGCATGCCGAGAAGTGGCTGCAGGAGCGGCCCAACGACCCGGACCTGCTGTTGACCCTGGGCCGCCTGGCGCTGCGCAACGCCTACTGGGGCAAGGCCCAGGAGTACTTCGAGGCGAGCCAGCGTCAGCGTCCCAGCGGCGTGGTGTGTGCCGAGCTGGCGCGGCTGTTCGCCAACCTCGGCGAGCACAACAAGAGCCAGCTCTACTATCGCCAGAGCGTCGAGCTGCTCGACAAGTCGCTGCCCTCGCTGCCTCAGCCCGACGACCAGGCGGCCACCGCGCTGGCCGGGAAGAAGAAGGCGAGCTGACCCGCGGCTTGGCCGGTGAAAGCTGGGTCAGCGAAATGCTTGGCCAGCAAAAAACGAAAGGGGCGCTACGGCGCCCCTTTTGCGTGGCCGGGAGAGACCGGCCGCGGCCGGTGTCCGGCGGGTCAGTCCTCGTCGTAGTCGCCCTTGAACTCGGGGTTGGGTTTCGAGCGAGGGTCGTCCTCGGCGGTGCGGCTCTGCCCGCCGGAGCGCGGCTGGCCGCCGGGGCGCCCGTCGATATCGAAGTCCTGCTGCATGACCCGCAGATTGGCGGGCGGCGCCTCGGCCTCCTTGCCCACGCCGAAGTAGAGGGTGGTGTGGGGGAAGGGGATCTCGATGCCCTTGGCGTCGAAGTGCAGCTTGACCAGGCGGTTGTAGGCACGGCCCACGGCCCACTGCATGCCCGGCACGGTCTTGATGCGCACCCGGATGTTCACCGAGCTGTCGGCCAGGGCGATGACCCCTGCCACCTCCAGCGGGGCGAGGATGTTCATCTTGTGGTCGTCGCTGGCCGCCAGTTCATCGAAGGCCTCGCGCAGGGCGACGATCGCCTCGTCGATGCTCTCGCGGTAGGCGATGCCGTACTCGCCCACGTGGTAGCCGAACTCGCGCATGTAGTTGGAGACGGTGTCGACGCTGGAGAAGGGCACGATGTGGTAGGTGCCGTTGAGGTCGCGGATGCCCACCGAGCGGATGCTCAGCCGTTCGGCGACCCCGGTGACCCCACCCACGGTGACCACGTCGCCGGTGTTCATGGCGTTCTCCACCTGAATGAAGATCCCGGTGATGATGTCCTGGACCAGCTTCTGGGCGCCGAAACCGATGGCCAGACCCAGCACACCGGCACCGGCGATCAGCGGCCCGATATTGATGCCGATCTCGGCCAGCACGATCATGGTGGTGATGGTCACCACGGCGATGGCCAGGGCGTTGCGGAACAGGGTCAGCAGCGTCTTGGCCCGCGCCGAGGGCTCGCCGGTGCCGGTCTCGGGGTTGAGCTTGTGCTCGATCAGGCTGGCGAGCCCAATCCACACCCCGATGGCGATCACCAGGATGATGGCCACGCCGGCCAGCTTGGCGATCAGCCCACGGCCCGGCTCGGAGGCGTACCAGCCGGCCAGGTCGAAGGCCCCCCAGGCGTCCAGCACCAGCATGGCCACGGCGATCAGGATCAGGGTGCGCAGGGCGCGCAGCATGTTGGGCACATAGGCGTTGAGGCGCGGCTCGAGCAGCGGCAGCTTGTGGCGCAGGTCGTCGCTCAAGCGGATCCGCCGGCCGATGGTCTGGGTCAACAGGGTCGACGCCAGGATGCCGGCCACCACCGCCACCAGGGTCTTGAGCGTGGCGGTGAGCACGAAGGGCAGGGCGTCCGCCGGCCGGGTCAGGGTCAGCACCAGGACCATCAGGAAGTAGACCAGCGCGAACAGGTGCCAGGTGCGGGCGAACAGCTGCAGCGTCACCCGGGTGGCGGTGAAGCTGGTGCGGGCCGCCAGCTGATTGATGTTGTCGCGGATGCGGGAGCGGTTCTTGAGCACCACGGTGACCGCATAGAAGAAGGCGCCGAACATGATCAGGGTGCCGACCCCCTGGCCCAGCGCCGGCGACACGTAGAAGTTGGTCAGCGGCACCACCACCATCAGGCCGTAGCCCACCAGGCCGATCAGGCGGGCCAGCCAGCGGTTCCAGTAGGAGGCCTCGGCGGCCGAAATCGGCAGCAGGCGCAGCCCCTCGTAGCGCGAGGAGAACAGCATGCGCACCGCCGCCTTGAGCAGCTCGATGACCAGGAAGGCATTGAGGAACAGCGAGGCGCGGGTGGAGAGCTCGCCGGTCTCGCCCACGGCGAAGGTGGCGATCAGGTTGCCGCCCACATAGGCCAGCGCCACGATCAGCACGTCGATCACCGCCGCCAGCGCCACGCACAGCACCAGGCGCAGCACCGGGGTGAGGCCGTCGCCGTGCAGCGACCAGCCGCTGATGCGGGTGAACAGCGGCCTGGCCAGGCGGCGGAAGCCGACGAAGAGCAGGAAGGTGGCAAGGATCACCAGGCCCAGGTTGATGGCCGCGGTGGTGAAGGCGGCCATGTCGAAGGCCAGGGCATCCTCGTCGGGGCTGAAGATGCCCATGACGATGCCGGCCAGGTGCTGCAGCTCACCGCCGATATCGCTGACCACGCGGCTGGTCAGTTCGGCCAGCTGTCTGGGCAGCGATACCTCTTCGGCCCTGGGGGGCGCCTCGACCGCCGGGGGCGGAGGCTCGCCGGCCTGGTGTCGCAGCTGGTCGATCAGCTGCTGGCGGGCCGTCTCGTCCTCGAGCAGGTCGGCCAGGGTCGAGTACGCCGGGCCATTACCGGGGTCGGCGGGCTGTGCCATGGCCGGTGCGGTGACCAGCAGGGCCAGCAGCAGCCAGCCGATGAGCCAGGGGAGTCGTCGTGTGGTGATCACGCAGTGACCTCCTTCTCGTGCGTGTGGGCGGGAAGCGCCGGTGCGTCAACGGCTGATGATACGGACTTTGCCGCAGGGCAACGAACCGTCGGGGCGAGCCGCCGTCGAGATTGTCTATGCAATCATTGTACAGATAGTCGAGTCTGTGTCATATTGTGGGTGTGCCATCCCCTTGGCATGAATCCCCAAGCAGTACCCTCGACACTTGCCACCCGCTTCCCGGGTGGTTTTTTTTGGTTGGCAGGAGCGGGCGGCGGGCAGGTGGCCAGGCGGCGGGCCGGGCGCCAGGGCCCGGCTTGGAGGGGCTGGGAAAGTATCAGTCGCTCGAGCGGGCGCTGACCCAGGCGCCGGCGTCGGGGATGGTCATCGTGTAGGCCTCTGCCAGCCAGGGAGAGCTGAGCAGGAAGTCGGCACTGGCGGCGTTGCAGGCCACCGGCACGTTCCACAGCGCGGCAAGACGCAGCAGCGCCTTGACGTCGGGGTCGTGGGGCTGGGGCGCGAAGGGGTCCCAGAAGAAGATCAGCAGGTCGAGCTGCTGCTCGGCGATCCGCGCGCCGATCTGCTGGTCGCCGCCCAGCGGCCCGCTGAGCAGGCCTTCGACCTGCAGCGTCAGGGTTTTCGCCACCCGGCCGGCGGTCGTGCCGGTGCCGATCAGCTCGTGGCTGGCGAGGGTCTCGCGCCAGCGTCCGGCCCACTCCAGCAGCTCCTCCTTCTTGCCGTCGTGGGCGATCAGCGCGATGCGTTTGCGGGCCGGCAGGGTGCGCTGCACCGTCCGCGGCGGGCGTGGTTCAGTCATGGTCTGTCACCTCGAGGATCTTCAGGGTGTTGGTGCCGCCGTGGGCGTTCATGTGATCCCCACGGGTGAGAATCACGTGATCCCCCGGCTCGGCCACCCCCTGTTCCACCAGCAGGGCCAGGGCGCGGGCGTTGAGCTCGGTGGGGGCCATCTCGCTGGTGTCGAAGGGCAGCGACACCACCCCGCGGTAGAGTGCCATGCGCCGCTGGGCGATGGGGCTATGTG
>NZ_JABFUC010000029.1 GCF_022341425.1 Billgrantia campisalis | reverse complement strand
TTTCACCCACTGGGTTTCAACTCATCCTTTCCACCTCCTCGGTTTCCCGGATGACCAGGCTTTGCCTGGCGCACTCAAAAGCGTTGGCCGGTACTGGGTCACTTTACTTGGCCATTAACAGTTGCTTTGCGTCACCAGGCGAATGACACGATCCTCGTAGTCTTCGTGAAGCGGGGCGAGTGTCGTATTGAAGCTGGCGTCCAGCTCCAGCAGCTGCGTCATGCCCGCTTCGTCCGTGAACACATAGGCGTCCTCATCCAGCAGAGCGACGATTTCAGACTTATCGGCATAGCCGTGGGAGGTCACCTCCGCGTCCACATCCGCACTCCCGCGCGCCTGAGTATGGATATGGACCGCACAACCACCAAAAACAATGACTTGGAAGACGCCCTTCTCGCCACTTGCATACACAGGCTCAAGCACATCGAAAAACTCAACGAGTGCACGTCCTAACGCCGTATCGGGCTCGATTACTGGGTAGTCTCCCGGTTCTATCGGCATGATCTCTCCTAAAAGTTCAACATAGATTCTACCACAGCCCCTTGCCATGCCGCCCCGCCCGCTTTCCGTGCCGGCGGCCACCCTGATCGCTCGTCTTTTCTTACTTGGTACCCGAGACCGCATGCCTGACTATCTGACACCGCTCTCTCGTCTCCGGGCGCCCTGCCCGATCTGTGGAAGCCCTTTCCACCAGCCTCTCAAGCGGCGCTGGTGGCATCGCCTGACCGGCAAGCGCCCTCGCCTGCGCTGCCTGGGATGTGGGGCAAGGCTGAAATCCGGCACTCGCGATTGAGGGCCGGCCCCCGATGGCCGGCTGACTTCCGCCTGGCTGCCTCGCTATCCGCTATCCAGTGCCACTGCCCGCAGGCCACATCCCCCGGGGACTGGTCGGGGAATGGAGCAGCTATGGTGGTCTGGGATCAGTAGGATAGGGAACTCAAGGGCATGGGAAAACTTCGCGGCCAGAAGCCAGATAGGGAAGAAGCCAGCAAGGCTGGCTTCCGGTATTGGGATAGCGCGCGGCGTCAACGGGACTCGGATGGAAGGGAAGCCAGCGCCATCGAGGGGATGGTCCTCAGTGCCTGGCTTCCTCACGCAGGGCTTCCACGTCATCCATCGTCAAGCCAGTGGCCTGGGCGATCTGTTCGTCGCTCAGCACGCCTAGCTTGATCAGGTTGCGAGCTGTGTCTCGCTTCGCCTTCTCAGTACCCAACTGCTCACCTTCCTGACGGCCTTCTCGCTTGGCTTCATTCAACAGCGACACCTCATCCCGCAGTGCCCGCTCGCGCACGAAAGCCAGGCGACGGGCTTCCTCGTCGGCACTGAGCTCGCGGATGCGGCTCAGCGCTCGCTTGACGGGCTCGTGGGCAACCTTGGCCATGGTGAGCTCCTCCTGCCAGTGCGTGAAGAAGGCGATCCCCCTATTTATTTTTCGATCAGGTTCATCTGCAAGATGTTCCCAAGTGACACCTTGGGCTGGCGTTCATCCCGCATCTCGAACCGCCAGACCGCCTGCTCGCGTTCAGCGGGGGTATCCGTGAACAGGTCGAAATCCAGCAGGTTCGTCCTGGTGCGGCCGTGCGGTCAGATCCACACCCAAGGCACGCATCACCGCCAGCATGGTTTTCAGCGTTGGGTTTCCTTGCTCACTGAATGAACGATACAGCTGCTCACGGGAGAGGCCGGTTTCACGGGCCAGCTCTGTCATGCCCTTGGCACGAGCCACCACACCCATGGCCTTGGCAATGTAAGCAGAATCGCCGGTCTCCAGCGCATCAGCGAGAAATACGGCAATCGCCTCCTCACTCTCCAGCGCCGCTGCCGGATCGTAATCGTAAACCTTGTCGCTCATGACGCCTCCCACTCTGCTGCCAACCGTTGCGCCGTCTCAATATCGCCTTGCTGGGTGTCTTTATCACCGCCGCACAGGAGAATGATGATCTCATTGCCACGCTGCTTGAAGTAGACACGGTACCCCGGGCCATGATGGATACGCAGCTCACTGATACCCTGCCCCACTGGCTTCACATCACCTGGCAAGCCATTGGCCAATCGAAAGACACACGCGGCAATCAGTGCCTTGGCACGCCGATCACGGAGCTTGCGCTCCCACTTTCGGTAGGTTTCGGTCTGTTTGATATCAAGCATCAACGAATCGTAGTTCTTAAACTACAAAAAGGCAAGGAGGTCCGCGGCTCCGTAGCGGTAGAACGACCGTCTCGAGAAGTCGGTCATGACGGGCATGCCAGACGGGGTCGGGCAGGACGTGACCACTCATTCCGGCGATCGTGACCGAGCGGCTCACCCACTCTCTCGACTCCGGGCGCCCTACTCGATCTGTCGAAGCCCCTTCCCCCACCACTCAAGTGGTGGTGGTGATGGAGCCGCGGTGATGGCCTGGCATCGCCTTGCCCAGCAATGAGACCGTCACTGAATCGGCACCAGGGGCACGCGGCCGCAGCCGCTGAGCAGCAGGGCGGCGGCGAGCGGCCTAACCAGACTGAAGCCTGAGCAACATGACCTTTTCGAAGCCATTGGCCTGCCGGCACCTGCCGCATCACGCTTGTAGTGCCAATTTTGAAAAGGTGTTTCCTGGCTAATCAGTGGTTTACGCTTCTAACTGTCGAACTCGGGGGAGGCGATGGACAACAAACGCTCACGAGGGCGGCCGGCAACACGCGCGACAACCAAGACCAGCCATCCTGTGTCGCCCAGCGACACAGACGCGAATATCGCAACATGTGCACCAAGCCAGGAAGGGTAAAAGCGAAGGGGCCGCGACACCCCGGTTCTCATCCTGATTGTCGCTGGCTTCCGGTATTGGGATAGAGCGCGCGGTCAACAAGCCCTGCCAGGGACGGGAGCCATCACGGGAGAGGCTTCAGTGCTTGGCTTCCCCACGCAGCCGGACCACCTCGTCGATGGGGAGCCCGGCGATCTCCGCGATCATGGCGTCGCCCATCTCGGTGCGGGTGATCAGATTGCGGGCGGTCTTCTCGGCGTGCAGCCTCTCACCTTCCTCACGGCCTTCCTCGCGGCCTTCCTCTCGGCCTTCCTCGATCCAACGTTCAGGCCACTTCTTGATGCGCTCAGCCAGCATGTCATGTACCTCGTGTAAATCCTGCAAGTCGTTGAACTCGGGCAGCTCCATCCCCGGCGCTCGGTGGGGCAGCAGCACGCGACGTATCCACACCACGAAGGCACGCCGCAGCCCGGTCTGCTCCGGGGCCTTGAGCCACTCCACCAGGCTACCCAGCACATCGAGCATGTCCCGCTCGTCTCGGTTGTGCTCCAGCCGGAACAACGCGGCTGCCACGTTGCGCGTCTCGTCCGACCAGTCGGGGGCATTGACGATGGCCCCCTCATCCAGTAGCAGGTAGCTCAGCTCGGGCCGGTAGCGCTCTAGGCCACCCGGTATCCGTTCGACCAGCTCGCTGACGTTCTGTGCGGCACGCCAGCGCTCTTCGCCATTGTAGAGCACCACCGGCAGCACCGGGGGGAGCTTGCCACTGGGAGTCAACGCCTTCTGACGGATCAGGTCCTGATAGAGCAACCCCAGGTAGCTCATGATCCTCACCGCCATGAAGCTATCGACGCTCGACTGGAACTCCAGCAGCAGGTAGACGTAGAGCCAGTCCTCACCCCAGCGGACGCGCCAGATGATGTCGTCTTCCCGATCTCTCAGCTCGTCGGTGACGTAGGAGCCACTGACCTTTTCCAGGGTGGAGAAGTCGAGCTGCGCGACCCACGCCTCCTTGACGAAGCCGGTAAGGAGATCCCTGACCATCTCGGGGTGGGAGAACAGCAGCTTGTAGCTGTGATCATGATGATGGGCCATACACGCTGCATCCTGAAACCAAGGGGCTCAGCATAGCACAGCGCCACCTGGCTTCCGCCTGGGGCTCCTCTCCGCTATCCCTCTTCACGCTATGGGACGCTCAGTGCCTGGCTTCCTCACGCAGCCGGACCACATCCTCGATGGCCAGCCCGGCGATCTCCGCGATCATGGCGTCGTCCATCTCGGTGCGGGCGATCAGATTGCGGGCGGTCTCCCGCTTGGCTTCTTGACGGCCCCGCTGCTCGCCTTCTTCCAGCCCTTCTCGCTTGGCTTCATTGAGAAACGATACCTCATCCCGCAGCGCCCGTTCCCGCACAAACGCCAGACGACGGGCTTCTTCGTCGGCGCTGAGTTCTCGGATGCGGCTCATCGCTCGCTTGACCGGTTCATGGGCCACCTTGGCCATGGTGAGTTCCTCCTGCCAGTGCGTGAAGAAGGCGATCCCCCTATTTATTTTTCGATCAGGTTCATCTGCAGGATGTTCCCCAACGTCACATCGGGCTGGCGTTCGTCCCGCATCTCGAAGCGCCACACCGCCTGCGCACGCTCGGCCGCTGTCTCCATGAAGAGGTCGAAGTCCAGCAGATGCAGGCCCACCGAGGCTCGCAGCTCCTGATAGTCCTCTCCGCTACCGAGCTGCAGGCCCAGGGTGCGGGCCAGGTAGAACAAGCCCCGCTTGTGCCAGGCCCCATAACGACGAACCTGCACCTCGACATTGTAGCAGTGGCCTTCCCCATCACGCGCCAGGACGTCGAGGATGATGTATTTACCCGTGAGTTCACTGGCTTCGATGGTGGGGTTGAGCACCTCCACCGAGGTGATATTGGGCAGGTCCGGGCGCAGGTCGTTGATCAGGTCCACCAGCAGATCCGGGGCATCGGCAAACAGCCGCTTGAAGACGTAGTCGTTGGTGGGATCAAGGAGGTCGGTCATCGGTTGCCACCCGCCGGGCATCTATGGGTAGAGAGGCTCAGCATATCACAGCGCTCCCTGGCTTCCGCCTGGGGCTCCTCTCCGCTCTCTCCTCCACGCTATGGCCACTGCGTTATCCCTCTCCGCTCTCTCCTGACTCACAGGCCCACTCGCCTTGGGGCGGGCCAGGCAATGGAGCAGGCAAGATGGCCTGGCGTCGCCCTGCATGAGTCCTGCTACGTCATCGCTACAGAATCGGCACCAGGGGCACACGGCCGCAGCCGCTGACCAGCAGGGCAAGGGCGGTGGCCAGGAGGAGCGGCTTGAGAGTCAGAATTCGCATGGTGTCGTGGTGTCCTAGATCGGGGTGGTAGTAGTGGAAGGGGAGGTTGAGGTTGAGGTTGAGACAGAGGCTGCCCTTTCCGGCAGGGCCTGCGCGCAGAAGCGCGCCCAGCGCTCCCGGGGGGCGACGGCGTCGACGATCACATCGCCGGTCTCGCTTTTGACCAGCTGCACATGGAGGCCATGGCGCAGTCGCACCTGGTGAATCCGATCGACGATGGCCTGATCCACCTGGGTCGCCGGGAGGGTAAGGCGCTCGTGCACCCAGTCCGCGCCCAGCACCGGCAGGCTGACTTCGCTGACGATGCCGGTGGTCAGCATCTGGCAGATGGCCATGAAGTCGAAGCTCGCGCGGGGGAAACGGGGTCGCGTCACGCTGCTTGGGAAGTAGTCGTCGATGATCGACTCGGCGATGCGGTTGCTGCCTGCCACGTATACGCCAGGAAACGGCAGTACGTCGAGATCGATGTAGGGGTTCTGATTGGCTTCCAGCACCACGCTGCGCGCCGGGTCATCCTCCGGCACGATGAGGTCGAGCCCGGCATTGGGCAGGCCCAGCGCCCGGGTGGCGGCAATGGCCACCTTGGCCGCCGGTGGGGGCAGCGCCCCGGTGCCGTCGATAAAGTCGCCGCCGAACTGGGTGCCGGGCCGGTCGTCCAGGTACACACGCTCGCCGGGGGCCGGCACATCCTCCGGGGTGTGGCCATGGGCGGCGAGAAACGCCAGCGCGCTTTCATCGAGTGCCAGCGGGTCTGTGCGATAGACCGGATGGGCGCGCCTGGCCGCGGCCTTGCGCTCGACCAGTTCGCGCACGCTGCGCTGGCCGTCGCCCACCACGCTGGCTGGACGCCGAATCAGCGCGGAAACCACCCGTCCCCCGGTGACGTAGACCCGATACTCGGTGCCGACCACGAACGCCTCGAGCAGCATGGGAGCGTCCAGGCTGGCGAGAGCGTCGCGCACCTGGGCGGCGGTGAGATTGCGCAGCACCCCGCGCCCCAGGGTGCCATCCACTGGCTTGAGCAGGTAGCGGCCGGCAGGGCCCTGGGTCAGGAAAGGCTCGGCGGCGGCGAGTTCGCCCGGCGCCACGACCACCCCCGGCACCACCGGCACCTCGGCCTTGCTCAGCACCGCCTTGGTATGCGGCTTGGACTCGCAGTGGGCGCTGGCTTCCTGTGTCGTGCGATCCCCCATCACGCGATAGAAGGCGTGGTGGCGACGCCCATCGCCGATGGTGAGGAACTCGCCGCGATAGCCGGAGAACGGCAGGTGGGCGAAGCGCGGGCAGTGGCTGGCCATCTCGTAGTGAAAGGTGACCTTGAGCCCGCGCTGCCAGGCCGCGAGGGCCAGCAGGTAGGCATTGGCACCCAGGTGCGGAATCGCGTGCAGGCGTTGCTTCATCACACTATCGGTAAAATCCGCGCTGGGTCGCTCGGCGGCCGCCGGCGCGGGGGCGGTGCGAGACGCGGAGGCGCTGTGCGCCTTTCGCTGCTGGCGTGGCTTGCGTCTGGCCATTACATCGGTTCCTGTGTGTCAGCGATCGAAGTCGAACTCCAGGTCGTCATCCCCTTCCCCGAAGAAGGCGTCCAGGCTGTCGGTCTGCTCCACCGAATGCAGGTGACGCTCGGCCTTGTCGCTGGGCTTGCCACTGCCGGGCTGCTTGCGGTGGCGGAACTGGAGATCGCCGATCCGGGGCTGGCTAAAGATCTGCACATAGGCAAGGCCCAGGGCACCCGTGTGGGCCAGCTCGGCATAGGTCTCGGGGGGCAGCGAGCGCAGGGTCGCTTCGTCGATGCCGCAGTAGCCCTTGAGGGTCTGGACCTTGTCCTTGGGCTTCCAGCGGATGGCCCAGGGCTTGATCAGCCCGGCCTGGTGGAGCTGGTCGACGAGTTTCTGGGTGGTGCCCAGGGCCTGCTGTCGCTTCTCGTGGAACTGCTTAACCTGGCCGGTCAGCTCGGCCAGCTCCCCGTGCTCGAAGATCGGCTGGGCACCGATGGCCTGGGTCTCGGCAAACAGGCCGCTGTCGGCGTCGATGAACAGCTGCCCTTCCCCGTTCAGGGCAAAGGGATAGCCCCGGTACTGGCTGGGCACGTAGGGCGCCTGCCACTTGCCCTGGGGGGTGAGGTAGACGTTACGGCCGGGTTGCAGGGAGAGCAGCGCGACCAGGTGATAGCGGTCGGCCTGCTCATTGAACACGAAGGCCACCGGGTACCAAGGCAGCACCTGGGTGATCTCGGCCATGGCCACCGGGGCCATATGGTCTTTGGCGGCAAAGGAATAGTCGCGGTACTTGAACCAGCCCGCTTCATGGTGCGTGGCGGGGTCGAGGGGAATCCATCGGGTCATGGGGAGTCCTGTGGTTGGCTGCTGTGAGGGAAATGCCATCCAGCATAAAGGGAAAAAAACCCCACCCTCAAGGAGGGCAGGGTTTCGTTAGATTACCGCTTGATTTGCGTTGACCCTGGGGCACCCGGCCGGAGCCGGGTGCCGTCAAGGCATCTCACTCAGAGAGTGGGATTAGGCGCCAACGTTATCGGCGATAAAGTCACCGAAGGTTCCATCAACGGTACCAACCAGCTTGATATCATCGTTGGTAACTTCTGTATCGGCACTATCGACATACCAGATGTTGCCGTTGTTGCCAATCACTACCGCCTGACCTTCTGCAAAGTCTTCGAAGGCACCAACTCCGCCACCAGATGTGAAATCAGCTTCAGTCAGATCCGTGCCATCGAAGAAGGCCACGCTACCGACGATATCACGTTCGTCATTAGCAACTGCTGCGTCACTGCCATCACCGACTGCGTCGTAACCATCTCCCAGGAAAGCTGAGAAGTCGAGGATATCGGCGAAGTCGCCAGCACCAGCGGTGAAGCCAGTGATCTCGGTGCCGCCATCAACGTCATCCGCGTTGGCGATCCACTCGAAGGTGTGAACCGTGGCTGCGGAATCGTGTGCGTTCAACGGACCAGTTTCTTTGGCAGTGGCAGTGGTGCCCACAGCCTCCCAGGTGACCGTATCGGCTTCGACCATATAAGCGTCCAACGTGGCACCCAGAATCCCATCGTTCTGGGTCTGGGCCAGGGCCGCCGCGTTCCCGGTGACATCCACCGAATCGACGTCGCCGTCACCGTCACGCTCCACCGAGATGGTGAAGGCGCGCTGCTCGATGATCGGATCACCGCCAGAGTCGGTATTGCCGGAATCGACCTGAACCAACACTTCGATGTCGTTGACCACTTCGATGATGTCTTCGGCGGTAGCACCACCCTCACCGTCTTCCAGCTTGCCAAGCTCAAGCTGATCGGCACGCAGGGTCAGGGACACCGGCTCGTCGGCGACGATATCGAAGGTGGTGACGCCCAGCAGACCGGTGAGGTCGGCGTCAGTGCTGACTTCGACCGTGACACCTCCAGACTCGCGGAAATCGCCAGCTTCTGCAGGATCACCATCCTCATCGAAGACACCGTCGTCATCCACCGGCAGCACCCCGAAGTCACCATCGGCATCGTACCAATGCTGAGTGGTCAGCTCGGCCTGCTCGAAGGTCAGGGTGATCGGATCAGTCACATGACGGTTCAGAAGTTCCTCGTCCCGAGTCACGAGTTGCAACTCATCCAGACCACGAATATCGGTCAGGTCATCACCAATCGTGTTATACAGATCCTGATCCACCAGCAGGCTGGTGCCCGGTCCTGCAAAGGTACCACCCGCCGCTTCAAATGCCGCGAACTGCTCGTCGGTCATCTGAACCGTGGCACCTTCCTCGAGGAAGATCGTCACGCCATCCAGATCGAGGTTGGTATCGGTGCCATCCTGCAGGCCACGGAAGTCGACGTGACCCGTGAGGGTCATCTGACCACCGCTGACGCTGATGGATTCGACCGCATCAGCCCCACCGAAATCGAAGTCGCCGTCCAGCAGGAGTTCAGCGTCGCCGCCGAGATCGACGTTGAGAGCCGAATCGGCACCACCGCTGAAGGTTACGTCGTCGGTGATGCGCACCACACTGTCAGCCGCCGCGTTGGAGAGATCGATCGTCCAGACCGCCTCTGTACCCAGCTCAGGCGAGCTCGTGCCCACCACTTCGGACAGCCAGAGGGTGTTGACCCCGGTGCCGCCGGTGAAGGAGAAACCGTCCGTAGACACTTCCCCGACCACCATGGTCAGGGTACCGGTGTGGCCACTGGCATCGATA
>NZ_JABFUC010000028.1 GCF_022341425.1 Billgrantia campisalis | reverse complement strand
CCACCGCCACCACCTTCTCCCCCGCCCCAGCGGCATAGACCAGCTCGGTGGCCCCGGGCGAGAGCGCGGCGATGCGGCTTGCCGGCTGCTCGAGGCATACCTCGCGGTCGCGGTCGTCCACGGCGCACACCTCGGCCTGGGCCGAGGCGATCCCCCCGGCCCCGAGCCACAGCGCCAGAGCGGCGCTGGGCAAGCAAGCGCGTATCACCATAGGCTTCATTGGTCGAAGTGCACGCTGACGAAGGCGGCGCGCCCGGCGTTGATATAGTCGCGGGCGGTCTCATACTCCTTGTCGAAGGCGTTCTCCACGGTCAGGCGAGTCGACCACATGGGCGCAAACTCCCAGCCGGCGCGCAGGTTGACCAGGCCGAAGCCGGCCAGGCGCCGCTCGTTGGCGGCATCGTCGTAGCGATGGTTCTGGGCGATCCAGGAGCCGCCCAGCGACCAGTCGCCCAGCTCGCGGTCGACGTCCAGGCGCAGGCTCTGGCTGGCGCGGCGCGCCAAGCGGTTGCCCGCATTGCCCTCGCTGCGATTCTCCGGGTCGATGTAGGTCAGGGCCGCGGCCAGGGTCCAGTCGTTAAGCTCGGCACCGGCGGACAATTCAACGCCACGGATACGCGCCGAATCGATGTTCGTCGGCGCCCAGAGCCCTGAGGGCTGCGGCGCCCAGGCGATCATATCGTCGAGGTCGGTCTGGTAGGCGGCCAGATCCCAGAAGAGATCGCGATACTGGCCACGCACGCCAACTTCCAGGCTTTCCGAGGTCTCCGCTTCGAGATCGGGATTGCCCGACCCCGGCCAGTAGAGATCATTGAAGCTGGGCGCCTTGAAAGCGGTGCCGACACTCGCCCGCAGGGTATGGTGGGCATCCAGGTCATAGCCCAGCGCCAGGCTGCCTGTCACCTCTTCGCCATAGGCCTCGTTGTCGTCATAGCGCAGGCTGGCCTGCAGCGCGAAGGGGGAAAAGTCGAACAGCCCCTGGGCGAACAGCGCCGCGTTGTCACGACGGTCGACGTCGTAGTCATTGCTGCCGGCCACCCGATCCTCGCTGTACTCGGCGCCGGCAATCAGCTCGTGCAACCCCAGTGCCAGGGTATTCTGCCAGCGGGCCGTCTGAGTGCGCGTTTCGATGGTGGAGGGAAAGCTCGTGTTGAAAGTGTCGAGCTCATCCCGCGCCTCGCTGAGGGTGAGGCGGCTGCTCCAGCGGTCGGTCACCGGCAGCTCGGCATAGACGCCGGCCACCTGCTGGACGAAGTCGCTCTCACCGCCGTCGAATTCGTTGTTGCCGCGCGCGCGCAGCGCCAGCACGCCCAGCTCGGCCCCACCGTCGAAGGTATGGGCGAGACGCGCCAGCCCGGTGGTGTTGTCATACCCCTTGTCGTCGCCATCGCGGCGAACCGGGGCGCCATCGGTGGAAAAATGGCTGCCGGCGAAGCTGTAGCGGGTGCCGCCGCTGCTGCCGGAGAGGGTGGCGCTGTAGCGCTGGGTATTGAAGGAACCGCCGCCCACGGAGACGCTGGGATGCGGGCCGCCCTCCTGTGCCTCATGGGTAAACAGCTGCACCACACCGCCCACCGCATCGGCGCCGTAGAGGCTGCCGCGCGGGCCGCGCACGATCTCGGCGCGCTGGAACATGCGCGGTTCCAGATAGTGCCAGGCGGCGCCGCCGGTGGTCGCCGAACGCAGTCGAATACCGTCGATCATCAGCACGGTGGCATCATTGCCGGTACCGCGAATGTAGACACTGCTGTTCTTGCCGAAGGACCCGTTGGAGGTCACGTCCACCCCGGGCTGGCCACGCAGCAGATCGGTGACACTGGTCGGATCCTGGCGACGCAGCGTCGCTTCATCCAGCACGGTGACGGAAGCCAGCGTTTCGTCGGCGGTACGCGGTGCCAGGGCGGCGGTGACCACCAGGGGATTGAGGCGCACGGCCTGGTCGGTGTCGGCCTCGGGGGCCTGGGCCTGAACGGCCAGCGGCAGCGCAGCGAGGCCAAAAGCGGCCAGGCCACGGGTAGCGTTACGTGTGGTTTTCATGATTGTCCCTTGCTCGCCGTGCCTACCCGCACGGTCGGTTTTTCGGCATTCGCCGGGGCGGCAAGGAAGATCGAGGGAAGGGAGAACGGAAAAAGCGGCGTTTGCCCAGCCCTTGGTCGCCCACCGCAACCCGGCATACTGGAAACACGCCACAAATGCCTGCGCGGACTAGGCGTCCCCGACGAATCGCTGCATTCGCCTTGCGCCTCATCCCGCTCGTCGATTTGTTTAGCGTTTCCTGGACTCTCGGGCCGGTCTCCGGGCTGACGAGCGGAAGCGGCGGAATACCGGCTTCCCGAACGGCGGCCTTCCCGTGCCTGGGCACAGTGGCATATCGGCCGTTCTTGTCTCGATCACCGTTGCGGGGGCAGCGTCGGAATGGCTCACAGAGCGCACCGACTTCCCGTTTCACTGACGACGAGCCGCCGTCAGCACCTGAGAGTGGGCGTAAGCTAGCAACCTGGTCGGAAGGCGTCAACGCGCATTGGCCGGCGCCTTGACCTGACGCAGTACCTGAAGCAGCCCATGGCGAACGTACCAGACCCGCTCGGCCCGGGCGGCGGCGTCTTGGGCGAGCCAGCCGGCCAGATCGCGCAGTCGACGATCGCTGGCCGCCATGGGCACGATGCCGCGGCCCACCTCCGGCAGGATCAGCACCACCTCGTGGCCATCGCGGCACTCGGCGGCGCACAGGGCATCGAGTTCGGCGGCGAGCTGGTTTCTCAGCGCATCGTCGTCGGGCTCATGCGCCAGCGCCGCCTGCAGCCAGCCGAGCCAGCCGGTGATCACCCGCACCGTGCCGGGCGCGCCCTGGCGACGCCAGTCACCCAGCGGCCGGCTGGGCACCAGTCGACACCAGTTCGCCGCCGGAAAGCGTGCCGCTACGGCGTCGCGCTTGCCGGCGCAGGCACCGCCGATGAAGAGCTGCATTGCCAGCCTCCCTGATGAGTGAACACGAACCGACGCCCCTGGGCCTGTCCGACGCTGCCCGCCCAGAAGTCGATCGCCTCCAAGCGCCGGCGCAGTTCACGGATCACGCCGCCGTGGGTCACCGTCAGCACCCGCCGATGCCCCTCCCTCAGCGCCGTAGCCAACAACTCGGTGAGCCAGGCTTCGAGCCGGGCGCGCAGGGCGGCGGCGGACTCCCCGCCCGGCGGCGCCTGTTCCCCTCGGCTGTCGATCCAGGCGCGATAGGCCGGCTGGTCCTTGAGCTCAGCATAGCAGCGGCCCTCGTAGTCGCCGAAGTCGAGCTCGCGCAGGCGCGGATCCAAGCGTGTCTGGCGCTCGTCGGCGTCGAACACATGGGCCAGGGTCTGGCGGCAGCGCGTCAGATCGCTGCAGTGAACGGCGTCGAAGGGCTCGCCGGCCAGGTGATCGCGCAGCCGCGCCATGTCGCCGAGCGCCTCGGGCAGCAGCAGCGGGATATCGCGCTGTCCCTGGTAGCGGCGTTCCTGGTTCCATGCGGTCAGCCCGTGACGAACGACCACCAGCTCCAGGCAATCAGCAGCAGCCATAGCTCTCCTCCCTCGATGGCGGCACCCACGATATCGCCGTTGATGCCGGTGAAGGCCCGGGTCATCGCCAGGCCGTAGAGCAGCAGAAAGATCAGCAGCGCGCCGAACAGCAGCAGCCAGCCCGGCAGCAGCCAGAACAGCAGCGGCAGCGGCCATAGCGCCAGCAGCAGGTCGCGATGGCCCAGATCCTGGCGCCAGGCCCAGGCCAGCCCTTCGCGCCGGGCACAGGGCGCGAGCCGCAGCAGCGCCACGGCGCCGAAACGCGCCAGGGCGGGCACCGCCAGCAGCACCGCCAGGCTCACTCCGGCATCCACCAGCGCCCACAGCAGCACGCCCTTCCAGGCCAGCAGAAAGACCAGCGCCAGCATACCGAAGCTGCCTACCTGGGGATCTTTCATGATCTCCCAGCGCCGCTCCAGGGGGGCATTGCTGCCCAGGGCGTCGGCCACATCCATCAGCCCGTCCAGGTGCAACCCGCCGGAGAGCGCCACCCACAGGCTGAGCAGCGCGAGCGCCAGCAGCGGCGCGGGCAGCGCCCCCTGCAGCAGCGCCGCCGCGCCCGCCAGCACGCCCCCCAGCAGCAGCCCCACCAGCGGATAGCAGCGCAGCGCCCAGCGGCGGGTGGCCGGCGTCCAGGGACACGCCACCGGCACCGGCAGCCGGGTGAGGAACTGCAGCGCCAGCAGCAGGCCATAGCCGGCGTTTTTCATGTCATCCTCTGAGGGTGCCTACAAAAGGGCTGCACTCGACAATACTTCGTTAAAATTTGACTCAATATGCTCATTTACACCCCGTAAACTCCACTATTTTGTAGCGCCGCACGATAATTCCCGCCCTGGGCGCACGATAATCGGCAAACGCTATTTTTCACGCAGTGGAACCGGCATACCAATAAAGCGTCCCCGCTTAGTCGTCGCGGTTGCAATCAGCACAAGCCAGAGCAGGCCGTGAAGCATAAAATGCAGCATGTGATCCAACCATGGCCTGCGCTAGGCTGCGGTCACATCCCCCGCGAGGAGTGCAAGCATGGTCCAGCTCTGTAGGCCCTGTATCCAGCAGAAGAGCAAGAGGCGGCGCGATCCGCCTCATTCCCGTCTCAAGGCCATAGGTGAGGCGCGCCACTTAAACAGCCATATCGGAGCATCGAGAGAGCAGGATTACCAGTGCCAGAACTGTGGGGCGATCTGGCTCTACGACTCTGACAAGGGCAGCAGCGGTTGGCTGCTGATGGCATCGGCTACTTGATATGTCTGGGCTGCAGTGCCGCCCATGAACAGTCACAGCCGAAGACCAGGCAGGGGGCCATGTCCGCCGCCATCTCGCAACTCCGAGTCTCCTTATGGCTGAGCCCGCATCGGCTGATGCCGTCTGGAGAGCTGGTGTGAGCCACTAGTACATGAGTATTGCCCCTGATCATGCTATGACCGGCCACGAGCCGCATCTGCTCGATCCTACGCAGTTGGTGTGCCGCTCGCGAGACCTGCGTTCTCAGCATGATCATCAGTTGGCGGGAAGATGCGCCGATCCCAAGGTCGTCGAGATAGAGTTCGGCGTCCGGCCACCGGAATGAATCTGGCCATACTGCAGCTAAGGCCTTGTTGCCCTGCTGCTCACCATCGTAGATCACCTTTGCCAGCGCACCTCGCACGGCATCGCGCGCCTCCGGCGGCCACTCAATGCCCACGGCGGCAAGCTCAAAGGCTTGCTCGTAATAGTCAATGGGGCGATCGGATGCCTCGCTCGAGGCCTGGGGTTCTGCAGGTGGCTTGGGCACGCTGACGAGCGCGGCGCGGATCTTGGAGAGGAGTCCCATCTGCGTTCTCCCTGCTGTACGGTCCGATCAGCATGGCACAGCGCGGTAGGAACGACCCATCCATCTCGGCGGATGGGTCGGCTTTAACGGGCGTTGAACAGGCATCGACAGGCCCTCTCGAGCGGGAGCAAACTCAGCGTACCGCAGGCGGGTGTTTTGCGATGCGCTACACAGTTGTAGCGAGCCAGACGTGCCGTATAGCCATCACAGACCTAAAACGGTCTTGATCTGGGATTTGTTACGCTTGATCTGATTGACCAAGGCTCTTTCACCAACAGGCGTGTTGATCCCAGCCTGAAATGCTTCGTCAGCGTCAAAAGTATTGATGATGGTCAAGCCGCGTTCCGAGGCACTCCCACCCTGGTTATTGCGGTGCCGGGGGTCGTTGGTGGTGAGCACCTCTTCGTTGCGCCGCGCGAGGATCAGCATCTCGTCTGCGGCTATTGCAGTGCGGGTACCACCAGAGCCCACGACGCCCCCGCCGTGGTGGGTGCCGAACACGCCTGCGACAGCCCCACCGATCCCGCCGCCGGTAGCGTTCTGCAGGGCGTTGAAGATCATCTGCTGGATAATCATCTGGCTTATCTGACGCAGGAAGTCAGCCGCGAACTGACGGAACGCATCGCCCAGACTCTCAATGGCGTTGCGGCCGTTGGCGAGATCCTCGGCGAATGAATCGAGGCCCCGTGCTGCGCCGAAAGCGAAATTGCGGTTTATGTTACGTGCGCTGATCAGCCCGGAGTTGATCTCCTCGATGCGGGCGCGCACCTGGTCGGCAGCCTGCTCAAGGGCGGCAGCGTACTGTGGGAACTGCGTCTTGAGCTCCTCGATCAGCTCCAGCTGCCGCTCCAACGCCCGCGAGGGGTCTACGCGATCAAGAATACCCTCCAGATTGCGTTGCGCTTCGACCTGCTCCTGGTTGGCGCGGGTGAGCTCGTGGGCGAGACGCACCTGCTGCTCGAGCTGCTGGGCGGCGCCTTCGCCGATCCGATGCTTGAGCTCCAATAACGCTGCCTGGATGCGGTACTCGTCGGTCTCCTGACCGGAGTACTGAGCGAGCAGCTCCTGCTGGGCGATGCGCAGGGCGAGATCATCTTCGGCGGCGCGGATCTCGATAAGGCGTTGCTCGGCCTCGAGCATGTCATGCATGGCGCCCGCCAAGGCTCTGGCTTGGGCGACCTGGGCGGGGGTGGCGAACTCGTTGAGGCGCCCCGTGGCGGCATCCATGGCCTGGGCGCGGTCGCGCTCGGTACCGGCCAGGCTCTCCAGCAGCTGCCGCTCGCGTTGCAGGCCGGCGATCACCTGCTGGTTGGCGGCGGCCTGGCTGGCGGCGCGCTCAGCCTCGGCCTGGGCGCGGCGATCAGCGGCTTCACGGGCAGGTCGCTCTGCGGCCTCAATGGCAGCCGCGGCCCGGGCTTCCACCGCAGCCCGGGCGCTGGCCAGATCGGCATTATCGATACCGCCCTGGGTGCTTAGCCCCTCCAGCTCGCGGAGCATACGGTCGCGCTCGGCGATGATGCGGTCATTTGCGGTGCGCTCGATCTCGACACGCGCATCTGCGGCTTCCTGCTCGATCTCCTTGATCCGGTCCCGGCGCCGGCCGGCATCTGCCTCGGCCCGGGAGGCGGATAGCGCACCGGGGCCCTGCGTTTCCCGACGCCGCTCAAGACGAGTGATCTGGGCATCGAGCTGATCACGGTCCACGAACCGACCGAAAAGCGTCAGCTCACGACGAGCGCGAGCTGTTTGCAAACGCACATCATCAGTCTGCTGACTGACACGCTCCAGGCCACCAACAATGCTGGAAAGACCCTGGACGGCACGCTGCGCATAGGAGGTATCGCCCAGATTTTCTTTCAGCTGGGTCCAGTTCTTGCCCAAGGTATCCATGGCGCCGGCTAGGCCCTGTGCCTCACCCACCCCAGTGCCACCAATCTGCTGCTCGAGATGCTCCAGAATAACGCGCATGGCATCCGCCTGACGGCCGGTCTCGACCATCTCCTGGATCATCTGGCGCTGCTCGAACGTCAGGTCGGTCATGCGCCGTCCCAGGCGGCCCAAGCCCTCCTCTGGAGCCTCCAGCACCCGGGCGATCTGCTGCACGTTACTGGTCAAGTTGCCGCCCAGATCCTGGGCAAGCTCAATCACCCGGAAGAAGTTCTGACCAGCGATACTCGAGAAGCCAGCCAGCTCAGCAGCTGCGGTCCTTACCTCACTCACGCTTGTCAGCGTGTCTTCAGCCATGCGCTGAGCAAATTCTTCGATCTCTTGGATCGAGACCCCCGCGGCGAAGCCAGTGGCCTGAAGGCGCGCCTCAAGACGCAGCAGCTGCTGCTCGGCGTTCCCGGCGGCGCGAGTGAAGGACAGCCAACCCATCACACCGGCGCTGGCGGCCAGGCCGGTGGCGCCCAGGGCCAGACCGGCGCGGTTGGCCAGGGTGGCGATGGAGGAGAACCGGGAGGCAACGCCACCCAACGGGCCATGCAGCACCGCCGAGGCACTGGCGGCGTTGCGCATGGAGTCGCTGAAGGTTCGGGTCTCACGGGCAGCCGAGCGGGTCTCTCGACCGCTGCGCTGGGTCTGCTCGGTGAGTCGGCGCACCTCGCGCACGCCCTGCTGGGTGCCAGCCCGCAGGTTGCTGGGGTCGGCCTCGAGGCGGATGCCTACGCGCAGATCATTGGCCATGGGCTACCTCATGCTTTCAGGTGCATGGTCGGCACGGCTGTGGAGTAGCCATCGCCGTACGCACGAAGTATTGCTGGCGCCATCCCTGATATCTTCAGTAATTGACGGAACGCTTCAGGGGTAAAAGGGATCTCCTCACCGCCATCGTCACAGACATCTCGCCAGCCCATGACCAGCTCGCCCAGCTTCTCAGCGATACGCACCTCACGTTCATCATCATCGAACTCAGCGCTGACCTGGATGGCGCTGAGTTCTCTCAGTAACTCGCACAAGCGGCGGCTACTCACATCGCGAACCCGGAGGGAAAAACAGAACTCCCCATCTGCTGGATTCTCGGCCACTTGCTTGACTGTCAATGGCAGCCAGAAATCACGCTTCCCGAGGATTAGTTTTGAGATCGCCACAGCAGTCTCCGAGCTTGTAGATCAGGTCTCAGTGCTACACCAGGGTGGCGTGGGTCACTGCCTGACAGAAATAGGGTGGGGGCTTACCGGTTGCCGTGCCCAGGGACGATGAAGGCCGTGAACCGGGGCTCGAAGGCCCTCTCTCCTGCATCGCCCACCAACATCCTCCGGGGCCCCCATAGACACCCCGCCATCATTGGCAGGGTGGAAACCTCATGTCTCTTTGTCGCTTTGGCGGAGCTTTCTCTGCTCGGCCAGGATCCCGTAGATCCGGGTGGTGGTCAGACCGTGCTCGCGGGAGAGCTCCTCGTGGTTGTGGCCATCGAACCGCTCCCAGATCTCGCGGTCGCGCAGGGCGAGATCCAGCCCCTCGCCCTTGGGAAAGTAGAACACCCGGCCGCCATGCAAGAAGGCCAGGGCCTTTATCACAACCTTTGCCAACTCGCGGGACCTGTTCTGCTCCAGCCCATGGTTCACCAGCGCCTGTTCAGCGACATCCGTCACTTCCATGAGCTTTTTTGGCCACTTATGCTCTCGCTTCTGCTCGCTCATCACTCCCCCTGGCATTATCCGCATCGCGTTATCGTGTCGGAGGCCGGGTCAACCTCCATGCCGGCCCAGGAACAGGTCCGCCACGCCCAGGGCCTCGAGCTGCTCGAGCTGTTCCTGGCGCACCTGGTGACGTTCTTCCGCAGAGCTGATCTCCCGGTTGGCGTAAAGCACATCACGTATCCGGCGTCAACTACTTTGACCGGTCGGCGACAATTAAAATGACCGGTTGGGTGGGGTTGTTGTCGTCAGCCTGACGACGCGACCTTTCCTCCTTGTAATTGACGCTGATAGGCGCGTT
>NZ_JABFUC010000027.1 GCF_022341425.1 Billgrantia campisalis | reverse complement strand
TATCGATGCCAGTGGCCACACCGGTACCCTGACCATGGTGGTCGGGGAAGTGTCTACGGACGGTTTCTCCTTCACCGGCGGCACCGGGGTCAACACCCTCTGGCTGTCCGAAGTGGTGGGCGCGAGCTCGCCTGAGCTGGGTACAGAGGCGGTCTGGACGATCGATCTCTCCAACGCGGCGGCTGACAGTGTGGTGCGCATCACCGACGACGTTGACTTCAGCGGTGGCCCCGACTCGGCTCTCAACGTCGATCTCGGTGGCGACGCTGAACTCCTGCTGGACGGTGACTTCGACTTCGGTGGTGACGATGAGGTCGGCTCCATCAGCGTCAGCGGTGGTCAGATGACCCTCACGGGTCACGTCGACTTCCGTGGCCTGCAGGATGGCACCGATACCAACCTCGATCTGGATGGCGTGACGATCTTCCTCGAGGCGGGTGCCACCGTTCAGATGACCGACGAGCAGTACGAGGCCTTCGTGGCAGCGGGCGGTACCATTGAAGGGCCGGGCACCACCCTGCTGTTGGACGACTTTGTGGATAACACTATCCTCGACAGTGATCTGACAGATGTGCGTGGTCTGACTGAGCTTCAGATCGTTCGTAACAGCGAAGATGGAACTACGGATCCTGCTTCGTCACTTCTCATGACGGGTGCTCAGGCACAACTCGAAGATGGCACCTACCTGGTGGACATTGACGAGGATGGCAACGTCGCGCGCACGTTGGTTGACCCTGATACTGGTTTAGCCAATTCAGACGGTGAGCCGGTTGAGAATGGTGATTTCCGCGCCTTTAGTTCACGGATCACCATCCTGGTGTCCGATGATCGCGATCTGACGGATTTGCAGCTTAAGACCGATACTGGTCCCGAAGACAGGATCGTGATTGGCCACGAAAGTGCACCGGAGCTGAGGATCACCGAGGATCAAGCGGAGATTCTGCGTGCAGAGACCGAGGACCTTGTGGGTGGGCCGTGGGATTTTGGCAACTGGTCCAGCGATGAGGATGACATCCTGGCCGCTGTCTCTGAGCTGAAGGTGGGCATCGAGTTCGTCTTCGACGACCCGGTCACCGGTGAGCCGATCGATCCGCCTGAGACGGCAGACATTACCTTCACGACGACTGTCGATAATGGTGATGTTTCTGTGGCCGTCAGCGGTCTCGCAGCAGCAATGGGTGTGGCTCAGCAGGGTGATGCGGTTGCAGATCTGATGGAGGCCGACTCGGTCGAGACTGTCGAGTTCACCAGCGTTGGCAGCCGTGCCTCGCTGGAGAATGAGCCCGGGGCTGGCTTCGATGCCTATGGTGACGACGCTTCCAGCACCTTCGTGTTCGCATCACTGACTGTCAGCATTGCTGACAACGAAGATGACTTCACGAGCATCACCAACTTCCAGGCGGGTGATGGTGGCGTGGATTCAGATCCGTTCGACATCCTCGACTTCTCTGCTTTCTTTGAAGCGGATGATTTCGACACAGTGGCGTCTGGCACTACTGCCGAGGCTGACCCGGCTGGTCTGATTGTGCTGTTCTCCGGCACTTCTACTCTGACTGCAGGCAACTTTGGTGACGGGGACAATGCGGAGTTTGATGAAAACTTCGATGGTGAAGCCATTATCGTTGCTCAGGATGGTCCTACAGCTAATGCATACCACGTCACTGGTGATGGTGCGGGTAGCATCGATATCGTCCAGATCGCTGAGCTGACCGGTGTCACAGGCGCATTTGTTGAAGAGAACTTCGCCTAATCCCACTCTCTGAGTGAGATGCCTTGACGGCACCCGGCTCCGGCCGGGTGCCCCAGGGTCAAAGCGAATCAAGCCGTAATCCAATGAAACCCTGCCCTCCTTGAGGGTGGGGTTTTTTGACAGGATCCCCATATGACCCGATGGATTCCCCTCGACCCCGCCACCCATCACGAGGCCGGCTGGTTCAAGTACCGCGACTACTCCTTTGCCGCCAAGGATCACCTGGTCCCGGTGGCCATGGCCGAGATCACCCAGGTACTGCCCTGGTACCCGGTGGCCTTCGCGTTCAACGAACAGGCCGACCGCTATCACCTGGTCGCGCTGCTCTCCCTGCAACCGGGCCGTAATATCTATCTCTCCCCCGAGTTCAAGTGGCAGGCGCCCTATGTGCCCAGCCAGTACCGGGGCTATCCCTTTGCCCTGAACGGGGAAGGGCAGCTGTTCATCGACGCCGACAGCGGCCTCTTTGCCGAGACCCAGGCCATCGGTGCCCAGCCGATCTTCGAGCAGGGCGAGCTGGCCGAGCTCACCGGCCAGGTTAAGCAGTTCCACGAGAAGCGACAGCAGGCCCTGGGCACCACCCAGAAACTCGTCGACCAGCTCCACCAGGCCGGGCTGATCAAGCCCTGGGCCATCCGCTGGAAGCCCAAGGATAAGGTACAGACCCTCAAGGGCTACTGCGGCATCGACGAAGCGACCCTGCGCTCGCTGCCCCCCGAGACCTATGCCGAGCTGGCCCACACGGGTGCCCTGGGCCTTGCCTATGTGCAGATCTTTAGCCAGCCCCGGATCGGCGATCTCCAGTTCCGCCACCGCAAACAGCCCGGCACAGGCAAGCCCAGCGACAAAGCCGAGCGTCACCTGCATTCGGTGGAGCAGACCGACAGCCTGGACGCCTTCTTCGGCGAAGGGGATGACGACCTGGAGTTCGACTTCGACCGTTGAGCCGGTCGGCCGAGTGACCCGCGGTGACGAGTGGCGCAGCGCGCTATCGTGGTGAGGTCACACAACACCGCAGCGGCAGGGAATAGAGGCATGGCAGCAAAAAAGCGCAAAGGTGGGGGGAAGCGCGCCCCGGCAAAGCGTCAGCGTCACGGGCAGGCGGTTAAACAGGGCAGGGCACTAACGCCACGCTCACAGCAGGAACTGTTCCAGTTGGCAGGCGTGGAGTTGACCGCGCGAGGGCCGCAGGCCGCCGTCGCGCTTCTTGACCATGCCTTGCATGATGCTTCCCCGGGAGTAAAGCGTGAGAGCGTATTGCAGCTGGCTCAGTGGCTCTCGCATCAGGCACCGACCGATGCCCTGCGCCTGGTGATCTGGGTCACCCTGCGGGAGCCGAATGATCCCGAGCTGTGGCTGATACAGGGGCGCCTGCGGGATCGACTCGGCCAACGCCGGGAGTGTGCGGAAGCCATGCTGGCGGTGCTCAACGCCGAGGCGGCGACCGACGAGCAGCGCCTCCAGGCGGCGCACATGCTGATCCGCTTCGATGCCTCGGGCACGGCGCTGCGTCTGGCGGCTGAGGCCTATGAGCGGCTGGGGCGGCCGCTGGCCTGGGCCAGCGCCATGCTTTACATTGCCCAGCGCGGTGCGGACCTTGACCTGGCCGAGCGGCTGGCGGTGCAGCTGCACGAGGCCTATGCGCGCGAGCCGATCGAGACGCTCAACGAATCGCCCCGCACCCACCTGAACGCCTGTGGCGACGAATCACGCAATCTGGCGGTGATTCGCGCCTATCGACGGCGCAACCTGCCCGCCATGGAGCGCGAGCCACCTGCCGTGACACCGCTGCAAGGGCGGCGCCTGCGTCTGGGCTATCTGTCCAGCGACTATCGTGATCATCCTACGGCGCGGCTGCTGCTGGGGTTGCTGCGCCATCACGACCGCACCCAGTTCGAGATACGGCTCTACTGCAGCGGCTGGGACGACGGCTCGGCCATTCGCCGCGAACTGCTCGCCCATGCCGATGCGCTGCATGGCGTGGCGCAGCTCAGCGATGCCGATGCCGCCGGCCTGATGCGTGAGCACGCGCTGGATATCCTGATTGACGTAAGCGGCCTGACCCGGGCCAATCGTCTGGGCATCCTGGCTCACCGGCCCGCCCCGGTGCAGATCGGCTATCTGGCCTGGCCGGGTAGCTATGGCGGTGACCTGGTCGACTACCTCATCGCCGACGGCTATGTCGTGCCGCCCGAGCGTTCGGCGGCGTACCCCGAGCAGATCATCCGCCTGGCGGGTACCTATCAGGTCAACGACCACCGCCATCAGCCATTGCCCAAGCCGCCGGCGAGGCGCGATGTGGGCCTGCCCGAGGGAAAGGTCTGGGTGCTGGGCATGTTCAATGCCATCGCCAAGGTGCACCGTGGCGCCTGGGACGCCTGGATGAAAATTCTCGTTGCCGTGCCCAATGCCGTCCTCTGGCTGCTCGATCCGGGCCCCGGCGCGGTGGCCAAGCTCATCGAGCACGCGCAGCGCCATGGGGTGGACCCACGACGGCTCATCCTGGCGCCGAGACTGCCCCATGCCGCGCATCAGGCGCGCCTGGCCTGCTGCGACCTGATGCTCGACCCCTGGCCCTACGGCGGGCATACCACCACCAGCGACGCCCTGGCCGCCGGCGTGCCCGTGGTGGCGCTGGAAGGCCACAACTTCGCGGGTCGGGTCAGCGGCAGTCTGCTGCGGGCCGCCGGGATTCGGGTGTTCATTCAGCCCACGGTGGAGGCGTATGTGGCCCTGGTGATTCGGCTGCTGAGCGATCCCCAGGGGCAGGACCTGAGGCGTGCCAGGCGCTTTTTGATCGAAAAGCGCCAGGAGTGCGCGCTGTTCGATGCGCCCGCGGTCGCGCGGCAGCTTGAGCAGGCCTATCGACAGACGCTGACTCGGCACCTTGCCGGCGCGCCGCCCGAGGACATCACCTGTGAGTGGCCGGACATGCCGGCCCCGCACGCGGTGTCTGGGGCAGATGCGCCGCCCGCCGCCGCCCGCGTCGACGCCCCCGAGCCAGCCGGGCAACCACCCGCGAGCGCAACGACGGCGGAGACACCCTCCGTCGATACCCACCTGGAACCTGATGTCCCACCGTTACCCGATGCGGCCCCTTGGGCGGCAAACATGCTGGTCATCGACCCCTGCCTGCAGGCCACCCTGGGGCATTATCAGGTGCTGGATGAAGCGCTGTATCTCGGCGCCCAGGCCAACGGCTGGTCGTGGACCGTGCTGACCCATCGACAGGGTATTGCCCCGTTTCCTATCACGCCCTGTTTTCGTGCCGGCGGCCATGTGTGGGGGCGCGACTGGTTGGACTGGCAGCAGCGCACGCTGGCCCTTGCGGCCTCCTTCGCGGCGGATCTTACCGAGCATGTGACGCCGCGCCTGGCGGGGAACTCGGTGCCCGGGCTGCTGTTGCCGAGTACCACGCTGCCCTTGCTGATCGGCCTGGTACGCTGGCTGGAAACCCTGCCCGAGACCTGTCGTCTGCCCTACCTGGGCCTGCATTTTCATGCCGAGCCGACGTTTGGCCAGCCCGGCAGCCCCATGGCCGCCCAGTGGGGCCAGGACGCCATGACGCGCCTGCAGGCGGTGGTGGCCGCCGGCAAGCTTGCCGAGTATCGCTTCACGGTCGAGCATGATGCGCTGATTGCCCCCTGGGAGGCGGCCGGGTTGTCGCCTGTCACCATGGCCCCTTCCCCCCATGCCTGGCAGGCGTCGAGGCGGCAACGCCCCAGGGATGAGCGGCTCCGGCTACTGTTCATTGGTGGCATGCGCCAGGAGAAGGGCATCCAGGAGCTGTTGAAGGCCTTGCCGACGCTGCTCAGGGAACTGCCACAGCTCGATGTGCGCCTGGTCGCGTCTGTCACCGATGCGAAGCAGAAACAGGCCCTGACCGAACTGGCTGGCCCTCGCGTCTCGATGCGACTGGAGGCCGATCTGCCCTCTTCGATTTTCTATCAGGAAATGGCCGACGCCGATGCGGTGTACTGTGCCTATCGGCCTGGCTTCTATGCGCACAAGGCCTCGGGTATCTTTCAGGAGGCGCAGGCCCTGGGCGTGCCTGCGCTGATTACCGCCGGCACGGGGGCGGCCCAGGATCTGGACACCCTGGGGGGTGGCGCGGTGGTGATACCGACCCTCAATCAGGCGGCGCTGATTGCCGGCTGTCGTGACCTGATCGCGCAGCGCGATGCACTTCGCCAGCGCGCCACCGAGGCGGCGCCGCGTTATGCCGAGCGCAAAACCGGTGTGGCTTGGTGGCAACGCCACACCCGCCCGGGCGATCTTGCCCAAGCGGGTGATAGCACGGCTTCCCCGCCCACCGGGCCAGTGTCAACCGGATCAGTTTCCGCCAACAGGGCCATTGCGGCTCCCCACGCCGTGGCCATGCCCCGGGTGAGTTTTATCACCACCTGCAAGCACCGGCTTCACCACCTTCAGCAGACGCTGCCTTTGTTGATCGAGGCGGGCGCCGACGAGATCATCGTGGTGGACTACGGCTGCCCGCAGCAGACCCGGGCCTGGGTGGCCGAGCACTACCCCCAGGTCAAGGTCGTGCATGTCGATGACGACCCCGGCTTCAACCTGGCGCGTGCCCGCAACCTGGGCGCGGCCCAGGCCACAGGCGATTGGCTGGTGATGATCGATGCGGACATCTGTATCCAGCCGGGCTGGCTCGCCTGGCAGCGTGAACACCTGACCCCGCACTGCTTCTATCGCGCCGCGCCGGTGGCGGGGAAGCGGGACAAGGAAACCTGGGGCACCTGCATCTGCCCGCGCCGCTGGTTCGAGCGGCTCGGCGGCTATGACGAGGCCTTCCAAGGCTGGGGAGGAGAGGACGACGACCTCTACCGTCGTCTGGTGTCTGCAGGGCTGAGCGAAGCGTCGTATCCGTCAACCTTTGTCAGTCCGATCCGCCATGGTGACGACGAGCGTGTGCGCTACAGCGACATCAAGGCGCTGGAGGCCAACCATGTCATCAATCACCTTTACATCGCAGCCAAACAGCAGGCCATGCAGGTGATGGCCCCGGGGCGCCGTTCCCTCAGGCAACCAGGCCTTGCGGATCGACAGGCGATGATGGCCACCATCCACAAGGCCGTGACGCGTTGGGTGGCCGATCCGTCTCAGCCCATGGCGCCGATCACCTTTCAGGCCGAGGGACTGGGCTGGTCGGCTGGAACGCATCGGCTGCGCCTGCGCGCCAAGTGCGAGGTGAGCATGGTCTCGGCTGCCTCAGCACCCCACAAGGACACATCATCATGACGGTTCATCCGCGTAGCCTCGTCACCGGGGGCGCCGGCTTCCTGGGCTCCCACCTCTGTGAACGTCTCCTCAATGAGGGGCACGAGGTGCTCTGTGTGGACAATGTCTATACCGGGGACAAACGCAACATCTACCATTTGCTGCATCACCCGCGCTTCGAGTTCATGCGCCACGACATTACCTTTCCCCTCTATGTCGAGGTGGATGCCATCTATCACTTGGCTTGCCCGGCGTCACCTATCCATTACCAGCGTGATCCGGTGCAGACCACCAAGACCGCGGTGATGGGCACGATCAACATGCTGGGCCTGGCCAAGCGTCTCAAGGTGCCCCTGCTGCAGGCGTCCACGTCGGAAGTCTACGGTGATCCCGAGGTACATCCCCAGCCCGAGAGCTACCGGGGCAGTGTGAACCCGATCGGCCCGCGTGCCTGTTACGATGAAGGCAAGCGCTGTGCGGAAACCCTATGTTTCGACTACCACCGGCAACACGGTACTGCCATCAAGGTCGTGCGCATCTTCAACACCTATGGGCCACGCATGCATCCCCACGATGGCCGTGTCATCTCCAATTTCATTGGCCAAGCGTTGCGTGGTGATCCTATCACCCTGTATGGCGATGGCAGGCAGACCCGCAGCTTTTGCTATGTGGATGATCTGATCGAAGGCTTGGTACGCATGATGGCCACGGGGCCCTCAGTGACCGGCCCGATCAACCTGGGCAACCCGGCGGAAATCACCGTCGTTGAACTGGCCGAGCGTATCCGTCGGCTGACGAATACGGCCGCCCCTCTCGATTATCAGCCACTGCCGCAAGATGACCCGCGTCAGCGACAGCCGGATATCACCTTGGCTCGGCAAGTGCTGGACTGGGCGCCTGAGGTGCCACTGGGCGAGGGGCTGGCGGCAACCGTGGCGTACTTTCAAGAGGCGGGGGCAGATCACGATGTCTCGGCACGCCATGCCGCTGCGCCGGGGGCGTTTAAGCAATGATGACGTCGACCGCTGATACACAGGAACCGATGTAATGGCCAGACGCAAGCCACACCCGCAGCGAAAGGCGCACAGCGCCTCCGCGTCTCGCACCGCCCCCGCGCCGGCGGCCGCCAAGCGACCCAGCGCGGATTTTACCGATAGCGTGATGAAGCAACGCCTGCACGCGATTCCGCACCTGGGTTCCAATGCCTACCTGCTGGCCCTCGCGGCCTGGCAGCGCGGGCTCAAGGTCACCTTTCACTACGAGATGGCCAGCCACTGCCCGCGCTTCGCCCATCTGCCGTTCTCCGGCTACCGCGGCGAGTTCCTCACCATCGGCGATGGGCGTCGCCACCACGCCTTCTATCGCGTGATGGGGGATCGCACGACACAGCAGGCCAGCGCCGCCTGCGAGTCCAAGCCGCATACCTTGGACTGTTGGCGTCAGGCGGGCTTGCCGGTAGCGGATGGTCAGGTGATAGAAGTGGGGCATGCCGCCGAGGCAGAACCGCTGCTCGCTCGACACCCCCAGGGCCGCTTTATTCTCAAACCAGTGGCCGGCACCCTGGCGCAAGGCATTCACCGCCGGCTCAGCGCCGACCAGGTGCGTGACCTGCTCAACGCCGCATCCGAACCTCTCCTGCTCGAGGAGTATGTGGAGGGCACCGAATACCGCGTCTTTGTCACCGCGGGTCGTGTCGTCGCCGCCAGAATACGCCGGCCTGCCTGCATTCTCGGCGACGGTACGCGGACGATTGCCGAGTGTGTGGCCCACAAGGTCGCCCAGCGGCGTCAGCACCCCGTCTATGGCCAGGAGCCTTTTGGGCTTGATGAGGTATCTCTTGCCTTTCTTGCCCAGCAAGGTCGTTCCCCCGGTGATGTTCCCGCACCAGGAGAAGTGGTCTACCTCAACGACATTCCCGATACGCATCTAGGCGGAGACCTGATCGACGGTGACGACCGGCTTCCCTCTCAGGCTGCCAGCATCGCGATCCAGGCAACCGCAGCGCTCGGCCTGCCCCACGCGGGTCTCGATATGCTGGTATGCGAAACGGACAGCGTTGACGCCCCTCGCGTGGTGTTGCTGGAGGCCAACCAGAACCCCTACATCCAGCTCTCTACTGTGCCGATGCCGGGCATCCTGCCCGCCAAGGGTAACCGCATCGCCGAGTCGATCATCGATGACTACTTCCCAAGCAGCGTGACGCGACCCCGCTTCCCCCGCGCGAGCTTCGACTTCACCGCCATCTGCCAGATGCTGACCACCGGCATCGTCAGCGAAGTCAGCCTGCCGGTGCTGGGCGCGGACTGGGTGCACGAGCGCCTTACCCTTCCGGCGACCCAGGTGGATCAGGCCATCGTCGATCGGATTCACCAGGTGCGACTGCGCCATGGCCTCCATGTGCAGCTGGTCAAAAGCGAGACCGGCGATGTGATCGTCGACGCCGTCGCCCCCCGGGAGCGCTGGGCGCGCTTCTGCGCGCAGGCCCTGCCGGAAAGGGCAGCCTCTGTCTCAACCTCAACCCCCCCTTCCACTACCACCACCCCGATCTAGGACACCACGACACCATGCGAATTCTGACTCTTAAGCCGCTCTTTCTGGCCACTGCCCTTGCCCTGCTGGTCAGCGGCTGCGGCCGTGTGCCTCTGGTCCCGCTCCTGTAACGGTCTCATCGCAGGGCGAGGCCATGCCGGGCCAGCACCGCGGCTCCATCGCCAGCACCACTTGAGTGGTGGGGGAAGGGGCTTCGACAGACAGATCGGGTAGGGCGCCCGGAGTCGAGATAGCTAACCAAACCGTCCCTTTCAGCACTGAAAGAGGGGGCTCATTGGAAACCAGCGAGAATCAGTAGAGGTATCATGTTGTTGATAGCCGTAGTGGTAGCATTGATGGTCACTGGGATAGTTGCCTGGTCAGTGCAGGCAGGCAAGCGCTTCATGAAAGCTGCGCTGTACCACTACTATCTGGACCAGTCGGAGCTCCTGCGAGAGGTGCATGGCGACCACGCTCCTGTTGCCGCCTTGGCCTATCAGATGGCCGTGCAGAAGTATCAGGTAATGAATGATCACCCCCAGAATTCTCACTTCTGTTTCGATGTTCTTCATCATCAGCGGCAAGTGTATGGCACCCGCTCAGCTATGCTGGCAGCGGCACGCCACCGTCAATTCCCCGAATAGCGGATTGGCCGCTAGACCCCCGCTGGGCTCTGACACGAGGAACCTATGCCATTGCTAGCCCGCCTGCTGGACAACCGTCGCCGGGCCAAGGCACGCGCTACGCTTCGCGACCTGCTCACCAGGCACCAAGCCCGTATCGGGCATAATGCTTTTCCCAGGCGTACCTCCACCTTGCTTGTCGAGGGAAGCTGGAGAGCCAATCACGAGGTGTTCACAGGGGATCTGGCCAGGGTTGAGGGCGCCCTGGCCGGGGTTCGCCAGCCCAAGCCGCGGTATCAGCTTGTTGCCGTGGTAGCGCTCAGTGAAGCCATCGAAGGACTGCGCAACGAAGCGCCCGACTCCCTGATGTTTTTCACGCTACTCTCCGCGCATCGCGAGCTGCTGCAACGCACAGCCGCCGACGTGGGGCGGGGGCTGATCCCTGACGGACTCGAGGAACGCCTGCTGCGCTGGGGTATAGAGGTTTACAACCAGGCGAGTACCCATCCCCAGGTCAAAGCACGCTATCCCGCCTTGTCACTGCCGCTGGCCAACAAGAAAGGCGACCGCGGCCATCGGAGCCAAGGCGCAGCAGCTGTGAGGCGCACCCAAGCGGACGACAGCGCTGAACAGGTGCGTGGCCGAGATGACGAATGCAAGCCCTCGCCCGTCCATGGGGGGCAGCGGTACCATTCGCCGCAGCGAAACGACAATGCAGAAGCCCCGCAGTGGAGTGCTGAAAAAATCGCCCGTCACCTGATCGAGATGGAGGTGCTCAGCAGCGAGCAGATCGCTGAGGCCACGGGACTGACGGTGGCCGAGGTTGAAGCGCAGCGTGGTGACGACAAGGGATAATCGGGGACAGGGATAATCGGGGACAGACCCTCAATAACGGACCCTCAATAACGACCTTCCCTGACCAGTCCCCGGGGATGGGGCCTGTGGGCAGTGGCACTGGATAGCGGGTAGCGGGTAGCGGGGCAGGGGGACCCAGAGGAAGCCAGGGAGCGCTGTGCTATGCTGAGCCCCTTGGTTTCAGGATGCAGCGCGTATGGCAGACGCCACCCCCAATCATCACGACACCGGGTACAAGGAGCTGTTCAGCTCCCCCCCCCAAGTTGTGTTGGTCAGGGGCGTCCAGCAGCTGATCGAAGGCTTTGCCCCGTCCGAGATCGCAAGGCTGATGGACTTCTCGACGCTGCAGAATCACAGCGGCAACTACATCACCCCGCTGTTCGAGGAGAAGTTCGAGGACGTGGTGTGGTCGGTCGAGATCACCTGGCAGGGCCTCACTCAGCGGGTCTTCCTGTATATCCTGCTGGACAAATTCATCGGGAATGAATTTGGGCGAACTTCAGTTCGCCCGAAGGGTGGGCGCCATGGATGGCGCACATCAATTCCAGTCCCGGGTAGACCACACCATGCCGATCCGGCTGATGCACTACGTGGCCTGCTTCTACGACCACCTGCTCAAGACCACCGAGACCACCCCAAGCCAGGGACTGCCCCCGATTCTGCCCATCGTGCTCTACAACGGCTCCCGGCGTTGGACGGCTGAGCAGGATATCTACACCATGATCCGACCGGAACCCCCGTCGTTCCTCGGGGTCTACCAGCCCCACCTGCGCTACTACCTGGTCGACGAAGGGCGCTACACTGACGAGGAGCTCGGTCTGGTACAGAGCCCGTTGAGCGGGGTGTTCAGCATCGAGAAGGCGTCAGCCGACAGGGAAGGGCTGCAGCGTGCCGTGGATCGGATCGTGGCGATCATCCAGGCCGACCCCAACAAGGATCGTATCGACCGGATCATCACCCGCTGGCTCAAGCGTCACCTGCAGCGGCTCGGGGCTGAGGTCAACCTGGATCAGCTCAACAGTTTGGTGGAGGACAAAGACATGCTGGCAGAGAATTTGGAGAACTGGGCGAAGAAGGAGCGGCTGGAAGGTGAGCAGCTGGGTGCTGAGAAGGCTATCCGGCGTCAACTACTTTGACCGGTCGGCGACAATTAAAATGACCGGTTGGGTGGGGTTGTTGTCGTCAGCCTGACGACGCGACCTTTCCTCCTTGTAATTGACGCTGATAGGCGCGTT
>NZ_JABFUC010000026.1 GCF_022341425.1 Billgrantia campisalis | reverse complement strand
CCGAGGCGATGATGGACGGCTCCGACACCGTCTCCGACTGGCCGCTGCTCAACGCCCTGCTCAACACCGCGGGTGGCGCCACCTGGGTCTCCCTGCACCACGGCGGCGGCGTGGGCATGGGCTACTCCCAGCACGCCGGGGTGGTGATCGTCGCCGACGGCACCGACGACGCCCATGCCCGCCTGGGCCGGGTGCTGCGCAACGATCCGGGCACCGGGGTGATGCGCCACGCCGACGCCGGCTACGAGATCGCCAAGCAGTCCGCCCGGGACAACGGCCTCGACCTGCCGATGCTGGATAAGTAACGCCCATTTTCACGCCAAGGGCGCCGCCTCCGGCGCCCCCATCGGGAGAGAGACCATGCAACCCCTCAAAGGTGTGACCGTAATCGATCTATCGCGCTTTCTGGCCGGTCCCTACTGCACCGCCATGCTGGCCGACCTGGGCGCCAAGGTGATCAAGATCGAAACGCCCCAGGGCGACGACAGCCGCCAGATCGGGCCCTTCATCGATGGCGAGAGCGTCTACTTCTCGCTGCTCAACCGCGGCAAGTACAGCCTGACCCTGGACCTCAAGAGCGACGAGGGCAGGCAACGTTTCCATGCCCTCTGCGCGAGTGCCGATGTGCTGGTGGAGAATTTCCGCCCCGGCGTGGCGGCGCGGCTGGGTATCGACGAAGCGAGCCTGAAGGCGATCAATCCCGGCCTTATCTACTGCTCGATTTCCGGCTTCGGCCAGCAGGGGCCGCTGAGTGCCAAGCCGGCCTACGACATCATCGCCCAGGCGCTCTCCGGGATCATGTCGGTCACCGGCGAGGAGGGCGGAGCGCCGACCCGGGTCGGCGAGTCCCTGGGCGATATCTGTGCCGGCCTCTTCGCTAGCTGGTCGATCTGTGCGGCGTTGTTCGGGCGTGAGCGTGATCCGGAGCGCCAAGGCAGCAGCCTGGATGTGTCGATGCTCGACTGCCTCTTCTCCATGCAGGTCACCAACCTCTCCCAGTTTCTGGCCAGCGGCGCGGCGCCGGGCCCGGTGGGCAACCGCCATCCGTTGTCGGCACCCTTCGATAGCTTCCGAGCCAAGGATGGGCAGGTGATCATCGCCGTGGCCAACAATGCCCTCTTCGCCAGGCTGGCGAACTGCATGGGGGCGCCCGAGCTGGCGGAGGAGGAGGCCTTCCGCAGTGATGAGCGGCGCAATGCCAACCAGGCGGCCCTCAAGGCGCGTATCGAGGCCTGGGCCGGGCAGTACCGCGTCGAGGAGGTCTGTGAGCGTCTCGATGCGGTCGGCGTGCCCGTCTCGCCGATCTGGGATATCGCTCAGGCCGCGGCGTCTCCCCATGCCGCCGAACGGCAGCTGCTGCCACGCATCGGCGACCGGTCGGGCTCACCCCAGCCGGTGTTCTTCAACGGCCACAAGGCATATAGCCGGCGTCCGGCACCCGCCCTGGGCCAGCACAATACGTTGTTCGACGAGGTGACCTGCCATGAACTTTGAACTGACCGCCGATGCCATTGCCTTTCAGGATGCCGCTCATCGCGTCTCTGCCGAGGTGCTCAAGGCCAACGCCAAGCGCTACGACGAAACCGGCGACTTCTGTCGCGAGAGTCTCGATGCCCTGGGGGAGCTGGGCTTCTGGGGCATGAACCTGCCCGATGCCTATGGCGGCTTCGATCCGGGCAGCATCGCCATGTCCCTGGCGGTGGAGGAGGTGGCCTATCACTGTGCCGCCACCTGCTCCTCGCTGACCGCCCACTTCCTGGCCACCGACTCGGTGCTGCTGGGTGGCACCGAACAGCAGAAGCAGGAGCTGTTGCCGCTGTGCGCCAGCGGGGAGAAACTCGGCGCCTTCGCGCTGACCGAGCCCGGTGCCGGCTCCAACCCGGCCGAGATGCGCACCAAGGCGGTGCGGCGCGAGGGGGGCTGGCATCTCACCGGCACCAAGCACTACATCACCAATGGTGCCTACGCCGACTTCCTGGTGGTCTATGCCAAGACCGATGAGACCCAGGGCCACAAGGGAATCTCGGCCTTCCTGGTGGATCGCCATACCCTGGGTATCCAATTCTCGAGTCCCGAGAAGACCCTGGGGCTGCGTGGCAGCCACATCTATGAGATCAGCTTCGATTGCCAACTCTCCGAGGCCGCGCTGCTGGGTGAGGAGGGGCAGGGCTTCGCCACCGCCATGGCGGTACTGGATCGTGGTCGTGTCGAGGTGGCGGCCATGAGCGTGGGTATCGCCCGAGCTGCCTATGACGACTCCCTGGCCTGGGCCCGAGAGCGGGTGGTGGCCGGCAAGCCGCTGTGCCGGCATCAGGGCATTCAATGGATGCTGGCCGAGATGCACACCCAGTTGGAGGCGGCCAAGCTGGTCACCTATCAGGCGGCAGCGGCCCGGGACTCCGGTGGTCGCTTTAGTCTGGAGTCGGCGGTGGCCAAGCTGTTCGCCTCCGAGGCGGCGGCCAAGATCACCGATAGCGCGGTGCAGGTGCACGGTGGCTATGGCTATATCTGTGACCTGCCCATCGAGCGTTACTACCGGGATGCGCGCATCACTCGCATCTTCGAGGGTACCTCGGAGATCCAGAAGATCATTATTGGCCGGGCGATTACCGCCTGAGATCAGCCTCGTACAGGAGTATAAGGATGAAGATCCTCGTCGCGGTCAAACGCGTCATCGACTACAACGTCAAGATCCGGGTCAAGCCGGACCACTCCGACGTCGACCTCACCAACGTCAAGATGGCCATGAACCCCTTCTGCGAGATCGCCGTGGAAGAGGCGGTACGCCTGAAGGACAAGGGCGTGGCCACCGAGATCGTCGCCGTGACCGTCGGCCCCAAGGCCGCCCAGGAGCAGCTGCGCACCGCTCTGGCGCTGGGCGCCGACCGTGCCATTCATGTCGAGACCGACGCGCGCGTCGAATCGCTGGGCGCCGCCAAGGCGCTGGCCAAGGTGGTCGAGGCCGAGCAGCCGGGTCTGGTGATCCTGGGTAAGCAGGCCATCGACACCGACAACAACCAGACCGGCCAGATGCTTGCTGCCCTGACCGGCCTGCCCCAGGGCACCTTCGCCTCCGAGGTGGCCGTGGAGGGGGACAAGCTCCAGGTGACCCGCGAGATCGACGGCGGCCTGCAGACCCTCGAGCTCACGCTGCCGGCCATCGTTACCACCGACCTGCGCCTCAACGAGCCGCGCTACGCCAAGCTGCCCGACATCATGAAGGCCAAGAAGAAGCCGATGGACGTCAAGAGCCCGTCCGACCTCGGCGTCGAGGTGGCCTCCAAGGTCAAGCTGCTCAAGGTCGAGCCGCCGGCCGAGCGCCAGGGTGGCATCAAGGTGGGCTCCGTGGACGAGCTCGTGGACAAACTCAAGAACGAAGCCAAGGTGCTTTGAAAACGGCGCTTTGAGAGGAGATGAATTCATGAGCATTCTGGTACTCGCCGAACATCACGACGGCGCCCTGGCCGGCGCCACCGCCCACGTGGTCGCGGCGGCGCAGGCCATCGGCGGCGACATCGACGTCCTGGTGGCCGGCGAGAACGTCGCCGCCGTGGCCGAGGCCGCGGCCAAGCTCGACGGCGTGGCCAAGGTGCGCCTGGCCGACCACGCCGCCTATGCCCACCTGCTGGCCGAGCCCACCGCGGCGCTGCTCAACGAGCTGGTCGGCGACTACACCCACCTGCTGGCGGCGGCCTCCACCACCGGCAAGAACGTCCTGCCGCGCGTCGCCGCGCTCAAGGGCGTCAGCCAGCTCTCCGAAATCATCGGCGTGGAGAGCGCCGACACCTTCCAGCGGCCGATCTACGCCGGCAACGCCATCGCCACCGTGCAGAGCGGCGATCCGCTCAAGGTGATCACCGTGCGCACTACCGGCTTCGATGCGGCCGGCTCTCTACAAGAGGGTAGCAGCGCCGACATCGAGGCGGTGGACCTGTCCTTCACGAATGGGGCCGACAATGCCCAGTCCACCTTCGTCAAGGAGACGCTGGCCCAGTCCGACCGCCCCGAGCTGGGGGCCGCCAAGGTGGTGATCTCCGGCGGCCGCGGCATGGGCAACGGCGAGAACTTCACGCTTCTCGACGGTATCGCCGACAGGCTGGGCGCGGCCATCGGCGCCTCCCGCGCCGCGGTGGACGCCGGCTTCGTGCCCAACGACATGCAGGTGGGCCAGACGGGCAAGATCGTTGCGCCCGAGCTCTACATCGCCGTGGGCATCTCGGGGGCCATCCAGCACCTGGCCGGCATGAAGGACTCCAAGGTGATCGTCGCCATCAACAAGGACGAGGAGGCGCCGATCTTCCAGGTGGCGGACTATGGATTAGTGGCGGACCTCTTCGAGGCGCTGCCGGAGCTGGAAAGCAAGCTGTAAGGGGCACGAAATGCGCGGCCGCTACCCCAAGCACCCCTGGCCGGAAGACCCCGCCACCGCCGAGGCCACCGCCCGCACCAAGCGGCGCGGGTAGCGCCGGCCACTCAACCCGGGACCAGACTCGCCAGCCCCATGGCGAGCGCCAGTAGCCCCAGGCTGATGCCGAAGGCGGGCCAGGGCAGCAGCCAGGCGTCGGCGCGGCGCAGCTGCCAACCCAGGGTGCGAAGCTGTCGCGCCTGGCGATGGGCGTGGCGCTCGCTGCGGCGTCGCCAGGCGTCCCGGTGGAGGGCGATGCGGGCGTGTAGGCGGTGCGCCGGCAGCGCCATGCCGGCCAGTGCCAGGGCCGTCAGCGGCGCCAGCATACCCTTGAGCACGGCGTCGCCGGGGTGAGCGGTCATGGGGGCCGCCGCCTGCCAGCCCCAGGGGAGCAGGGCGGCGGCGATTCCCAGCCCCCACCAGCCGAGCCATAGCCCGCGTGGCAGAGCGGGCGAATTTGCGTCCGATGTCGGCTGGCGTTGGAGCAGCCAGAACAGCCGCAGCATCAGCAGTCCGGTGGCGATCCCGCTGAGGGTGATCGGCCAGCTGGGCAGGTCGCTGCCGTCCAGTGCCGTTTCCATCCCGGCCTTGATCCATATGCCGCCGGTCAGCGGGACGCCGGCCAGGGTCAGCGCCGGCAGCAGCATGCCCAGCAGCACCCAGCGGCGGTTCGTGCCCGACGTTCGGGGCAGCATGCCGGTACCCAGAAACAGCGCCGCTTTGGCCAGGGCGTGTACGGTCACCAGCAGCAGCAGCACGCTCAGGGCGTCGGCGTGTGGGCTCTCCAGCAGCACCAGCCCCAGTAGCGCGGTGATCAGCCCCATCTGGCTGACGCTCGACCAGGCCAGCAGCGACTTGGGCCGATCCTGTGGCAGCCCGCGCAGGGCGCCATAGAGGGCGGCGAGCAGCCCAACCGTCACCAGCGGCAGGCCCCAGTCGGCGACGCCCGCGGCCTCCGGTAGCAGGCGCAGCGCGCCCAGTACGCCGGCCTTGATCATCAGCCCCGAGAGCACGGCGCTGGCCATGGGAGGGGCCACCGGGTGGGCCGGCGGCAGCCAGGCGTGCACGCCGATCACCCCGGCCTTGATGGCGAGTCCCGCCGCCAGGCAGGCCAGCGCCAGCGGAGGCATGCCGTCCGCCGCCAGCGCGGTAAAGCGCAGGTCGGTGCCGGTTGTGGCCACCAGTGCCAGGCCCGCCAGCATGGCGACTTCGGCCAGCAGCATCATGGTCAGGTAGCCGGCGCCGGCGCGCCTGGCGTGCGGGGTGCCGTGGTGCTGCACCAGTGCCCAGCCGAGCAGGCTAAGCAGGGCCACGCCGATGTAGAAGGTCAGTAGGTCCTGGGCCAGCAGCGTCAGGGCGTGAGCCAATGCCGCCGCGAGCAGCAGCCGTAACAGGCGGTCAGGGGCCGGGAAGTGGGCGCGCCAGCGGGCGGCAACGCCGATCGCCAGCGGCCAGATCGCCAGCGCCGGCAGCAGGAAGGCGAGGCCGAGTGGGTCCGGCCAGGGCAGCGCCAGGCGAATTCCCCCCGCCGCCAACAGTGCGGCCGGGCCGAGCAGCCAGGCCAGCAGGGCCAGGCCCAGGGCCAACTGCGTTAGCCGGGCGATAAGCTGGCTAGGCTCACCCCGGGGGGAGAGCCTGGGAAGCGACGCTGGGGCAGCGCAAACCGGCCGGAGCGCGAGGTCGAGTAGCCGGCAGAGCCAGGCGGCGGTCAGCAGGGTGCCCAGCAGTAGGCTGAGCCCGATCATCGGTCGACCCTCGGCGATGGCCGCCTGCAGCAGCCACCACTTGCCGACGAAGCCGCCGGTCGGGGGGATGCCTACCAGGCTGATGCCGGCCAGGGCCACCGCCAGCCAGGCCAGCGGCAGCGGTGTCGCGCTGCCGGTCAGCCCCGCCAGGCGGTCGTGCCCATGGGCGGTGGCGATGGCGCCAGCGGCCAGGAACAGCGCGGCCTTGGCCAGGCCGTGGGCCAGCAGCATCAGTAGGGCGCCTGCCGTGGCCATATTCTCGGTGCTGCCGCTGCCGGGCCATCCTTGGCTACCGGCCAGGCCAAGTAACAGCAAGGCGTAGCCGCTCTGCGACAGGGTGGACCAGGCGATCATCAGCTTGAGGCGCGTCTGCAGCAGCGCCTGCAGACCGCCCCAGATCAGAGCGGCACTGCCCAGCAGCGTCAGCAGCTCGCGAAGGGGAAGTCGTAGGGCGGCGAAGGGGCCGAGCCAGAGTCGCCATAGAATGAACAGCGCTGCGGCGACCACCGTGGCGGAGAGCATGGCGCTGACCGGTGGTCGGGCTCGGGCGTGGGCGGCAGGCAGCCAGGCGTGCAGCGGCACCATGGCGGCCTTGATCAGCAGCCCCAGGCTGATCGCCACCGCCGCCAGGCGGGTCGCGCCCCCGTCATCGAGCTGCTCGGCCAGCAGCGTCATGTCCAGGCGGGCAGTCTGACCGTAGAGCAGCGCGACCCCCAGCAGATAGAGCAGCGAAGCCAGCAGCGAGGCGAGCAGGTAGCGCAGGGCGGCTCGCCCTTGGGGGTCGTACCGCGACAGCGCGACCAGCCCCACCGCCGCCAGCGCCACCAGTTCCAGCGTCACGTAGAGATTGAACAGGTCGCGGGAGAGCAGCAGGGCGTTGAGTCCGCCCCACAGCAGCCACCACAGGCTCCACAGGTAGCGGTCCCGCTGGATCTCGGGATCGTGAAGCAGGGCCAGGCTGCCGGCACCCGCCACTAGCGCCGTCATGCCCAGCATCAAGGCGCCGGAGACGTCGAGCCGCCAGAGGATGCCGACCGGCGGCTGCCAGCCGCCCACGGCGATCGTGCCGATGGACTGCGGCAGCAGCGAGAGGGCAGCGGCGGCCAGAGCGATCCCGATGGCGGCAAGGCCGACCATCACCTGCCGGCGTGGGCTGCCCAGCCCGAAAAAGGCGGCCAGCGCCAGCCCCAGCGGCAGGACCACGAGCAGCGGAAGCGACCAGGCCGTCAGCGTCTCGATCATGGCGACTGCCCGGGGTCGCGGTGACGTCCCTGGCCATGCACCACCAGGGCCAGGGCCGCCGCCGTGGTGCTGACTGCCACCACGATGCCGGTCAGCACCATGGCGTGGGGCACCGGGTCGATCCCCTCGGCGCTCTGGGCCAGGGTCACCAGCAGCAGGAAGACGGCGCTGGCCAGCACGTTGAGGGCCAGCACCCGGCGCAGCGGGTCGGCGAAACGGAACAGGCCGACCAGCGCCATGGCGCACAGCACGGCGGCCAGCAGGGCGTAGAAGGCGCTCATCGCCCCGGCTCCCCGTAGAGGTAGAAGGCCATCATCATCAGGGCGATGGAGAGCGCCGTGGCCACCTCGATGGCCAGGATCAGGGGCGCGGCCAGCGGGGTGGGAATGGCAAAGAAGGTACCGGTGATCAGTAGCCCGCCCAGGGCCACGGCAAGAAACATCATCAAGCCGGCGGCCAGCAGGGCCCGCAGCCGGCGCTGGTAGCGCTCACGGTGCATCCAGGGCACGCTGTCGGTGAGCAGCAGCAGTACCCCGCCGGCCCCCAGCACGGCCCCGGCGGGGAAAGCGCCTCCGGGGGCGTGGCTGCCGCGCCACAGCAGATAGGCCGATACCAGCAGGAACAGCGGATGCAGCAGGTGCGTCAGGGCCGGCAGCCCCGGCAGCGCCGTGGCCGGGGCGAAGGAGCGCAGGGCCGGTCCCAGCGACCAGACCAGTGCCACGGCGGTCAGCATTACGGCCACTTCCAGCAGGGTGTCCAGGCCGCGCAGGTTGAGCAGCACCGCCGTGACCTCGTGGGCAACGCCGGTGGCCGCCAGGTCGCTTGCCACCTCCCGGGCGAGGCCCGGCCGTGGCAGGCGATGTGCCACCCAGCCGAGCCAGACGGCGAGCATCCCGGCCGCGGCCAGGGCCTGAAGCTGCAGCGGCCGCTGCCAGGGACGCAGCAGGTGACGCGGCTCGGGGTGCCGAGGCAATCTGCCCAGCGCCGAGAGCAGCAGGGCCCCGGTGACCCCGGCGCCGATGGCGGCCTCCGCCAGGGCGATATCGGGCGCGGAGAGGCGCACCCAGACCAGCGCCATCAGCAGGCCGAAGACCATGAAGCTGACCACCGCGGCGAAGCGGTGGTGACCGAACAGGGTCTGCCAGGCCAGCCAGATCAGACCGACGGCCAGCAGCAGGTCGAATGCCCAGCTCAGCGCCATCACCTTGCCGTCGGCCGCCGCGGTGCTGGCCGCTCGCTCGTTGGGGCGGCGGGGGTTCGCGGCGTGATGCCGCAGGCCAGGGCGGTAGCGGCGATCAGCGTCGCACCGATGCTGGAGGCCACCAGCATCAGCAGCCAGATCAGCAGGTACTTCAGGGCGGCGGCGAGGCTGCCCGCCTGCACGGCGAGGCCCAGGCAGATCAGGCCGAGTCCCAGGGTGTCGGCCTTGGTCAGCGCATGCAGGCGCGCATAGACATCTGGGAAGCGGACCAGGCCGAGGCTGCCGGCCACGAAGAAGGGCAGGCCGATCAGCACCAGCGCGGAACCGAACCAGGCCAAGAGCTCAGTCACGGCGTGCCTCCTCGCGGGCGCTGCGATCCTCGTGAAGCAGCGTCCAGGTGCGGGTAACGAAGTTGGCGGTGGCGATGGCCGCTAACAGGGCGAAGAGTAGCGCCACGTCCACCAGGGCCGGCAGCTCGAGGGCGGCGCCCAGCAACAGCAGCACGGCGATCGCCGAGGTGCTGATCAGCTCGGCGGCGAGCATGCGGTCGGCGCTGGTGGGGCCGCGCCAGATGCGCCAGGCGCCGACCCCGGCGTTGGCCAGCAGCAGCGTCGCGGCGGCGAGATACAGGGTCGTGGTCATGGGCTTGCCTCCCGGTGCTGGGCCACGCCGTAAAGGCGTGCGATCCGCCGCTCGAGGCGCCGCAGCGAGCCCGGGGTGTCGTCCTGGTAGTGCAGCACATGGACGTGCAGGGCGTCCTGGGAGAGGCGCAGGGTCAGGGTGCCCGGCACCAGGTTGAGCAGACTGGCCATGAACAGCCGGGCCGGGCCCTCGGGTAACTGCTGCCAGGGGTATTCGATCACCCGGGTATCGAGTGCCAGTTGTCGCCGGCAGGCCAGGCCGGCCACCTGCAGGCCGCCACGCAGCGACAGCCACAGGGCATGGGGCAGGAAGGTAAGCGCAGCCAAGAGTCGCCAGCGCCAGGCACCGGGCGGCGGCATCAGCCCTGCCGTCACCACGATGACCGGTAGGCCCCAGGCCCAGGCGCGCGGGTCGCCGGCGCTCAGCGCCCACCACAGCAGGGCTAGTGCGGTGAGGCGCCAGGCCCAGGCCTGCCATCGACGCCCGGTCACGAGGCCTCGGTGCTGGCCCGGTTACGGCCGCCCGAGGCCGGGCTGGCGGAGGCGTGTCGGCGCCGCAGGACCCACTTCTCGCCCTCCACGATCAAAAAGATCGCCACGCTGCCGGTGAGGATCACCAGCCAGTGGCCGACACCCAGGGCGTCGCTAGCGAAGATGAACTGCATGAACGGCAGGTAGGTCCAGCCAAGCTGGATCATCACCACCAGGGCGATGGCGATCCACACCGGGCGGCTGCCGAAGATGCCCTTGATCGACAGCGAGCTGGCGACCATGAACCGGCTGTTGATCAGGTAGGCGGCGCTGCCCATCACCAGCATGTTCACCGCGCCGGTGCGCGCCAGCTCCTCGCTGCCCTGCTGATAGGTGAAGATCCAGGTGAACATGCCGAACACCCCGACCAGCAGCAGGACCGAGACGAACACCACTCGCCACAGCAGGAAGAGGTCGAGCAGGGCGGCGTCGGGATCGCGGGGTTGGCGCTGCATGAGGTCTGATTCGGCATCCTCGAAGGCCAGGGCCAGCCCCAGGGTGACCGCCACCACCATGTTGACCCATAGCGCCTGCAGTGGCGTCACCGGCAGCAGGGTGCCGCCCAGCACCGCCAGCATGATGGCCAGTCCCTGGCCGCCATTGGTGGGCAGGATGAAAGTGATGGTCTTGCGGATATTGTCGTAGACCTTGCGGCCCTCTTCGATGGCACTGACGATGGTGGCGAAATTGTCATCGGCGAGCACCATCTCGGCCGCCTCCTTGGCCGCCTCGGTGCCCTGGATGCCCATGGCCACGCCGACATCGGCGCGCTTGAGCGCCGGGCCGTCGTTGACGCCGTCGCCGGTCATGGCGCAGATACCGCCCTGGGCCTGCATGGCCTTGACCAGCCGCAGCTTGTGCTCGGGAGCGGCGCGGGCGAAGACATCCACCTCCAGGATGCAGTCCTCGAGCTCCTCGTCGCTCATCGCCTCCAGTTCACGCCCGGTGACGGCGCGGTCGGTGTGGGCGAAACCCAGCTGCTTGGCGATGGCCTGGGCGGTCGCGGCATGATCGCCGGTAACCATCACCGGACGAATGCCGGCGCCGAGACACTGCTTGACGGCTTCGATGGCCTCGTCGCGAGGCGGGTCGAGCAGCCCCACCAGGCCCAGCAGCACCAGGCCCTCTTCAGCGTGTTCGTCACTCAATTCGCCGGAGATGCCTTCGCCATCCTTTTCCGCCAGCGCCAGTACCCGCAGGCCCCGGGAGGAGAGCTTGTGAATGCGGGTCTCCCAGGTGCTGTGGTCCAGCTCGCTGTCGCCGTTGTCGCCGCGCACCTTGTGACACATCTCCAGCAGGCGATCCGGGGCGCCCTTGACCAGCAGCCGGCTGCCATCCAGATCGTTGAGTGTGGCCATGTACTTGCGCTCGGACTCGAAGGGGATGGCGTCACGGCGCGGGTGGGTGTCGCGCAGCTCGGCGGTCTCGAGCCCGGCCTTGGCGGCGGCCACCACCAGGGCGCCTTCGGTGGGGTCACCATGAATGGTCCAGCGGCCCTCTTCCTTGGCCAGCTCGGCGTCGTTGCACAGTGTGCCCACCTTGAGGAAGTAGGCCAGCGCCGGGTGGTCGTCGAGGGAGATCGGCTCGCCGTTGGCGTCGCTTTCCGGGTCTTGGGGGGCGGCATGCAGCTTACCCTCCGGCGCGAAGCCGATGCCGGAGAGCCGGAACTCCCCGTCGGGGAGCCAGATGGCCTGGGCGGTCATCTCGTTGCGGGTCAGGGTGCCGGTCTTGTCGGAGAAGATCGTCGAGATGGACCCCAGCGTCTCTACCGCCGGCAGCCGGCGGATGATGGCGTTGCGCCGGGCCATCACCTGCACGCCCAGCGCCAGGGTGATGGTGACGATGGCCGGCAGGCCCTCGGGGATGGCGGCCACTGCCAGCCCCACGGCGGCCATGAACATCTCGCCCAGGGGCTGGTCGTGCACCAGGGCACCGAAGGCGCCGGTGATGGCGGCGGCACCCAGAATGAATATGGCCAGCACCCGGCCGGCCCGGTCGAGCTGTTGAAGCAGCGGTGTCTTGAGCTGTTCCACACCGCGCAGCATCTCCGAGATACGCCCGATCTCGCTGCGGATGCCGGTTTCCACTACCAGTCCCCGGGCGTTGCCCTGAACCACGATGGTGCTGGCGTAGGCCATGCCGTGGCGATCACCGAGGTCGGCTTCGTCGTCCACGCTCTCGCAGTTCTTGTCGACCGGGGTCGATTCGCCGGTGAGGGCCGCCTCCTCGGTACGCAGCCGCTTGGCCTCGATCAACCGCAGGTCCGCGGGCACCCGGTCGCCGCTTTCGATCATGACGATATCGCCCGGCACCAGCTCTTCGGCCGGGATCGTGCGTCGCTTGCCGCTACGCAGCACGTTGGCCTGGGGGGAGAGCATGTTGCGGATGCTCTCCAGCGCCTGCTCGGCCTTGCCCTCCTGAATGAAGCCGATCAGGGCGATGATGAGCACTACGCCCAGGATGGCGAAGGCGTCGAGTGTGTGGCCCAGCAGCAGGCTGGCCACGGCGGCGACCACCAGGATCAGCATCAGGATGTTGTTGAACTGCTCCAGCAGACGACGCCACCAGGGCCGGCTCTGGGCTTGCTTCAGGCGGTTGGGGCCGTACTCCTGCAGGCGGGAGCGGGCCTCGTCGTCGGTCAGCCCCTCGGGAGAGCTGGTCAGCTTTTTCAGGGCCTCCTCGCCGGGCAGCGAATGCCAGGCGGTGCGTGGGGTATCGCGGTGTTCGGGCATCCGTTTCCTCCGGCAGGGGATCGTGCACAAGCAGCTGGCTGAAGGTGTAGCATAGACTATGCTGCACTGCGGTGATGCAGGACAAGGTCTGCTCGCTAACACCTTCAGCCGTTGCGGCTAGGGCCCATCATACCGAAAGGTCGGCGCTGTGCTCAGAGGATCATGGCGGCGACCCAGCCGAAGGCGATCAGCGGAATATTGTAGTGCAGGAAGGTGGGCACCACGCTGTCCCAGATATGGTCGTGCTGGCCGTCGGCGTTGAGGCCGGCGGTAGGGCCGAGCGTCGAGTCGGAGGCCGGCGAGCCGGCGTCCCCCAGGGCGGCGGCGGTACCCACGAGTGCCACGGTGGCCATGGGCGAGAAGCCGAAGCCCAGCGCCAGGGGCACGTAGAGCGAGGCGATGATGGGGATCGTCGAGAACGACGAGCCGATGCCCATGGTGATAAACAGGCCGACCAGCAGCATCACCAGGGCCGCCAGGCCGCGGTTGTCGCCGATCATCGCCGCGGAGCTGGCGACCAGTCCTTCCACCTCGCCGCTGGCCTGCATGACCCCGGCGAAGCCCGCTGCCGAGATCATGATGAAGCCCACCAGCGCCATCATGCGCATGCCTTCGGTGAAGATGCCATCCTGCTCATGCCAGTGGAAGACGCCGCTCACCGAGAGCAGGGCGAAGCCGAACAGCCCGCCGATCACCATGGAACCGGTCAGCAGCTGGATCGCCACGGTGCCGCCGAGCGCCACGGCCAGTATGCCGAGCTGCCAGGGCGCCAGATGGCGCGCCGCCTCGGCGGGCGTTTCGTCGCCGTGGGCCAGGTCGCGGTCCTCGTAATGGCGCGGCTTGCGGTAGCTGAACAGCACCGCCACGGCCAGGCCCAGCGCCATGCCGCCAATGGGAATCACCATGGCCATGGGCACCATCTGGCGGGTCACCTCCAGGCCCAGGGCGGCACCGCTCTCGTTGAGGTTGGCCAGCAGGATATCGTTGAGGAAGATCGAGCCGAAGCCCACCGGCAGCAGCATATAGGGGGCGGTGATGCCGAAGGTGATCACGCAGGCCGCCACGCGGCGATCGAGATCGAGATGGTTCATCAGCTTGAGCAGCGGCGGCACCAGCACCGGAATGAAGGCGATATGCACCGGGATCAGGTTCTGGGAGCTGACCGCCGCGGCGAGCAGGGCGCCGAGCAGGGTGAGGGTGACCAGCCGACGGTTGCCGCTATCCTCATCCAGGCTGAGGCCGCGGATGGCTCGGCTGGAGAGCATTTCGGTGACGCCGGAACGGGACAGGGCGACGGCGAAGGCGCCCAGCACCGCGTAGGAGAGGGCGATGGTCGCGCCGTTGCCGAGTCCGTCGTTGAAGGCGTCGAGGATCTCGCCCAGGGGCATGCCGGCGTAGAGGCCGCCGACCAGGCTGGCGGTGATCAGCGCAAAGACAACGGAGACTCGGGCAAGACTCAGGCAGACCATGACCAGGATGGCCAGAACGATGGCATTCATGGGTGGCTCTTGTCGTTGGAGGTGTGTGGGAAGGCTGCATGGCAGCGGGCAAAAAGGGCGCCGAGCCCGGGGCGAGGCCCCGGGCGGGCGCATGGTCGCTCAGCGTCAGCGTGATCGGGAGATCAGTGGCTGGGCAGCAGCGTGTCGGGCACCAGTGAGCTGAGCACGCGTGAGCCAAGCAGCTCGGTTGCCGCCTCGATATCGGGGGCGAAGAAGCGGTCCTTGTCGTAGTGGCCGACCCGCTCGCGCAGGGTGGCGCGGGCCCCTTCCAGGGACTCGGTGGTGGTGAGGCGCTGGCCATTGGCGCCGGTACGCAGGTCCAGCCCCTGGCAGGCGGCCAGCCACTCGATGGCGACGATGCCACGCACATTGGCGGCCATCTCCCACAGGCGCTTGCCGGCGGCCGGGGCCATGGAGACATGGTCCTCCTGGTTGGCGGAGGTGGGCAGGCTATCGACGCTGTGCGGGTGGGCCAGGGCCTTGTTCTCGCTGGCCAGGGCGGCCGCCGTGACCTGGGCGATCATAAAGCCGGAGTTGACCCCGCCTTTCTCCACCAGGAAGGGCGGCAGCTGGGACATATGCTTGTCCATCATCAGCGAGATGCGCCGTTCGGTGAGGGAGCCGATCTCGGCGATGGCCAGGGCGATATTGTCCGCCACCATGGCCACCGGCTCGGCGTGGAAGTTGCCGCCGGAGATGATGTCGTCGTCCTCGGCGAAGACCAGGGGGTTGTCGGAGACCGCATTGAGCTCGACGGCCAGCACCTCGGCGGCCTGGCGCAGCTGGGTCAGGGCGGCGCCCATCACCTGGGGCTGGCAGCGCAGGGAGTAGGGGTCCTGCACCCGGTCACACTGGGCGTGGGAATCACCGATGGCGCTGCGCTCCCCCAGCAGGTGGCGGTAGGCGGCGGCGGCATCGATCTGCCCCTGCTGGCCACGCACCTCGTGAATCCGCGCATCGAAGGGCGAGCGGGAGCCGAGGGTCGCCTCCACGGTGAGGGCGCCGCAGACGGTGGCGGCGGCATGCAGGTCTTCCGCCTCGAAGAGGCCGCGCAGGGCGTAGGCGGTGGAGACCTGGGTGCCGTTGAGCAGCGCCAGGCCCTCCTTGGGGGCGAGGTTCAGGGGCTCGAGGCCGGCCACCTTCAGGGCCTCACGAGCGGACAGCCATTCGCCCTTGTGGCGGGCCTTGCCCTCGCCGAGCAGCACCACGCTCATATGGGCGAGCGGTGCCAGGTCGCCGGAGGCGCCCACCGACCCCTTGAGGGGGATATGCGGGTAGACCTCGGCGTTGATCAGGGTCACCAGGGCGTCGAGCACCTCGCGGCGGATGCCGGAGAAGCCGCGGGCCAGGCTATTGACCTTGAGCACCATGATCAGGCGCACCAGGGCGTCCTCCATGGGCTCGCCGACGCCGGTGGAGTGCGACAGCACCAGGGAGCGCTGCAGGTCCTCCAGCTCCTCGTTGGCGATGCGGGTCTGGGCCAGCAGGCCGAAGCCGGTGTTGATGCCGTAGACGGTGCGATTCTCCGCCACCACGCGGTTGACGCAGTCGACGCTGCGCTGGATGGCGGCATCGGCGCTGGCCGGCAGGCTCACCTGCAGCGGCGCCTCATAGACCCGGCGGGCCTGGGCCAGGGTCATCTTGCCGGGTTGGATCTCGAGATGTGTCATAAGGGGGATTCCTGAAAATTCGTGTGCGGCAAGAGCGATAAGCGATTCCGGCGACAAGCCCCGAGGTGTCGGACCATCGCGAGGGCGCTGTAAACCCCTCCCTGGGCGCTACATTCGCCATCCATGGCGAATGACCCTCGTTTCGCCTTGTCCCCGGTGCTTATCGCCGGGTGTCCTTACTTATCCAGCATCGGCAAGTCGAGGCCGTTGTCCCGGGCGGACTGCTTGGCGATCTCGTAGCCGGCGTCGGCATGACGCATCACCCCGGTGCCCGGGTCGTTGCGCAGCACCCGGCCCAGACGGGCGTGGGCGTCGTCGGTGCCGTCGGCGACGATCACCACCCCGGCGTGCTGGGAGTAACCCATGCCCACGCCGCCGCCGTGGTGCAGGGAGACCCAGGTGGCGCCACCCGCGGTGTTGAGCAGGGCGTTGAGCAGCGGCCAGTCGGAGACGGTGTCGGAGCCGTCCATCATCGCCTCGG
>NZ_JABFUC010000025.1 GCF_022341425.1 Billgrantia campisalis | reverse complement strand
CCGCGGTGATGGCGCTGCTGGCCGAGCAGGCCGCCGCCGGCCAGGCGGTGATGATGTGCCTGCACGATCTCAACCTGGCGGCGCGCTGGTGCGACCGCCTGCTGCTGCTCTACCCGGACGGCGAGGCGTGCTGGGGGCCGCGCGACAGCATGCTCGAGCCCCGCGCCCTGGAGCGCCTCTACGGCCAGCGCCTGGCCACCGCCGAGGTCGATGGCGCCCCCGTCTTCGTTCCTGTGAGGTGATATGACGACCACGATTCGCGGCGAGTGCCACGCCGCCCTGATCAGCGCCCCCGGCTCCGGCCAGGGCAAGTCGATGATGACCGCCGCCGACCCCCTCGGGCGCACCCACAAGCTGGCCCGGCAGCGAGGCCGAGCCGGTCTAGATTACATTGTTTTCAATATTCAAGTGGCTCAAGTTGCGCATGAATAAAAAAGTTTGCTCAGCGTAGGCGGGGGCGCCAGGATCTGAGCAATGATACTTTGGAGCAAGTGTAATGGATGGTAAATTTAGCAAGCTTCTGGCGTCTCGTGATTGGCTGTTAACTGATGGTGCTACTGGCACCAACCTGTTCGATATGGGACTGCAGTCAGGTGATGCGCCAGAACTATGGAATGAAAAGCATCCGGACAGGATTGCTCAGCTTTATTCTAGTACCGTAGAGGCCGGGAGCGACCTGTTTCTGACCAACTCTTTTGGCGGCAATGCTGCGCGACTCAAACTGCATGGCGCCCAACACCGGGCACGAGAATTGTCACGATTGTCTGCTGAAATAGCACGGGATGTAGCAGATAGACAGCATCGCACCATTATTGTCGCAGGCTCGGTAGGGCCGACCGGTGAGATGTTGGCTCCGCTTGGCAGTATGACCTACGAGCAGATGGTAGAGATTTTTCACGAGCAGGCAGAAGGACTCAAGGAGGGCGGTGCAGACATACTCTGGCTGGAAACCATCTCCGCGACGGAAGAGTTCCAGGCTGCCAGTGAAGCGTTTAAGCTGGCAGAAATGCCCTGGTGCGGAACAATGAGCTTTGATACAGCCGGTCGATCCATGATGGGCGTGACTCCCCAGGGCTTGACAGAGCTTGTTGGCCAGCTTCCTCATTCACCGGTAGCGTTTGGAGCAAACTGCGGCGTGGGCGCCTCCGATCTGATGCGAACGGTTCTGGAATTTACTGAACCAAGTCCGCCGCTCCCTGTTATTGCCAAAGGGAATGCAGGCATCCCTAAATATGCAAATGGTCATATTTGCTACAATGGAACACCTGAGCTTATGGCTGATTATGCCGTTCTGGCCAGAGATGCCGGGGCCAGAATTATTGGCGGTTGCTGTGGCACCAGACCGAAGCATATCGCTAAAATGCGGAGCGCGCTAGAAGAAAGACCGCCTGGTGAGCGACCCAGGCTGGAGGTGATTCGTCACCTGCTAGGTGAGTTTTCCTCAGCCACCGAGGGCAGTGGAAAAACGTCAACAGGGCAGGCTCGTTCCAGGCGAAAAAAGCGAAGATAAGGACCTGCACATTTCAGCGTTCAATCATCGCTGAGCGTCGAGCCGGTTTGCACAGAGCCCTTTTTCACCCATCCCGTACAAGCGTCAACATGCATTCAGGCATGGCAGGCCTTTGGCTTGTCATGTCTGGTTGCGGAACGGAGGCCCAATGGCCACGGCCGTCACCCTTGCTTCGAAAAAGACCTCCCCATCGATGTCATTATTGACGCGATTTTCGTCGACCTCGAAGCGCACCTCTACCTCGGCTGCTCCCGCCCGCCAGGCCAGCGCTTCGGCGCGCTCGGCACCGGACTGTCGAGCCATCGCATAGGCGGCCTCCAGCGTGGAGTGATCGCAAGGCCCCTCCGGCAGGAAGACCCGAAAGCAGCCGCGAATCGGCTGCAGTACCGTAATGTGGACTCGCTGGACCACCTGGGCGAGCAAGGTGCCCACGGCATTGGCCACTTCACCTTGGGGTGGCAGTACAACCTCGGCACCCAGCGCCTCGCCGACGGCTGGATAGTAGGTAGGGGCCGGACCGCCCACCGCGACGATTGGCAATGTCGGTGCAAAATTGAGTGAGAAGAGTGACAGCGCTTTGGCGGCTCCGGGTGCGCCACGCATAATCAGTGCGGCCAGCGAGGCTGCCAAGCGTTCCTGCTGGGCATCACTGTCGGCATCGTGCAGGCCCGCCTCGATCAGTTTGGTGGCGATGGCCTTGACCACCCGGGCAAAGATCTCGCGAGAGGGGGCTTCCGCATCGCCTTCCGGCCAGCGCCCGAGCCCGTATTGGCGGCGCATGCGCTTGGCCCAGATGATCGCCGCCAGGCGGGCGGCCTCGGCATCCCAGTGATGTGAGACCCCCAGGACATGGGCGGCATCGGTGGGTGTGAAGCCGCTGAAGATCACTAGGCCGCGACGCTCCAGACGGGTCAGCGCCCTGGCTAGCCAGCGCTCCTCTTCGACGGCACGCAGCATCTCCACCGGCCCTTCGGCCAGGCGCGCCCAGGCGTTGTGTTCATCAGGGCTGAGCTGACCCAAGAGCGCTTCGTCGTGCTGCAGGCGCATGGCGAAGCGATTGTGGTTGCTGCCCGGGGGAATGTTGAGCTGCCGCTGCAGGGCCACGTGGAGCTCGGGGTGCTGGCTGGCCAGCAGGCTCATGGGCACCACGCGGTGTGGCCCGATGGCAAGGCCCCGGCCGGGATCGAAGGCCACTTCACTGTCGCCGCCCAGGCCGATGGAATAGAGCTTGATGGCTTCCACCATGGGGCGCCAGTCCCCCACCCGGGCGCCGTCGAAGGAGAGCGTCGGCAAGCCGTCGCGTACCACGGCGATGTCCGTGGTGGTGCCGCCCATGTCGGCGACGATCAGGTTGCGGTGGCCGCTCAGCATCATGGCGCCGTTGACGCTGGCCGCCGGCCCGGACAGCACGGTGGTGATGGGCTGGAGGATGGCGCTGTCGGCGGAAACCAGTGAGCCGTCGCCCTTGACGATCATCAGCGGCGCGGTAATTCGGTGGCGGTGCAACAGCCCCCGGACCGCCTCGATGAGTTGCGCCACGTAGGCGATCATGCGCGCGTTCAGCGCCGCGGTCATGGCGCGCCGCGGCGCCCCCAGCGAGGCCGCCAGTTCATGACCGCAGGTCACCGGCTTGCCGGTCAGCTCATGCACAAGTTCGGCCGCGCGCCGCTCGTGCGCCGGGTTGCGGACACTGAAGGAGGCCGAGACGGCAAAGGCCGATACACGCTCCCGCCAGGCCAGCACCGTCTCGCGCAGGGCCGCTTCATCCAGGGGGGCGAGCTCATGGCCGCCGGCGTCATGACCACCGCCCAGGCGGCTCAGGCTGCTGGCGCCCAGCAGCGAAACCAGTCCTGTCGCCTGGACCTGGCGTTCGTCATAGCCGATCAGCAGCACACCGATCGGCGCGCCCTTGCCTTCCACCGCCGAATTGGTGGTCAGGGTCGACGACAGCGACACCAGCTCGACCTGGGACAGCAGGTCGGCGGGCAGCGCCGCCACGGCATCGGCGATGCCCTGCTGGAGATCCATACGCGTCGTCAGGCGCTTGGCCATCGCCACCACCTGATCGGCCTCATCCAGGAGGACCGCGTCGGTAAAGGTACCGCCCGTATCGATGCCCAGCCGATAGCTCATCGGGGCCTTCTCCTAATATACTTGGTGTTTTGCCAACCACCTTTCGTGTCATTTTGTGTGGCCCCACATTGGCGGGCAATTGCAAGGCTGGCTGCTTGAAACGTGCCGCCGACAGGTCTAGGGGGAGACCCCCTGGCGACGGCGCCGCCGGCCGCCGCGCGAGGCGGCGGAGCTCTCCTCCGTCGCCGCCGGCAGGGTCACCTGAGTGCGCAGCTGCGGGAAGGGGTCGTGGCGATGGGGGATCGCCATGGCACCCACGAAGTGGTCTTGAAAGCGCGGCTCCGTGGCGGTCTCCACCTTCTCCACACGGAGCACCACCTCCTCGATTTCGCGGCGTGCCTTGCGACTCAGCAGGGCGATGCGCGCGCCCGTGCCGGCGGCGTTGCCCGCCGAGGTGACGTGCTCCAGGTCGCAGTCGGGGATCAGCCCCAGGATCATGGCGTACTTGACGTCGATATGGGCACCAAAGGCCCCGGCAAGACGAATGCGATCGACGTGGTCGGCACCGAATTGCTCCATCAGCAGGCGGATACCGGCGTAGAGCGCCGCCTTGGCCAGTTGGATGGCGCGAATGTCGTTCTGGGTGATGGCCAGGGTGCGGCTGTCGTTGCAATGCAGCACGTAGGAGAAGGTGCGCCCGTCGGCCACGATCCGTTCGCTGCGCGCCGCCAGGCCGCCCTGCACGACACCGTCCTGGTTGATGATGCCGGCCAGGTACATCTCGGCGATGACCTCGATGATGCCCGAGCCGCAGATGCCGGTGACCCCGTGGGGGGCCACGGCGTCGTCGAAGCCCGGCTCATCGGACCACAGCTCGCAACCGATCACCTTGTAGCGCGGCTCGAGCGTCAGCGGGTCGATGCGCACCCGTTCGATGGCGCCGGCGGCCGCCCGCTGCCCGCCGCTGATCTGGGCGCCCTCGAAGGCAGGACCGGTGGGACTGGAGCAGGCCAGCAGGCGATGGCGGTTGCCCAGTACGATCTCCGCGTTGGTGCCCACGTCGACCAGCAGCATCAGCTCCTCGCCCAGGTAGGGCGTCTCGGAGAGGATCATTCCCGCGGTATCGGCCCCCACGTGCCCGGCGATGCAGGGTAGGCCATAGACCCGGGCATTGGGGTGGATGACCAGGTCCATCTCGGTGGCCCACAGCCCGTCGATGGCCTCGTCGGTGGCGAGTGCGAAGGGGGCGCCGCCCAGTTCCACCGGATTGATGCCGAACACCAGGCTCTGCATGATCGGGTTGCCGACGAAAGTCGCCTCAAGGATGGCGTCCACGTGCACGTTCGCCTCGGTGGCCAGTTCCAAGGTGAGTTCGTTCAAGGCATCTCGCACCGAGCGCGTCATGGCCTGGTCGCCGCCGGGGTTCATCATGATGTAGGAGACCCGGCTCATCAGATCCTCGCCGAAGCGGATCTGTGGATTCATTCGTCCGGCGGAGGCGACCACCTCGCCGGTCTGCAGGTTGCACAGGTGCGCGGCGATGGTCGTCGAACCCACGTCCACCGCCATGCCGTAGACCTGCGACTGGAAGCCCGGCCACACGCCGATGATGCGCCGGTCGTCGTAGACCGCCACCGTCACGCCCCAGCCGCCTCGGCGCAGGGCCTCCTGCAGTTGCTGGACGACACGGATATCGTTCTCCAGATCGGCCAGGTGCCATTCGTAGGCCAGGGCGTCCTTGAGGCGGCGCAGGTCGGACGCGGGCACGTGCATGTCCGGCTCCTGCACCTCCACGTAGTAGAGACGCACGATGGGGTCGAGCTCGATATCGAGCACCTCGGCGCGCTTGCGCACGATCTGGCGGTGCACCTGGCTCGATGAGGGCACGTCGATCACGGCGTCGCCGAGCAGCTGGGTCGAGCAGCTCAGACGACGTCCGTCGCGCAGCGGCCCGCGCCGCTTCTCCCAGGCCTGCTCGGCGTCGCTCTTGGCGGTGAGGTGCGTGGCCCAGGAGGCCACCCCATGCTTGGAGAAATGCCCCTCACAGAGGTCGACCTGGCAACGGCCGCACAGCCCGCGCCCCCCGCAGACCGAATCGATATCGACCCCCAGTGCGCGGGCGGCCTCCAGCACCGGGGTCCCCACCGGGAAACGCCCTCGGCGACCGGAAGGGGTGAAGACTACGAGAGCATCGTCAGCATCGGACATGGGGACCTCCGTCCGCCAGAGATTCGTTCAGGAGAGCGAAGCGCCTCATGTAGAGGCGCTTGCGTTATTCGTTATTATGGTCTTGCCGCAATCCGCGCTCAGGTCACGGAACGGCGACGGCGGGTCTGACGCCGCCCGCGCCCTTCGGCCCCGTCCGCCCCCGCTGCCGGTGGCTCACGGTACTTCTGGATCCAGCGCATGCAGTCGGGGTCGTGCCCCATCATCACGTCGGCGCCCATGATGGACGTCATGATCTCCGAGTGCAGCGGGTTGGTGATCGCCGAGGTCATCCCCGAGGCAATGGCCATGCTCATGAACGCCGCATTGATGCCGTTGCGATTGGGCAGGCCAAAGCTGACGTTGGAGGCCCCGCAGGTGGTGTTGACCTTGAGCTCCTTCTGCAGCCGGTGGCACAGGGCGAACACCTGTCGACCTGCGCTGCCCACCGCACCGATCGGCATCACCAGCGGGTCGACCACCACATCACAGGCGGGGATGCCGTGATCGGCGGCGCGCTCGACGATCTTCTTGGCAATGCCGAAGCGCACGTCAGGATCCTGGGAGATGCCCGTCTCGTCGTTGCTGATCGCCACCACGGCGGCACCGTGCTTCTTGACCAGCGGCAGCACCGCCTCGAGGCTCTCTTCCTCGCCAGTGACCGAATTGACCAGTGCCTTGCCCTTGTAGACGGCAAGCCCCGCCTCCAGCGCCTTGATGATGGAGGAGTCGATGCACAGCGGCACGTCGGTCAGCGACTGCACCAGCTCGATGGTCTGGGCCAGGATCGCCGGCTCATCGGCCAGCGGAATGCCGGCGTTGACGTCCAGCATGTGCGCACCATGCGCCAGCTGCGCCTCGACGTCCTGGACCACGCGGGAAAAGTCGCCGGCGGCCATTTCCGCGGCCAGCTGCTTGCGCCCGGTGGGGTTGATGCGCTCGCCGATGACCACGAAGGGCCGCTCGAAGCCGATCACGACTTCCTTCTTGTGCGAGCTGATGACGGTGTCGGTCATGGTACTTCCTCAATGGTGGTGTCTTGTTGTTGCTATCTAACGTTGTCATCAGGGCGGACGTGATTGGCGGTGTCGTCATCCCTGACAAGCACCGTCATCCCTGGACGGGCTCGAGCGCTTCGGGCTGAGCCTCAGGCGATTCGGGATTGAGTTCGGACGGGTTGTCGCGCCCCGGATACCAGGGCACGCGCCCCTCCAGTATGCCGGTCGTCTCGATGATCTCGGCCACGGTGTGCTCCTGGCGGTAGGCCATGATGTGGGCGCCACTGACACCCGGAATCTCACGGATCTCGTTCAGCAGGTCCATGCAAAGTCGTTTGCCCTCCTCCTTCTGGTCCTTGGCCCCTTCCAGACGCTTGACCACGGCATCCGGGATGTGCACGCCGGGCACGTTCTCACGGATCCAGCGGGCGCTGCGTGCCGAGGCAAGCGGCCCGATGCCGGGCAGGATGAAGACGCGGTCCGGCCCCTCGAGCAGCCCCAGGTCGCCCACCTTGAGCATGAAGTCGCGCAGCCGGGGGATGTCGAAGCAGTACTGGGTCTGGATGAACTGCGCCCCGGCGGCCACCTTCTTGGCCAGCCGATGGGGCCGCCACTCCAGGGGCGGCACGAAGGGATTCTCGGCGGCACCGAGGAAGATGCGCGGCGGCATGTCGATCTTGCGCCCACTCTGGAAACGGCACTCGTCGCGCATGCCACGGGCGATCTCCAGCAGCGACATGGAGTCGAGATCGAACACCGGCTTGGCCTGGGGATGGTCGCCGGCCTGGACGCCGTCGCCGGTAAGGCACAGCAGGTTGCAGGCGCCCATGGCCGCCGCCCCCAGGATCTCGCCCTGCATGGCGATGCGATTCCGGTCGCGGCACGAAATCTGCAAGATGGTGGCGTAGCCCACCCGGGTGAGCAGCGAGCAGACCCCTACGCTGGACATGTGGCAGTGCGCACCGGAGCCGTCGGTGGCGTTGATGGCATCCACGTAGCCATCGAAGATCGCCGCGCGCTTGAGCACCTCGGCCGGGTCGGCGGAGTCCGGAGGGTCGATCTCGCTGGTGATGGCGAACTTGCCGGCACGCAGCACGCGCTCCAGGCGACCGGGCGAGACGTGCCCCGGCAGGATCGGCAGTGAGTAGCCCGGCACGGGCTCGTCATCGAACTTCATTTCACAGCTCCGCTATCCGCGCACTCGCGGGGTTGATCGGCCAGCTTGCGCACCACGCGCAGCCAGGAAGAGGAATCCTTCAGGCGGAAGTCGACCGGCTGCTGCACCACCTGGATGCGATCGCCATACTTCATCCGGCGGCTGCCCTCCCAGGCCTCCACCCAGACACAGCGCATCTCCGGCTTGACCTCACAGTGGCCGTCGGCACGAACCCCACCGCAGGGGCCGTTGCGCAGGTTCTTGGGGCAGTTCATGGGGCACGACATGCCGGTGGTGGAGAGCGCACACTGTCCGCACATCTGGCAATCGAACAACAGGCCCTTGACGCCCTTCTCGATGGCCTTGACCGGGGCCTCGGCCCGCTCATAACCGATCCGCCGCCACAGCGGATGCAGCTTGACCAGCAGCGGCTCGAAGCTCCGGTACACCCATTCGAATAGCCGGGCGTGACGGACCACCCAGCGCCTCACCTTGTACATCCTCGCCCTCCTCGCCCTACGCCCCCGTGATCGGGAACCGCGGTCATGGCCTTTGTTGTTGTCGTGGCGTTCGTTTAGGCAGGCAGGGCCAGCCCCTTCTGGCGCACCAACTGCTTGAGCGCCTCATCGTCGAAATGCGCCTCGAGGCGCGCCGCCTCGGCCTCGGCTTCGGCTTGCAGGTCGTCGCCGCATTCGCGCGGCGTGCTGCGCTGCCAGTCGGCCATGTACGCCTCCGAACCGCCCTTGCCGGCACGCATGGCGGCCCGATCGATGGCGTGTTGGAAGCGCGGCGACAGCAGCACCTTGGCGCTCTTGCGGCCCTGCTTGGCGATCACCTGGGCGGGAATGTCCCGCCAGCTGACGATAGTCAGTGTTGTCATGTTGCCTGCCCCTCAGTGGCCGGCTCCGAGACCAGGCGGACCAGGGAGGTCGCCAGCTCGCCGTAGCCGGTATGCCGGTATTCGAAGGAGAGTCCGAGTCCTGCGGCGGCACGTCGGGCCGCCGCTTGCAGCGCAGGATCGTCACGCTGCGAGAGGTAGACCAGGCAGCGATACTGGCCGAAATAGAGACTCGCGAGTTCGGGATGCCGTGCAATGCCGAGCTCCTGGATGACCAGACGATCGAAGTGGCGCACGAGGAAGTCGGTCAGATAGAAGGTACCCGGCTCCTGCTCGCTGAGCGCCGCGATCACCGACTCCCCGGCATAGACGTCGTAGCAGTGCGCCCCCGGCAACCGTTCGGCGCCATGCTCGGCTAGCACTTCGTCCAGCAATCCGCCTGTGCCGCAGTCGGCGTAGGCCACGAAAATGCGCTGATGGCGCGATGCTCTCTGCAGCTTCTCACCCACGGCGTCGGGTATCCGATCCGGCCGATTGTGCAGATCCGCCGGCAGGCATTCCAGGCGTACGTCACGCCATCCATTGGCAGCGATCACGGCCTTGATCTCCCTGGCCAGCGCCCCACAGGCGATAATCAACGTGGACGACATGACGGCGGACCTCCGAGGTTCAAGCGGCGCGATGCATCGCGATGAGCTCCTTGGCCATGTCGACCGCCACCCCTGCATCACGGCAGTAGGCATCGGCACCGATGGCCTTGCCGAACTCCTCGTTGAGCGGGGCACCGCCGACCATGACGATGACATCATCGCGCAGGCCCTTTTCGACCAGAGTATCGATGACGACTTTCATGTAGGGCATGGTGGTGGTCAACAGCGCCGACATGCCAAGAATGTCCGGCTTGTGCTCCTCAAGCGCCTCGAGATAGGTCTCCACCGGGATATTGATGCCGATGTCGATTACCTCGAATCCGGCCCCTTCCATCATCATCGACACGAGATTCTTACCAATGTCGTGAATGTCGCCCTTGACGGTACCGATCACGATCTTTCCAACGGTTTCGGAGTCGGAGGCCGCCAGCAGGGGGCGCAGGACTTCCATGCCCCCCTTCATGGCATTGGCCGCCATCAACACTTCCGGAACGAAGAGGATACCGTCGCGAAAATCGACGCCGACGATGGCCATACCGCCCACCAGCGCCTCGTCGAGCACCCGGCTGGCGCTCCAGCCACGCTCCAGCAGGATCTCGGTGCCTTCGACCACCTCGTCGCGCAGCCCGTTGTAAAGGTCATCGTGCATCTGCTCGACCAGCTCGCCATCGGGCAGGTCGTTGAGATCGAAGTCTTCATCTTCATTGTACTGTTCTGTCATGACACTCCGCTCCTGATCATGCCACCCCGAGTTATGTCAAGGGTGAGGTTGCGAGAGCAAGAGTAGGCTCACCTCACGTGGAGCACATCCATGCGGGCGACGCCTTCATGCCAAGAAACGCCATACATGTCGCCCCTCTTAGGTGTCTTGAACGAATCTTTCAAAAAATTGATTTGCATCATTTTTTACGAACATTAAACTTTTTCGGCACGGTCGCTGCGACAATGCTTCGAGTCGCCTTCAGGCATGCACTCAGACGGCACGGGAGTACATTGCGATGCATGTCTAAACAACAACAGCCAAGCAATTCCGAGGGTAGCCATGTCCGCAATGACCGAAGGGAAGAACATCTATGTGCTAAAGGCCAGCTGTAAGGGGGCCATCGGTACCGTTTCCCGCCTCACCACCTACCTCGCCCAACGTAACTGCTACATCATGGAAATGGCGCAGTTCGATGAAATCGAAACCGGCAATTTCTATGTGCGCTGCGTCTTTGCCACGACACCGGGCGTCACCCCCAAGCTGGAGGATCTCAAGACCGAGTTCGGCCATGGCGTTGCCGACCTCGACGACATGGAGTGGGAAATGCATGACACTTTGACCCCGCCCAAAGTGTTGATCATGGTGTCGAAGTTCGATCACTGTCTCGATGACCTTCTGTACCGGCAGCGCACGGGCGAGATCAAAATGGAGATTCCGGCCATCGTCTCCAACCACCCCGACCTCAAGCGCCTCGCCGACTGGCACGAGATTCCTTTCTACCACCTGCCCATTACACCGGAGACCAAGCAGGAGCAGGAGCGCCAGGTGCTCGATCTCGTCGAGGAAACCGGGGCCGAGCTGGTCGTGCTGGCGCGCTACATGCAGATCCTTTCCTCCAACCTCTGCGAGGAGCTGGCCGGCCGTGCCATCAATATCCACCACTCCTTCCTGCCGGGCTTCAAGGGGGCCAAACCCTACCACCAGGCTTTCGATCGGGGCGTCAAACTGATCGGCGCTACCGCCCACTACGTCACCACCGACCTGGATGAAGGGCCGATCATCGAACAGGTCGTCGAACGCGTCGATCATACGTACAGCCCCATCCAGTTGGCAGCCGTCGGACGCGACGCCGAGAACATGGCACTGTCACGGGCGGTCCGCTACCACCTGGAGCATCGCGTCTTTACCAACGGCAACAAGACCGTCGTCTTCCGCTGAGGCGCCCGACATAGAGGAAAAACCATGTCTACCCTGATCGATGGCAAGGCCCAGGCAACCCGGCTTCGCGAGGAGATCGGTCGCCAGGTCAGCCGACTGCGCCAGCACGAGCTGGTCACTCCCGGGCTGGCCGTGATCCTGGTCGGCGAGGATCCCGCCAGCCAGGTGTACGTGCGCAACAAGGCGACCCAGGCCCGTGAAGCCGGCATGTCCTCGTTCGAGTATCGGCTGGCGGACAGCGTGCCCCAGACCAAGCTGCTCGACCTGATCGAGCGGCTCAACCGTGACCCGGAAGTGCACGGCATCCTCGTCCAGTTGCCGCTGCCGCCCCAGGTCGACGAGTCACGCGTGATCCAGGCCATCCATCCCGACAAGGACATCGATGGTTTTCACCCCATCAACGTGGGCAACATCGCCACCGGGGGACATGGCATGGCACCCTGCACACCACTCGGCTGCCTGATGCTGCTGAAACACCAGCTGGGCGACCTGAGCGGCAAACATGCCGTGGTGCTGGGACGTTCCAACATCGTCGGCAAGCCGATGGCCAGCCTGCTGCTGCAGAAGCACTGCACGGTGACCGTCGCGCACTCGCGCACCCGGCAACTCGAGGAAGTGTGTTGCCAGGCCGACATCCTGGTGGCCGCGGCGGGCCGGACGCGCCTCGTCAAAGGCGACTGGATCAAGCCTGGTGCCACGGTGATTGATGTCGGCATCAACCGCATCGAGGCCGACGGCCGCATGCGGCTGGTTGGCGACGTGGACTTCGACAGTGCCCGCGAGGTCGCCGGTGCCCTCACCCCGGTGCCGGGGGGGGTCGGTCCCATGACCATCGCCTGCCTGCTGCTCAACACCCTGGAGGCTACCTGCCGTCAGCACCGCATCCCCTTCCCCGACAACATCATGTCGCTGGCCTGGGGGGGCACGTCGTCCGAGACGACCTGATACCCGCCGTCGCCCAGGGCGATGGCAATGCCCAACGGTTGACTCAATTCGGTATGCGTGGGTCGCTCTGCCAGAGCTCCGCATACTGTTCTCTCTCCAACAACACTGTCTGCGACAACACCGTCTGCGACAACACCGTCTGCAGCAACAACACCGGAGAACGCCATGGATTCCCCCACCACTCGCCGCCGCACACGCACTGCCGGAGGCGCCCGTCGCGCCGGCAAAGGCACCGCCGCCCCGACCGCGCCCTACGCCACACGCCGCATTCCCTACTTCGAGGTCCTCGACGACGCAGGGCTGTCCCTCATCGAGGAGAATGCCGACACCATCCTTGAGGAGATCGGCATCGATTTTCGGGACGACGAGGAGGCCCTACAGATCTGGCGCGATGCCGGCGCCGACGTAGAGGGCGAACGGGTGCGCATGCCGCGCGGCCTGTGCCGGCGACTGATCCAGGACAGCGCACCACGCCAGTTCACCCAGCACGCGCGCAATCCGGCACGCAACGTGGAGATCGGCGGCCCGAATACCGTCTACGTGCCCGCCTACGGCTGTCCCTTCGTGCACGACATCGACCGGGGAAGGCGCTACGGCACGCTCGAGGACTTCCAGAACTTCGTCAAGCTCGCCTACCTGTCACCGAGCCTCCATCACTCCGGCGGCACCATCTGCGAGCCGGTCGACCTGCCGGTCAACAAGCGCCACTTCGACATGATCTACAGCCACATGAAGTACTCCGACAAGTGCTTCATGGGCTCGGTGACGCACCCCGATCGCGCTGAGGACACGGTGGAGATGGCCAAGATCCTGTTCGGCGAGCGTTGGGTCGATCCCGACACCGGTAAGCCGCGCACCTGCGTGATCAATCTGATCAATGCCAACTCGCCGATGACCTTCGACGACACCATGCTCGGTGCCGCCAAGGTCTATGCGCGGGCCAACCAGGCCTGCATCGTTACCCCCTTCATCCTGGCCGGAGCCATGTCCCCGGTGACCGTGGCCGGCACCGCCGCCCAGACCCTGGCCGAGGCCATGGCCGGGATGGCCTTCATACAGCTGGTGAACCCGGGCGCGCCGGTGGTGCTGGGCAGCTTCGCCAGCTCCATGTCGATGCAGTCCGGCGCCCCCACCTTCGGTACACCGGAGCCGGCGCTGGTGCTCTACGTCATGGCGAACCTGGCCCGCCGTCTCGGCGTGCCCTTCCGCTCCGGCGGCTCGTTCACCGCCTCCAAGCTGCCCGACGCCCAGGCCGCCAGCGAGAGCGCCAACACCCTGCTGCCCACCACCCTGGGTGGCGTCAACTTCGCGCTGCACTCGGCCGGGTGGCTGGAAGGGGGACTGGCCATGGGTTACGAGAAGTTCATCATGGACGCCGACCAGACCGGTATGATGCAGACCCTGCTCAAGGGCGTCGACCTGTCGGAGAACGGCCAGGCCATGGACGCCATTCGCGAGGTCGGCCCCGGCAAGCACTTCCTGGGCTGCACGCACACCCAAGCCAACTTCAAGGACGCTTTCTACCTCTCGCCGATCACCGACAACAACAGCTTCGAGCAGTGGGATGCAGACGGCCGGCTGGACATGGCCCAGCGCGCCAACGCCCGCTGGAAGAAACTGCTCGCCGAATACGAGGCGCCCCCCCTGGACCCGGCGATCGACGAGGCCCTGCTCGACTACATGGCCACGCGCAAGGCCGCCTTCCCTGATTCCAACATCTAACCTACGACGCCGGCCGGCCATGCCGACCGGCCGGCGTCCCTACTGGGCGACCCGGTGATACAGCACTGAGCTCGGGCCCCGCCGCCATTGCAACGGGGCTGCCTTACTTCTTACTTCACCCGCGTCCGGTCACGGCACGCAGGTCCAGTTGCGGATAGTCAGGGGCGACGAACAGCCGCCCGGTGATGCCCTCGCAGGACGCGGCGCGCCGAATCGCCGGCTGGGCGGCCAGATCCTTCAGCAAGGCCTCCAGGCACGGCAGCCGCTCCCAGGGCAGCTCGGGGCCAGGATCGTCGAGCGGGTAGAGCTGCAGCCAGCGCACCAGGCAGGCCAGATAGGGATCGAGCACGCTCTCGCCCTCAGGCAACAGCCAGGGGCCCCGACCGTGGTCAGCCTGGGCCTCGAGTAGCGCCAGGTGCTTCAACAACCGCAAGCGCACCTGGCCGCGCAGCGCCCGGGCCGCCTCAGGCTCGGGTGCAAAGCGCGCGGTGTAGAAACAGAGCCGCAACTCAGCGTGCAAGGTGTTGGAGAGAAAGAACAGCCATGCCAGCAGTGCGCTACGCGTGGTCGCCATGGCCAGGCGCTCGGGGTGGCACCGCTCGCCGAGCGTGAGCAGGATCGCCCCTGTCTCGAACAGCGCGGTGCCCTGGTGCTCGTCCACCAGCACTGGCAGCAGGCCCTGGGGGTTGAGCCGGCGAAACGCCGGGTCGTCGAGCCCACCGCCGGCGCGGTCGACCAGCACGTCTCGATAGCCGAGCCCGGCACGCTCCAGCACCATGCGGACCACCAGGTTGGCGCTATCCGGAGAGTAGTAGAGCCGATAGCGTGGCACAGTCGTCGGGTGAGTTGGACCGCTCACTACCGCCCCAGTGCCGGCAGCAACTGGGTGGCGATAGCGTCACGTACTGCCGGTAGCACCACGTCCCGCCGATGCACCAATTCATCGACCAGACCAGGCAGCCCTGCCAGCTTGCCACTGGCGTATGCGGCGGCGGCACGTTCGGCACACGCCTCGGGGCTCGCCCCCGCCGCCACCTCGAGACCCAGCGCCACCAGGCGATCACGGAAATCATCGCCATCGATCAGCTCGACGATCATCATGGGCCATCCTCCATATTCAATCGCTGTCCGCCAGCGCCACTTCCGCTCGTTCCAGACGGCAGGCGGCATACTTGAACTCGGGGATCTTGCCGTCGGGGTCGAGCGCCGGGTTGGTCAGGATATTGGCCGCCGCCTCCACGTAGCAGAAGGGCACGAACACCATCCCCTCCGTCATCAGCGGGTCGACCCGCGTCTTCAGCGTGATATCGCCACGCCGGGTGGTGATGGTGATCGGCTCGCCCGGCGCCAGCCGCAGGCGCATCAGCTCGGCCGGGGCCAGGCTCGCCACCGCCTCGGGCTCGAGGTCGTCGAGCACCCGACTGCGACGGGTCATGGAGCCGGTATGCCAGTGCTCCAGCTGACGCCCGGTGATCAGCACCGTGGGGTAGTCGCCGTCGATGGGTTCGTCCGGCGGCAGCGGCCGGGTCGGGGTGAACCTCGCCCGCCCGCTCGCGGTGGGGAAGGCGTCCGAGAACACCACGTCGGCTCCGGGAGCGTCGTCGGCCGGGCAGGGGTAGGTCACCGAGCTCTCGCGCTCCAGCCGCTCCCAGGTGATGTGATCCAGTGACGCCATGCCGCGTTTCATCTCGGCGAACACCTCGCTGGGGTGGGCGTAGTCCCAGCCCAGGCCGAGGCGGTTGGCGAGCTGCTGAATGATCCACCAGTCAGGCTTGGCATCAAAGGGCAGCGGCACGGCGGCACGGCCCAGCTGCACCTGGCGGTTGGTGTTGGTCACGCTGCCGTCCTTCTCCGGCCAGGCCGAGGCCGGCAGGATGACGTCGGCGAACTGGGCGGTCTCGGTGACGAAGAGGTCCTGCACCACCAGGTGCTCGAGCTTGGCCAGCGCGGCCCGGGCGTGGTCCAGGTCCGGGTCGGACATCGCCGGGTTCTCGCCGAGGATATACATCCCCTTGATGGTTCCAGCCGCGATGGCATCCATGATCTCCACCACGGTGAGCCCCGGCTCGGGATCGAGCTCGGTGTTCCAGAGCTCCTCGAAGGCGCTGCGCACCTGGGCGTCGGTCACCGGCTGGTAGTCGGGCAGCACCATGGGAATCATGCCGGCATCGGAGGCGCCCTGGACGTTGTTCTGGCCGCGCAGCGGGTGCAGGCCGGTGCCGGGACGCCCGGTCTGGCCGCAGGCCAGGGCCAGTGAGATCAGGCAGCGGGCGTTGTCGGTCCCATGCACGTGCTGGGAGATGCCCATGCCCCAGAAGATCATCGCCTTGTCGGCGGTGGCGTAGAGTCGCGCGAGCTCGCGGATCTGCTCGGGGGCGACACCACAGGCCGGCGACATCGCCTCGGGGGTCAGGTCGCGCACATGGGCCTTGAGCGCCTCGAAGCCCTCGGTGTGGGCCGCGATATAGGCCGGATCGTACAGGGCCTCGTCGACGATGACGTGGAGCATGGCGTTGTAGAGCGAGACGTCGCCGCCGGGGGTGAAGCGCACGCTCAGGTGGGCGTAGGCGTCCAGTGCCTGGCCGCGGGGGTCGAGGATGATCAGCTTGGTGCCGCTCCTCGCCGCCTGCTTGAAGTAGGTGGCCGCCACCGGGTGGTTGATCGCCGGGTTGCAGCCGGTGAGGATCACCACGTCGGACTGCAGTGCCTGCATGAAGGAGGCCGTCACCGCCCCGGAGCCGATGCACTCCATCAGTGCCGCCACCGAGCTGGCGTGGCAGAGCCGGGTGCAGTGGTCGACGTGGTTGGAGCCGAAGCCGACGCGCACCAGCTTCTGGAACAGCC
>NZ_JABFUC010000024.1 GCF_022341425.1 Billgrantia campisalis | reverse complement strand
GGCGACGGGCTGAGTCTGGCCTTGTTGACGTTGCGACATATAGAGCGTGACCTGTTGGCTGGTGACCGCCATACCGGCTCCCTGGTGGGTCGGAACAAGCGGTCAAGCTTAGGGCAACCGGTCAGAATAGTTGTCGTCCACCGGCCAGAGTAATTGTCGCTCTATAGAGAAGGCCAAGCGAGACACTGCTCGCAAGCTGATTGCCCGCACCGAGATGGACGACGCCATGATTGCCGAGATTGCCGGGCTCCCCATCGACGAGGTGGTGCGGCTGCGTGCCGAGAGCCGGCACTGATCGCCTGGATAGCCAACAGAACGCCCGATGCCGTCCTGTGCAGCGCGCTATGCCCAATCTCGATGCAATCCTGGTCCACGGCATAAACGGCGGCCCCATGGCCGCTGTGAGCTGCTAGACTCCCGCCATGACCGACACTCCCGATACCTCCACTGACGACGCCCCCTTGGAGGGGCCGATCCCGCCTGCTACCCGCACGGCGCTTCTGGCCGAGCTGGAGGCCTTCGAGCACCTGCTGTTCGAGCCCATGACCCAGGCCGACCTCGACGCGCTCTATGCGCTGTATGACCAGTGGCAGACCACGTTGGGCGACTCCCCCGAGGCCATTGCCCTGTGTGACGCCCTGGATGACGTCATCGGCGCCGGCATCGAAGACGATGGGGCAGGGGATGACACCATCGAGCGGGCCTACCTGGCGTTGGTGGCCACGGTGCAGGAGGGTGGGAGGTAGCCGTCTGTCAGCTCAATGGCACCTGAAAGTCTGTCTCTAGCGTTCCACACCTCTACCCGGCCCTTTACCTCTCAAAGGGCATAGGTGCCGCCTGGTGGCCTCTCCATGCCCTGTGTCGCAAGATTGCCGTAGCGTGTCGTGAGTGTCTCCTATGATGAGTCCCCATCTGCTATCGGCTCGCCCCAGCCCTTGACCGTCTCGATATCGTTTTCTTTGATCCATTCCTGCAACGTCTTGTGATTCAGACCTCGACTCTCGACCGTCTCACCTGTTGTAGGATGCGTGTAGCGTATCAAAGGGCGCCGTGTCTTGGGTTTCGTACTGGTGCGGGTGCGCTTCGGGCTGGAGGCATTGGGTGCTATCTCTGGGAAGAGTCGCGGTAAATCGTTGGGTGTCTTCCCATACCCCTCCAGAAACTGTTCTATGTCCCTTTTGCACGCCATGTCATTTTTGAAAGCCTCATCTTTCTCCAGGTCTTCCATCTGCTTGTCGAGTAGCTCCCTTTCCTGCTTCAGCTGTTCGTAACGAGAGATTGGGTCTGTCATGCCTGAATTCCTTTGGGCCTGTCATCAAAGGTGACAGCATAGCAGGTACCGTTACCCTGTGGTATCAGGATCGCTTATTCGATACAGCATGGGACGCCTGGTTGTCACGCTGCAGCAGGAGGCAAGCCGCTATCTGAATCTTGTTTATTTGTCTTTGATCTGCCAATGGTCGTACTGTCGTGGGGTGCCGGGGTGGGACTCCCAATACACCTGCTCTTCAAAAAGCGGTAAGTTGTCTACGGTGAAGTCGATGCCGTTACGAATGGCTGGCCCTTCTGGGCCACTATATAGTGACTCACAGATCTCCCAGTCATGATGATGTTGTTTGACATGACCCATGCGCTGTAAGAAATCTAATGCAGCCAGCAGGCGACTATGGTTAGCTCTTCCTCTTAGGGCGTAAGGCCCAAACTGCTTGAGAAGCGAAAGTTTAAAAAAGTGCCTCCTTCCTCTCACTCCGAGTTGCGGTGCATGTCTATCGAAGCTTGTATAGGGACTTCGATCATTTCCAGGCGTTTTTGTGGGTTGTTCTTCGGTTTTTGGGCTTTCCTCTTTTCGCTTATCCTTTTCTTTCTCATAGGCAAGGAACAAGCACTCGACGATGTCGTTAGCATCTTTCACCACCGTGGGCGTGCCCGCCAGGTGTTTCTGGAAGTGTTGCGATGCCTTTCGACAGAAGTCATGCGCAAAACATAGGGTGCTGACTTCAATATCACCCTCCTTTCCTTCAAAATGATGTAGCAAAGCTGCCATTCGGCTAATGTTTTCCATCAGCTTTGAGGCATGGTCGGTGTAGTAATGAAGTGCCTGGTTAGGTGACTGTAGCCTTTCAATCTCTTTCTGATAAACTTCCCATTGTATTTTTGCCTTGACAGAGAATGTCAGCACGTTACGCTCGGGATAAAGAAGGGTGGCAGGGCTCTCTCCTTCTCCCTCAGTGGAAGTTGCTGGAGCTTCATCTTGAAAGCAGTCATCAAGCAAGGTTTGAATGCGCGCATTGAAGCGTTGAGTATGCGGCAGGTCGCCGATGACACGGTGGTGCCGTGTGCCAGCTTTCTCGGAGGCCTTCACAGTAATGAACCGAGCCAGAAAACCGATACCACGTGCCTCCTCACCTCGCTTGGACAAAAAACGCTCGATGACAAGTGGCTGGGCCATGATCGAGAGCGTCAGTCGGTGGTCTGATAGAATAAAGCTCGGGCGGGTTGTACGATCCACGATGATGTCGTCACCGTCCCACAGTGTATTGATCTTATCAAGATCCTTCAGCGCATGGCCGCTGAAGATACTGTTGGCTTCGCTAGTCAGTATGCACGCAAAAGGCGCGTTGTTATGCATGGCCTGTACAAGCGCCTGTGGCGTCGTGTCCGTATACAGAATGCGCTGTCCTCTAGGCTTTCTGGGCTCACGACGTTGATGACTGAGAATGCTTTGGTGAAGCTTGTTAGCCTCTTCTTCCTTTCCTTTTTTGATGCATTGGCGCCAAGCCTGTTCGCGTGTCTTCAGTTCGGCTTTCCAGATGTATAGCGCCCTTTGATATTCCTCTTGTGCTGCTTCTCCTTCCTGGAGAGCTTTTCGGTTGTGGGCAGTGATCGCGCTGAAAAGATTTTTTTGAACCGTGGTTTTTCGTTCTCCTGACTTGGCGATGGTAAGGAGCATCAGCGCGGGGTTGACTTTTTGACCTGTTGGAAGCTCAACATCGATCAAACCCTGGCATACACATGCGATCGCACCGAGGGCTGTCATCATAGCCATCTCGATCGGCACCTGAAACTCATGCTGTATCTCGAGGGCAGCTGAGTAGAACAGGCTGTGCTCGTGGTAGCGAGGCCAACTATCTGCTGTCCGGTGTAACGCTTTTCCCCGTGCGGCCTTTTCTGCTTCTGCGATCTCATTTAGAGCGCCTGAGCTCTTTACGTTTTTTTCTTTACCTGTATGTATAGCCATTTTGTTTAATTCCTGCTAATTCCGCTATTAATTAGCGAGAATAGCAGATTTCAAAGAAACATGCTGGCTATATTTATTTCTACATCATGCTCACAGCGCCCGGCGCAGCATCGACTCGGCAGGCCCGGATGGCCGCCGTCGGCCCTGTTCCCACTCCTGGTAGGTGCGCAGGCTGATGCCCAGTCGCTTGGCAAACTCACTCTGGGTCAGCCCCAAGGCACGACGCCGATCTATCACCGCCGTCATCAGGTCAGCTCCCTGGAGAGGGGCGCCGGTGTGATACATCGCGGCTCTGGGCGGCAAGGGGGGAAGAGAGGAATCAAGCGAAGGACGCTGTTCAGGATCAGAGCAGTCTCGCCATCGCCGGGAGAGGCCGTCTGCGGCCTGATCGGCATCGGGGGTGGGGGTTGGGTCGGGGTCGGGGGTGGCGTTGTTTAAGCGGTGTTTCAGGACGGCCGCGACATACGCGCTGTGCGGGATCGTGGCCCCTCTCTGTGCGGCGAACTGATTGATAGTGTCGGCTTGCTCGGGATGCTTGACTTGCAGCATGGCCAGATAGGCCAGGTCATCAGCGGAAAAGTTCATGGAAGACTCCTCAACAGGGAAGGGGAAGGCCACGTCATGGACGGGCCTATAGGATGTTGTCGTGATCGAGATAATGAATGGGCCTGGGTGTCATCATGGCAATCTGTTGCCAAGAGTCTTACCAAGACCCCGCGCCGCTATCTCATCGACCTGCTGGAGTGGATACGGCATTGGCTTCCGGAGACGCCAAAGCGGGCGATTCACGGGATACTGGGCGTATGACGTCCGGCAAGGCCGGTAGGAAGGTTAGAAGCTGAGTGCGTCGTGACACCAAGTGGCAGGCGCCGGCAACTGACGTGGACGTCCAGGCCGAGGCCCTGCAGGCGTCCCCGGCATCGAGCTGGTTTGGAACGTGCGGCCTATGACCAGCATGCTGGCGTATTCGTCGGTCTTGGTCAGATAGCGGGCGATGTAGTCCAGTCCGCGCTGCTTCTCAAAGTCGTGATAGTCAATGCGTCCCAGGGCGTTGTAGTGGTAGACGGTCTCGGCTTTTCGGTTGCAGTTGTAGTAATGTCCTTGTCCTCCGGTGATGTGGCGAGCCCAGTGTTCACCGATCCGTCGAGCCAGGGTAATGTCTTCTTGGATGTGGTGGCCGTTGAAGAAGAAAAGGAAATGGTAGTGAAAGCCTTTCTTGGGCCTCCACTCCAGCTTCCAGGCATAGCCGAGCAGGTGATGGAATAGCTCATGTCGGTGGAAGGTCTCGCACAGCTGCTCACGATGGTAGCGAGCCGTCTCGTAGTCGATGTAAGAGGCATCGCTTTCGCTATAGCTCAGGTCTACCCGAAGTACCGTCAAGCGGCTATGGCGAGTGAACAGGCCGTCTATCAGTTGACGAAGGCGCTGGTAGTTGTTGCGGCTGTTGCGGCGGTTCCGACTGCACTCGTAGGCAAAGGCAGGTTGCTTCAGACATTGATACCAAGACGTCAGCCGCTGGTTGAGGTCGACGACCGTTTGTTCGGCCACCTGCCAGCTCATGGTCGGAGGTTGGTGGAACCCCGCCTCACGCAGATAGGCACAGCTCGCAAACGCCCACAGGAAACGCTGAGCGTAAGGACTCGGCCGATAGTGTCGGCCTATATCCGTCTCATGGAACATCGTCACCAGCACCGTATAGAGCGTCGTCAGTGTATCCAGTGTCGCGTCCGGGGCTAGCACCACGACATTGCTGCCGTAGCCATCCGGTAGGACGAGCTGCTCACTTTGGAGCAGCGTCTCATGGGCCGCCAAGGCTTTCAGCTGTCGATCCGCCTCAATCAGGTCCTGTCGCCAGAGGTGGTGGGACAGCGTCGCGATCTCCTGGCCCCAGGCGCTGGTTTCCAATAGCGTGCTGTTCATCCCTTGGCAGATGGCCAGCATGTCGTCTTCGCTCAGGATATCGTTGTCACCATCATCGATCATGGGGGAAGGCCTCTCTGGTTGATAAGGAGCGTTTTGCTCGTACCATCGTCGAGGCCTGTAGAAATTTACGTCTCCGCCGGAAAGGGACAGGCCACCCTCAAAGGGCCTGGTACCCGGCATACCGTGATCGATGTCGCTGTTGGAAAGCGTGACGTTGCGTTGCCGTCACGCACTTGGGATCTTCCCTGGCGCCTTGTTCTCGAAGGGAGTGAGGTCGGCTCTATCCTGGGCAGTGTGTTGCGGTTGCGCTGTCTCTCCGATATTTCCTGTTGGGCTCTGACTTCGTGAGCCCAGGGTGTCTCGGGGGTAATGACGTGCCATTAGGCATACTGTTCCTAGCTGGATAGCGCTACTGGTTATAGCCGATGATAGCGCTACTGGTTATAGCTAATGTTAGTTAATAACATACAAAGCCAAACCGATACGGATCGCCAAGGCAGCGTACACGGGACCAAGAGAGCCAAATGGCCGGTGCCGACCGAGCTGTGACGTCGTAAGTGATTGAAAAGTTAGTGTCGAAGAGCATGCTGCTACCGGGTTGCTGGCTGCTCACCTGCCGATTCGATTCAACCGTATCTCAGCCCCGTATTACCTGAGTGGAGCCCCGCCAAAGGGACTCTTTCCCCTTCCCTTCACTCAGGAGATTGCCATGTCCGCGACCTGTCCCCGCTGCGCTTCGACGCAGCTGATCCCTCGCCAGCTCGGCCGCCAGGTGGGGGCCACCACCGGCGTGCTCTCCGGCAGCACGACCGGTGCCATGGGCGCCCTCAGCGGTGCCAAGGCCGGTGCCACGGTCGGCCTGGTGGCCGGTCCTGTCGGCGCCTCTCTCGGCACGCTGGCCGGGGCGCTGTTCGGCGCCCTGGTCGGGGGTACCGCTGGGGGTGTCGCCGGTGCCCGGCTCGGTGACGAGCTGGATGCCAAGGTGCTCGACAATATCGAGTGCCGATCCTGCGGCCACACCTTCCGGCTGCCGCTGGCCGAGTACCCGATCTACCTATCGCGCTAAGCGCACTTCCTTCCTTCGACGTATTCATCACCGCATCACGCATCAGCCCGCTGCCCCCAGGCACGGGCCGCTATGCCGTGTCCGCATGAAACACCTCAGGAGAATGACCATGAGCCAGAATCGCCCTCATCACGACCCGCAATTCCTCGTGCCTGCCGAGCAGGCCCAGCGCACCGTGCTGTTTCCCGTTGATCGGGACGCCCAGCCGACAAGTGCTGAACCGTCCCAGGCCCCTCAGCCATCCAACCCGCCCATCACCGAGCCGTCTGATCCCAAGCCACCGCTGTCCGCCAGGGCCAAGCCCGGCTCCGTGACCGCCTCCGTACTGGAGGCCATCGAGCAGAGCGACATGCCGGCCCCGGTAAGCCGCGATGCCCGCGTCAAGCGGCCCGGCAAGCCTCAGCGCCGCTACCGTGATCAGGCACGGCGCCTGGTGGACACCCGCGCCCTGGACCGCAACGCCTGGCTGGCGATTCGCCAGAGCGGGATCGGAAGCAGTGATGCCGCCGCCGCCGTGGGGCTGCATCCCTACAAGTCCCAGCTCGAACTGTGGATGGAGAAGACCGGCCGGGAGTTTGATGACAAGACGCTCAGCCGCGGGGAGATGCTCTCAAGCCCGCTGCACTGGGGCCAGGTGCTGGAACCGCTGGTGGCCGAACACTACGCCCGGCATACCGGCCATCGGGTCCAGCGGGTCAACGCCATCCTGCAGCACGTCGACCACCCCTGGATGCTCGCCAACCTGGACCGCGAGATCGTCGGTTCCGATGAGGTGCAGATACTGGAGTGCAAGACCGCCGGGCTCTATGGGGCGCGGCTGTGGAAGGAGGGCGTGCCCGAGTACGTCCAGCTGCAGGTGATGCACCAGCTGGCGGTGACCGGCCAGCAGGCCGCCGACGTGGCCGTGCTGCTGGGCGGTCACGAGTTGCAGATCCACCGCATCGAGCGGGACGAGGCGATGATCGCGCAGCTGATCGCCCTGGAAGCCAAGTTCTGGGAGTATGTGGAGAACGACACCGCGCCGCCGGCGGACGGTACCGACTCCGCCGACCGCGCCCTGCGGGCGCTGTTCCCCCAGGATGACGGCGAGAGCGTCGACTTCAGCAGTGACGTGGTGCTCAGCCAGGCCTTTGTCGACCTGCAACGGGTCCGCCAGACCCTGGACGAGGCCAAGAAGGAAGAAGCCCGGCTCAAGCACCGCCTGCAGCAGGCCATGGGCAGTGCCACCCTGGCCACCTTCCCCTCGGGGAGTCTCAGCTGGAAGCAGACCGCCCCGGTTCAGCGTCTTGATACCAAGGCGCTGCAGCGGGACCACCCTGGACTGTGTGCCGACTATCTCAAGACCTATCCCGGCTCACGGCGCTTTGTGGTGCGCAAGTAACCACTCACTGCGTCGATACAACGAGAATCTTTCTCACCGCATCTCAACCCCTTACCTCAACCACGAACGCGCCTCAGCACGGCTTCTCGGCCGTTCTGGGGCGTTTTGCGTTGTGGGGCAACCACTTGATGAAACAGGAGGTTCCCATGCTCAAGGGACTCGCCATTACCCCGCCCATCCTCGGGCGGATCGCCATCGGCAAGGTGGTGGAGCAGGGCGGCAAGCGCCTGCCCCAGAAGGACGACCAGTTCACCCTGACCTCACAACTCCAGACCAAGGAGGGCTGGATACGCCACCCGCTGGATGAGCAACTGCGCCGTGAGCAGGAAGGCAAGCTGCGACGGATTCCTATCCGGCTGCTGTTCAACGACCCCGACCTCAACCTGCGCGCCGAGTACGCGCTGTTCGACCGCCAGACCGCACGACCGCTGTGCGTGGGCGACGGCGAGCAGTGCAAGCGACGCACCCGCGAGGGTATGGAGACCCTGCCCTGTCCGGCCCCGGATGCCTGTCCGTTGGCCCAGGGCGGTGCCTGCAAGCCCTACGGGCGGCTCAACGTGCTGATCGGTGACGACGACCCGCTGGGCAGCTTTATCTTTCGCACCACCGGCTTCAACTCGATTCGCACCCTGGCCGCGAGGCTCGCCTACTTCAAGGCGATCTCCGGCAACCGGCTCGCCTGCATGCCCCTGGAGCTGCGGCTGCGGGGCAAGTCCACCCGCCAGAGTCGTGGCACGCCGATCTTCTATGTCGACATCACCCTGCGCGAGGGCTGGACGCTGGAAGAGACCCTGGCCGAGGCACAGCGCCTCGACCGGGAGCGCGAATCGGCCGGCTTCGACCAGAAGGCCCTGGATCGTGCCGCCAAGGCGGGCTTCGCCAACGGCGCCTTCGAGGACAGCGCCGAGGAATCCGCCGACGTGGTGGAAGAGTTCTATCCCGACCTCACCGCCACCGAGCAGACGGCACACCGAGACGGGCAGGGTGGCTCATCCGGCCAGCCGGTGACCCTGGCCGACAAGCTGCAGGCCAGAAGCCAGCAGCCCCCACCGGCGTCCCCGCCACAGGAGGATGCCGAGAAGACCAGCCGCAAGGAAGCGGAACACCCAGCTGATGAGCGTCAGCCAACCACGCAACGCCAGGCCAAGCGCGCCTGATCCTCAGGCCCGCCAAAGCGGGCGCTCCCCTGGATCTCCCTGATCCACGCGCTTGTCATCGCAATACCCGCTCACCCACTCGATAGCCACCTGCTGCCCGCTGCCCACGAGGGCGCGGGCCGTTATGCCGTGGTTGCAAGGTAAGCAACGACTCACTTATCCAAGAAGGAGATTGACCCATGCGTATTCTCACTCACGACCAACTGCATCGTACTGCCCCCGCCATCTTCGCCCGCGAGCCCGACGCGGCCGTCTCCGAGCGCTACGGCTTCGTGCCCACCATCCACGTGGTCGACGCCCTGCAGGCCGAGGGCTGGTACCCGGTGCGTGCCCAGCAGACCAACGTCCGCCAGGCCGAGCGCCAGAGCGTGGCCCGCCACCTGATCCGCTTCCGGCAAGACCCCGACCGGCAGATCGCGGTGGGGGATAGCGTCACCGAACTGGTGCTGACCAACAGCCACGACCGCAGTGCGGCCTTCCAGCTCGACCTGGGGCTGTTCCGGCTGGTGTGCCTCAACGGCATGGTCACGCCGGTGGGCGACGTGGGCGGCATCCGCGTGCGTCACGGCAAGCACGTCGTCGACGAGATCCTCGACGGCTCCATCCAGCTCAGCCATCAGGTCCCGCGGATTGCCGACGGCGTCGAGGTCTTCCAGTCCACCCTGGTCAGCCAGGGCGAGGCCCAGCTGTTCGCCGAGGCGGCGCTGTCGCTGCGCTACGGCGACGACTGGCAAACCACCAGCCCCATCCAGCCGGGGGACATCCTCGAAGCCAGACGCACCGAGGACGCCAACGGCTCGCTATGGAGCGTGTTCAACCGCACCCAGGAAAACCTCTTCAAGGGCGGGCTGCGTGGCCGCTCCCGAACGGGGCGGGCCACCCGCACCCGCGCCATCCACAGTGTCACCGAGGACGTGCGCCTCAACCGCGCGCTGTGGAAGCTCACCGAGCGCTTCGCCGAGCTCAAGGGCGCGACCCTCGCCGCCTAAGCCATTCCCCGATAAGGAGATCCCGTATGACCTCAGCTATCTTGCCACTGCCAAGCGCTTCATCTCCCCAACTGATCGCCGGGGAGGAGCCCGGCACCTACCGGCTGACCGGTGACGTGACCGACGCTCAACTGCTGCACCTGGCCAAGATGATCGCCCGGCGCAAGCTGCGCAAGGGCGCCAAACTCACCGAGCCCGAGAAGGTCCACCGCTGCCTGCAGACGCTGATGCTCGACTACCCGTATGAAGTCTTCGGCACCCTGCTGCTGGACACCCAGCACAGGCTGATCGCCTTCGATGAGCTGTTCCGAGGGACCATCGACGCGGCCAGCGTCTACCCTCGCGAGGTGGTCAAGCACGCCCTGGCCCACAACGCCGCCGCCATCATCCTGGTGCATAATCACCCCAGCGGTGACCCCGAGCCCAGCGACGCCGACCGGCGCATCACCCAGCGCCTTCAGGACGCCCTGGGGCTGGTGGAGATCCGCGTGCTGGATCACATCGTCGTCGGCCATGAAGGCTACACCTCGTTCGCCGAGCGCGGGTGGCTGTAGCGTCGCCATCACCCTCCTTCACCGTCGATACCGGCCTCTCGCCCTGCCTCACGCCTGCCCTGACCGGCAGCGTGGGGCGGGGCCGTGGGGCGGTGTCGTTTTTTCTTTATTCAGCAGGCAGATAGCGTGAGGAGTAGGGCAGGAAGACAGGGGCTTGACAGTGGTGAATATGTTATCATCGCGTGATCGAGACAGGAGCCAGCATGAGCGAAACGGAGACCCCCCACACCGCCGACCACGACAGCCCATGGAAGATGGCGCTGGATGCGTATTTTCAGGAGTTCCTGGATCTGCTATTCCCGGCGATCCATGCAGAGGTGGACTGGTCCAAGGGCTACGGTTTCCTCGACAAGGAGCTGCAGCAGATCACGCCGGATGCCAACAGCGGCCGGCGCTACGCTGACAAGCTGATCCAGGTCTACGCCCGCGACGGCAGCGAAACCTGGGTGCTGATCCATGTCGAGGTGCAGGGCGAGCCGGAAGCGGCCTTCGCCGAGCGCATGTACACCTACCAGTACCGGCTGCGGGACCGCTACGGGGTGGACGTGGTGAGCCTGGCGGTACTGGCCGACACCCGCGAGAGTTTTCGGCCTACCACCTTCCGCTATCAGCGCTGGGGATGCGAGCTGACCTTTACCTTCCCCATGGCTAAGCTGATTGACTGGGAAAAGCGCTGGGCAGAGCTCGAAGCCAGTACCAACGTCTTCGCGCTGGTGGTGATGGCCCAAATCCATGCCAAGCGCATCAAGGACGGCGCCACGCGCAAGGACGTCAAGATCGCCCTGGTACGGCTGCTGTATGAGCGGGGCTACAGCAAAGAGCAGGTCATACAGCTATTTATCATCATCGACTGGATGCTTCAGCTGCCGAGCGCCCTGGAACCGGAGTTTGCCCAGGCGGTCTACGCCATACAGGAGGAAAAGCACATGCCTTACGTGAATACGATTGAGCGCCTGGCTATTGAGAAGGGGCGCCAAGAAACCTTAGAGGAAGCTGAGGAGCGGGTCAGGGAAGCGGAGCAGCGGGCGCTGGAGAGCAAGCGTAAGGCTGCCCGCAAGCTGATTGCTCTGACGGAGATGAATGACCAGCTGATCGCCGAGATTGAAGAGCTGCCGGTGGAGGAAGTGGCCCGGCTGCGTGCCGAGGCACAGCACTGACCTCAGCGTCGCCTGACTCCCCACCTCACACACAAAAAGGGCAACCTCGGTGGCTGCCCTTGATGTATCTAACTGATTTCTTTTTTTATTGTGTAGATTCGTCATCCGGTGGTTCCCCACTGGGTGGCGGCGATACCGTTTGGCCGGACGGGGCATCGCGGGGGAGCGCCTGCTGCCGGGCGGGGCGTTCGGTCCGGCCTGCCGGCAATGCCTTGGCCCGCTGACCCACCTTCTCCTGTTTTTCGCCCTTATCTTCCCCTTCCCGCGCCTCCCGATCCCACGGCACCGAGGCCGCTGCCGTATCCGCCGCCGTCAGCAGCGACTCATGGGTCAGGTGCGCGTAGCGTTGGGTGGTCTTCACCTGGGTATGCCCCAGCAGCTTCTGCACCTCGTAGAGCGAGTGCCCCTGGTTGATCACGTAGCTGGCAAAGCTGTGGCGCAGATCGTGGATGCGTAGATCCGCAAGTCCCGCCTTGCGCCGGGCGTTGTCCCAGGCCCGGAACAGTGTCGTGTAGGGCTGGCCGGTCTTGGGGTTGGGCAGCAGGTAGTCATTGTCTTCTACCCGCGGCAGCTGATCCAGCAGCGACAGCATGCCATTCGACAGCGGCACATGCCGCGTCTGCCCGCTCTTGTTGAACTCGATGCGCCACAGGCGCTTGTCCAGATCGATATCCGACCAGCGGGCATTCAGCACTTCGCCCTTGCGCGCGCCGGTGAGCAGCAGCATGGCGATGATGAACAACAAGTGGGGGTTGGGCGAGGCTTCCAGGGCCTTGAACAACCGCAGCGCCTCGTCCTCCTTCAGGTAGCGCTCGCGCTTGTTGTTCTCGGTCAGCAGGGGTACCCCTGCGGTCGGGTTGCGTGTCATGCCGGGTACCTCCCACTTCAACATGCAATTGAACAGGTAGCGCATCAGGATCAGCGTGCGGTTCACCGACGCGGGCTTGAGCGTCTCGGCCAGCCGGCTGACGATGTCGACGATGTGCTGGCGTTTGACCTCGTCGACGTGCAATTCGCCGATGGCAGGCAGAATGTGCTTATTCAGCAGGCAGTGGTCGGTTTTCCAGCTCCGCTTGTAGCTTTTGGCATGGGGTAGGTAGCTCGTCTCGACGAAGGCCGCGACGGTCGGCACCTGTTTCAAGGTGCGCCGCGTCTCGAAGGGATCTTCGCCCATGGCGACCTTTGCCAGGATGTCCTGGGCCGCCTTGCGCGCCTCGCTCAGTTTCATGACGGCCCCATTTCCGAGCTTGCGCTCGACGATCTTGTCGCGTGGGTCTCGGTAGCGTAGGTAGTAGGTCTGACGCCCGGAGGGCAGCACCTTGAGCGATAGCCCTTGCACTCGGGTATCGTAATAATCCATGCGTCGCTTACTCGGTGGGCAGGATGCGTTATGATCAATGAACTGCTGATTCAGGAGTTGGGTCGGCAATGTGGTCACCTTGATTCAGATATGTTGTTTCAGTGACAGTAAGTTCTAGCCCCTTCTGCAGGAGGTGTCAAGGCGATGTATGAAACGACTCGGCTGGCGATTGCGATGCGGATGAGCCGCGCTGCCCTTAGCCTGACGCAGGCCGATTACGCGCAAGCGCTCGGTATCTCCAAAAGCAACGTCATGCGTAACGAGCAGCTTGCGGTCGCCGTGCGGGGTGATACGTTGATACGGATGGTTCACTTGCTGGGCAAACGCGGGGTGGGGATCGACGTGTTCAGCGTGATGGATGAGGTGACGATCACCTATCAGGGCGAGCGTCCTGAGGCAGCGGCGATGCGAATGGCACGTGCGGCCCTTAATCTGACCCAGGAGGCCTTTGCCCAGACGATCGACGTGACCAAGCCCATGGTCACCCGGGGAGAGCGCACTGAGGGCAGCATGCGTAGCGAAACCCTGACCAAGCTGATTCAGGGCATGCATGCCCTGGGTATTGAGATCGACCTGGCCTCCCCACCAGACGGCGTCACCGTCAAGATCGGTCGTCCGGCGCTGGAGAGGATCGAGGAAAGGGAGCAAGGCAGTGAACTGCCCGGCGAGCCGAAGTGGCAGTACGTGCCCTACTCACAGGAGGAGCGTGAGTGGGATGCCATCGTGGAGCGCATCCAGCGTGAAGGGGAAGAAAGGATCCGGCGAGATCGCGAGGAGCTCGAACGATACCGCGAGCAAGAGCGGCAGAAGAAGCAGTAACTCCGTAGGAATAGGATGGAAAAATTCGGGATGGGGTGTTTCTAATAAAAACAGTGGGTTATGGGGGTTGGCAGGGGCTGAGAAGGGGAGCGGCTGAGAGGACTTTGAAGTAATACGATGGAAAAAGGTGAAACCGGTTGGTTTGGTGAGATAAAAATACAAATAAAACAGATGGTTAACAAAATCCGGTAATTGGACGCTCACTGAAATTCCCACTCAGACCGAGACCACGCTGAACTGGAATGGCGTGGACGTTGAGGACGCCCTGGCCTTCCTGCAAAGCGTCAGCGACCTGACCCTGGAAGACCTGGGTATCGAGGTCTCCGGCGACAAGATCGTCAACGTCGAAAACGTCAATATTTCCGACAGCGGCGATAACTCCACCATCACCGTGACCCTGCTGGATGGCTCCGTCTTCGAGGCCACCATCGATACTCCGGCCGCGCTGTTCGCCGAGATCATCGATGGCCTCCGGCAGGATGAAGAAGTCACTCAGACTGGCATCGTTCTGACCCCGACTCAGAACAACGGTGGTGCCTTCGAGTCCGGCTTCACCACCAGCGCCAACGACCTGATCGTGGCCGGTCGTCCGGAGCTGCTGCACGGCGCCTACATCGACGGCGGCGGTGGCTACAACGTCCTGGAAGTGGACATGAAGGGCTTCTTCGCCCAGCCCTTCCAGCTGAAGAACATCCAGGAAGTGCAGGTCCAGAATCTGCCGAACTACTATCAAGTCAGCGAGACGATCTTCGAAGACGCCAACTTCCCGATGCCCGACATCGATGGCGGTGCCAGCATCCTCGACCTGAGCCGCGCCCGCGAGCTCGAGAAGCTGGTCATCAACGAAGGCGGTGCCTTCAGCGGCGAAGGTGAGGCAGGTGCCCTGCACCTCCTCGGCATCGAAGGCAGTGCGACCGCCCGCCTGGAAGGCAACTTCACCCAGGACGTCAACCTCTACTACGGCCGTGGCCTGGGCGATGCCGTCGAGCTGGAGCTGGCCAACGTCACCATGAACACCGGTAACCTGGCGCTCGGCCACAACGCCGGTACCGTCAACCTGCTCTCCGAAGGCCGCCTGAACGTCCTGCAGTCCGCAGACTTCGGTGACTTCCTGCGCGAGCTGAACATCTCCGGCTCTGGTGAGCTGGTCATCGACGACGCGCTGGAGTTCGCCTTCGGTGAAGTGACCATCGATGCTTCCGAGAACACCGGTGGGATTCGCCTGAAAGTCGACAGCGTTGCCGGGGATGACAACCTCAACGACGAAATCGGCTTCTCCGATGAGCTGAGCGAAGTCACCATCAAGGGCTCCCAGGGCCGTGACGTGATCGAGCTTGCCGGCACCAAGGCCGGTGTGATGCTCGACATCGACACCGGCGCTGGCCGCGACACCCTGATCCTCGATGGCGTGGACGCGGGCTTCCACTCCAGCATTCAGGGTGATGGCCTGACCCTCCGGGTCAAGAGCGACTCCGACCTCAGCAAGGCAGTCGTCCAGGCCGAAGGCCTGACCCACATCATCATCGATGATGGCCAGACTCTGACCATCAGCCAGGCGCAAGCCGCCGAGCTGGCCAGCCTGGCCATTCCGGCGCACAACGCCACCGACACCACCCTGACCATCAAGGTCACGGAAAGCGCCAACCTGGCCGATATCCTCGACCTCGCTGCGCTGGATGACGGCATCAAGCTGAACCTGGACGTCGCCAAGGGCGCCACCCTGACCCTGACCGCCGAAGAGCTGCACAAGTACGTGGCGTTCGAGGGCATCGATGCCGAGATGGATGGTCACCTGGTGATCACCGATGCCGGCCTCGGCTTCCAGGTGACTTCGCAGTCCGACTATGTCACCGGCGGTACCCTGGCGAACTACACCGGCAGCGCGACTCAGAACATCACCATCGAGCGTGATGCCAGTGGCTACGAGCGTCCGGCCAAGGATCAGAACACCGATATCCTGGTGATCGACTCCACCGACACCGACGGTGTGGTGATTGGCGCCAACGACCTGCCGGGTGTTAGCGATGACACCGACGCCTTCAGCCTGAACGTGGGCACCCTGGTCATGCAGGGCGATCAGGCCATCACCTTCGATGCGCCGGTCGAGTTCCTGAGCAACAACTGGACCATCGACTTCTCTGAGCTGAGCGGCAGCCTGAACGGCCTGTTCATCCAGAGCTTCGAGACCATCAATGTTGGGCCGATCGCTGACCACGGCCAGATCATCGGTAACCCCGATGTGGCGACCCGTATCGACGTGGACCTGAGCGGCGCTGGCAACAACGTTGGCTCCTCTGGCAACGATAACGGCCTCAAGTCCTCCGGTGTGGAAACCTACGTGGTTCACACTGACGATGCTAACAACGAGTTCTTTGTCTGCGATCTGACCAAGGATCTGCAGACCCTCGGCCTGCAGGGCCCGGGCTCTATCACCTTCAGCCAGATCAACTGGGGCGTGAGCCTGCTGCTGGAAGGTGACGGCGCCGAAGACTGGAACGACCTGCCCAAGGCCAATGGCAACCCGGACGAGTCCAGCATCGGCTCCATCGTTGCCAACTACTTCCACCCGGGCGCTACCGTTGATGTTGCCATCAACAACCAGGGCCAGGCACTGGGCGTCACCTCTACCGGTGAAGCGCGTCCGCTGGTCGTGGAAAGCATCGAGATCAACAACGCCAAGACCATCAATGTCAGCATCGACGATGGTAACGCGGTGATCAAAGAGATCGACGGTGATGAGGTCGAAACCCTCAACCTGACCAGCGACTTCGACGTCACCCTGGTGCTCGACGGGTCGCTGGATCTCGACACCCTGAACGCGGCAGACGTCGCCGGCGACATGACCCTGGTCATCGAGGAAAACGCTGTTGTCGACCTCGCCGACACCGAGCTCTCCGGTATCGATGCGGTGGTCATGGAAGACGGTTCCAACCTCACCCTGACCATCGAGCAGGTGCAGGCCATCGGTGCCGAGAACTTCTCTCTGGACGACGACGCAACCGCTGCCACCCTGAACATCGGCAACTACGATGGCCAGGCGTTCGACTTCGGTTCCCTGGATCTGGAAGGCATCAACGTCGCTACCGTGACCTTCGTCGAGGGCGAGGACATCGTCGTCGATCCGGCCACAGACTTCACTGGTATCGACCAGCTGGTCATTCCGGAAGGCACGAACGTCACCATCTCCGCCGAGCAGTTCAAGCAGCTGGTCGAGTCCGGCGCCA
>NZ_JABFUC010000023.1 GCF_022341425.1 Billgrantia campisalis | reverse complement strand
GCCTGACGACCATAGCGAGTGGGAACCACCTGATCCCATGCCGAACTCAGCAGTGAAACCGCTCAGCGCCGATGGTAGTGTGGGGCTTCCCCATGCGAGAGTAGGTCATCGTCAGGCACTTCTTCAGAAACCCAGCTTCGAAAGAGGCTGGGTTTCGTCGTTTGGGGGCTTCCCATGGAGAGTCCCGGAGCCCGGCGCAATCATCGTCAGGCACTTATACCGAAAAACCCCGAGTTCTAATGAGCTCGGGGTTTTTTCATGGGCATGGGGAGCCCCGCTCTTTACCTTGTGGGGCCGCTTCGCGGTCCGGCCCCTCGCAGGCTCGGGGCGTTCGTCCGCCCTCGCGGCGGTGCCGCGAAGAGCCGGGCGGACTCACCCCCATGCGAGAGTAGCGGAGCGCCGCCCGGGTTATCGTCAGGCACTTATTCCGACGAAACCCCGGCCATTGGTCGGGGTTTTGTCGTATGTGGCTTCCCAATATTCAGAAACCCAGCTTCGAAAGAGGCTGGGTTTCGTCGTTTGGGGTTTCCCAAATCGCTAGCGGCAGAGAAGTTCGAAGACTTCGATCAGGCTATCCATCTCGTCGTCGGTCCCAATCGAGATGCGCAGGAAATCGCGTAACGCTTCGGTATTGAAATGTCGTACCAGGATGCCCCGCTCGCGCAGGCCGACAAAGAGCTGGGCGGCGTCGTGCTCGGGGTGTCTGACCAGCACGAAGTTGGCCTGAGAAGGGAGCACCTCGAAGCCCAGCGCCGCGAGGCGCTGGCGGGTCCGTTCCCGCGTGGTGATGATGCGCTCCCGGCAGGCATCGAAGTGTTCACGGTCTTCGAGCGACGCGATGGCGAGTGCGCTGGCCAGGCTGTCGATGGGGTAGGAGTTGAAGGAGTCCTTGACCCGCTCGAGCCCCTCGATCAGCTCCCGAGAGCCGAGGGCATAGCCCAGGCGCAGGCCGGCCAGGCTGCGGGATTTGGAGAAGGTGCCGGTAACCAGCAGGTTGGGGTAGTCGGCCACCAGTGGAATCGCGCTTTCACCGCCGAAATCCACATAGGCCTCGTCGACGAGCACGACGCGCTCGGTGACGCGCCTCAGTAGCCTGGCGATGTCGGCTTGGCTATGGCCGTGGGCCGTGGGTGCGTTGGGGTTGGCAAAGATCACGCCGCTGCCGTTGCCGTCGAAGGCGTCCAGGTCGATGCGCCACTGGTCGTCCAGGGCAAGGGCTTGGCGCTCGATCCCGTACAGCTGGCAATAGACTGGATAGAAGCTGTAGGTGATGGCCGGCATCTGCAGCGGCTGGCCATGACAAAAGAAGGCCTGGAAGGCGAGCGCCAGGACTTCATCGGAGCCGTTGCCGACGAAGACCTGCTCGACCTCGACGCCAAACTCCCGTGCCAGGGCCTCACGCAGGGCGCGAGACTCGGGGTCGGGGTAGAGGCGCAGGTGGTCGGCGGGGAACTCGCGCAGCGCGGTCTCCACGCCGGGGGCCGGCGGGTAGGGGTTCTCGTTGGTATTCAGCTTGATCAGGCGCTCGCGCGGCTGCTCCCCGGGCACATAGGGAGTCAGCTCGTGAACCGCCGGGCTCCAGAACTCGCTCATGGTCGCTCGCTGTTCATCAGGGTGGACTTTAGGCCATGTTGAACCGAGCGGCGTAACCGCGCAAGTCACTGACGTGCTAGCCTAGTCGACGCTTTTGCGAACCCGAACCGTCCGGAACCCCCTGATGACCACACAGATTCTCGCCACCCTGCTGCCGGTATTCCTGATTGCCGGCTGTGGCACGCTCTATGGCCGCTACCGTACGCCCGACATTCGCGGCCTGAACACCCTGAACATGGAGCTCTTCGTGCCCATGCTGGTGTTTGCCGTGCTGGCCGATGGCCAGGCGCCGCTGGAGGAGTACGCCGGCCTGGCGCTGGCGGCGGCGGTGGTGGTGCTGGGGTCCGGCGTGGTGCTGTGGCCGCTGGTCAAGTGGTTGAAGCTGGAGCCGAAGACCTTCCTGCCGCCGATGATGTTCAACAACTCCGGCAACATGGGGATTCCGCTGCTGGTGCTGGCCTTCGGCGAGGCGGCGCTCCCGGCCGCCGTGGTGGTGTTCATCGTCGAGATGCTGCTGCACTTCTCGGTCGGGCTTTATATGCTCAGCCCCAGGACGCCGCTGTGGCGGCTGCTGCGCATGCCCATCGTGCTGGCCAGCATCGCAGGGCTTACGATCAACCTGGGCGGTGTGGCTCTGCCGAGCTGGCTGCTCGAGGCGCTGCACATGCTGGGCGGAGTGTGTATTCCGCTGATGCTCTTCGCCCTGGGCGTGCGGATGCTGGATATCGACTTCGGCGACTGGAAAACGGGACTCTTGGGGGCGTTGCTCTGCCCGCTCTCGGGGTTGATCCTGGCAGTGCCGATGATCCTGTGGCTGGAACTGACCGGCCTGCAGGCCGCGACCCTGTGGGTCTTTGCCGCCCTGCCGCCGGCGGTGCTCAACTATCTGGTCGCCGAGCAGTATCGCCAGGAGCCCCACAAGGTGGCCTCGCTGGTGCTGATCGGCAACCTGGGCAGCCTGGTGGTGATGCCCATCGTGCTGGCGCTGGTGTTCCAGCACGTTTACTCGGGCGCCCTGTGAGCCGGGCCTTTACGGAACCCCCACGGATCGAGGCTGTCCGCTGAACGGCAGAGGGTTTATGCTGTGAGACAGGCTGCCGTAGTTCACGGCGACAAGCCCATAGGTTAGGAGTCAACAAATGCAAATCAGGACCCTGCTGGCCAGCTCGGCGATGCTGGCCCTACTGGCGGGCTGTGCCGCCGCCCCTAGCGATGATCGTGTGGCCGCTCCGGCGATGGATGATGGCGAAGTGGCCTATCAGGGCACGCTGCCCTGCCGCAACTGTGGCCCCGGCGGGGGGATCGATCTGGATGTGCGCTTGATGGGTGACGAGCAGAGCGCACTGGCGGAGCGCACCTTCACCCTGCGGGCCAGCTACCGGGAGCATCCCCAGAACCCGGAGGACGAAAATTACGCCGGCAACTGGGAAGTGCTCAGCGGTACGGCCGTAGATCCGGATGCCACCGTCTATGAGCTGACCCCCCATGATGATGGCCAGGTCTACTACTTTCTGCGCCTCGATGGCACCACCCTCGAGCTGATCGACCCCCAGCGTCGCCGCTTCGAGAACAACGAGATGCTGCGTCTGCAGCGCCTCTGAGTGCGGGGGTGATCTCGACGAAGGCGGCCTGGGGCCGCCTTCGTGCGTTTGGGCGCTGCAGCCGGCGCTGCTGATAGAATGGGGCCAATCATCAGGGAGGGCCCGCATGGCCAAAGCGAAGAGCGCCTTCGTATGCACGGAGTGCGGTGCCGAATACCGCAAGTGGCAGGGGCAGTGCGGAAGCTGCCAGCAGTGGAACACCCTGACCGAGGTCAGGCTGGCCGCGGCGCGCCCCGGTGCCGGGGCGAGCGCGGGGGCGGGGCGCAGCGGCTATGCTGGCGGCCTGTCCCGGGAGGTGGTGGACCTGGCCAGCGTCGATCTCGCCGAAGTGCCCAGGCTCTCGTCCACCTTCGGCGAGTTCGACCGGGTACTGGGCGGCGGCCTGGTGCCGGGGTCCGCGGTGCTGCTCGGCGGCCACCCCGGCGCCGGCAAGTCGACCCTGCTGTTGCAGACCGCCTGCAAGCTGGCGCAGAGCCGACGGGTGCTCTACGTCACCGGTGAAGAGTCCCTCGCCCAGGTGGCGATGCGCGCCCACCGCCTGCAGCTGCCGACGGCCGGGCTCAAGATGCTCGCCGAGACCAGCGTCGAGACGATCCTCGCCGTGGCTGAGCGCGAGCGTCCGGAGATACTCGTCATCGACTCCATCCAGACCATGCACCTGGAGGATATCGCCTCGGCCCCGGGGGGCGTGGCCCAGGTGCGCGAGTCTGCGGCGGCTCTGACCCGCTTCGCCAAGCAGAGCCATACCGTGCTGCTGCTGGTGGGGCACGTCACCAAGGATGGCTCACTGGCCGGTCCCAAGGTGCTGGAGCACATGATCGACGCCTCGCTGCTGCTCGAGGGCGGTGCCGATTCGCGCTTTCGCACCCTGCGGGGGCAGAAGAATCGCTTCGGGGCGGTCAATGAGCTGGGGGTCTTCGCCATGCTCGAACATGGCTTGAAAGAGGTGAAGAACCCCAGCGCGATCTTCCTGTCGCGCGGTGAAGAGCAGGCCCCGGGCAGCCTGGTGATGGTGGTCTGGGAAGGCACCCGCCCGCTGCTGGTGGAGGTGCAGGCGCTGCTCGACGAGTCGGCCTTGGGGAATCCGCGGCGCGTGGCGGTGGGGCTTGACCAGAACCGCCTGGCGATGCTGCTGGCGGTGCTGCACCGCCATGGTGGGCTCTTCACCGGCGACCAGGATGTCTTCCTCAACGTGGTCGGCGGGGTCAAGGTGCTTGAGACCAGTGCCGATCTGGCGGTGCTGGTGGCGGTAGTCTCCAGCCTGCAGAGCCGTCCTCTGTCCCGTGAGCTGGTGGTGTTCGGCGAGGTGGGACTGTCCGGCGAGATTCGCCCGGTTCCCAGCGGCCAGGAGCGTATCGTCGAGGCCGCCAAGCACGGTTTCACCCGGGCGATCGTGCCCCGCGCCAATGCCCCGAAGCGCTCTCCCGAGGGGATGGAGGTGGTGGCCGTGGACAAGCTGGCCGATGCCCTGGATGTGCTGTGACTCAAGCCGCCTGCCCTTTGATATAGAATGCCAACAGGAACTGCCAAGGAGAATGACATGAGCGCCATCCGCCTGACCCAGTACAGCCATGGTGCCGGCTGTGGCTGCAAGATCGCGCCGGACGTGCTGGACGGCATCCTGGCCAAGGCCGGCCCGGGTGCCAGCCATTCACGGCTGATCGTCGGCAACCAGGGACGCGAGGATGCCGCGGTTTACGACCTGGGCGACGGGCGCGGCATGATCGCCACCACCGATTTCTTCATGCCCATCGTCGACGATCCCTTCGACTTCGGCCGCATCGCGGCGATCAATGCGATCAGCGACGTCTATGCCATGGGCGGCACCCCGGTGATGGCGCTGGGCATCCTCGGCTGGCCGCTGGACAAGCTGGGGCCGGAGATTGCAGGTGACGTGGTCGCCGGTGCCCAGGCGGTGTGTCGTGAGCTGGGCCTGGCGCTGGCCGGCGGCCACTCCATCGATGCCCCGGAGCCGATCTTCGGGCTGGCGGTCAATGGCCTGGTCGACCTGGAGCATCTCAAGCTCAACAAGGGGGCCCAGCCGGGCGATCTGCTGTTCCTGACCAAGCCGCTGGGGGTGGGAATTCTCACCACCGCCGAGAAGCAGGGGCTGCTGCAGGCGGGCCACCAGGGCCTGGCGCGGGAAACTATGCTGAAATCCAACCGGATCGGTGTCGAGTTGGCCAAGGTGAAAGGCGTGCACGCCATGACCGATGTCACCGGCTTCGGCCTGGCCGGCCACCTGGCCGAGATCTGCACCGCCAGCGGCGTGGCGGCTCGCATCGACTTCCGGCGCCTGCCGCGGCTGGCCGAGGCCGAGGGCTACCGCCGTCGCGGGGCGGTGCCGGGCGGCACCCAGCGCAACCGCGATGCGCTGGGCGAGAGCCTGCCGACCATGGATGAGCCCCACTGGCAGTGGCTGTGCGACCCTCAGACGTCCGGCGGGCTGCTGCTCTCGGTGCACCCCTCCTGGGAGGATGACGTGGAGCGCATCGGCCGCGCCCATGGCATCGAACTTGTGCCCTTCGGCGAGGTGATCAAACCCCAGGGGCCGGCGCTGATCGAGGTGCGTGGATGAGTCTGCCGCTGGTCGAGCCCGAGCTCTCGCTGCTGCGCGAGGGGCGGGTGCTGATCGATGTGCGCGCCCCGGTGGAGTTCGCCCAGGGGGCGCTGCCCGGGGCGGTCAATCTTCCGCTGATGGACGACGAGGAGCGCCGCCGGGTCGGCATCGAATACAAGCGCCGTGGGCAGCAGGCGGCCATCGCGCTTGGCCAGCGGCTGGTCAGCGGCGGCATCAAGGCATCGCGCCTGGCCGCCTGGCAGCGCCTGCTCAAGGCCCACCCCGATGCCATCGTCTACTGTTTCCGCGGCGGGCTGCGCTCGCAGATCGCCCAGCAGTGGATCGCCGAGGCGGGGGTCGAGCGGCCGCGCATTCGTGGCGGCTGGAAGGCCATGCGCCAGGGGCTCTGCGCGCGCATCGATGCCGCTGCCCAGCAGCCGCTGCTGGTGGTCGGTGGCTTGACCGGCTGTGCGAAGACGGCGCTGATCCAGCAACTGCCCAACGGCCTCGACCTGGAGGGCTGTGCGCGCCACAAGGGCTCCGCCTTCGGCCGCCATCCGTTGCCGGCACCGTCACAGATCGACTTCGAACACGCCATGGGGCTGCGCCTGCTGGCGCTGCCGGGACCGGTGGTGGTGGAGGACGAATCGCGCCATATTGGCGCCGCCAACGTGCCGCTAACCTTCTGGCGGGCCATGGAGCAGGCTCCCCGGCTGCGCGTGGAGATGCCGCTGGACTGGCGGCTGGGGCAGATCCAGAAGGACTACATCGACGACCTCTGGGCAGTTTACCGCCAACAGTGCGGGGAGTGGCTGGGCTGGACGCTGATGCGCAAGCAGCTGACCTCGGCGCTGGCGCGGTTGCGCAAGCGGCTGGGTCATGCGCGGCTGGCGCGCATCGCACGTCTGCAGGCGCTGGCGTTCCGTGAGCATGAGCGCGGCAATCCCCAGGCCCATGAGGCATGGCTGGCCCCGCTGCTGACCGAATACTACGACCCCATGTATCGTTATCAGTTGGAGAAGCAGGACCCCCGGCGCTTCCTGCACGTGGGTGACTGGGAGAGCTGCCTGGCGGCCGCGCGGACCTGGTCGGAGACCGCCGCGCCGCTGCCCGCCGGCTCGAATCGCGCCGCGCTGGCCTGAATCGGCGGGGTGAGGGGGCTCAGGCTCGGGCCGTGCTCAGCCACTGGCTGAGCAGGCGGTCGAGCAGCGGCGCCAGGCGGTCGAAGCGCGCCCCCTCCGCGAGGATCGCTTCACGGGGCTGAACGTTGGGGCCTGCGGCATCGCCCTGCGGCGGCTCGGCGCTGTCGAGCAGCTCGGCCACGCCGGCTCGGGTCACCTCCAGGTGACACAGCAGGCCCAGCGCGCGGCCGCCGTCCCAGGCGAATCCCTGCACCGGGCTGGCCTGGCTGCCGCCCAGCGGCAGGGCGTCGTCGGGCAGGGCGAAGACCCGCTGATGCCACATGAAGGCCGTGAAGCGCTCGGGCAGGTCGAAGGGGCTCTGCGCTGAGCGCGTCACTTCGTGCCAGCCCACCTCGGTGAAACTGCCGCGTCCCACGGCCGCGCCGAGGGCCTCGGCGATCAGCCGGGCGCCAAGGCCGATGCCGAGCAGCGGCTTGTTGCCGTCCAGTGCCCGGCCGATCAGCTTGCGCTCGCGCTTCAGCCAGGGGAGTTCGGCCTCGTCTTCGCTGCCCGGTGGGCCGTCGAGCACGATCAGGGCATCGCAGTCGGCGAGGCTGGGCGGGGCTTCACCGGCATGCAGGTGAAACACCGTATGGCTGTGCCCCATACTGGTCAGCCAGTCGGCGATGCGGCCCGGCCCCTGGAAGTCGCTGTGTTGAAGCAGGTGAACGTGCATGCAAGCCTCGCCGGGTGGAGAATGAGAGTGCGGCGCCGGAGGGCGCCCGTGTCAGTCAGGGAGCGAAAGGGTACATGAAGGCGCGGCTGCGCGAACAGATATTGACCATCCTGGCGCAGATACCCCCGGGGCGTGTGACCACCTACGGCCGCATCGCGGCGATGACCGAGGGCGGCACGCCGCGGCTGGTGGCCCGCGCCCTGCGCGAGCTGCCCGCCGGACACGACCTGCCCTGGTTCCGGGTGATTACCGCCTCGCGCCGGCTGGCCGACCACCCCGGCGCGCCCGAGCAGCGCCAGCGGCTGATGGCCGAAGGAGTGCGCTTCGACGATCGCGGCCGCGTTTCGCCGCACTGCCTGTGGCCGTGAAAAGGGTGGCCGTGCCCATGAGACAGACAAACTGCCAGGAGACTCCATGAGCGGCTTTCATCAGCGCCTCCTCACGCTCGACCCGCGACGCCAGCAGGCCTTCATGGCTGCGCTGTGCGAGCGGCTGTTGCCCAACTATGTCTTTTACCATCAGGCGCTCCAGGGTGAGAGCGGCGGTCACGTCAACCCGGCAGGTCTCAGGGCGATCCTCGACCTGGTGTGGGAGCGGCTGTCAGTTAAGGAGGCCAGCATCGACTTCGACCGTCAGGCGGAGAAGCTCGCCGAGCTGGAGCCGCCCGCGGACGATGACAGCTTCGGCGCCCGGCGCGCCCTGGAAGCCGTGGTGGCGCTGTCGGCGCTGCTCGATACCCTGCGCGGCGAGGCCCCCGAGGCGGTGCTGGAGGTGAGCCGCACCTCCAAGGGCGGGGTGCGCGCCTTCATCGAGCTCACCGAGGGCGAAGAGGATCCCCGCCGCCTGTCCGAGCTGATCAAGCAGCATCCGCTGATGGCGGAAGAGAACGACTTCCAGGACGCCGTGTTGGAGGCGGTTGAGGGCCGGCTCGACCGGGAGTCCCTCAAGGTGCTGCGTCGGCTGGGGCGCAACGAGGGGGTCAGCAACCTGGGGCTGTCGCTGGAGTGAGGTCGCTCAGAATCGCACGCCGCCGGTGACCATGGCGCCGGCAGTACCGAATACGATCAGGTCGGCCTCGAAGCGCTCCCAGCGAACGCCGACGCTGGGCAGGATGGCGGGGGCGATGCCGTAGCGGTTGAAAGGGATGCTGTCCCGGTGTTCGCCCTTGTAGCCGCGCAGGGCGCCGGCGGTCAGCTTGGTCCGAAAGCTCAGATTCTCGGCCGGCTCCCAGAAGGGGAACTTGCGGCCGACATACCAGTACCAGGTGGGCTGGTCGTGGGAGTTCTTGAACCAGGCCGCCCCGGCCAGCCAGCGGTCGGGGTTGTTGAGCTCGACGCTGATCAGATTCTGATGATTGTTGTGCTCGTCCCGCGGGCTGAAGTGGGTGGTAAAGAGGCTGGTCTGCACCAGCACATGGTTGAGTTCCAGCTTGGGTGGCCAGGACGGGGAGTGGCTGCCGGCCGCCGCGGTGACCGGCAGCAGCAGGCACAGCAGTAGTCCGGCCAGGCCGCGGCGGGCCGTCTTCCCTGAAGGTGTCACGATGACGCTCCTGAAGGACATACTCCCCTTAGAGTCGCATCTCGATGCCTCGTTCGGCCATATAGCGCTTGGCCTCGGGAATGGTGTATTCGCCGAAGTGGAAGATGCTGGCGGCCAGCACCGCGTCGGCGCCGCCTTCCCGCACGCCTTCCACCAAGTGGTCGAGATTGCCGACGCCGCCGGAGGCGATCACCGGCACGCTGACCGCCTCGCTGATGGCGCGGGTCACCCCCAGATCGAAGCCGATCTTGGTGCCGTCACGGTCCATGCTGGTGAGCAGCAGCTCGCCGGCGCCGTATGCGACCATCTTCTTCGCCCACTCCACGGCGTCCAGCCCGGTGGGGCGACGCCCGCCGTGGGTGAAGATCTCCCAGCGTGGCGCCTCGTCCTCCTTCGACACCCGCTTGGCATCGATGGCCACCACGATGCACTGGCTGCCGAAGCGCTCAGCGGCCTCGCGCACGAACTCGGGATTATTCACCGCGGCGGTGTTGATCGACACCTTGTCGGCACCGGCGTTGAGCATGGTGCGAATGTCGTCGCAGGAGCGGATGCCGCCGCCCACGGTCAGCGGGATGAACACCTCGCCGGCGATGCGCTCGACCATCTCCACCGTGGTGTCGCGGTCCTCGTGGCTCGCCGTGATGTCGAGGAAGGTGATCTCATCGGCGCCCTGCTGGTTGTAGCGCTGGGCGATCTCCACCGGGTCGCCGGCGTCACGAATGCCGATGAAGTTGACGCCCTTGACCACGCGGCCGGCGTCGACGTCGAGGCAGGGGATGATGCGCTTGGCCAGTGGCATGGTCAGTTCCCCGCTTGGCTGGTGAGCTGGTCGCAGAGACGCTGGCCTTCGGCCACGTCGAGACTGCCTTCGTAGATGGCGCGCCCGGTGATGGCGCCGAGGATGCCGGGCTCGCCGGCGGCCACCAGGGCGCGCAGGTCGTCGAGGTTGGTCACCCCGCCCGAGGCGATCACCGGCAGGCCGCCGTCGCGGGCAAGTGCCGCGGTGGCCTCGACGTTGACGCCGTTCATCATGCCGTCCCGGGCGATATCGGTGTAGACGATGCTCGATACCCCGTCGTCGGCGAAGCGCTTGGCGAGATCCACCGCCTTGACCTCGGACACCTCGGCCCAGCCGTCGGTGGCGACATAGCCGTCGCGGGCATCGAGCCCGACGATCACGTGGTCCGGGAAGGCGCGACACATTTCGCCGACGAACGCCGGCTGCTTGACCGCCTGGGTGCCGATGATCACCCAGGAGACCCCGGCGGCCAGGTAGTGCTCGATGGTCTCGGCCGAGCGGATGCCGCCGCCGATCTGAATCGGTAGATCCGGAAAGCGTCTGGCGATGGCGGTCACCGCCTCACCGTTGACCGGCCGGCCCTCGAAGGCGCCGTTGAGGTCGACCAGGTGCAGCCGGCGGGCGCCGGCCTCAACCCAGCGCGCGGCCATGGCCACGGGATCGTCGCCGTAGGTGGTGGCGTCGTCCATGCGGCCTTGCTTCAGGCGCACGCACTGGCCGTCCTTGAGATCGATAGCGGGAATTACCAGCATGTCCAGCTCCTTGCGGCGCGTCTTCGGGCGCCTGTCGTTAGCGGCGCGGCAGCGGGCGCCTGTCGTTGGTGGCGCAGCAGCGGGCGCCTGTCGTCAGCGGCATGGCAGCGGGCGCCCGGTGCAAGAGTCGAATGTGGCGGCGGCCACCTGGTCGAGGGAGGGCGCCGCTCAGGGGTCCCAACGCACGAAGTTTTCCAGCAGGGTGAGGCCGGCCCGGGAGCTCTTCTCCGGGTGGAACTGCACGGCGAAGGTGGCGTCGCGGCCTACCGCCACATGGGCGCTGATGCGGCCATAGTCGGTGGTACCGAACACCGTGTCATCGTCGCTGGCCTGCGCATAGTAGCTGTGCACGAAATAGAAGTGCTCGTCCTGATCGATGCCCTTCCACAGCGGATGCTCACGGTGCTGATGCACCAGGTTCCAGCCCATGTGCGGGACCTTCAGGCGCTGGCCGTGGTCGTCGCGCATGTCGGTGGGGAAGCGCTTCACTTCGCCGGGCAGAAAGCCCAGACAGTGGATGCCGCCGTTCTCCTCGCTGTGCTCGAGCAGCATCTGCTGGCCCACGCAGATGCCCAGCAGCGGCTTGGCCTGGCTGGCCAGCAACTCCTCGACCAGGCCGCGCAGCTCGGTCTTCTCGAGCTCACCCATGCAGTCGCGGATGGCCCCCTGGCCGGGGAGTACCAGGCGGGTGGCGCCCTGGATGCGGCGCGGGTCGCGCGTAATCGTCACATGTTCGTGGGTCACGTGTTCAAGGGCTTTGGCAACCGAATGCAGATTGCCCATTCCGTAGTCGATGACGGCAATGGTCATGAGTGCTCCTCTGGTGTCGGTCGCGGTCCTACAGGCAGCCCTTGGTGGACGGCATCTGGCCGGCCATGCGCGGGTCGGGTTCCACGGCCATGCGCAGCGCGCGACCGAAGGCCTTGAAGATGGTTTCCGCCTGATGGTGAGCGTTGAACCCCTTCAGGTTGTCGATATGCAGGGTAACGCCGGCGTGATTGACGAAGCCCTGGAAGAACTCCCAGAACAGCTGGGTGTCCAGGCGGCCGATGGCGGCGCGGGTGAAATCGACCTCCATGAACAGCCCCGGGCGGCCGGAGAAGTCGATCACCACCCGTGAGAGCGCTTCGTCCAGCGGCACATAGGCATGGCCGTAGCGGCGGATGCCGCGCTTGTCGCCGATGGCGCGGGCGAAGGCCTGGCCCAGGGTGATGCCGAGATCCTCGACGGTGTGGTGGTCGTCGATGTGCAGGTCGCCCACCGCCTTGATGTCGAGATCGACAAGGCCGTGGCGGGCCACCTGGTCGAGCATGTGGTCGAGGAAGGGAACGCCGGTCTCGCAGGTCAGTCGGCCTTCGCCGTCCAGGTTCACGGACACCGTGATCTGGGTTTCCTGGGTGTCACGGCTGACCGTGGCGATACGCTCGGACATGGTGGGACTCTCTCCTGCGCTGACGCGTCTCTGCGGTGCCGGCGCGTGTTCAGGGGGTGGCCCGGAAGCTCCGGTCGGGCGGTTGCCGTTCGGCTGCCGGGCGGGCAAGCCGCAGCGCTTGCCGCCGTAGATCGTCCATTATAGTGAATCGGCGCCCCCATCCGCTACAATGCGCCCATCACAGTGGCGGCGCCTCGCCGCCCGACCCGGAGACCTACCATGCCGGTAACGCTACACCTTGTCGATCACGCCGCCTGGTCCGAAGACGCCCAGGCACGGCTCGATCTGCAGCGGATCTATGCCGATGCGCCAGCCGAGCGCCTCCCCGCTGCGGTGGATGACTTCATTCGCGATCACCTCGCCGACGGGCACTTCTTCGGCTGTGCCCGGTTCAACGATCGGCTACTCGGCGCGGTGGCGGTGCGCTCCGACCGCGACGCCTGGTGGCTGTCGCAGATGTGCGTGCGCAAGCCTACCCGCCGGCGAGGCGTCGGTTCGCGCCTGCTGGCGCTGATCAGTCGTTCGGCCCGCGACCGGGGACGCCAGCTGCGGGTGCCGGCCTCCCAACTGCCGATGCCCGACCAGATGCTGCTCAGTCGTCTCGGCTACCGGCTGCATGACACCGGCGACTTTTTCGAGCTCGACCCACCGCTGCAGGGGCAGGGAGAAGAGATGCCATGAAGCGACTCTTTCAAACCCTGCTGGCGGCCATCGGTGTCCTCGGCGTCGTGGTGGTCGCCGCGGTGGTGTATGTCACGACCTTCCTCGATCCCGAAGACTTCAAGCCGCGCCTCATCGAGGTGGTCGAAGAGCATAGCGGGCTCGAGCTGACCATGGAGGGGCCGCTGGCCTGGTCGTTCTACCCGCGGCTGGGGGTCAGCGTGGAGAGCGTGGAGAGCCGGCTGCCGGAGCAGGAGGATGAGGCTCCCTTCCTGGCCTTCGAGCGGGCCGAGGTCAGCCTCGCCTTCGCGCCCCTGCTGCGCCGCGAGATCGCCATCGAAGGCTTGACCCTGGACGGCATGCAGCTGCGCCTGGAGCGCGACGCCGAGGGGCGCGGCAACTGGGAGCCGCTGCTCCAGCGCCTGGACGAGCGTCGCGAGGGGGCCGAGTCGGTGCTGGCGCCGGCCACTGCCGGCCCCAGCCCGAGCTTCCCCGGCGGCGGCAACCTGGCGGTGGCGTTGAATATCGCCAGCGTCCAGGTGCGCAACGGCGAGGTACTGTTGCGCGACCTCGGTGAGGAGCGCGAATGGCTGCTGGAAGGGCTCAACCTGTCCGGGACCAACGTCAACCCGGCCCGCGCCTTTCCGCTCAGGACCTCCTTTCGCGTGGCCTCCTACGGCGCCCTGGACTGGCGGGAGCTGGAGCGCCCACCGGGGCTTTCCAGCGAGGTCTCGCTGGAAAGCCGAGTGCATCTCGACCTGGCCGAGCGGCGCTATCGGCTCGAGGGGCCAAAGCTGAACACGACCACCCGGCTCGACGAGGTGGAGGGCCGCCAGACGCTGAACCTCAGCGGCCGGGAGCTGCTGCTGGAGCTCTCCGAGCGGCGCATGCGGCTTGAGGATGGCAAGCTGGAGGCCAGCCTCCAGCACCCGGAGCTGGGCGAGCAGGCGGTGGCGCTGTCGCTGGCCTTCGTGCTCGACGCCGACCTGGCCGAGCACACCGCCCAGCTGCGCAAGCTGCAGCTCAGCGGCCCGGATGACCTGCGCCTGAGCGGCAATCTCAATCTGGCCGGGCTCGATGCAGCGCCCACCTATAGCGGCCACCTCAGCCTGGCGCCGCTGTCGCTGCGCCCCTGGCTCACGCGCCTGGGCCGGCTGCCCGTCACCGCCGACTCGGACGCGCTCTCCGACGTGGCCCTGACCAGCCCGGTGCGCGGCGACCTGAGCCGGCTCGAGCTCTCCAGCCTGACTCTGGTGCTGGATGACAGCACTTTCACCGGCCGCCTGGCCATGGGCTTCGCGGGCGATGATCTGAGCGTCGACCTGCAGGGCGATCGCCTGGACCTGGATGCCTACTTGCCGCCACCCGAGGGTGGCCCTGATACGGCCTCGCGGGGCGGCTTTTTTGCGATCGGTCGGGCGCATGCCGATGACCCGGCACCGCTGGTGCCTGCCGAGTGGCTGTCGGCGCTGCGCCTGAACGGTAGCCTCGCGCTGGGGCAGCTGCGGCTGATGGGCCTGGACTTCACCGAGGTCGAACTGGCCCTGGCCGGTGACAACGGTCGCCACCGGCTGGAGGGGTTCAGGTCGCGGCTTTATGGCGGTGAGCTGGACGCCAGTGGCGAGCTGGACCTGACTCGGGAGCCGATACGCTGGCAGCTTGCTCCGACCCTCTCGCGGGTTCGCCTGGAGCCGCTGACCCAGGCGCTGGCCCGCAGCGAGGAGCCGGCCCCGATGCGCGGCCGGCTTACGGTCGATGGCCAGCTGGAGTCGCGCGGCAATAGTGGGCCGCAGCTGCGGCGCAACCTGGATGGCCGACTGAACGGGCATATCGACGAAGGGGCGGTGCTCAACGTCAACATCTCCGAGGAGCTGTGCACCACCGTCGCCGCCCTCGAGGGGCGCGAGACGACCCGTGAATGGAGTCCCGACACCCGCTTCGACCGCGCCGAGGCCAGCGTGCGGATCAACGGCGGCGTCGCCCGCAGCGACGATATCCTGCTCACCCTGCCCGGCATCGAGCTGGGCGGCGAGGGGGAACTGGACCTGGTCACCGAGCGCTTCGATCTGCGCGCCGCGGCGCGTTTCGTGGATAGCGCCGATGCGGCCTGTCGCGTCAATCCGCGCCTGGAGCGGGTGCCGCTGCCGGTGCGCTGCTCCGGCAGCTACCTGGGCGATAGCCGCGAGTGGTGCCGCTTCGATCGCGAGGCCTTCCAGGCCAGCCTGGTCGAGCTGCTGCGCGATGAGGCTGAGCAGCGCGGGCGGGATGAGATCGAGCGGCGCCTGGAGCGTCCCCTGGAACAGCTTGACGAGCGACTCGGGGAGGGCGCCGGCCAGGAACTTCGCGACGCCCTGCGTGGTCTGTTTAATTGAGCATCAAGCAAGTCAGTCCCTGCGCCGGCCCCGTGTCGGCGCTTTTTTTGCCGCTTGCGGCGTGAGCGCGCCCGACAAGGATCGACGATGACGCAAGCCCCCGCGCCCGTACTGCCCCCGGAGGCCTTCCAGCGCCGGCTGCTGGCCTGGCATGACCGCCACGGCCGCCATGACCTGCCCTGGCAGCATGACCGCTCGCCCTACCGGGTCTGGGTATCGGAGATCATGCTGCAGCAGACCCAGGTCGCCACGGTGATCCCCTACTTCACGCGCTTTATCGCGCGCTTTCCCGACGTTGCCGCCCTGGCGGCCGCCGAGCAGGACGAGGTGCTGCACCTGTGGACGGGGCTTGGCTACTACGCCCGCGGCCGCAACCTGCACAAGGCGGCTCGGGAGATCGTCGCGCACCACGCCGGCGAGTTGCCGCTCGACGTCGAGGCGCTATCCGAACTGCCCGGCATCGGGCGCTCCACCGCCGGGGCCATCGTGGCTCAGAGCAGCGGCCGACGCGCGGTGATTCTCGACGGTAATGTCAAGCGCAGCCTGGCCCGCCTGCACGCGGTGGAGGGCTGGCCGGGGCGGCCGGCGGTGGCGCGCCGCCTGTGGGCCCTGGCCGAGCACTACACGCCCCATGAGCGGCTCGCCGACTACACCCAGGCGATGATGGACTTCGGCGCCATCCTGTGCCGTCGCGGCACGCCCGACTGCGCAAGCTGCCCCTTCGACGATGTCTGCGTGGCCCATGCACGAGGCGAGCAGCGCCGCTTTCCCGAGTCCAGGCCGAAGAAGGCCCTGCCCACCCGCACTACCCGCATGCTGCTGCTCCAGGATGCAGAAGGGCGCGTGCTGCTGGAGCGACGGCCCGCCAGCGGCCTGTGGGGCGGGCTCTGGAGTCTGCCGCAGTTCGACGATCAAGCGGCGCTCCGGGCCTGGCTGGACCAGCACGCCCCGTGCAGCACGCTGGCCCCCAGTTGGTCCCCCTTTACCCATGTGTTCAGCCACTTCCGGCTCGAGATCACGCCGCAGCCGGCCAGGGTCCGCCGCCTCGACTCGGTGGGCGAGGCGCGGCGCTGGTACGATCCCGATAACCCCGACAGCCTGGGCCTGGCGGCACCGGTGAAGTCGTTGCTGACCTCGCTCGCCACCTTTACCCTCACCGCGCCAGATCCTTGACCACTCGACAGCCATCACCAGGAGAATCCCATGAGCCAGACCGTCTTCTGTCGCAAGTACCAGCAGGAGCTCGAGGCCCTGCCGTTTCCGCCCTTGCCCGGAAAAAAGGGGCGTGATCTCCAGGCCAGCGTGTCGAAGCGGGCCTGGGAGGAGTGGCAGGCGCTGCAGACCCGCCTGATCAACGAGAAGCACCTCAACATGCTCGACCCCGCCGCCCGGGAGTATCTCACCGACCAGATGGAGCGCTTCCTGGACAATCGCGAGACCGACCAGGCCGAGGGCTATGTACCGCCCGAACAGTGAGCCGAGGGGGGCTTCCTCGCACCTCCCCATCTTCATGATAAGAAAGGGGTTGACGGCGGCGGCGGGATCTTGTTTAATACGCACCGTTGGCAGCGGCCAGATAGCTCAGTTGGTAGAGCAGGGGATTGAAAATCCCCGTGTCGGCGGTTCGATTCCGTCTCTGGCCACCACACTGCTGGGGTATAGCCAAGTGGTAAGGCACCGGTTTTTGGTATCGGCATTCCCAGGTTCGAATCCTGGTACCCCAGCCACGCCAACCCTGTTTCCGATTCTGCATCTCGCTTGAGTCGGTCCCGAGCCGGCATAGCTCAGTTGGTAGAGCAACTGACTTGTAATCAGTAGGTCCCGGGTTCGACTCCTGGTGCCGGCACCATTAAAACATCGGGATCATCACGAGCTGCAGCATATTAAAAACCGCCTTTTTAGGGCGGTTTTTTCGTATGCCGACTGTGTCGGCGCCCTCCCTTCCACAAGCCGCTCATTGGCCTCGATCAGGAGCGCCTCGCGCGTTATGTGCCGCTGTTTTGCTGTCGGCCGGCTGCCTGGAGAATCATCAGCCATTGCCTTGCCGGCGTGTGCGGCCTTGAAAGTGGCCTGGCCCGACACTACATGAATGAGCGCGGCTCCTTTCCTGGGGGTCGCCCGCGGCTGTCTTGCCGTTGGTACGGGCCTAACTGAAGCTGATCACGGAAACACAGGAGGTGATTGGATGTCAGTGCAGACATCGTCCAACCCCAAGCTCAAGCAAGCCGATTTCGCCACCACTGCCGGGGCGCCCACGGCGCTCAGCCGGGTGAAGGGCGCGCCGCGAGCCGGGCAGGACCCCTATCCCACCCGCCTGGGCGAGGCGCTGGACATGCCATGGCTAAATCGTCGTGAGGCGGTGGTCAAGGGGCGTGCCGATGAGGGCCCCCTGAGCCAGGCCAAGCTCGATGAGTTCGAGCGCAAGGGCTTTCTGTTCGAGCCCAACTTCATCGTTGGTGAGGAGCTTGACGAACTGCGTCGCGAGCTGCAGGACCTGCTGGGATGCGAGGCGTATCGGGGCCGCGATTTCAGCATCACCGAGCCGGAGAGTCGCGAGATTCGCTCGCTGTTTGCCGTGCACTTCCTGTCCCAGCGTTTCGCCAGGCTGGCCCGCGACGAGCGCCTGCTCGGCCGGGCCCGCCAGATCCTCGGCGGCGAACCCTACGTGCACCAGTCGCGCATCAACTACAAGCCGGGCTTCGAGGGCAAGGGCTTCAACTGGCACTCGGACTTCGAGACCTGGCACGCCGAGGATGGCATGCCGGCCATGCACGCGGTCAGCGCCTCCATCGTGCTGACCGACAACCACGCCTTCAATGGGCCGCTGATGCTGATGCCCGGCTCCCATCGGGTGTTCGTGCCCTGTCTTGGCGAGACGCCCGAGGACAACCACCGGCAGTCGCTGAAGCGCCAGGAACTCGGTGTACCGAGTCGCGAGGCGCTGTCCATGCTGGTGGAGCGCTACGGCATCGAGGCGCCGACCGGCGCCGCCGGGGGCCTGTTGCTATTCGACTGCAATGTCATGCATGGCTCCAACGCCAATATGTCGCCTGACCCGCGCAGCAATGTGTTCTTCGTCTACAACCGGCGCGACAACGGCTGCGTGGCGCCCTTCGCCGCGCCGCGTCGGCGGCCGCGCTTCCTGGCCCACGGCCCGGATGATACCTGGTCCCCGGATGGCTGAGACAATCAGTCCCAGCCTTCGGGGAGTGTGGCACGGGGCGCCGCGTGCGGTAGACTGTTACGCTTGTCGTTGAAGAGCGGCACGCTAACGAGAAGGAGAAGACCCGCCATGCGCTTTGTCCCACGTTTTACCGATGGCCAGGAATTTCCCCATGCGCTCGGCAAAATCGTCTGCATCGGCCGCAACTATGCAGACCATGCCCAGGAGCTGGACAACCCGGTGCCCAGCGAGCCGCTGCTGTTCATCAAGCCGTCCACCAGTGCGGTCTCGCTGGACGCGCCGCTCGACGCGCCCTTCTCCCAGGGCGAGGTGCACTACGAGATCGAGCTGGCGCTGCTGATCGGCGAGGAGCTGACACACGCCACCACTGACGAGGCCGAGCGGGCGATCGTCGGTATTGGGCTGGGGCTGGACTTGACCCTGCGCGATGTCCAGACCCGGCTCAAGGAGAAGGGGCACCCCTGGGAAGTGGCCAAGGCCTTCGACGGTGCCTGTCCGCTTTCCCCTTTCTTGCCGCTCAGCCGGGTACCCAACTGGAATGCCCTGAGCTTCGAGCTGGAGATCAACGGCGAGTTGCGCCAGCGCGGAGAGGGCTCGGACATGCTGTTTCCGGTGCCGACCCTGGTGGCCGAGATGAGTCGCCACTTCACGCTGCAGCCCGGCGACGTGGTGCTCACCGGCACGCCGTCCGGCGTGGGCGAGCTGCCCCGCGGTGCCAGGCTGCGCATGACGCTCACCGGCGGCCTCGAGGCCACCGCCAGCGTCATCGAGTAAGGCTTGCGACAGCCAAGCAAACGCCCCGTCAAGGCGGGGCGTTTGCGTGTACGGCGCTTGGTGAGGCGTCGGCTACTCCAGGTAGGTGTAGCCTTCCAGCCCCGCCGAGAGGTCGTCGAGGAAGCACTGCTGCTCGGCCTTGCTGAGACCGCTGCTGGCAAGCTGGTCGGCGAGGTGGCGGCGCAGCACCTCGGCGTTGAAGTTGACGTAGCCGAGCACGTCCGACACCCGGTCGCCCTGCTGGATCTGGCTGATCGCCCAGTTGCCGTTGTCGTCCAGGGCGGCGTCCGCCGAATCGGTATCGCCGAATAGGTTGTGCAGGTCGCCGAGGATCTCCTGGTAGGCGCCGACCAGGAAAAAACCCAGCAACTTCTCTTCGCCTTCCTGCCACTCCGGCAGCGGCAGGGTGGTCTCCACGCCCTGGCCGTCTACGTAGCCGTCGATGCGTCCGTCGCTGTCGCAGGTGATGTCCTGGATCACGCCGCGCCGTTCGGGTTCGCGGTTGAGTCCGGAGAGCGGCAGCACCGGGAAGATCTGCTGGATGCCCCAGACATCGGGCACTGACTGGAACAGCGAGAAGTTGACGAACAGCTTGTCGGCGAGTTTCTCGGCCAGCTCGTCGGCGATCTCCCGGTGGACGCGGTTGCGGGTATCGAGCCGCTTGCGCAGACGCGCGCAGGCGGCGAAGTAGACACCCTCACCCTCGGCCCGAGCATTGATGTCGGCCATGCCGATCACGAAGCGCTCGTGCAGCTCGCCCATGGCGTGCACCAGGTCGTGCCAGGCTTCCACCAGCCCGCGCGGTTCGTGCATCTCGTGGAGCAGGTCGTGAACGCGCCACAGCTCATCGACCTGGGGGTCGTCCTCGACCCGTCGCTCAGGCGCCTGTTCGCTGACCCGCTCGTCGCCGATCACGTTGGTGATCAACACCGCATGATGGGCGGTCAGGGCGCGACCCGACTCGCTGATCAGGTGCGGTGGCGGTAGCTCGAACTCCTGGCACGCCTGGCGGAAGGCATAGACCACGTTGCGGGCGTATTCGAGCATCGAGTAGTTGGCGGAGCAGAAGCTGCGTGAGCGGGTGCCCTCGTAGTCGATGCCAAGGCCCCCACCCACGTCCACGGTGTCCACGGGCGCGCCCAGCGAGACCAGGCTCTGGTAGAAGCGTGCACACTCGCGCAGGCCGCGCTGGATGTCACGGATGTTGGCGATCTGCGAGCCCAGGTGGAAATGCACCAGTTGCAGGCTGGCCAGGGCGTCGGCCTCGCGCAGTTGCTGGACCACCAGCAGGATCTGGCTGGCGGTAAGGCCGAACTTGGACTTCTCGCCGCCGGTGTTCTGCCAGCGCCCGCGTCCCACCGAGGCGAGCCGGGCGCGCACGCCGATGCGGGGCGTGACGCCGAGGCGTTCGGCCTCCTCGAGGATCAGCGGCAGTTCGGAGAGCTTCTCCACCACCAGGTATACCCGGTGGCCGAGCTTCTCGCCCATCAGCGCCAGGCGCACATACTCGCGGTCCTTGTAGCCGTTGCAGACGATCAGCGAGGAGCCGTCGCCGGAGAGCGCCAGCACGGCGAGCAGCTCCGGCTTGCTGCCGGCCTCGAGGCCGACCCGGCCGCGGCCGCGCTCCTGGGTGCCGAGGATCTCCTCCACCACCCGGCGCTGCTGGTTGACCTTGATCGGATAGACCGCGGTATAGCCGCCCTCGAAGTTCTCTTCCGCCATGGCGGTGTCGAAGGCGATGCAGAGCTGCTCGACCCGGTCGTGGAGGATGTCGGTGAAACGCACCAGTACCGGCAGGCGCAGTCCCGCCCTGCGCAGTTCGTCCACCAGCTCGTCCAGCGGCAGCGCGGGGCCTGCCGTCTCGCTGCCCAGCGGGCGCACCAGGGCATGGCCGGTGTCGTCGACGTCGAAATAGCCGCTGCCCCACTGATCGATGTTCCAGATGCGCCGGGCACGCTGCGCCGGTCCGCCTGTACTCGCCATGCTCATTAGCCTGTCTCGGGAAGGGGGAGGGCGCCATGCTCGAGGCGGGCCCGCAGGATGGTGCGGAACTGCTCCGGGTCATGGGGGGTGAGGTCGTGGGCGGGCGGGTCGACGTAGACCACCAGCAGCCGGGACAGCCAGTAGCGCAGCGCGGTCATGCGCAGCATCGTCGGCCAGGCCTCGCGCTCGGCCGGGGTCATCGGGCGCCGGGCCAGATAGGTGCCGAGGATGGCGTCGTGGCGCTCCCGGTTGAGGCGGCCGTCGGGTTCGGTGGCCCAGTCGTTGATGACGATGGCCAGGTCGAATAGCAGATCGCCGGTGCAGCCATTGTAGAAGTCGATGATGCCGCCCAGCCGGTCGCCCTCGAAGAGGGTGTTGTCGCGGAACAGATCACCGTGCAGGGCGCCCTGGGGGAGCTCCGGGGCGTCGCCGAGCACCCCCTGGTAGATCTCCACCTCATCCTTCATCAGCGCCTGGTCTTCCGGCGACAGGTAGACCAGCACCTTGTGGTGCATGGCCGTCAGCCAGTTGAGGTCGCGGGGATTGGGGCGGTGCCCCGGGAAGTGCCGCGAGACCACATGGAAGTGCCCGAGGGTATCCCCCAGCACTCGGCACTGCTCCAGGTTGGGGCTCAGTGGGTGGCGGCCGGGCAGGCGCGGGAACAGCAGCGCGGGCTTGCCGGCGAGGCTGTGCAGGGCGATACCGTCGCGGTCATGCACCGGCCCCGGCACCGGCAGGCGATGCTCGTCCAGGTAGTCGAGCAGGTCGACGAAGAACGGCAGCTCCTCGTGCTCGCCCTGTTCGAACAGGGTCAGCACCAGCTGGCGGCGGTCGGTGGTGACGAAGAAGGTGGAGTTCTCGGTGCCGCTGGGAACACCCTCGAGGGAGACCAGCGAGCCAACGTCGAAACGACTGAGGAACTCTGCGACCTGTGCGTCGCTAAGCGGTGTGAATACGGCCATGTGTCTCTCGCCCAGGTTGCCAAGGCGACTATTGTAGCGACTTGGCACGGCGATGCACGTCCGCGGAGGACGTGACGAGCGGTCGCTGTCGGCGCGCTCGCCACGAGGGCCTACCGGGAGAGCAGCACCCATTGCGGCACGGCGATGCGATCGCCCTGCTGGCGCTCGAAGTTGCCGTCGCCGTCATGATCCACCAGGAAGTAGCTGGGACCTAACGACGGCTGGATCTCGATGGCATAGAGCTGGCCGGCCACGCGGTACTCGCGAATGGTGCGGTCCTCCTCCTCGCGGATGACGATATGGGGCTCGATCTCGTCCTCGTCGAGGGGCTGGGCCAGGGCAGGAGAACCGGCCGCCATGCCCAGCCCGAGAGTCAGCACCAGAGTGACCAGCACGCGATGATGGGTGTTCATGGTGACCTCCGAAGCCGCGTTGCGGCGATCGATGTTGCCGCGGGGAATACGCTCAGTGTAAGACGTTGGAACGCTATGGCCCACCGCCCGCGGCAAATGCCTCGCGCAATGCGTATCATGGGTGACCCTGATCAGTTTTCCCCTCGCCTCTATGGATGCCGATACATGGCCGACACGCCCATCGTTCTCGTCGACGGTTCGTCCTATCTCTACCGCGCCTTCCACGCCCTGCCGCCGCTGACCACCTCGAAGGGCCAGCCCACCGGCGCCGTCAAGGGGGTGCTCAACATGCTCAAGCGGCTGATCAAGGACTACCCTGACAGCCCCATGGCGGTGGTCTTCGATGCCCCCGGCAAGACCTTTCGTGATGAGCTGTTCGAGGCATACAAGGCCCATCGCCCGCCGATGCCCGACGATCTGCGCAGCCAGATCGAGCCGCTGCACGCCTGCGTCAGGGCGCTGGGGCTGCCACTGCTGTGCATCGAGGGCGTGGAGGCCGACGACGTCATCGGCACCCTGGCGCGCCGCGCCACCGAGGCCGGTCGCGACGCGGTGATTTCCACCGGGGACAAGGACATGGCTCAGCTGGTCAATGCCCATATCACCCTGGTCAACACCATGAAGGACGAGACCCTGGACGTTGACGGCGTGAAGGAGAAGTTCGGCTTGCCGCCCGCGCGGATCATCGACTTCCTGGCGCTGATGGGCGACAAGGTCGACAACATCCCCGGCGTCCCCGGGGTCGGCGAGAAGACCGCCATGGGCCTGCTGCAGGGCATCGACGGTGGGCTGGACACCATCTATGCCGACCTCGACAAGGTCAAGACGCTGGACTTCCGCGGCGCCAAGACCCTGCCCAAGAAGCTCGAGGCGCACCGCGACCAGGCGTTTCTCTCCTACCAGTTGGCGACCATCAAGACCGACTGCGAGCTGCCGGTGGGGCTCGATGACCTGGAGATCGCTCACCCCGACCGCGAGGCCCTGGTCGAGCTCTATGGCGAGCTGGAGTTCAAGGCCTGGCTCTCCGAGCTGCTCGAGGGCAGGGATGAAGGCGTGGATGACGTGAGCGGCGGCACGCCGCCGCCGGCCGATGCCGCGGGCAGTGCGTCGGGCAGCGCCGCGCGGCAGGATCACGTCGTGCTCGAGCAGGCCGAGCTGGACGCCTGGCTAGAGCGGCTGAAGGCGAGCGACACCTTCTGTTTCGACCTGGAGACCACCAGCCTCGACTACATGGAAGCGCAGGTCGTCGGCGTGGGGCTTGCCCTGGAGCCGGGCGAGGCAGCCTATATCCCGCTGGCCCACGACTACCTGGACGCCCCGGCACAGCTCGACCGCGATGCCGTGCTGGCCGCGCTCAAGCCGCTGTGGGAGGACGCCGACAAGTCCAAGGTCGGCCAGAACCTCAAGTACGATATCTCGGTGCTGGCCAACTACCGGATTCAGGTGGCGGGAAGGCTCGAGGACACCATGCTCGAGTCCTATGTGCTCGATTCCACCGCGACCCGCCATGACATGGATTCGCTGGCGCTGAAGTACCTGGGGGAGAAAACCACCTCCTTCGAGGAGATCGCCGGCAAGGGCGCCAAGCAGCTGACCTTCAACCAGATCGCCCTGGAGCAGGCCGCCCCCTACGCCTGTGAGGACGTGGACATCACCCTGCGACTGCATGCACTGCTGCGCCCACGGCTGGCCGATCAGGGACGCCTGGCCGCGGTGCTCAATGAGATCGAGCTGCCGCTGGTGCCGGTGCTGTCGCGCATGGAGCGTACCGGGGTGGCGCTGGCCCCGGAGCGGCTGCACGCCCAGAGCCGCGAGCTCGACACCCGCATCCGCGAGCTGGAGAGCCGCGCCCACGAGCTCGCCGGCCGCGAGTTCAATCTCGGCTCGCCCAAGCAGCTCGGCCAGATTCTGTTCGAGGAGCAGAAGATCCCGGTGATCAAGAAGACCCCCAAGGGGGCGCCTTCCACCGCCGAGGCCGTGCTCGAGGAGCTGGCGCTGGACTACCCGCTGCCCAAGGTGATCATGGAGCACCGCGGGCTTGCCAAGCTGAAGTCCACCTATACCGACAAGCTGCCGCGGCTGGTCAACAAGGCCACCGGGCGGCTGCATACCAGCTACCACCAGGCGGTTACCGCGACCGGGCGACTCTCCTCAAGCGACCCCAACCTGCAGAACATTCCGATTCGCACCGCGGAGGGTCGGAAGATCCGCCAGGCCTTCATCGCCCGGCCGGGCTACCGCATCGTCGCCGCCGACTACTCCCAGATCGAGTTGCGTATCATGGCCCACCTCTCCGAGGACAAGGGGCTGCTCGAGGCCTTCGCCGAGGGGTGCGACATCCATGCGGCCACCGCGGCGGAGGTGTTCGGGGTAGCGCTGGAGAAGGTCTCCGCCGATCAGCGGCGCAGCGCCAAGGCGATCAACTTCGGGCTGATCTACGGCATGAGCGCCTGGGGCCTCTCCCGGCAGCTGCATATCGAGCGAAACCAGGCCCAGACCTACATCGACCGCTACTTCGACCGCTACCCGGGCGTGGCGCGCTACATGGAACGCATCCGCGCCCAGGCGGCCGAGGACGGCTTCGTCGAGACAGTGTTCGGCCGGCGTCTCTACCTGCCGGAGATCCACTCCCAGAACCGCGCCCGCCGCCAGGGGGCCGAGCGCACCGCCATCAACGCGCCCATGCAGGGCACCGCGGCGGACATCATCAAGCGCGCCATGATCGAGGTCGACGCCTGGCTGCAGGGCAGCGAGATGGACGCCTGGATGGTCATGCAGGTCCACGACGAGCTGGTCTTCGAGGTAGCCGAGACCCAGGTGGAGGCCTTCATCGAGCAGGTGAAGGCGCGCATGCAGGATGCCGCCGAGCTCAGCGTGCCGCTGATCGTCGAGGCGGAGAGTGGGGCCAATTGGGACGAGGCCCACTAGGGCCAGGGACGAGGGCCGAGATACAAGGGGCGAGGTCGACGGAATCCCCTTGTGCCTCGCTCCTCGCTCCTCGCTCCTGCGCGCAGCGCTTAGTCCCTTAACACCGTGGCGGTGCGTTGGGGCTCGAGCCGTACCTGCTCGCCGACCTTCCACAGGGTATGGCTGGGGGTGATGGCGCAGAAGCGCTGGCCCCGGTGCTCCAGCAGGTAGAAGCAGTCGTGGCCGCGGAACTCGCGCTCGACGATGGTGGCGCCGTGGTCGTCCGGGGCCGCCGACAGCGCCAGGTGCTCGGGGCGCAGCGAAAGCTGCACCGGGCCCTGGCGGCTGTGATTGATGGCCACCGGGCCGAGCGGGGTCTGGGCGATCTCGCCGTCGGCCTCGCCCTCGAGCAGGTTGGTATGGCCGAGGAATTCGGCGACGAAGGCGGTGGCCGGGGTCTGGTAGATGCGCTCGGGGCGGTCGACCTGCAGTAGCTGACCCGAGTGCATGACGCCGACCTGGTCGGCGAAGGAGAGCGCCTCCGCCTGGTCGTGGGTGACCAGGATCACCGAGGTGCCGGCAGCCTTGAACAGCCGGCGCACCTCCTTGCGGGTCGATTCGCGCAGCGCCGCGTCGAGGTTGGAGAAGGGCTCGTCGAGCAGCACCAACTCGGGCTCGGCGGCCAGCGTCCTGGCCAGGGCCACACGCTGCTGCTGGCCGCCGGAGAGCTCGTCGGGCATGCGTGCAGAGAGGTCGGCGAGGCCCACCAGGTCGAGCCATTCGCGCGCCTTGGCGGGGCGTTTGGCCTTGGGCACATGGCGCATGGCGAAGGCCACGTTCTGCGCCAGGTTCATGTGCGGGAAGAGCGCGTAGTCCTGGAAGACGATGCCGATGCGGCGCTGCTGGGGCGCCAACTGGGTCACGCGCTCGCCGCGCAGGTAGACATCGCCGAGGTCCGGGGCCTCGAAGCCGGCGATCATGCGCAGGGTGGTGGACTTGCCGCAGCCGCTGGGGCCCAGCAGGGCGAGAATTTCCCCGTTGCCCAGCGAGAAGCTGACGTCCTCCACCGCCAGGGGGTCGCCGTCGCGGTAGCGCTTGTTTAGACCGCTCACCGACAGCAGCGGGTCGGCAAGGCGAATCGCGGCGCCCTTGGGGGCGGCGTTGATATGGAGGTTGGTCATCATTTGCCCTCCTTGGTGAGCAGCAGGCCCACGGACAGGCTGGAGAACACCACGATGGCCGCGGCGAATGGGGCCGCTTCGGCCAGCATGCCTTCCGAGGTACGGGTAAAGACGGTCACGGCCAGGGTGGTATAGCCGGTGGGCGCCAGCAGGAAGGTGATCGGCAGCTCCTTCATGCACAGCACGAAGACCAGCACCACGCCGGCCAGGATGCCGCGGCGCAGGCGCGGGAAGATCACGTGGATAAAGGTGCTCACGGGACCATGGCCCAGGGAGTGGGCGGCCTGCTCCATGCTGGGGCGGGTCTGCAGCAGGGCGTTGCGGATCGGCCCCAGGGCCAGCGCCAGCGAGGCCATGGCCCAGGTGATGATCAGCAGCGCCAGGGTCTGGTAGAGAAACGGCGCGGTGCGCAGCGAGAAGAACACCATGGCCAGGGCCAGGGCCAGCGGCGGCAGAGCATAGCCGATATAGGCCGTCCGCTCGACCAGGGTGGAGAAGGGCGAGCGGTAGCGCACCGTCAGATAGGCCAGCGGCAGGGCGAAGGCCGCCGCCAGCAGGGCCGCCGGCAGGGCGGCGCCCGCCGAGCGCAGGAAGGTGCCGGGCACCCGGGCGAAGAAGCTCAGGTCGGGTGGCGAGAGCAGCAGCCAGTAGCCGAGGATCATCACCGGCAGGCCGATGGAGACACCGAACAGCACCACCAGATAGGGCCAGGCCAGGAAGCGGGCGCGACCCAGCGGTGTGGGCCGTAGCGGCCGTGCCACCCCGGTACCGACCCGGGCCAGCTTGCGCTTGAGCACCAGGCTGTCGAGCATCACGAAGCTGGCGGCCACGGCCAGCAGCATGATCGCCAGCCAGGCGGCATAGACGCGATCGAAGGCGCCGGAGTACTGGGTATAGATGGCGTAGCTGAAGGCCTCGTAGCGCATCAGCGCCACGGCGCCGAAATCGCCCAGCACATAGAGGGTGATCACCAGCCAGCCGGCCATCAGCGCCGGCATCAGGTGCGGCAGGATCACCCGGCGCAGGATCTCGCCCTGGGAGTAGCCCAGGCTGCGGGCGCTCTCCTCCAGGTTGCCGTCGAGCCCGGTCAGGGCGGTGCGCAGGTTGAGAAACAGGTAGGGAAAGGTGTAGAGCGACAGTGCCAGGGTGGCGCCCACATAGCCCTGAATGCGCGGCAGCTGGATGCCGGTGAGCTGGGCCAGCACGCCGTAGTTGCCGCCCAGGCCGATCAGCGCGTAGGCCATGACGTAGCCGGGCACCGCCAGTGGGATGACGCCCATGATGGTCAGCGCCCGCTTGAAGCGAATATCGGTGCGGGTCACCAGCCAGGCCAGCGGGAAGGCCATCAGGGTGGTGAGCACCACCACGCCCAGGGCGAGTCCCAGGGTGTTGAACAGCAGCTGCAGGTTGCGAGGACGGAAGACCAGGTTGGCCAGGGTGGCGCCGTCGGCCTCGAAGGCCCTTAGCCCCAGGTAGACCAGCGGCACCAGCATGACGGCGGCGACCAGCAGCGAGGGCAGCAGGATATGCAGCGGCACCCGCCTGGGCAGCAGCCGGGGCAGGCGAGGGGTGGTCAGGCGTCGGGCGGTGCTGTCGGTCGGGGTCATCGTGCCTCGCAGAATGACTGAAGCCGCCTGCGGGGCAGGCGGCGCTCGGCTGTCGATGCGGGCGGGTTACAGCAGCCCGACATCGCGCAGCAGGTTCAGGGTGCCCTCGAGATCTTCGAGCTCATCCAGGTCGATCTGCGGGCTGACCTCCAGCAGGCGGTCGAAGTCCTCGAGAACCGGGTTCTGGATGACATCGCGGGTCACCGGGTATTCATAGACGTTGCCGGTAAAGTACTGCTGGGCGGCCGGCGAGAGCAGGAAGCGCACAAACTCGACGGCGGCCTCCTGGTTGTCGCTGCTTGCCAGCACGGCGATGCCGGCGACGTTGACCAGGTTGCCGATGTCGCCATCGGCGAAGAACGCCTGGGCCACCGGGAAGTCGCTGTCGCTGGCCAGGAAGCGCGGCAGGTAGTAGTTGTTGACCAGGCCGAAATCGATCTCGCCATCGGCGATGCCTTGCACCTGGGTGGTGTTATTGCGGAAGGTGATGGCGTCGTTGGCGCGCATGCCTTCCAGCCACTCGCGGGTACGCTCCTCGCCGTGCTCGAGACGCATGGCGGTCAGAAAGGACTGGAAGGAGCCGTTGGTGGGCGCCCAGCCGACGCGGCCTTCATAGCGCTCGTCGACGAGGTCGAAGACGCTGGCGGGAATCTCGTCCTCGCTGACCCGCTCGGGAGAGTAGGCAACCACGCGGGCGCGGCCGCTGGCGGCCACCCAGTTGCCGGTCTCGCTGGTGTAGATGGTCGGCAGGCCTTCGTAGATATCGCCGGGGAGTTCGGCGAGCAGACCGGCCTGGCTGATGGCGCCCATGGCCCCGGCGTCTTGGCCCCAGTAGAGGTCGGCAGGCGAGCGGTCGCCTTCTTCCTGGAGCAGCACGGCCAGCTGGGCGGTATCGCCGTAGCGCACCTGCACGCTGATGCCCGTGTCCTTCTCGAATTGAGCGATGATCGGCTCGACCATGGACTCGCCACGACCCGAGTAGAGCGTCAGGCTGGCGGCAGAGGCCAGCGGGGCGGCGAGCATGGTGGCGGTGAGGGTGGTCGCTGCGATAAACGTCTTGCGCATCGGGTAGGGTTCCTTGAAGGGGTGAACGGGTGTGCCACTCTCTGGCGGCTGCTTCCCCTCGGCCAGTCTCGGTCTATCGGCACGATAGCAAAAAAGCATTCCCATGCAAATGGTAATGATACGCAAAAAGATTTTTATGACCTGGGTCAATGTTTTTGTGCCCCAACGACAGCGCCCGCCATCGAGGGATGGCGGGCGCTGTCGTCCACTGTTTTGCGACAGTGGGCGCCGTGTCCCGGGCCGGTGGCATGGCGCGGGGCACTCCGCGCCATGCCGTTAGCGGCCGCTATACACCTGGCCGGGGAGCCAGGTGGCCAGCGGTTCGT
>NZ_JABFUC010000022.1 GCF_022341425.1 Billgrantia campisalis | reverse complement strand
CCACGCCATCAATCAGGCGGCACGTGCGGCCAACCCGGCCCGCTGGAGCGGGAAGACCCGGAACTGGGCGCCGGTGGGCACCGTCTCGCTCAACCCGGAGCGGGAGCTTCAGATCACCACGCCCGAGCCAGAAAAACAGGCCGCGTGAATGCACTCAGAGGCGACAGATTTCTTGACAACTACCGGGTGGTGAGGGTGAGTGGGTTGGGGAGGTTGTAGATAAGCCGACATCTCCGAAAATAGAGATGTCGGCTTTCGGACAGGACTATATGCCTAAACCGATCCTATATAAAACCTTACTCACCGAGCAAATTTTTGATGCCGGTTTTTTAATTTTTGCAAAAAATGTGGCAGCGGAAATTTGTTCAGAAAAGCCTTTTTCCAGAAGAATTATTCAAGAATTTTCTTCTCTCCATGCGATCCACATCTGCTCAACAGACTTATCAATGACACCATCATTATTGGCATGTTCTTTCATATATCTTTCTTGAAACTCTTTCGCCTTGCTCAACAGAACAGCGTCGGACAAATTGTCTTTTTCAGTCTTAGCAATAGCATCCCAAACTTTACCACTTAACTCCAAATCAGTTTCAGCTTGCATTGAGGCAAAATCAAGAAGATGAGACACCCCATAGGAGCTACCATTTCCTTTAGCCAGAGACAAATAATCAATAATTGCTATTGGATGCATTACAAAGTAGCCATCAAGACCCTCTGGGTTTTTTAATGAATGAACCTTATCCCAAGTGCAAAGAACTTTCACTTGACCAGATGGAACATAGTCTTCGGACAAGTAACCAATCACCTTTGCATCATGTTTTATCAAAATCTCCGGTCTCGATATTTTATTTTCTTTGAGCAAAACCTTAAGAGATCTAACTTTCGACGCTAGATGCTCAACCATAATTTTTTGAACAGAAAATCCATACCTCGCCGATAGCTTTCCTATCTCAGCAGATGCCCTATCTCGGATCGCCCAGAAAGCCGAGTCTGACATATCTTCACTAATGGTTCCCAGCCTAACACCAAACACTTTTACATACTCATCAAAGCTCAAATCACATCCAGACTTCTTCATCATCGAAAAATGGCTAACAAAAGCGTTTCCCGAATATGAAAGATCAACATCTGAATCGACAATATGCTTATAGTCTCGACAAGCCTCAATCAAATGACTTGAGACCTCCTCAACATAATCACTTGGCACAATTGCAGAAAATCTGTGATCCGCTATCAACTTGTGTAGTGAGGCTCCCGATTTTGAGAAGCGGCTATTCACCGGCTCATAAAGAAGCCCACACAGAATTGGAATAAAAACCGAGGAATCCAGATAAACATTCAAACTCTCCGTGCCGCCAAGCGCATTTATTAAATGGGACGAACCGGTATTAAGAAATGCCTCATATAACTTTGCACAAGCCACATGTTTTACGAACGCTTTATTTGAAAAAAACTCCGAAAGCTCATTGAATATTTCCGTTGCTCTTTCCTCCCCATATCTTGAAGAGATGATTTCTCTAATGCCCTGATAAGCTATATTTTTTTTTGCACCACCATCGTAAGCACTGTAACTCTTCCCTACCAGACCAATTGTTAGCTCGAGAAAGTTCTCAAGCAAAAGGTTCTCTGTACTTTCATCGACCCTCGGGGACATCTCTGACAACTTACTCTCGAAATCGCCTCTAAGAAGCTCAAGCTCTAGCTCTGTCGTTCGCCGAAGTCCTGAGTATTTCAAGGCTTCTTTTCTAGAAAGCTTGAGAACACTTTGTTTGCTAATCACCTCCCCTCTCTGCAAGAGCCTATCAATACTTGAATTCAGTTTTATCTTTTGCGTACTTGCCAATTTATAATGGCTTTTAACAGCATTGATCAAAACCTCTCTTTCAGACTCTCCTTCTCTCGAAAGCGAAGATTTTATAATAGATTGAAAAAACCTTTCCCGTAAGTCTTTAGAGTCATCATCAAACAGAAGAAGTGATGCAATCGCTTCATTTTTTGGATCAAGATACTTAGACACCAGACCTGTTGGTGAATGTATATCTATCCCCATTGCAATCAATGCCTCATTCACCTTATCACTATCAATAAGTCGCATGGCGATAGATTGACTGTCATATTTTACCACTACAACGCCGTGACTACCTAAAATTTCTTCTTTCAACTTTTCAAAGCTTCCCTCAGGAATCCTCCGACTATATATAAAATTCATTAAATTAGTGCCGTATCTACTTTTCAGCTTTGCGGCATCCGCCTGTATTTTCTTTCGCCAATCCTTATCTACTGATATCTGAATTCCCACCTCAATACCGCTTCCAGGCATTTCAAGCAAGCTAAAATCTTTGCCGCCGTCATGAGGGCCGTCGCAATAACCCGCCTCGTTAAAACCAATTAATGGCACAAAGATAGCAGATAGGGACCTAAAAACGGACACATCTGAAGCTTCAATTAGTCTCGCAAGGGACTCGATATTCATATTCCTCCTTATTTACAATTACATCTACTAACTGTTCAGCACCAGTCACCGCGCATGATGCATAACACCAATGAGCGCACCTGCTACCTTTGCTGACATAACCGCTTTGGATCGACAACTCTCATCCACTCACCCCCGTAAAACGCCAGCCGTCCGGCAATCGCTTCCATCCCCTCCTCCGGCTGTTGATAACTCCATGCCACGTCCTGGTGCTCGCCAAACGAGAAGTACACAGCATCGCCCTTGAAGGGGCAGTGGGTCAGGGTGTCGGAGGGGGTCAGCCGCTCCATCCGCACATCGTCGCGGGGGAGGTACTGGCGCGGCGGGTAGCCGCGTTCGCGGAGTTCGGTGGCGCAGGTGGTGTCGGCGATCAAGGTGCCGTCGATGACGACTCGCACGCGTCGGTCGTGCGGGTGCAGGGTGATGCGGGGCTCGGTGCTATCCATCGCCATATGGGCATCCCTTGCGTATCGGCGGTGTCGTTATGGTGTTCTGAGATTCAGCCTAGCACCGAAGCACGGTTTGTCCCATGCGTTGGATCAACGGAATGCCGGGACGTGGGCTTGCCCAGCCGCGGTGGCAGCCCTGGCGGCCGCCGCCGTCGACCGCCTCGGCAAGGCGATGGCCGAGGCTCAGCAGTTGAGGCGCTGATCGATTGACGGCGTTCCAGCCGACGTGTCGCGCGTTGAAACGCAACGCGATGGAGCCTCTACTCCGGCTTGCGCGCCAGCATGGTGGCAAACTGCAGCTGCACACCGTTGTGCATGGTGCCCAAGTCTTCGTTGTATTTGATCAGCTCCCATCCCGTGTAGGCGTCACGCAGCTGGGCTTCCTGAAGAGTAAACGGGAAAGGTACCGGGCACGGGTGCTCTTGCGTATTCATGGCGCACACAATCAGGTTATAGCCGCCGGGCCGAGTGTGTGCCTGCATATCGGCAAGCACGGCGGGAACGTTTGCCGGGTTGAGAAACATCAAGGTGACGGTGCAGGCAATGAAGTCATAATCCGCCTCCAGCGCCGCTGTGTGGATGTCGTATACCCGAGCCGAGACGTTGGTGATCTCTTCAGCGCCCACAATTTGCTGCAGCATACCGATGGCGCCGGGGTTGTTGTCGACTGCCGTCACGTCAAAGCCAAGCTCGCTCAGGTATAGCGCGTTACGCCCGTTGGAGCAGCCCATATCCAGGGCGCTGCATGGCGCGATCATCTTGCACGCTTCTACCACTTCGCTATGCGCAGGGCTCAGGCCGTAACGGTTGTTCAGATTGGATGTCATGATGCTCACCTGGGTCTCAACGAGAGGCCGCATGGTACTACGATGATCACTGGTGCCGAGCGTAATACCCGAACATTTCACTATAGTATTGTTCCATGTCATCCATTCAGCCCCACTGCGCCTGAGCCCTTCCCCCACTCGCTCGTCCTCGAGCACTGGGTAAGATCATAGAATCTAAACAGTGGGTCAGGGTGTCGGAGGGGGTCAACCGCTCCATCCGCACATCATCGCGGGGAAGGTACTGGCGCGGCGGGTAGCCGCGTTCGCGGAGTTCGATGGCGCAGGTGGTGTCGGCGATCAGGGTGCCGTCGATGACGACTCGCACGTGTCGGTCGTGCGGGTGCAGGGTGATGGGGGGCTCGGGGCGGTCCGCTGCCATGGGGCTGTCCCTTGCGTCTTGGCGGTGTCGTTATCGGGTTCCAAGAGGCAGCCTAGCACCGAAGTCTGGCTTGGCCCATAGGCGGTTCGGTCGTGGCGTCAACGGCGATAGGCCATGGCGCGGGCGAGCTCCTCCCGGTAGGCGGCCTGGTGCTGGGCCGGGTCGGGGGGAAGGCGGCCGAGCTCGACCGCCAGGTCGAAGAAGCCCTGCCGGGGCAGGTCGCCGCGGCGGCTGACCACCAGGGCGGCGATCAGCGGGCGGCCGGCGGCGGCGTCTTCGCGCATCAGCGTTTCCAGGGCCAGCGCCACGCGCTGGATGGTGCGCGGCGGCGCGAGGCCCAGCGCCTCGGCGGCCTGCTGGTAGGTGATGGGCAGCGCCGCAGCGGGCAGGCCCATGAGCAGCTCGCGCAGGCGCGAGGCCAGTTCGGCTTCCTGGGTCATGCGCATTCTCTTGTGGTCCCGGGGCCGCCGGCCCCCGCTCCATCGGTGTCGGCGGCTCACGAATGAGGTGGTGAGCCGAATGGTCGGGCGCTTCGGCGCCGGGGTCAAGGCGTGGCCTGCCCAGCCCCGGTGGCAGGCGAGAGGGTACTACCGAGCGTGCACGACTCGTTCAGCTACTGGGCCTCGGCGACGAATGATCTTGCCCAGCAGCAGTGGACACCCTCACGCCGCATCGACAGCGATCGACTCGACGCGCCCCTTCAGTCCCCGCACGACGCTCTAGCCGTCATCCTCGCTCGGCTTGGAAGGTGCCGATCCACCAGGTATTCCCCGCCATGTCCCTGAAGCCCGCCTGGCGCTCCTGGTAGGGTTTGTCGACCGGCTCCGAGATGGCTTCCGCCCCCAGCGCCATGGCGCGCTCATAGGCCGCATCCACATCGGGGACATAGACGTAGAGCGCATTGGTCCACGGCGCCACGCCGGGCGGCAGCTCCCCCGCCTCGATGACCAGGACGGCGTCGCCGACCCTCATCTCCACATGGAAGCTCTCGGGGCCGAATTCATGCCGCTCCAGCTCTTCGGCAGCGAAGACCGTGGCGACGAAGGTCACCAGCGAGACCGGCCCATGCAGTCGGCGAGACCACGCTGACGCCACTGGCCGGCCGCCAGGTTCTCTTCGTGATGGCGGCCGTCGAACTCACCGCTGCCCTGGCCACCCGGTAGCGCACACAGCGCCCCCAAGCCTTCCCGAGAGTCATCGAGCATAGGTGGACCGAATCAGCCAATAATGTGTACCAACACGAAATAGAGCGTCGTACCGAGCACGGCGGTGCCAATCAACCCCAGCCGATTGAGAAAGGCGGCGGCGCCGACCATCGCCAAGGAGAGCAGCGCCGGAAGCGGTTCACGCACCATCTCGCTGTACGCAATGTAGACGGCGAAGTTGATAAATACCGCTGCCGGCAGCAGACGTTCGAGATAGCGCTGGGTCGGTGGATCGATTCGCAGCGAAATGAACGTTGGTACGATACGCACCAGGCAACTGGTCGTGAATAGCGCGGCAATCGCCACCAGTACCGGCCCGCTCACGGCCACGCCCTCCCCAGAATTCCCGTCGCGAGCAGCACGCTCGGTATCCAGAAGTACACGGGGCCGAGCCACTGGATGAGCAACAGCGCCAGGCCTGCGCTCATCCCGGCCGCAGCCAATACCGGCGCCCTTCGTTGCCCGTTGTGCCAGAGTCGGGCTCGCAACTGCGCGGCCGACAGATACATCAGCACCACACTGGCGGGATATCCCAGGTTCACCTCCGCCCCCAGCCAGGCAGTCGGGATCACTCGACCAAGCAGCGCACCGAGTAGCCCGGCCAGTGCCCAGGCGATGAAGATGGTGATACGAATCCACCCCAGGCTGGCACCGCTATCGCGCTCATGCTCCGTGGCATAGGCCTCGTCGCCCAGCATGTGAGCCAGGCACGCTCGCTTGCCAGCCGCTGCCGGCAAACGCTTTGCCGAGGCATAGGCGATTGGCAGGTAGCGACTGTTGATCGAGGCAGTGACCAAAAGCATGGTGAAAAAGCCGGCACCGGACTCGGCAAGGGGCAGCAAGGCGAACTGCCCGCTGCCGGAGAAACCCAGCAGGCTTATGGCAACCACTTCCAGCAGCGACCAGTCAGCGCGCACGGCCAGCACGCCGAACAGCATGCTGACCGGCACAACCGCAATCGCCACTGGAGCCGCTCGCCGCAGCGTGGCCGCTATCCTTCTGTCGAGTGGTGGTGCGGTTGTGTCACCGGCAAGCGGTTGGACATCGCTCATGCTACCTCTCTTGATCATTTGCCATCGAACATTCCGGACGCCGCTTGGGGCGATGAGGTGAGTCGAGTCTAGAGAGGGAGATTCGAGGCGGTCTTGTAAGATCGTGCAGGTTTACGGGTGCCGGAGACAGGGAGTGGATCGGTGGCGGAGGAGCATTCGCAGCCAACGCGCCGGCGTGATGCCATACGCACGGCTGAAATGATGGGTCATGTGGCTCTGATCGGAGAAGCCGGCGATCAGGGAGGCTTCTGCTAGCGTCTGCCCGGCAGCAATCAATGAGCGAACATGATCCAGGCGACGCATGGTCAGGTAACGGTAGGGGCTGGTGCCATAGAGGGCCCGGAAATCACGCGACAGGCTCCAGCGATCGCGCCCGCTGGCCAGTTCGAGTTCCTCGAGGGTGATGGTGCTGTCCAGTGCGCTGTGAATGTATTCGCGAGCACGTTCCGCGGCCTGATAATCCAGTGCCTTTCGCCCATGCCTCACACCCGCTACCACGGCCAATGCCTGCGCCAAGTCATAGATGGCATCGTCTTCCTCGAGAGGATCGATTGGACATTCCATGCCTTGCATGAGGGCCTGAGAGGCCGCGTACAGGCGCGGATCGCGAGAGATACCCTCGGGGATGAACGGCAGCGGCTTTCCGCCAAGCGCCTGCTGCAGCAAGGCCGGCTCGATGTACAGGATGCGGTAGTGGAATCCGGCATCGGTTCCCGCCTCACCGTCGTGCAGTTCATCCGGGTGCAGCACGATGGTACCGCCCGGCAGGCTATGCCGCCTGCTGTGGCGATAATGAAAGCGGTGCACGCCGGCCAGCGTCCGACCGATGGCGTAGGTGTCGTGGCGGTGCGGCTCGAAGCCATATCCACAGAAGAATGCCTCCATGCGCTCCAGCTTCGCTGATTGCGGAGCACGTAACGCCCAATCCAGGCTGCCGCTCATCACGCCTCCCTGGCCCGCTGCACATTGATGGGATTTCTGACATGCCAATGAATACCTTGCTGCAGCTAGATTACTCGCGAAAGATCCCCCAGCCAAAATACACCTTGAGCCGTCATGTCATGGGCTCGCCGAGCCAGGTCGAAGAAGCCCCGCCGGGGCGATTCACCTTTTCACCCTTTGCTGATGCAATACCGCTAGACCGACCAGTGTGCGTGCTTGACATTGTCTGGCGCCGCAGCAAAACTATACGCAACCTACGTACACTATATGAAAGCAACGTTTGTCGAACTGCCTCCCTTTGAGCGCCATCGCCCTACCTACTTCGACGATGCCGCATTTCGTGCCTTCCAGAGCTTCTTGCTCAAGAACCCTGGGGCCGGTGATGTCATCCAAGGTACAGGAGGGCTGCGCAAGGTCCGGTTCAATGACCCCAAGCGGCAGAAGGGTAAACGGGGCGGTGTTCGCATCATCTACTACTGGTGGCTGGGTGGCTCCCAGTTCTGGCTGTTCACCCTGTACGACAAGGACTCACTGGATGACCTATCGCCAGCCCAGCGCAAGACCCTGAAACAGCTGCTGGATGCGGAACTCAACGCGAGGACATGACCATGGGCCGTAACATTTTTGACGAACTCGTCGAGGGCTTCGATGCACTGGCAGATGAGCGCCAAGGCAAGCGCACGCTACGCTCCCACTCCGTAGAGCTGGCGGAGGTACCCGACGTCACAGCCAGCGAGCTCATCGAGCTGCGAAAGCGGCTGCATATGTCCCGCCCGGTATTCGCCATGTATCTCCGCACCAACCCCAGGACGCTGGAAAACTGGGAGCAAGGCCGCGCCAAGCCCAATGCCCAGGCCAAGACACTCATCCGGCTGGTCCAGAAGTATCCCGAAACCATCGAGCATCTTGCTGATCTTGCCTAGCCGCAGTGGACACGCCGCCAAGGCGATACACTGGGACAAGGTGACCCATGACAAGGCAGGCAGCTCCGATGAAGAAAACTCGTTCCCCAGACTCCCAGGCCGATAGATCCAGCGAGACCACGCTGACGCCACTGGGCGGCCGCCAGGTTCTCTTCGTGATGGCGGCCGACGCCGAGTACGGCCCGCATCTCAAGGAGCGTTTCACACCGCTCATCAGCGGCGTTGGCCCGGTCGAGGCGGCCGTCGAGCTAACCGCCGCCCTTGCCGCCCTGGCCCAGCGCGGGCGCCTGCCGGATCTGGTGGTGTCGCTGGGGTCGGCCGGCAGCCGGGGGCTCGAGCAGACCGAGATCTATCAGGCGACCTCCGTCGCCTACCGCGACATGGACGCCACCCCGCTGGGCTTCGCCAAGGGCGTCACGCCCTTTCTCGACCTGCCCGCGACCCTGCCGCTGCCCCTGCGCATTCCCGGCATTGCTGAGGCCTCGCTGTCGACCGGGGCCAATATCGTCTCGGGCTCGGCCTATGACGCCATCGACGCCGAGATGGTGGACATGGAGAGCTACGCCTGCCTGCGCGCCTGCATGCGCTTCGCGGTGCCGCTGGTGGCGCTGCGGGGCATTTCGGACGGCAAGGCGGAGCTGCACCACGTCGACGACTGGACGGAGTACCTCCACGTCATCGACGAGAAGCTGGCCGCCGCCGTCGACCGCCTGGGGGAGGCGCTCGCCGCGGGGCGGTTGGTGCGCTGACCGCTGGAATCACTCATCGGGGACCGAGTGATGGATCTCCACGTGGGGAGAACCCGCTTCGCGAATCACCCCGCGGTACATCCCTTCGGTGTTGAAGGGCAGCGTGACATTGCCGTCGCGGTCCACGGCTATCAAGCCACCATAGCCACCCAAGCGATGAACCGACTCATGAATGACCGCATGCGCCGCATTCGCAAGGCTGACGCCGGCATATTTCATTCGGGCCGCCACGTCATGGCCAGCCATGGCTTTCATGAACGCTTCTCCCACACCGGTGGCCGAGACGGCAACCCGGGTGTCAGCATAGGTACCGTGCCCGATGATGGGGCTGTCACCGACACGGCCATAGCGCTTGTTGGTCAGGCCGCCGGTGGAAGTGGCCGCAGCCAGATTGCCATCGGCGTCGCGAGCCACAGCCCCTACGGTGCCTAGCTTGTCATCCTTGTTGCTCGAGGCCGTCTCCGAATGGTCCAGAATCACCTCCGGGGAGTCACGCACCGACAGCAACTGCTCCCAGCGTAAAGGGGTATGGAAATAGGCGGCATCCTCGATGTCGAGGCCCTGGTCTCGCACGAACGCTTCGGCACCTGCTCCACACAGCAATACATGCTCGGTATGCTCCATGACGCATCGCGCCGCCAATACCGGATTACGCGCGCTGGAAATGCCGGCAATGGCACCGGCACGAGAGCCTTGCCCATCCATGACGGCGGCATCCATTTCGTGCCGGCCGTCATGGTTATATACCGAGCCTCGCCCGGCATTGAAGAGCGGAGAATCTTCAAGCACAACCGTGGCGGCAACCGCCGCATCGAGGCTACGGCCCCCTTGCTTCATGATGGCGTGACCGGCCAGCAGTGCCTGCTCGAGCGCCGATCGATAGTGTCGCTCTTGCGCCAACGTCATGGCGCCTCGCCTCAACGTTCCCGCTCCACCATGAATGGCAAGTACAAAACCGGTCATGTCGCGTCCTATCCAGGTGGTGGGGTGTGGACATCAGTCGCCCTGCACGACGCCGCAGGCGACCCGGGCGCCGGCACCGCCGATGGGCTGAGTCATGTGGTCATCGGGGTTTTCATGGATGACCAGCGCGCTGCCGTCGTCATCGAGCATGTTGCCTCCGATACTACCGTCGAGGCTTGCCCGTTCATTGAACATCTCCACCATCGCGCTACCGTCGCCGTGGACGTAGAAGTTGGGCAGGTCTCCGGCATCCGGGCCTTCCGAGTTGAGGAAACCGTGCGCCGAGTCATCGGGATTCAGGTGGCCGCCAGAGGCCTGAAAGCCCTCCTCGTGATCCTCGCAGGTACCGACGCTGTGGATATGGATGGCCTTCCAGCCCTCGTCCAGGCCATCGATGCTGAAATTGATCAGCACCCCGACCTCGCCCTGCTTGATTCTGCCCTGCCCTACAACCTCACCCTGGTTGTCGACGAATTCAACGCTGGCCGTCAGGGCGTTGCCCTCGTCGGCCATGCTCGTCAGGGAAAAGGCCCCAAGTGCCAAACCGATCAGCGCTGCATGTCCTATTTTCATCGCCTTCTCCAAGTAGTTTGAACGACCTTTCATTGGTCTCCCCCAGCATAGTAGCTGGGGGCGTCGATCACGACCGGGAGATGGTATGGTGCGATGGAATCCTACCCGGCGGCTCAGCGACCATGCCCCACGTCGACATCACCGTGATCTCCGATGCCATCTGTCCATGGTGCTTCATCGGCAAACGCCACCCATTCGCCTCATGAGGTAGCGGCAGGCTTCTCGACTTCCTCCTTGAGGGGGTCTTCCAACGGCGGGGAGCCGGTCACCTGCCCCAGCGATACCGCCATGAAGGATGGGCGGGTTGTTGCGATCGGCCAGGTCGGCGACCACGGCACCGCCGAGGCCGGTGACACCTACCGCGAGCCAGAGCCAGGCGGTGGCTCTGGCGGGCAAGCCACCAGGTAGCGGCAGCCTGATCTTGCCCAGCAGCCGTGGACACCCCGTTCAGGCAGTACAGCGGGGCAAGGCAAGAACGCTCCTGGCCGACGAGAGGATCAGGGAACTGAGCAGTACAGGCGGCCCTCCCTACGCATTTGGTCGCAATAAGGGATTTCCCCTACGCCAACCTTGGGGAATGGCATAGTATTGTAATTAAGTGTTGCGAATTGTCTCCTCACCGTTCCGCCATGGAGGCACCTTGTAGCTCAACCGAGGATTGGGGCGATACAAGACATCACAGCTTCCTTGGCGGCGGTGTGGGCAATTCCTCCCTTGGCCCTACGCCTACCCAGGAAAGCACTGTAAGGATCGTCGCCCTGAGAGTGACCAAGTAATACGCAGCCGAAAGCGCCTGAGCTGGTACCCGACTCAAGCGACTCGAGGAGGGAAGCCGTCATGAACATCGCCGTGTTTACCCCGCTCGCCCCCAACTGGCAGCATGTCCATGCCGACTGGTGGCAGGACGACCAAGGCAACGACATTCATTGTATCGAGATCGACGACGATGCGGTCTACCACTGCCACTTCGCCGGGTCGCCGCTGCCGTGGAATGCAGCGGCCACAAGCCTGGACGAGGCCATCGCCGTCTTCAGCGGGAATACCGAGTGACCGCCGAGGCCCGTTACACCATCAAGAAATGGGATGTCCTTTACTGCCTTGGGTGACCTCTGTCTCCTACCGCGATATGGATGCCACCACGCTGGGCCTGGGCGAGGCCCTCGCCGATGGCTTGTTGAAGCCCTGATCGGAGTCCCCGAAGGGCCTCGTCAGCCAGGCAAGGGGCCCGGCCGACCCAATAGATAACCCTGCGCCTTACAGACCCCAATGTCGTCTCGCAGGGCTTCCAGCTCGGCCTGCGTCTCGACGCCCTCGGCGAGCAGACAACTCCCCGTTTCGGCCGCGAAACCAACCAGGGCAGCGGCAAGCGCTCGGCTGTCGGGGCGCCTGTCTATGCCATGGGTCAGGGATCGATCCAGCTTGATGACGTCCGGCGCCAGGCGGAGGATATGGCGAAAGCTGGCATACCCGGCGCCCGCATCATCGATCGCCAGCCGGAGCCCTTGCCTGCGCATCTCGACCAGCGCCTCGGAGAGGCCGCGGTAATCGTCAATGACATCATGCTCGGTAACCTCGAGCATCAGACGGTCAAGGGGATATGGCCCGAACAGATCGGCAAGCCGGCCGGTCAGGATGGTGGCCGGAGAGGCATTGAGTGACAGATAAGCCGTGCCGGGAATCACGGACAGCGCCTCCAGCGCCACCTGGATGGCAGCCAGCTCCAGTTCCTCTCGCTGCCCCACCGTGGCGGCCTCCTCGAACCACTTGTCGGGACTTCGTTTCGGCTCGGCGACGAAGCGCGACAGCGCTTCATAACCGTCGATGCGCTGGTCAATGAGATCGTGTATGGGCTGGAAAACGATATTGAAGCGACCATGGTCGAGCACATCGCGTATTCTTGCCTCGGCGCCCTGCTGCCGTTGTTTGCGCTCGCGCAGCCGTTCAAACTGCCGCGCAGCGAAGTCGGCAAAGACCCGCATCATGGCCAGGTCACGCTTATTCAATGTGCCGTTAGCTTGGCGACTGAAGCAGCACAGCGTGCCATAAACACTGCCGTCCCGCAGGCGTATGGGCACGCTGAGGTGCGCGCCTATCGGCACCTCCAGGGTGGCCGCCAGCTCCAGCGCCGCCGGCTCCTGTCGCGCATCGTGGATCACTTCCGGCAGCCTGCCATCCACGACCCGCTGGCAGTAGCTTTCCTCAAGAGGGTCCGACGCCCCTACTTCCAGATGTGGCGCTGCCTGCTCTCCGTCCACGAAGCGAAAGATCCGTCTTTCGTCTTCAAACTCCGAGATAAAGGCGACTTCCATACCGAGGTGGGTGCGGATGGCATGCAGGGAATCGAGCAGCACACGTTCGGTCGACACTTCCTCGCGGTCATCCAGCCCCAAGGCAATATCCACCAGCGGATGCTCTTCTTTTGCGTTGGATGCTCCAGCGTCCATGGGTCACCTTAACGTCAAGATTAAAATAGCGATAGCGCCAACTTTAGCGTGGCATAACGCACGCCTGGGTCAACAATTCGGTGGCTTTCCTCGGCGATGTTGTCGGTGATCGCCTGCACCCGGCTCCCTATCACGGGCCGAGGACGGGCCTAGGGAAACGAGGACGGGCATAGGGAGCACAGAAGACAGGCAAGGGATATGGCCGGCGGCGCCACGCCGCCGGCCAAAGGGGGATGGCGCGGAAGCCGGGCTATTCTGCACTTTCCAGTTTGTCCGCCAGGTCCTGGGCCAGGGCCACCATGGTCAGCGTCGGGTTCCAGGACCCGCCCTGCGGCCATAGGCAGCCACCGGTGACATACACATTACTGCTGCCTCTGAATCGATAATTCAGATCCACAGGGGCGGATGCTTCCTCACCGAGATAGAGGGTGGAGCTTTCGTGAACCAGGGCATCAACACGTCGCTCATCCTGACTCGGCCGCTCGGCACTCCATTGCCCCTTATCCGGGTCGCCATGCCAGTACTCGACCTGGGAGGCTCCCGCTGGGGACAGTACTTCTTCCAGGATACCGAAGGTGGCATTATCCATGGCATCCCAGGTCTGATAATCCCGGGCATTCTCCTTGACCTGCAGCAGGGAGTTGGTGGTGATATTTTGGTCCTGATCATTGCGCAAGAACCAGGATTCCGAATTCTGACAATCCAGCTCACCCAGCACCGCGCAGACGAATACCACATAGCCTTCGGAGGTTTGTAGCTGGGCCTGTGAGGCGGTCGCCACCACATCCGGCATGTAGCGCAATGCCGTTCCCGCGTTCTCTTCCGGGTTCACGTCCCATAGCGATGACAGCTGAATATGGAATTGCTGCTCATAGCTCTTTTCGGCCACACCGGCAACATAACAGGCACTTAACTCCAGGTCGCCAAACTTACCTTCCGGATCCAGTGAGGACTTGGGAACCCGTGCCACGATCGAGCTGATGAAGTGCGCGGAAAAACGCTCACCCAGCGCCTGGGTGTCCGGGAAGGAGTTGCGCAGGAGGGTGGTGGGCGGCAGGGTCCCCATGGCCAGAATCAGTTGTGCGTCGCCCAGCGGCAGCACGCCTCGGGAGGTTTCCAGGGCCGTGGCCCGACGAGAGCCATTGATCTCTTGCTGCTGGATTCTTTCTACAACGCATTCGGTGACAATATCCAGCCTGGCGCCCTTACCGGCGGCATGCAGCTTGGCCTGCTGATCGGCCAGGGCGAGAATATCGCCGGGTGTGGAGAACTTCTGGAAGTCGACACCGTTGACGTTTTCAGAGGCAGACGCCAAAGGGGCGGCCTGGGTCCGGTAGACGCCACCGACGCCCTCCCCCTTTTCTTTCAGCAGCGACTGAATGCAATCCTGCAGGGGGCCATAGACGGGGCGACTCTTCCCTATGACGTTTAACTCCTCCGTGCTGCGCCCCTGGTCGATTTGATCGGCTTTCTGGACTCGCAGCAGTTTCTCGGCCGCATCAAAGTTTCTTCGGGCGGCATCGATGGTGGCTTGCGGCCAACCGCTGAACTCATCGTCATTCGGCCGTGGACACCAGGCGCTCCACAGCGTGGAGCGACCGCCGAAGAATGGCACCATGCCATGCTGCCAGCGAACCGGGCCATCCTTCCCCAGAGCAGTAGAGGCGGACAGCGTCCAGGGGAAGGTTTCAGAAAGCCCGCCTAGGGTGTCTTTGAAGGGCAGGGGAAGGTTCTGAAAATGTTCCGGGAGGAAGAAAGGGCCGCGCTCGACCATAAGAATACGGCGATGGGGATTTGACTCAAGAACACGCTTGGCAAAGGCCAGGGCACAAAACCCCGTCCCCACCACCACATAGTCGTAATCGTTCTTCTCTCTGGCGGCTTTCCATTCCGCATTGGACAAGAAGAACACATGATCCATGACCCGTTGCCCGGTGGGGGCTTGCGGACCGGGTGTCGGATAACCATATTGCAGATTCGGGCTTGCTGCTGCCGTTCCCATATCATAGCTCCCTACGTTGCTGTTGCTTCCATTCTTCGGGAATTCCGCCTTGGCTTATTCCCGGCCACTCACTCACCCTGATCTCAACCTTACTTACCGCTATCTGCCAGCCTCTCGCCATTAGGGAAGCGCTGAACAAATCGCCGAGCGAGATGAAGCGCAAGGCGCCCGGAGCACAGGAACCGGAGCATATGGGGTATATGTGAGGCTTCCGCCGGTCCGACGCTTCGGCACCGCGCAACGCAGCGATTCGCTCGTGCAGGCATTTGTGCAGTGTTTCCTTAGGCCGATACCCTCCATGGTGGCTCATAGCTCCACGCCACATCGTCGCGGGGAATACAGTGGCGCGGCGGGTAGCCGCGTTCGCGGAGTGCGATGACACAGGCGGTGTCGCTATGTTGCTCTGAGCTTCAGCCTAGCAGTGAAGGAGGATTCGTCCATGCGCGGGATCGAGATACGACCATCCCTACGCCCATCCCCCTCGCCAGTTGGGCCCTCGGCGGGTCCCCATGGCTAGCGTGTCGGAGTGCGCATCCCGCCCAGCCAGCGCTCGCCGGGGGCATGGGGTCGTGCAAGGCGGCGTAGGCCTGGCGTTGACGGCGCGGCGCCATATCCGGACTCATCGCCCTAAGCCCCTGAAAAACTCGGGCTATGCGTTTTCCATTTTGCCAACCACCCCGCAAAGTCGGCGGCGGGCATCGGTCGGGCGATATGAAAGCCCTGCCCCAAGCCCACGCCAGCGGCGCGCAGGTACGCAAGCTGCTCCTCGTTCTCGATGCCCTCGGCCACGGTTTCGAGCCCGAATTCGCGTGCCAGGTGAATGATCGCACGTGTCACCGTGTCGCTCCCCTCCACGCCCGGCACGCCGTCGACGAACTGCTTATCGATCTTGAGCGTGTCCACCGGCAACTGGTGCAGGTAGCTGAGCGAGGAATAGCCGGTGCCGAAGTCGTCGATGGCGATCCCGAAACCGGCCTCCCGCAGCGTGCGCAGGCGGTCGATGATGTCGGTGCTCGTCTCGCAAAACATGGTTTCGGTGAGCTCGAGTTCGATCGCCTGGGGCGGCAGCGCGTGCTGTGCGCATAGCGCCTGCAGGCGCTCGGCGAAATCCGCATCGAGATCAGCCGGTGTGACGTTCACCGCGAGGACGAAATCGCGCTCCCCGTCTGCCCGCAAGGCGGCGGCGATGCGGCAGGCGGTGGCAAGGACCCAGGGCGTGATCCGGCGGATGAAGCCGGTGGATTCGGCGACCGGTATGAACCGGCCGGGCGGGACCAGCTCGCCGGACGGCAGGCGCCAGCGGATCAGGGCCTCGGCGCCCACGACCCGATTGTCCGCGAGCGCCAACTTGGGTTGCAGCCATAGCTCGAACTGCTCCTGCTTCAGGGCGTCATGCAGCGCGGCCTCGGTGCGCAGGTGGTGCAGCATGGCCGCGCGCCGGTCCGCCGAGTAGAACGCGGGTTCGCCTTCGTTCGCCTGCGCCGCAGCGATGTTGGCGGCATTGATGACGGTCTCGGCGTCGCTGCCGTCGTTGGGGTAGCTGGCAATGCCGATGCGGGCCTTGAGGTGGATCGACTCACCGGCGACCTCGATGGAGCGACGATCCAGCTTGCCCAGACGAGTGCAGAGGGGTATGACCCGGTCCAACGGTGAGGCGTCGTCGTGCAGCATGGCGCCCCAGCCCTCAATGCCCAGCCGTGCCAGCCCCACGTCCTCTCCGGCCAAGTGACAGAAGCGCTCGGCACATGCCGCTGCGGCTTGGTCGAGGCCGCGCTGGCCGAAGGTCTCGAACACCCTGGTGAGCGGCGTATGCACCGCAACGATATGTACCGACTCCCCTTTCGCCTTCGCCGCTACCATCGCGGTGCGCACCTGCTCATGGAAGAGGTTGCGATTGGGCAGGCTCGTCGCGCGGTCGTAGTTGACGATGCGTACGAGTTCGTCGCGCTGGGCCTGGGCCTGGTGGCGGGTGCGCAGCAGAATCTCCACGCGTTCGAGGAATTCAGTGCGATCGATCGGGCTGATGACGAAATCGTCAACGAGGGAGCGTAGGCGGCCCGCCCGACTGCGGAGCTCGGCGCGCGGGAGCATGAGCATGACCGGCAGTAAGACCGGCTGCTGCGCGTTCTTGGCTTCGAACAGTTCGTCCTGCCAGCGCTTTAGCGCCGGTGCATCGGCAATGGCGAGGTCGAAGTCCTCGGCCGGGAGTTGGCCCTTGTCGAGGTGGACCACGCGATACCGCGCAGAGAGCTGCTTTTCGAGCTGCTGGCGATTGCCGCGCCCCTCCATCAACAGCAGGATGCGGCGGGTGTCGTCGGTGTCGCCAGCGCCCTCCGACGCCACCGGCCGCCACGCCGCGGCGGCCTGGCCACGCGGCCCCGCGCCGCTCACGTCATGCTTCTCGTCCATGGGTATCCTCCGTCGTCGCCCCGGTATGCAGACTCTGCAGCAGTTTCAGCAACGCGGCCTTGGCCACGGGCTTTTGCAGCACGCTGGCCGCGCCGTACTGCAGCGAGCGGTTGCCCGCGTCGCAGTCCTGGCTGGCGGAGAGTACGACGAAGGGAACCCGGCAATCCTGCAGTTGCTGGCACAGCGGCCAGACAGCCTCGCCAAAACCGGCCGGATCCACCAGCGCGACCCAGTGTCCATCCGGTTGAACCAGGAGCGCCTGCAGCTCGTCCGCCGTGGACGCACGGGCCGCGTCCATGCCCGCCTCCTCGGTCGCTGCGGCGAGCACCTGAGCGTTGCCCGGCTGGCGGACGATCAGGATGACGCCTCGCGTGACTGGGGCCGTCATTCTCCCCCCTTCTCGCTGTCCGCCGTCACACTGGCCGGCTCCCCAATCTGAAAGCCACCCGGAGCAATGGCGAAGCGGCGCTGCTCGTGCTCGAAATCCGACATGCGTTTCTTGAGGATACCGACCAGTTTTTCCAGCCGGTTGCCCCCATAGACATAGCGGAAAAAGATGACGTTGTCCGCCAGATGGCTGATGTCGCGCGAGGATATCTGGATCTCTTCCCCGAAGGCATGGTTTTCGTTGACCAGGAGCACGGTGACACCCCGACGCGACAGGGACTTGGCGAGAATGTGTAGCGGACGCTGGACGGCCTCGTTCGGGTTCAGCGCCATATCGAAGCCGGTAACGCTGTCGATCACCACCAGGGCAATGTCCTCTTCCTCGACCCGCGCCAGAAGATTGGCCATGAACTCATCGGCGAGATAGCGCAGCGGCTCGATCTGCTCCACGGCCAGGCGCCCCGATTCCAGCGCGCCATCGACATCGACATCGAGCTTGCGCAGGCGCTGAAGGTAACCGTCCAGCTCCTCCTCGAACTGGTACACACCGGCGCGATACCCATCATGGGCCGCCGCTGCCGCCGTCATGGCTGCCATGGTGGACTTGCCGATCCCGCTAGGTCCCGTGATCAGCGTGATGGTGCCGTCCTCGAAGCCGCCATGGAGCATCTTGTCGAAGGTGGCATTGCCGCTGCGAAACTGCACCGTGCCGGCCCCCTCCGTCAGACGCTGCGCTGGCGGCATGGTGCGCGGAAACACATGAACGCCGCTCTCATCGACGCGATACTCGTGCCGGCCGCGCAGGACCGCTGAACCGCGGAGCTTCGAGACCTTGATCGTGGGGCTGGAGGTGCCCGCCTCCAGGGTGATAATGCCATCGGCCAGAAACTGGAGATCGTCATCCGGGTTCTCCACGGACGACTCCGAGGTGAACACCGCGGTAGCGCCACGCTCGATGAGAAACCGTAGCAGCGACACAACCTGTTGACGAAACTGGTAGCGGTCGGCAGACAGGAGTCGCAGGTGAGTCAACGAGTCGATGAACACGCGTTGCGGCTGGATGCGCTCGACCGCCTCGATGACGGTGTCGACCATCGGCGCCTGCTCGACATCGGATGCGGCAAAGACGTCGTAGGTCTGAGCGCCGGTGAAGAATTCCTCGGTGGGTGCCAGGCTCAAGAACTCGATGCCGCGGGTGTCGAGACCGACGGTGGCCGCATTCGCCCGAAGCTCCGCTTCCGGCTCCTGGAAGCCGATGAAGAGCGTGCTTTCTCCCTCGCCGGCAGCGGTGAGAAAACTGAGGCCGAGCGTGGTTTTGCCCAGCCCGGGACCACCGCGAAGCAGGTAGCTGCGCCGGGCGATCAGGCCGCCGTCAAGGATCTGGTCGAGGCCGGGCACGCCGGAGGAAATACGCTCAGGCAGCGCTGCTGCCGTGGAGGTGTCGACGCCTAAAGCTGAAGACATTTTTGTTCTCCTTTAGAGGCGAGAGATGGGTTCCCAGCTCTCTCGATTTCCGGTTACGCAGGCTTCCCCATACTCGACGCTACCACGGAACCTCCATCAACTATTGATAAATATCAAGTAAAAGTACCAACAGAGGCCTGAACTCTGACCCAGCCTGACAGCCCCCTTAGCTCGCATTGCGCCATTTTCGGCGTCAGGCCGGCTGGGTCAGGAATCGGAGAGTGCGCGGGGGAGATATTGCCCTTGGTGGCCAGCTGGCTGGCCACCCATGCGCCTCATGAGGTAGCGGCAGGCTTCTCGGCTTCCTCCTCGAGGGGGTCTTCCAATGGCTCGCCCTCCTCGTTCTGGAGCTGGTGGTCATAGGCCGCCTGGAGACCGCTCTCCTCCTCGCCCTCTTCCTCATCCGCCTGGACGATGGCACCCGGGTAGAAGGGTGAGAGCACGGCCACCATGATGCCGAGCGCGGCGAACATGGCGAACGCATCGGCGTAACCGAAGCCGTCCACCAGCCCGCCGACCACCGGCGAGCCGGTCGCCTGCCCCAGCGATACCGCCATGAAGGGCAGCACCGGCCCCATGGAAAGGCGACCGGGCAGCAGGCGGATACCGGTCATCAGGTAGAGCCCCGTCAGGCTCATGTAGGCCAGGCCGAAGACCAGCGCGGAGAAGGCCGTCAGCAGCGGCTGATCGGGGCTGGCCGCGAGCAGCGCCAGGCTGGCGGAGAGCATCATCAGCATCAGGGCCTGGGTGATGGGCGGGTTGTTGCGATCGGCCAGGTCGGCGACCACGGCACCGCCGAGACCGGCGACACCCACCGCGAGCCAGAGCCAGGCGGTGGCGCTGGCAGGCAGGCCGCCGAGGCTAACGACCAGGTCGGGGGCGAAGATCCAGTAGGCGGCGGAGACGAAGCCCATCAGGAAGGCGAAGAGCGTGAGTCGGATCAGGCGCGACCAGGGCAGTTCGCTGAGTGGCGGCGGATCCGCCGCGTTCGACGGCACGATCCGCGAGACGGAGGGCAGGAAGAGCCAGGCGGCGATTACCCCGAGGCCGGCCAGGACGGCGAAGGAGAGGTAGGCGAGGCGCCAAGCGCCGACCAGGAACAGCACCGTGGGCACGGCCACGATCACGCCGATGCTGGTCCCCGCGTTCATCACCGCGCTGACGCGCCCGTGCAGCGAGCGTTTCACTATCGCCTGCATCGCCGCCGTCAGCGCGGGCATCATCAGACCGGTACAGACCCCGCAGGCGAACACCCCCGAGCCCAGCATCAGCGGACCGGTGGCCTGGCTGATCAGCGCCAGCCCGACGACGCCGAAGCTTCCGGAGAGCATCGCCGTGTAGCGGGCACCCAGATAATCGGTGATGAGGGGCGCGACCGCCGTGGCCAGCAGGAAGCTGATCAGCGGCAGCGCACCGATGATGCCGATCACTGAGGAGGTGAGGCCGAGCTCCTCGCGGATCGGGGGCACGAAGAGCCCGAAGGCGAAGCGTGCAAGCCCGAAACTGATCGCAATCAGCGCGGCCCCGAAGAGCGCGAACCCTGTGCTCGAAAGCCTCATCATGATACCTCCCTCGGTCCTGCTACGAAGTTCGCTTCCTCCAGCAACCATTCACGAAACTGGCCGGCGATGGATCGCTCCTGGGCCGGGCCCGCACTGACCACGTAGTACGCCTGTTCACAGTTCAGTGGTCTATCACACACCACCTCTAGCTTCCCGGCGCTCAGCTCCGCCTGGTGCAGTTGCCGACTGCCAAGCAGGATGCCCTGACCGGCGATAGCCGCCTCTTGCGCCAGCAACCCGTTGCCAAATCGCAGCTCTCGGAACACTCCGGCTTCATATGCCTGCTGCTTGAACCACTCTTTCCATCCGCACGGCTCGTCGAAGCGTGTCAGGGTGCTGTCACACAGCAACGGCAACTGGCACAGCGTGTCGATTCCGCTCACGGTGGTGGCCAGTTCGGGGGCGCACATGGGCACCAGCTCCAGGCCCATCAGCCGTTGCGGCTCGATGTCGGCATAGTTGCCGTAGCCGAGGCGTACGGAAACGTCGATGCCAGCACGCTTGAGGTCGGTCACACCGAAGGCGCTATTACGGGTTCGGTCCACCGTATGCAGGCTCGCCTGCAGGCGCACTTCGGCGTCTGGGCAAACGGCGTAAAAGCGGTGTAAACGCGGCACGATCCACTTGGTAGCGAACAGGGGCTCCGAGCACACGGTCACGATGAGGCGCTCTTCGCCGTAGGAGCGAATCCTGTCCACCGCGCGATCCAGGGTCTGAAATCCCTCATGCAGCTCCGGTAGGGCCGCACGCGCGGCAGGCGTCAGGCTGACCCGCCGGTGGTGACGGACGAACAGTTCAACGCCGAGATACTCCTCCAGCGCCTTGATCTGGTGACTGACCGCCGCCGGTGTCACGTTGAGCTCTTTGGCGGCCGCAGCGAAGCTCTTGGTTCGTGCAGCGACCTCGAAATAGGACAGTGAGATCAGGGACGGGAGTCGTAACATGGCCAATACTCGCAAAATGGCGGTGGGCCACTGGCACGATCAAGTGACCCCATTGTCGGTCACTATAAACGCTGCGGTGATAAAAATCAGGACACTACCAAACGGGCGTGCCACGCCCTCACCCCAGCCCACTCAGGTTGACAGACTGGGGGGCCGCTGCCGTGACACAGGAGGTGCCGATGCCGTCCGTCCCTCGGCAGCAGGCACCTGTGTCGCCTGCTGCACCACCCTTTTGGACCGAAGCTGGGACCGTAGCAAACCCACGATCAGCGACGAAGAACCAAACGGTCTGAATTCGATTAAATATTAGTCCGTTCAGACTTATTTTGCAGTCGCTTTGGGCCGATTTGTGATGCCATGTGCGGCTATAGTGAGCTCTGTCGAATCACCAAGTTCGCGCACCCTATTGAATCCCTCATCACGAAAGGCACTCAAAATGACAAATATTACGCCAGTCAGCATAGAAAAAGAAGATGAATTTGGATTCGGAACACAGATCCGGAAATCCCCCTACTTTGACGCAACGGTCCGCTGGGGCGCAAAAGGGTTTTCGGTATACAACCACATGTATATTCCACGTGACTTCGGGGATCCGGAACAGAACTTCTGGAACCTCGTGAACAAGGCGATTCTTTGCGATGTCGCCGGCGAACGCCAGGTAGAAATCACAGGTCCGGATGCGGCGAAATTCATGCAGAGCCTCACCCCGCGTGATTTGTCGGAGATGGCTGTCGGGCAGTGCAAATATATACTGATCACCAATGAAGACGGTGGCATTCTGAACGACCCGATCCTGTTACGACTGGCAGAGAACCACTTCTGGATCTCGCTGGCTGACAGCGACATTCTGCTGTGGGCACAAGGTGTTGCGGTTCACGCCGGAATGGACGTGAGCATTCGTGAACCCGATGTTTCCCCCTTGCAATTACAGGGTCCGAAATCGGGCGAGGTGATGAAAGCAATCTTTGGCGACAGCATCATGGATCTTCGCTACTACTGGCTGCGTGAGGTGGAGCTTGACGGCATTCCACTGATTGTCTCGCGCACCGGTTGGTCAAGCGAACTGGGCTATGAGCTTTATCTCCGTGACGGCACGCGTGGTGACGAACTCTGGGAAAAGATCATGGCCGCAGGTGCGCCCTTTGGGCTGGCGCCTGGCCATACCTCGACGATCCGTCGCATCGAAGGTGGGATGCTCTCCTATCACGCCGACGCGGACAGCACTACCAACCCTTACGAACTTGGGATGGACCGCCTGGTGAACCCGGACATGGAAGCCGAGTTTATCGGCAAGGCTGCATTGCAGCGCATCCGTGCAAATGGCGTGAGTCGCAAGCAGGTCGGGCTGCGTATTGACATGGCGCCCCTCAAAAAACCCAACACCAGATTCTGGTCCCTTAGCAAGGATGGCGAAACCGTCGGCAGGGTGACATCCGCGGTCTACTCTCCGCGTCTTGAACAGAATATTGCTCTGGGCATGGTTGCGGCTGAGCATGCCAAGATTGGTACTGAACTGGAAATTCCTACCGCATCCGGGCCAGTAAGTGCCGTTGTTGTCGAAAAGCCGTTCTACGACCCCAAAAAGAAAATCGCCATATCTCCTTGAACACAGGTAAATTGACGCAGGTAATGGCAACTTGGAGTCGACGCATATATACACGCAAAAGAGCGCGACGACACAGGCCTAACCATTGTCTCGAACAGCACCTGAATCCGCGGATGACTCACAGAAACACTTTATTATCAATGAAATTCCAGAAACCAAGCATTTCTCTGGACAAGGAAGAGAAATCATTTTCATTGATTTAAAAGGTTCGAGAAGATATCTCACGGATTCAGGGATCAATCATTGGCTCCACGGTGGTGCTGCCGTGGCAGGAGAGGCTCGTGTATTCCATTCGTCTTTGGGCCGCGGGGCACGCGAGATTTTTCGAGGTCATCTACCGCAGGTTCGAACCGGTGATCGTCAAGTTGCAGCCGCTTTGGAAGGCCATAGGCTACCACCGCGCAGAAAAGCCGGTGCGCGTACTGGAAAGGCTCAGCAAGGGACTGCTGTTCGACTGCAAGATGTGTGGACAGTGCATCCTCAGCTCTACCGGAATGTCTTGTCCCATGAACTGCCCAAAATCTTTGCGCAACGGTCCTTGCGGGGGGGTACGCGCCAACGGCTATTGCGAGGTGAAGCCGGAGATGAGATGTGTCTGGGTCGAAGCCTGGGATGGAAGTCAGAAGATGAAAGGCGGCGAACAGATCCATGTGGTGCAACTGCCAGTCGATCACAGCCAGCAGGGCAGTTCATCTTGGCTGCGTGTGGCACGTAGGGCCTCGGACATAAAACAAGAACACAACGGTGCTTCAAAGTGAGCTTCAATGAAGCTCACCTTGCCCTCAACCGCAAACAAACCACTAAGAAGCTTTGACTCAAGCCTCTCCGAACCAGGTGAGATGGCCAAGCTTGTTATCTAGCAAACCAACAAACAATCACTAATACCCATAGGTTTTCTAACATGACTAACAACCTGGACTACACCAACCAGTTCGTCCTTACCGTCAGCTGCGAAACTGGCCCTAACATAGTTGCCAGCATTACATCTTACCTGTCAGAGCGTGGCGGCTATATCTACGAACTTTCTCAGTTCGATGACAAAGTCACCGGCCACTTCTTCTTGCGCACCGTGTTCAAAACTCTTCCTGACTCCTGCTCCCTTGACGATATACGCACCGGGTTTGTTGACCTTGCCGACAAGTTCGGCCTGAACTGGGAGATGCATGAGGTCAACCGTCCAACCAAGGTCTTGATCATGGTGTCCAAGTTTGACCACTGCCTGGTCGATCTTCTCTACCGTTATCACAAGGGCGAGTTGAACATCGAGATTGTCGCGGTGGTATCCAACCACCAGGACCTTCAGCCGATAGCCGAACGTGAAGGCATTCCCTTCGTTCACCTGCCGGTGACGAAAGAGACCAAACCGGAGCAGGAAGCTGAGCTGCTCAAGATTGTCCACGAGACCGGAGCCGAGCTGGTGGTACTGGCGCGATATATGCAAGTGTTGTCCGATAATCTCTGTGAGCAGTTGCGCGGCCGGGCCATCAATATCCATCACTCCTTCCTACCCGGATTCAAAGGCGGAAAACCCTATCATCAGGCATTCGAGCGTGGCGTTAAGCTGATCGGTGCCACTGCGCATTATGTGACCGGTGACCTGGATGAAGGTCCGATCATCGAACAATCCGTGCAGCCGGTTGATCATGCTTACTACCCGGAAGAACTGGTTGCCCTGGGCCGGGATACCGAAACGATGGCGCTGGCACGCGCAGTGAAACTTCATACAGAACACCGCGTCTTTCTCTCGGGCAACAAAACCGTTATTTTTAAATAGGAGCAGCGGATATGATGGCTCAATTAATTGACGGAAAACAGCTCTCGGCCCAGGTTCTTCAAGAGGTTGCTTCTGAAGTCGAGCGACTCAAGGCCGAGCATGACATAGTGCCGACACTGGCTGTGGTACTAGTGGGCGAGGACCCCGCCAGTCAGGTGTATGTGAGAAATAAGGTGAAGCGGGCAACGGAGACAGGGATGGGTTCCATTGAGCACCGCCTTGATGCCGAGTGCACCCAGGGCACCCTGAATCAGCTAATCGATGTTCTGAATGATGATCCTCAGGTTCATGGCATTCTGGTGCAGCTTCCGCTGCCTTCGCACCTCAATGAAGAGGAGGTAATTGCTGCCATCAGTCCGGCCAAAGATGTCGATGGATTTCACCCGCTAAATGTTGGAGCACTTGCTTCCGGAACGGCGTCGCTAGTGCCTTGCACGCCTCAGGGCTGCATGATCATGCTGCGTCAGGTTCATCCGGATCTTACTGGCAAAAATGTCGTGGTGGTGGGGCGATCCAATATTGTGGGAAAACCGATGGCCGCGCTGCTGTTACAGGAAGATTGCACGGTCACAATTGCGCATTCACGGACGAAGAACATCGAATCATTGTGCCGCAATGCCGACATTGTGGTGGCGGCGGCTGGCCGGGCGGAACTCATCAATGCCGACTGGATCCGGCCTGGTGCCACGGTAATTGATGTCGGTATCAACGCCATTGATGTCGATGGCAAGAGAAAACTCGTGGGTGACGTGGCGTTTGAGTCGGTTTCTCGAATCGCGGGTGCCATTACACCGGTGCCCGGCGGTGTGGGTCCGATGACGATCGCCTGCCTGCTTTTGAACACGACACGTGCCGCAAGGCGTCAGTTGGCCTGAACGAATGTCCTGCATCGCCCCAGGCGACGCGACAACAATAACAGAGGACTTTGCATGAACCACGACGACGATCCCATCTTGGCCCCAGGCCATGCCAATACCCAGGTGCTGGGCCTGGACTTCCACAACCCCGTCTTTCCCCTCTCTGCCCTGGCGATCATCGCCTTCATTCTCTATGCCCTGGCCTACCCCGATGCCGCCAACACCCAACTTACAGCCGCCAGGGGCTGGTCCATCGAGCACTTCGACTGGCTGTTCATGATCGTTGGCAACCTCTTCGTGGTGTTGTGCCTGGCATTGATCGTACTGCCTCTTGGGCGCATCCGCCTGGGCGGCCAGGGCGCCCGACCGGAGCACTCGCGAATCTCCTGGTTCAGCATGCTGTTTGCCGCCGGCATGGGCATCGGCCTGATGTTCTGGAGCGTGGCCGAGCCGGTGGCCTACTACACCGACTGGTACGGCACGCCATTGAACGCCGCCGCCGGCACTCCGAAAGGCGCACATGCCGCCATGGGCGCCACCATGTTTCACTGGGGCCTGCACCCCTGGGCCATCTACGGCGTGGTGGGCCTCTCCCTGGCCTTCTTCACTTACAACCGTGGGCTACCGCTGAGCATGCGCTCGGCCTTCACCCCGCTGCTGGGTAATCGGGTGCGTGGCTGGCCAGGTCACGTTATCGACATCACGGCGGTGCTTGCGACCATCTTTGGCCTGGCGACTTCCTTGGGCTTCGGTGCCTCCCAGGCCGCCGGCGGTCTCAACTATCTGTTCGACGTACCCAATACCATCGGCACCCAGGTCGCCATCATCATCGGCGTTACTGCCGTGGCATTGTTCTCGGTGTGGCGAGGCATCGACGGCGGCGTAAAGATATTCTCCAACATCAACATGGTACTCGCCCTGCTGCTGCTGCTGTTCGTGGTGCTGACCGGCTCCACCCTGCTGTTCCTCAACGGCCTCTGGGGCACCACTCTGGCCTATGCCAGCCAAATCGTGCCGCTTTCCAACTGGATCGGCCGCGAAGACACCACCTGGTACCACGGCTGGACCGTGTTCTACTGGGCCTGGTGGATCTCCTGGTCGCCGTTCGTCGGCATGTTCATCGCCCGGGTCTCGCGGGGACGCACCGTACGCGAGTTCCTGACCGCCGTGCTGGTAGTGCCGACTCTGGTCACCGTCGTCTGGATGAGCGCTTTCGGTGGCACTGCCCTCGCTCAGTCCGCGGCCGGCGTCGGCGAGCTTGCCAATGGCATCGGTGACGTCTCCCTGGCAATGTTCCAGATGCTCGAACAGCTACCCATGACGACCCTGACCTCCAGCCTGGCGATCCTGCTGGTGCTGATCTTCTTCGTTACCTCATCGGACTCTGGCTCGCTGGTGATTGACGGCATCACCGCCGGCGGCAAGACCGATGCCCCGCGCGGTCAGCGGGTCTTCTGGGCCTCACTGGTCGGCGTGATTGCCGGCATCCTGCTCTATGGCGGCGGCAATGCAGCACTCGGCGCTCTGCAGGCCGGATCCGTGGCCACCGGCCTGCCCTTCTCCCTGGTTCTGGTGGTGATGTGCGTGGGCCTGGTCAAGAGCCTGCGCGAGGAACATCGCACCCTGAGACTTGCGGGCGCATTCTGACAAACGCCTTACCCCAACCGAAGACGCCCCCATCTGGGGGCGTCTTCGTTTCCGCTTTTCATCTGGGCCTACAGCCGTGAGTCTATCTCGCTACGGCGCCAAACCTACCCCGGGATACCTTCCACCTTACGCTGCATGGATTCGGGGTTGAGCTCTTTCGGGTCGTCGCGCCCGGGGTACCAGGGCACGCGGCCTTCGAGCACCCCCGTGGCCTCGATGATCTCCGCCACACTGTGCTCCTGGCGATAGGCCATGACATGGGCGCCGCTGACTCCCGGAATCTCGCGGATCTCGTTCAGCAGGTCCATGCACAGTCGCTTGCCCTCCTCCTTCTGGTCCTTGGCCCCTTCCAGACGCTTGATCACGGCATCGGGGATATGGACGCCGGGTACGTGTTCCCGGATCCAGCGGGCGCTGCGGGCCGAGGCCAGCGGCCCGACCCCGGGCAGGATGAAGACGCGGTCGGGGCCTTCCAGCAGACCGAGGTCGTTCACCTTGAGCATGAAGTCGCGCAACCGCTCGATATCGAAGCAGTACTGGGTCTGGATGAACTGGGCGCCGGCGGCCACTTTCTTGGCCAGGCGATGCGGTCGCCAGTCCAGCGGCGGCACGAAGGGGTTCTCTGCGGCACCGAGGAAGATCCGCGGGGGGGTCTCGATGCGCCGCCCGCTCTCGAAGCGGTGATCGTCGCGCATGCCACGGGCGATCTGCAGCAGCGACATGGAGTCGAGATCGAATACCGGCTTGGCCTGGGGATGGTCACCGGCCTGCACACCGTCACCGGTCAGACACAGCAGGTTGCAGGCGCCCATGGCAGCCGCCCCGAGGATCTCGCCTTGCATGGCGATTCGGTTACGGTCACGGCACGATATCTGCAAGATGGTGGCGTAGCCGACCCGGGTCAGCAGCGAGCAGACCCCGACGCTGGACATATGGCAGTTGGCACCAGAGCCATCTGTCGCGTTGATGGCATCGACGTAGCCATCGAAGATGGCCGCACGCTTGAGCACCTCTGCCGGGTCGGCAGAGTCCGGCGGGTCGATCTCGCTGGTGATTGCGAACTTGCCCGCCCGCAGCACCCGCTCCAGTCGCCCGGGGGAGACATGGCCGGGCAGGATCGGCAGGGAGTAGCCCGGAACGGGCTCGTCATCGAACTTCATAGGAACTTTTCCTTCTTTCGTCGAGGTGCAGTGTCCTTAGTCCGCCAGAGCCGTAGTGGCTGGACTCAACCGGCAGGCGGCATACTTGAATTCGGGGATCTTGCCGAAGGGATCCAGCGCCGGGTTGGTCAGGATATTGGCCGCCGCCTCCACGTAGCAGAAGGGCACGAACACCATCCCCTCCGTCATCAGCGGGTCGACCCGCGTCTTCAGCGTGATGTCACCACGCCGGGTGGTGATGGTGATTGGCTCGCCCGGCGAGAGCCGCAGGCGCATCAGCTCGGCCGGGGCCAGGCTCGCCACCGCCTCGGGCTCGAGGTCGTCGAGCACCCGGCTGCGACGGGTCATGGAGCCGGTATGCCAGTGCTCCAGCTGGCGCCCGGTGATCAGCACCGTGGGGTAGTCGCCGTCGATGGGTTCGTCCGGCGGCAGCGGCCGGGTCGGGGTGAACCTCGCCCGCCCGCTCGCGGTGGGGAAGGCGTCCGAGAACACCACGTCGGCCCCGGGCGCGTCGTCGGCCGGGCAGGGGTAGGTCACCGAGCTCTCGCGCTCCAGCCGCTCCCAGGTGATGTGGTCGAGCGATGCCATGCCCTGTTTCATCTCGGCGAACACCTCGCTGGGGTGCGTATAATCCCAGCCCAGGCCGAGGCGGTTGGCGAGCTGCTGGATGATCCACCAGTCGGGCTTGGCCTCACCGGGCAGCGGCACGGCGGCACGGCCCAGCTGCACCTGGCGGTTGGTGTTGGTGACGCTGCCGTCCTTCTCCGGCCAGGCCGAGGCCGGCAGGATGACGTCGGCGAACTGGGCGGTCTCGGTGACGAAAAGATCCTGCACCACCAGGTGTTCGAGCTTGGCCAGGGCCGCCCGGGCGTGATCGAGGTCCGGGTCGGACATCGCCGGGTTCTCGCCGAGAATGTACATCCCCTTGATGGTTCCTGCCGCGATGGCATCCATGATCTCCACCACGGTGAGCCCCGGCTCGGGATCGAGCTCGGTGTTCCAGAGCTCCTCGAAGGCGCTGCGCACCTGGGCGTCGGTCACCGGCTGGTAGTCGGGCAGCACCATGGGAATCATGCCGGCATCGGAGGCGCCCTGGACGTTGTTCTGGCCGCGCAGCGGATGCAGGCCGGTGCCGGGACGCCCGGTCTGGCCACAGGCCAGGGCCAGGGAGATCAGGCAGCGGGCGTTGTCGGTGCCGTGGACATGCTGGGAGATGCCCATCCCCCAGAAGATCATCGCCTTGTCGGCGGTGGCGTAGAGTCGCGCGAGCTCGCGGATCTGCTCGGGGGCGACGCCACAGGCCGGCGACATCGCCTCGGGGGTCAGGTCATGCACATGGGCCTTGAGCGCCTCGAAGCCCTCGGTGTGGGCCGCGATATAGTCCGGGTCATACAGTTCCTCGCTGACGATGACATTGAGCATGGCGTTGTAGAGCGAGACATCGCCACCCGGCGTGAAGCGCACGCTGCGATGGGCGTAGGCGTCCAGGGCCTGGCCGCGGGGGTCGAGGATGATCAGTTGGGTGCCGTTGCGTGCCGCCTGCTTGAAGTAGGTGGCCGCCACCGGGTGGTTGATCGCCGGATTGCAGCCGGTGAGGATCACCACGTCGGACTGCAGCGCCTGCATGAAGGAGGCGGTCACCGCCCCGGAGCCGATGCACTCCATCAGTGCCGCCACCGAGCTGGCGTGGCAGAGCCGGGTGCAGTGGTCGACGTGGTTGGAGCCGAAGCCGACGCGCACCAGCTTCTGGAACAGCC
>NZ_JABFUC010000021.1 GCF_022341425.1 Billgrantia campisalis | reverse complement strand
CTCACACCTCTACCTGCTCGGCGGGGAGAGCTACCGGCTGAAGCAGAAGACGCTCAGCTGACGGTCATGGGTGGGTCAATTTTGTTGACCGCTGGTGGGTCATTTCTGATGGCCATTGACAGCAACGCCCCCAACGTGGAGGTCTATGTCGTCAGCGCACTGGATGTTGCCATCTCCAAGCTCGGTCGTTTTGGCGACCGCGACCAACACGATATCCAGGCGCTCCTTCAGCTTCCTCATGTTGGTATCGGCGAATTCGAACGATTGGCTCGAGAAGCAATCAGCTACTATGTAGGCGACGAGCTCCGTATATTGGGCAATCTGAACGTGGTATTAGACGACTATCACCGCAGCGAGGGCTAGTCATGGCGGTTTCCTTCACACGTAAGCGGCTGTATCGGGTCGGCTCGCGCCCACTCGAGCGTGCTGTCGATGACGTGAAGCAGCTTGCTGAAGCCGTCTGGTTCCGGGGCTATCGCCCGACACAGGCGGAACTGGAGCGGCTGCGCGGCGTGATGCCTCGCGAGGACTTCCAACGGGCGCTCTGTGTGCTTGAGCTGCTTAGCCAGTACCCGGTGTGTCGCCGTGATACCGCACGACACCTACAGCAGCTGACCCGGCTGTTCCACCGGGAACTGCTGGGAAATGACGAGACGCCCACTCAAGGGCGATATTCTCCCAGCGAGCGATGGGGTCTGAGCGATGCCACAGCGCCACTGCGCAAGGCTTTGCTTCCTCTGCAGACCCGTAATCATGCTGACTCCACTGGTCGTCGTCATGGTCTAAGTTGCTGAATCGAATGGGCTTGCCGGAAGGCCCGCTGCGCGCCTGGATCACCTTCTTCACGCACTGGCAGGAGGAACTCACCATGGCCAAGGTTGCCCACGAGCCCGTCAAGCGAGCGCTGAGCCGCATCCGCGAGCTCAGTGCCGACGAGGAAGCCCGTCGCCTGGCTTTCGTGCGCGAGCGTGCCTTGCGGGATGAGGTGTCGCTGTTGAATGAAGCCAAGCGAGAAGGCCGTCAGGAAGGTGAGCAGCTGGGTGCTGAGAAGGCGAAGCGAGACACTGCTCGCAACCTGATCAAGCTAGGCGTGCTGAGCGACGAACAGATCGCCCAGGCCACTGGCTTGACGATGGATGACGTGGAAGCCCTGCGTGAGGAAGCCAGGCACTGAGGACCATCCCCTCGGTGGCGCTGGCTTCCCTTCCATCCGGGTCCCGTTGACGCCGCGCGCTATCCCAATACCGGAAGCCAGCCTTGCTGGCTTCTTCCCTATCTGGCTTCGGGATGCGGGCCTGTGGGTAGTGGACAGCGGGGTAGAGGAGCCGAGCGGAAGCCAGCCGGCCATCGGGGGCCGGCCCTCAATCGCGAGTGCCGGATTTCAGCCTTGCCCCACATCCCTGACAGCGCAGGCGAGGGCGCTTGCCGGTCAGGCGATGCCACCAGCGCCGCTTGAGAGGCTGGTGGAAAGGGCTTCCACAGATCGGGCAGGGCGCCCGGAGACGAGAGAGCGGTGTCAGGTAGTCAGGCATGCGGTCTCGGGTACCAAGTAAGAAAAGACGAGCGATCAGGGTGGCCGCCGGCACGGAAAGGGGATGGGGCGGTGCGAGGCATCCTGCATGGCGGCGATACCGTGAGGATTATCCCCCAGCCGCCCGGCGAGGGGAAATCCTGGCTGTCCGAGCCGGTCATGGTGGCCGGCAGAGGCCTGGTGGGGCTGTGCTATGCTGGGCCTCTCTACCCATAGATGCCCGGCGGGTGGCAACCGATGACCGACCTCCTTGATCCCACCAACGACTACGTCTTCAAGCGGCTGTTTGCTGATGCCCCGGATTTGCTGGTGGATCTGATCAACGACTTGCGTCCTGATCTCCCGGACATTGCCTCGGTGGAGGTGCTCAACCCCACCATCGAAGCCAGTGAACTGACGGGCAAGTACATCATCCTCGACGTCCTGGCCCGCGATGGGGAGGGCCACTGCTACAATGTCGAGATTCAGGTACGGCGCTACGGGGCCTGGCACAAGCGGGGGCTGTTCTACCTGGCCCGCACCCTGGGCCTGCAGCTCGGCAGCGGAGAGGACTATCAGGAGCTGCGTGCCTCGGTGGGCCTGCATCTGCTGGACTTCGATCTGTTCACGGAGACCGCAGCAGAGCGTGCGCAAGCGGTGTGGCGTTTCGAGATGCGTGATGAACGCCAGCCCAAGGTGTCACTTGGGAACATCTTGCAGATGAACCTGATCGAAAAATAAATAGGGGGATCGCCTTCTTCACGCACTGGCAGGAGGAACTCACCATGGCCAAGGTTGCCCACGAGCCCGTCAAGCGAGCGATGAGCCGCATCCGCGATCTCAGTGCCGACGAGGAAGCCCGTCGCCTGGCGTTCGTGCGCGAGCGTGCCTTGCGGGATGAGGTGTCGCTGTTGAATGAAGCCAAGCGAGAAGGCCGCGAGGAAGGCCGCGAGGAAGGCCGCGAGGAAGGTGAGCGGCTGCATGCCGAGAAGACGGCCCGCAATCTGATAGCCCGCACCGAGATGGACGACGCCATGATCGCGGAGATCGCTGGGCTCTCCATCGACGAGGTGGTCCGGCTGCGTGGGGAAGCCAAGCACTGAGCCTATTCCGTGATGGCTTCCGTCCCTGGCAGGGCTTGTTGACCGCGCGCTCTTTACCCAACACCGGAAGCCAGTCCTGCTGGCTTCTTTCCTATCTGGCTTCTGGCCTCGGTGTTTTCCCATGCCCCCTGAGTTCCCGATCCTGCTGATCTCAGACCACCATTCATGGCTGGATAAATACCATGCACCGTAAAGACGCTGCACTATCAATCACCGACTGCGGTATTGAGGGAAAGGCAGGCCTAAGGTCCTGAATTATTTACCAAGCGTGTGGCCAGTCATGCGGAATCCGATACGTAGGTGACACTGGTGAGGGTGGGTTCTAGAATTGACAATTAGCATTGCTGTTCCGCTAAGTGCTAACAAGTCAATTCTTTTTCTTGAGGCCAGGCATGTGGATGCACACCCATATTCAGGCATTGTATCTGACCGTTTATAACCGCCCCGCGGACTGGGAGGGCCTGCTGTATTGGGCCGATCAGTTGGAAAGCCGGGGGTTCGAGGCCATAAGCGCTGCCTTCACCCAGGCGCCTGAATTTGAGGAGATGTATGGTGGCCTCTCTTCCGACGCCCAGGTAGAAAAGATTTACCAGCACCTGCTGGGCCGGAAGGCGGATGAAGAGGGGCTCGCGTACTGGGCCGCCAAGATTGATGCCGGAGAGCCCGTCGCGACAGTAGCCCGCGACATCGGTCAGGCGGCCAAAGGCGATGATGGAGAGGCGTTTGCTCAGCGTATCGATAGCGCCCAGGAGCAGACGTATGGGGAGTTCATCGATGTGCTCTATGCCGGCTACTACGGGAGAGGCTCCGATCCGGAAGGCAGAGCCTTCTGGATTCAGGAGCTGAAGGCCTCCGCCGGGGATGTATCGGCTGTCATCGAGGCGTTTGGAAACTCCCAGGAGTATGTCGAACTTTACGGATCCCTGAACAGCGAACAGCAGGTAGCCAAGCTTTACCAGAACCTGTTCAACCGCGATCCCGAGGCGGAAGGCCTGGCGTACTGGTCTGGCAAGCTGGAGAGCGGTGAACTGGCCCTCTCACAAATCGCTTTTACAGTGGCAGAGGGGGCAAGGGGTATCGACAGGCAAGCCCTTGAAGAGACCGTCACTCAGTTCAACACACCTCTCTTGACGCTGGCCGAGGCACTGGACCTGGAGGAGCTACCGGCCAGCTTCACCCTGGACCCGGCGGCCCCGGTTGACGACGGCACCGTCACGGTGGCTGAAGCCCAGGCGGCCCTGGCCGAGGTGACCGCCGTGGTCGAGCATGCCGAGAATACCGATGAGCTGACCTCTGGCGACCTGTTTCAGTGGAGCGTCGAGGACAGTGCCGACACTATCCTGGCCGCGGTGGATGCCGATATCCCGGCGCATATGTCCGGGGCTGACGAGGTACGGGTGACCGAGTCCGAGGTGCCGCGGGATCAGCTCGAAGCGCTGCAGAAGCTGGACAACTTCGTGATGGACGAAGATATGTTGCCCGACCCCGCCTTCTTCGATGTGACGTCCATCGGCGAGGCTAGCGTGAACGCCGACGCCACCACCACCGTCACCGTCGAGGTGGCTAATACCGGTGACGAGACGGGCACCCAGGACGTGGTGCTCACCCTCAGCGACGGCACCCTCATGGAGACGCTGACCGAGTCGGACGTGACGATCGCCGGCGGTGAGGCCACCAGTGTCGAGTTCACCATCGACGCCGCCGCCCAGGGGCTGGACGCGGGGGACTATGACCTGGGCGTGGCCACCGACGATACCAGCGAGACCCGGGCGAGCGGCCTCAGCGTGGCGGCAGTCACCCCCTCTCCCGAGCTGAGCATTGATGACGTGACGTTCAACCCGGAACAGCCCTTCGTGGACGAGGACTTCACGTTCCAGATCACTATGACAGAATCCGAAGACGTCGAGCCCGAGAACCTGCAGCTCACCTTCGGTGTGCCCGGTGTGACGAGCCGGACCTATCATCTGAGCCCCTTCCAGGGTGACAGCGTTGCCTTCACTCTTGACGCTGATGCGATTGATCAGGCAGGTAACTTTGACGCCCAGTTTATGCTCGATGCGGATAATGCCGACCCGGTGGAGTTTCAGCGGGAGCTGGCCATTCTCGCCGGCGAGGCATCGGTCATCGTGGAATCCATCGAAGTGAGCGACTCGGCCCAGCTCGAGCCCGATGAATTCTTCAACGTGACTGTGGACTTGGCCGAAGTGGCCGGAAACGATGTGAACAATCTGAGCGTGCAGTTGGTGATCGAGGACGCCGGCATTAACGTGGCGCTGGATGCTGACGCCCTGAACGCCAACGGCTTGGTGCAGGTGGAGTCCGGCGACTTGAGCATTGACGAGGCCGGCTTTTACGAGGCGGAAATCCACATCAACGCCGACAATGCCAGCGAGGTCAGTGCCACGACCGGCTTCACGATCACCACGATGCCTCACGACGAGGTGGTGATCGCCGATGGCCTCGAGCTGCTCTGGGCGGATGACACCGATCCCTTTCCGTTCTCGGCCATCGGTCAGGTTCAGGTCAAGCACGAGGGATCGGATTCGTTTTCCGCGGGCAGCGGTGTGATGATCTCGCCCCAACATATCATGACTAACCACCATGTCCTGCAGGGCTCGAACTCGCTGGAGGAAATCGAGGAAATCAACTTCTTCAATGGCCTCAATGGAAGTGTGCAGGAACGTTTCGCCGACGGCGCTTTCCTTTCCGGTGATACCGAGTTGGATGACGGCATCTGGTCCCTAGAGGGCGATATTCAGCAGTTCAACACCGCCGCGGATGATATCGCCATCGTCCGCCTGGACGAGGCCATCGACGATCTGACCAACGGTTATTTCGACTTGTTCTGGAACGAGGGCGGCGGCGATCGCGACCTCACCGGCGAGGACGCGATGTGGGCCGGTTATCCCGTTCAGGGCATGGAGCAGAATGACCCGGCCACCAATGACCCGGACTTTTTCCAATGGCAGGCCTTCGGCACGATCGACGAATACGAGGACGACGACGGGCAGCTTGTGCTCAGCGACAGCCTTATGGGACGCAGCGGCGCGAGCGGATCGCCGCTCTTCCGTAAAATGGATGATGACGGCGCGGAGTTGCTCGGGCTTTACACCGGACGCATCGATTCGGGTGGCAGTGATCAAACACCGGTTGCGGCAACCATTACCCCGGATGTGTATGACTGGGCGCTTGCCATTATGCAGTCTGATGGGTTCTTCACGGATATCGATATGGCGATGGGCTAAGAGCCGTTGTTGATACTCTCCCCCGTTGAGGGACGATGGTCAGGGGTGGTTCTTGGCGTCGGGCGGGGAGAGGGGGGCGATGAAAAGACGGAGGCTCAGGGCGTTGGCGACCTTGCATTATGATGGATACCCCAGCGTCAGGAGAGAGTCATGAGTCAGTTCGAACCGCTTGATCCCGAGCGCCATCTCACCCATGGCTGGAAACGCCAGGATGACTACCGCTTCGCCGCCGAGGATGCCTGGGCACCGCTGTTGCTGGCCGAGCTGCCCACGGCGCTGGCGGTCTACCCGCTGGCCTTCGCCCCCCGTCTCCGGGGCGGTCACCGCCTGGTGGCCCTGCAGGGCCTGCACCAGGACAAAAACCTGCTGGTGGCGCCCAGCGGTCGCTGGGCGCTGGGCTATGTGCCCAGCTATTATCGCGGCTACCCCTTCAGCCTGAACCGGGTGATCGCCGGTGGCCAGGAGCGTCAGTTGTTGTGTTTCGACCACGCCAGCGGCCTCTACCGGGAGCGCCCCCAGACCGATCAGGGCGAGCAGCGCTTCTTCGATGATCAGGGCCAGCCCACCCCGCTGGTGGTCAAGCTGTTTGGCTTCCTCAAGCAGTGCGCCAGCAACCAGGCGTTGACCGACAGGGCCGTCGATGCCCTGGAGAAGGCTGGCCTGCTTACCGGCTGGACGCTGGACGTCGAGAACCCCGACCCCGCACGCCCGCTGCTCATGGGGCTCAAGCGCATCGATGACCAGGCCCTTGCTGCCCTGGATGGCCCAACCCTGGCCGAGCTGCGCGACGCCCAGGCGCTGCCCATCGCCTACGGGCAGCGCTTCTCCACTTCGCGCCTTGGCGTGCTGCACAAATTCGCTCAGCTCCATGCCGCCCATGCCGCCCGCCAGACTCAGGCCACCTCGACCAATCTCGATGGTCTGTTCGGCGAAGGCGACGACGACTTGGAGTTCGATTTTGACCAATGAGGCTAGGCTGGTGCCCTGCGCGGCTCGCTAGGTTTTGTACGAAAACTGCCATGGGTTATAAGGGGGGCCGGTTAATGAAGGCCCCCCATTTCCCCGCCGCTACCTGTCTCCCCCGCCGCTAGCCGTCGAGCTCCGGGGCCGTGCCGATCAGCTCGGCTAGCTCCATCTCCACCGTGGCGTCCTCCAGCAGGCTGCGGTGGAAGCTGGCGTTGTCGCCGCTATCCTCCCACTGCTGACGCAGTAACAGTTGGTCGGTCAGGCTCAGTTGATCCTTGAACAGGCGAAGTGACAGGGCATCTACGGCGAGACTCGCCGCCATGCCCTGTTGAGCTTCCTCGCCCAGCAGTGTGGCCGCGATGACCTCATGACGCGCTTGTCCCTGGGTCAGCTGTGAGAGCCAGTAGGCTTCCCCCTCGGCATCGGGATCGCGGTCCAGTAGCTCCTGATAGAGCGCCTCGACAAAGGCGCTATCGTCCTGCTGACCCCAGGCCAAGGTGAACTCGGTGCTCTGCATGAAGTGCTCGACCACATGGCTTTCGCTTTGCTCTTGTTGGCTGACTCCCATCCAGTAAGCCAGGCCATCGGGATCGGCGCTGCGTGACAGCAGCCCCTGGTATAGTTGCAGGATCAGGCCGGTCCCCTGTTGGAACTCGGGGGAGTCCAACATGGCCGCCAGTACCTCGAAGCGGTCCATTTGGCCACTCTCCAGTTCCGCTTCCCAAAAGGCGAGTCCTTCCGCATCGGCGTCGCGGCCCAGCAGGTCCTGGTAGAGTTGGGGCAGGAGAGGGTGGTCGTCGTCGAAGAGGCCGGCATTGATGGGGCCGGGCTCGAACTGACGAACCAGATCCATGCCCGGGGCGCCGGGGTCGACGATGGTGCCATTGGCGAGGCCATCGGCATCGAAGGGGCCGCCATCCTCAATGACGAAGTCCAGGCGTGTCTTGTTGCCCATGTGGTAGGTGCGTCCGCCATGCTCGGGGCTGGCCAGGTTGATCCAGTCGCCTTGAGCGTCCTGCTTCCAGTAGCCGTTCACCAGGACGCCGCCTTCGAGGAATAGCGAGAAGTTCTGTTGGATGCCGGGAGTGGGAAGATTGGCCTCGAAGCTGATCATTCCCACTGGCATCTCGAGGTCTTCGCGCGGATCATCAGGGGCATCCCATTGGGCCAGGTTAAACAGGCGTGCGCCCTCCTGGTCCGCGTTGTCATGCTCGGCGGCCAGGGTAATGAAGACCTCCCGGGCATCGCCAGGACGGCTGCGTGGTGTGCTGGTATAGAGCAGTCCCTGGGAGACCACATGCTCCTGTTGGCGGTCGGGAATGCCATCGCCGTTACCATCGCCCTGACCTGTACCATCGGGGTTGGGGACGCGGTCCTGTTCCTCCTCGGGGGGGACGTACGGGGCGGCATCGATCACCCAGTCGATGTCGTTGCTGGTGGCGGGGCTGGTATTGCCGGCGATATCGCGCTGGCGTACCTGCACTTGGCCGCTGGGGTAGTCGCCCTCGGGCAGTTCGAAGCTGTCGCCGCTGCCATCCTGCCAGCTTTCGCCGCCGTCTAGGCTGTACTCCCAGCTGGTCTCGGACTCTATGCCGTCCACGACGATACTCCCGTTCTGGGTGATGCCGTCGATGGGGCCGGTGTGTTCTTCCAGGGCCAGGGTGGGGGCGGCCGGCGGGGTGGTGTCCACGGTCCAGGCGTCGGTATTGCCGGCGGCGTCACCGAGGTTGCCCGCGAGGTCGGTCTGGCGCACCCGCACCTGATCGGCGGCATAGTCGCCCTCGGGCAGTTCGAAGCTATCGCCGCTGCCGGGCTGCCAGCTGTCGCCGCCGTCGAGGCTGTACTCCCAGTCGGCGCCGTCCTCCAGCGCGCCCACCGTGATGGTGCCGTTGTTGGTGATGCCATCGCTGTCGCTGGCGCCGGTGTCTTCCACCAGGGCCAGGGTGGGGGCGGCCGGCGGGGTGGTGTCCACCGTCCAGGCGTCGGTATTGCCGGCGGCGTCACCGAGGTTGCCGGCGAGGTCGGTCTGGCGCACCTGCACCTTACCGCTGGCATAGCTGCCTTCTTGGAGCTCGAAGCTATCGCCGCTGCCTTCCTGCCAAGTCTCGCCGCCGTCAGAGCTGTATTCCCAACTGGCGTCGGGCTCGAGGCCGTCCACGGCGATGCTGCCGTTGTTGGTGATGCCATCGCTGTCGCTGGCGCCGGTGTCTTCTTCCAGGGCCAGGGTGGGGGCGTCGGGGGCTGAGGTATCCACCGTCCAGGCGTCAGTATTGCTGCCCGCTGCGCTGATATTGCCGGCGAGGTCGGTCTGGCGCACCTGCACCTGATCGGCGGCATAGTCGCCTTCGGGCAGCTCGAAGCTATCGCCGCTGCCTTCCTGCCAAGTCTCGCCGCCGTCAGAGCTGTATTCCCAACTGGCGTCGGGCTCGAGGCCGTCCACGGCGATGCTGCCGTTGTTGGTGATGCCGTCGCTGTCGCTGGCGCCGGTGTCTTCTTCCAGGGCCAGGGTGGGGGCGTCGGGGGCTGAGGTGTCCACCGTCCAGGCGTCAGTATTGCTGCCCGCTGCGCTGATATTGCCGGCGAGGTCGATCTGTCGCACCTGCACCTTACCGCTGTCATAGCTGCCTTCGGGGAGCGTGAAGCTGTCGCCGCTGCCTTCCTGCCAAGTCTCGCCGCCGTCGAGGCTGTACTCCCAGTCGGCGTCGTCCTCCAGCGCGTCCACCGTGATGGTGCCGTTCTGGGTGATGCCGTCACTGTCGCTGGCGCCGGTGTCTTCCACCAGGGCCAGGGTGGGGGCGGCCGGCGGGGTGGTGTCCACCGTCCAGGCGTCGGTATTGCCGGCGGCGTCACCGAGGTTGCCGGCCAGGTCGGTCTGGCGCACCTGCACCTTACCGCTGGCATAGCTGCCTTCTTGGAGCTCGAAGCTGTCGCCGCTGCCTTCCTGCCAAGTAACGCCGCCGTCAGAGCTGTATTCCCAACTGGCGTCGGGCTCGAGGCCGTCCACGGCGATGCTGCCGTTCTGGGTGATGCCGTCGCTGTCACTGGCGCCGGTGTCTTCTTCCAGGGCCAGGGTGGGGGCGGCCGGCGGGGTGGTGTCCACGGTCCAGGCGTCGGCATTGCTGCCCGCGGTGCTGACATTGCCCGCGAGGTCGGTCTGGCGCACCCGCACGTCACCGCTGGCATAGCTGCCTTCGGTGAGCTCGAAGCTGGTGCCGCTGCCTTCCTGCCAAGTCTCGCCGCCGTCGAGGCTATATTCCCAACTGGCGTCGGGCTCGAGGCCGTCCACGGCGATGTTGCCGTTGTTGGTGATGCCATCGCTGTCGCTGGCGCCGGTGTCTTCCACCAGGGCCAGGGTGGGGGCGTCGGGGGCTGAGGTGTCCACCGTCCAGGCGTCAGTATTGCTGCCCGCTGCGCTGATATTGCCGGCGAGGTCGGTCTGGCGCACCTGCACCTTACCGCTGGCATAGCTGCCTTCTTGGAGCTCGAAGCTATCGCCGCTGCCTTCCTGCCAAGTCTCGCCGCCGTCAGAGCTGTACTCCCAGCCGGCGTCGGGCTCGAGGCCGTCCACGGCGATGCTGCCGTTGTTGGTGATGCCATCGCTGTCGCTGGCGCCGGTGTCTTCTTCCAGGGCCAGGGTGGGGGCGGCCGGCGGGGTGGTATCGATCACCCAGTCGATGCCGTTGCTGGCGGTGGTGCTGACATTGCCCGCCAAGTCGGTCTGTCGCACCTGCACGTCACCGCTGGCATAGCTGCCTTCTTGGAGCTCGAAGCTGTCGCCGCTGCCGGCCTGCCAGCTGTCGCCGCCGTCGAGGCTGTACTCCCAGTCGGCGTCGTCCTCCAGCGCGTCCACCGTGATGGTGCCGTTCTGGGTGATGCCGTCACTGTCGCTGGCGCCAGTGTCTTCCACCAGGGCCAGGGTGGGGGCGGCCGGCGGGGTGGTGTCCACCGTCCAGGCGTCGGTATTGCCGGCGGCGTCACCGAGGTTGCCGGCAGGATCGGTCTGGCGCACCCGCACCTGATCGGCGGCATACTCGCCCTCGGGTAGTGTAAAGCTGGTGCCGCTGCCTTCCTGCCAAGTATCGCCGCCGTCGAGGCTGTACTCCCAGCCGGCGTCGTCCTCCAGCGCGCCCACCGTGATGGTGCCGTTGTTGGTGATGCCGTCGCTGTCGCTGGCGCCGGTGTCTTCTTCCAGGGCCAGGGTGGGGGCGTCGGGGGCTGAGGTGTCCACCGTCCAGGCGTCGGTATTGCCGGCGGCGTCACCGAGGTTGCCGGCAGGATCGGTCTGGCGCACCCGCACCTGATCGGCGGCATACTCGCCCTCGGGTAGTGTAAAGCTGGTGCCGCTGCCTTCCTGCCAAGTATCGCCGCCGTCGAGGCTGTACTCCCAGCCGGCGTCGTCCTCCAGCGCGCCCACCGTGATGGTGCCGTTGTTGGTGATGCCGTCGCTGTCGCTGGCGCCGGTGTCTTCCACCAGGGCCAGGGTGGGGGCGGCCGGCGGGGTGGTATCCACCGTCCAGCTCTCGGCATTGCTGCCTGTGGTGCTGACATTGCCCGCCAAGTCGGTCTGGCGCACCCGCACCTGATCGGCGGCATAGTCGCCTTCGGGCAGCTCGAAGCTATCGCCGCTGCCTTCCTGCCAAGTCTCGCCGCCGTCAGAGCTGTATTCCCAACTGGCGTCGGGCTCGAGGCCGTCCACGGCGATGCTGCCGTTGTTGGTGATGCCGTCGCTGTCGCTGGCGCCGGTGTCTTCTTCCAGGGCCAGGGTGGGGGCCTCCGGTGGGATGGTATCGATCACCCAGGTGGTGTCGTTGCTCGTGGGTTCGCTGGTATCACTCGAGGGTGCGGTCTGGCGTACCTTCACCTGACCGGCGGCATATTCATCATCGGACAGGGTAAAGCTGTCGCCGCTGCCGGTATTCCAGCTGTCGCCGCCGTCAGAGCTGTATTCCCAACTGGCGTCGTCGACCAGCTCGCCAACTAGTACCGTGTTGTTTCGAGTGATGCCGTCGCTGTCGCTGGCGCCAGTGTCCTCGGCCAGGGTCAGGGTGGGGGGTGGGCTGAGGGGCGCGTAGCTGGTGCTGCCGTAAAAATTCTTGAGGGTAAAGCTGAAGAAGTCATCGCTGGTGAATAGTAACCTGTCAACGCCCAGTCCGTCCTCTTCGAAGTCAACCACATAAGCTTCGCGACTGAGGTCTGGGTCTTCGTCGGGTTGGCCTGGCACAGTGAAGCTTCCGACTTCCATGCCATCCAGAAAGGCCTGGATCAACGTTGGCTCGGTACTGCGAGGGTTAAGCACCCAGATATTATCGAAGGTAAAGGGCTCACCATCCACTCGGGCGATATCGAAATAGCCGATGCGATCCAGGTTGTCATCCGGAATATCGCCACTTGTTCGGTGGCTGACATGAAGACTGGGGCCGTCATCCATGTCATCAGGGACATCGTCTGCTGAGACATATGAGTAAGTATAGGAAAAGCCCTGGAGCCGGAGGTCGGCACCTGTGTCGGCATCTTGGTAGGGATCGTCCCACAGCAGGGTCAACCGGAAGTCGACCCCATGGTGGCTGAATTCAAGAAAGTGATCGTAGTCCGGATCATCGACATCGCTGGTGAATTGTTCGGCGCCGTCAAAGTCGGCAAAATCCTCATGGAACTGGTTTAGCAGGCCGTCATAGGACGGGGTGCCAAGCAGCCCCTTGGCTGCCGGGGAGATGTCGCCAATTTCCATATCCAGCGTCCAGTCACCCCCCAGCTCTTTCGCACCGGTCAGGGTCCGGGAGGCGGCGACCGCCACGCCGCTATGCTTGGCGATGGCTTCTACAAGAGCTTCTCCCTGATCGTTCTCCGCCAGGCGGCAGCCATAAAGTAGCAAGGCTCCCTGGCGGGCCAGGCTTTTGCCGATCACCGCCAGGCCCAAGGCGTAGTGCTCCAGTGCCGGGCCGTCCAGGGTAATGGCGCCAAGCCGCAAGGCACCGGGGCGCCCATGGCACAAAAGGTGGATGGCATCGTACCCATGGTGAACAGAGGCCCATCTGGCCATCTGGGCGAGGCCGTCGCCATTGGCATCGAGCCAGCGCACTTCTACCCCTAAGGGAATCGCCTTGATCAGAGCATCTGGGTGTTCCAGGGCTGCGTCGATAAAGACCACATCGCGCCGCCCCTGGTTGAGGCCGGGGACGGCCCGGGCCAGCGACGAGGGCACCATGGTGTCGTCGGCTAATCGTTCGGATTGAAACGGGCTGCTTTCCATGGGGCTGAACTCCCTGAGTACCGATCGGGTCATGGCCGCTCACTGGACGGCTCTTCTCAATGAGGACAAGTAAAGCTGAATCCGCCGCTGGGCGGCGGATCATCCTGGTATCAGTTGGAGTGATCGGAGGTACCCGCCTCGCGGGCCAGGGCTAGTCTCGCTGCGGAAAGATGCCCTGAACCGCAATGCAGTAGTTGATCCCGAGCTGAGGCGGCAGGTTATTGAAGGGCTGGCTGCCTCCGGCTGCGTCCACGGTAACCTCGGCCCCCTGCTGGCTGATAGCCATTCCCGGCATCTCTACCAGATTGTCGTTGCTGTCGGAATAGAGCGTATTCTCTCGCCCGCCGCCAACGCTGCCGAGCCTTCGGTCGGAGGCCGGTGTTTTATGCCCATCTTCCGAGGTGGTAGCCACGATCTTGCCGCTGAAGTCGCCGGGAGAATAGTGGGCGCCGTGGGTGTGCTGGGGCATCTGGGCCTGGGTCAGGGTGACCTCTTCCTGGCCGCGCTGCTGGCCGAGGGTCACGGAGCTATAGCCGGGGCTCTGGCCCGTGCCCACCAGGCTGCGGCCTTGGAGGTCGGGTAGAGCGAAGGTGGTCTGGCCATTTCCGCCATAGGTGGTGCCTATCAGGGCAAATAGGGCTTGGTTCTGGGCGATGGCGAGCGTCTGGCCGTTGGCTTGCTCGTAGCCGATGGGACAGAAGGTGGCGGCAGTGGCGCAGATCGAGCCGATGTACGGCTGGTCATTACAGGCCATGGCAGATGGGCTGGCCATGAGCAGGCCGGCAACGGTAGCGAGGGCGGCGAGCGGGAGCTTGGGTGTCGGCATCGGTGGAGTCCATTCTGGCAATGTTCATTGACGGCGGGATGTTGCACTTTATATGTATAGGCCCTCATGCATTGCACTGCGGTATCACTTCGGGATCACTTCTGTCTGTATGCCACCCGGCTGTTCAAGGAAAGGCCCGCTCGGCTATAGGGTGCCATGGCCTTGTCGGGTGCGAAAGGTATGCAAGACATTACTGTTCCGAGTGTATAGAATACTTCGGTCCCGCGCTGGCGGGGTGGGAACCCTACTAGAAAAATCAGAAACAAGGATCGTCAAGATGAAGAAGCTGGGTGCATCCGCTGCGCTGGCAATCGCCGTTGCGCTGCCACTCACTGCGCAGGCTGCAGGGTCGAATTTCAGTTACACACAGCTTTCCGGGGCTTTTGTCGCCACCTGGTTGGACGACGACATCGTGCTGCCTGTTGGCAACGGCTGGTATGAGTTACACGATAGTATGGGAGGCCTCGGCCTGTCGGGCAGCTATCAGTTTACCGACAATCTGTTCGTCGCGCTCAGCGGCACGTATCGCGCCAGTCGCGGCGATACCGAGATCAATGTGACCGATGTGGGTCTCTCGCTTGGCTATGCGTTGCCCGCCGGCGAGCGTACCGATCTGGTCTTCCAGGGAGGCGTGGTCAATACCGAGGTGGAAGTCTGCACCTGGGTCTGCGGCAAAGTTGATGACAATGGCATGCTGCTCGGTATGGGGGTGCGTCACTGGGTGAATGCGGCATTCGAGCTCAACGGCGGCGTCACCCATGTGAACTATGACGACTTCGACAGCAACACGGCGCTGAATGTTGGCTTCGCCTACTGGAGCAGCCCGGCGTTCTCAATGGTCACCGGCCTCATAGCGGATGACGACAGCACCTCGCTCACCGTCGGTTTTCGCTACACTTTCAATTGACGCAGTAGTGTTTCCCCGCCCGGCGAGCCACGGCTCTCGGGTGGGGCTGTGATAGGCTGTGGCGGTAGACAATCTGCCCGATATTGCCTCTCTATTTCTTCGGGCTCCTTCTGGCTTCGACCCGCTATCCCCGTGCACGCTGATCTGTCCCCTTCCGCTGGTACGCTTGCCTATGCCTAACGATGTCTCCCGCGCCCCGTCTGGCGCGACTCGCCAATTGATAGTCGGCTTCGGCCTGCTAGGTCTCGCCTGGCTGGCCGTCATCGGCGTGGATATCCTCAACCTCTGGGGGGCTGGGGATCGGCTCTATGAGCGCATGGGCGAGCGTAGCGCCACCCGTGCCTGGGCATGGGTCATGCTCTTCAGCGAAGGCGGCCCCATCGAGATGCTGCAGTGGCTGACCCTGGCGCTGGCGGCGGCCACTGCCTTTATGCGCTATGGAAGGCTATCGCCCGGGGCGGCGCCAGGCAGCCTCGAGCGCAGTGCGGCGCTGTTCTGGCTGCTGATGGGCGGGGCCTTGATGCTGATGGTGCTCGAGGATGCCGGCAATATGCGCCACTGGCTGCGGGACACGGCTTACCACTTCCTGGGGGGGCGTTCGCCCCGTTACGTTGAGCTGCTCTATTTCGGTGCCTTGGCCTGCGTGCCCCTCTCGGCGCTGCTGCTGTTCGGGCGCAGCGTGCTGCGCCTGCCGCGTACCCGCCTCTACCTGCTGGGGGGCTTCGCTTGCTACGGCCTGGCGGCCGGCGGTTCCGCCTTCCGCTATCGCCTCTATGAGCCCCTCGGCCACTGGTTGCATCATGGCCTGCTGAACGACGCGCTGCGGGTTACCGAAGTGGGCGGGCATAGCCACTATTTCTGGCTGATGGACTTCCTGGTCGAGGAGTCGCTCGAGCTTGCCGGGGCTACCCTGCTGGCCGCCGCCGCCCTGCAGTTCGGCGTGGAGTTCGCTCGTCAAGGGGGCCGTGATCGAGGAGCGATGATGTCATGATGGCCTATTATCTCACCCCCGGCTCACCCGGCCGCTAACGCTGAAACCCGGCCGCCGACTCTCGAGGCCCATGGTTGATCCGACTTGAACGTATCGGAAAATCGACGTCGCGCCTTCTTGGTTACGAGTCTCTTCATTGCCTTCATTATCAGGTTTATCGGCGTGTTGGCACCAATTGGCTCACTTCAGTGCGCGCCCATGGCCATTACGCAGCACTTGGGCTGGGCGCCAAGCAGTGAGACACTAGTAGGCCTTTACCGCAACATCATGAACACTTAGGAGTCAGCATCAGATGACGGATCAACCCCAGGTCGCCGCCGAATCCAACCAGGCCAGCCAGACCATCACCATCGATGGCGTGGAGTATCAGCTGTCGGAGCTTTCCGAGGAGGCGCGCGCTCAGGTGATCAACCTTCGCGTGACCGACCAGGAAATCGCCAAGCTCAAGCAGCAGTTGGCCATCTATCAGACCGCCAGGGCGGCCTATGCGCGTGCCTTGGGTGAGAAGCTGCCGAGCCAGCAGCCGCACTAAGCGCCGATGGCCGATTCCGTACCCATCCTACTACCATGCCCGTGATGCTGGACGACCTGGCGGCAACATTACGCGTCTCCCTTCCGGACGCCTGGGACTCGCCGAACTGGCGGGTCGGGCATATCGCTGCCGCCAAGTTGTCGGTGGAGGGCAATGCTCGCCTGCGTCGTCTGCGGATCGGCGTGGAGCTCTTTCTGTTGGCCGAGGGCGATGCCGCGCCCTGCCGGCTGCGGGGCGAGCTCGTTAGCGCCAGCTGGTCGCCGCTGGCACCGTTGCCGCCGGTCCAGCAGCGCTTGGAGGGCGAAACACCCGACCTGCCAGCCGTTGCCTCCGTTCCCCTGCCGTTTACGTTCGCCGGGCTGGGGGCCCCGGTTCGGGTCAGCGGTGAGCGAAGCTGGCTGCAGTACCTGCATCCGATCAAGGCGATGGTAGGGGCAGCAGACTCGGCCAGTGAGCCAATGCCGCTTGCCGAGTCCCTGCAACTGGCCCTGGCCGAGTGGCTCACGCATGATTTTCCCGTGGCAACCCTGGGAGAGGCCATCGATACCGCCATGTGCGGGCCGGTGGGTCACTTCGGGCCGCTGGAGTCGCGTGTGCTGGAACGTAGTGGCCAGAGCGACCTGGCCATCGAGGCCACCTGGCTGGGCGAGGTCGATAATGCCGCCGAGCAGGGCGGCCGGGCGACGCTGGCACTCACTCTCTACGGTGAGCGCTTTGGCGCCTGGGTCCTGCATCGTCGCGGCATGCAGCCGGTGAAGGCGCGCCCGAAGCAGGAGTCGGGGCCTGCGCCGGTGTTTGCCCATGAGGTGCTGGTGGCCGACACGGCCGATGCCTTGATTGAACAGGCCGGCCTTGGACCGGTGGAGAAGCGCCTGTTTCAGCAAGTCGGCATCCTGCCTCACGCGCGTCTCTGGCAGCAGGTGGATGAGCCGGAGGGCGGCGAACCGGCCGATGAGGCGGATCCCAAGAGCGCTATGACCCTGGACCTCAGTGCTCTTCCCGACCGCGGGCGCCGCCACCTGCAGGCTATCGCTGGGCTGGTCCGGCAGGGCAAGCTCGGCCCCTCCGATATCGATCTGCTGCTCAAGCTCGCCCGACAGCTCAGCCGCTCCGCGAAAAAATGACGCTTCGCAATACCTAGCTGCTTCGGTTCGGTACGGGGCGCTGCTCGCTCGCCCCATGATAGACTCGCCACCGAAATAAGTTAGGCAACAGTGAGGGCGCTCATGGCTCAGCGTGTGACATCCCACCCCGGTCAGAGGGTGACGATAGATGGCGTCTCCTATCGGCTGGAAGACCTGTCGAAGGAAGCGCAGGTGGACCTGTCCAACCTGCAGGTGACCGATCAGTACATTCAGCGTATTCAGCATCGTCTGGCCATGCTGCAGACGGCCCGCGCCGCCTATTCGGGAAGCCTGGCCGGCGAGCTGAAGGCTGCCCTGCCTGGCCAGCCATCCGCAGCGGCCGATTCGCCTGCCGCAGCACCCGTCTCGCGCGTCTTCTGGCACAACATCGGGCTCGCCGATAATGCCTGGTGGCGCTACCTGGTCACTAGCGGCCAGCTGGCGGTGGGTTTCGACAATACCCCGGGCGATGCTGGCGAGAGTTTGATGCAGCGCTATCGGCCCGGTGATGCCCTGATTGCCTATGCCAGTGGCAAGGGGGCAGTGGGGTGGGCGCGGGTCGAGACGTCCAGCGGCTATCGCTTGGTCGACGAAGGGTCGCCCGATGACCTGGCCGGTGGCGATCTTCGCCATCGGCTGGAGGTCACCTGGGCCGCCTACACACCCGACATGGACCAGGCAGTGAGTGCCGCCGAGATTCGCGAGGCATTCGGCGTTCGACACCCGACTCGGCCCTCGGTGGCCATCGACCTCGACAAGGGAAAGGCGCTGTTGGACGGCCTCGCGGGGCGATTTGAACGGCAATGAAGGGGGGGTGACACCTTCGACAACAGATCCAGAACATCCCCAGGCGCCCCGTTGCTGCATCTGGCAGGCGCAGCCATGTCGAGGGCGCTGTCGGCGCCAAGATCAACAATCCTGATGCGATGCCGGGCAGGGAAACGGACCTGATGGCTTGCTTTGCGAAGACCTCGAGGTATCGATGTATTGCGCCAGGGCTTTCTGGATGTCCCCTACTTCACCAGCCGCCGCCAAGCATGGAGCGCAGGTTGTTGTCGAGCGGTACGGCGATATTTGTGCTGCTAAGCACCATGGCGTCGCCCGAGCGCACCAGCCGCACGCTTAGGTACAGGGTGTTTTGCCCCTGGGCGTAGGTGCCCATCAGAATGGAGCGAGCATCGTGAGCCCGGCTGAGCCGCTGTACCTCCCGCGACAGGATCAACTCGCCGACATCCTTCTCGATGTAGAGGCTGTCTCGCATCTTGACCTCGCGCACTTGCATGCCGCCCCTCGACAGCGCCGAGGCGAACAGCTCCGAGCCCATGCGCCCCAGGGTGGAGGACTGTGACAGGTTGTCGATGCTGACGAAGGTGGCGGCGATCATCGGGCTGTAACGCGTCAGGTCAGGGTTGGCATCCAGCATGCCCCGGGCCGCCTCGTCGATCAGATCATGAAGGCCGGGTTCGGGCTGCTCGACGGGAGCATTGCTGCTGCAGCCGCTAAGCAGTATCAGACTGGAAAGCAACAGGGCATTCAGCAAAAGCGAGAGACGTGTCATGGCATTACCAGCGGTCGGTGACGGTGATGGCGGCGATCGGGATCAGCCCCCCGGTGGGCAAGCTGGGCACTCTATCTAAATCGGCAGCCGGGTAGGATTCTTTAACTCGGCCGTCTGTGTCGGGTGGGCCAGATGCGGTATGCTATTCGGCCATTTCGCATCGCCAGCGGGGGGCGTCCGCCTCGATCAGCAACTGGGGATTGCGCAGACTGCCCGCGTCGCCCAAGCCAACGCCCTCGAGCGCGAGCTGAACGGTGCCGAGGCGACCGCTCACTGAGCAGGAGCCGGGTCGCGTTGCCAACCAGCGGATTGTTCAGGTGGCGGGACAGCGTGGCGTGGTAATGTGACTGCGGGGTGCCAAGGGCACCCCGTTGTGCTGTCTGCCCAGTGTCCATGATGACCGCCAGGTTTCGAGGGGCCTTTGCCAATGTTCAATGTCGACGAGCATGCCAATTTCCCGTTTAGCGCGGTGACCTATGTGGAGGCGACCTTCCCCGACGGCACCCGGGTCTCCGGGGCCGGTGCCGTGGTCGGGGTCAATGACGTCTTGACGGCGGCCCATCTGGTCTACAGCCCGGAGAATGGCGGTCTGGCTGAACAGGTGACGGTCTATCCCGGGCACGATGGCCGGATCGACCCGGCGGACGGGTATTTGGCCGGCTATGCCGAGTACTATCAGCTGGAGCCGGCTGAGTCGGGGAAGTTGACCATTCAGGAGAGCCAGGACGATCTGGCGCTGCTGGGCTTCGATACGTCGCTGGGCCTGGAGACCGGCTGGTTTGCCCTGGGGCCCTATGCGGCGGGGGAGACGTATCACGTTGCTGGCTACCCCGGTCAGTATGCCGATGCCAACGGGCCACGCCTGAGCCAGGACAGCGGCTGGGTCGGTGACAACGCCCGCTATGGGGTACTGGATATCGAGTCGCTGGATATCGGCCCCGGCAGCAGCGGAGGCCCGGTCTGGTATGACGACAACGGCCAGCCTGTGCTAGTGGGGGTGGTGTCGACCTCGGCATGGGCGGTCAGCGTGCAGGCGCAGTACGAGACGCTACAGGCCTGGATCGCCGGCAACGACCATCTGCTGCCGCCCGAGGTGAGCAACAGCGCCGTTCCAGATGAGGCCGATGGCGCGCTGGCGACCTTCATGGCGCGTCTCGCTGCCGAAGGGTGGGAGCTGCCATCCGAGCTGTCGGAGGAGATTGTCCAGACGGAGACGTTCTTCGCCTACGCCGATCTGGAGAGTGTCATCGACCCGGTGGTGCGACTCTACACCGGCATGCTGGGCCGCGCGCCTGACCGGGAAGGCGCCGAGTACTGGGTCGGGCAGCTCAATGGCGGCCATTCACTGCTGGATCTGGCGGAGGGCTTCCTCACCTCCAGCGAGTTCGCCCTGCAACTGGCCCAGCGCGGCGGCGGCGATGCCGCGCTAGTGGAAACCCTCTATCAGCATGTGCTGGATCGCGCCCCCGATCCACAGGGTCTTGATTACTGGCTTGGCGAGCTGGAGAGCGGCCGCCTCGAGCCGGTGGACCTGGTGCTGGCCTTTACGGCGTCTGACGAGTATGCGACATCCTCCCACTCCCTGGTTCAGGGTGCGAAGCTGATGCTCTGGGGGACCAACCTGGAGCGGCTGGACCCTGCCGGCCTGGGCTTTGATGTGGCGTCCTTCGAAAGTGCCCGGGAGTCGGCCGAGGCGGTGGTGCGGCTGTATAGCGGCATGCTCGATCGCATGCCGGATAGCGAGGGCTTCGCCTACTGGCGGGGAGAGCTGGAGGAGGGTGTCTCGCTGACCGACATCGCCGGGGCCTTCTTCATGAGCGATGAATTCCTGGGCGGCATGCTCGAGCCGACGGCGGAAAAGGCCATCGAGGCGCTGTATCAGAGCGTGCTTGACCGGGCCCCGGATGAGCCGGGCTATGCCTATTGGCTGGCCGAGATGCAGGGCGGCGATTTCGGTTTCGGGGACCTGGCACTCTCATTCACCGAGTCGGCCGAGTTCATCGATGCCAGCCGCGGCCGGGTCGACGACTACATGCTCGAGCACTATCACGGCGGGCTGGTGGGCGAGCCGTTGCCCCTTGATGAGTATCTGTTTGGCTAGGGCTGGTGCTGCCAGCGGAAGAAGGTGACGTGTTGCGAAGCGAGGAATTCTGGCGCGCCTATGTCAGCCTGGCGGTGTTGCTGCTGGGTGGCCTGGCGCTGGTGATGCCCAGCGGTTATTCCGTGGGGGCGGTGATGCTGCTGCTGGGCAGCGCCGTGCTGCTGGTCAAGCGGCCAGCGCTTGGCTTGACGCGACGCGATTGGCTGGTAATGGGTGCCATGGCCGGCTATGCGGCGATCGTCATGCTCGAGGCCTGGTGGGCCGGCCTGGGGGTGCGCGGCATGGACAAACCGCTTCGCATTCTGCTGGCGGTGCCGGCGCTGTTGCTGGTGATGGCATATCCGCCACGGCTGGCCTGGCTGTGGTCGGGGCTCGCGCTGGGCGCGGTGCTGGCTGGCGGGATGGCGGGATGGCAGAGCCTGGTGCAGGGGGTGCCGCGAGTGGAAGCGTTCACTCACCCCATTCAGTTCGGCAATATCAGCATGCTGATGGGGATGCTGTGTCTTGCCGGGCTGGGCTGGGCGGTGGCGCAGCCGCGGCGACGCCTGTGGGTGGCGCTGCTGCTGCTGGGGGCGCTCGGCGGCGTGCTGGGGTCGCTGTTCTCTGGCAGCCGCGGCGGCTGGATCGGTGTGCCGGTGATCCTGATAGTGCTCTATCGCAGCTATGGGCGTGAACTCAACTACGCCTTGAAGCTGGCCGTGCTGGCTGCCTTGATCGGCGGTGCCACAGTGGCTTATGCGGTCCCGCAGATCGGGGTGCAGCAGCGTGTGCATCAGGCCGTCGATGATATCAGCCGCTATGTCAGTGGGGAGAGCCGTGTCACCTCGGTTGGGTCGCGCTTCGAGATGTGGCGGGGGGCCAGCCGGCTGGCACTCGACGCCCCCTGGCTGGGAGTGGGCAGCGGGCACTATGAGCAGGCCATGCGCTCGCTCGCCGATCAGGGCGTGATCGACCCGGGGGTTTTGGTTTACGACCATGCCCACAACGAGTTCCTGGATACCCTGGCCAGGCGGGGCTTGCTGGGGTTGGCGGTGTTGCTGGCGCTGTATCTGGTGCCCATGAAACTGTTCGCGCGCCAGCTCCATGCCCCGGACATGGAGCGCCGGGCGCTGGCGTCGGCGGGCGTGATCCTCCCGGTAGCGTACATCGACTTCGGCCTGACTCAGGTTTTCCTGTCACATAACAGCGGCGTGATGATCTACGGTTTCTGGCTGGCGGTGCTGTGGGGCAGCTTCAAGGTGAAAGCCGCTGAGGTGGGCGCGGCCCGGCGCTAGCGCCGCCAATCGCCATGGCAAAAAAGGGGGCAGACACGATGCGTGTGCTGGTGACCGGCGGGGCGGGCTATATCGGCTCGCATGCAGTGCTGGAGTTGCTGGAGGCGGGCCATCAGGTGGTGGTGCTCGACAACCTGTGCAACGGATCGGCAGAGGCACTGACACGGGTTGAGTCGTTGGCCGGCAAGCCGCTGGCGTTTTGCCAGGGCGATGTTCGCGACCGGGCGCTGCTCGATGCGCTGTTTGCCGACCATGCCATCGAGGCGGTGATGCACTTCGCCGGCCTCAAGGCGGTTGGCGAGAGCGTCGAGCGGCCGCTGGCCTACTACGACAACAACGTGCACGGCACCCTGGTGCTGTGTCAGGCCATGGCGGCGGCGGGGGTGTATCGGCTGGTGTTCAGCTCCTCGGCCACGGTTTACGGTGCCGGGGCGCCGGTGCCCTATGTGGAAACCCTGCCCCGTGGCACCACCGCCAATCCCTACGGTACCTCCAAGGCCATGGTCGAGACCCTGCTCGAGGACCTGCAGGTCGCCGACCCCCGCTGGTCGGTGGTGCTGCTGCGCTACTTCAACCCCATCGGTGCCCACCCCTCCGGGCGGATCGGCGAGGATCCCCGTGGCATCCCCAATAATCTGATGCCGTTCATCAGCCAGGTGGCGGTGGGGCGCCGTGAGGCGCTGGAGATCTTTGGCAGCGACTACCCTACCCGTGACGGCACCTGCGAGCGCGACTATCTGCACGTGGTGGATCTCGCCCAGGGGCACCTGTTGGCCCTGGAGCGGGCGGGCTCGCCGGGGGTTCACGTCTACAACCTGGGGAGCGGCAGGGCCTGCTCGGTGCTGAAGATGGTGGAGACCTTTCAGCGGGTCACCGGCCGGGCGGTGGCCTATCGTTTCGCTTCGCGTCGGGCAGGCGATCTGCCGGCGTTCTGGGCGGATGCCGGCAAGGCCGAGCGGGAGCTGGGCTGGAAGGCGCGCCGCGGGCTCGACGAGATGGTGGCCGACACCTGGCGCTGGCAGTCTGCCAACCCCGAGGGCTACTGATCCGGCGGCGCCGATCTCCCGCTACGCCTGCTCGCTCTTGTCCGTTATGCTGAAGGCATCATCAAGCCACGGGCAAGGACGAGACCCCATGTCGACATTGACCTTCCAGGGGGCGGTGAAGGAAGTCACCGGCTCGCGCTACCTGATCGAGACGGACGGCGACGGTGGCCCGAAGAAGCTGCTGCTGGAGTGCGGGCTGCACCAGGGCGGCAGCGATGCCGACGAGGCCAACGCCAGGCCTTTCGGCCGTCTGGCCGGGGAGCTCGACGCGGTGGTGATCTCCCACGGCCACTTGGATCACTCGGGACTTCTCCCCAAACTGGTGCGCGAGGGCTATCGCGGGCCCATCCACTGCACCCGGGGCACCCGCGACCTGCTGGAGATCATGCTCCAGGACGCTGCCTTCATCATGGCCAAGGACGTGGAGTGGGAGAACAAGTGGCGCAAGCGCAACAACAAGCCGCTGGTCGAGCCGCTCTATGAGCTGGGTGACGTGGCGCGCACCCTGGCGCTTTGCGAGTCCCACCCCTATGGCCAGCCGGTCAACCTGCCCGGCGGCGCCACCCTGGTGTTCCGCGATGCCGGCCATATCCTCGGCTCAGCCATCGTCGAGCTCGCCGTGCCCTCCGGCGGGCGCAGCAAGCGGCTGGTGTTCTCGGGAGATCTCGGCAACCCCAGCTCGGTGCTGATGCGCGACCCCGGCAAGGTCTACGAGGCCGATGTGGTGCTGATGGAGAGCACCTATGGGGATCGTGACCACCGCCCCCTGGACGAGACCCTGGAGGAGTTCGCCGAGGTGTTGGAGCAGGCCCATAAGGCGGGGGGCAACGTGCTGATCCCGGCCTTCGCGGTGGGGCGCACCCAGGAGATCCTCTACCATCTGAGCGTGCTCTACCATGAGGGGCGGCTGCGCCAGCAGATGGTGTTTCTCGACAGCCCCATGGCGATCAAGGTCACCGAGCTCTACCACCGGGCACGCAAAGCGCTGGACGCCGACGACCTCAAGGTGCTCAACGTCGCCGCCAGCGGCGATACCCGCCAGTACCTGCCGATCCTGCGCATGACCCGCACGGTGGAGGAGTCCATGGCCATCAACCGTATTCACGGCGGGGCCATCGTCATCGCCGGGGCGGGCATGTGCAACGGCGGGCGCATCATCCACCATTTCCGCTACAACCTGGCCCGGCCCAGCACCCGGGTGGTGATCGTCGGCTTCCAGGCCGACGGCACCCTGGGGCGTTCGCTGGTCGATGGCGCCGAGCAGGTCAAGGTGCTGGGTGAGATGCTGCCGGTGAAGGCGAAGGTCCACACCCTGGGCGGCTTCTCGGCCCACGCCGGCCAGACCGAGCTGATCGGCTGGGCCGGCGCCTTTCGCCACAGCCCCCGCTTCTATCTGGTCCACGGCGAGCCTGGCGCCCAGCAGGCGCTTCAGGCGGCGCTGGCCGAGGCCGGCATCGCTGCCGAGATTCCCGGCTATGGCGACAGCGTGCCGCTCTAGGCTTCGCACGAAGCGGCCTGCGCTCGGCCATACAGGGCGGGCAATGTCATTGACTGACATCAAGCTGCGACACTATGCCGCATGTTGTCACTGTGGTTTATGGCTATCCTTTGGGCTTGTTATTTGGTTACTAGCTTATAGGAATTTGTTATGAAAAAGATGCTATGCGTGTCGCTTGCCGCCGCCGCTGTCGGGCTCTCCGGCGCCGCACTGGCCGACAGCCACGGTGCCGACGACCATGCGCACGACGCCGACAAGGCGCTGGTGATTCTCACCAGCGATTCGCTGCAGACCCAGGGCATGGCGATGATTCTCTCCAACGCCATGCAGCAGCAGGGTACCGAGCTGCAGATTCTGCTCTGCGACGCCGCCGGCGACCTGGCCGTAGAGGGCTATAGCAGCGAGGGCATCAATACCCCGCCGGGCCACCCCATGGAGCAGGTGACGCCCGAGGGCATCATGCAGATGCTGATGGGCGAGGGCGCCAGCGTGGATGTCTGCGCCATCTACCTGCCCAACAGCGATCATGGTGAAGACGACCTGCGCGAAGGCGTCGGCGTCGCCGCGCCCGGCCCCATGGCTGAGATGATGCGCGACCCGAAGATCCCCGTTTACAGCTTCTGAAGCCTTGTGCCGGCGCCGCCGAGCCGCTGACGACCGGAGTGGCGTCGGGCTCGGCGGCGCCAGCCCATGAAGGAGAGCCATTATGGAAATGCAAAGCAACGTCGGCGGCCCCGACAAGATCGCCCGTATCGTGATCGGGGCGCTGCTGACCGGCCTGGCGATTACTGGGGTCATCGGTGCCTGGGGGTGGATCGGCATCCTGCCCCTGGCCACCGGGCTGCTCAACTTCTGCCCCGCCTACCGGCTGCTGGGTATCAGTACCTGCAAGCTAAAGAAGTAACGGCGAGCCGCTACTGCGTTGACGAGGCCCATCGCTCTGGCGGTGGGCCTCGTGCGTTATATCTACGCTCTATATCGCCCCTCGCCCCTCGCCCCTCGCCTCTCGCCCCTCGCCCCTCGCCTCTCGCCCCTCGCCTCTGGGGCCAAGAAGGTGTCTTTGGGCCAAGAAGGCGTCTTTGGGCCAAGAAGGCGTCTTTATATTCCAAAATAGTATTTCGTTAGAACCAAAGTTGGTCTATGCTTTGTCCATATCCGGAAGTCATGACATCGACGGAGGCCGCTTCCCATGTCCCATCCCATCGTGACCCACTTCTTCGACGAGCCCACCAATACCTTCAGCTATGTGGTGCAGGACCCCGACAGCCAGTCTTGCGCCATCCTCGACTCGGTGCTCGACTTCGACTACGCCGCCGGGCGTACCGACGTGCGCTCCGCCGACGAGATCATCGCCTTCGTGCGCGATAGCGGCCTGGAAGTGGAGTGGATCCTCGAGACCCATGTCCACGCCGACCACCTCTCCGCCGCGCCCTACCTGCACGAGCAGCTGGGGGGCAAGACCGGCATCGGTGCCAAGATCACCGTGGTGCAGGATGTCTTCGGCAAGGCGTTCAACGCCGGCACCGAGTTCGCCCGTGACGGCAGCCAGTTCGACCGCCTCTTCGAGGAGGGCGACACCTTCACCATCGGCAACCTGGAGGGGCAGGTGTTGCACACCCCGGGCCACACCCCGGCCTGTTTGACCTACGTGATCGGCGATGCCGCCTTCGTCGGCGATACCCTCTTCATGCCCGATTACGGCACCGCCCGCTGCGACTTCCCCGGCGGTGATGCCCGCACCCTCTACCGTTCCATCCAGAAGGTGCTGGCCCTGCCGGAAGAGACGCGGCTGTTCCTGTGTCACGACTACAGGGCGCCGGGTCGCGAAACCTACCAGCATGAGACCAGCGTGGCCGAACAGCGCGCTCACAACGTGCATGTCCACGAGGGCACCAGCGAGGAGGCGTTCGTGAAGATGCGCACCGAGCGTGACGCCACCCTCGACATGCCGAAGCTGATCATCCCTTCGGTACAGGTCAACATGCGCGCCGGCCATATGCCGCCCGCCGAGGACAACGGCCAGGTCTACCTCAAGGTGCCGATCAACAAGTTCTGAGCTGGTCAGGAGACAAAGCCATGCAGATTCATCAGCTTGAATCCGGTTTCGCGATTACCGATGCCGTGACCCCTGCCGATCTGGAGGAAGTCGCCCGGCGCGGCTTCCGTGCGGTGATCTGCAACCGTCGCCCGGGCGAGGCCGAGGATCATCCGGACGACCGCGCCCTGCGCGAGAAGGCCGCCAAACTGGGCCTGGCGTGGCGCTGCATCCCGGTGACTCCGGGCGAGTACAGCGAGGCCGATATCGAGGCCTTCGGTGAGGCGCTGGGCAGCCTGCCCGCGCCGGTTCTGGCCTTCTGCCGAACCGGCAAGCGTGCCGTCCACCTCTGGGCCCATGCCCGTAGCCAGGGCGAGTCCTGCGACATTCCGGCGCTGCTGGCCGCGGCCCGCGCCGCGGGCCACGATCTCGAGGAGCGCCGTCCGCTGCTGGAAGCCGCTGCCGGGAAGCGCTGATCGATGAACCCCAAGCGCTACCTGCCCATCCTGCAGTGGTTGCCCGGTTATGGCCGACGCACGCTGGGCAGCGACCTGTTGGCGGCGGTGATCGTCACCATCATGCTGATCCCGCAGTCGCTGGCCTACGCCATGCTGGCCGGGCTACCGCCGGAGGTGGGGCTCTACGCCAGCATTGCGCCGCTGGTGATCTACGCGATCTTCGGCACCAGCCGCACCCTGGCGGTGGGGCCGGTGGCGGTAGTCTCGCTGATGACCGCGGCCGCGGTGGGACAGGTGGCGCCCCAGGGGACGCCGGAATATCTCGGCGCTGCCCTGGTGCTGGCGCTGATGTCGGGGCTGATTCTCACCTTGATGGGGGTGGCGCGGCTGGGGTTTCTGGCCAATTTTCTCAGCCACCCGGTGATCTCGGGTTTTATCACCGCCACCGGCCTGATCATCGCCGCCGGCCAGCTCAAGCATGTGCTGGGGGTGGAGGCCGCCGGCCATAACCTGCTGGAGCTGGGGGCGAGCCTGGCCGCGAGCCTGGGCGGGGTGAATGCCCCGACCCTGGCGATCGGTGTCTCCGTGCTGGCGTTTCTCTATGCCGCACGGCGCTGGCTCAAGGGCGGGCTGGTCAAGCTCGGCGTGCCGGCACGGCCGGCGGACATGCTCACCAAGGCCGCGCCGATTCTCGCCGTGGCGGTGACCACGCTTGCCACCTGGTGGCTGGGACTGGACGAACTCGGCGTCGCCGTGGTGGGCGAGGTGCCCGCGGGCCTGCCGCCGCTGACCCTGCCGGGTGTCGAGCTGCAGCTGTGGCGCGAGCTGTTCATGGCCGCCCTGCTGATCAGCGTCATCGGCTTCGTCGAGTCGGTGTCGGTGGGCCAGACGCTCGCCGCCAAGCGCCGCCAGCGCATCGACCCGGACCAGGAGCTGGTAGGGCTTGGCACGTCTAACATTGCCGCATCGTTCACCGGCGGCATGCCGGTGACCGGCGGTTTCGCTCGCTCGGTGGTCAATTTCGACGCCGGCGCCGAGACCCCGGCGGCCGGGGCCTTCACCGCCGTGGGCATCGGTGCGGCGGCACTGCTGCTCACGCCGCTGATCGCCTATCTGCCCATCGCCACCCTGGCGGCCACCATCATCGTGGCGGTGCTGTCGCTGGTGGACCTGGCGGCCATCCGGCGCACCTGGGGCTACTCCCGCTGCGACGCCGCGGCCATGCTGGTGACCATCGCGGTCACCCTGGTTAGCGGGGTCGAGAGCGGCATCCTGGCCGGGGTGGTCCTGTCGCTGGCGCTGCATCTCTACTACACCAGCCGTCCGCACAGTGCGGTGGTGGGGCGGGTGCCCGGCACCGAGCACTTTCGCAACGTGCAGCGCCATCAGGTGGAGACCGACGAACGGCTGGCGATTCTGCGCGTCGACGAGAGCCTCTACTTCGCCAACGCCCGCTACCTGGAAGACACCGTGATGGCGCTGGCAGCGCGCCAGCCGAGCCTTCAGCACATCGTGCTGGCCTGTCAGGCGGTCAATGTCATCGACGCCTCGGCGCTGGAGAGCCTGGAGGTGATCTGTGCGCGGCTCAAGGATGCCGGGGTGTCGCTGCACCTCGCCGAGGTCAAGGGACCGGTGATGGACCGGCTGCAGCACACCGCCTTCTGCCACGAACTGACCGGTCGGGTGTTTCTGAGCACCTTCGATGCCTGGCGCTCTCTGCACGGGGCCGAGTCGGGCATGGGCGCGCGCTGCGGCCAGCCGGTCGGCACGCCCATTAAGCCAATCTAAAAGACCGCTGTGACGCAAAAAAAACACACTGATACTGATTCTGGAGGAACCTAAACGTGGATTGGATCGCAAGCCTACAGGGGCTGGTCGGCGGCGTGCTGATCGGACTCTCCGCCATCTGGCTGATGGCAACTCTCGGCCGTATCGCCGGCATCAGCGGCATCGTCGGCAATCTCATCACCATGCGCCCCAAGGGCGACAGCGCCTGGCGGGTGGCCTTCGTGCTGGGCCTGATCAGCGGTCCGCTGCTGTTGATGGCCCTGGGCGGCGGCCTGGGCAATGTGGCCGGCGCCCCCGGCGAGGTGGTCGGGGCCCCGGCCGGCGGGGTGGGGCTGATGCTGCTGGCCGGGGTGCTGGTGGGCATGGGCACCGGGCTTGGCAGCGGCTGTACCAGCGGCCACGGCGTCTGCGGCCTCTCCCGGCTGTCGCCGCGCTCTATGGTGGCGACTGTGACCTTTCTGGTCTGTGCCATCGTCACCGTCTATGTCGTCCGTCATGTGATGGGAGGTGGCGCATGAAGACCGAAACCCTGCGTACCGTCATGGGCTATATCGCCGGGCTGCTGTTCGGCCTGGGGCTGGCGCTGGCCGGCATGACCGACCCGGCCCGGGTGCTGGGCTTCCTGGATGTCGCCGGTGCCTGGGACCCGACCCTGATGTTCGTGCTGGGCGGGGCCGTGGTGACCACCTTCATCGGCTATCGGCTGGTCTTCCGGCGCCTGCGGCCGCTGCTCGGCGACGCCTTCCAGCTGCCCACCCGCCAGGACCTCGACGCCCGGCTGATCGGCGGCTCGGCGCTGTTCGGCATCGGCTGGGGGCTCTCCGGCTACTGCCCGGGGCCGGCCATCGCCTCGGTTGGCGGGCTGACCGCGCCGCTGTTCGCCATGCTGGTGGCGATGGTCGCCGGCTGGTTCCTGGCCCGGGCGATACCCGCCCGGGAATAAGGTTCATCGCAGACTGTGGTGGAACGGCATTCGCCCCTGCCGGCCTCCGGTCAGGGCGCCTCGCCCCCCATCATCTCGACCAGCCGCTCCTCCTCGGGCATGCCGTCCACCCGCTCCAGGCGGTCCCCGTGACGGAAAACGCTGGTGGGGGTGGCGTAGAGGCCGAGCTCATCGAACAGCTGGTTGTTGCGATAGATCTTGTCCTCGATATCCCGGGGCTGGGCCGAGGGGGCGATATCGTCGCCGCCGCTGTGGGCGTGCAGGGCGGCCTCGGGGTCGTCGGCGCCAAGCAGCGCCGAGGCCTTGGCCGGGCTGTCGGGCTGCAGGATGCCGACCATGATATGGCGCAGCTGCACCTCGCCGGCCTCCACCCAGGGCCGGGTGGTCTCCCAGAACCGGCGGCAGTAGGGGCAGTTGGGGTCGGTGAAGGTGTAGAGCACCCGCGCCGCGTCGTCGCTGCCGTCGGCGATCCAGGCGCTCGCCTCCAGCTGCGCCCAGACCCCGGCTTCCTGGGGCGCGCGCACCAGCTCATCCAGCGGCGCCTCGCTGAGATCGTTGCCCTCGGCGTCGATCAGGGTGCCGACGACGGCGTGCTCGCCGTCGGCGGTAAGATAGACGGCCATCTCGCGGCCCTGGTGGCTGGCGGCAAAGCCGGTGAGCCCGCCGGGGGCGTCGAAAGTGCCGTGAACCTCGAGGCCCTGGTCGATAAGGGCGCGAACCGGGGCCGGCCAGTCGTCGGCCGCGATCGGGGCGTTGACGCCCAGCGCCAGCAGGCCGAAGGCCAGGGCGCCGGGGGTGAGGTGTGCTCGCATGGCGATATCCTTGTGGGTGATCTCTGGCCAGTGGCCCAGGGGCCAAGGCTGGGATTATCGCAAAATCCGCCCTCGAAAGGTTACACTACGGTCACCTTGTTTCCTGTGCGGCCCGCCTCGCCGCGGCCCGCTTCGCGTTGGGACCCCTACCATGCATTGCCCCTTCTGTGGCGCCCACGATACCCGAGTGACCGATTCCCGGCTGGTGGCCGAGGGCGACCAGGTGCGTCGCCGCCGCCAGTGCTCCTCCTGCGGCGAGCGATTCACCACCTACGAGACCGCCGAGCTGGTGATGCCCAGGGTGGTCAAGGCCGACGGCTCCCGGGAGGCCTTCAGCGAGCCCAAGCTGCGCGCCGGCATGCTGCGGGCGCTGGAGAAGCGCCCGGTCAGCGCCGAGGCCATCGAGGCGGCGGTGGAGCGTATCCGCCAGCAGCTGCGCGCCCGGGGCGAGCGGGAGATCCAGGCCCGCGTCATCGGCGAGGCGGTCATGCAGGCCCTCAAGGGGCTGGATCAGGTCGCCTTCATCCGCTTCGCCTCGGTCTATCGCCGCTTCCAGGACATCGACGAGTTTCGCGCCGAGATCGACCGGCTGTCCCAGGAGCCCGGCCCGGCGCTGGGCGGCGGCGAGGACGAGCGCTGAGCCATGCCCAGACCGATTCCCGCCGAGTGGATGGCCCGGGCGCTCGAGCTGGCCCGCCGCGGGCTCTATACCACCGATCCCAATCCCCGCGTGGGCTGCGTGCTGGTCAAGAAGGGGCGCGTCGTCAGCGAAGGCTGGCATGAGCGCGCCGGCGAGCCCCATGCCGAGGTGCATGCGCTGCGCGCCGCCGGTGAGGCCGCCCGTGGCGCCACCGCCTATGTGACGCTGGAGCCCTGCTCCCACCACGGCCGCACCGGCCCCTGCGCGGTAGCGCTGATCGAGGCCGGGGTAAAGAAGGTGGTGGTGGCCATGGCCGACCCCAACCCCCGGGTGGCCGGCAACGGCATTGCCATGCTGCGCGAGGCCGGCATCGAGGTGGAGGTGGGGCTGCTGGAGCAGGAGGCCCGGGCGATCAATCCCGGTTTCATCCAGCGCATGACCCAGGGCCGTCCCTTCGTGCGCCTGAAGATGGCCATGAGCCTGGATGGCCGCACCGCCATGCGCTCCGGCGAGTCCCAGTGGATCACCGGGCCCCACGCCCGCGGCGAGGTGCAGCGGCTGCGGGCCCGCTCCAGCGCGGTGATGACCGGGGTGGAGTCGGTGATCTTCGACAACTCCCGGCTCACCGTGCGCGCCGACCAGCTGGGCCTGGCGAACGCCGAGGCCGTGGCCGAGCGCCAGCCGCTGCGGGTGGTGGTCGATACCCGGCTGCGCCTGCCGCTGGCCGCCGCCTGCCTGCGCGAGCCGGGGCGCACCCTGGTGGCCACGGTGAGCGGCTGCGACGCCGACAAGCGCCGGGGTCTGGAGGCGGCCGGGGCCGAGGTGCTGGCCCTGCCCCCCTGGGAGGATGGCCGCGTCGACCTGGCCGCGCTGCTGCGCCACCTGGCCGCCCACGAGCAGGCCAACGAGGTGCTGCTGGAGACCGGCGCGACGCTCGCCGGCGCCATGCTCGATGCCGCCCTGGTCGACGAGATGCAGCTGTTCGTGGCGCCGACCCTGCTCGGCGGCGAGGCGCGGCCGCTGTTCGCGTTGCCGGGGCTCGAGCGGATGGCCCAGCAGCGCCCGCTGGAGATCCTCGACATCCGGGCCATCGGCCGCGACTGGCGCATTACCGCCCGGCCTGAGCCTGCACTGGCCACCCGCTAAGTGGCGCTGGGGATAGGCCTAAGAGGAGGTCCTACGCCAGGGGTGAGGAGCACTGCTCCGAACGGGCTGGCCATGGATGGCCAGCACCGGACCTGCAAGCGGAGCGGGACGCGAGAGCGTAGCAGGGCGTCGGTAGCGTACAGGGAAGTATTTACAGCGCCTCCGGAAGGCCGGCCCCGCTCGCAGGCCTGTCACCAGAACAGCCCCGGCGGCTCATTACTGGCGCCCGGGGCCGCGCCAAGGTACCCTGACGCCCATTCGAGGCCGGGCGTCGACCTTCGGCAACACGGCTGTTGCGGCCGTGCGACGCCCCGCACGCTGACTCATTCGGAGATTCCATGGCGCAATCTTCCCAGGGGGGCCTGGCCCCCATCGAAGACCTGATCGAGGACATCCGTCAGGGTAAGATGGTCATCCTGATGGATGACGAGGACCGCGAGAACGAAGGCGACATCATCATGGCCGCCGAGAAGGTCGAGGCGGAGCATATCAACTTCATGGCCCGCCACGGGCGTGGCCTGATCTGCCTGCCGATGACCCGCGAGCGCTGCGAGCGGCTCAAGCTGCCGCTGATGGTGAGCGACAACGGCTCCGGCTTCGGCACCAAGTTCACGCTCTCCATCGAGGCGGCCACCGGCGTGACCACCGGCATCTCCGCCGCCGACCGGGCGCGCACCGTGCAGGCCGCGGTGGCCCCCGACGCCCGGGCCGAGGATATCGTCCAGCCCGGCCACATCTTCCCGCTGATGGCCGAGCCGGGCGGGGTGCTGCGCCGCGCCGGCCATACCGAGGCCTCCTGCGACCTGGCGGCGCTGGCCGGCTTCGACCCCAGCGGCGTGATCTGCGAGATCATGAACGACGACGGCAGCATGGCCAGGCGCCCCGAGCTCGAGCGTTTCGCCGCCGAGCACGGCCTGAAGATGGGCACCATCGCCGATCTGATCCACTACCGGATCCACAACGAGCACACCGTCGAGCACCTCGAGGCGACCCCGGTGCAGACCGCCTTCGGCGAGCTGACCCTGCACGTCTTCCGCGACAGCATCCAGGGCACCCACCACCTGGCGCTGGTCAAGGGGCGCCCGCATCCCGAGCAGCTGACCACGGTGCGGGTGCACCTGGCCGACGTGATGCGCGACCTGCTCTGCCTGCAGAAGGGCGAGGGCGGCAGCTGGACGGCCCACGGCGCTATCGAACAGATCGCCGCCGCCGAGCACGGGGTCTTCGTGCTGCTCGACGACGGCCGGCCGCGCCAGGACCTGCGCGACTACCTGGAGGTGTTCCTCGAGCGCCGCCGTCCGCCGCGCACCAGCGACTCCGACGGCGCCGGCAACTACCTGACCATCGGCACCGGCTCGCAGATCCTGCGCCACCTCGGGGTGGGGCAGATGCGCCTGCTCAGCTCGCCGTGGAAATTTTCCGCGCTGTCCGGCTTCGACCTCGAAGTGGTCGAGCTCGTCGGGCCGGGCGAGCATGACGCCGCCTCCGACGCCTGAGGCGGCTGGCGACTAGAACCTTAAATCGAATTCAGCAGGACATTCCGGATGCATACCCTGTCTCAACTCGAAGGCAACTTCGTTGACGTCGACGGCCGCTACGTGATCGTGGTGGGCCGTTTCAATCATCACGTGGTCGACAGCCTGGTGGAGGGCGCCGTCGACAGCCTGACCCGCCACGGCGTGGACCCGGAGCACATCGACATCGTTCACGTGCCGGGCGCCTGGGAGCTGCCGCTGGCGGTCAAGCGCGCCCTGCGGGTCGCCCGCCCCGACGCGGTGATCGCCCTGGGCGCGGTGATTCGCGGCGGTACCCCGCATTTCGAGTACGTGGCGGGCGGCTGCAATGCCGCGCTTGGCAACCTGCAGCTCGAGTTCGAGACGCCGGTGGCCAACGGCGTGCTGACCGTCAACTCCATCGAGCAGGCCATCGAGCGCTCCGGCACCAAGGCCGGCAACAAGGGCGCCGAGGCGGCCATGGCGGCCATGGAGATGGTCTCGCTGCTGCGCGGCCTGGGCGACGACGAGTCCGACGCAGGAGACGAGCGATGAGCGCGGCACGCTCACCCCGTCCCCCCTCGGCGGGCCAGCAGGCGCGCCATGCGGCTCGCGAGCTGACCGTTCAGGGGCTCTACCAGTGGCAGATGACTGGCAAGTCGATCACCGCGGTGGAGGCCGAGTTTCGCGGCCAGCTGCCCGACGACGACCTGGAGGACCACGAGAACTGGTCCAAGGTGATGCAGATCGCCGACCAGGCGCTGTTTCACGAGCTGCTGCACAACGTGGTGCGCGACCGTGCCGAGCTGGACGCGGCCATCGCCCCGCTGCTCGACCGGCGCCTGGTGGACCTGGACCCCATCGAGCTGGCGATCCTGCGCCTGGGCGCCTACGAGCTGACGAAGCGCCTGGAGGTGCCCTACCGGGTGGTGATCAACGAGGGGGTCGAGCTGGCCAAGTCCTTCGGCGCCACCGACGGCCACAAGTACGTCAATGGCATTCTCGACAAGCTGGCCGCGCGGCTGCGCAGCGCCGAGGTCAGCGCGCGTCGTCGCTGAAGGTGCCAAGGTGGCCAGTGAATTCGACCTGATCGCCCGCCATTTCACGCCCGCCGCCTCCGGTCCGGAGGCCGGCGTGGCGCTCGGCGTGGGCGATGACTGCGCGCTGCTGACGCCGCGCGCCGGCCAGCGGCTGGCGGTCAGCGTCGACACCTCGGTGGCCGACGTGCACTTCCCCGCCGACGCCCCCGCCGAGGCCATCGGCCACCGGGCGCTGGCGGTGAGCCTCTCCGACCTGGCGGCGATGGGCGCCGAGGCGCGCTGGTGCCTGATGGCCCTGGCGCTGCGCGACGCCGACGACGCCTGGCTGGCCGACTTCGCCCGCGGCTTCCATGCGCTCTGCGCGGCCACCGACACCGCCCTGGTGGGCGGCGACGTGACCGGTGGCACGTTGTCCATCGGCGTGACCGTGATGGGCGAGGTGCCCTATGACCAGGCCCTGACCCGCGGCGGCGCCCGCCCCGGCGAGGTGCTGGCGGTGACCGGCGCCCTGGGCGGCGGCGCCGGTGGCCTGGCGGCTTGGCAGCGCGGCGAGCGCGACCCGGACCACCCGCTGCTGGCCCGCTACCTGCGCCCCCAGCCGCGGCTGGCAGCCGGCCTGGCGCTGCGCGACCTGGCCAGCGCCGCCATCGACGTGTCCGACGGCCTGCTGGCCGACCTGGGGCATGTGCTCGACGCCTCCGGTGTCGGCGCCCGGGTCGAGGTCGAGGCGCTGCCCCTGGCCGAGGGCCTGGTCGCGGCGCTGGGCCGGGAGGGGGCCCGCGAGGCCGCCCTGCGCGGTGGCGACGACTACGAGCTGTTGGTCAGCCTGCCTGAGGACGCGGTGGCCGAGGCCGGCCGGCGACTGGCCCGCCAGGGCCTGGCGCTGACGCCGATCGGGCGGGTCACCGCCGAGCCCGGCCTGACCGGCGCGGGCGAGATCGGCCTGGCGGGTTGGCAGCACTTCCGGGCCGGCCCGCCCGGCGACCGCGGGGGGGGGGCATGAACCGCTGTCCGCCAAGCGTCTGGCGACGCCCCGTGCATTTCTTCGCCTTCGGGCTCGGCAGCGGCGCCGTGCCCTGGGCGCCGGGGACCTTCGGGACCCTGGCGGCGATTCCCTTCTACTGGCTGATGTCCGAGCTGCCGCTGAACTGGTACCTGCTGCTGGTGGCGGTCTCCTTCGTGGCGGGCATCTGGCTATGCGACAAGACCTCCCGCGACCTGGGTGTGCATGACCACTCGGGCATCGTCTGGGACGAATTCGTCGGCTACTGGATCACCATGGCCGCGGTACCATTCTCCTGGGAAGCGGCGCTGTGGGGGTTCATCCTGTTCAGGATCTTCGATGTCTTCAAGCCGTGGCCCATCCGCTGGGCGGATCGCCGCGTGGCCGGTGGCTTCGGTATCATGATCGATGACGTCCTGGCCGGGATCTACGCCTGGAGCACGATGCACCTGTGGCTCTGGCTGCATTGAAAAGCGCGTGAGGTAAGTAGGGAAGCGACAAGGAGGAGAAAGATGCGCAAGGAACGTCTCATCGTCCCTCTGCTCGCGGTGATGGTGCTGGGCTGGATGGCCGGGCAGGCCGCCTCGAGCCTGCTGTTCGAGCGCGAACTGGAGCGCGCCCTGGATGACCTGGAGGCGCGCGGCGACCTGGCCGTGCAGCGCCAAGACGTCTCACAGGGCTGGTGGTCCTCCACCGGCCGCATCGAGCTCCAGCCGCTGTTCGGCGATGCCTGGCGGCTCGAGCTTGGCTATCGGGCCCGCCACGGCATCCTCAGCACTCACCTGGGCGGTGAGGCGGTGCTGCGCCATGGTCCCGAGGGCAAGCGCCTGTTCGGCGACTCCCTGGACTCCTCGGCACCGCGCTGGGAGGCGACCTACCGTACCCTGACCGGCACCCTGGAGGCGGGCCTGCGGCTCTCCCCCTTGCGCATCACTCAGCAGGAGCGGGAGCTGACCTTCGACGGCGGGCGGCTCACCGTCAGCGGCGAGCAGGGCAGCTGGCAGCTGCGCGCCGAGCTGGACGACTGGCAGCTCAGCGACGGCGATTCCCGCCTGGTGGTCGGCCCCAGCGTGCTCAACAGCCGCTACGCCTACACCGCGCGGGCCCACACCTTTACCCAGACCGACCGCTTGAGCGTCAGTTCCCTGGCCTGGCATCAGCCGCAGCTGCGACTCGACGCCCGGGACCTGGCGCTGAGCAACCGCATGACGCTGGATGACCAGGAGCTGCGGCTGCGTCTCGACCTGGACCTGGGCGAAGTGTATAGCGCCGACCAGGTGCTGCTCACCGGCGAGCTCGAAGCAGAGCTGTCGCGCCTGCACGCCGACTCCCTGCGGGTCGCCATGCTGCGGCTGCGCGACCTGGCGGCCAGCGGCCATCACGACCTCCAGTGGCGAGCCGCGCTGGCGCTGCTCGAGCCCGAGCTGCTCGATGTCCTCCAGGACTCGCCGCGCCTCGATGTGATGCAGCTCGAGCTCGACAGCCCCATGACCGGGCTTGCGGCGCGCATCGACGGCTCGCTGTTCTTCGACGGGCGGCGCCTGGAGCCGCTGAGCCTAGTCGAGCTCGACGACCCGGCCATGCAGGCCCAGTGGCGGCGGCGACTCGACGGCGATTTCACCTGGTACGACCTGCCCACCGTGGCGGCGCTCTGGCTGGGACTGCCGCTGGATACCCGCACCCTGCAGATCGATATCGGCCGCGGTCAGGTGCGGGTGAACAGTCGCCCGCTGCCGCCCCTATGGCGCTAGGCGCTGCCCGACAACTGGTTCATCGCAAATTAGCGTACGTCAGTTCTGTAGGAGGTGCACTGTGACTGTGGGAGGCCGCGGTTCGACGTCTCGACTCTGCCGGGCGAAGGCGCCGCAGGCGCCCCTTTGGTAGCGCTGCGCGCTACTTCGCGAGCTGAAGCTCCCACTAAGCCGTTTCACGCCAAAGTGTGAAGAGCCCGAAAACTGCCGTCTTGACTTGAAGTTGCCGTGCCTCGCCCGCATTCCACAGGGCATTGCCTTTGGGAGGATGCCATGAGCGAACACGATCACGACGAGCGGGACTGGCAGGAAGCCTTCGAGGAGCCTCGGGACGAGGCGCTGCGTTCGGACGGCGAGGGGGAGGATGCCTCACGGCACGCGGTGGTGCCGGCCAGCGAGTACCTGCCCGAGCGCATCTACCTGCTGCCGATCCACAACCGTCCTTTCTTTCCCGCCCAGGTGCAGCCGCTGGTGATCAACCGCGAGCGCTGGGAGGAGACCATCCGGCGCGTCGGCAAGACCCCCCACCATACGCTGGGGGTGGCCTTCGTCGGCGATGCTGGCGTGGAGGACCTGGCCCATGACCACTTCCCGGCGATCGGCACCGCGGTGAAGGTGCACAAGCTGCAGGGGGAGGATCAGCAGCTGCAGTTTATCGCTCAGGGCCTGCGGCGCTTTCGCATCACTCGCTGGCTCTCCAAGGAGCCGCCCTATCTGGTCGAGGTGAGCTACCCCCGCGAGCCGGTGGAGGCCGAGGAGGACGAGACCCGCGCCTACGCCATGGCGATCATCAACGGCATCAAGGAGCTGTTGCCGATCAACCCGCTCTACGGCGAGGAGCTCAAGCACTACCTCAACCGCTTCAGCCCCCACGAGCCGGGCCCCTTGACCGACTTCGCCGCGGCGATCACCTCCGCCAAGGGCCATGAGCTGCAGGCCGTGCTGGAAACGCTGCCGGTGCTCGACCGCATGCAGCGGGTGCTGCCGCTGCTGCGCAAGGAGATCGATGTCGCCCAGCTGCAGACCGAGATCAGCGAGCAGGTCAACGCCCAGATGCAGGAGCGCCAGCGGGAGTTCTTCCTGCGTGAGCAGCTCAAGGTGATCCAGCGCGAGCTGGGCATCTCCAAGGACGACCGGGAAAACGACGTCGACACCTTCCGCGACCGGCTCGAGGGGCTGGTCGTGCCGCCCAAGGTGCTCACCCGCATCGAGGAGGAGCTCGACAAGCTTTCGGTGCTGGAGACCGGCTCGCCGGAATACGGCACCACCCGCAACTACCTGGACTGGCTGACCTCCATGCCCTGGGGCGTGCACAGCGATGACCAGCTCGACCTGATGCACGCGCGCCAGGTGCTCGACCGGGACCACGACGGCCTCAGGGACGTCAAGGAGCGGATCATCGAGTTTCTCGCCGAGGGCACCTTCAAGGGCGACGTGGGCGGCTCGATCCTGCTGCTCGTCGGCCCGCCCGGGGTGGGCAAGACCTCGGTGGGCCGCTCCATCGCCGAGGCGCTGGGTCGGCAGTTCTACCGCTTCTCGGTGGGCGGCATGCGCGACGAGGCGGAGATCAAGGGGCATCGCCGCACCTACATCGGCGCCATGCCCGGCAAGCTGGTCCAGGCGCTCAAGGAGGTCGAGGTCGAGAACCCGGTGATCATGCTCGACGAGATCGACAAGCTCGGCCAGTCCTTCCAGGGCGACCCAGCTTCCGCGCTGCTCGAGGTGCTCGACCCGGAGCAGAACGTCGACTTCCTCGACCACTACCTGGACGTGCGCCTGGACCTCTCCAAGGTGCTCTTCGTGTGCACCGCCAATACCCTGGATTCGATCCCGGGGCCCTTGCTCGATCGCATGGAGCAGATCCGCCTCTCCGGCTATATCGCCGAGGAGAAGGTCGCCATCGCCAAGCACCACCTCTGGCCCAAGCTGCTCAGGCGCGACAAGATCCCCAAGAAGCGCATCAACCTGACCGACGCGGCCCTCAAGCAGGTGATCGAGGGCTATGCCCGCGAAGCGGGGGTGCGCCAGCTCGAGAAGCAGCTGCACCGCATCGTGCGCAAGGCGGCGGTCAAGATGCTGGAGCACGACCAGCAGACGGTGAAGGTGTCGGTGAAGAACCTCGAGGCGTACCTCGGCGCGCCGGTGTTCCGCCAGGAGCAGGTGCTCAAGGGGGAGGGCGTGGTCACCGGACTCGCCTGGACCGCCATGGGCGGGGCGACCTTGCCCATCGAGGCCGGCAAGGTCCACTCCCTGACCCGCGGCTTCAAGCTCACCGGCAAGCTCGGCGAGGTGATGCAGGAGTCGGCCAATATCGCCTACAGCTACGTGCTGGGGCATCTGCCGGAGTACGGCGCCGACAGCGACTTCTTCGACTCGGCCTTCGTGCACCTGCACGTGCCCGAGGGCGCCACCCCCAAGGACGGCCCCTCGGCGGGGGTGACCATGGCCACCGCGCTGCTGTCGCTGGCCCGCCACCAGGCCGTCGGCCGCGCCCTGGCGATGACCGGCGAGCTGACCCTGACCGGCCAGGTGCTGCCGGTGGGCGGCATCCGCGAGAAGATCATCGCCGCCCGGCGCAGCGCGATCTTCGAGGTGATCCTGCCCGACGCCAACCGCCGCGACTACGACGAGCTGCCCGACTACCTCCAGGCCGGCATGACGGTGCACTTCGCCAAGCGCTACAAGGACGTGGCGAAGGTGGTGTTCGGTTGAGAGCGCCGGCAAAGCCGCGAGTCCCCGCTGGAAGGCCTGTTGCGTGCCTGCTTTGTGGCAAGCGCGAGCCGCCCATGCCAGAATCGGCGGTTCACCTGGACACCCAGACCGTGCGCCATCCCGGATGGCGGAAGACGGCGTGACTGAGCATAAAGAGGACACCATGCCCGAGTATCGTTCCCGCACCACCACCGCCGGCCGCAACATGGCCGGCGCCCGCGCCCTGTGGCGCGCCACCGGCATGAAGGATGACGACTTCCACAAGCCGATTATCGCCGTGGCCAACTCCTTCACCCAGTTCGTGCCCGGGCACGTGCACCTGAAGGACATGGGGCAGCTGGTGGCCCGCGAGATCGAGAAGGCCGGCGGGGTGGCCAAGGAGTTCAACACCATCGCCGTGGATGACGGCATCGCCATGGGCCACGACGGCATGCTCTATTCGCTGCCGAGCCGGGACCTGATCGCCGACAGCGTCGAGTACATGGTCAACGCCCACTGCGCTGACGCCCTGGTGTGCATCTCCAACTGCGACAAGATCACCCCCGGGATGCTCAATGCCGCCATGCGGCTCAATATCCCGGTGATCTTCGTTTCCGGCGGCCCCATGGAGGCGGGCAAGACCAAGCTGCTCGACCACGGTCTGGACCTGGTGGATGCCATCGTGATGGCCACCGACGACAGCGTCGATGACGAGACCCTGGCGGAGGTCGAGCGCAGCGCCTGCCCCACCTGCGGCAGCTGCTCCGGCATGTTCACCGCCAACTCCATGAACTGCCTGATGGAAGCCCTGGGCCTGGCGCTGCCCGGCAACGGCACCGTGGTGGCCACCCATGCCGACCGCCGCCGCCTGTTCGAGAATGCCGGCCACCGCATCGTCGAGCTGGCCAAGCGCTACTACGAGGGCGACGAGGCGCACCTGCTGCCGCGGGCCATCGGCGCCAAGGCGGCGTTCAGGAACGCCATGACCCTGGACATCGCCATGGGTGGCTCCACCAACACCATCCTGCACCTGCTGGCCGCCGCCCAGGAGGCCGAGATCGACTTCACCATGGCCGATATCGACCGCCTGTCCCGGGAGGTGCCGCAGCTGTGCAAGGTGGCCCCCAATACCCAGCAGTACCATATCGAGGACGTGCACCGGGCCGGCGGCATCATGGCGATCCTCGGTGAGCTGGACCGCGCCGGCGTGCTGGATACCCGGGTGCCCACCGTCTATGGCGACACCCTCGAGGACGCCCTCAACGAGTGGGACATCATGCGCTCGCCGAGCCCCGAGGTGGTGGAGTTCTACCGGGCCGGCCCCGGCGGGGTGCCGACCCAGGTGGCCTTCTCCCAGAGCGCACGCTGGCCGAGCCTGGACGGTGACCGCGCCGGTGGCTGCATCCGCGACCTGGCGCACGCCTTCTCGACAGAGGGCGGACTCGCCGTGCTCTATGGCAACATCGCTCGCGACGGCTGCGTGGTGAAGACTGCCGGCGTCGACGACTCCGTCCTGGTCTTCGAGGGCCCGGCCCACGTGGTGGAGTCCCAGGACCAGGCGGTGGCGCATATCCTCGAGGGCAAGGTGAAAGAGGGCGAGGTGGTCATCATCCGCTACGAGGGCCCCAAGGGCGGCCCCGGCATGCAGGAGATGCTCTACCCGACCTCGTACCTCAAGTCCAAGGGACTCGGCAAGGCGTGCGCGCTGCTCACCGACGGGCGCTTCTCTGGCGGCACCTCCGGGCTCTCCATCGGCCACGTCTCGCCGGAGGCCGCGGCGGGGGGCGCCATTGGGCTGGTCGAGAGCGGCGATATCATCCACATCGATATCCCTAACCGCGCCATCAACGTCAAGTTGACCGACGCCGAGCTCACCGCCCGCCGCGAGGCCGAGGAGGCCAAGGGCGCCGCCGCCTGGAAGCCCAGCATCGAGCGGGTGCGCAAGGTCTCGGCGGCGCTCAAGGCCTACGCCATGCTCGCCACCTCCGCCGACAAGGGCGCGGTGCGCGACCTCTCCAAGCTCGATTGAGACCTGTCGGCGAGCGGGGCCGTCCGCCCGGCTCGCCGTCACCCGGCAGGGAAGCGCGTTCGATGATCAAGCACAGCTACGGTGTCGGCCTGGTCGGTTTCGGCAGTGCCGGCCGGGTCTTTCATGCGCCGCTGATTCAAGCGGCCGAGGACCTCGAGCTGCTGGCGGTGGTCAGCAGCGACCCGCCACGCGTGCAGCAGGCGCTGCCCGAGGTGGCGGTGGTCGCCAAGACGGCGGCGCTGTTGGCCCGTTCCGATATCGACCTGGTGGTGATTGCCGCGCCCAACGATACCCACTTCCCGCTGGCCAAGGCGGCCCTGGCCGCCGGCAAGCATGTGGTCGTCGACAAGCCGTTCACCGTGAGCCTGTCCGAGGCGCGGCTGCTCAAGGCCCAGGCGGAAAAGGCCGAGCGGCTGCTCAGCGTCTTTCACAATCGCCGCTGGGACAGTGATTTCCTGGCCTTGAAGTCGGTGTTGGAGAGCGGCTGCCTGGGGCGGCCGGTGTCGCTGGCGCTGCGCTTCGACCGCTTTCGCCCCGCGGTCAGCGACCGCTGGCGCGACCACCACCGTCCCGGCAGCGGCATCTGGTTCGACCTGGGGCCGCATCTGCTCGACCAGGCGGTGCAGCTGTTCGGCAGGCCTCGGGCGATCCTGCTGGAGCTGGCCACTTCCCGCGAGGGGGCGGAGATCGACGACGACTTCCTGGCGCTGCTGGAGTATGACGGCCTGAGGGTCAGCCTGCAGGCCAGCTCGCTGGTGGCCGAACCCACCCCGCGGGCGGCGCTGCACGGGACCCGCGGCAGCTTCGTGAAGTACAGCGGCGACCCCCAGGAGGCCTGGCTGCACGAGGGGCGCGCCCCGGCGCCCGGCTGGGGTGTCGATGAACGCCCGGGTACGCTGACCGTCAACGAGGGCGAGGACGACAGCGTGGCCCTGGTCAGCCGGGAATTCCCTGCCCCCGCGGGTGACTATCCGGCCTACTATGCCGGTATGGCCGCGGCGCTGGCGGGGCAGGGGCCGCCGCCGGTGACCGTGGATGAGGCGCTGACGGTGATGACCCTGCTCGAGGCGGGGCTGGATAGCTATCGCCAGGGGCGCTGGATACGCTTGAAGGAGGGCGGTAGCCTGCGTCGCCTGCACGGCCACCGCGGCTGAGCCGGCTACCAGCTCGGCGGCATGTCTTGCTCCTGGCGCTGGCGCAGGGTGTCCCGGGCGATGTAGAGCGCGGCGATGGCCCGCGCCTCGTGGAAGTCCTCGCGCAGCAGCAGGGCGGGCAGCTCTTCCAGGGCGTGGGTCTCGACGATCAGCGGCTCCGGTTCGTCGCCGGGCAGGCGCCGGGGGTAGAGCTCGGTGGCCAGCAGTACCTGCATGCGGTGGCGCATGTAGTTGGGGGCCAGCGACAGCTCCACCAGCGGCTCGATGCGCTCGGCGCCGAAGCCGCACTCCTCCATCAGTTCGCGGTTGGCGGCGCTGATCACGTCCTCGCCGGGGTCAATCAGCCCCTTGGGCAGGGTCAGCACGTAGTCCTCGAAGCCGGCGGCGTACTCGCGAATCAACAGCACGTGCTCGGGGTCGGGCATGGCGACGATCATCACCGCGCCCTGGTCGCTGCCGGTCAGGCGCTCGAAGGTCCGCTCGGCGCCGTTGGCGAAGCGCAGCTCCAGCGACTCGACGTGGAACAGGCGGCTTCTGGCCACCGACTGGCAGGACAGCACCCGGGGTTTCGGCGGCCACTGGGAATCGGGCATGGGAACTCCATTTCTGCGTGACAGGACTGGCTGGTACAATAGCATGCCTTCCCCCTGACTCGATGCCACCCGGAGCCGCGATGATCGACTGGCGCGCCATCGATACCGTTCTGCTGGACATGGACGGCACCCTGCTGGACCTGCACTTCGACAGCCACTTCTGGCTGGAGCACCTGCCGCGTCGCTACGTGGAACTGCACCGCCTGGATGAGGCCACCCAGGAGACGCTGCGCTCGCGGATCATCCGCGAGAAGGGCAGCCTCAACTGGTACAGCCTGGCCTACTGGAGCCGCGAGCTGGGCGTGGATATCCTCGCCCTCAAGCGCGAGGTGCAGCACCTGATCGGCCTGCGTAGCGATGCCCTGGACTTCCTCCAGTGGCTCAAGCAGGCCCATCCCCGGGTGGTGCTGGCCACCAACGCCGACCGGGAGAGCCTCGAGCTCAAGCTACCGCTCACCGGCCTCGAGGAGTATCTGGACGCCATCGTCTCCTCGGCGGATGTCGGCGTGCCCAAGGAGGCCCAGGAGTTCTGGTTCGCGCTGCAGGAGGTGGAGCCCTTTGACCCCGAGCGCACCCTGTTCATCGACGATAATCCCGAGGTACTGGAGAGTGCCCGTGAATATGGGGTGCGCCACCTGCTGGGCATCAAGCAGCCCGACAGCACCCGCCCGGAAAAGGAGCTCGAGGAGTTCATCGCCCTGGACCGATTCGCGGCGATCCTCCCCGATCACCGGCCGCCTGGGCAGCGGCAGCAGGCGACGAACGGGGAGGGCGCCGATGAGTAGCGTGCGACTCGACAAGTGGCTGTGGGCGGCGCGCTTCTTCAAGACCCGCGCCCTGGCCAAGAAAGCTATCGAGGGCGGCAAGGTGCACTACAACGGCGCCCGGGCCAAGACCAGCAAGGCCGTGGAGCTCGGCGCCATCGTTCGCGTACCCCAGGGCTGGGATATCTGGGAGGTGGAGGTGGTGGCGCTCTCCGACCAGCGTCGCGGCGCCCCCGAGGCCCGTGAGCTCTACCGTGAAACGCCGGAGAGCGCCCAGCGGCGGGAGCGGGAGGCCGACGCGCGGCGGCTCACCAACCAGGCCATGCAGCATCCGCTCAAGCGCCCCGACAAGAAGCAGCGTCGCGATATCCGACGCTTCAAGGAGAGCGGTGAGGACTAGTTCCTCATACGTCTCCACTCACTCTTCATACCTCGCAGATTCGATATGACCGACCAGATCCAGCGATTCCTTTTCGACGATACCAATGTGCGCGGCGAAATCGTCACCCTCGAGCGGGCCTACCGCGAGGTGCTCGACCGTCACGCCTATCCCCCGGCGGTCAATCGCCTGCTCGGCGAGCTGCTGGCCGCGGTGGCGCTGCTCACCGATACCGTCAAGCTCGACGGCATTCTCAGCATCGAGGTGCGCGGCCAGGGGGTGCTCGCGCTGCTGATGGCTGAGTCCAACCCCGGCGGCGAGCTGCGCGCCATCGCCCGCCTGGCCGAGGACCAGACCCTGCCCGAGGAGGGGCTCGGTTTCCGCGAGCTGGTCGGCGACGGCCAGATCGTGATCACCCTGGACCCGCGGGAGGGCAGCCGCTACCAGGGGATCGTGGCGCTGGATCACGACAGCCTGGCAGGCTGTCTGGAGGCCTACTTCGCCCAGTCCGAGCAGCTCCCCACCCGGCTATGGCTGGCGGCCGACGGCGAGCGCGCCGGTGGGCTGCTGCTGCAGCGCCTGCCCGACGAGACGCAGAACCGGGACCGGGATGCCTGGGATCGCACCGTGCATCTCGCCGACACCGTGAAGCGCGAGGAGCTGCTCGGCCTTGCGCCCCTCGAGGTGCTGCGCCGCCTCTACCACGAGGAGACGGTGCGGGTCTTCGACCCCAAGGCGCTGCGCTTCGGCTGCAGCTGTTCCCGGGAGCGTCTCGCCGACGCCCTGCTCAGCCTGGAGGCGAGCGAGCTACGTGAGATCCTCGCCGAACAGGGCGCTATCGAGACCCAGTGCCACTTCTGCCACACCCACTATCGCTTCGAGCCGCCGGAGGTGGAAGCGCTGCTCGCCGGCGACGAGACGCCGCCACCGACCCTGCACTGAGCAACCTCGACCTCGAACCTCGAACCTCGAACCTCGAACCTCGAACCTCGAACCTCGAACCTCGAACCTCGAACCTCGAACCTCGAACCTCGAACCTCGAACCTCGAACCTCGAACCTCGAACCTCGAAC
>NZ_JABFUC010000020.1 GCF_022341425.1 Billgrantia campisalis | reverse complement strand
GCGGCTGAAGACGTTGGTCAGCACGACGGCCAGGGTCGCGATCCACAGCCAGGAGAGCGTCTTGCCAATTGCCGCGATGGCGGTGTCGAGCGCATGGCTCAGCCGGTTGGTGGGCAGAGCCGGAGGCTGTGGGTGAGGCGAGTTGGCCGACTCGTGATCGGCATGGGGTGTGGACATCGATGAGCGGCCTCATGTAACCGGAAGCAGAGCAATACGCATCAGAGGGCCTTGCGGCCCCCTGAGGCTCAGCCGTGTTGGATCAGTCGGACTTGGGTGCGTAGTAGGAGCGTGGCAGGTACCCTTTCGAGTGCCAGTTGCCGTGAACGGCCATCCACTCGCGCTGGCTTTCCAGCACGCGGGCGAAAAGCGCGTCGTCGCTGGACATCTCCTCCAGCACCTGCATGGTCACCGCCTCGAGCTCGGCGAGGATCTCCGGCGACAGAGTCTGGGCATTCACGCCCTCGGCCTCGAACTCCGCCAGCGCCTGGGGGTTTTCCCATTCGCTTTCGGAGAAGCCGAACAGGGTAGCGGAGCGACAGCCGGTTTCGATCTGGGCGCGGCTCAGGTCGGTGAGGCCATCCCAGGTCTCCTGGTTCACCAGCAGGTGGGAGGTGGTATAGGTCTGGTGCCAGCCCGGCATGACGTAGTTCTGGACGATCTCCTGCATGCCCAGGATGCGGTCCACCGCCGGCGCGGAGAACTCCATGGCGTCGATGGTGCCACGCTCCATGGCCTGGTAGAGCTCACCGCCCGGCAGCATGGTCACCGAGGCGCCCAGGCGCTCCATGACGCGCCCGCCGATGCCGGCGAAGCGGATACGCAGGCCGTCGATCTGATCGAGGGACTCCAGCGGCTCGGCGAACCAGCCGGCCGCCTCCGGGCCGATGACCCCGCACAGCAGCGCCTTGACGCCATAGGGCTCATACACTTCCTGGAGCAGCTCGTCGCCATCGCCGAAGTAGTGCCAGGCCATGAAGGCCGGGGGCTCCATACCGAATGGAGGGCCCGACAGCAGTGGCAGAACCGGAATACTGCCCTGGTCGTAGCCAATCCAAGTGTAGCCGGCCGGGTAGCGGCCTTCGGAGACAGCGTCGAGAATCTCGAAGGGCGGGATCAGCTCGCCTGGCTCGTAGTAGCGCAGATTGATATTGCCCCCGGAAATCGCTTCCAGAGTCTCGGAGAGATGCACCACCGGGGTGCTCAGGCCGACCAGGTGAGAGGGGAAGGCGATGGGCACCTGCCAGCGGACGCGCTCCTGGGCGTTGGCGGTGCTGGCCAGGGTGGCGCCGGCGAGGATGACGGCGGCGGCGGTGCCGCTGAGCGCAAAACGTACGGACGTGCGGGTGCCAGATGAGACTTGCATAGACACGACTCCACTTGCTGTGACGGGTATTGTTGTAGGAAAAGGCCTAGTTCCAGGGAAAGAGATTATAGGTGCCCCCCGGAGTGCTCAAGTTTGGAAAATTGGTAATACCAATTTTTGGCACTCCTGTGCTGCGCTGCGATGTCGTGGGTGAAGGGGAAACTTCCGGTAAATGTGGCGGATCCGGAGCGTTTGAGGCGTGAACGTCGGATAAATTTGCGGCTATGTTAGCAAGCTTATAGTCATTGTCGGGCGAGCCGTTGCGACCAATGGCTAATCGCTGCGGCATTCTTCTTGCTGGGGAATGGGCAGTTTCTGGGCGTGACGAGGTGGCAGATGGAGTCCGAGGTAGAGGAGCTGTTCAATTGGTCATACCAGTTGGGGCGGATTGGCTGGCGGGGGTTGGTGTGGGTGAGCGGCGAGCCGGCGGAATGTCGGCAGTGTGCGCTGGCGCTGTGGCAGGCGGGCGGCTGGCGACGGCCCTGCTGGGTGTCGGCGGTGCCGCCGACAGCCCTGGAGGCGGAGTGCTGGCTGCCCCCCTCGCGGGCGCGTACCCGCCTGGGCGGGGAGCAGGACCTGCTGGTGGTCGATGCCGTGTCCGGCGAGGCCGACTTCGACCCCGACGCCTTCGGTGCCCTGGGCGGCACCCTGCGCGCCGGCGGCCTGCTGCTGCTGCTGACTCCCTCGCCCTGGGGGGCGCCGGGGGACCTCGACGGCGGTTCCGGCGAGCACCCCGGCTCGCGCTATCTGTCGCGCCTGGCGCGACGCCTCTCGGCGGCCGGTAACGTGGCGCGCTGGGGGCCGAGGGAAGGGGCCTGGCTGCCGACGCTGCCCGACGCTTCGCCCCGTGCGAGCGAGCCCGGCGCTGATCCGGCGTGTCTGACCGATGACCAGGCCGCGGCGGTCGCCGGCCTGGTCCGGCTGCGCCGCCGCCGCCCCCTGGTGCTGACCGCCGATCGCGGCCGCGGCAAGACGGCGGCGTTGGGGATCGCCTGCGCGCGACTGCTGGCGGCCGGCGAGCGGCACATTCGGGTCACGGCGCCGCGCCCGGCGGCGGTGGCTGCGCTCTTCGAGCGGCTCGAGCGACTGTGTCCGGAGGGGGGCTTGCGGGGCAATGCCTTCATCGACGCGGGGGGCGGCCGGGTCGAGTTCTGCGCTCCGGACGAGCTGGCGACCCTGGCCGAGCGCGGTGAGGCGGGTGGGCCCGGCGCGCTGCTGCTGGTGGATGAGGCGGCGGCGATTCCCGCCACCCTGCTGGGGCAGTGGCTGACGGCCTTCCCGCGCATCGCCTTCGCCACCACCGTGCATGGCTACGAAGGCTCTGGCCGCGGTTTTGCGCTGCGCTTTCGCGACCGCCTGATGCGCCAGACGCCCGACTGGCGCGAGATGCACCTGGCCGCGCCGATTCGCTGGGCGGCGGGGGATCCGCTGGAGCGACGCCTCGCCGACCTGCTGCTGCTCGATGCCGAGCCGCCTCCCTTTGCCGCGGCATCGAGCCCGACGCTTCGGCGCTGGCGGCGTGACGACCTGGCCCACCGAGAGCCGGCGCTGCGCGACCTCTTCGGCCTGCTGGTCCAGGCCCACTACCGGACCACACCCGGCGACCTGCGGCGCCTGCTCGACGCTCCCGGGCTGCGCATTGCCACCCTGGAGGCCGAGGGGCGCCCCCAGGCGGTGGTCGTGTGCGGCGACGAGGGCGGCTTTTCCGCCGCGCTGGCCGAGCGGGTGGCGCGGGGCGAGCGCCGCCCGCCGGGGCACCTGCTGGCGCAGTCGCTGGCGGCCCATGCCGGCTGCCGGGAGGCGCTGACCGCGCGGCTGCGGCGGGTGCAGCGTATCGCCGTGCATCCCGAGCGGCGCCGCGAGGGGCTGGGGCGGTGCCTGCTCGAGGCCGAGCTGACCGCGGCGCGGGAGGCGCGCATCGACCTGCTGGGGGCCAGCTTCGGCGCCGAGCCACAGCTGATCGCCTTCTGGCGGGCGCTGGGCTTTCGCGCGGTGCGCCTGGGGCTGTCCCGGGAGACCGCCACCGGTGAGCATGCGCTGATGGTCGTCGTGCCCACCAGCCCCCGGGGCGAGGCCCTGGCCGAGTCGCTGACGGCAGGTTTCCAGCGCCTGCTGCCGGCGCTGCTGGCCTTCGAGCTGAAGGCGCTGGACCCCCAGGTGGCGCTGGCACTGCTCGGGGAGGGCGCGCCGCCGGCGCTGTCGGCCGCCGACCGTCGAGACCTGGACGATGTGGCCCATGGTCGCCGCGAGCCGGCCACGGTGCGCCCCGCGCTGCAGGCGCTGCTGCGTCGCCTGGCCGTCGACGGCAGCCGCGACCCGGCGCTCGCCTGGCTGGTGGCCTGGGCCTTTCAGGGGCGTGATATGGCCTGGCTGGCGGCGCGGCTGGGAGTTTCCGGGCGTCGCCAGGTCGTGGCGCAGCTTCGCCAGGCGGTGGTGCGACTGCTCGAGGCCACAACGGCCGACTGAGCGCTTTTCCCGGCGTCGTTTGCCCGGTAAGGTAGCGCGGTTAACCTCGATGAAGACTCGCCATGAACGAACACCTCGAGCAGCTATCGCCGCAGCCCCTGTGGCACCACTTTCGCACCCTGTGCAACACGCCGCGGCCCTCCGGCCATGAGGCCGAGCTGGTCGCCCTGCTCGAGCGCTGGGCCGATGCCCGGGGGCTTGCCCATGACCGCGATGCCCACGGCAACCTGCGGCTGCGCAAGCCGGCCACGCCCGGCCACGAGCGCGCTCCGGGAGTGATCCTGCAGGGCCACCTGGACATGGTGGCCCAGGCCAATGCCGAGCACCCCCACGATTTCACCCGCGACCCCATCGAGACCCATGTGGCCGACGGTTGGCTGCATGCCCGCCATACCACCCTGGGGGCCGACAATGGCCTGGGGGTGGCGGCGGCGCTGGCCATTCTGGAGGACGACAGCCTGACCCACGGCCCGCTGGAGGCGCTGTTCACCCTTGAGGAGGAGACCTCCATGGGCGGTGCGCTGAATCTCGCGGAGGGATGGCTCGAGGGCCAGGTGCTGCTGAACCTGGACTCCGAGGATCGCGGCGAGGTGTTCATCGGCTGTGCCGGCGGTGCCGACGTGGTGGTCGAGGCGGCGCTGCCGACCGCCCCGCTGGCCGAGCACGAGGTGGCCCTGCGGCTGTCGCTGACCGGCCTGGTGGGCGGTCACTCGGGGATCGACATCCACCGCGGTCGCGGCAACGCCAACCGCCTGCTGGTGCGCGTGCTGCGCTCGTTGGAGGCCTTCGATGCGCGCCTGGTGGACTACCATGGCGGCACCCTGCGCAACGCCCTGCCGCGGGAAGCATTCGCCACCCTGGTGCTGCCGGCCGATGAGGCGGCGGCCGCCAGCGAGCGGGTCGCCGCCCTGCAGCAGGAGCTGCGTGGCGAGCTGGCCGGGGTCGACGACGGGCTCACGCTGACCCTGCACCCGCTGATGTCGCCCCCGGCCCAGGCGCTCAATGCCCACGCCAGTCGCATGCTGGTGGCGGCGCTGCACGCCGCGCCCTGCGGGGTGGAGCGCATGAGCCCCGAGGTGGAGGGCGTGGTGGAAACCTCCAACAACCTGGGGGTGGTTGGGCTGGAGGATGGCCGCTTTCATCTCTGTGCGCTGGTGCGCTCGCTGCGCGACAGCGCGACCCGGGACATCGCCGACCGGTTCCGCGCCCTGTTCGAGCTGATCGGTGCGAAGACCCGGGTCGAGAACGCCTATCCCGGCTGGACCCCGGCCTCCGACAGCCCCCTGCTCGCGCGCTTCTGTCGCCTGCATCGTCAGCAGCTGGGCGGCGATCCGGCGGTCAAGGTGATCCACGCGGGCCTGGAGTGCGGCATTCTCGCCGGCAAGTACCCCGGGATGCAGATGATCTCCTTCGGCCCGCTGATCCGCGGTGCCCACTCGCCCGATGAGCGTGTCGAGCTGGAGTCCGTGGAAGAGTTCTGGAGCCTGCTCAGGGCGCTGGTCGAGGACCTGGCCGAGGGCTCTTAGCCCAGATAGGCGTTAAGCATCCAAACGGTCTTTTCCTGTTCGCGGATATAGTCGCCGGCCTGGGCGGCGGTGCCCTCGTCGTCGGCATCGTCGGCCAGGGCGAGGATCTCCCGCTGCAGCTCGATCAGGGTCTGGTACCCCTTGAGCACGCCGCGTACGCAGGCCTCGCCGTCGTGCACGTCCTTGTCCTCGCGAATCTCGGCCATCGCCACGTAGTCGCTGTAGGCGTGCACCGGCGTGTGGCCCAGCGTCAGGATGCGCTCGGCCACCTCGTCGACCTTGGTCAGCAGGTCGGTGTAGAACTCCTCGAACTTGGTGTGCAGCTCGAAAAACTGCGGCCCCTTCACGTTCCAGTGATAGCCGCGTACGTTCATGTAAAAGATCTGGTAGTTGGCCAGCAGGGCGTTGAGCTTGTCGGCCAGCTGGCTGGCGCTGCCGTGATGCAGGCCGATGGCGTTGGTGTCGGTCATGCGAGTGCCTCCTTGGTCGCGTTCGGTTCCGGAATAAAGGCTCTGGAAAACAGGTGACCAGTGTAAGCGCTTGATGGGTAGTGGGTAAGCCAAATCTTGCCATCGCCGCCATAGCCTCTCCCCATGGGATGCCGTTCGGCGGTCTGCTTTTCAAGGGGCTGCGCCATTTTGCCGCCGGCGGCGGCAGACCGAGGAACCCTTGGTGTCGGTGGGACTCTCAAGGAGCGTCGATGCCGGGTCGTGGCTGCTGGCTGCGGTGGTTGCATAGCCCCGGGTCGGCGTAGACTGTCCAATTCCAACCGAAAGCGGCTCAGGAGAGATGCCATGCGCCCCTGGTGGCCGATGCCCATTTTGCTGGTGCTGGCCGGCTGTGAGACCACGCCCAGCGCGCTGCCCGCGGCCGAACCGTCCCCGGCCGCCGAGTGCCGCTGGGAGGCCGGTGAGGTGTCGTCGGTCGAGTGGGTGCGCCGTGCGGCCGCGGTATTCGAAGGAGAAGGCTACGAGGTGCGCCATACCGACCCGGCGCTGGGCGTGATCAGCGTCGAGCGGCGTCGCCGTGTGCCCGGCTACGGTGACCCCTACGACAGCTGGTCCCGGCCCACCTGGTTCGGCAGCTATGGCGTGGGGCGCGGCGGCGGCTTCTCCACCGGCGTGATGGTCGGCTTCGGCAGCGTCGGCTATATGCGCGGAGATGCCACCCGGCTAGAGCGGGTCTCGCTGGTGGCCGATGGGCAGGCGGTGCGGATCAGCCGGGATATTCAGGTGATCGACTGGCAGGGTGATCAGCGCGAATCGCGCAGCGCCAGCGATGCCGACTACTGCCGTCAGCTGCGCGAGGCGCTGGAGCGGGTCGACCCGCGGGAGGCCTCATGATGCGCTGTTTGATTGCGCTGCTGCTGGCGGCCGGGCTGACCGGTTGCGCGACCGGTGGTGGCATGGCTCCGGAGTCCCGGGAGCTCGGCTACGCCGCCTCCCCGGAGTCCACCTTGCGCCAGGGGATCAACCTGCTGGCCGATCAGGGCTATGTGATCCGTCATGCCGACGCCGAGCTGGGGCGTGCCGAGGCGGTGCTGTCCCGCTGGCCGGGCTATCGAGTTCAGCTGTCGGTGACGGCGGAGGGCGAGGGGGCCCGCGCCAGCCTGACGGCGACGAGAGGCGGTCGGCCGCTGCCGCCACACCTACTCGACCCGCTGCTCGCCGCCCTCGAGTCACGCCTGGGGCTGGGGCCCTGGGCAGAAACGCCGTAGCCGTTTCACCATGGGGCCCAGTTCCCCCACCGGCAGTCGTTTCATCATCGGCAGTCGTTTCACCATCGGTAGTCGTTTCACCATCGGTAGTCGTTTCACCATCGGTAGTCGTTTCACCATCGGTAGTCGTTTCACCATCGGGAGCACCTGCCTCACCATGACACTGTCTTGTCTCGTTTTGCGACGCTGGCTAGGGTTTGCCACCCTGGCCGCTGCCTTACTGCTGGCGCCGGGGCTGACCCTGGCCCACCCGCATGGCTGGATCGACATGCGCATGCGGCTGGTAGTCGATGATCAGGGGCGCCTGGAGGGGCTGCACCAGGCCTGGCGGATGGATCCCTTCTATAGCCTGGTGATACTCGAGGAGCTGGAGCACGCCGCCGGTGGCGGTGGGCTCGAGGCCGGACTGGACCAACTGGGGGGTGAGATCCGCGAGAACCTGCGCCCACACGACTACTTCACCGAGCTGCGGCTCGACGGCGAGCGGTTGGCGCTGGGTGAGGTCAGCGAGTACACCGTGATGTCGCGTGGCGGGCGCGTTGAGTTCATCTTCCTGCTGCCGCTGGCGACGCCGCAGCCGCTGCGGGACAAGACCCTGCACTACAAGGTATTCGATCCCACCTACTACCTGGAGGTGGTGCATGAGGCGGAGGACAATACGCCGCTGGACGATGCCCTGGTGGTGGGGGGCGAGCTCGCCTGCACCACGCGTATCGTGCCCGCCGACCCGGATCCGGAGCGGGTCATGGAGGCGGCCATGCTCGATATTACCGACGAGGCCGTACCGGGCCTCGGGCGCCACTTTGCCGAGACCGGGGAGGTGACATGCGAGTAGCGGTTCTTCGCCTGGGCGGGAAATGGTGGCTGGCAGGCGCCGGGCTGCTGCTGGCCGCGCTGCTCTTCCACCTGGTCTTCCAGGGGGGCTTTCAGTCGCTGAGCTTTCAGATCGTGGCCTGGCAGCGGGACCTGCATCGGGCGCTGACCCTGGCGATCACCGAGCTCTCCGGTTCCCCTTCGGCGGGTACCTGGGCCGTGCTGCTCGGTATCAGCTTCGGCTACGGGGTCTTCCACGCCGCCGGGCCGGGCCACGGCAAGGCGGTACTGACCACCTATCTGCTGTCGCAGGGGGGCGCCGTGCGTCGTGCCCTGGGGCTCTCCTTCGCCGCCTCGCTGCTCCAGGGGGTGGTGGCCATCGGCCTGGTGGTGGTGCTGGTATACGGCCTGGGCTGGGTGACCCGCCAGGCGATGGGCAGCGTAGTATGGGTCGAGCAGGCCAGCTTCCTGATGGTGGCGCTGCTGGGGGCCTGGCTGAGCCTGCGGGCGATTCGTCAGCTGCGCCGTCCGATGCCGGGCGGCGCCGTCTCCGCCCGGCAGGCGCCGCACTCTCTCGCTGCTGACTCCTCTCATGGCCATGGCGCCCATCACGGTCATGACCCGCAGCATGACCATGATCACTGCTGCGGCGGCCATCATCATGTGGACCCGCAGCAGGCTGCCGACTGGCGTACCGCCCTGGCGACGGTGGTGGCCATCGGTATGCGCCCCTGCACGGGCGCGGTGCTGCTGCTGGGGGCGGCGAGCCTGCTCGGCCAGTTCGTGGTTGGGGTGGCGGCGGTACTGGTGATGTCGCTGGGCACGGCGCTGACCGTGTCGGGGCTGGCGCTGGCCAGCGTGGTGGCCCGGGGCTGGGCCGAGAGGCGACTCGCCCGCCAGGGTGGCGTGCAGCGCGCCGGTCGCCTGCTGAGCTGGGCGGCCCTGGGCGGCGGCCTGGCGATCCTGATACTGGGAGTGTCGCTGTCGGTGACCGGCGTCAGTCAGCCCGGCTCGGCGCCGCTGCTGGGCGAGCCGCCCGCGCGCAGCGGCGAGGCGCCGTCGCGTGCCAGCCCCTTCGGGGGCTGAGCCGGCGCTACTCCAGGTCGAGGCCCTCGATCTGGGCCAGCAGCCGGTCGCGCATGGCGGCCAGGCTGTCCAGGTCGTAGGGGACCGCCGTGCCGTGGCCCCACACCGGGTACGGCCAGGCGGCGTCATCGCGGCGGCGCACGATCACATGAACGTGCAGCTGGGCGACCTGGTTGCCCAGGCTTGCCACGTTCAGCTTGTCGCCCTTGAGGCTCCGCTTGAGGGCCTGGCCGACACGGGCCGCCTCTCGCCACAGCTGCTGCTGGTCGGCCTCGCTGAGTTCGAAGATCTCACGGATTCCGGAGTGGCGCGGTATCAGCACCAGCCAGGGGAAGCGGGCGTCGTCCATTAGCCGCAGCTGGCACAGCGGCAGTTCGGTGACCGGGTAGCTGTCTGCCACCAGGCGCTCGTCCGGCTCGAAGGGGGCCATCCTGCTCTCCTTATCATCCAAGGGCGGTCCTTGCATGATGCCACAGGCGCCTGGCCAATCGGCTGATGGAGCATTATTCACGCAGGCGGGCAGCGTCAGTGCTAGATTGAAGAGAGTAGGTCCGGTGCTTTCATGCGCCGGGGGCGCACAAGGAGATAGCCATGAAAAGGATACTAGCCGTGATGCTGATTTCGCTGTTCACGCTGTCGTTGCTCAGCGGCTGCAATACCATACGCGGGGCCGGGCAGGACATCGAGCGCGGTGGCGAGGCGATTCAACGCTCCGCTGAATGACATAGACGCAGCGGCCACGCTGTGTGCTGAGGACGGAGCGGGAAGGCCCGCTTCGTTCATTTCCTCATTTGACAGCTGATAATTCAGATAACGGCTTATTGTCGAGAGCAGTCCTTTTGTAGATACCCTTTAAGACACAGGCGAGAAATGGATGTCCCATGCCAATGAAACCCGCTTTTGCGACCATCACCGGTATGCTGCTGATGGGCTGTACCGCGATGCCGACCACGCCACCGCCCCATGAACCGGCCCCGCCGCCGCCTGCCGCCGACCGCCAGGAAGATACCTGCGGTGCCCAGCGGGTCCAGGCGCATGTCGGTGAGAAATACAGCGAGGCGCTGGGTGAGGCCCTGGAGCAGACCAGCGGTGCGCAGGCGCTGCGGGTGATGCGCCCCGGCTACGCCTACACCCTGGAATATCGCGCCGAGCGCCTCAATGTTCGACTGGACGAGGACGGGGTGATCACCGCCATCGGCTGCGGTTGACCGCCGTCAATTGTCGTCGTGGGCCGCCTGGGCGCGGCGCTCCTCCTCCTCGGCCTGCTTGCGCAGCTTCTTGCGCAGCGCGGCCTTCTCGAAGCGCAGCTTCTGCTGCCGTGTCGCCAGCTCGAGCGGCGGTACCGGTGCCGGCTTGCCTTCGCTGTCCACCGCCACCATGGTCAGGTAGCAGCTGTTGGTGTGGCGAATCACCTTGTCGCGGATGTTCTCGGCCACCACCTTGATGCCGATCTCCATCGAGGAGCGGCCCACGTGGTTGACGCTGGCCAGGAAGGTGACCAGCTCGCCGACATGAATCGGCTGCTTGAACAGCACCTGATCCACCGACAGCGTCACTACGTAGTGGCCCGAGTAGCGGCTGGCACAGGCGTACGCTACCTCGTCGAGCTTCTTGAGAATGGCGCCGCCGTGCACCTTGCCGCTGAAGTTGGCCATGTCGGGTGTCATCAGCACTGTCATCGAGAGTTCGTGCTGGCCGGGCATGTCGTAGGCTTCCATCTGTCGTATTCCTTAGGGGTGTCTTCCCCAGCATAACGCCTCGCCACCGGCTTGGGGGCGAGGCGTTGTCCGAGGCATTGGCGGCGCTCAGAACCAGGTCAGCCCAACGGCGATGATGGCGCCGGTGATGAACAGCTGGATCAGGCAGAAGCCCATGATGTCCTTGGCCTTCAGGCCGGCGATGGCGAGTACCGGCAGCGCCCAGAACGGCTGCAGCAGGTTGGTCCAGGCGTCGCCCCAGGCGACGGCCATGGCCACTCGGGAGACATCAACGCCCAGCGCCTCGGCGGCGGGGAGCATCACAGGCGCCTGCACGGCCCACTGGCCGCCACCGGAGGGGACGAAGAGGTTGACGACGCCGGCGCTGAGGAACGACCAGAACGGCAGCGAGGTCTCGGTGGCAAAGGAGATCAGTCCCTCGGACATGGTCTGGGCCAGCCCCGACTGGACCATTATCGCCATGATGCCGGCGTAGAAGGGGAATTGGATGACGATGCCTGCGCCGCCCTTGATCGCCTCGTGCAGGCTTTCGAGCAGGCTGCGTGGCGTGCGGTGCAGCACGATGGCGAGGAACAGGAACATGAAGTTGACGATGTTCAGGTTCAGCCCGCCGCCGCGCAGCAGGAAGTGATCGAGCAGGAAGATCACCCCGGGGATGCCCACGAGCCAGGCCAGGGTCACGCTGTTCTCGAGGCGCTCGGCGGGGCGGGTGATGCGGCCCTTGGTCTCGGGGGCCTCGCCCAGCAGCTTGGGGTCCACGTAGACGCTGTCCTTTTCATCGGGCAGCATCAGCCGGTTGACCAGCGGGATGCTGATGAACAGGCATACCACGATGGCCAGATTGAAGAAGGAGAAGATGGTCGAGCCGGTGCCGATTACGCCGATCTGGTCGGCGGTGAAGTGGCCGTCGGTGGCGATGGTCAGCGGTATGGAGCCCGCCAGGCCGCCGTGCCAGACCACGAAGCCGGAGTAGGCGCTGGCCACCAGCAGTCGATAGTCGACTCGCACCAGTCGCGCCAGCTCCTTGGCGAACAGCGCCCCCACCACCAGGCCGAAGCCCCAGTTGATCCAGCTGGCCGCCAGCGAGACCAGGGTGACCAGTACGATGGCCCCCCCGGCGTTCTTGGCCTGCGCGGCGAGGCGCTGCAGCAGGCGCTTCACCGGCGGTGAGCTGGCCAGCATGAAGCCGGTCACCAGCACCAGCAGCATCTGCATCGAGAAGGTCAGCAGGTTCCAGAAGCCGTCGCCCCAGAAGCGCATCACCGCCAGTGGTGTCTGGCGCTCCACGGCGATGGCGGCGGCGGCGGCGATCACGGTCAGCAGCAGCACGAAAATGTAGGGGTCGGGCAGGTAGCGCTCGACCAGCCTCACGGCGGGCCGGGAAAGGTATTTGAGCATGGCGGTTTCGCTTCTTCTCTGTTGTAAACGGTGTGCCTACGGGTCGTCTGAGAAAAAATAGCGCAGTCTCAGAAGGTTGCACGTTCGACTGGTCAACGTTGCCGGCCCCGAGAGCCGCTGTCAAAGGGATGGGCGCCAGCGCGTGCGTCGGTAGTGCAGGTAGTAGCCGGTCAGCACCGCCGAGCGCACCAGGGCGAAGGTCAGAAAAGCCAGCCACAGGCCATGGTTGCCCAGGCCTTGGCTGAGCCACCATACCGGCAGGTAAACGGCCAGCCCGGCGAAGATGCTGTTGCGCATCTCGCGAATTGCCGTAGCGCCAATGAAGACGCCGTCGAACAGGTAGCTCCACACCGTGATCAGCGGCATGGCGACCATCCAGGGCAGGTAGCTGGCGGCGGTGGCGCGCACCTCCGGTAGGCTGGTAAGCAGGGAGATGAGGTACTGACCGCCCAGGGCGAAGACCAGCGCGGCCGCGGCGGCGGTGATCAGCGAGAACCAGGCCGCCGAGCGAACCGCGGCGGCGAACTCGTCCCAGCGTCGACGGCCCACGGCGCGGCCGACGATCGCCTCGGCGGCATGGGCAAAGCCGTCCAGGGCGTAGGCGGTGAGCATGATGAACTGCAGCAGTACGGCGTTGGCGGCCAGCACGGTATCTCCCTGCACGGCACCGCGGGAGGTGAAGAAGGCCATGGCGAACAGTAGCCCCAGGGTGCGTACGAAGAGATTGGCGTTGACGTGGAACAGCTCGCCGTAGGCGCCCAGCCGCAGCAGACGCTCGCGCAGGAAGCGGCCCTCGAGCAGCTTCAGCTGACGCATCACCAGCGCGCCGCCGAACGCCAGTGCCGTGTAGTCGGCGATCACCGTGGCCCAGGCCACCCCGTCGCTGGTCATGCCAAGCCCGACCACGAACAGCAGGTCGAGGGCGATATTGACGCCGTTGGTCAGCACCAGGATGGCTAGCGTCACCCGCGAGTTCTGCTGGCCGAGGAACCAGCCGAGGATGGCGTAGTTGGCCAGTACCGCCGGCGCCGAGAGGATGCGAATCTGTGCGTACTCCGCCGCCAGGGCGGTGGCCACCTCGCTGCCATCCAGCAGCCATAGGCCGAGGGCGATCAGTGGCTGGGAGAAGAGGATCAGGGCCGTGCCGATGCCCGCCGCCAGCAGCAGCGACTGGCCCAGCAGGTTGCGCACTTCGCCGTCGCTCTCCCTTCCCACCGCCTGTGAGGTGAGTCCGGTGGTGCCCATGCGCAGGAAGCCAAAGCCCCAGTAGAGAAAGCTGAACAGGGTGGCGCCCAGGGTAACCCCGGCCAGGTAGCGGGAGTCCGGCAGGTGGCCGACTACAGCGGTATCCACCAGCCCCAGCAGGGGCACGGTGATATTGGAGAGGATGATCGGCCAGGCCAGCGTCCAGATTCGGCGGCGGTCGGCAGCGTGGCGGGAAGCCTCGGGAGTGGCGGTCGTGCGGCTCACGGCAAACCTTCAGGGATGAAAACGGGCCATCTTGGCCCTGGGCTTGCCGGAACGCAACCGCTCCGCCGGAGCGGGGCGGGCGGTACAGGCGACGCCGCTCAGGCGGCGGTGATCAGGCGATACTTGGCCATCAGCTCGTCGTGGGTCTCACGGCGGTTCGGGTCCAGCGGGATGCAGTCCACCGGGCAGACCTGCTGGCACTGGGGCTCGTCGTAGTGGCCGACGCACTCGGTGCACAGGCTCGGGTCGATGACGTAGATCTCTTCCCCCGGCGAGATGGCGCCGTTGGGACATTCGGGTTCGCAGACGTCGCAGTTGATGCATTCGTCGGTGATCAGCAGGGCCATGGGGCTACCTCACGAATGGGTCCGAGCGCCTGGCCCCTCCGCCCGAGGGTGTTCGGCTGGGGCAGGACGGCGACAGGGGTGGCGCGGATCGCCGAGTATTTTAGTCAGGTATTATAATGGCTGTGCAGCGTCTCGGCGACCCTGGGATGCACCAGCCGGGAGATGTCCCCGCCGAGCTTGGCGATCTCGCGCACGATGGTGGAGGAGATATAGGAGTTCTCCACCGCAGGGGTCAGGAAGACGCTTTCCAGCTCCGGCACCTGGGCGCGGTACATGTTGGCCAACTGCAGTTCGTATTCGAAGTCGGAGACCGCGCGCAGGCCGCGCAGGATAATGCGTGCCTGCTGCTCGGCCAGCAGGTCGGTGAGCAGGCCCGAAAAGCCGATGATCTCGACGTTGTCGAGCTCGTCGACCACCTCCTCGGCGAGCGCGATGCGGGTCTCCAGCGCCAGGGTTGGGCCCTTGCCGGGGCTCGCCGAGATTGCGACTACCACCCGGTCGAACAGCCGGGAGGCGCGCTCGATCAGGTCGAAGTGGCCGTAGGTGATGGGGTCGAAGGTGCCGGGATAGACCGCGATGTTCATTCGCTCGCCGCTCGCTGGAACTGCTGGGTGGGTCAGGGTAACCGCCAGCGGCCCGGCCGACAATATCCGCCGGCCGCCGCGGTTCAGTCGTCCAGGCGGCCGAAGGGGTTGTCCGGCGCCAGGGAGACCGGGCAGGCATAGCCGGGGATATCGATCCGCTCGGCGCTGACCTCGAGCTCCGGTCCCTCCAGCACGCCCTCGCCGAAGCGATATCGGACCCGGTAGTGGCCGTGGTCGGCCTGGGCCAGGTAGGCCGCGCGTGCCTCGCGGGTGGCCTCGCGGCGCTCGCGCCAGGCGGCCAGGGCGGCGTCGCCGTGACGCCGGGCCAGCAGCCGCTCGGTCACCGCCGGGGAGAGCACCACGCCGGTGGCGTTGTTGCCGCCGAAGCCCTTGGCGTTGATCAAGGCGGTATCGGCCTGGAAGGCGCGCGGTACGCGAGAGAAGGCGAGGCGCTCGGCATGCACGTCCTTGGCCACGGCGTCCAGGGTGGGGATGCCCGGCAGCAGGCCGTGGGCGAAGCTGCCCAGGGCGCTGGCCAGCTGGTCGCCGGCGGCACCGCCTTGGGAGTGACCCACGAAGGCCTTGACCGCCACCACCGGCCAGGCGTCGATGCCATGGGCCCGGGCCACCAGGTCGAAGACGTGGGACTCGGTGACGCGGTTCTTCGGCGTGCTGGTGCCGTGGGCGTGTAGGAAGCTGCGCTGACGAAGGGCCTCCGGGCCGAGCATGTCGCGGATCAGGGCCGTGGCCTTGCCCAGGGTGACATAGTTGCCGATGCCCGGTGCCGAGATGGAGCGCTTCCAGCCGTCGGCGTTGACGTAGACGGCGGGTACGCAGCCAAGGATCTCGGCGCCCACCTCCAGGGCCAGGCTGTCGTCCAGCAGCAGCACGAACTGGCTGGACTCGGCGATGGTAAAGCCGCAGTTGCGCGCAAAGGGGCGGCAGGCGCGCTGGTAGTCGGCGTCGGTGAGCAGCTCCAGGGCGTCCAGCGCCTTGAGGCTGTCGTCATCGGCGAGCGCGCCCATGGCGCGAAAGCCCTCGATGATCTCCGGGGTCACCGGCGCATCGGCGGTGCCCACCATCACCGCCCGGCGCTGGCCGCTGCGGATGTCCTCGACCCCCAGGCGCAGGTTGTAGAGAAAGCTGGCACAGGCCCCCAGGGCGGCGCCGGTGCCGCCGACGCTGCCCAGCACATAGGCGTTCAAGAAGTCGGCCGGCATCTGACCGTAGCCCAGCGGCATCTGCTTGGAGGTGGCGCGGTTGCCGGAGACGAAGCTCTTGAGCAGGCCGCCCCAGCCCTCGTCATCGAGCTGGCCGATGGAGTTGCCGGCATAGACCGCGACCTGGTCGGGGTCGAGGCGGTCGCGCAGGGTATCCCAAGACAGCCCGCTGTCGCCCAGGCAATCGCTGGCGGCGAAGATCGCCATGGAGAGGCCGCGGGGATGGTGGACGCTGCGGTAGAGCTTGCTGGGGTCGAAGCCGCTGGGCAGCTGACCGGCGGCGCGCACCTGGGCTGGCCGGGTCTCCGGCAGCAGCACATCCAGCGCACCGGCGGGTACCGTGACCTCCAAGGTGTGGCGATCGATCTCGCGGACCTGCCAGGTGGGCGGTACCTGGTCGGGCAGCTGGCGGCGCCGTATCCGGAAGGTGAGTGGCGCCTCCAGGCCCAGGCTGGCCCGGCGGTTGGCGGGCAGCCCCGCTTCATTGAAACGCGGGTCTTCGATGCGCCGGATCAGGGTATGATCCAGCACCTGGGCGCGGCACCGCTCGGCCAGCTCGGCGGCGCCGACAGGCTCGCCGTCGGCATCGTGCCAGGTGTCGCCCCGGTGGCTGCCCAGCCCCATCAAGGCGGCCAGGCCCAGCAGTAGCGTCTGCTGGTCGTCTTCGGTCAGGGCATCGATCACGGTGCGACGAAATGCTTGATGGCCAGACGTGCGTCCGGCGGCGTTGATGCCGCCCATGCCGACGATCACCGGTAAATGAGACAAGCCGCTTTCCTCACTGTGCTGTTGATGCGAGTCAGGGTTATTAATATGAGAGGGCCGATCATAGCACCCGCCTCGCGACCCCGTCATGGGGCGCCCCGCTGGGCCTTTGTGGCCGGCGCTGAAACAAACGTTTGAAAACTGCCGGTGCCCGGTCTATGATGACGGGGCTGTTTGAGTCATACGAGTGGGTATCTGGGCGCATTCTTCCGAGGGTGCGCCATTTTTTTGTGCCGCGCGGCTGGTAGAATGCATGGCCCCGCAGCCTGGCACAGCGACCGTCCATGCACGCTTCCTCCCGCACCGTCACCACCAATCAGTCAGGCCCTCATGACGACCTGATCCGGCGCGTCGAACGTGCCCTGGCCCACCCGCTGCGCAAGCCGCTGGCCGCGCACACCCGCGACGCCTTTGCCCAGGCCGACGCCTGGCTCGGCCGGCGCGGCGCGCCGCTGATTCTGGATGCCGGCTGCGGGGTGGGGGTATCCACCCGGCGCCTGGCCGAGCGCTTCCCCGAGCATGCCGTCATCGGCGTGGATCGCAGCGCCGATCGTCTCGCTCGCGATCACGGCCCGCTGCCGGCCAATGCCCTGCTGGTGCGCGCCGACCTGGTGGACTTCTGGCGCCTGGCACTGGCGGCCGACTGGCGACCGCAGCGCCACTACCTGCTCTATCCCAACCCCTACCCCAAGGCGGCGCACCTCAAGATGCGCTGGCATGGCCATCCGGTGTTTCCGGCGCTGCTGGCGCTGGGGGGGCGGCTCGAGCTGCGTTCCAACTGGCGGCTCTATGTGGAGGAGTTCGCCCTGGCGGTGGAGCGGGCGACGGGCGAACAGGCCGAGTTGGCCCCCCACCTTCCGGACCCCTGCCTCACGCCATTCGAACAAAAGTATCATGCTAGCGGTCAGTCCCTATGGCGGCTGGTGGCTGCGTTGCCCCATTCGCCCTCTCTGGTACCCCAGCCTGACGCCGGGGCTGCGGATGGCTAGAATGGCGGGATTCCCATAGGCGCTGTCTAAAAGCCTTGTTCACCCCCCCCCTTGAGGAGTTGCTCATGGCCTTTGTCTATCTGGCCCTGGCCATTGTGGCCGAGGTGGTCGCCACCAGCGCCCTGAAGGCCTCGGATGGCTTCACCCGGCTGTGGCCCAGCGTCACCGTGGCGGTCGGCTATGTGCTGGCCTTCTATCTGCTGTCGCTGGTGCTGCGCAGCATCCCGGTGGGTATTGCCTACGCCATCTGGGCGGGGCTCGGGATCGTGCTGGTCGCCCTGGTGGGCCTGGTGGTGTATGGACAGCGTCCCGACCTGCCGGCACTGCTGGGCATGGCAATGATCATTGGCGGGGTGGTGGTGATTCAGGTGTTTTCCCGTTTTGCCGCACACTGAACCGGTGCGGCCTCATAGGCGCCCCGGCGTCGATGACTGCTAAGTGGAGACAAGATGTTGCGTCGATTCGCTGTGCTGTGTGCGCTGCTACTGCCGATGACGGCCATGGCGTCGGGGTTTACGGAGCTGGCTCGCCTGACCGAGCGAGGCTTTCTGGTCGGTGCCGAGGCGCGACTGCTGGATAGTCATGAGGTGCTAGGCGCCATCGAGCCCGACCGGCAGCTGTCGCCGGCCTCGGTCTCCAAGGCCTATGTGGCGGCGGCGGCCCTGGACCGCTGGGGGCCCCAGCACCGCTTCACCACCCGGCTGGTCAGCGATGCCGAGCTCGAGGACGGCGTCCTGCGCGGCGACCTGCTGCTGGACGGCGGCGGCGACCCGGCGCTGACCACCGAGGAGCTGTGGCGCCTGGCGCAGCGGCTGCACCAGCGCGGGGTGCGCGAGGTGGATGGCCGGCTGGTGGTCAGCCAGTGGCGCTATGGGCCGGTGGCGTGCATCACCACCGACCGCTGCCAGGCGCAGACCCGGGTGGCCAATGCCTACAGCGCGCTGCTCTCCTCGGCGGGCGTCAACTTCGGCAGCTGGTGCGTCAGCGTGGCGCCCGGCGCCGCCGCCGGGTCGCCGGCGAGCATCACCAGCTGCGACAGCCAGGTTGCCATCGTCGAGATCGACAATCGGGTCGAGACCCGGCCGCCCAACAGTGGCACCGAGCTGAATGCCGAGCGGATCACCCGCGACGGCAAGGACGTCATGGTGGTGCGTGGCCAGATCTCGCTCAACGCCGTGCCCCGGGAGGTCTATCGCGCCAGCAGTGACCCGGCCCGCCAGACCGCCCGCACTCTGAAGGCGATGCTCGAACAGAGCGGCATCCGGGTGGGCGAGAGCTACGCGGTGAGCATCGAGCCGCCCCCCGCCGGGGCGCGCACCCTGGCGGCGGTGGACGGCAAGCCGCTGCAGGAGCTGCTGCTGCGCACCATGAACTACTCCAACAACTTCATGGCCGATGTGCTGGCGCTCAACCTGGTGGAGACGCCGCGGGCCGACCTGGAGCAGGGCGCGGCGGCCATCGAACACTTCGTGGCCGGCATCCCCGACCACGGGCCGCTCAGTCTGCTCAGCGGCAGCGGCCTGACCCCGGAGAATCGGCTCTCGGCCAGCGGGGCCAACGCCCTGTTGGCCAGCATGTTCCATCGCCCCGCCCTGTTTCCGAGCTTCGTGGCCAGCTTCCAGTCGCCAGGCAACGGGGTGATGCGTTTCATCCGACGCGGGTCGCCGACCTTCCAGCATCACGTAATGCTCAAGACCGGGACCCTCAACCAGCCGGTGGCGGTGCGCGCCGTGAGCGGCTACTTTCGTACCCGCAGCGGGCGCTGGGGGGTGTTCAGCGTGATGGTCAACGGTACCGCCAATACGCCCTGGCTCAACTGGGCCCAGGTCCTCGACCCTCTGGCCGAGGACCTCACCCGCATGATCGACGCCCACTGACGGCTCGGCCACGCATTCGCAGCACAAGACGATTTCGGCAACAGGGAAGCGGCGATATGAAGCATGGACACACGGGGTGGCGGCACCTGGTCCACTCCACCGGCTACTCCCTCCAGGGGCTGCGGGCCGCCTTTCGTCATGAGTCGGCCTTTCGTCAGGAGCTCGCGCTCTGCGTGCCCCTGTTGCCGCTGGCCTGGTGGATCGGCGAGGGGCCGGTGGAGTGGATCCTGCTGGTCGGCAGCGCCCTGCTGGTACTGATCGTGGAGCTGCTCAACAGCGCCATCGAGAACGTGGTGGACCGGATCGGCACCGAGCACCACGAGCTCTCCGGGCGGGCCAAGGACATCAGCTCCGCGGCGGTGATGCTGACGCTGGTGCTGGCCGGGCTGACCTGGGGCCTGCTGGCGGGCCAGAAGCTCCTCGGCTGAAGGAAACACTGCACAAAAGCCTACACGAGCGAATCGCTGCGTTGCGCGGTGCGCGGAATCCTCACCTATACCCCATAGGCTCCGGTTCCTGTGCTCCGTGCGCCTTGCGCTTCATCTCGCTCGGTGATTTGTTCAGCGCTTCCCTAAAGGGCGGGAATCGGCTGCGGGGTGCCGCAGGCGCCCCGGCTTCGCTATGCTGGGGGCATTCGAGCGGCGAAAAGACGAGATGCCCATGGTCCCTAGCGATGACTTTCTGCCCACCGGCGACATCCCCGCGGTACTCAGGGGGCCCCTGGCCCAGGCCTGGCAGCGCCTCCACGACAGCCTGGTGCAGGCCGACAACGTCGCCGAGATGACCGGCCAGGAGCCGCCCTCGGAGAGCTGGCAGGCGCTCGCCGACTCCCGGCGTGGGGAGCTGGCCCGGGTGCTGGCGATCTCCGACTTCGCAGTTGAGACCCTGGTTCGCCACCCCGACTGGCTGCTGCACCTGGATGCCAGCGGCGAGCTGGACGAGGCCCCGGAGCCCGCTACTCTGAGCGACTGGCTGGAGGAGCGCCTGGAGGCGGCCGAGGACGAGGCCGCCCTGCATTCCGCCATTCGCCGCTTTCGGCGGGCTCGCATGCTGGGCATCGTCTGGCGCGACCTGACGCGTCCGCCCGGCACCGACATGTGGGCGACTGCCGCGGCGGTGTCGCGGCTGGCCGAGACCTGCCTGGAGGCGGCGCTCGGCTGGCTGGAGGCGCACCTCGCGCCGCGCTGGGGGCGGCCCGCGCCGCGCGGCGACGGCAGCGAGCAGCGCCTGGTGGTGCTGGGCATGGGCAAGCTGGGCGCCGGCGAGCTCAATCTCTCCTCGGATATCGACCTGATCTTCGCCTTTCCCGAGAAGGGCGAGACCCAGGGCGGGCGCAAGCCGCTCACGCACCAGGAATACTTCACCAAGCTGGGCCAGCGGCTGATTACCGCGCTTGACGCGGTCACCGCCGATGGCTTCGCCTTTCGGGTCGATATGCGGCTGCGTCCGCTGGGCGACGGCGGCCCGCTGGTGGGCAGCTTCGCCTCGCTGGCCGGCTACTACCAGGATCAGGGTCGCGAATGGGAGCGCTACGCCATGCTCAAGGCCCGGCCGGTGGCCGGCGACCGGGAGGCGGGGGATGAGCTGCTCGCCAACCTGCGCCCCTTCGTCTATCGCAAGTACCTGGACTTCGGCGCCATCGAGTCGCTGCGCGAGATGAAGGCGCTGATCAACCGCGAGGTCAAGCGCCGCGGCATGCAGGCCAACATCAAGCTGGGGCCGGGCGGCATCCGCGAGGTGGAGTTCGTGGTCCAGGCCTTCCAGCTGATCCGCGGCGGGCGCGACACCGAGCTGCAGGTCACCTCGCTCAAGACGGCGATGGAGCGGCTGCCCGACCTGGGGCTGCTGCCTCGGGAGGTGGTCGAGGAGCTGCTCCCCGACTACGTCTTCCTGCGCGACCTGGAGCACGCCCTGCAGGCGCTGGAGGACCGCCAGACCCAGAGCCTGCCCGGCGACGACCATGACCGTGAGCGGGTGGCCCTGGCGCTGGAGATGGCCGACTGGCCGGCGGTCATGGCGCGGCTCGAAGAGGTCCGCGAGCGGGTGCGGCAGCACTTCGACGCGGTGATCGCCGACCCGGAGGGGGAGGTCGAGGAGGCCGACGAGTCGCCCGAAGAGGCGGGAGGGTCGCTGGACGAGTGGCGCGCGCTGTGGTGCGGCGAGCTCGACGAGCAGGAGGCCAGCGTGCTGCTCGAGGAGGCGGGCTTTGCCGAGCCCGACACCGCGCGGCGGCGGCTGGTCACGCTGCGCCACTCACGCCAGGTGCAGGCCATGCAGCGCATCGGCTTCGAGCGGCTCGAGGCGCTGATGCCGCTGCTGCTCGATGCGGTGGCCCGCAGCGAGGCGCCGGATACCGCGCTGGAGCGGGTGCTGCCGCTGATCGAATCCGTGCTGCGGCGTACCGCCTACCTGGCGCTGCTGCGTGAGAACCCCGAGGCGCTGGGCCACCTGATGCACCTGTGCGGCGCCAGCCCCTGGATCGCCGAGCAGCTGGCGCGCCACCCGCAGCTGCTCGATGAGCTGCTCACCCCCGAGACGCTCTACACCCCGGCCGACAAGGCGAGCCTGGCTGACGAGCTGCGCCAGGCGCTGGGGCGCATCCCCGAAGACGACGAAGAGGCCCAGCTCGAGGCGCTGCGGGTGTTCAAGCACGCCCATGTGCTCCGGGTGGCCGCCTCGGACGTGGCCGGCACCCGCCACCTGATGAAGGTCAGCGACTACCTGACCTATATCGCCGAGGTCCTGCTGGAGGCGGTGCTGGCCATGGCCTGGCGCCACCTGGTGCGCAAGCATGGCTATCCGCAGGGGCGTGACGGCGAGCGTGCCGGCGATGAGCCGGAATTCCTGATCATCGGCTACGGCAAGCTGGGTGGCATCGAGCTGGGCTACGGCTCCGACCTGGACCTGGTGTTCATCCACGACGCCGACTCCCAGGCCGCTACCGACGGCGCGCGCGCCCTCGATGCGCCGGTCTTCTTCACCCGCCTGGGCCAGCGCATCATCCACCTGCTGACCGCGGTGACTCCGGCGGGGGCCCTCTATGAGGTGGATATGCGGCTGCGCCCCTCGGGCAATTCGGGCCTGCTGGTGACCTCCCTGGAGGCCTTCGCCGACTACCAGCGCCACCAGGCCTGGACCTGGGAGCATCAGGCGCTGGTGCGGGCCCGGGTGGTGGCTGGCCATCCGCGCCTGGCCGAGGGCTTCGACGCCGTGCGCCGGGAGATTCTCGGCCGCCCGCGCGACGTCGAGGCGCTGCGCCAGGAGGTGGTGGCGATGCGTCGCAAGATGCGCGACCATCTGGGCAGCAAGGGCGCAAGTGCGGCGTTTGACCTCAAGCAGGACGCCGGCGGCATGGTCGACATCGAGTTTCTATGCCAGTTCGCGGTGCTCTCCATGGGCCATGATGCGCCTGATCTATTGGCCTACAGCGACAATATTCGTATTCTGGAGACACTGGAAGCGACCGGCCGGCTACCGGGGGGCGACTGTCGGCGCCTGCGCGATGCCTATCTGGCCTATCGCAGCGCCGCCCACCGCGCCTCGCTGACCCGCGAGCCGAGCGTTGGTCGAGAGTCGGAAGTCGGCGATCACCGTGAGGCCGTCACCGTCCTCTGGCAGCGACTGCTCGAACCGGCATCCTGATCCGGCCACCCGGATTCAACGGCGGCGTGCCCTGCGGCACGCCGCCTTCGATATCGCGGCTTCCAAACACGCTTCACACACGACGAACACCACGACTCACGACAAAGGACGAATACTATGTCGATGGCTGACCGCGACGGTCTCATCTGGTTTGACGGCGAACTGGTTCCCTGGCGCGATGCACAGGTGCATGTGCTGACCCATACCCTGCACTATGGCATGGGCTGTTTCGAAGGGGTGCGCGCCTACGCCACCGATAAGGGAGCGGCGATCTTCCGTCTCAGGGAGCATACCGACCGGCTGTTCGACTCCGCCAAGATCCTCGGCATGCCCATGCCCTTCGACCGCGAGACCATTAACGAGGCGTGCCGTGCGGCGGTGCGCGAAAATGGCCTCAAGGAGGCCTACCTGCGGCCCATGGTATTCTTCGGCAGCGAAGGAATGGGTCTGCGTGCCGACAATCTCAAGACCCACGTGATCGTCGCCGCCTGGGAGTGGCCCTCCTACATGGCGCCCGAGGCGCGCGACCTGGGCATCAAGGTGCAGACCTCCTCCTTCACCCGCCATCACGTCAACATCTCGGTGACCCGCGCCAAGGCCAACGGCCAGTACATCAACTCGATGATGGCGCTGGCCGAGGCGCAGCGCGGCGGCTACGACGAGGCCCTGCTGCTCGATCCCCAGGGCTATGCGGCGGAAGGCTCCGGTGAGAACCTCTTCGTGGTCAAGAACGGCGTCATCTACACGCCGATGCTCACCTCCTGTCTCAACGGTATCACCCGCAACACCGTGTTCCGCATGGCCGAGCACCTGGGTTATGAGCTGCGCGAGAAGCTCATCACCCGCGACGAGATCTATATCGCCGACGAGGCCTTCTTCACCGGCACCGCCGCCGAAGTGCTGCCGATCCGCGAACTCGACGGCCGCTCCATCGGTGCCGGCAGGCGTGGCCCCATCACTGAGCAGATCCAGTCGATGTACTTCGACCTGGTGCGCGGCAAGCAGGCCCTGGATGCCGATTGGCTGACGCCGGTGGCCTAAGAGCGAACGGAACATTGGAGGCCCCGCGGCGTGGCTACGCGGGGCCTCGACGGCTCAGCAAAGGACGCGGCCGTCGTCAGACTATCGACTCGATCGAAAGCCGTCAGTTGGCCCCTATCACTTGTTGACCCGTCGCATCCGACGGGTCATTTTTTTGCTTCATCGCAACTTAGCGTGAATCAGTTCTGGAGGTGCATTGTAGGAGGCCGGCTCTGCCGGGCGAAGGCGCCGCAGGCGCCCATTTGGTAGCGCTCCGCGCTACTTCGCGAGCTGAAGTCGAGGCGTCGAACCGTCCCTCCCACAAAGCCTTTTCACGCCAGTCTGCGAAGAGTCATTTTTTTGCCTCGTCGTCGGCCTTCACTTCGTAGTCGCCCTCCAGCACCTGCTGGTCGCGTTCGTCGCCCCGGCTTGAGTATGTCTCCCGATAGCGGGCCTCCCGATAGCGGGCCTCCCGATAGTGGACGCTCCCGCCCACGTCTTCGGCCTGCTCGGCGCGTAGTCGCTCGAGCCGCTTTTTCATGCGGTAGCGAACGATGGGCAGCATCGCCCAGCCTAGCAGCAGGAAGAACAGCCCCAGCACGGTACCGATGATCAGCATGATGCCGAACAGCAGCCAGGTCAGGAGCATCTTCAGCCCGCCGAGGCCCCCGGATGGGCGTGTCTGGCGGGCGCGCTCCCGCCACTGCTGGGCGGCGTGCCAGGCGGGGTTGCGGCGGGGATCGTGGGGGTCGGTCATGGACGTCTCCAGCGGAAGGGGTACGCCTGAGCGATGCACCGGCGTATCGAATGGCTGGCCCTTGGAGGGCGCTAAGGGATAAATGTTCCGGTTGCCGGCAGGCTACCACAGCCGCCACAGCGCTGCGGTAAGGATGCCGGCAAGGATGGCCGGCAACGGCCGGCGGGTGGCGAGCATCACAACGAGGGTGGCGACCAGCGCCAGGCGGGCCCCCCAGTCGCCCTGAACCGCCATGGGGGTGATCACCGCCACCAGTACCGAGCCGGCCATGGCGTTGATGAAACGTTCCACCCGTGGGCCGATGGGCAGGCGCGACATGATGAAGACGCCGCCTGAGCGGGTCAGGTAGGTGACCAGGGCCATGATGACCAGGGCAGCCAAGGTGCCGGCAAGCGTCGTTGGCAGGCTCACGACGGCGTCTCCCCGCGGCTCGGCAGCAGCAGGCCCGCCAGGCCGCCGGCCAGGGCACCGACGATTACGTGGGCGTGGGGGGGTAGCCAGGCCATGGCCGCCAGGGCGGCAAGTGCCGCCGCCGCCCAGGGCAGTAGCATGCCCAGATCACGCTGTCCTCCCACCAGCATGGCCAGCAGGAAGCAGCCCATGATCACGTCGAGCCCGAAGCGTTCGGGCTGTTCGATCCCGCTGCCGAACGCTACCCCCAGCAGGGTGCCCAGCACCCAGGCCAGCCACAGGGCGATGCCGCCGCCCACCAGCATGCCGACATTGGTCGCGCCGCTGCGGTAGTCGGCGGCGGCCATGGCCCAGTTGGAGTCGCTCATCAGCACCACGCTGGCGTAGCGCTGCCGGGCTGGCAGGTGGGCCAGCCACGGCTGGATGGCCGCCCCCATCAGCAGGTGGCGGGCGTTGATGGCGAAGGTGATGGCGATCAGCGGCAGCAGCGGGATTTGGGGGCCCCACAGCTCCAGGGCGGCGAACTGCGAGGCACCGGCGAAGACCAGGGCGCTCATCAACACCGCTTCCAGACCGGAGAGGCCCCTTGACAGGGCGGCGACCCCGAAGGCCAGCCCGAACACGATCACGAACAGGCTCAGCGGCGCCATACGGCGAATGCCGACGAGGGTGCCGGCCAGATCCAGCTGGGCTCCGGGCGTGGGGCGCGTCATATCCGCGCAGCCAAGGTGATACCCGCGCCGCCGGTAGGGTGAGGGGAGGCGCTGCGGTCGGCTTGGTGGGGCGCTGGGGGAAGCGCTGCGCAGAGAGGCCTGTCGGTGAGTGGCGGCATGGTGGGATCCGGTCGGGAAAATGCTTAGCCTGCTGTGTTTCTATAGCATCGGGCCATCGGTGCCAGGATGCAATCCCCGGTGGGGTATCACGGCAGCCGGTTGCGGGCCCGTTCCTCGACGCAGTGGGCAATGGTAGTCAGCGAGGGCTGCACGTCGTAAGCTCAGGCAATACGGTAACATCGGATTTCCACCATGCGGCTCATTGGCTCGAGACGCGGCCTGCGCCGCGGCGCAACGCGACGTCGTCAGCCGCGCCGTCGCACCAAAGTGGATTTCGACCGCTGGCTCGACCGTGCAGTGGATATTGCCGTCATTACCGCGCTGCTGGTGGGGGCGCTGGCGCTGGCGTTGTCCCTGCTGCTGTGAGTGGCGCGTCGATCGGTAACGGATAGCGAGGCCTATGCTGGGATTCCTGCAGGGATTTGCCTACGGACTCTTTCTCACCTGTGTGCCCTGGTGCCTGCTGGGGCTGGCGAATCCACGCCTGGCGGTGCCTACCGAGCGTCCCGGTCGCCTGCAGGTGATCTTCCGCTACTGTCTGGTGATTCCCTTCCTCAGCATGCTGCTGTGGCTGACCTCGCTGTGGGGCGGCTTCGGGCCGAGCCTGGCGGGATGGCTGGCGGGGCTGGTGGCGATCGCCGTGGCCCTGCCGGTCGAGCGCCGCTGGTATCGCTGGCGGGAGCGGCGCCATCGCAAGCGGTTGGAGGCTCGGCTCGAGGCCGAGGCAAATCGCCGCCGGGCCGAGCAGGAGCGCGAGGCCCGCGAGGCCGGGGTGGCGGTGCTCGACCCGGCCAACCCGCCGGTGGAGGCCGACGACCTGGTGTTGGCCCTGTGCCGCGCCAAGCAGGCACTGCTCGAGGTGCGCCGTCCCGACCTGGCGATCCAGGCCGACCGCCTCTACAGCCGCTACTGCCATGTCATGGCGGTGCTGGAAGGGCGCTTCGACCGCAGTGAGCTGGCCTTCGAGCGTTCGCGCACCCTGGTCACCGAGGTGTGTCTCGGGGCGGTGGACAACCTCACCTCCATGGCCTCCCAGGCCCGCGGTGTGGTGGGGCTGGACGGCGATTTCGTGCGCCGCCGCCTGGAGCGCGAGGGCGAGCGGCTGACCGTCGAGGAGCGCATCGCCCTCAAGCGACGCCTGGAGCTGATCGAAGGCACCGAGCGGCGCCTGCGCCACCTCGCCGCGCGCAACGAGTCGGCCCTGACCGTGCTCGACGATACCGCGGTGGCCATGGCGCGCATCGAGACCGGCCGACCGCAGGCCTCGGTGGCCACCGACCAGGCGCTGGAGGAGCTGCGTCGCTTCGTTGGGCGCGCCGAGCGCTACGGGCGCAGCGGACAGCGTTAGGTGCGGCACACTGCTAGCTTTGAGGTAGGACTCAGGGGGATATAGGTGCATATGAATCAGCAGTCCGACAAGGGCTCCCGGCTGTCGCTGCCGCCGGTGGAGGAGATCGCCCGCCAGCTGGTGGAGACGGCCCCCGAGGCCGAGGAGCATGACGAGGCCGTGAACCACGACCCCGAGCTGGTGGCCATGGCCGAGGCCTTCGCCGACGAGGTCCTGGCCGGGGCCGAGGATGCCGCGACCCTGGCGCAGCAGCGCCGGGCGGTGGACGAAATGGGGCTCGAGCTCCAGCAGCAGGCCGCCCATCAGAGCGCGATGTTGCAGACGCCGCTGCGCAAGCTGGCGCATCACGGCGACGACGGGGGGCCGGTGGCCCAGGCGCTGGTCGACCTGCGGGGCAAGATGCAGGCGCTGGACCCGCGCCAGCACCGGCTGTCGACGGGGCGACTCGACCGGGTGTTGGCGAAGATCCCCGGCGCCGGCAGCCGCCTGCAGCGCTACTTCCGCAAGTTCGAGAATGCCCAGCAGGCGCTGGATGCGATCATTGCCGACCTGGAGGCCGGACGCGACATGCTGCATCGCGACAACCTGACCCTGGGCGACGACCAGGAGGCGTTGCGCGAGATCCTCGCGGGGCTGAACCGTCAGATCGCCCTGGGCCGGCTGATCGACCGTCGGCTGCATCAGGCCGTGTCGCGTCTCGATGATGACAGCCCCCGGCGCCGCTTCATCGAGGAGGAGCTGCTGTTTCCGCTGCGTCAGCGCATCGTCGATCTGCAGCAGCAGGTGGCGGTCAGCCAGCAGGGGGTGCTGGCGCTGGAGGTGATCATCCGCAACAACCGCGAGCTGATGCGCGGGGTGGACCGGGCCATCCATGTCACCGTCTCCGCGCTCACCGTGGCCATCGCCGTGGCCCTGGCGCTGGCCAACCAGCGGCTGGTGCTGGACCGCGTCGAGTCCCTCAACGCCACCACCTCGGAGATGATCGCCGGCACCGCCAAGGCGCTGCGCCACCAGGGGGTGGAGATCCAGACCCGCGCCTCCTCGGCGCTGCTCGACATGCAGTCGCTGGAGGAGGCCTTCGGCGATGTCATGGCGGCCATCGACGATCTATCCCGCTATCGGCAGGAGGCGCTGCCGCAGCTGGATGACCAAATCAACCGCCTCGGGACCCTGGCGAGGCAGGGCGGCGAGGCGATCGAGCGGCTGCAGCGGGGCAGCGAGGCCCAGCCGGAGGAGCCGCCGGGCGGACGGAGCGCGACGCCGGATGGCAGGGGAGAGCGCGGCTGAGGTGGGCTACTCGAGGTGTGAGGAGGCAATCCGGTCCCGCCCCTGCCGCTTGGCGTGATAGAGCTGCCGGTCGGCGCTTTCCAGCAGCTGCTCGCAGGTCATGCCGTCCTCCCCGGGCATGGCGCTGGCCACTCCCAGGCTGGCGGTGACCCGGTCGCGCCCCGCCGAGCGGGCGTGGGGGATCCCCAGGGCCAGGATGGCCTCGCGGATACGGCCGGCGACCCGCCGGGCGCCCTCCAGGTCGGTTTCGGGCAGCACGCAGACGAACTCCTCGCCACCGTAGCGGGCGACCAGGTCGGTGGCGCGGGTGACCGTGTCGGTCAGGGCGCTGGCGACGGCGCGCAGGGTGTCGTCGCCGCTGACGTGCCCGTAGTGGTCGTTGAAGTCCTTGAAATTGTCGATGTCGATTAAGATCACCGACAGCGGTGTTCGGGAGCGCTGTGCCCGCTGCCACGAGTCGGCCAGGAAGCTGTCGAACCGCCGCCGGTTGGCAATGCCGGTGAGGCCATCCCTGGTGGAGATCTGGTGGAAGCGGTCGCGCTGATCCAGACCGTGCTGGAAGGCCTTGAGCAGGCCGTCGAGGCTCTCCACCAGATGGCCCAGCTCGTCGTTGCCGTGTCCTTTCAGCTGCGGCTTGGGCCACTGCCCCGGGCGCTGTGGGTCGCTCGCCGCAATCGCCGCATGCACCCTCAGCAGTGGCCGGGTGATGACCAGGTGGAAGGCGGCGACCACCAGCGCGGCGATGGCCAGCGCCTTGAGCACCCCCAGTGAGACGATCAGCAGGCTGCGGTCGATGAAGGCCTGGCCCAGGCTGTCCAGGGAGAGGGTCAGTTCGATCTCGCCCACGGTGTCGGCGGGGCCGCTGCGATCCAGCTGGTAGGTCAGCGGCCTGTGGTAGTGCAGGCTGTCGCCGAACAGGGCGCGGGTGAGCCGGCCGGCGGCGGCTTCCCCGGCCTGCCCCCGGGCCGCCATGATGCGCTCGAAGTCGTCGCGGATCACCACCCGGGCCACGTGCTCGCCGTCAACCAGGCCATCGGCGACCTGGGCGGCCAGTTCGGGGTTGAGCTGAAAGGCGGCTTCGGCGGCGGTCCCCTGCACCAGGTCCAGCATGTGGCGAGTCTGGCTCTGCACTTCCTGGCGCATGGTGCGCGCATCCGAGGCCAGCTCGATCCCCCCGGCGATTACGCTCAACAGCAGGGCGATGACCAGCGTCAGCGCCGCCTGTTTGGCGGTCAGGCTGTGCCGTCCCCCGATAGTCGGGCGCGGGGGAGGGGGGCTCATGCGTCGGGCTCCGCCGAGGGCTGCGGGTAGCTGGGATGCTGGAGGTCGGGCGGCTCGCCGTCGAGGCGCGTGGCCAGGGCGGCCCGGAGGCGGGCAACGAAGCTGGCGGAGACCGATGGATGGCAGGCGAGATAGAGGTCGACCTCCCGAAAATGGAACTGACGGCGCAGCGCGATATCGGCATCGGCGGCGAGGTGGCGGGCGGTCTGTTCACCGGTTACCCAGACATCGATCAGCCGCGCCTCGAGCCGGGCGATATTTTCGTGCTCGGCGGCGGCCACCATCACCGGGAGGCCTTGCTGTTCCACGAACTGCCCCACGGCGTCCTCGCGGAAGCTGCCCACCCGCAGCCCTTCGAGCTCGTCCAGCGAGTCGAGGTGGAGGTCGCTGTCGGCGAGAGTGAAGGCCGCCCAGTGGCTGGTCGCCAGGGGGCCGATCCAGGTGAAATGGGGCTCGCGTTCCTCGGTTCGGGTCGTCGAGTAGACGCAGTGGTTGTCGCGCAGTCGGGCCTCGGTGTAGGCACGTGCCCAGGGCAGCAGACGGAAGGTGGCCGACAGTCCGGCCTCCTCGAGGGTCGCCCGGAGCAGCTGCGTCGAGTGGCCATCGACCTCGCCGTCGGCATTCAGGAAGTTGAAGGGGGGATACTCCTCGGTATTGAAGACGGTGGTGTCCCCATCCAGGATCTCGCGCAGCTTGCCCTGCCGGCGCAGGGCATCCAGCGCCGATTGCATGCGCTCGACCAGCGCCGGGTCGGTATCGCGATGCAGCGCATAGTAGAGGTCCGACTCGCTGAGGTTCAGCACCGGCATGAAGTCGGTGTTCGGCAGGCCGTTCTCCTCTATCAGCCAGAAGGCCACGTCCTCCCCATAGGCCCAGAGGTCAACCCTGCCGCGGTCGAGCATGCGCAGGGCGCTGACGTTGCTGATCGCCGGGCGCAGGCGCTCGCTGGGAACGCCGGCTTCGAGCAGCCGCTGGGCGCCGATGTCCTCGTGAATCACGGCGATGCGGTAGTCGCTCTCGAGCAGCGCCTCCATATCCGCCAGGCGAATGTCGCTGTCGCGCCGGGCGATCAACGACACCCGGTCGGTGGCAATGGGGCCGACCCACTGGAACAGCGATTCGCGCTGGGCGCTGCGGGTGGTGGAGAACAGCACCGTGTTCGGTTCGCTCTGGGCGGTGTCGTAGCCGCGGGCCCAAGGGTAGTAGTGCACGTCATCCCGGGTCAGCGGGGTGCCGGTGTGCTCGAAGATATGCTCGAGAATCTCGATGGAGATCCCTTCCAGACGCTCGTCGCGCTGGAAATTGTAGGGGGGATACTCCTCGGTAATGAAGGTCAGCGCCTGCAGATCCGCCTGTGTCGGAACGGGCAACACGCAACAGACAGCAAGCAGAAGTGATTTTTTCATGCGCTGTGTTCCTGGCCACGTCATCCATGTCGTCGGGCGGTCACCCGTTACAAAGCGGTCACCAAGCGCTTCCAAGCTAGCCGATGCCTTCGGCGATGTCATTACCTGCCAGCCAACGCTAGATAGCATCGCCGAGGGTTGGACTATGCTGCTAGAGTCGGGCCTTGAGCCCCCTGTTGCCCCATGGGAGGGGAAGTGACATGTCGAATCCCGCAAATGTCTTCGTGGTGGGGCTCAATGACTTCAACCGGGAGCGGCTCGCCCGACTGCGCGGCGCCGAGGGGCTGCGCTTCCACGGGGTGATCGACCCCGAGCGGGTCTATGACACCGAGGTGTTCGATATCGCCGCCATGCTCGACGAGGCCACGGCCCGGCTCGAGGCCTTCGAGGGTTCCATCGACGCCATCGTCGGCTACATGGACTTTCCCGTCTCGACCATGCTGCCGATCCTCTGCGAGCGCTTCGGCACGCGCACCACCTCGCTGGCCAGCCTGCTCAAATGCGAGCACAAGTACTGGAGCCGCCGGGTGCAGCAGGAGGTGGTTCCCGAGCATATCCCGGCCTTCACCGCCTTCGATCCCTTCGACGATGACGCGCTGACGCGGATCGGTGAGGCCGGGCTCTACATCCCCTTCTTCGTCAAGCCGATCAAGTCGTCGGGCTCGCGGCTGGGGTTTCTCATCGACAGCCCCGAGACTTTCTACCGGGCCATCGAGCAGCTGCGCGACCAGATCGGCCTGATCGCCGACCCCTTCAACACGGTGCTGGAACAGGCGCGCCTGCCCGCGGGCGTGGCCGGGGTGGATGGCGGTTTCTGCCTGGCCGAGGAGGTCATCGGCGGTTGGCAGTGCACCGTGGAGGGCTACGTCTTTGAGGGCGAGGTGGTCAGCTACGGCATCGTCGATTCGCTGCGTTATCCCGGGGTGCTGAGCTTCTTCCACTATCGCTATCCGTCCGGGCTGCCCGACTATGTGCAGGCCAAGATGCGCGAGCTGACGCAAACCGTTATGACCCACATCGGCTACGACAATGCCGCCTTCAACGTCGAGTACTTCTGGGACGAGGTGCGGGAGCGAATCTGGCTGCTGGAGATCAATACGCGCATCTCCCAGTCCCACTGCGATCTCTTCGAGAAGGTCGACGGCGTCAGTCACCAGCAGGTCACCGTCGACCTGGCCCTGGGCCGGCGCCCGGACATGCCGTCGCGGCAGGGGGCCTTTCCCCTGGCGGCCAAGTTCTTCTACCGGGTGTTCTTCCGCGATGCGCGGGTGACCCGCGTGCCGACGGTGGAAGAGATCGCCGCCCTGAAGGCAGAATTCCCGGGCAGCGCCATCGAGCTTCAGGTTGCGGAGGGGCAGCGGCTGTCGAGCCTGCCCGAACAGGACAGCTACAGCTATGCGCTGGCCCATGTGTGGCTCGGGGCCGACGATGTGGAACAGCTGCACGCACGCTATGACAGCCTGGCCGCGCGGCTGTTTTTCGGGTTTGACGAGATCGACGGCTAAGGAGAGCGGCATGCGCATCATCGAGCGGTTTCCACGGCGGGTCATGGAGGAGGAGACCTGGATTCCCCTGCCCGATGGCACCCGCCTGGCGGCGCGTATCTGGCGGCCGGTGGACGCCGAGCTGCATCCGGTGCCGGCGATTCTCGAATACCTGCCCTATCGCAAGCGTGACCTGACCGCCGAGCGCGACGTTCAGATGCACCCTTACTGGGCCGGCCACGGCTACGCCGGGGTGCGGGTCGACATCCGGGGCACCGGCGAGTCCGATGGCGTGCTCACCGACGAGTACCTGCCCCAGGAGCTCGATGACGCCCTGGCGATCCTCGCCTGGCTCGAGGCGCAGCCCTGGTGCACCGGCGAGGTGGGCATGGTGGGCATCTCCTGGGGCGGCTTCAATGGCCTGCAGATCGCCGCCCTGCAGCCGCCCCAGCTCAAGGCGGTGATCGCCCTGTGCTTCACCGACGACCGCTACGCCGACGACATCCACCACATGGGCGGCTGCCTGCTGGCCGACAACCTCTCCTGGGCCTCGACCATGTTCGACGGCAACGCCTGCCCGCCGGACCCCGAGCTGGTGGGGGAGCGCTGGCGCGAGATGTGGCTCGAACGCCTCGACGGCAGCGGCCTGTGGCTCGCTACCTGGCTGCGCCACCAGCGTCGCGACGACTACTGGAAGCACGGCTCGGTGTGCGAAGACTATTCGCGCATCCAGTGCCCGGTCTACGCCATCAGTGGCTGGGCCGACGGCTACTGCAACGCGGTGTTCCGGCTGCTGGCGGGCATCGATGTCCCGCGCAAGGGCCTGGTGGGGCCCTGGGCCCACAAGTATCCCCATCTGGGGGTGCCGGGGCCGGCCATCGGCTTTCTCCAGGAGTCGCTGCGCTGGTGGGACCAGTGGCTCAAGGACGAAGAGACCGGGATCATGGACGAGCCGATGCTGCGCGTCTGGATGCAGGAGTCGGTACCGCCCTCGGCGCGCTACGACGCGCGCCCCGGTCGCTGGGTGGCCGAGCCCGTCTGGCCCTCGGCGAATATCCTGCCAGCCTCGTTCCGGCTCACCGTGGGCCACGACCTGCTCCCCGAAGGCGACGGCGAAGGCGACGGCGATGAGTCGGCCTGCCTGGATATCCGTTCGCCCCTCTCAGTGGGGCTCTATGCCGGCAAGTGGTGCTCCTACAACGCCCCGCCCGACCTGCCCCATGACCAGCGCGACGAGGACGGCGGGTCGCTGATCTTCCAGACCCCACGCCTTGAGGCACCGCTGGAGATCTGCGGCGCGCCCGAGGTCGAACTCGAGCTTTCCGCCGACCAGCCGGTGGCCATGGTCGCGCTGCGCCTCTCCGATATCGCCACCGACGACAAGGCCACGCGGGTCTCCTACGGGCTACTCAATCTCACCCACCGCGACAGCGACGAGTTTCCCCAGCCCCTTGAGCCGGGCCAGCGCTATCGGGTGCGGATCAGCCTCAAGCACATCGCCCAGCAGTTTCCGGCCGGTCACGCCATTCGCCTGGCGCTCTCCACCAGCTACTGGCCGCTGGCCTGGCCGGCGCCGCAGCCGGTGCGACTCACCGTCTATCCCGGCAGCAGCCGGCTGATCTTGCCCACCCGGGCGCCGCGCCCTGCCGAAGAGGCGGCGCTGCCGGTCTTCGGCGAACCGGAGGGGGCGCCGCCGCTGGCCAAGACGCTGATCCAGCCCACCCAGGAGACCTGGCGGGTGATCCGCGACCTGGCCAATGACCAGACCACCCTCGAGGTGGTCCACGACGAGGGGCGCTACCGGCTCGACGATATCGACCTGGAGATCGCCGCCAGGGTCACCGAGCGTTACTGTTACGCCTACGGCAGCTACGACAGCGTCAGCGGCTGGACGGAGTGGCAGCGCACCTTCCAGCGCGGCGACTGGACGGTTCACACCCTGACCCGCACGTTGATGACAAGCGACGCCGAGACGTTCCGGATCCGCGCCACCCTGGATGCCTGGGAGGGCGAGACCCGGGTCTTCGCCCGCACCTGGGACGAGACGATTCCCCGCGACTTGGTCTGAACGGGGGCTCGGCGATGGTCTCGTGCGAAGCGGACCTGCTAGTCTGGCCTTTCTGACGACCACAGGGATGCGTCCATGAGCGTGATGACCGACGCCGCACCGCGCCGGCAGCGAGCCTCCAAGAAGGAGATCGTCGGCTGGGCGATGTTCGACTTCGCCAACCAGGCCTACACCCTGCTGATCATCACCGTGGTGTTCGGCGAGCTGTTCACCACGGTGATCGTCGGCGACCGCGACGACGGCTACCGGCTGGCCAACCTGCTGTGGAGCCTGGCGCTGGCGGTGAGCTATCTGCTGGTGGTGCTGACCGCGCCGCTCTACGGGGCGGTGATGGATTACCAGGCGTCCAAGAAGCGCTTCCTGTTCGCCAGCTACCTGGCCACCGTGGCCACCACCGCCATGCTCTACTTCGTGGCGCCGGGCTACGTGGTGCTGGGCCTGCTGCTGATCGTGGTGTCCAACTATGCCTACTCCCTGGGCGAGTCCTTTATCGCCGCCTTCCTGCCCGACCTGGGGCCGCCCGAGGACATGGGCAAGATCTCCGGCTTCGGCTGGGCGCTGGGCTACGTGGGCGGGCTCTTCGCCGCCGGCTTCACGCTGCTGGTGCTCGGCGAGGCCACTGCCGAGAACTTCGAGCGCATCCGCTGGGTGGGCCCCTTCGCCGCTGCCTTCTTCCTGGTCACCGCCATTCCCACCTTCCTGTGGGTCAGGGAGCGCGGCACCCCCCAGCCCCCCGGCAAGCCCTACCACCGCATCGCCTGGGAGCGGATCGCCACCACGCTGCACGAGCTGCGCCGTTTCCGCGACCTGGGTATCTTCCTGGTCTCGCTGCTGTTCTCCATGGCCGGGATCTACATCATCATCGCCTTCGCCTTCATCTACGGCGCCCAGGTGATCGGCTGGGACGAGTCGATCCGCAACATCATGTTTATCATCGTGCAGATCACCGCGGCGGCTGGCGCCCTGGGTTTCGGCTTCCTCCAGGATCGTATCGGCACCAAGGTCACCTACCTCTTGACGCTGACCCTTTGGGTGGCGGCGATCCTGGCCATCTGGGGCACTCCGCAGGTGACCGAGTGGCTCAATGCCCGCCTGGGCCTGGACTGGGAGGCCCAGCACCTGTTCCTGTTCGTGGGCTGCCTGGCGGGGCTGTCGCTGGGCTCCAGCCAGTCGGCCAGCCGCGCCCTGGTGGGGCTCTTCTCGCCGACCCGCAAGGCCGCCGAGTTCTTCGGCTTCTGGGGGCTGGCCAACAAGCTCGCCGGGGTGTTCGGCATCATCGGCCTGGGGCTGCTGCAGTCGGTGGTGGGGCTGCAGGCCTCGATCCTGCTCTGCGCGGCGCTGTTCATCGTCGCTATTGTGATCTGCCTGTTCGTTAACCAGGCCCGCGGCCAGCAGGCGGCCGACGACTGGGAGCGCCGGGATCGGGCGGCGCGCAGTGCAATCGCACGGGGTGCCGAACAGTAAGGCGGGTCCGGTGAGCCCCCCAGGGCGGCTGTCCCGCCGCTCGGCAGGAAATGATGCAGTCCATGAGAGGTCGAACGTAGGCTCTTGTCACGCATGAGGCTATCCTTGTTATTGTCGACGTGAGGGTGGTTGGTGGTGCTAGCAGACGGCCTTTAGTACAGAAAGGGCGCGAATATGTGTTAATGCTGAATCAGCATTTGGCAATGCCATGGCGGTGGGAGGGCTTCATGAGCGATGACGACAGGGCGGTGCGGCGAACCGGGCTCGGCATGATGCTGCTGTTCTGGCTGCTGTTCATCGCGGCCGGCTCCTGGTGGTTCCACGGGTTTCTCGACGACCAGCGCAACCCCAATGCCCACCTGGTCAACGCCGTGGGCGGCGAGAGCGAATCGATCGTCCTGGAGCGCAGCCGCTCGGGGCACTTCATGGCCACCGGGCGCATCAACGGCGAGCCGGTGGAGTTTCTGCTCGATACCGGGGCTACCTATGTGGCCGTCCCCAGCGCGCTGGCCGAGCGGCTGGGCCTGGAGCGCACCGGGTCGGCCTGGTTCAATACCGCCAACGGACGGGTGCGCGGCGACCTGACCCGCCTCGACGAGGTCAGCCTCGGTGGCTTCGCGGCCAAGGACGTGCGCGGCTCGATCAGCCCCGGCCTGGAGGGCGACGTGGCGCTGATGGGCATGAGCTTTCTCAACCGTTTCGATATCGAGATTCGCGACGCCCGCATGGTGCTGCGCCCCGCCGAGACCCGTTGACAGAGGCGCCCATGGACGACTCCTCTCGCGGTCGCCGCGAGTCGCGCCCCGATTCATCCGATTCAGGAGAGTGACATGAAGCTGACGCGTCAGTTGGGTATCGACCTGCCCATCTTCCAGGCCCCCATGGCGGGCGCCCAGGGGGCGGACCTTGCCGTGGCGGTCTCCGAGGCCGGGGGGCTGGGCGCGCTGCCTGGCGCCATGCTCAGCCCCGAGGCCCTGGCCGCCGAGCTCGCTGTGATTCGCGACCGCACCGCCAGGCCGATCAACGTCAACTTCTTCTGCCACACGCCCCCCGAGCCCGATGCCGTGCGTCAGGCCCACTGGCATCAGGCGCTCTCGCCCTACTACGCCGAGTTCGGGCTGGATATCGAAGCGGTGCCGGCCGGTGCCGGTCGGCGCCCCTTCGACAGCGAGGCCTGCGAGGTGCTCGAGGCAGTGCGCCCCGAGGTGGTGAGCTTTCACTTCGGCCTGCCGGCCCCGGCGCTGCTCGAGCGGGTCAAGGCCTGGGGGGCGATGGTGCTCTCCTCGGCGACCACGGTGGAGGAGGCGCGCTGGCTCGAGGCCCATGGCGCCGATGCGGTGATTGCCCAGGGGCTGGAGGCCGGCGGCCACCGCGGCATGTTCCTGAGCGAGGAGCTCTCCACCCAGGTCGGCACCCTGGCGCTGCTGCCCCAGATCAAGGCGGCGGTGGGGCTGCCGGTGATCGCCGCCGGGGGCATCGCCAATGCCCGCGGGGTGGCCGCGGCGCTGGCGCTTGGCGCCGACGCCGTGCAGGTGGGAACCGCCTTTCTGTGCTGCCCGGAAGCCACCACCTCGGCGATCCATCGTCGGGCGCTGATGAGCGAGGCGGCCCGCCACACCGCCCTGACAAACCTCTACAGCGGCCGCCCGGCGCGCGGCATCGTCACCCGGCTGATGCGTGAGCTCGGCCCCATCAGCGCCCAGGCCCCCGACTTCCCGCTGGCCACCGCCGCCATTGGCCCGCTGCGCGCCGCCGCCGAGGCCAGGGGCAGCGGCGACTTCTCGCCGCTGTGGGCGGGGCAGAACGCCAGCGGCTGCCGTGAGGTGCCCGCCGCCGAGGTGCTCGCCGAGCTGGCCGGCGGGCTGGGTCGCTGACGGTCCGCGGGCGTGCCTGATACCATGGATGCATGAACAGTGTGCCCGCCGGTGCGTTTGCCACCGCCTCGCTCGAGGACCCCTTCTACTACCTGACGAACTTCGCGTTCGTGCTGGGGTGGGTGGCCGAGCGCCACGGCGACCTGCTCGACGACGCGGAGCGGCGTTTCCTCACCACCTTCGAGGCCTTGCCCCGGGCCGCCCAGGCGCTGCTGGTGCGCATGGTGATGCGCAAGGGCGAGCACTTTCGCACCTCACGGCTCGTCTATCCCGAGATCAGTGCGGAGATCGGCGCTACGTCCGCGGCGCTGGCGCCCCTGGTCGAGGCCGGTTTTGTCGAGCCCGACCCGGAGCTCTCATTCGACGAGCTGTGTCGTCAGCTGCGCCTGGCCGAGCTGCGCCGGGTGTTCGCCGCCGAGCTTGCCGCTGCCGGCCTCGGCCGGGCCACCAAGACCGCCCTGCGCGAGGCCCTGGCGCCGCGCTTTCCCGATGCTCGGCGGCTCGCGGCCTGGTGGCCCGGTGCCCCCGAGGGCGAGCGCATCGTGCGTCTGACCGTGATGGCGACCTGCGACCGGCTGCGACTGATGTTCTTCGGCAACCTGCGCCAGGACTGGGCCGAGTTCGTGCTCGCCGAGCTGGGTGTACAGCGCTTCGAGCGGGTCGCCTTTACGGCCGACTCCCGCGCCTTTCAGCGCCGCTGCGAGGTCGACGCCTATCTGGCCCTGCACCGCCTGGGCGAGCGGCTCGAGGCCGGCGAGTCCCCGTCGGCGCTGAACGATGCGCTGCCCGCGGTGCCGGAGGACAACGCCTGGCTGGTGGCCCGGCGCCAGCGGCTCGGCGTGGCCCTGGGCCGCCAGGCCGAGCGGGCCGGGGAGGTCGAGCTCGCCCTGACGCTCTACCGGGAGGCTGGCTGGCCGGTGGCCGCCGGCGGTGCGGCGGCGCGCATCCGCCGGCTGCGGCTGCTGGAGCGCCAGGGAGCGCACGCCGAGGCCCATGCGCTGGCGGAAGCCCTGGCCGAGACCGGGCCGGGAGAGGCGGAGGCCCAGGCGCTGGCACGCCTGCGGCCGCGGCTGCGCCGCCGGCTGGGCCTGACGCCGCTGCCACGGGAAGCGGAGTCGGCGCCGGAGCGTTTCGAGCTCTGCCTGCCGGTATCGCCCGGCGTCGAGCGGGCAGTATGTGAGCACCTGCATCGTGACGAGGCCCCGGTGGCCTATGTGGAGAACGCCCTGTTCACCGGGCTCTTCGGCCTGCTCTGCTGGGAGGCGCTGTTTGCGCCGTTGCCGGGCGCCTTCTTCCACCCCTTTCATACCGGGCCGGCGGACCTCTACCGGGAGGATTTCGTGGCCCGCCGCCGGGAGCGCTTCGCGGCCTGCCTGGCGCGCCTCGACGACGGCCGCTACCGCGAGGCGATCCGCGGCACCTGGCGGGCGAAGCACGGCATCGCCTCGCCCTTCGTGCACTGGGAGCGGCTCGACGAGCCGCTGCTCGACCAGGCCCTGGCCTGCCTGCCTGCCGAGCACCTGCGCGCCTGCTGCGAACGCCTGCTGGCCGATCTGAAGGCCAACCGGGCCGGCCTGCCGGACCTGATCCAGTTTCTGCCCGAGGCAGCACCGGGCGAGCCGCGCTACCGGCTGATCGAGGTCAAGGGCCCCGGCGACCGCCTGCAGGACAATCAGCGCCGCTGGCTGGCCTTCTTCCATGCCCAGGGGATGCCGGCGGCGGTCTGCCATGTGCGCTGGCGGACACCGCCGGGAACCGCTGATGGCTGAGGTCGCGGGCTATCGGGTGGCGGTGCGGGCGCTGTGCGACTTCACCGCGCGCCAGGGGGATCTCGATCATCGCTTCACGCCGTCGCCCAGCGCCCGGGAGGGCATCGCCGGCCATGCGCGGGTGGTCGAGCGGCGTGCCCCGGACTACCTGGCCGAGCTGCCGCTCTCGGGGGCCTTCGGCGACCTGGTGGTCAGTGGCCGGGCCGACGGCTATGACCCGGCGGCCAACTGTCTCGAGGAGATCAAGACCTACCGTGGCAGCCTGGCACGCATGCCGGCCAATCAGCGGGCCCTGCACTGGGCCCAGCTGAGGGTCTACGGGGCGCTGCTGTGCGCCGAGCGAAAACTCGCAGCGGTGACGCTGGCGCTGGTCTATCTGGACATTGCCGACGGGCGCGAGACGCGCCTCACCGAACGCGCCTCGGCGGATGAGCTGCAGGCGTTCTTCGCCGCCCAGTGCCGCCGCTTCCTGGCCTGGGCCGAGCAGGAGGCCGCCCACCGCCGGCGCCGCGACGCCGCCCTGCGGGGGCTCGCCTTTCCTCATGCGGCGTTTCGTCCCGGGCAGCGCGAGCTCGCCGAGGGCGTCTACAAGGCGGCGGCCACGGGGCGCTGCCTGCTGACCCAGGCCCCCACCGGCATCGGCAAGACCCTCGGCACCCTGTTTCCCCTGCTCACGGCGGTGCCGCGCTATGGGCTCGATCGCCTCGCCTTCCTGACCATGAAGACCCCGGGTCGGCGGCTGGCGCTGGACGCTCTGGCGACCCTCGGCGCGGGGCCTGCGGCCGGCAACGCCGGTGAGCGTTTGCCGCTGCGGGTGCTGGAGCTCGTCGCCCGGGACAAGGCCTGCGAGTACCCCGACAGGGCGTGCCACGGCGAGGCCTGCCCGCTGGCGGCGGGCTTCTACGACCGGCTGCCGGCGGCGCGTCTGGCGGCGGTGGAACGCGGCTGGCTCGACCGCACCGCGCTGCGCGAGGTGGCCCTGGCCCATGACGTCTGCCCCTACTACCTGGGCCAGGAGCTGGCGCGCTGGTGCGACCTGAGCGTGGGCGACGTCAACCACTGGTTCGATGCCACGGCGCTGCTCCACGGCCTGGCCCAGGCCGATGGCTGGCGCTGCGGCCTGCTGGTGGACGAGGCCCACAACCTGGTGGCGCGGGGGCGCGGCATGTACAGCGCCGAGCTCGACCAGCAGCGCCTCAATCGCCTGCGGCGCGGGGCGCCACCGGCGCTCTCCCGGCCGTTGGGGCGGGTAGCGCGCCACTGGCAGAGGCTGGTGCGGGAGACGTTCGCCGATGCTCCGGACGCCGACTACCGGCTGCTCGAGGGCCTGCCCGACAGGCTCCTCGCCGCGCTGCAGCAGGCCAGCGTCGCGGTCATCGACTACCTGGCCGAACATCCCGGCGGGGCGGACGCGACCCTCCAGGAGTGGCTGTTCGAGGCCCTGGCCTTTACCCGGCTGGCGGAATCCTTTGGCGACCACTCGCTGTGCGATCTCGCCCGTCACGGCCGCGGCCGCACGGTGCTGGGGCTGCGTAACCTGGTGCCGGCGGATTTCCTGGCGCCGCGCTTCGCGGCGACCCACTGCGCGGTGCTGTTCTCGGCGACCCTGAGCCCGGGGGAGTACCACCGCGACCTGCTGGGCCTGCCCGCCCAGACGGCCTGGCAGCAGGTCGCCTCGCCCTTCGCCGCCGAGCAGCTCGAGGTGCGGGTGCGCGACGATATCTCCACCCGGCTGCGCGACCGCGACGCCTCGCGGGAGCCCATCGTCGCCGCCCTGGCCGAGCAGTACCGTCGCCGCCCGGGGCACTATCTGGCCTTCTTCAGCAGCTTCGCCTACCTGGAGGCGGTGCTCGCCCGCTTCCGCGAGGCCCAGCCGGCGATTCCGGTCTGGGCCCAGCGACGCGGCATGAGCGAGCCCGAGCGCGAGGCCTTCCTGGCGCGATTCGCCCCGGGCGGGTCGGGCATCGGTTTCGCGGTGCTCGGCGGGGCCTTCGCCGAGGGCATCGACCTGCCCGGCGAGCGGCTGGTCGGCGCCTTCGTGGCCACCCTGGGGCTGCCACCCTTCGATCCCTTCAACGAGGCCCTCAAGGCCAGGCTCGAGGCCCGCTACGGCCGCGGCGACGACTATGCCTACCGCATTCCGGGGCTGATCAAGGTGGTCCAGGCCGCCGGTCGGGTGATCCGCGGGCCCGAGGATCGCGGTGTGGTGGTGCTGTTCGACGACCGCTTCGCGCGCCGCGAGGTACGGGCCGGGCTGCCCGACTGGTGGCACATCGCCTGACGCCGGCTCAGCGCCTTCGCTCGGGCAGCTCTTCCACCCGGGTGGCGATGTCCTCGTCCGCCTCGTAGAGCGCCTCCAGCTCCCGGGCGGCCTCCTGGATGGTCTGGATCAGCTTCTTTTCGTTGCCGAATACGGCGAGCTGGCGCAGCAGGGCCTGTTCGTCGTGCTCGCGGAAGGTGTCGACGGTGTGCTGGGCCTGCTCGGGGGGAATGCCCAGGCCGCTGAGCGCCTCGCGGGTCAGCTCGAGGCTCGCCGGCAGCAGCTCGCGCACGATGTGGGTGACCCCGGCCCGCATCAGCAGATGGGCATGGTAGCGGTTGCGCGCCCGGGCATAGAGCTTGAGGTGCGGGAAGCGCCGCTTGACCTGCTCGACGATGCGCATCGAGGCCTCGGGGTCGCCTACCGCCACCACCAGCACCCGGGCCTTGTCGGCACCGGCGGCGGTGAGCAGGTCGCTGCGCGAGGCGTCGCCATAGTAGACCGCGTTGCCGTAGCGGCGCACGAATTCCACCTGGTCGGCGTTGATGTCGAGGATGGTGTAGGGAATCTTCAGCCCCTGCAGGGCGCGCCCCATGATCTGCCCGAAGCGCCCGAAGCCGGCGATGATGATCTGCGGCGCTTCGTCGGTGGGGCGGTCGTAGGCGCGCTTGGGACGCGTCGAGGCGAACAGCCGGCGCACGCCATGCACGTGCAGCTGGAAGAGCAGCGGCGTGGTCGCCATGGAGAGCGAGATGACCAGGATCAGCAGGCTGACCAGGGCCTGGTCCAGCAGCGCCGAGGCCGCCGCGGCGGTGAGCAGCACGAAGCCGAACTCGCCGCCCTGGGAGAGCAGCACGCCGAGGTTGGCCGTCTCCTTCCAGCTGCTGCGATAGAGGCGGGCGGCCAGCGCCACCGAGAGCCCCTTGAGCAGCACCAGTCCCAGGGTCAGGCCGAGGATCGTCAGCGGCATCTCGGCCAGCAGGCCGATCTCGGCCATCATGCCCACCGCCATGAAGAACAGCCCCAGCAGCAGGCCCCGGAAGGGCTCGATGTCCGCCTCGATGCTGTGGCGATATTCGGAGTCGGCGAGCAGCACCCCGGCGATGAAGGCGCCCAGGGCCATGGAGAGGCCGGCCAGCTCCATCAGCAGGGCGGCGCCGATCACCACCAGCAGGGCAGTGCCGGCGAACACCTCGCGGCTGCCGGTCGCGGCGGCGTAGTGAAACAGCGGGCGCAGCAGGTAGCGGCCGCCGACGATCAGCCCGATGAAGGCGCCGGCAGTGAAAGCCACCTCGCGCAGCAGCGGGGTGGCCCCGCCGGCCATCAGGCTGTCAGCGGCGAGCAGGGGGATGATTGCCAGCACCGGGATCGCCGCCAGGTCCTGGAACAGCAGCAGGGCGAAGGCGTGGCGCCCGTGGCGGGTCTGCAGCTCCTTGCGCTCACCGAGCAGGTGCAGCACCAGGGGCGTGGAGCAGAGCCCCAGGCTAAAGCCCACCACCAGGGCGGCGGCCGGGGAGAGGCCCAGCCACCAGGCGGCCACGGCGAGCACGCTGCTGGTGACGGCGACCTGCAGGCTGCCGAAGCCGAACACCGCCTTGCGCATCACCTTCAGCCGCGAGGGCTTGAGCTCCAGGCCGATCACGAACAGCAGCAGGACGATGCCCACCTGGGCGAACTGCAGCACGCCTGCGGCATCCGGCACCAGCGCCAGCACCGAGGGCCCGATCACCACCCCGGCGGCCAGATAGCCCAGCACCTCGCCGAGACCCAGGCGCTTGAACAGAGGGACGATCAGCACTGCGGCGGCGAGAAAGATCAGCACATTGAGCAGCAGTCCGCTGGCCAAGGATGGCACCTCCGCGTCGATTAGGGGGAAGGGCATTCTACCCGAGGGAACCTGCTCAACACCAAGCAAGAAGCGGGCCAGATAGTAGGCGGCAGGGCCGCCCGGTTACCGAAAAGGCCACGCCGGCGTTAGTGGCTGCGGCGGTGGCCGGCGCTGGAAAGTGTCTCAAGGACGTTGACGCCGATGAAGCCGGTCAGTGCGCCGGTCAGAAAGGCGCCCGCCTCGGTGGCCACCACGACCCCCGGGAGCCCCAGATAGCCCACGCCGAGCACCCCGGCGACATAGGCGATGCTGGCCACCAGGAGGCCTTCGACAAGCCGCCGCCGGGTCAGCGCCTGGCGGGCGCCCTTGATGAAGCGGCGCCCATACCCACCCAGGGCGCCCCCGACCAGGGCGGCGAGGATCGGTCCCCAGGGGAGTTGCTGCTGGATCACGGTCTCGCTGCTCAAGCTGCCGGTAAAGGCGTTGACGGTGATGGGGGCCAGCCCCGAGGAGCGCAGGCTGAATGAGGTCGTGGCCTGGCCCGGTGCGAAATGCGCCGCCCCGGTCTCGAGTCGGCCGCCGCCATCGAGGGTCAGGGCGACATCGGTGGGCTGCTCGGCGGGTAGCGGCATGCCGTGAGGCGCCACCCGTACCAGGGTCACCTCGACGTTTTCCAGGCCCAGCCCCAGCACGCGGCGCGATGCCGGACGCAGTTCGAGGCGGGGCAGTACCTCGAGCTCAAGGTTGACGTCGGAGATGGTGGATCTGACCTCCAGGGTGGGGTTCGGCGTGGAGGGCAGGAAGCTCAGTCGCAGGGTCTGCTCGTGGGCCAGGCCGGGGCGGTCGATGCGAAGGGGCGGCAGGCTCTCCTGAATCGTCAGCCCCCTGAGCCGGATGCGGACTTCCACCGGGTGCTCCAGCTCGAGCTCGGTGATAAGCCGCTCCTCCGACGGTCGCAGCCCGAAACTCAATTCGGTGTGATAGGCGCCACTCACGGGGTTCCAGACGGCCGGAATCGGGCTGGCCGCCAGGGTCAGGCGCAGCCAGGCGGCGGTCAGTGGCGACGGCCCCTCGCCCCCCTGGTCGGCGACTTCGGTGTCGGGCGAGGGTGACGGGATGACCAGGCCATTCGGCAAGATGAGCGGCTCATCGGAGCTGACCCGCAGGGTTTCGATCTCGTCACCCTTGATGACGAAGGGGCGGGATTCAGGCACGGCCACGCTGATCCGCCCCTGCTCCTGGCGGGGCTGTGTCAGCTCGGTGATATCCTCGCCCTGCAGGTCGGTGATCCTGAGTCTCTCCACCGCCTGGTCCCAATCGAGCAGGAGGCGCTCATCCGCCGAGGATGGCGGTGCGCTGGCGCCTACCACGATGGCCAGGAGCGAAAGGAAAATGATCATGCGCCAGTCGGCATTGAGGTGCAGCATCATGCGATGCCCGCTATCTTGACTCGGCTGCGCTCCGGTGAGACAAGGGCCCCTGATGCCATGGCATCGGGAGGCGTGTCTCGCTGCCGCCGCTGAGTGGAGTGAGGAGTGACGATGCTCGCTCGCAGTATAGTCCAGTGGCCGTCACTCCCATGACGGTGGTGGCCTGATCGCGTGCGGCTCATCAAGCAAAGGGAGAGGGTGCCATGGGAGTTGAAGTGAGCGGCCTGCTGGGCCTGATCTGGCTGATCATCCTGGTCTGGGCCATCGTCAAGGTGGCCAAGAGTCCGGCGGGGCCGGTCGCCAAACTGCTGTGGATCCTGATCCTGCTGTTCTTCCCACTGGTGGGGCTGATCATCTGGCTGCTGCTGGGGCCCAAGGGGTAGGCGTCTTCAGCGTTGCTGGCGGTGTTAAGGGGGCATCAGCAGTCCCGCTGAGCGTTGACGCGCACGCGCCCGAAGTTGCTGACGATGACCTGCGAGCCGGTGTCATGTCGGCCACAGATGCGAAAGGTACCGTTATGGCCGGAGGCGCGACCCAGGGCAGTGTAGCGAACCGCCCGGTCCTGACGATAGGTGAGCGAGAGTACCGGGCTGGCAGGCAGCCGGCGCAGCACCTGGGCCTCTGGCGTGTCGGGGTTGAGCATGACCAGCAGGGGCGCCGTCCAGTCGCTCAGATCGCCGTTGCACTGGTTCGAGTCGCCGGCGGCAGGGCAGACCACCACCGGCGTGCGTCGGGTGATGGCGGTATTGCGTGCCAGCGCCAGCGCCGTCTTGAGGCGCATCACCTCGGCCGCCACCTGCTGGCGGGCATTGAGGGCCTGGAGGCTGGGGACCGCCCAGCCGAACAGGATCACCAGCAGGGCAAGGGTGATCAACAGCTCGATCAGGGTCAGGCCGCGCTGGCCGGTGGTGGTCCGCAGGTGGGGTCGGCGGGGGCTCTGCCCGCCTGAGAAAACAGCATGCATGGCGCTCTCCCAGAGTGAAGTCCCTTGCCACTGGGGGTGTCTTCACTCTAGGTCGCCACGGCGAGCTTTCTGTAAGCCATTGCTGATGAAAGGCGTGCGCCGGGCCTGAGGCAGGGCGTCAACCAGCGCCTGGCGCCCCGGCGGGACTACTCCTCGGACTGCTTCTCTTCCAGATAGCGGTCGCGGTGGGCGCTGCAGCAGAACCACTCGCCCCGCTCGCGCAGGGCGTCGGATTCCGGCAGATGGACCTGGCACCAGGTGCAGCGCACCATCGCGTTGCCCTCCTGCTCCGAGCTATCCTCGAGCAGCTCCTCGCGCTCCAGCTTCCATTCGCGGTACATGCGGTAGAGTTTCAGGCCGGCGAAGAACAGCACGGCGAAGATGATTAGGCGTATCAGCAACAGGTTCATCCTGTATCGGCTCCCTGGTGTGTGCGCACGGTTTTGCCAGCCGGGCGCCCTTGCGGGACAATGTGGTTACCCTGGATTCTCGAGAGATTTCTACGCCCATGCAAGACTTGACGCTGGTGATGGCGCAGCTGGACCCGCTGGTCGGGGACATTCCCGGCAACGCCGATCGTGCTATCGAGGCCGTGCGCGAGGCGCGCATCGAGCATGGCGCCGATATCGTGGTGTTCCCGGAGCTGTTTCTTAGCGGCTATCCGCCGGAGGATCTGCTGCTGCGCCCCTCAATGGAAACCCGGCTGCGCGAGGCGCGCTCGCGCATGGCCGCCAAGGTGGCCCGGGATGTGCTGGTGATCATCGGTTACCCCGGACGCCGCGAAGGCAAGAGCTACAATCTGGCTGGCCTGCTCTACAACGGCGAGTGGCTCGACGAGTATGCCAAGCAGGCGCTGCCCAACTACCAGGTGTTCGATGAGCGGCGCTATTTCAGCACCGGCGAGCGAAGCCTGGTGCTCGACCACAAGGGGGTCAGGCTTGGCCTGCTGATCTGCGAGGACCTCTGGGACGGTGGGCCGGTGCATGCGGCCCGCGATGCCGGTGCCGATATCCTGATCACCCTCAACGCCTCGCCCTACCATCAGGACAAGCCCGCCGAGCGGCTGCGGCTGCTGGAACAGCGCGCCGCCGACGTGTCGCGGCCGGTGGTCTATGTGAATACCATCGGCGGCCAGGATGAGCTGGTCTTCGATGGCGGTTCGGCCTGCGTGGATGCCGAAGGTGAACTGCGTGTGCTGGCACCCTACTGGGCGGCCGGCCTGATGCCGGTGCAGTTCGTGCGGGAGGACGGCCGCTGGGTGCCTCGGGAGGGTGAGATCGAGCCCCAGCCGGAGCCCGAGGAGAGCCTCTACTGCGCGCTGGTCACCGGGCTTCGCGACTATGTCAACAAGAGCGGCTTCGACGGCGTGGTGCTGGGGCTCTCCGGCGGCATCGACTCGGCGCTGTCGCTGGCCATCGCCGTGGATGCCCTGGGACCGCAGCGGGTCCAGGCGGTGATGATGCCCTATCGCTATACCGCCGACATCTCCAAAGAGGATGCTGCGGCCCAGGCGCGGCTGCTCGGGGTGAGCTATCAGGTGCTGCCCATCGAGCCCATGGTGGATGCTTTCCTGGATACCCTGGCCGATACCTTTGCCGGCACGGCTCGCGACACCACCGAGGAGAACCTGCAGTCCCGTTGCCGGGGCGTGCTGCTGATGGCGATCTCCAACAAGAAGGGCCTGATGGTGCTGTCCACCGGCAATAAGAGCGAGATGGCGGTGGGCTATGCCACCCTCTATGGCGACATGGTGGGCGGCTACAACGCCATCAAGGACGTCTACAAGACCTGGGTCTATCGCCTGGCGCGCTGGCGCAACACCGAGTCGCCGGCGATCCCCGAGCGGGTCATCGAGCGAGCGCCGTCCGCCGAGCTGGCCCCGGACCAGAAGGACAGCGATTCGCTGCCCGACTATGACGTGCTCGACGCCATCCTGGTGCGCTATATCGAGGGCGACATGAGCGCCGAGGCGATCATCGCCGCCGGCTTCGACCGCGACGACGTCTACAAGGTGGTCAAGCTGGTCGACCGCTGCGAGTACAAGCGCCGTCAGGCGCCGGTGGGGGTGCGGGTCACCCCGCGCGGCTTCGGCCGCGACCGCCGCTACCCCATCGTCAACGGCTGGCAGCCGGGGGAGTGAGAGCCGGAGGCTGAAAGCTTGAAGAAAAAAACCGGCGCCGCCTGCATGGGCGGCGCCGGTCGTTGGGGGCCGGATAGGGGATCAGCGCAGCTGCCTCCGCTGGGGGGCGGCGTCAGGCCGAAAGGGACTGGGCGCTGACGTGTCTGGGGCGGAAGGTGCGCCCGCGCAGCTGGGCGTGGTCCGGTGCGTTTTCGATCAGCACGTCCAGCACCTCGCGGGCGCGGTCGCGCATGTCGAGGCCCAGGTAGCCTTCCACCATCGTTGCCAGGGCGTCGCGGGTCGCCTCGCTCTCCGGGTAGTTCTCGATCACCCAGCGGCCGCGCTCCACGGCGGCGAGATAGGCGCCCTTGCGCAGATAGAAATCGGCCACGTGAAGTTCCTGGCGGGCCAGCAGGTTGCGCAGGTAGACGATCCGCTGCTCGGCGTCCGGGGCGTATTCGCTGTTCGGATAGCGGCTGACCAGCTCGCGGAAGTCGGTGTAGGCATCGCGGCTGGCGCCCAGGTCCCGCTTGGAGATGTCGATCAGCCGCAGGCGCTCGAGGCTGAAGCGCCCCGCCTGCCAGGCGGCCAGGCCGCGCATGTAAAGCGCATAGTCGGCCCGCGGGTGGGTGGGGTGCAGCCGGATGAAGCGGCTCGCTGCCGCACGGGTGGCCTCCCAGTCGCGGCTCTCGTAGTAGGCGTAGATCAGCTCGAGCTGGGCCTGCTCGGCGTGCTGGCCGAAGGGAAAGCGGGTGTCGATGGCCTCCAGGCGCTCGATGGCGGAGGTGTAGCGTCCGGCCTCGAGGGCATCGCGGGCCTCCTCGTAGAGTTCGCGCTCGGCAACGCCGTCAAACTCGTCCTGCGGGTCCGTGCCAGACCTGCCGGCGCAGCCGGTGACCAGCGCGGCGGCCAGCAGCAGGGCGATTAGGCGTGTAGCGGGGGTGGAAACGCGCATCCTGATCCTCGTATCAAACAACAACCCGTGTCGGCCATGGTAGAATCGGCCACAACCCATCCACTATAAAGCACCCGGCGTGAAAACGCAGTCCTCCGGTGCCGCCCATACGACAGCTCTCCGATATGCCCCAGACTCTGGAAGCCCAGCACCGCGTGCCCGACGCCCTGGCCGGCATGCGCCTCGACCAGGCAGCCGCCGAACTCTTCGCCGACCACTCCCGCGAGCGCCTGAAAGGCTGGATCAAGCGGGGGGCCCTGACCGTGGACGGGCGCCCCGGCAAACCCAAGGAAAAGGTGGCCGGCGGCGAACGACTGCGGCTGGTGGCCGAGCTCGAGGACGATGACCGCTTCGCGCCCGAGGATATTCCCCTGGAGGTGGTGCACGAGGACGACCAGGTGCTGGTCATTGACAAGCCGGTCGGGCTGGTGGTTCACCCGGCGGCCGGCAATCCCGACGGCACCCTGCTCAATGCGCTGCTGCATCACTACCCGGAGCTCGCCGCGGTGCCGCGGGCCGGGATCGTGCACCGGCTGGACAAGGACACCAGCGGGCTGATGGTGGTGGCCAGGACCCTGGCGGCCCAGACCGCCCTGGTGGAGCAGCTCCAGGCGCGCAGCGTGTCGCGGGAATACGATGCGGTGGTCACCGGCGTGATGACCGCCGGCGGCAGCGTGGATGCGCCCATCGGACGCCATCCCAAGGATCGCAAGCGCCAGGCGGTGACCGTCAACGGCAAACCGGCCGTGACCCACTACCGGGTGATGGAGCGCTACCGCGGTCACACGCACGTGCGCTGTCGGCTCGAGACGGGGCGTACCCACCAGATCCGTGTGCACCTGGCCCATCGGCGCTTTCCGCTGGTGGGCGATCCGGTCTATGGTGGGCGGCTGAAGCTGCCGGCCGGCGCCGCCGAGCCGCTCAAGGAGATCCTGCGCGAGTTCCCGCGCCAGGCGCTGCACGCCCGCAAGCTGGCCTTCGATCACCCGGGCAGCGGCGAACGGGTCGAATTCCGCGCCGCCCTGCCCGATGACCTGCTGATGCTGATCGATTACCTGCGCGAAGACCGCGCCACCATGCGCTGAGGAGAACGCAATGAGCGACGCCCCCGACTTGCGCCCGACCCTCATCGAGCCGGACTGGCCGGCCCCGGAGAGCGTGGGGGCCTTCGTCACCACCCGCGAGTCCGGGCCCAGCCAGGGGGACTTCGCCTGCTTCAACCCCGCCGCTCACCTCGGTGACAACCCCGATCATGTGGCGCTGTGCCGCCGCCTGCTGGCCGACGAACTGGACGGCGAGCGGCCGCTGCTGTGGCTCAACCAGGTGCACGGGGCCCGGGTGCAGCAGCACTACACCGATGCGCGGCCCGAGGCCGACGCCGCGGTGGCCTTCGACCGCGGTCACGCCTGCGTGGTGCTGACCGCCGATTGCCTGCCGGTGTTCTTCTGCGACCGGCGGGGCAGCCGGGTGGGCGTGGCCCATGCCGGCTGGCGCGGCCTGGCCGGCGGCGTTCTGGAGGCCGAGGTGGCGGCGCTGGGCGTGCCGCCCGAGGAGCTGATGGCCTGGCTGGGGCCCGCCATCTCCAACGCCCAGTTCGAGGTGGGGCCGGAGGTGCATCAGGCCTTCGTCGGCGTGCATCCCGAGGCCGAGAGCGCCTTCGATCCCAGCCCCTACCGCCTGGGCCACTACATGGCCGACCTCTACAAGCTGGCCCGCCTGCGCCTCGAGCGCCTGGGGGTGTCGCATATCAGCGGCGGCCATTTCTGCACTGCGTGTGAATCGCGCTTCTACTCCTATCGCCGCGACGACAGCCATACCGGGCGCATGGCCAGCGTGATCTGGTTGCGCTAGGCGCTTGACCTCAATCAACCCCCCGCTGTCTTTCCCTGGCGGCCGACTTGAAAGCCGGCCAGCCTGACTCCATTGAATGTGTCAAGACGATTTGACCGGGCCAAGCGGCGCGTCCGAGCGCGCCGCCACCCCGATGGAGGAGAGTTCCGATGCGATTCGATAAGTTCACCGCCAAGCTGCAGAACGCCGTGGCCGATGCCCAGTCGCTGGCCGTCGGCCGGGGCCACAACCAGCTGGACCCCGGCCACCTGCTGCTGGCGCTGCTCGATGCCCGCGATACCGGCGTCAAGGCGCTGGTACAGAAGGCCGGCGGCGATGCGGCCCGGCTGCGTGACGGCTTGGTGGGCCACCTGGACGACCTGCCCAAGATCGCTCAGTTCGATGGCGAGGTGCAGCCTTCCCGCGACCTGATCAAGCTGTTCAACCTCACCGATCGCGAAGCCCAGAAACGCGGCGATCAGTACATCGCAAGCGAATTGGTGCTGCTGGCCGCCCTGGAGATGGGGCATGCGGTGAGCAAGCTGCTGAAGCAGGCCGGGGTGACGCGCCAGGCGCTGGAGACCGCCGTCGATGGCGTGCGTGGTGGGGAAAAGGTCGATGACCCCAACGCCGAGGATCAGCGCGAGGCGCTGGAGAAGTACACCCTCGACCTCAACGAGCGGGCCGCCAGCGGCAAGCTCGACCCGGTGATCGGCCGCGATGACGAGATCCGCCGCACCATCCAGGTGTTGCAGCGGCGCACCAAGAACAACCCGGTGCTGATCGGCGAGCCCGGCGTGGGCAAGACCGCCATCGTCGAGGGGCTGGCCCAGCGCATCGTCGATGGCGAGGTGCCGGAAGGGCTCAAGGACAAGCGTGTGCTGTCGCTGGACATGGGGGCGCTGCTCGCCGGCGCCAAGTTCCGCGGCGAGTTCGAGGAGCGCCTCAAGTCGGTGCTCAAGGAGCTGGCCCAGGAGGAGGGTCGGGTGATCCTGTTCATCGACGAGCTGCACACCATGGTCGGCGCCGGCAAGGCCGAAGGGGCGATGGATGCCGGCAACATGCTCAAGCCGGCGCTGGCCCGGGGCGAGCTGCACTGCGTGGGCGCCACCACCCTCGACGAGTACCGCAAGTACATCGAGAAGGACGCCGCCCTCGAGCGTCGTTTCCAGAAGGTGCTGGTGGACGAGCCCTCCGAGGAGGACACGGTCGCGATCCTGCGGGGCCTCAAGGAGCGCTACGAGGTGCACCACGGTGTCGACATCACCGACGGGGCGATCATCGCCGCGGCCAAGCTCTCGACCCGCTACATCACCGACCGCCAGCTGCCCGACAAGGCGATCGACCTGATCGACGAGGCCTCGTCGCGCATCCGCATGGAGCTCGACTCCAAGCCCGAGGAGATGGACCGCCTGGACCGCCGATTGATCCAGCTGAAGATGGAGCGTGAGCATCTCAAGAAGGAGAGCGATGAGGCCTCGAAGAAGCGCCTGGAGAGCCTGGAGGCGCAGATCGACGAGCTCGAGCGCGAGTATGCCGACCTCGACGAGATCTGGAAGGCCGAGAAGGCCAGTATCCAGGGGGCGGCCCAGTTCAAGGACGAGCTCGACCGGGCTCGCGTCGACCTGGAGCAGGCCCGCCGCCAGGGGGACCTGGCACGCATGTCCGAGATCCAGTACGGGGTGATTCCCGAGCTCGAGAAGAAGATCGCCGAGGCCGGCGAGGGCGAGGCGGATACCGCCAGGCACCAGCTGCTGCGCTCCAACGTCACCGAGGAGGAGATCGCCGAGGTGGTCTCGCGCTGGACCGGCATCCCGGTGGCCAAGATGCTCGAGGGCGAGCGCGACAAGCTGCTGCGCATGGAGGAGGCCCTGCACCAGCGGGTGATCGGCCAGGAGGAGGCGGTGACCGCGGTGGCCAATGCGGTGCGCCGCTCCCGTGCCGGGCTTGCCGACCCCAACCGGCCCAACGGCTCCTTCCTGTTCCTCGGCCCCACCGGGGTGGGCAAGACCGAACTGTGCAAGGCGCTGGCCAATTTCCTCTTCGATACCGAGGAGGCGATGGTGCGCATCGACATGTCGGAGTTCATGGAAAAGCACTCGGTGGCGCGGTTGATCGGCGCGCCTCCCGGCTACGTCGGCTACGAGGAGGGGGGCTATTTGACCGAAGCGGTGCGGCGCAAGCCCTATTCGGTGCTGCTGCTCGATGAGGTCGAGAAGGCCCACGCCGATGTCTTCAACATTCTGCTGCAGGTGCTCGAGGACGGCCGTCTCACCGATGGACAGGGGCGCACCGTGGACTTCCGCAACACCGTCATCGTGATGACCTCCAACATGGGCTCGGACATCATCCAGCGCATGGGCGGCGACGATACGAACTACGAGCAGATGAAGAGCGCGGTGATGGAGGTGGTGGGCATGCATTTCCGCCCCGAGCTGATCAACCGCATCGATGAGGTGGTGGTGTTCCATGCCCTGGTTCAGGCGCAGATCCAGGCCATCGCCGGCATCCAGCTCGATCGCCTGCGCGGGCGGCTGGCCGAGCACGACCTGTCCCTCGAGGTCAGCGAGGCGGCCATGGCCCAGCTGGCCGAGGTGGGCTTCGACCCGGTGTTCGGCGCTCGTCCGCTGAAGCGGGCGATCCAGAGCCGCCTCGAGAACCCGCTGGCCCAGGACCTGCTGGCTGGGCGGTTCGCTCCGGGCGATGTCATCCGCGTGGATGCCGAGGAGGGCAAGCTGGTGTTCCGGCGCTGAGTGATCGGTGGGGCCGGTGTGGGCCGTCTGTCACAAGCGGTTACCCACCAGCTCGAGCGCGCCGCTTGCAAGTGGCTACACTGAAATCAGGTTGCGTCCTGTAACCCCCTTAGCCCGCCTGCTGTCAAGTTGGCGGGCGCTTTTTTTCGCCGGCGCCGGGCGGCCTTCCCTTGCTGGAATCACTGCGATGGGCTAGCGAAAGTCGGCTGGCGGTTGACACCGTTGCAGCGCTAATGGAATCTTGAGCGTTCCTGATTTGCGGGCGCGGAACTCAGCGGGCAACCCCCCTTTCCCGCGCGAAGGGTAGGCCATGGGCCTCTACCCGCCGAAGGACTACCGGGACTGGGCCAACCGCCCGTCCTGGCCAACGCCCCGACGCGGTTAACCGCCGTGAAGGGAACGGATGATGCATGTCGCCATGCCTCAGCGTTCCCGAATGAGAGTGCAGGCCCCAACAGGGCCATTTGCCAGGGTTTGGCATCAGGTGCCGGCGCGGCCGGCAGCGGCATACCGCCGCACTCGACCCCGTGCCCGCCAGTGGGCACGGATCGCACTCGAGACCTCCAGGGGAGATACATCAAGTGGAACTGCTTTCCGGCGCGGACATGATCGCCCGATTCCTGCAGGATGAGGGCGTCGAATACATTTACGGCTATCCCGGTGGCGCGGCGCTGCATATCTACGACGCCCTGTTCCGCCAGGACAAGGTCAAGCACATTCTGGTACGCCACGAGCAGGCGGCCACCCACGCCGCCGACGGCTACGCTCGGGCCTCCGGCAAGCCCGGCACGGTGCTGGTCACCTCCGGCCCCGGCGCCACCAACGCGGTCACCGGCATCGCCACCGCCTACATGGACTCGATCCCGCTGGTGGTGCTGTGCGGCCAGGTGATGAGCCACCTGATCGGTGACGACGCCTTCCAGGAGACCGATATCATCGGCGTGACGCGGCCGATCGTGAAGCACAGCTTCTCGATCAAGCATCCGACCGAGATTCCGGAAGTCCTCAAGAAGGCTTACTACCTGGCCTCCACCGGGCGTCCCGGCCCCGTGGTGGTGGACATTCCCAAGGACATGACGGCCCCCACCGAGCGCTACGAATACGTCTACCCGAAGAAGGTCAAGATGCGTTCGTACAATCCGGTGGCGCGTGGTCATACCGGCCAGATCAAGAAGGCCGTGGAGATGATGCTCAAGGCCAAGCGCCCGGTGTTCTACACCGGCGGTGGCGTGGTCACCGGGCGGGCCTGCGAGGGGCTGACCGATCTGGTCAAGCGGCTGGGCTATCCGATTACCACCACCCTGATGGGCATCGGCGCCTACCCGCAGAGCGATCGCCAGTGCCTGGGCTGGCTGGGCATGCACGGTTCCTATGAGTCGAACATGGCCATGCACCACGCCGATCTGATCATCGCCATCGGCGCGCGATTCGACGATCGTGTCACCAACAACACCTCCAAGTTCTGCCCCACGGCCAAGATCATCCATGTCGACATCGATCCCAGCTCGGTCTCCAAGACGGTGCGCGCCGATGTGCCCATCGTCGGGCCGGCGGGCAGCGTGATCAACGAGATGATCAGCCTGGTGCAGGGCAAGGAGGTCGCCCACCCCGAGGCGCTGTCCGAGTGGTGGGCCAAGATCGATGGCTGGCGCGAGGAGCGAGCGGGCAAGCTCTACGAGCCGTCACAGCCTGGCGAGATGCTCAAGCCCCAGGAGGTGATCGAGGCGCTGTGCGAGGCAACCCGCGGGGAAGCCTACGTCACCACTGACGTGGGCCAGCACCAGATGTTTGCCGCCCAGTACTACAAGTTCGACAAGCCCAATCGCTTCATCACCTCGGGCGGGCTCGGCACCATGGGCTTCGGCTTCCCGGCGGCCATGGGCATCAAGCAGAACTTCCCGGACGAGCAGGTGGTCTGCGTGACCGGCGAGGGCAGCTTCCAGATGATGATGCAGGAGCTGTCGACCTGTAAGCAGTTCGGCGGTGGGGTGAAGATCGTCAACCTCAACAACGCCTCGCTGGGCATGGTTCGCCAGTGGCAGGACCTGAACTACAAGTCGCGCCATGCGCACTCCTACATGGAGTCGCTGCCCGATTTCGCCAAGCTGATCGAGGCCTATGGCTTTACCGCGCTGCGGGTGGAAACCATGGAGGAGCTCGCGCCGGCGCTGGAACGGACCTTCGCCGACAAGCACGAGCTGGTGTTCCTCGACGTCATCGTCGACCCGCGGGAACACGTCTATCCGATGCAGGTGCCCCTGGGCTCCATGCGTGACATGCTGCTTTCCAAGACGGAGCGGACCTGATGCGCCATATCATCTCGATTCTGATGGAAAACGAACCGGGCGCCCTGTCACGCGTGGTGGGGCTGTTCTCGCAGCGCAACTTCAACATCGAAACGCTGAACGTGGCGCCCACCGAGGACGAAACCCTGTCGCGGCTGACCGTGACCACCGTGGGCGACGACCGGGTGATCGAGCAGATCACCAAGCACCTCAACAAGCTGATCGACGTGGTCAAGCTGGTCGACCTCACCGAGGGCAATCACATCGAGCGTGAGCTGATGCTGGTCAAGGTCAAGGCGCTGGGGGCCGCGCGCGACGAGGTCAAGCGCACGGTGGACATCTTCCGTGCGCAGATCGTCGACGTGACGCCGAGCCTCTACACCGTGCAGATCACCGGCGACGCCGGCAAACTCGACGCCTTCCTGCAGGCCATGGGGCCGGTGGGCATTCTGGAAGTGGCGCGTACCGGGGTGTCGGGAATTGCCCGGGGCGATAAAGTGCTCAGCCTCTGACTCCGGATTCCGTACAGTTTGAAGCGTTTAGCCGCCCTTCGGGGCGGCTTTTTCGTCTGCGGGCCTCGCCTCGCTGCCAACGGCCTTAGCGCTCCGCGACCGTGTCCCATAGTGCCTGGATCAGCGGGCTCTTGAGGCGCCGATTGAGCACGCACAGGCCCACGTCGTAGTGCGGCAGCTCCGGCTTGACCGCCAGCACCGTCACCCGCTCGGCCAGCGGGCTGTTGTCGAGCACGATCCTTGGCACCACGCCAACGCCGAAGCCCAGGCTGACCATGCTGACGATGGCCTCATGGCCGGCGACCTGGGCGTAGATGCGCGGGGTGATGCCCAGCGCCTTGAACCAGGTGTCGGCGTATTCCCGGGAGAGTCCCGCCTCGGAGAGGATCATCGGCACTTTGGCCCAGGCGCTGGCCTCCGGCACTTCGGGGTTGGCGGGCAGCCAGTCGGCGGCGGCCTGGGGGGCGATAAACACCAGCGGCGAGCGGGTCAGTGACTTGAAGGCCAGCGACCCCGGCGGTCGGCGCGGGCGTGGGGTGATCGCCATATCCTCGTCGCTTTCCAGTACCCTGGTCATCGCTTCCGCTGGATCCCCGGTATGCAGCTTGAGCTCGATGCGCGGGTAGCGCAGCCGAAAGTCGCTCAGCAGATCGTAGAGAAAGCTGTAGCTGGCGGTGACCGAGCAGTAGATGCTGATCTCGCCGCTGAGCCCGTCGGTGCCGGTGCTCAGCGTCTGGCGCAGCAGCTCCCACTGGGTCACGGTCTCCCGGGCGAAGGCCAGGAAGGTATGGCCGTGGTGGGTCAAGGCCACGTGGCGGTTGTCGCGTTCGAAGAGCGCTACCTCGAGGGTTTCCTCGAGCTGACGGATGGTGCGGCTGAGCGTGGAGGGGCTGACATGGCAGAGCTCGCTGGCGCGACCGAAGTGCAGGGTGTCGGCCAGGGCCAGGAACTGGTGCAGCGGGCGGATATCCATGAGCGTGTACGTTGCATTTTTCGGCATGTTGTATTGCAAATATAGCGTTTTACGCAATGCATGTCCTGGCGTAAGGTGGGGCCATCGGTCAACGAGACCCCAGCGCCGCGACAGACGGCGCGGGTGGCCATCAACGCTGACATCGTTTCTTCACCTTTCTTCAGGAGTACCCCCATGCGCGTGTATTATGACAAGGACTGTGACCTCTCCCTCATTCAGGGCAAGAAAGTCACCATCGTGGGCTACGGCTCCCAGGGGCATGCCCATGCCAACAACCTCAAGGAGTCGGGTGTCGACGTCACCGTGGCCCTGCGCCAAGGTTCCTCCTCTGCCGCCAAGGCCGAGGCCGCCGGCCTCAAGGTCGCCAGCGTACCGGAAGCCTGCCAGAGCGCCGATGTGGTCATGATCCTGGCGCCGGACGAGAATCAGAAGGCGATCTACGAGAACGAGATCGAGCCGAACCTCAAGCAGGGCGCCACCCTGGCCTTCGCCCACGGCTTCAATATCCACTACAACCAGATCGAGCCGCGCAAGGATCTGGACGTGATCATGATCGCCCCCAAGGCCCCGGGGCACACCGTGCGCTCCGAGTTCGTCAAGGGTGGCGGCATTCCTGACCTGATCGCCATCCACCAGGACGCTTCGGGCAAGGCCAAGGAGCTCGCGCTTTCCTACGCTGCCGGCGTTGGTGGGGGGCGTAGCGGCATCATCGAGACCACCTTCAAGGATGAGACCGAGACCGACCTGTTCGGCGAACAGGCCGTGCTGTGCGGCGGTGCGGTCGAGCTGGTCAAGGCCGGCTTCGAGACTCTGACCGAGGCGGGCTATGCTCCGGAGATGGCCTACTTCGAGTGTCTGCACGAGCTCAAGCTGATCGTCGATCTGATGTATGAAGGCGGTATCGCCAACATGAACTACTCCATCTCCAACAACGCGGAGTATGGCGAGTACGTGACCGGCCCCGAGGTGATCAACGAGCAGTCTCGCGAGGCGATGCGCAACGCCCTCAAGCGCATCCAGACCGGCGAGTACGCCAAGATGTTCATCCAGGAAGGCAACACCAACTACCCGTCCATGACCGCGCGTCGTCGCCTGAACGCCGAGCACGATATTGAGCAGGTCGGTGCCAAACTGCGCGGCATGATGCCGTGGATCGCCGCCAACCAGCTGGTCGACAAGTCCAAGAACTGAGGCTTGCGGTCGGTTGAAGGCCAAGAAGGGCGCGGTTTTCCGCGCCCTTCCTGGGTTAGGGAAAAGCAGTCGCTCTTCTCGACCTGTCGACACCGTGTAGAATGAAGGTACGCCTGCGGGCGACTTCATTCTGGCAACGGACGAGACGCATGAGTCAGGACCCCCACAAGACCGAGCAAGATCCGGCGCGTCGCGATGGTGAGCCCGAGGGTGCCGGGAATGGCGCCCCGCCGCCAACCAACGAAGATCTGGCTGCCGCTTTCCTGCGCGAAACGGAAGTCATCGAGGAGTCGATCGAGGGCGGCAAGAAGGTGCGGCGCAAGGGGATCTATCTGCTCCCCAACCTGTTCACCACCTCGGCACTGTTTGCCGGCTTCTTTTCGGTAATAGCGGGGATCAACGGTGACTTTTCCGCCGCGGCGGTGGCGATTTTCATCGCCATGGTCCTCGATGGCCTGGATGGGCGCGTCGCCCGGCTGACCAATACCCAGAGCGCTTTCGGGGCCGAGTACGACAGCCTTTCCGATATGCTTTCCTTCGGTGTGGCGCCGGCACTGGTGGCCTTCACCTGGATACTTCAGGACATCGGCAAGACCGGCTGGGTGGTGGCCTTCCTCTACGTGGCCTGTGCCGCGCTGCGGCTGGCGCGCTTCAATGTCCAGATCGGCAGCGTCGACAAGAAGTGGTTCATCGGCCTGCCGAGCCCTTCGGCCGCCGCCTTCGTGGCGGCCAGCGTCTGGACCTTCCATAGCTTCGATGCCGATGCCGTTGGGTTCAAGTTGCTGATGCTGCTGGTGGTGGCCGCGTCCGGCGTGCTGATGGTGAGTAATATCCGCTACTACAGCTTCAAGGAGATCGACCTCAAGGGGCCGGTTCCCTTCGTGGTGTTGCTGGCCATCGTGCTGGGCTTCGTGGTGATTTCCGTTCAGCCCTCGGTCATGCTGTTGCTGCTGTTCGGCGCCTATGTGGCGTCCGGGCCGACCCTTGCCGTGATGCGCAAGCTGAAGCAGCCGCCGGCCTCCGGCTAGCCTCCTTTTTGTCTTATGTACGCTGCGCCCGCCTCGAGCGGGCGCTTTCGTCTCTGGCGGCCATGGATCTATCCACAGGCGGTAAGCGTCAGAGTGCCTGTGGATGGCGGTGTCGGTTGGGCCGAGCGGGTGGCTGAAATTTTTTTACACGCAGGCCTTGCGGGCCGCCGGGGAAAGCCGTAAAGTACGCATCCGCTGCCGGCGACGGGCAACGT
>NZ_JABFUC010000001.1 GCF_022341425.1 Billgrantia campisalis | reverse complement strand
CCGCGGTGATGGCGCTGCTGGCCGAGCAGGCCGCCGCCGGCCAGGCGGTGATGATGTGCCTGCACGATCTCAACCTGGCGGCGCGCTGGTGCGACCGCCTGCTGCTGCTCTACCCGGACGGTGAGGCGTGCTGGGGGCCGCGGGACAGCATGCTCGAGCCCGCGGCCCTGGAGCGCCTCTATGGCCAGCGCCTGGCCACTGCCGAGGTCGACGGCGCCCCCGTCTTCGTTCCTGTGAGGTGATATGACGACCACGATTCGCGGCGAGTGCCACGCCGCCCTGATCAGCGCCCCCGGTTCCGGCCAGGGCAAGTCGATGGTGACCGCCGCCCTGGCGCGGCTGCATCGCAATGCCGGGCGCAAGGTCCGCGTCTTCAAGCACGGCCCGGACTACCTGGACCCCATGGTGCAGGAGGTGGCCTCGGGCGCGCCGGTGTACCAGCTCCACCCCTGGATGACCGGCGAGGCCGAGTGCCGCTGGCGCCTGGCCGAGGCCGCCCGGGAGGCCGACCTGATCCTCGTCGAGGGCTCCATGGGGCTCTTCGACGGCGACCCCTCCAGCGCCGACCTGGCGATACTGGCCGGGCTGCCGGCGCTGCCGGTGATCGACGCCTGGGGCATGGCCCAGACCTTCGGCGCCGTGGCCCAGGGCCTGGCCAACTATCACCCGGACCTGGCGATTTTCGAGGTGATCGCCAACCGGGTCGGTAGCCCCGGCCACGGCCGGCTGCTGGCCGAGAGCATGCCGGCGGGACTGTCGCTGCTCGGCGCCATTCCGCGCAGCGAGGCGATGGCGATTCCCGACCGCCACCTGGGCCTGGTGCAGGCCACCGAGCTTGCGGGGCTCGACCGCCAGTTGGACGCCGCCGCCGAGGTGCTCGAGGCGGCGGGCCTCGACCGGCTACCGGCGCGGATCACCCTGGAGGCCGAGGCACCCGAGCCGCCGGCGCGCCTGCTAGACGGCCGGCGCATCGCCGTTGCCCGCGACGACGCCTTCGCCTTCCTCTATCGCGCCAACCTCGACCTGCTCGAGGCCATGGGCGCCGAGCTTAGCTACTTCTCGCCGCTGGCCGATGAGGCGCTTCCCGCCTGCGATGCCCTCTGGCTGCCGGGCGGCTACCCGGAGTTGCATGCGGCGAGGCTTGCCGCCAACGCACCGATGCGCTCGGCGATCCGCGCCCATCACGCCGCCGGCGGGCCGATACTGGCCGAGTGCGGGGGGCTGATGGCCTGCGTGGAGACCCTGGTGGATGGCGAGGGGCAGGCCCATGAGATGCTGGGCCTGCTGCCCGGCACCGCGCGCATGGCCGGCAAGCTCACCGCCCTGGGGCTGCAGGGCCTGCATGCCGACCTGGGTGAGCTGCGTGGCCATACCTACCACCACTCCCGGCTGGAAACCGCCGCCGAGCCGCTGTGCCGGACTCGCAAGCTGGCCGGCAGCGAGGCCGAGCCGGTCTACCGCCAGGGGGCGCTGGTGGCGAGCTACTTCCACGGCTACTTCCCCTCGGCGCCCAGGCTGACGGCAGCGATCTTCCGCGGCCAGCGCTTTTCCCCCCTGGACCCCTGACGACCCGACAACGACACGCGGAGAGATGGCATGCGAGACAACGCCAAGACCCCGGAGCGCCACGCCCAGCGCATGGCCGCCAAGCAGAAGATCATGCAGGAGCGCATCGAGCGCGCCGACAAGGAGCAGGGCGTGCTGCTGGTGCTCACCGGCCCCGGCAAGGGCAAGAGCAGCTCCGGCTTCGGCATGCTGGCCCGGGCCCTGGGCCACGGCATGCGGGTCGGGGTGGTGCAGTTCATCAAGGGCCGGCGAGAGACCGGCGAGGAGGCCTTTTTCCGCCGGCAGCCGGGCGTGGACTACCACGTGATGGGGGAGGGCTTCACCTGGGATACCCAGGACCGCGAACGCGACATCCAGGCCGCCGAGGCGGCCTGGGAGGTGGCCCGGGGCATGCTGACCGACCCGCAGTTCGATCTGGTGCTGCTCGACGAGCTCAATATCGCCCTGCGCTATGAGTATCTCGACCTGGACCGGGTGCTGGATGACCTCCAGGCGCGTCCCGCCATGCAGCACGCGGTGGTCACCGGCCGCTACGCGCCCCGCGAGCTGATTGAGCTGGCCGACACCGTCACCGAGATGAAGGTCGTGAAGCACGCCTTCAAGGAGCAGGGTGTCAAAGCCCAAAAAGGCATCGAACTCTAACCCCATGGCGACATTGATGATCCAGGGCACCACCTCGGACGCCGGCAAGAGCACGGTGGTGGCGGGGCTGTGCCGGGTGCTGGCGCGGCGCGGGGTGTCGGTGGCGCCGTTCAAGCCGCAGAACATGGCGCTCAACAGCGCCGTCACCGTGGATGGCGGCGAGATCGGCCGCTCCACGGCGCTGCAGGCGCTGGCGGCGGGCGTCGAGCCCCACAGCGATATGAACCCGGTGCTGCTCAAGCCCGAGAGCGACCGCGGCGCCCAGGTAATCCTGCGCGGGCGGGTCCATGGCCATATGGACGCCCTGGACTATCACGCCTACAAGCGCACCGCCCGTCAGAGCATGCTGGCGGCCTGGGAGGCGCTCTCGGCACGCTTCGACGTGATCATCGCCGAGGGGGCCGGCAGCCCGGCGGAGATCAACCTGCGGGCCAACGATATCGCCAACATGGGCTTCGCCGAGGCGGTGGACTGCCCGGTGCTGCTGGTGGGCGATATCGACCGGGGCGGGGTCTTCGCCCAGCTGGTGGGCACGCTCGCGCTGCTCAGCGAGAGCGAGCGCTCACGCACCCGCGGCTTTATCATCAACCGCTTCCGGGGTGATCTGGCGCTGCTCGAGCCGGGACTCGACTGGCTGGAGGCCGACACCGGCAAGCCGGTGCTGGGCACCCTGCCGTACCTGCAGGGCCTGCTGCTGGACGCCGAGGACAGCGTCGGGCTGACCGGCGTGGAGAACGCCGAGTCGGCGCTGCGGGTGGTGGTGCCGGCGCTGCCGCGGATCAGCAACCATAACGACTTCGATCCCCTGCGGCTGCACCCGGGTGTCGAGCTTCTGTTCGTCGGCCCTGATCGCCCCATCCCGCCCGCCGATCTGGTCATATTGCCGGGCAGCAAGAGCACCCGGGCCGACCTCGCCTGGCTGCGTGCCCAGGGCTGGGAATCGGCCATCCGGCGGCATCTACGCTATGGCGGCGGGGTGCTCGGCATCTGCGGCGGCCTGCAGATGCTCGGCACGGCGATTCACGACCCCGAGGGGCTGGAGGGGCCGGCCGGCTCGAGCCCGGGGCTCGGCCTGCTCGAGATGGAAACCCGCATGGTGGCCGGCAAGCAGCTGCGCAACGTGAGCGGGCGCTTGCTCCCCGAGACGGTGCCGCTGCACGGCTACGAGATCCACAACGGGGTCAGCGAGGGGCCGGCCCTGGCGCGGCCGTTCTGCGAGCTGGCGGGACGCCCGGACGGGGCGGTGAGCGAGGATGGCCAGGTGATGGGCACCTATCTGCACGGCCTGTTCGACCGGCCGGAGGCCTGCGCGGCGCTGCTGGCCCGCTGCGGGCTCAGCGGCGAGGCGGCGGTGGACTACGGCGCGCATCGACAGCGCCAGCTCGACCGGCTGGCCGATAGCCTGGAGGCGCATCTGGATATCTCGCATATTCTGACGCTGCTCGGGCGGTGAGCGGCCCTCGCTGTGAGCTTGCTCTCTGTGCTTGGCTCTCTATCCGCACGCGGCCTCTCTGTGAATGGCCCTGCTACTGGTTGCTGGAGAAGGGAGCCTGCGGCGACTTTCGGCTTATCCTTTCGTAGTGAATGACGCTGATTTCCGATCTTGGTTGCCGTCCGTCTGGCGGGACGCAACGTACAGGGCGTCTGATTTACGTTGACGTAAACGTCTTCGATTTAACCGCTTTTCTGTCGACAATGTTGGCGATTTCCCCACTTTTTTCCACTGGAAGCCCGCGGTTGTCGCTATGGGTGTCGGCGTGTGTCGACAACTTGGCGGGCGCTAGTGCCAAGTCGCCTTTGCCCAAGGTCGAATGTTCGCTGTCACGGTGCCCGCGTACAACCTCTCCACGACCATGCCAACAACAACAACAGACCAAGGATCGCCCATGAATAAACAGAACCGTTGAGGTATCGACGTGCTGCTCAAACGTGACTATGGCCAGGAACAACCCTACTGGCCGCTGGGACCCTTCAAGGTCCGCCTGCCCTTCATCCACTTCCCCTGGGCCATTCCCGAAACCATCCAAGCCATGGTGATGTTCGTCATCTCCCTGGGCATGATTCCGCTGCTCGAGCAGTACCTGGGCGTGCCCTATGAGGTGGGCCTGGCCTTCGTGGTGGTCTGCGGCATCGGCTTTATTTTGCCGCCGCTGCTGGGGATTCCCTTCATTGCCGGCTGGATCACCCCGGCGATTCCGGTGGTGCTGCTGTTCATCGGCGAGTACGAGCCCGGCCCGGAGGCGATTCGTGCCATGGTCGCGCTGCAGCTGATGGTCACGGCGATCTTCCTGTTCATGGCGGTGACCCGGCTGGGTACCAAGCTGGTCAACAACGTGCCGGCGTCGATCAAGGCGGGCATCCTGCTGGGCGCCGGCATCGCCGCCATCAGCGGCGAGATCGTCGAGGGCGGCCGGCTCTACAATACCCCGATCTCGCTGGGCATCGGCGGCCTGATCACCCTCTATGTGCTGTTTTCGCTGTCGTTTCGCGACCTGGCCGAGAAGTATCGCTGGGCGCGCAATATCGTTGCCTTTGGCATGGTACCGGGCATGCTGATCACCATGGCCATCGGCTGGGGCGTCGGCGAGTACCCGATGCCCGAGGTGGAGTGGGGCATTGCCATGCCGGACTTCGCCGGGATCTGGGCCTATCTGCCGTTCACTATCGGCGCACCCGGCATCCACCTGATGGTGGCGGCGATTCCCACGGCGATCATCGCCTATATCATCGCCTTCGGCGATATTGTCGTCGGCCAGACGCTGATCAAGCGCGTCGACCACCTGCGTCCCGACGAGAAGATCGAGGTGGATGTTGACCGCGTGCACCTGATCACCGGCCTGCGTAACCTGATGCACTCGCTGCTGGCCCCCTACCCGGGCCTGGCCGGGCCGCTGTTCACCGGCGGCATGGCGACCGTGACCGAACGCTATCGCTATGGGCGCAAGGCCATGGACACCATCTATTCGGGGACCGGGGTGTTCTGGATCGTGGGCTTCCTGGCGCTGTTCCTGCTGCCACTGGTGACCTTCTTCCGCCCGGTGCTGCCGATCGCGCTCTCCATCACCCTGCTGATCACCGGCTATCTGTGCATCGCGGTGGCGGTGGAGCAGATCAAGAACGCCACCGCCATGGGTGTCGCCGGGATTATGGGCGTGGTGTTGGCCACCCACGGTGCCGCCTGGGGCCTGGGCATCGGCCTGATCCTCTACTTCCTGATCGAGCATCGCGCCCGCGGCGCCCGTGAACTCGAGGAAGAGGAGCCGATTCATGTCGAGGACGACATGATGGTGGAGGAGAGCCCGGAGGAGGGCGACCTGGCGGCGGAGGAGGGGCTCGAACCGCAGCCCGCGCCGCGTAGCTGATCGCCGCCCTGTTGGGCACTCTGGCGGGCCGCTCCTTCGGGGCGGCCCGCTTTGCCATGGGCGGCCTCTTTCTGGTGATCAGACGCACCCGGTGATCAGCCGGACCCGGCGATCAGTTAGGCAGGTGGTTGGCGAAGCGCTCGGGGTCGTCGCTGATCACGCTGTCGACCCCCCAGCCCCAGCGCGGTGCGAAGGCGGTCGGGTCGTTGGCGGTATAGCAGAGCAGACGATACTCGTCGGCAATCGCCTGCGCTTGGGCCTTCTTGAGCCGGGTCCAGTCGCAGTGCACGCTGAAGGCGTTCAGCGCCTCGCAGCGCTGCCGCCAGCTGCGCGGGATCCCTTCGAAGAGCACGCCCAGGGCCAGGCGCTCGGCAGGGGCAAGGTCGCGGGCGAGGGCGAGGGCGTTGCCATCGAACGAGGAGAGAATCAGGCGCTGGGCCGGCAGCGTCTCGAGCAGTGTCGGCACGACGCACTCCACCAGGGCCGCCGCGCTGCGTCCCCGGTTGACCTTGAGCTCGAGATTCAGCCCCATGTCGAGCGCCTCGATCAGCGCCAACATCTCTTGCAGGGTGGCCATGCGCTCGCCGCGAAAGGCATCGCCGAACCAGGCGCCGACATCCAGCCGGCGGGCCCGGGGGAGGTCGAGGTCGACCAGCTTGCCGCGGCTGTCCGAGCAGCGCTTGAGCGTGGCGTCGTGCCAGATCACCGGGGTGCCGTCACCGAGCAGCTGCACGTCGAGCTCCACCCAGTCGCAGCCGGCCCGATGGGCGGCGCGCACCGCGGCAAGGGTATTCTCCGGGGCATGGGCGGACAGGCCGCGATGGGCGATCAGGCGGGGCAGGACGATGGCGGGATGGGGGCTGGGCATACGGAACTCGCGTCGCGGGTGGTAACGAAGGTCGCGTAGAAACGCCGCTGACGGCGGGCGTCTCGTGCCAGGGCGGCGGGCCGAAATGACAGCATAGCGAGTCCGGCAGCCCGAGGCACGGGCGAACGGGCCGGGGGTTATGCTAATCTTGCGCGTTTTCGATGATGCGACGAGGCAAGCTATGCGGGTGACGACCCCGGAACACGGCGCGCAGCGCGATGCCTGGCTGGCACGGCTGTGTGCCGATATCTATGGTAGGGAGGCCGGGCTCTCGCCGCTGGTCACCTTCAGCGGGACTCGGCAGGTGCTCTTCGCCCAGGAAGCGGCCAGGCTTTGGGCGCTGGTGGATGACCAGGGGCGCCCCGGTGCCCTGGCCCTGCTGGTGCTCGACGAGTCCGGCCAGGGGATGAGCCTGTGGCTGAGCGCCTCGCCCGGCGGTGATCGGGAGAGCCTGCGGCGGCTGGTGCGTGAGCTGGCGCTCAAGGCGCCGCTGCGGGTCGAGGCCGTCGATCAGCAGGCGGAGGACTTCTACCGTCGCTGCGGCATCAATCGCTGGTTCGCCGCCCCCGGCGGGCGCCGCCTCGGTGTGGCCAAGGGGCATCCGGCGCAGGCGGTGGGTGAGCTGGCCGAACCGATGCGCTTCGACGAGGCGGCCATCCTGCGCCGCTTCAAGCACGATGCGCGCTTCTTCGAAGACGAGAAACAGCGCTTCGTGACGGCGCTGGCGGCCTTTCCCGGCTGAGCCGCCGGGGGGCTGGCGCCACGGCCTTGACCGCAGGGGGCAAAGGGCGGTTGGATAGCGCGATCCCCCCAATCACAAGGATTCGACGACATGGCCAAGCGCATCCAGTTTGCCCGCACCGGTGGCTCGGAGGTTCTCGAACTCGTCGAGGTGACGCCGACGTCACCCGGCCCCGGTGAGGTTCGCGTCAAGAACCGGGCGGTGGGGCTCAATTTCATCGATATCTACTTCCGCACCGGCCTCTACCCGGCGCCATCGCTGCCCTCCGGGCTTGGCACCGAGGGGGCCGGCGTGGTCGATGCCGTGGGTGAAGGGGTGACCCGGCTCAAGGTCGGCGATCGTGTCGCCTACGCCCAGGGCCCCCTGGGCGCCTATGCCGAGCTTCACACCCTGCCCGCCGACAAGGTCGTGGTCCTTCCCGAGGCGATCGACTTCGAGACCGCGGCCGGCTGCATGCTCAAGGGCCTCACCGTGCAGTACCTGATGCGCCAGACCCATGAGCTCAAGGGCGGCGAGACCATTCTCTGGCACGCTGCGGCGGGCGGGGTCGGTTCCATCGCCTGCCAGTGGGCCAGGGCGCTGGGCGTGAAGCTGATCGGCACCGTCAGCTCGCCCGAGAAGGCCGCGCTGGCCGAGAAGAACGGCGCCTGGGCGACCATCGACTACACCAAGGAGGACGTGGTCGAGCGGGTGCGCGAGCTGACCAACGGCGAAATGTGCGACGTGGTCTACGACTCGGTGGGCAAGGATACCTGGGAGACCTCGCTGGACTGCCTCAAGCCGCGCTCGCTGATGGTCAGCTTCGGCAACGCCTCCGGGCCGGTGGAGGGCGTCAACATCGGCATCCTCAACCAGAAGGGCTCGCTGTTCGTCACCCGCCCGAGCCTCAACGGCTATGCCGACACCCCCGAGCGGCTACAGTGGATGGCCAATGAGCTCTTCGCCATGCTCGAGAGCGGCAAGGTCAAGATTGATGTCGCCAACCGCTATCCCCTGAGCGATGCCGGCAAGGCCCAGGACGCCCTCCAGGGCCGCCAGACCACCGGCTCCACCGTCCTGCTGCCCTAGGCACTTCGGGCAGGGACGAGGGGCGAGGAGCGCAGCTTTCATGCGGCATCGCTCAGGGCTGATCCGGCGGCAGGCCGGCGAGGAGGCGCTGTAAACCCCTCCCTGGGCGCTACATCCTTCATCCCTGAAGGATGACCTCCTCTTTGGCCTACCCCCGGCGCCCTTCGCTATCAGTCAGCCGATGGCAAGCCGCGAGGGGGGCTCTCAGCTTGCCCCTCGCCCCTCGCCCCTCGCCCCTCAGGAATTTTCCACGTACGCGCCCATCTGGCGCATCCGCGACTCGAAGCTCGCCACGTTGTCCACCAGCGCGTCGGGGCCAAAGGCCACGCACTCCGCCAGCAGCACCTCGATCAGGGTGATCGCCGAGAGAATCGAGGGGAAGAAGTGCGGCGTGGCGTTGGCCACGGTGAAGGTGATGGTCGAGCCCGGCACCAGCGGCGAGCGCAGGGTGTCGGTCACCACGATGGGGCTGATGCCGCTGGCCCGGGCGATCTCCAGCGCGCGCATGGTTTCGGCACAGTAGGGTTCGAAGCCGAAGGCCACCACCACGTCGCCTTCCCCGAAGGTGGAGAGCTCGGTCAAGAGTCCCCCCTCCTGGCCGCGGATCAGCTGGATATTGGGCATCGCGATGCGCCCCACGTAGGCGAAGTGGTAGGCACAGGCGAAGGTGTCGCGAAATCCCACCACGGCGATCTTGTCGGCGCCGAGCAGCAGCTTGGCGGCATCGCGGACCCGGGTCTGATTGTCGGCGGTGAACAGCCTGCCGATGTTGTCGAAGGCGGCATCCCCCACGTCGAGAAACACCTGGTCGTCGGTCTGGCTGGCCAGGCTGCGTAGCTGGTTGGCGCGGCCGGAGAGCTCCACCGGCCCGGCCTGCACCGCCGACTGGAACACCTCGCGAAACTGATCGAAGCTCTCGAAGCCCAGCCGCTTGGCCAGGCGCACCAGGGTGGAGGCGGTGACCTGGGCGGCGGCCGCCGACTTGCGAATCGACTGAAAGGCGATCTCGACGGGATGCTCCAGTACGTAGCCGGCGGCGAGCTTGAGCTGCGGGCTGAGCTCGGGATAGGCCTCGGCCAGCTGCTGATTGACGGCATCCAGCCCCGTGGGCGGGGGCGTCTCGCCGCTTGGCGTGTCGTCACTGCGCGGTTGGTCATCCAGCACGGCGCTCTCCTGCAGGCGGTGGCATCACCACGTCGATGGCTTGGGGTGTAACGCGGCGACATTGTAACGCAAGCGACGGTCGGATAAATGACACAATCGTTTCCTAATGCAATGGGATATGACACGCTCGTGTTGACGGCGTCACCGGGCTTGGCTAGGATGTTCGTCAGAACAGGCGTGTCACTGTGTTGAGGATAATGGCACGTTTGTTTCCTGGCGGGGAACGTCTCCCCGGGCGTTATAGAGCCTGCGCCTGACCGTTACCCTTCGACTTCGCAAGTGTCTGAAAGAGTGTCTGATCCGTCCATGAGCCAAGCCAGTCCCGAGACCCTGATCATCGCCCGCCACGGCCCGGTGATGGAGATTCGCTTCAACCGCCCGCAGCGTCTCAATGCGGTGGTGGAAACCCTGTATACCGAGCTGCTGGCGGCGCTGGCCGATGCCGAGGCAGACGTCGATGTACGCGCGGTGATCCTCACCGGTGAGGGGCGCGCCTTCTGCGTCGGCGCGGACATGAAGGAGCACGGCGGTGCCAAGCGCAGCCTGTTCCAGCGCCGTCAGTACCTGCAGCTGGGCAACGATGTCTGCGAGGCGATCCTGCGGCTGGATAAGCCGGTCATCGCCGCGGTCAACGGCTATGCCCTGGGCGCCGGCGCCGAGATGGCGGTCGCCTGCGACTTCATCGTGATGGCCGACGAGGCCCAGATCGGCTTCCCCGAGACCAGTATCGGCACCTGCGTCGGGGGCGGTGTCTCCAAGCTGCTGCCGCAGCTGGTGGGGCTCAACAAGGCCCGTGAGCTGCTCTTCACCGGGCGGCGCATCGACGGTGGGGAAGCGGCGCGCATCGGTCTTGCCACCTCGAGCTGGCCGGTGGAATCGCTGATGCCAGAAGCCCACCGGCTGGCCGAGGAGTTGGGCAAGCAGGCGCCGATCTCCATCGCCATGCTCAAGCGGCTGGTCAATCAGGGCAGCGATACCGGGCTCGAGAGCCAGTTGCAGCAGGAGCTGGACGCGGTGTTCACCTGCTCGACCACCGCCGACTGGCAGGAAGGCGTGGATGCCTTTGCCGAGAAGCGCCCCCCCCGTTTTCGCGGCGAGTGATCCTGGCCGCTACACGATACCCGCCCGGCCAGTGGCCGGGTCTTTGACCCCCTTCAAGCGACCCCAGAGGTCAAGGTCAGCAAGCACATGAATCCCATCGAAGGACACCTCCCGACCCGTAGCCCGCTGCACGACATCCTGGCGCCCGGCGGCATCGCCGTGATCGGCGCCTCGAGTGACCCCACCAAGCGGGGCTACAAGGCCATGGTCGGGCTGATCAAGGATGGCTACCGGGGCGACATCTACCCGGTCAACCCCAAGGCGGACATGATCCTGGGGGTCAAGGCGTGGCCCTCGGTCACCGCCATCCCCGGCAATCCGGAGTTGGCGCTGATCTGCACCCCGGCGGCCTCGGTGCCGGGGCTGATCGCCGAGTGCGGGCGACGCGGCATCAAGGGGGCGGTGATACTCGCCAGCGGCTTTGCCGAGATCGGCGGGGAGGGCGCCGAGCTCGAGCGCGAGATGATGGACAAGGCCCGCGCCCACGGCGTGCGCATCATCGGCCCCAATACCTCGGGCATCTTCAACCTGCACCATCAGATCAACCTGCTGGCGCTGGACAACGTCAAGCCCGGCGGCGTGGGGATCATCTCCCAGTCCGGCAACATGCTGCTGTCGCTGGCGCTGGAGGCCCAGCACAACGGCCATGTGGGGTTCAGCACCTACGTGGGGCCGGGCAACCAGAGCGATATCGGCTTCAACGACTACCTGCGCTACCTGGGCGAGGACGAGAATACCCGGGTCGCCACCCTCTACGTGGAGGGCTTTCGTGACGGGCGACGCTTCCTGGAGGTGGCCCGCGAGGTGACCGCCATGAAGCCGGTGGTGGTCTACAAGTCGGGCTCCACCGAAGCCGGCCAGAAGGCGGCCAGCTCCCACACCGGGGCGCTCGCCGGCAGCTACGCCATGACCGTGGACCTGCTCAAGCAGGCGGGGGTCAGCGTGGTGCAGCACTCCGACGAGATCCTGCCGGTGGCCGAGGGCCTTGGTCTGCTGCAGAAGGCCCGCGGCAAGCGCGTGGCGGTGATCTCCGACGGCGGCGGCCAGGCCACCATCGCTTCCGACCGCCTGGCCGAGGCGGGCCTGGAACTGGCCGAGCTCGCCGAGACGACCCGCCAGAAGCTGCGTGACGTGCTCTTTCCGCAGGCCTCCACCGTCAACCCGGTGGACGTGGCCGGCTCCACCGACGCCAATCCGTCGCTGCTGGCCACCTGCATGGAGATCGTCGCCGCCGACGACAACGTCGACAGCGTCTTCCTGGTGGGCATGTTCGGCGGCTACAGCATCCGCTTCGCCGAGTCGCTGCTGGGCGACGAGATGCGCGGCGCCGAGGCGATGGTGGATCTCTCGCGCGCGACCACCAAGCCGCTGGTGGTCTACAGTCTCTATACGCCGATCAAGCCGCCGGCGCTGCGCCGCCTCCACGAGGCCGGCCTGCCCATCTACGCCTCCATCGAGCATGCGGTGCGCGTGCTCTCGGCGCTGGGTGAGCGCGGCCAGTACCTGGCGCAGAGCGAGCGCCAGAGCCGCGAGCGCAGCGTCGAGCCGCTGCCTGAGCTCTCCGCCATCTTCCAGCGTGCCCAGGGCGAGGGCCGCGACCTCTTCGAGTACGAGGCCAAGCAGCTGCTGCGCGACCACGGCATCGAGGTGCCGCTCGAACTGGTGGTCCGCGATGAGGCGGAGCTCGCGTCCGCGGCGGCGCGGTTTTCAGGAGAGAGCGGCGATACGCCGCTGGCCATGAAGGTGGTCTCCAAGGATATCCTCCACAAATCCGATGCCGGCGGCGTGAAGCTGAATGTCACCGGCGAGGCGGCCATGCGCGAGGCCCGCGAGGCGATCCTTGCGTCGTGCCTCGCCTACGATGCCAGCGCCGAGATCGAGGGCGTGCTGGTCGCGCCCATGGCGAAGAAGGGGGTGGAGGTGATCCTCGGGGTGATCCGCGACCCGATCTTCGGCCCGGTGCTGATGTTCGGCCTGGGGGGCATCTTCGTGGAGATCCTCGAGGACGTGGCCTTCCGCGCCATTCCGCTGTCCAGGCGTGACGCCGAGGAGATGGTCGAGCAGATCAAGGCCAAGCGGATCCTCGGTGGCGTGCGCGGCGAGCAGGCGGTGGACAAGGCGGCGCTGGTCGACCTGTTGCTCAAGGTGTCGCGCATCGTCGAGGCCTACCCGGCGCTCGCCGAGCTCGACCTCAATCCGGTGATCGTCAACGCCGACGGCTATGCCGTGGTGGATGCCCGGGTTATCGTGGAAAGAAAGCAGGAAGCCAACGCATGAACCAGACCTCGACACAACCGACTCTGCCCCCGCTGAACGACGCCCGCCTGACCCTGGAAGGGCGGGTGGCGACCCTGACCCTGGATCGACACGACGTGCGCAACGCCTTGACCGGCACTGCCCTGGTGGACGATATCGTCACTGTCGCCGAGTGGGTCAACGCCTGCGAGGACGTCTCGGTGCTGGTGATCACCGGCGAAGGCAGCGCCTTCTCCGCCGGCGGCAACGTCAAGGACATGGCCAACCGCGGCGGCGACTTCGCCGGCGACGTGGCCGAGGTCTCGGCGCGCTATCGGCGCGGCATCCAGCGCATCCCGCTGGCACTGGCGGCGGTGGAGGTGCCGATCATCGCCGCGGTCAACGGGCCTGCCATCGGCGCCGGCTTCGACCTGGCCAACATGGCCGATATCCGCATCGCCTCCTCGAAGGCCAAGTTCGGCGAGACCTTCCTCAACCTGGGGATCATTCCCGGCGACGGCGGCGCCTGGTTCATGCAGCGCCTGATCGGCTACCAGCGCGCCTTCGAGCTGACCCTCACCGGCCGGGTGATCGACGCCGAGGAGGCGAAGGCCTACGGCATCGTGCTCGAGGTGACCGAACCCAAGGCGCTGATGGCGCGCGTCGGCGAACTGGCCGGGCACATCGCCGCCCAGCCGCCCAAGGCCACGCGTCTCACCAAGCGGCTGATGAAGATGGCGCAGCGCACCGAGCTCAAGGACTTCCTCGACCTCTGCGCGGTCTTCCAGGGCATGTGCCATAACGAACCCGAGCACCTGGATGCCGTCAATGCCATGCTGGAGAAGATGGCGAAGTAGATCAGGTCGGGTCTCCTCATTAGTGCTGATGCTCTGAGCGAGGGGCGCCGGGGATAAGCCGTAGGGGAGGTCCTACGCCATGGAAGGCGTCGGTAGCGCCCAGGGAAGGGTTTACAGCGCCTCCCTGAAGGCTTGTCCCCGGATTAGCCTCGAGCGGTGGAGAAAATACTTGTCGCCAGGGCCCCTGCCTGGCGATGCTGGGGCCATGTTCTCACACGGAGGTGAACCGATGGCCGACAGCACCCTGGTCTTTATCGTGCTGGGCGCAACGCTCGCCGCCTTCGTCTGGGGGCGCTTTCGCTACGACCTGGTAGCGCTCGCCGCGCTGCTGGGGTCGGTGGTGCTGGGCCTGGTGCCGGGGGAGGAGGCCTTTTTCGGCTTCGGCCATCCGGCGGTGATCACCGTGGCCGCAGTGCTGGTGCTCAGCCGAGGCTTCGAACGCTCCGGGGTGGTGGACGTGATCGCCGCACAGGTGCTCAGGGTGGGTGAACGGCTCTTCCTGCAGCTGGCCGCGCTGACCGGCACCGTGGTGGTGCTTTCCGGCTTCATGAACAACGTCGGCGCGCTCGCGCTGCTGCTGCCGGTGGCCATGCGCCTGGCTCGTGAGCACGATACCTCGCCGTCGCTGCTGCTGATGCCGCTGGCCTTCGGCTCGCTGCTCGGCGGGCTCACCACGCTGATCGGCACCCCGCCCAACATCATCATTGCCAGCTACCGGGGCTCGGTGACCGGCGACAACTTCGGGATGTTCTCTTTCACCCCGGTTGGCGTTGCGGTTGCCCTCGTGGGGTTGGTCTTCATCCTGCTGCTGGGTTGGCGTCTGACCCCCAAGCGGGCGGGCAAGGCCTCCACCGAGGCGATGTTCGATACCGCCAACTACCTGGTGGAGCTGCGCGTCGGCGAGGAGTCGAAGGCCAACGGCCTGAGCCTGCGCGAGCTGCAGCAGGAACTGGAGGAGACCGTCCCGGTGCTGGCGGTGGTGCGCGACGAGAAGCGCCGCGCCGGTCACGCCTTCTTCGGCACCCTCCGAGAGGGCGATATCCTGCTGATGGAGGCCGGCCCCGAGGAGATGAAGCTGCTCGAGGACAAGGTGGGCCTGCGTCTGGGCAAGGACGTGGACGACGAAGAGAAGGAGGCCGCCGAGGAAGCGAAAGCCGATGCGGGCGGGGAGGCAGAGCAGAGCGGCGACAAGCAACACCGCGAGCGGCAGGACGAGGAGCAAGAGAAGGGCAAGGATAGGAAAGAGAAGAAGGAGAAGAAGGAGAAGAAGGAGAAGAAGGAGAAGAAGGAGAAGAAGGAGAGCAAGAACGGCGTCGACACCGAGGGGCTACAGCTAGTGGAGGCGGTGGTGCGCAACGACTCCATGATGGTCAACCGCACCGTGACCCAGCTGCGCCTGCACAACCAGTTCGGCCTGCACCTGGTGGCGGTGGCCCGGGACGGCGGCCGCCTCAAGCAGCGCCTGCGCGAGATCCGTTTCCGTCCCGGGGATGTGCTGCTGCTGCAGGGCGGCGAGAGCGAGCTGTCCGAAAGCCTGGCGACGCTTGGCTGCCTGCCCCTGGCCAGCCGCAACCTGACGCTTGGCCAGCCGCGCCTGCTGCTGGTGTCGCTGGGCATCTTTGCGGTGGCGATCCTGGCGATCCTGCTGGGACTGCTGCCGGCGGCGGTGGCGCTATCCACGGCGGCGCTGATCTCCCTGCTGGCGGGGGTGCTGCCGCTGCGCGACGGCTATCAGGCCATCGACGGCCCGGTAATCGTGCTGCTCGGCGCCATGATCCCGGTGGGCCAGGCGCTGGAGACCAGCGGTGGGGCGGCGCTGATCGCCGAGGCCCTACTCGCCTGGGGCACCGAATGGCCGGTGGTCGTGACGCTGGTCGGCCTCTTCGTACTGTCGATGGTGCTTTCCAATATCGTCAATAACGCCGCGGCGGCGCTGCTAATGGCGCCCATCGCGGCGAGCCTGGCGCGTGGTTTCGACGCCTCGGTGGACCCCTTCCTGATGGCGGTGGCGGTGAGCGCCTCCTGCGCCTTTCTCACCCCCATCGGCCACCAGTCCAATACCCTGGTGATGGGCCCCGGCGGCTACCGCTTCAGCGACTACTGGCGAATGGGTCTGCCGCTCTCTCTGGTGGTGCTGGTGGTGGCCATTCCCATGATCCTGCTGTTCTGGCCGCTTTAGGGGCGAGGTTCGAGGGGCGTGGTCAGGAAGGAATGGTGCGGATAGTTGCTGTTCTGGAATGGCCCCAGGTGTCTAGGTGGGAGCTGCATGCCCCGGCACATGGCCGGGGCATGGGGGCTGGCTCGAGGGAGGTGCGCATCAGGCGGCGTTGTGGCGTAGCACCTTGGCCTTGTCGATGACGAAGGCGTCGTACTCGAAGTCGTCCACCGTCAGCAGCTCCAGTACCTCTGCCTCGCGCTTGCGCATGAAGGTGGCGTCGTCTTCCGAGATCACCCCTTTCTCCAGCGCGGCTTCCACCCGCTGCTCCGGGTGCAGGGCCTGGGCCGGAATCTCGCCCTTGGCATAGGCCTTGTTGACCGTCCGGTAGAGGTGCTCGGCGCGTTCCTGGGTGGCCAGCAGGGCATTGTAGTGGGCCAGCGGGTTGTCCTCGACGCCGTCGTTGGTGTCCCAGGTATTGCGCAGCAGTTTCTTGCGCAGGGCGGTGTCGTGGGAGACCGCCTGGGCGATGGTGCGGGCCAGGTCGTCATGGGGGCGCTTGAAGCGCTTGCCCCGTGGCATGACCGCCAGGCGCAGCGCCCGGGCCAGCGCCCGATTGGGCAGGTTGTCGAACAGCTCGTCCAGGGCTTGCTCGGCGCGGCCCAGCAGCAGCTGGCAGGCGTAGTGGAAGAGCGCCGCCTCGTCCTTGACTTTATCGCCCTCGTGCCAGGCCTTGATCACCATGGAGGCGAGGTAGAGATTGGAGAGCACGTCGCCGAGGCGCGCCGAGAGCATCTCGCGCTGCTTGAGGGTGGAGCCGAGGCTCGCCATGGCGGCGTCGGCGCACAGGCCGAAGCCGGCGGAGAGGCGCGCGATCTCCTGGGCGTAGCGCTTCGCCTCGCCGTCGAAGGGCACGGCGGGTTTGCCGATGCCCAGCCCCTGGGTGAAGGCGCGGGCGGCGTTGCCGAAGACCAGGCCGGCGTGGCCGAACACCGCCTTGTCGAACGCCTGGAGGTCATCGGCGTCCTTGGCGGCCAGCTCCTCGAGCACGTAGGGATGGCAGCGGATCGCACCCTGGCCGAAGATCATCAGGTTGCGGGTCATGATGTTGGCGCCTTCCACGGTGATCGCCACCGGGTTGGCGCTGTAGCCGATGCCCAGGTAGTTGCGCGGCCCGAGGGTTACCGCCTTGCCGCCGTGGATATCCATGGCGTCGCTGAGGATCTGGCGCTGGAACTCGGTGAGCTGGCTCTTGAGGATCGCCGAGGGCACCGACGGCTTCTCGCCGCGGTCGATGGTGTTGGCGGTCTGGTAGACCGCCGCCTGGGCGATGTAGCCCAGCGCCGTCATGCGCGCCAGCGGCTCCTGTACGCCTTCCATCTCGGCCACCGGCAGGTTGAACTGGCGGCGGATCCGGGCGAAACCGCCGCTCCAGCCGATGGCATAGCGGGCGGTGCCGGTGGCGCCAGAGGGCAGGGTGATACAGCGGCCGATGGAGAGGCATTCCACCAGCATCCGCCAGCCCTGGCCGATCATCTCGGTGCCGCCGATGATGGTGTCCAGGGGAACGAAGACGTCCTTGCCCTTGATCGGGCCGTTGAGGAAGGGGCTGCCGATGGGGTGGTGGCGGCGGCCGATCTCCATGCCGGCGGTGTCGCGGGGCACCAGCGCCAGGGTGATGCCGCGGTCCTCCTCCTCGCCCAGCAGTTTCTCCGGGTCGAAGAGACGGAAGGCGAGGCCCACCACGGTGGCGATGGGGGCCAGGGTGATCCAGCGCTTCTCGAAGTTGAGGCGCAGGCCGAGCACTTCCTTGCCGTCGATGACCTGCTTGCACACCACGCCGGTGTCGGGGATGGCGGTGGCGTCAGAACCGGCGCGGGGGCCGGTGAGGCCGAAGCAGGGGATCTCGCGGCCGTCGGCCAGGCGCGGCAGATAGTGGTCCTTCTGCTCGTCGGTGCCGTACTTGAGCAGCAGCTCGCCCGGGCCCAATGAGTTGGGCACGCCCACGGTGACCATCAGGGTCTCGCTGATCGAGAGCTTCTGCAGCACCAGCGACTGCGCCTTGGCGGAGAAGCCCAGGCCGCCGTACGCCTTCGGGATGATCATGCCGAAGTAGCGTTCCCGCTTGAGGTGGTCCCAGAGCGCCTGGGGCAGGTCGGCGTGCTCCTTGGCGATGTCCCAGGCGTTGCACATCCCGGTGGCGACGCTGCACTGGTTGTCGATGAAGGCACGCTCCTCCTCGCTGAGACCGTCGTCCCGGTAGTCGAGCAGCGCCTGCCAGTTGGGCTTGCCGGTGAACAGCTCGCCGTCCCAGGCCACGCTGCCGGCTTCCAGCGCGGTGCGCTCGGTATCCGACACCTTGGGCGAGACTTTCTTGAACAGGGCGAACAGACGCGGGGTGAGCCACTTGCCGCGCAGTGCCGGCAGGCCGGCGGCGGCGATGACACCGGCGCCGAGCAGCAGCAGCACGCCGAGGATCGGTGAGCCCAGCAGCAGGCCAGCCAGGCCCAGCGCGGCCAGTAGCGCCAGGGCGGGGAGGGCGCCGGCTTCACGGCGGAGCAGCGCCAGCAGGCCAGTCGCGGTCAGCAGGAGCAGAATCAGGGTGAGCATGCCTCGTCTCCGTTTGAGGGATTGCGTTTAGAACGGTTGTTTGAAACTCTCAGGCTAGCCCATCTGGCAGTGGCTGACCACCCCTTTTATGGAGCCGGCAGCAACGACGACGCCCCGCACTGGGCGGGGCGTTGGGGGGATGGGGGGGGGAGCAGGCCTGCCCGCTTTAGTCGAGCCGGCGCAGGGGCTCACCTCTGGCCGGGGTGTCGGCGGCCACGTAATAGGGGGCGTCGCTCCTTGGCAGCGGCTCGCGGCCGCGGATCCGGTCGGCGATTTTCTCGGCCAGCATGATGGTCGGCGCGTTGAGGTTGCCGGTGGGAATCAGCGGGAACAGCGAGGCGTCCACCACCCGCAGCCCCTCCAGGCCATGGACCCGGCCGGCGCCATCCACCACTGCGTCGTCCCCCTCGCCCATGCGGCAGCTGCCACAGGGGTGGTAGGCGGTCTCGGCATGTGCTTTGACGAAGGCGTCCAGCTCGGCGTCGGAGCGTACATCCGGCCCCGGGGATATCTCCCGGCCGCGGTAGGCGTCGAAGGCGGGCTGGGCGATGATCTCCCGGGTCAGCCGGATGGCGTCGCGAAACTCCTGCCAGTCCTTGTCGGTGGACATGTAGTTGAACAGGATGCTCGGCGCCGCCTCCGGGTCCCGGGAGGTGAGGCGAATGCGCCCGCGGCTCTCGGAGCGCATGGAACCCACGTGAGCCTGGAAGCCGTGGGCCTGCACCGCGCTCTTGCCGTTGTAGCTGATGGCGATGGGCAGAAAGTGGTACTGCAGGTTGGGCCAGGGCTCCTGGTCGCTGGTACGGATGAAGCCCGCCGCCTCGAACTGGTTGCTGGCGCCGATGCCGGTGCCGAGAAAGAGCCACTCGGCGCCGATCTTCGGCTGATTGTACCACTTCAGCGCCGGGTAGAGCGAAATCGGACGGCTGCACTCGTACTGGATATACATCTCCAGGTGGTCCTGGAGGTGGGCGCCGACGTTGTCGTTGACGTGTACGGCCTCGATGCCGAACTCCTCGAGCACCTCACGCGGGCCCACGCCGGAGCGCTGCAGGATCTGCGGCGAGGCGATGGCGCCGGCGCACAGCAGCACCTCGCGGCGGGCGCGCACCCGCTGGGCCTGACCGCGGCGCAGATAGCGTACGCCCACCGCACGCCTGCCCTTGAATTCGATGACGTCGGTGGTGGCCCGGGTCTCGATGGTGAGGTTGGGGCGCTGCTTGGCGGTGTCCAGGTAGCCCCGAGCGGTGGAGGCGCGGCGGCCCTTGGGCGTGACGAAGCGGTCCATGGGGCCGAAGCCCTCCTGCTGGTAGCCGTTGACGTCCTCGGTTTCCGGGTAGCCCGCCTGCTTGCCCGCCTCGATGAAGACGCGATAGAGCGGGTTGTTCCCAGGCTTCGGGGTCGTCACGCTGACCGGGCCGTCGCCGCCGTGGTAGGCGTTGGCGCCGATATCGCGGCTCTCGGCCTTCTTGAAGTAGGGCAGACAGTCGGCGTAGCTCCAGTCCCCGAGGCCCGGTTGCTTGGCCCAGTGGTCGTAGTCCAGGGGGTTGCCACGGATATAGCACATGCCGTTGATCAGCGAGGAGCCGCCCAGCCCCTTGCCGCGGCCGCACTCCATCCGCCGGCCGTCCATATGCGGCTCCGGGTCGGTCTCGAAGGCCCAGTTGTAGCGCTTGCCCTGCAGCGGGTAGGCCAGCGCCGCCGGCATCTGGATGCGGAAGTCGAAGCGGTGGTCGGGGCCGCCGGCCTCGAGCAGCAGCACCTGGACCTCCGGGTCCTCGGTGAGCCGGGCGGCGAGCACGTTGCCGGCGGAGCCGGCGCCGATGATGACGTAGTCGAATTCACGGATCTGGGACATGGTGTCTCTCGAGGCAACATCAGTACGGGGCTGTTCCGGCGGCAGGCCTTCGCGAGGGCGCTGTGAACCCATCCCTGGGTGCTACCGATGCCATCCCTGGCATAGGACCCTCGCTACGACCTGCCCCCGGCGCCCCTTGCAGGTGGGGTAGGCGGCGATGGAGGTGACGGAAGGCTTAGAACACCGACTCGAAGGGCCCCATCTCTACCTGCACCGACTTGGTCTGGGTGTAGTGGGCCAGCGTCTCCAGGCCGTTCTCGCGGCCCACGCCGGACTGCTTGTAGCCGCCCACCGGCATCTCGGCGGGGGACTCGCCCCAGGTGTTGATCCAGCAAATGCCGGCTTCCATCCGGTGGATCACCCGATGGGCGCGATTCAGACTCTCGGTGAAGACGCCGGCGGCCAGGCCGTAGTGGGTGTCGTTGGCGCGTGCGATGACCTCCTCCTCGTCGTCGAAGGCGAGAATCGCCATCACCGGGCCGAAGATCTCCTCGCGTACGATGCGCATCTTGTCGCCGCAGTCGGTGAACACCGTGGGGGCCGCCCAGGCGCCCTTGGCGAAGCCGTCGCTGTCCCAGGCCTCGCCGCCGGCCAGCACCCGGGCCCCTTCCTGCTTGCCCAGGGCGATATAGTCGAGCACCTTGGCCTGGTGGGCGAAGCTCACCAGGGGACCGAAGTTGACGCTGGGGTCGAGCGGATCGCCGGCGCGGATGCGGGCCACCCGCTCGGCGATCCGGCTCTCGAAGGCGTCCTTCACCGAACGCTCCACGAAGACCCGGGTGCCGTTGGTGCAGATCTGTCCGCTGGAGTAGAAATTGGCCATCATGGCTGCATCGGCGGCGCGATCCAGGTCGGCATCGGCAAACACGATCAGCGGCGACTTGCCGCCCAGCTCCATGGTGACGTCCTTGAGGGTGGAACCGCCGGCGGCGGCCATCACCTTCTTGCCGGTGCCCACCTCGCCGGTGAACGAGATCTTGTCGATCGCCGGGTGTTCGGTGAGCATCGCGCCCACGCGGCCGTCGCCGTGGACGACGTTGAAGACCCCGTCGGGCAGGCCGGCTTCGGTGAAGATCTCGGCCAGCTTCATGGCGGTCAGCGGGGTCACCTCGCTGGGCTTGAAGACCACGGCATTACCGGCGGCCAGCGCCGGGGCGGCCTTCCAGCAGGCGATCTGGATCGGATAGTTCCAGGCGCCGATGGCGCCGATCACGCCCAGAGGCTCGCGGCGGGTGTAGACGAAGGAGGCGTCTCGCAGCGGGATCTGGGCGCCCTCGAGGGCGGGCGCCAGGCCGGCGTAGTACTCGATGACGTCGGCACCGGTGACGATGTCCACCGCGGCGGTTTCGCTGATCGGCTTGCCGGTGTTGCGGCTCTCCAGCTCGGCCAGCTCATCGTTGCGCTCTCTCAGCAGCGCCGCGGCGCGCAGCAGGATACGCCCACGCTGCATGCCGGTCATGGCCGCCCAGACCTTCTGGCCGGCCCGGGCAGCCGCCACGGCACGTTCCATGTCGATGGCCGATGCCTGCTGTACCTCGGCCAGGAGGCTGCCGTCGAAGGGGTTCACGACATCGAATGTCTCGCCGGAGCTTGCCTCCACCCGGCGGCCGTCGATATAGAGGAACTGTGGGTCGAGCGTTGCCATGGGGATCTCCTGTCAGGATTCGGAAAGTGGTTCGTAGGCGGCCAGCAGCTGGTCGAGGTAGTCGTGGGCCAGGCGCCGTGCGCGGTCGGCCGCCAGCCCCTCGGGCGTCAGCGCGCCGCGCAGCCAGAGGCCGTCGATCATCGCTGCCAGGCCGCGGGCGGCGTGACGAGCCTCTTCCCTGGGCATCAGGCGGCGGAACTGGTGGCTGAGGTTGGCGTAGAGGCGCCTGTCATTGACGCGCTGCAGGCGGGCCAATCGCGGCGTGTGCATGCTGCTGGCCCAGAAGGCCAGCCAGGTCTTGGCGACCGGCCCGGTGACCTGGCTGTGGTCGAAGTTGCCGTCGATGATGGCGCCGAGGTGGGCGCGTGGCGATCCGTTGGCCAGGGCGCGACGCCGCGCGGCCACGGCGTCGCCGAGATCGGTGAGGATCTGGCGCATGGTGGCCTCCAGCAGGCCGTCCTTGCCGCCGAAGTAGTGGCTGATGATGCCGGCCGAGACGCCGGCGTGTCGCGCGATTCGTGCCACCGTGGCATCGGCCAGGCCGACCTCGTCGATGGCGGCCATGGTGGCCTGAATCAGCTGCTGGCGGCGAATCGGTTCCATTCCAACCTTGGGCACCGGGAAGACTCCTTTGCATGCTTGGCCGTTGCCGGCGATACCGGATTGGGACAAGAGTGCCATTTTTTTATTGAACGTTCAATCAATAAAAAGACATCGCCGTCATTCGCTTGCCAGTGGCGCGCCCCTCGGGCATAATCCTGCCCGGTCGACGGCAAGGACGTTCATGCCCCGCCTCGATAAAGGCTACGTAGCTCAGCTGGTTAGAGCACATCACTCATAATGATGGGGTCCCCTGTTCGAATCAGGGCGTAGCCACCAGAACAGCAGCAAGGCGCCCACTCGGTCTCACCGGGTGGGCGCCTTGCGTTGTGGCGGTGCGGTGGGAAGGGCCCGGAGTGCCCCCGCACGCTCAATGGGCGTTGGCACTTGACCTTGGCGGCGCGTTACGTATACTACGCCCCGTGTTCGCGGTCGTTCCCCGATAGCTCAGTTGGTAGAGCAAATGACTGTTAATCATTGGGTCGCAGGTTCGAGTCCTGCTCGGGGAGCCAAACGACACGGCATGTGGATACGCGATGCCATTCCTCGATAGCTCAGTTGGTAGAGCAAGTGACTGTTAATCACTGGGTCGCAGGTTCGAGTCCTGCTCGAGGAGCCATCGGCATGCCCCGCCAGGCATCCGCTTATCAGCGTCTAGTTTCTAGCGCAGCGTAGTTCCCGGATAGCTCAGTTGGTAGAGCAAGTGACTGTTAATCACTGGGTCGCAGGTTCGAGTCCTGCTCCGGGAGCCATCTCCTTGTAGTTTGTAGTGTGCTTTTCCCCTTCTGTTACCCTCCGAGCGCGATCCGACTGTCTGGATCGGCGTTGGCTGCTGCGTGTTTGCCGCACGCTGGCGCCGGCCCTGCGGTGGCGAGGGCCGGCGGTGGCAAGAGAGGTCAGCGGCGGGAGGCGAGGCGCTGCTGGCTGAGCTCGGCGTAGTCGGCGAGGATCTCGGCGGCCTCGATGACCTGTACCCGTTCGATGGGCTCGTCCTCCTCGGCATCCTCACTGCGGGCATCGACCCACTCGTCCAGCAGCTCGAGGCCAAGTGCCTCGCGCCGCTGGTTCTCCAGGGCCAGCTGTTCGGCTTCCTGCTGCTTGGCCTCCCGCTGGCGCTGCTCGCGGTCGAGGCTGACGCTGGTATGTTCCTCGCGCAGTTGGCGGGCCAGGTCGGCGCGGCGCTCCAGGTAGACAAAGTTGGGGCGGGTGTCGGCCCGCTCGCGGTGGCGCGAGCGCAGGGTCTCCATGTATTCCCACGGCTCGCCGTAGTGGCGGTACTGGACCTCCTGGACGGTGTCCCACTCCAGGGCGTTGTCCAGGCTACTCTCGCCGATCCGCTCGGGATCCACCAGGTTGGGGAAGAGGATGTCCGGCTCGACCCCGCGATGCTGGGTGCTGTCGCCGGAGATGCGATAGAACTTGGCGCGGGTCAGTTTGATCTGGCCGTGGCTAAGATCGCTCAGGGTCTGCACGGTGCCCTTGCCGAAGGTGGCGTTGCCCAGCACCAGACCGCGGCCGTAGTCCTGGATGGCGCCGGCGAAGATCTCCGAGGCGGAGGCCGACAGCCGGTTGACCAGCACCGCCAGGGGGCCGTCGTAGAGTGTGCCGGTCTCGGTATCGCCGTACAGGCTGATGCGGCCGCGGGCATCCCGCACCTGGACGGTGGGGCCGCGATCGATGAACAGGCCGATCAGCGAGTTGGCCTCCTGCAGGGCGCCGCCGCCGTTATTGCGCAGGTCGAGCATGATGCCGTCGACGCCCTCTTCCTTGAGCTGCTCCACCTGCCGGGCGACGTCGCGGGTGGTGCTGCGAAACTCCTCCTCGCCGGCCTGCCAGGCATCGAAGTCCACATAGAAGGTGGGGATGGTGATCATCCCGATGCGCTTGGTCCCCTCGCTGCGTTCGATCTCGATGACCTCGCTACGCGCGGCCTGCTCTTCCAGGTCAACGGTGTCGCGGGTGATCTCGACCTCCCGGGAGCGGGTCATGTCGACGGCTTCGGCCGGCACCACGTCGAGACGAACCGTGGAGCCCTTGGGGCCGCGGATCAGCTCGACCACCTCGTCCAGACGCATGCCCACCACGTTGACCATGTCGCCCTCTTCCTGGCCGACGCCGACGATGCGATCGGCGGGCTCCAGAACGCCGGCGCGATCCGCCGGGCCGCCGGGCACCAGGCTGACGACCTTCACGTATTCGCCATCCGTGCGCAGCATGGCGCCGATACCCTCCAGCGACAGGCGCATCTGAATGTCGAAGGATTCGCCCTGACGCGGGGAGAGGTACTCGGTATGGGGGTCGATGCTGCCGGTGACCGCCGCCATGAACAGGCCGAACACGTCCTCGCCGTTGGTTTGCCGCAGGCGGGTGAGCTGGCCCTCGTAGCGCTGGCGCAGGTTGGCTTCGATCTGCTCGCTGTCCTGGCCGCTGATGTCCAGGGTCAGGGCGGCGTTCTTCAGCCGCTTGTGCCACAGCTCGTCCAGATCCCTCTCGCTGCTGGCCCAGGGGCTGTCCTTGCGGTCGAGTTCGAGACGCTTCTGGTTGTCGTAGTCGAAGTCCAGACCCGCATCGAGCCGCTCCAGCAGCCAGGTGTAGCGGGCTTCGGCGCGCTCGTGATAGCGCCGGTAAAGCTCGTAGACCGGCTCCAGGTCGCCATCGAGGAGGATGTCGTCGAGGCGAGTCTCCAGGTGGCGATAGGCCTCCACGTCGCGGTCGAGCAGGAAGGCACGCTGGCCGTCGAGTACGTCCAGGTAGCGCTCGAAGACGATCTTCGACCACGTGTCATCCAGGCTGACGTCGGCGTAGTGGCCATAGCGCAGGGACTCGGCGACTTCCGCCGCGACTTGGCGCTGGGCTTCGCTGGGTTGAATCTGCGCCAGGGCCAGGGTGCTGGTCAGCATCAGCAGTACCAGCAGCAGGACTGAGCGCCGAAATACGGCTAACAGGCTCATCAATGAAGCACTCCCGGTTTCGTGTACACTTCCTTCCCTAGACACGCGCAAGGCTGGCGAGTTGCGAAGGCCGATTGCGCATTGTAGCAGCTGTCACGTTATCCACAGCCCCTTGATAGAGGATCCTCATGTCCCGGGAAGCCCGTATCGAGCGACTGCTCGAGTTTCTGACGCGATCCCCCACCCCCTGGCATGCCGTGGCCGCCATGGCCGAACGGCTGGAGGCCGCCGGCTTTCGCCGCCTCGACGAGACCCACCCCTGGCAGCTGGCGCCGGGCGAGCGGGTCTATGTGACGCGCAACGACTCCTCGATCATCGCCCTGCAGCTGCCCGCCGCCGGGCTTTCGGCGCTGCGCATGATCGGCGCTCACACCGACAGCCCCGGGCTGCGGCTCAAGCCCAATGCCGCCCAGACCGCCGCCGGCTGGCTGCAGCTGGGGGTGGAGGTCTACGGCGGGGCGCTGCTGGCGCCCTGGTTCGACCGCGACCTGGGGATCGCCGGCCGGATGCACGTTCGCCATCCCGACGGGCGCCTGGAGGGAGTGCTGCTGACGGTCGACCGGGCGGTGGCCATCGTGCCCAGCCTGGCGATCCATCTGGATCGGGAGGCCAACAATGGCCGGGTGATCAACGCTCAGACGGAGATGGCGCCGGTCCTGCTGCAGGGCGGTGACGCTCCCGACCTGGAGCGCCTGCTTGCCGGTTGGCTGGCGGAACAGCATGGCCTGGATGGCGTCGAGATACTCGATTTCGAGCTGGCCTTCCATGATACGCAACCCCCGGCGCGCGTCGGCGTCGCGGGCGAGCTGATCGCCGGCGCCCGGCTCGACAACCTGCTCTCCTGCTTCATCGGGCTCGAGGCGCTGCTGGAGAGCGACGGTTCCCAGGGGGCGGTGCTGGTGGCCAATGACCACGAGGAGGTGGGCAGCGCCAGCGCCTGCGGTGCCCAGGGGCCCTTCCTCGGCGATGTACTCCGGCGGGTCAATGCGCAGCTCGGCGAGGCCGGTGACGAGGGCTTCATTCGCCTGGTCCAGGCCTCGCGCATGATCTCCTGCGACAATGCCCATGCGCTGCACCCCAATTTCCGCGACAAGCACGATGCCGCTCATGGGCCGGCGCTCAACGGCGGGCCGGTGATCAAGGTCAACGCCAACCAGCGCTATGCCACCAACAGTGCCACCGCGGCGCTGTTCCGCGACCTGTGCCGCGAGGCCGAAGTGCCGGTGCAGACCTTCGTGACCCGGGCCGATATGGGCTGCGGCAGCACCATCGGGCCGATCACCGCCACCGAGCTGGGCGTGCCGACGCTGGACGTGGGGGTGCCTCAGTGGGCCATGCACTCGATCCGCGAGACAGCCGGCAGCCAGGACGTGGAGCACCTGACCCGCGCGCTGGTGGCCTTCGTCAATCGCGCCGAGCTGGCCTGAGCCACGTAGGGGAGAGGCGAGGGGAGCAGGTCGAAGAGGAGGTCCTACGCCAGGGGTGAGAAGCACTGCTTCGAACGGGCTGGCCATGGATGGCCAGCACCGGTCCTGCAAGCGGAGCAGGACGCGAGAGCGAAGCAGGGCGTCGGTAGCGTACAGGGATGTATTCACAGCGCCTCCTCGCAGGCCTGCTCCCGGAGTATGAATCGCGTGGATGCTTGCCATAAAAAAAACCCGGCGCCAAAGGCGCCGGGTTTTTTTGAATGCTTGGTGGCTACGCCCTGATTCGAACAGGGGACCCCATCATTATGAGTGATGTGCTCTAACCAGCTGAGCTACGTAGCCGTTGCAACGGGGGCGAAGTTTACGGTCTTGCCCCACGTTCGTCAAGCACTTGGCGCCGTTCCGTTCTTAGACATTGAACCGGAAGTGGATGACGTCGCCGTCCTGGACCACATACTCCTTGCCTTCCAGCCGCCACTTGCCGGCATCCTTGGCGCCCTGCTCGCCGCCCAGGGCGACGAAGTCGTCATAGGCGATGACTTCCGCGCGGATAAAGCCCTTCTGGAAGTCGGTGTGGATCACCCCGGCCGCCTCGGGGGCGGTGGCGCCCACCTTGACCGTCCAGGCGCGCACCTCCTTGACCCCGGCGGTGAAGTAGGTCTGCAGGTCGAGCAGGGCGTAGCCGGCGCGAATCACCCGGTCCAGCCCCGGCTCCTCCATGCCCATCTCGTCGAGGAACATGGCGCGCTCGTCATCGTCGAGCTCGGCGATCTCGGCCTCGATCTGGTTGCACACCGGCACCACCACGGCGCCTTCCTCGGCGGCGATCTCGCGCACCACGTCCAGGTAGGGGTTGTCGCCGAAGCCATCTTCATTGACGTTGGCGATGTACATGGTGGGCTTGAGGGTCAGGAAGCCGAAGCTCTTGAGCTGCTTTTTCTCGTCGTCGTCGAGGCCGAAGCTGCGCAGCGGCTGGCCCTCGGCCAGATGGGGCTGGATGCGCTCCAGGATCGCCTTGGTGGCGATGGCCTCCTTGTCGCCGCCCTTGGCCACGCGCACCAGGCGCTGGATGGCCCGCTCGACGGTGTCGAGGTCGGCCAGCGCCAGCTCCATGTTGATGATCTCGATGTCGGCCCGCGGGTCGACCTGGTTGGCCACGTGGATGACGTTGTCGTTGTCGAAGCAGCGCACCACGTGGGCGATGGCCTGGGTCTCGCGGATATTGGCCAGGAACTTGTTGCCGAGCCCCTCGCCCTTGGAGGCGCCCGCCACCAGCCCGGCGATGTCGACGAACTCCATGGTGGTGGGCAGCACCTTCTGGGGCTTCACGATCTCGGCCAGCTTGTCGAGGCGCGGGTCGGGCATCGGCACGATGCCGACATTGGGCTCAATGGTGCAGAAGGGGAAGTTTTCGGCATCGATGCCGGACTTGGTCAAGGCGTTGAACAGGGTGGACTTGCCGACGTTGGGCAGGCCGACGATACCGCAGTTGAAACCCATGGAAATCTTCCTGGAAAGCGAGTTCGAGAATGGCGAATGGCCGGTATTCTACGGGAAGGGGATTTCGGCGCCCAGCGCTCGCTCACCCCTTGAAGCTGTGCAGTCGGCTCATGGCTCGCGCCCAGTCGCCGCTAACGGCCAGCGGCAGGGTGGCCAGGCACTCGTCGATGGCCGCCTCGATGGCGGCGAGCTCGGCCTTGCCGGGGCGACCCAGCACATAGTTCGTCACCTGGCGGGCCTCGCCGGGGTGGCCGATGCCGATGCGCAGGCGATGAAAGGACCTGTCGTTGCCCAGTGCGCTGATGGTGTCGCGCAGCCCGTTGTGGCCGCCGTGGCCGCCGCCGGTCTTGTAGCGGGCGGTGCCCGGGGCGATGTCCAGCTCGTCGTGGGCCACCAGCAGCTCGCCCGGGGCGATCTTGAAGAACTGGCACAGCGCCGCCACGGCCGCGCCGCTGCGGTTCATGAAGGTGGCGGGTTCGAGCAGGTGGAGGTCGTGGCCGTCGAGTTGGACCTTGGCGTAGCGGCCGAGAAACTTCTTCTCCGGGCGCAGCTCGGTGTTCGCCCGGCGCGCCAACGCTTCCACCACCCAGGCGCCGGCATTGTGGCGGGTGGCGGCGTAGTCGGGGCCGGGGTTGCCCAGCCCGATGATTGCCTTGAGCTCGCTCATGGCCTGCCTCCAAAAAAAATCAAGCGCCGGGGCGCTTGATCACAACGGGGAGGGCCGTGCCGGGCACGGCCCCGAAGCGGGCGCGATTACTCGCCCTGGTCCTCGCCTTCTTCGCCCTCGGCGGCTTCGCCTTCCTCGCCACCGCCGCGAACCTTGGGCTTGGTGATGCTGAGGATGGCGTTGTCGTGGTCCTCACCGTGGGTCAGGTCGACCAGGGTCACGCCGGCCGGCACCTTGAGGTCGGAGAGGTGCAGGGTGGTGCCCAGCTCGACGTCGGCGATGTCGACTTCCAGGAAGTCGGGCAGGTCCTTGGGCAGGCAGCTGATCTGGATCTCGTTGGAGAGTACGTGCAGCTCGCCGCCCTCGTCCTTGATGCCCTTGGACTTCTCTTCGCCCACCACATGCAGGGGCACGTTGATGGTGATCTCGTGGGTGGCATCCACGCGCAGGAAGTCGGCATGGGTGACCAGCGGCTTGTAGGGGTGGCGCTGCAGGTCACGCACCACCACCTGCTCGCTCTTGCCGTCGATGACCAGGTTGATCACCGACGAGAAGAAGGACTCGCTCTCGATCGCCTTGTAGAAGGCGGACTTCTCGACGGAGACCGGCTGGGGGGCCTGCTCACCGCCATAGACGATGGCCGGCACCTGGAGGTTCGCACGACGCAGGCGGCGGCTCGCACCTTTCCCCAGGTCGTTACGAACGCTGGCATTGAGTGTGAAATCGGACATGGTATTGCCTCTTGCTGGAGAGTAAGGAGTGGGCTGCGGCCCGCGACCTGACCGCAGCGCTCCTGAAAGCCCCGGAGGGCCGTTTACCGGCGCCGGTTGCCGAGTGCTGTGACTCAGTGGAACATGGCGCTGACGGATTCTTCGTTGCTGACCCGGCGGATCGCCTCGGCGATCAGGCCCGCCACGCTGAGCTGGCGGATCTTGCCGCTGCGGCGGGCAATGTCGGACAGCGGAATGGTATCGGCGACGACGACTTCATCGAGCACCGAGTTGGTGATGTTGTCCACCGCCGGACCGGAGAGGATCGGGTGGGTGGCGTAGGCCACCACGCGGCGCGCGCCGTGGGCCTTGAGGGCGTCGCCGGCCTTGCACAGCGTGCCGGCGGTGTCGATCATGTCGTCCACCACCACGCAGGTGCGGTTCTCGATTTCGCCGATGATGTGCATCACCTGGGCCTGGTTGGCCTGGGGGCGGCGCTTGTCGATGATCGCCAGGTCGGCATTGAGCTGCTTGGCGATGGCGCGGGCGCGTACCACGCCGCCCACGTCTGGCGAGACCACCACCAGATCATCGTAATTCTGACGCTCGATGTCGTCGAGCAGGATCGGCGAGCCGTAGACGTTGTCCACCGGCACGTCGAAGAAGCCCTGGATCTGGTCGGCGTGCAGGTCCATGGTCATGACTCGGTCGACGCCGGCCTTGACCATCATGTCGGCGACCACCTTGGCCGAGATGGGCACGCGGGCGGAGCGCACCCGGCGATCCTGGCGGGCATAGCCGAAGTAGGGCACCACGGCGGTGATCCTTGCGGCGGAGGCCCGGCGCAGGGCGTCCACCATCAGGATCAGCTCGAGCAGGTTGTCGTTGGTCGGTGCGCAGGTGGATTGCAGGATAAAGACGTCCTTGCCACGAACGTTCTCGTTGATCTCGACCGCGATCTCGCCGTCGCTGAACTGACCGACCGTGGCGTTCCCCATGCGGGTGTCCAGGCTATCGGCGACCTTCTGGGCGAGTTCGGGATTGGCATTCCCGGCAAAAACCATCAATTTCGACACGCGCATCCACCTATGCAGTGTTGGGGGTCATTCGGGGGTCCGGCTCCTGGCCGGAAGCGGCCGTCATGCGTGAGGCCCGGTGGGGCGCCAGCGTCATCGACCCAGGGCAGCATGTAGCGGGGAGAGATTGGCGCCGCGAGCCGTGAAGGCCGTGAAGTGCCCGGGCAGGTCGGCGGCGATTCGCTGCGCTTCGGCCTGCGTGTCGGTCCAGGCAAAGATGCAGGCGCCGGTACCGGTCAGCATGGTCGGAGCCCGAGCGCCGAGCCAGTCGAGTGCCTCGGCGACCTGTGGATAGAGTGACCTGACCGTGGCCTCGCAGTCGTTGCGCCAGCTGGGCGCTCCCCCCTGCAGTGCGCGCGCCATGGTAATCGGGGGGGTGTCGCGTGTCAATTGTGCCGCCCCGAACACCGCCGGGGTGGCGACCGGAATGCCGGGATGCACCACCAGGAACCAGGGGGTGTCGAGCTCGACGGGGACGAGGTGCTCGCCGATTCCCTCCGCCCAGGCGGCGTGACCGTGGACGAAGACCGGCACGTCGGCGCCCAGCCGCAGGCCGAGCTCGGCTAGGGCGTCGAGCCCCAGGTCGAGCCGCCACAGCCGGTCGAGGCCGAGCAGGGCGGTGGCGGCGTTGGAGCTGCCGCCGCCGAGCCCGCCTCCCATGGGTAGGCGCTTGGTCAGGTGGATATCGGCACCCCGCCGGCAGCCGGTCTCGGCCTGCAGCAGCCGGGCGGCGCGCACCACCAGGTTGTCTTCGGCGTCAAGACCGGCCAGGGCCGGCGTCAGGCGTATCTCACCGTCCGGGCGGGGCGAGAGGTGCAGGCTGTCGCCGTGGTCGAGGAACTGGAACAGGGTCTGCAGCTCGTGGTAACCGTCCGGCCGACGGCCGACGATATGCAGCATGCGGTTGAGCTTGGCCGGCGCCGGCAGCGCGAGGCTGTCGGCGCGTGTGTTGGAGCCAGTCTCGCAGAGCGAGTCGGAGCGGGTGTCAGGCATTGTCTCGTGGTCAGTCGTCGAGCAGCGGGCGCCAGTCGGTGACCACCAGGGTCACGCGCAGGTCGTCGTAGGTCATGATCAGTCGCCGCGGCAGCCACAGGGACTCGACCAGGCTCCAGTCGCGATAGTCGATCTCCCAGCCATCCTGCGCGAGGCGCTGCGGGAAGCCCAGTTCGTCGCTCTCCAGGCGGTGGTCGCTGGACTCGGCGGGCAGTCCGCGAATCCAGTCGGAGAGGGCGCTGACCGGCAGCGACCAGCCGAGCTGCTGCTGCATCAGGGCCTCGGGGGTTTCGGCCTCGAAGCGGCCCTCGGACGTGGTCAGCGAGAAGCGACCCTCGCGGCCCTCCAGGGTGCTGCGGCCGCTGCCGAAGGGGCCACTGATCAGCAGGCGGTAGTAGTGGGGGTGCTGGCTCCAGTCCAGATTGGCGCTGGTCGATTCCTGGGGGGTGCGCAGCCCGGCCTTACCGGCCAGCATCCAGGTCTGCATCTCGACCAGGCGGTCCTGCTGGGCCTCCCACTGGCCCGCCTGCCGCTCTCTGTCGGGTGCCGGCAGGCGCGGAGCGCAGCCGGCCAGCAGGGTCAGGACCAGGCAGGCCAACAGCAGGCGAAGGGCGGTGGTTTGGGGGGGCATGGTGGCGTCTCGTCGGCTGTGCAGGGTGGTTGGACCGCGGCTCAGGGAGCCAGTTCGGGGATGCGTTCGAGCAGCTCGTCCAACTGGGGACGGTCGTCGTAGCGCTCAAGCGCCTGCTCGAGCCTGGCGTGGGCCTCGTCATGGCGATCCAGTACCCACAGCACTTCGACGAGATGGGCGGCGATCTCCTGGTCGGGCATGGCGGCATAGGCGCGCTCCAGCCAGGGCAGGGCGCGCTCGGGTTCGCCGAGGCGGAAATAGACCCAGCCCAGGCTGTCCATGATGGCGGCATTGCCCGGGTCGAGCTCGTGGGCACGCTCGATCATCTCGCGTGCCTCCTCGAGCCGCCCCTCGATGTTCAGGTCGGCCAGGGTGTAGCCCAGGGCGTTGAGCGCCATGGCGTTGTCCGGGTCATGCTCGATGATGCGGGCCAGGTCGCGCTCCATGGCCTCCACGTCGCCGCTGCGCCAGGCGCGCATGGCGCGCTGGTAGAGCAGCCGTTCGTCGTTCGGGGCGCGGGCGAGCTCGCGGTCGAGCAGGGCGGCGGCTTCCGCTTCCTGTCCCAGTTCGTCGAGCAGCTCCACCTCGAGGCTGACCAGTTCACTGGCGCGTTCCCCGTGGCGCAGCCGTTCGATGCGCAGGAAGGCCCGGGCGTCCAGCAGTCGGTCGTCTTCGATCAGCATCCGGGCGGCGCGCAGCCGGGCCATCAGGAATTCGCTGCCCGGCGCCACCTGGCGATAGTAGAGCAGGGCGTTATCGACCTCGCTCTCCTGCTCGGCGATGGCGCCGAGCAGAAAGTAGACCATGGCGGGCGTGCGCTCATCGCTGACCAGCGGCAGCAGGAGTCGCCGCGCCGGCTCCGGCTGGTTGTTCTCCAGGTAGAGGTTGGCCAGCGCCATGCGCATATCGTGGCCGCCTTCGTGGCGCTCCAGCAGTGCGTCGGTATGTGCCTCTGCGGCGGCCACATTGCCCAGCGCCAGCTCGGCCTGGGCCAGCAGCAGGATGAAGCGTGGATCCTGGGGCGCCACCTCCAGCCCGCGGCGGGCGGCATCGCGGGCGCGCAGGGCCTGGCCGCTGTCCAGCGCCAGCTGGGCGCGGGTCAGCCATAGTGCCGGCAGCTCCGCGTGCTCGCGGGCCAGGGCATCGAGGCGTGCTTCGGCGCGCCGGGTCTGCCCGGTGGCGGCCTCGAGCATGGCCATCGCCAGTTCGGCGTCGTGGCGGGGAGCGCCGTCGGCGGGCCGGGTCAGGTGCTCGGCGAGGCGCTCGCGCAGCGGCAGTAGGTCGGTGTTGGCCTCCAGGGCCCTCTCCACGAAGTTGGTCAGATCGCCGTGCCCCCCGCGTTCCACCAGCTGCAGACGCTGCTCCAGGGCGGCCGTCCAGTCGCCGCGCTGCATGGCCAGGCTGGCCAGCAGGCGGCTGGGAGCCTCCGCCTGCGGGGCAAGGCGCTGCCAGTGTTGCACGACCTCTTCGAGCAGCAGCGGGTCGCTGCTGAAGCGCGCGGCCAGGGTCGCCCGCTCGGCCAGCGCCGGGGAGTGGTAACGCTCGGCCATGTCCCGGTAGCCGCTGGCCGCACGGCGATAGTCGCCGCGCTGACCGGCCAGCTCCGCGGTCAGCAGGGTGGCCAGTCCATCGGCGTCCAGGCCCCGCTCGATGGGAGGCGCCGAATCGAGCGGGTCACCGGTCTCAGCGGGTTGCAGCTGGGGGGGCAGCGCCTGACAGCCCCCCAACAGCAGCGCCAGGCCGAGGCCTGCCAGTCCATGGCGAAGGTGGGGGATCGGGGCGCGAGAGCGGGAGCTTGAGGGCATGCGTATCTCGTTAGGGATGCCGAGCCGCCAGCATACCGGCTCGCGGCCGGTGGGCAAAGGGATCGCCGGCTGTGTTCCGGACAAGGCCAACGTCCTGCCTCTTGTCGTGCGTCAATATTGTGGCCAGTCATGCACATGGCGCTGGGGGGGCAAGGCTGTGGTAGAATCTGGCGCCGCAGAGGCGGGCTTTTTCCGGTGCCGCCTGACGACATCACGCGAAGACGCCTAACGCATGACGCTGCTTGCCCTCGGAATCAATCACAAGACTGCGACCGTCGCGGTGCGCGAACGGGTCGCCTTCACGCCTACCCAGCTGGAGTCGGCGCTCAGTGAGCTGCGCCATATTCCCCAGGTGCAGGAGGCCGCTGTGCTGTCGACCTGCAACCGGACCGAGCTCTACTGCGTGACCGAGGCGAGCGGTGAACGGGTGATTCTCGACTGGCTGAGTCATTTTCACGGCCTGCCGGTGGATGATCTGACCTCCTGCGCCTACCACTATCTCGACAACGACGCCGCCCGCCACCTGATGCGCGTGGCGGTGGGGCTCGACTCCATGGTGCTTGGCGAGCCGCAGATTCTCGGCCAGCTCAAGGAGGCCTATCAGTCAGCGCGCCAGGCGCGCGGGCTGGGCGGTGAGCTGGAGCTGCTGTTCCAGCATACCTTCTCGGTCGCCAAGCAGGTGCGCACCCGCACCGGCATTGGCCAGAACCCGGTATCGGTGGCCTATGCGGCGGTGAGCCTGGCGAGCCGCATCTTCGACGACTTCGGTCGCTCACGCGCGCTGCTGATCGGCGCCGGCGAGACCATCGAGCTGGTCGCCAGGCATCTGCGTGAGGCCGGGGTGCGCGAGATGATCGTCGCCAACCGGACCCGGGAGCGGGCCGAGCTACTGGCCGGCGAGTTCAACGCCGAGGCCATCTCGCTCAACGAGATTCCCACCGCGCTGGAGCGTTCGGACATCGTCATCTCGTCCACCGCGGCGCCGCTGCCGATCCTCGGCAAGGGCATGGCCGAGCGGGCGCTGAAGAAGCGCCGCCACCGGCCGATCTTCATGGTCGATATCGCCGTGCCCCGCGATATCGAACCGGAGGTCGGCGACCTCGACGATGTCTTCCTGTACACCGTGGATGACCTCCACGAGGTGATCCAGGAAAACCGCCGTCATCGCCAGGCCGCGGCCGACCAGGCCGAATCGCTGATCGAGCACGGCGTCGGCGTCTGGCTGCATGAGCGGCGCATTCGCAGCAGCGGCGAGCTGATACGCCGCTATCGCGACCAGGCCGAGAGCCTGCGCGCGCTCTCCGAACGCCAGGCCCTGGCCCGGCTGGCCCGCGGCGAGGATCCGGAGACGGTGATTCGGCTGCTGGCCCACCAGCTGACCAACCGCCTGCTGCATCGCCCCACGGTGGCCATGCGTGAGGCCTCTGGCGGTGAGCGTCGCGACCTGCTGTCCGCCGCCGAGGCGCTGCTGCTCGACCCCCCTTTAACGAAACCCTGACAGGACACGCCATGAAAGCGACCCTGCGCCAGCGTCTCGATGCCTTCGTCGAGCGCTTCGAGGAGCTTGCCGCCCTGCTGGCCGAGCCCGAGGTGATCGCCGATCAGGCCCGCTTCCGCGATTACTCCCGTGAATACGCCGAGCTCGAGCCGCTGGTCGCGGCCTGGCGCGACTATCGCGCCACCGAGGGCGATCTGGAAACCGCCGAGCAGTTGACCGGCGACAGCGACGCCGATATGCGCGAGCTCGCCGAGCTGGAGCGCGACGAGAGCCGCGAGCGGCTCTCGGAACTCGAGGTTCGGCTCAAGCAACTGCTGGTGCCCAAGGACCCGGACGATCAGCGCAATGTCTTTCTCGAGATCCGGGCGGGCACCGGCGGCGACGAGGCGGCGCTGTTCGCCGGCGACCTGTTTCGCATGTACTCCCGCTATGCCGAGAAGCGCGGCTGGAAGGTCGAGGTGATCAGCGCCAGCCACGGCGAACAGGGCGGCTACAAGGAGATCATCTCCCGGGTCAAGGGCGAGGGCGTCTATGCGCGGCTCAAGTTCGAGTCCGGGGCACATCGCGTCCAGCGCGTGCCGGCCACCGAGTCCCAGGGGCGCATCCACACCTCGGCCTGCACGGTGGCGGTGATGCCCGAGGCCGACGCCGTGGGCGATATCGACATCAATTCCGCCGACCTGCGGGTGGATACCTTTCGCTCCAGCGGTGCCGGCGGTCAGCATGTCAACACCACCGACTCGGCCATCCGTATCACCCACCTGCCCAGCGGCGTGGTGGTGGAGTGCCAGGAGGAGCGCAGCCAGCACAAGAACCGCGCCAAGGCGATGTCGCTGCTGGCCGCGCGGCTCAAGCAGGGCGCCGTCGACAGCCAGCGCCAGCAGCAGGCCGATACCCGGCGCTCGCTGGTGGGCTCGGGCGATCGCAGCGAGCGCATTCGCACCTACAACTTCCCCCAGGGCCGCCTCACCGATCACCGCATCAACCTGACGCTCTACAAGCTCGGCGAGGTGGTCAGCGGCGAGCAGCTCGACGAGGTCATCGAGCCGCTGATCCATGAGCATCAGGCCGAGCAGCTGGCGGCCCTGCAGCAGAGCGCCTGATGCGCCTGGATCGGCTACTGGCGCGGGCCGCCGAGCGCCTGGCGGCGGCGGGCTCGCCGAGTGCCCGGCTGGACGCCGAGGTGCTGCTCTGCCATGTGCTGGCGGTCGACCGCACCTGGCTCTACACCTGGGGCGACCGGGAGGCAGCGGGATTCGCCCGGGCCCGCTTCGAGGCGCTGGTGGCGGCGCGCGCGGCGGGCCATCCGGTGGCACACCTCTGCGGCGAACGCGAGTTCTGGGGGCTGACGCTTGCCACCGACCCCAGCACCCTGATTCCGCGACCCGATACCGAGACGCTGGTGGAGGCGGCCCTTGAGCTGGCCGCTGCGCCTCGCGGGCGCCTGCTCGACCTGGGCACCGGCACCGGCGCCATTGCCCTGGCCTTCGCCAGCGAGCGCCCCGGCTGGGCGGTGACCGGGGTCGACCGCGAGCCGCGCGCGGTGGCCCTGGCCGCGGCCAACGCCCAACGCCTGGCGATCGCCAACGCGCGCTTTCTCGAGAGCGACTGGTTCTCGGCCCTCGCCGGAGAGGCCTTCGAGCTGATCGTCGCCAATCCGCCCTACATCGACGTAAGCGACCCTCACCTGGCGCGAGGCGACGTGCGCTTCGAGCCGCGCAGTGCCCTGGTGGCCGATGCCGGCGGTCTGGCCGATCTGCGCCATCTGGCCGCTACCGCGCCGGCCCACCTGGTGCCCGGCGGCTGGCTGGCCATGGAGCATGGCCATGATCAGGCGGCCGCGGTGCGGGCGCTGCTGGGGGCGGCCGGCTATCTCGAGGTGGCGAGCCGTCGCGACCTGTCGGGACATGAGCGGGTGACGCTGGGGCGGGTTTGCGACCCGCGTTGAGTGGGCTTGACTGGAGCCCCTGGGGCTCGCTGTGGTACACCTGTTCAGGAAATAATTCCGATAGTCGGCGTGTTTGTGAGACCGAACACCAGCGGCGGGGAGGATTGCCGCTGTTTTTCAGTTCGATTTGCTGCCGTGCCGACATCTATCATTCATCCTGACCGGTTTGCCCAATACGATAATGAAAGCCAAGACCCGCTCGCTCGACCGTATCGACCTCAAGATCCTGCGCTGTCTGCAGGAGAATGCCCGCATCTCCTACGTGGACCTGGCCGCTCAGGTCGGACTCTCCACCACCCCCTGCCTGGAGCGTGTCAAGCGTCTCGAGCGGGCAGGGGTGATCCGCGGCTACAAGGCGGTGCTCGATCCCCGCGCCCTGAAGGCCAATCTGCTGGTGTTCGTGGAGATCAGCCTGGAGACCCAGTCGCCGGCGGTATTCGATGAGTTTCGTCGCGCCGTGGCCCGGCTGCCGCAGATCCAGGAGTGCCACCTGGTGTCGGGGCAGTTCGACTATATTCTCAAGTGCCGCATCCCCGAGATGTCGGCCTACCGCCAGCTGCTCGGCGACGTGGTGCTGACCCTGCCGGGCGTCAAGGAGTCCAAGAGCTATGTGGTGATGGAGGAGGTCAAGGAGGAGTTCTCCCTCTATGTGCCCGACATCGAGGAGCTCGACGGCAAGTGATCACGATGAACGATGAGGCGCTGCTGCGCTACAGCCGGCAGATCATGCTCGAATCGATCGACATCGTCGGCCAGGAGCGGCTGCTCGCCTCCCGGGCGCTGGTGGTGGGGGCCGGCGGCCTGGGCTCGCCGGTGGCGCTCTACCTGGCTGCCGCCGGGGTGGGGCACCTGACGCTTGCCGATGCCGATGCGGTGGAACTCTCCAACCTGCAGCGCCAGATCGCCCACGGCATGGCCGACCTGGGGCGCAACAAGGCCGACTCCGCCCGGGAGGCGGCGCTGGCGCTCAACCCCGGCTGCGAGATCGCGGTGCTCGATGAGCACCTGGACGGCGCGGCCATGGAGGCCGCGGTGGCGGCCGCCGATCTGGTGCTGGACTGCACCGACCGCTTCTCCAGCCGCTATGCGATCAATGCCGCCTGCCGCCGCGCGGGCGTGCCGCTGGTTTCCGGGGCGGCGATTCGCTTCTCCGGGCAGCTGGCCGTCTTCGACCCGCGCGACACCGAGTGCCCCTGCTACGCCTGCCTCTATCCGCCGGACGGCAGCGGCGACGAAGCGCTCTCCTGTGCGGAGAGCGGCGTGGTAGCGCCGCTGGTGGGGCTGATCGGCAGCTTTCAGGCGCTCGAGGCGATCAAACTGCTCAGCGGCGCCGGGACGCCCCACCGCGGGCTCTCCACCTTCGATGGTCTGAGCGGACAGTGGCGCCACTTTCGCGTTCCCCGCGACCCGGCCTGTCCGGTCTGCGCGGCGTCCTGAGCCCGCCGGGGCCCGCGTTTGGCGGCTCGGCCGCGGCCTTCCATGGCGAGCCCTGATGGCCCAAGACTTGAATGCTCGGCGCAACGGGAGGGTCCCATGAAAGATCTGGAAAGCTGGCTCAAGGAGCGCAACATCACCGAAGTGGAGTGCCTGGTCAGCGATATCACCGGCATCGCCCGGGGCAAGATTACGCCGGTCTCCAAGTTCGTGGCCGAGAAGGGCATGCGCCTGCCCGAGAGCGTGCTGCTGCAGACCGTGACCGGCGACTACGTGGACGATGACATCTACTACTCGCTGCTCGATCCTGCCGACATCGACATGCTGTGCCGGCCGGACCCGGCCGCCATCTACCCGGTGCCCTGGGCGCTGGAGCCCACCGCCCAGGTGATTCACGACTGCCATGACAAGCGGGGCAATCCCATCGAGCTCTCCTGTCGCAACCAGCTCAAGCGGGTGCTGGCGCTCTATGCGGCCCAGGGCTGGAAGCCGATCGTGGCCCCGGAGATGGAGTTCTACCTGACCAAGCGCTGCGAGGACCCGGACCTGCCGCTGCAGCCGCCCATCGGGCGCAGCGGGCGTCAGGAGACCGGCCGCCAGTCCTTCTCCATCGATGCCGCCAACGAGTTCGACCCGCTGTTCGAGGACATGTACGACTGGTGCGAGGCCCAGGGGCTGGATATCGATACCCTGATCCACGAGGAGGGCACCGCCCAGATGGAGATCAACTTCCGTCACGGCGACCCGCTCGAACTGGCCGACCAGGTCTTCCTATTCAAGCGTACCCTGCGCGAGGCGGCGCTCAAGCACGATGTGGCCGCCACCTTCATGGCCAAGCCGGTGACCAACGAGCCGGGAAGCGCCATGCATATCCACCAGAGCGTGGTCGATGTCGAGACCGGGCGCAGCGTGTTCGCCAACGACGACGGCGGCATGAGCCAGCTGTTTCTGCACCATATCGGCGGCCTGCAGCGCTATATTCCCGAGGCGCTGCCGCTGATGGCGCCCAACGTCAACTCCTTCCGCCGTTTCCTGCCCGACACCTCGGCGCCGGTCAACGTCGAGTGGGGCGAGGAGAATCGCACCTGTGGCCTGCGCGTCCCCGATTCTTCCGCGCAGAACCGCCGCATCGAGAATCGCCTGCCGGGCGCCGATGCCAACGCCTACCTGGCCATTGCCGGCAGCCTGCTGTGCGGCTATCTCGGCATGGTACATGGGCTCAATCCCTCGGCGCCGGTGCAGGGACGCGCCTTCGAGCGACGCAACATGCGCCTGCCCTTTACCCTGGAGCAGGCGCTGGAGCGCATGGAGCACTGCAGCGAGCTACAGCGCCATATGGGGCAGCGGTTCGTGACCGGCTACGTGGCGGTGAAGCGGGTGGAGAACGAGAACTATAAGCGAGTGATCAGCTCCTGGGAGCGGGAGTTTCTGCTGCTGAGCGTCTAGGCTGCCTGCCGCTTGCCAACTTTTCGGACCAGGCTTAAAACAGCCCGGTGATCTCGCCGTTGGCGTCGACGTCGATGTGCGCCGCGGCGGGGTCGGCGCCCAGGCCCGGCATGGTGCGGATATCGCCGCACAGGGCGTAGACGAAGCCGGCGCCGGCGGAGAGCCGCACCTCGCGCACCGGCAGGGTCCAGCCCTCGGGCGCGCCGGGCCGGGTAGCATCCGCGGTGAGCGACAGGTGGGTCTTGGCGACGCATACCGGCAGCCGGCCGTGACCCTGCTGCTGGTAGGCGTCGAGCTGGCGGCGGGCCTCGGGGCTGAAGGCCACGTCGGCGGCGCCGTAGATCCGGGTGGCGATGCGCTCGATCTTGGCGTCCAGGGGCATCTCGTCGGGGTAGAGAAAGCGGAAGCCGTTCCCGGCTTCGTCGGCCACGTCGATGGCCTCGATCAGCGCCTCGGCCAGTTCCACCGCGCCGGCGCCGCCGTCGCGGACATGGGTCGAGACGGCGGCGCTGACCCCGGCCTTCCGGGCGATGTCGACGATGGCTGCGTGTTCGCTGGCGAAGTCGCTCGGGAAGGCGTTGATCGCCACCACCGGGGTGACGCCGTGGGCGCGGATGTTGTCGATCTGCTTGAGCAGGTTGGACGCCCCGGCCCGCACGTCCTCGGGGCTTTCCGCCTGCATGCCCTCGGGCAGCGGCCTGCCGGGGGTCACCGCGTAGCGTCCGGAGTGGTACTTCAGGGCCCGCACGGTGACCACCAGCACCGCCGCATCCGGTACCAGGCCCGAGGCGCGGCACTTGATGTTGAAGAAGCGCTCCGCCCCCATGTCCGCGCCGAAGCCCGCCTCGGTGACCAGGAAGTCGCTGCCGTGCAGGCCGATGCGGTCGGCCAGTATCGAGGAGTTGCCGTGGGCGATATTGCCGAAGGGCCCGGTGTGGATCAGCGCCGGGGCGTGCTCCAGGGTCTGCAGCAGGTTGGGCTTGATCGCCTCCTTGAGCAGGGCGGTCATGGCACCGGCGGCGCCGATCGCCTCGGCGGTCACCGCCTCCCCCTGGCGGGTCTGGCCCACCACGATGCGTCCCAGGCGGCGGCGCAGGTCCACCACCGAGTCGGCCAGGGCGAGCACCGCCATGACCTCGGAGGCGGCGGTGATCTCGAAGCCGCTCTGGCGGGTGACGCCGTCGGCGCGGGGGCCGAGCCCGATGACGATCCGGCGCAGGGCGCGGTCGTTGAGGTCCATCACCCGCGGCCAGCACACGCTCTCGGGGTCCAGGTCGACCCCGCGGCCATGGTAGAGGTGGCTGTCGATCATGGCGGCGAGCAGGTTGTGGGCGGCGGTCACCGCGTGGATGTCGCCGGTCAGGTGCAGGTTGATGCGCTCCATCGGCACCACCTGGCTGTAGCCGCCGCCGGCAGCGCCGCCCTTGAGCCCCAGGGTCGGGCCCAGGGAGGGCTGGCGCAGGGTCACGGTGGCGGTATGGCCGCGCTGCTGCAGGCCCTGGACCAGGCCGATGGCGGTGGTGGTCTTGCCCTCGCCGAGCGGAGTGGGGGTGATCGCCGAGACCACCACGTAGCGCCCCCTGGGCCGTGCGGCCAGGGCATCCACGGCGGAGAGGTCCAGCTTGGCGATGCCGCGGCCATAGGGCTCCACCGCCTCCCCGGGAAGTCCCAGGCGGTGGGCGATCTCCTCGATCGGCCACAGCCGTGCGCCGCGGGCGATGTTGAGGTTGTCGGGCAGCCGCGGCTGCGTCGGCTGGATATCGGGGGAATGCGTCGCCATCGCCCTGCCTCCTGAAGTGTCGATCCGCGCGTCGTATGACCGTACGCCCAGTATTCGCGCTGCCGCTCGTTCGGGTTTGCGTGCCGGCGTCGGGCGGCGTCGTCGCAGCGACAGTCGCCGGGTCGAGGGCGCAGGCATGCGCTATTTGACTCTCGGCCCTGGCGTTGGTTGGCGCAACTATCGCGATGCATCGGTTGTCGGTAATCTTAGTTTGACTGATACCCAGCCTGAGGAGGTCCCATGGCTCCCGCTGCCGCGCCGTCACCTGACAAGCGCAATATCGGCTTCCTGCTGGTTCCGGGGTTCTCCCAGCTGGCCTTCTCCGCGGCGCTGGAGCCGCTGCGCATGGCCAACCACCTCAGCGACCGGCCCCTCTATGCCTGGCACCTGGTGAGTCGCGACGGCGCCCCGGTGCGCGCCAGCAGCGGTCTGGCGACGGCGGCGGATCACGCCATGGCCGATGCCCCGGCGCTGGACCTGCTGCTGGTGTGTGCCGGCGTCGAGGTTCAGGACCACTGCGAGCGCGACACGCTCGTCTGGCTGCGCCGGCTCGCCGCGGGCCGCACGCCCCTGGGGGCGGTCTGCACCGGCGGCTATGTGCTCGCCAAGGCGGGGCTGCTCGACGGCTATCGCTGTACCCTGCACTGGGAGCATTTTTCGAGCATCCAAGAGGCGCTGCTGTTTCCGGCGGTGACCTTCACCACGGAGCTGTTCGTGCTGGATCGCGACCGCTACACCAGCTCCGGCGGGATCGCCCCGCTGGACATGATGCTGACCCTGATCGCTCGCCAGCAGGGGCTGGAGCTGGCCGAGGCCATCGCCGAGGAGTTCATCCACGAGCGGATTCGCGGAACCGGGGATCACCAGCGTCTGCCGCTGCGGGTGCGCCTGGGGCATAGCCATCCCAAGCTGGAGGAGGTCGCCACCCTGATGGAGGCCAACCTCCAGGAGCCGCTCTCCCTGGACGAACTGGCGAGCTATGCCGATCTGTCGCGGCGCCAGCTGGAGCGGCTGTTCCAGCGCTACGTCGACTGCCCGCCGCTGAAGTACTACCTGGAGCTGCGCCTGGCGCGGGCCCGGCTGCTGCTGCGCCAGACCCATATGCCGATCACCGAGGTGGCGCTGGCCTGCGGGTTCATTTCCCCGCCCCACTTCTCCAAGTGTTACCACGACCGCTTCGGGCATTCGCCGAGCGGGGAGCGCAAGCGCCGCCGCGACCGTCAGCCCGACGAATCCGAGGTCGCGCCCCAGGCCGGTCCAGCCCAGGACGCGCCGCAGGGCGAGCGCTGAGGGCGATCGGCGTGGCGGCCTTGGCGGGTCAGCTCTTGGGTCGCTGGTTATCGGGGTCGTAGAGGGCCCGGTAGCCCACGGCTTCGACCCGGAGCGGGTAGTGCTCGCCGAAGTACTCCATGCTCAGGGTATGACCGACCCGGGCGTGCTCCACCGGCAGGTAGCCCAGGGCGATGATCTCGCCCACCGAGGGGCCGTAGGCGATGCTGGTCACGTAGGAGCGCCGCCCCAGGGCGTCCACCAGCACCTCGCCGCTGGCCGGGTCGAGGATCGGCGAATGCCCCACCGGGTAGCGGGCCACGCCCAGGGCGTCCCGGTGTTCGCGCAGGGTCAGGGTGCACAGGTAGGCGGGCTGTCGTTCCCGGTTGCGCTGCTCCAGGTGGGCGGCCTTGCCGTGAAAGTCGGCGGGCTTGACCCGGGGCCGGGCCAGGCCCGCTTCCAGGAGGTTGTACTCGGTGAGCAGGTCGACGTTTTGCAGCCGCAGGCTCTTCTCCAGGCGGCGGCTGTTGGCGTAGGTCTCGATGCCCACCGGGATGACGCCCTGCTCGAACAGCAGGTCCCACAGGGCGAGCCCGTAGCTGAAGGGGGTGTAGAGCTCCCAGCCCTGCTCGCCCACGTAGGAGATGCGAAAGGCCCATACCGGCAGCCCCCGCACGCGGATCTCGCGGGCCGTGGCGAAGGGGAAGCGCTCGGGGGAGAGCGCCTGGGGGTCGTCCGCCAGCGCCTGCAGGGTGCGCCGCGCATTGGGGCCCCACAGCCCCAGGGTAGCCAGCCCGTCGGTCCGATCCTCGAGGTGGACGCGATTAAGCCCCCGGTCCTCGGCCATGCGGGTGATCCAGACCCGGTCGCGGGGGCCGGTGTCGCCGCCGCAGATGACTCGGAAGGTGTCGGGTGCCAGGCGCACGATGGTCAGGTCTGAGTGGACGCCGCCGAAGGCGTCCAGGAAGTGGGTGTAGACCCCCTTGCCCGGCGGCGTGTCGCCCCCCACCTTGGCCACCGAGAGATACTCCAGCAGCGCCTCGGCGTCGGGGCCAGTGAGGTCGTAGATGGCGAAGTGGGAGAGGTTGATCATGCCCACGTCCTCGCTCAGGGCGAGGTGCTCGGCGTTGGAGACCCACCAGAAGTGTCGGGCGTCCCACTCGTTGGGGCGCTCGGGAATGCGCTCGGCGTAGCGGCTCAGCCGGGACTCGTTGGCCGCATAGCCGTGGGCCCGCTCCCAGCCCGCGGTCTCCATGAAGTAGCCGCCGAGCTCCTTCTCCCGGGGCCAGAAGGGGCCGCGCCGCAGGTTGCGGCCGGTCTCGAAGGGCTCGCGGGGGTGGACCGGCGGGTCGTAGATCTTGCAGGCGATCTCGCGGCAGCGTCCCAGCACGTAGTCCGGCGTCTTCTGCACCGGATAGAAGCGGGCGATATCGATGCCGTGAGGGTCGAGCTCGGTACGGCCCTGGGTGATCCAGTCGGCTAGCACCTTGCCCATCCCCGGGCCATCCTTGACCCAGACCGCCTCGCAGAACCAGAGCCCGCGGGTCTCCGGGGATTCGCCGATCAGCGAGCCGCCGTCGACCGTGACCGACAGCAGGCCGTTGAAGGAGTGCTTCTCGTCCCAGCCCAGCTCGCCGAGCACCGGGGTCAGCTCCACGGCCCGGGGGAAGGCGTCGGCCACCTGGTCGATGTCGAGGTCGCGCATGGAGGGCGACAGCCGCGCCTGGTCGCGCCCAAGGATGTCGCGGGGGTGCACCAGGCGCGGTTGCGTCGGCTCGTAGTAGCCCCACTCGAGCTGGCCGCCCTCGGTGGTGCGGGGGTCGCCGGTGTCGCGCATATAGGCCGAGTTGCCCTGGTCCCGGAGCAGCGGGTAGCCGATCTCGCGGCCGCTGCCGGCGAAAGCGTCGAAGGGGCCGAAGAACATCAAGGGGTGCTCCACCGGCATCAGCGGCAGGGCGGCGCCCCCCATGGCGGCGGGGATCGGTCCCCAGATTCCGGCGGTGACGATCACCAATGGCGTTTCGATATAGCCCCGAGGGGTGTCGACACCGCGCACTCGGCCGTCCTTCACGTCGATATCCAGGGCCGGGGTGTCGGCGAAGACCCGCAGCCGCCCCCCGGCCACCGCCTCCTCGATCAGCTCGCCGGCCACCTGCTGGGAGCGCGGCACCACCAGGCCGGCGTCCGGGTCCCAGAGGGCGCCCTGGATCAGTTCCCGCTGCAGCAGGGGGAAGCGCTCGACCGCCTCGTCGGGCCCGATCATGCGGGCGTTGGTGCCGAAGGCCTTGCCCGAGGCCACCTTGCGCTTGAGTTCCGCGAGGCGGGCGTCGTCACCGACCCGCGCCACCTCCAGGCCGCCGACCCGGCTGTAGTGACCGCGGGCCTCATAGAAGCGGCGGCTATAGGTGGTGGTGTAGCACGACATCGGGTCGTGGGCGGTCATGTAGCAGAAATCGGAGGCGTGGGAGGTGGAGCCGACGTCGGTGGGAATGGCGGAGCTGTCCAGGCCGACGAGGTTCTCCCAGCCCTGCTCGATCAAGTGGTGGGCCACCGAGGCGCCGACGATGCCTCCCTGGCCGATGATCACCGCGTCCGCTCGCTTGGGTAGTGTTGCCATGACCGCTCCCCCGTGGTGACTCGCTGGCCGCGCCAGTCGCGCTGTTACACCCTACTGTAGCCGCAGGAACCGAGCGCCCCGCTATCCTCTGGCGCCCCAGATTTAGCTGGGGGCGACAGTCTGCCGGCGGCTGTCGCCGATACCAAAGTCTTCGACGCCGGTAGCGATACGGCGGCGTGGGGCTGGGCTAGGGTCGAAGACAAGGATCGCCGGCGATGGTGATTCGAGCGTGAATCATGCTGGCACGACACGTAAAGAGGAGTGACCCCCATGTCCCAGCTTGCCGAGCACATCGGGCACAGTCAGGCGGCTCCCGAGATCCTGCTGTATCCCCGGATACGCAAGTCCCCCTTCTTCTATGCTTCCCGGCGCCACGGGGTGCGCAAGTACAGCGTCTACAACCACCACTACCATCCGCGCCTCTACACCGACCCGGTGGACGAGTACTGGGCGCTGGTCCAGGGCGTCACCCTGTGGGACGTGGGTGTGGAGCGTCAGATCGAGATCAGTGGCCCCGACGCCTTCGCCTTCGTCCAGCGCCTGGTCCCCCGTGACATGCGCCAGTGCCAGGTGGGGCAGTGCAAGTACGTCTTCGTCACCGCCCCCGACGGCGGCATCATCAACGACCCGGTGCTGCTGCGCATCGAGGAGAACCGCTTCTGGCTCTCGCTGGCCGACAGCGACGTGATGCTGTGGTGCCAGGGGCTGGCCCACGGCTCCGACTTCGATGTCACCATCCGGGAAGTGGACGTGGCGCCGGTGCAGGTGCAGGGCCCCAAGGCCAAGGCGGTAATGGTGGACCTGTTCGGCGAGCGGGTGCTGGAGATGGCCTATTACTACCTCATGGAGGCGACCCTTGACGGCATGTCGGTGGTGATCTCGCGCACCGGCTACTCCGGCGAGATCGGCTACGAGATCTACCTGCGTGATGCCAGCCGTTACGGCGAGGCGCTCTGGCAGCGGGTCTTCGAGGCCGGCCGTCCCCACGGCATGCAGGTGATCGGCCCCTGCCATATCCGCCGCATCGAGGGCGGCATTCTCGCCTTCGGCTGCGACATCTGGTACGACACCAACCCCTTCGAGGTGGGCATGGGCTACGACTGGATGGTCGACCTGCGCGGGGATGACGACTTCATCGGCCGCGCCGCCCTGGAGCGGATCAAGGCCGAGGGGGTGTCGCGCAAGCTGGTGGGGGTGGAGATCGACGGCCCCAGCGTCGGCTACTTCACCGATGGCGCCATGATCGATGTCTTTCCCGTCTTTGATGACACCGGCGAGCGCATCGGCAAGGTGACCTCGGCCACCCATTCGCCGCGCCAGGAGCGCAATGTCGGCTATGCCATGGTGCCGACGGCCCATGCCGAGCTGGGCACGCCGCTGCGCATCGAGGCCAACACCGGCATGCAGGACGCCGTGGTGGTGGCCAAGCCGTTCCACGATCCTACCAAGGATATCCCCAAGGGCTGAGTCCCGCCCGACGGTGGCAGCCGAGCGAGCTGTCACCGTCTGGCGACGCCGGGTCAGCTAATGTGCAAGTGTCGCCTCGGCACTGTTTCCCCAATCCAGGGGGCCTATACTCCTATGGAGGCGGCGCAGGAGGCGCCCCTCGTTCCCGCAACCCTGTTCTGGTCTCACATCTCCCGGAGCCGATGCCATCCATCGGAACGGGCGCCGTGCGATGCGCCAAGAAGCCCCTGGAGGTGACAGATGAGCAAATCGATCGTGGTCGGTACCACCCTGGCCGTATTCGGGCTGGGCGGCTTGGCGCTGGGCGCCTGGCAGGTTCAGCAGCCTGACGAGAGTGCAGCGCAGTTCGCCGAGATCCTCGGCGTCGAGGCGGCGACCCGCAGCGTGGAACGCCCCCGCGAGGTGTGCCAGGACGTGGTGGTGAACCGGGAAGTGCCGGTGGAGGTGCCCGTTGCCCAGTCCGGCCAGGCGGCCGGGAGTCACGACCCGCACCGCATCGTTGGTACTGCGGCGGGCGCCATCGTCGGCGGCCTGCTGGGCAACCAGGTAGGCGGCGGCAGCGGCAAGAAGCTGGCCACGGTGGCCGGTGCCGTGGGCGGGGGCCTGGCCGGCCGCGAGGTGCAGAACCGTGTCGAGGCCCACCAGCACGCCCAGGCGGGGCAGGCCCAGCCCCGTACCCAGACGCAAATGCAGACCCAGAGCGTCACCGAGCGGCAGTGCAATACCGTGATGGAGAGCCATGAGGAGCACCTCGGCTACGACGTCACCTATCGCGTCGACGGCGAGGTCAAGTCGCGCCGCATGGACAGCGCCCCCCAGGCAGAGCGGCTGCCGGTGGTGGAGGGCGAAGTGCAGTGGCAGGCCGCTCTGGATGACGCGCAAAGCGAGGGATAGGCGACCCTCGGGGTCGACCCGGGGGCGTGTTGCCTTGCTTGGCCCGCGCTCAGACCTGACGCATATGAAAGGCCGCCGCCCATGGGCGGCGGCCGCGTTGCTGCGCCAGGCCCGGCTGACGTGAGAGGCAGGCCTGCGGCGCTTCCGGGTGGCCGGCGCCTCGCGTGTCGGCGGCTCGGCCATCATTCATGCCCGCGGGGCCTTTGGCTGCTGCTGGGTAATACAGTGGATATTGCCGCCACCCAGCAGGATCTCACGGGCCGGCACACCCACTACCTGCTTGTCGGGAAAGAGCCCCTGGAGGATCCCCCAGGCCGCCTCGTCGTGGGCGGGATCCAGGAAGGGCATCACCACCACCGAGTTGCCGATATAGAAGTTGACGTAGGAGCCTGCCATGCGGTCGCCGGGCTGGCGCGGATGGGAGCTGTTGAGGCGGTCCAGGCCGCTGGCCTCGTCCTCGGCGATATACAGCGGGCCGGGCTGGGGCAGCTTGTGCACGGTCAACGGCCGGCCCCGGGCGTCGGTGGCGGCCTCCAGCACCGCCAGCGCCTCCCGGGAGATGGCGGCCTGGGGGTCCGCGTCGTCGTCGCACCAGGTCAGGGCCACCTGGCCCGGGGCGACGAAGCAGCAGAGGTTGTCCACGTGGCCATCGGTTTCGTCCAGATGGCAGCCCCGCGGCAGCCAGATCACCTTGTCGATGCCCAGGGTGTCGCCCAGCACCTGCTCCATCTCGTCGCGGCTCATTCCCGGGTTGCGGTTGGGATTGAGCAGACACTCCTCGGTGGTGAGCAGGGTGCCCTCGCCATCCACATGGATGGCGCCGCCCTCCAGCACCACCGGCGCCTCGAAGCGCGGGATGCCGAGCATCTCGGCGATCTTGGTGCGGATGCGCTTGTCCTTGTCCCAGGGGAAGTAGAGGCCCCCCTTGAGGCCGCCCCAGGCGTTGAACACCCAGTCCACCATGGCCAGGCGGCCGTCCGGGTGGGTCAGAAAGGTGGGGCCCATGTCGCGCATCCAGGCGTCGTTGCTGGAGAGCTCCACCACGCGGATATGGGCGGGCAACTGGTTGCGGGCGTTCTCGTACTGGTCGTCGTTGACGCCGACGAACACCGTCTCGCTCTCGGCGATGGCGCAGGCCACTTCGGCGAAGGCCTGCTGGGCTGGCTTAGCCCCATAGCGCCAAGTGTCGGGACGCTGGGGCCAGAGCATCCAGCAGGCGTCGTGGGGAGCGAACTCGGCGGGCATGGCGAAGCCCTGGGCCCGGGGCGTGGTCTCGGCGGTGACGGTATCGAGGATTGGCTGGTTCATAGCGGGTCTCACAGGTGGCCGACCATCAGGAAGATCGCGGCGGCGATGACGGCGGCGATCAGCACATAGGGCAGCTGGGTCAGGGCGTGGGCCATGGGGGTGCAGCCGCTGCCCTGGGCGGAGAGCACCGTGGAGTCGCCGTAGAAGCAGGCGTGGCTGCCGAAGGCGCTGGCGGAGATCAGGGCGCCGATCACTAGCGGCATATGGCTGTCCATGCTGGCCGCCAGCGGCAGCACGATGGGCATGGCCACGGCGAAGATGCCCCAGAAGGAGCCGGTGGCGAAGGCCAGGAAGGCCATGGTGACGAAGACCACCGCCGGCAGCATGCCCGGGGACATCAGCGGCTGGACGGTGGCGATCACGTAGTCGGTGAGCCCCAGCACATCGTTGACCTCCTTGAGGGTGAAGCCGGCCACCAGGGTGCCGAGCGGCATGATCATCGCCTTGAAACCGTCCAGGGCGGTGTCGAAGGTATCGTGGAAGCTGAGCAGCTTCTGGCTGGCGATCAGCACCAGGGTCACGGCCAGGGCCACGATCACGCCGCGCAGGATGTCGATCTCGAAGTACCAGGTGAAGAAGATCAGGGTGGCGATGGGCAGCAGGAAGTTGAGCAGGTGCGGGCGCTTGCCGCCGGTGTCCTCGACCTCCAGGGCATTGTCGTCGACGCCGTCAGGCATCAGCTGGCCGGCGGCGGCGCGGGCCTCGGCGGCCTTCATGGGGCCGAGGTTGGGAATCCAGCCCAGCGCCACCAGGGGCACCACGGCGGCGGCCACCCAGGCGTAGAACATATAGGGAATCGCCTCGATATAGAGGCCCATGCCGTTGCCGGCTACGTCGTTCTCCTCCAGCAGGCCGGCGAAGAACACCGCCCAGGTGGAGAAGGGCACCAGGATGCAGATCGGCGCCGCCGTGGAGTCGACGATATAGGCGAGCTTCTCCCGGGAGACCTTGAAGCGGTCGGTGATCTTCTTCATCGAGGCGCTGATGGTCAGCGCATTGAGGTAGTCGTCGACGAAGATCACCAGCCCCAGCATCCAGGTGGCCAGCAGGCTCTGGCGGCGGCTATGGATGCGCCGGGTGACGGCGTCGCCGAAGCTGAGTACGCCGCCGGTCTTGACCAGCAGGGCGATCAGGCTGCCGAACAGCCCGCAGACCAGGATGATCCAGGTGACGGTGTCGTTGCCCAGTACTGTGAGCAGGATATCCGAGCCCTGGGTGACCACGGTGCTGGGGTCGATCATCAGCAGGCCCACCAGGGCCCCGGCCATCAGCGACTCGATGGTGCGGCGGGTGATAATGGCCATGCCCAGCACTACCAGGGTGGGGAGCAGGCTCCAGGCGCCAAAGGTTTCCATACAACTCTCTCTATTATCGTTGTGGTCGATGTCTCAAGAGCCGGTCAGCCGGCCTTGGCGCAGAGAGATGAGCGCCGGGGGCAAGACGAAGCGAGGGTCTTTTGCCAGGGATGGCAAAAGTAGCGCCCATGGATGGGTTCACAGCGCCCTCGCGCAGACTTGCCGCCGGAAAAGCTCATCTCCCGTGCCGAGTGGTGAAAGCAGCTTTCATAGATAGCCGTCGGCGCGCAGGCATGCCGTGGTCGCGGCGAAGGCCTCGTCGAGGATCGCCACCACCCGATCCACGGTGTCGCGGTCCCAGATCAGCGGCGGCGAGATGATATTGAGGTGCCCCACCGGGCGGATGATCAGGCCGCGCTGTTGGGCCTCGGCGGCGACCCGGTCGCCGACCCGCGCTTCCACCGGCAGCAGCTCCTTGGTGGCCTTGTCGGCGACGTTCTCGATGGCCAGCATAAAGTGGCTGCCGCGCACATCGCCCACCGTCTCGTGATCCGCCAGAGTCTTGAGTTTCCGCTCCAGGTAGGGGCCCACCTCACGGACGTTCTCGCAGATTCGTTCGCGCTCGATGATCTCGATGTTCTTCAGCGCCGCCGCGCAGCTCACCGGATGGCCGGAGTAGGTGAAGCCGGTGCTCAGCACGCCGCCCTTTCGCTGGGGGGTGCCCAGTACCTCGAAGAGCTTGTCGGAGATCAGGGTGGCCCCCAGGGGGGCATAGCCCGACGACAGCCCCTTGGCACAGTTGATGATGTCCGGCTGGGTATCGAACACCGCTTCGGAGGCGAAGAAGTGACCCAGGCGGCCGAAGCCGGTGACCACCTCGTCGGCAATAAACAGGATCTCGTTGGCGCGACACACGGCCTGCATGCGGGCGTGGTAGCCCTGGGGGGCCATCAGCACGCCGCCGGCGCCCATGATCGGCTCGGCGATAAAGGCGGCGATATTCTCGGCGCCGATCTCGGCGATGGTGTCCTCGAGTTCGGCCACCAGCTGGTCGCAATAATCCGCCTCGCTCATCCTCGCCGGGCGGCGGTAGAGGTTGGCTTCGCTGAGGTGGGTCACCAGGTGGTCGAGGGTATCGAACGCCCAGTTGTTGCTGGCGATGCCGGTGAGGCTTGCCGCCATGTAGGTGGTGCCGTGGTAGGCGTTGTTGCGCGACAGGATGCGCTTCTTGTTGGGCTTGCCAAGGCGGTTGAAGTAGTAATGTACCAGGCGGATGGTGGCGTCGTTTGCCGCCGAGCCGCCGCAGCTGAAGAAGACGTGGTTGAGATGGGCCGGGGCCAGCTCGGCGAGCTTGGAGGCCAGCTCCGCCGCCGGGGCGTTGGAGAGGTTGTTGAAGGTGGAGAAGTAGGCCATGCGGGTGGCCTGGTCGGCCATGGCCTGGCCGATCTCGGCGCGGCCGTGGCCCACGTTGACGCACCACAGGCCGGCGATGCCATCGATAAAACGGTTGCCGTGGACGTCCTCGACGTAGATGCCGTCGCTGTCGGTGATCAGGTCGCAGCCCTTGTCATGGAAGACGCTGTAGTCGGTGAAGGGGTGAATGAAATGATCCTTGTCCTTCTGCCACAGCGCCTGGGCGTCAAAGGTCCGGGGCGGGGTAGGGGTCTCGATCGTCATGGTCTCGCCTCGCTTGTCTGATGTCGTTGTTGAGATGAGTCGTTGAGGTCGGGACCAGACTAGCGAGGGCTGCGAGGCGGGGAATATATCCTGATTGGGGTATATCGGTACGGCCTGGGGGCTGCCTAAGGTGTAGCCATTCGAAGCCCGAACAGGCACGTTTCACAACGACAAGGGAGGCATCCATGACGGTTTCCATCGACGGCCAGCGGCTCTGGTCGAGCCTGATGGCCATGGCCGAGATCGGCCCCAGCCCCAACGGCGGCAGTCACCGCTTGGCACTTACCGAGGAGGACGCCGCCGGGCGTCGTTTGCTGATCGAATGGTGTCGGGCGCTGGGCTGCACGCTGCGCGTCGATGGCGTCGGCAATATGTTTCTGCGCCGTGCCGGCAGGCGTAACGACCTCGATCCGATTGGCGTTGGCAGTCACCTGGATACCCAGCCCAAGGGCGGGCGTTTCGATGGCGTCCTCGGGGTGCTGGCGGGGCTCGAGGTGTTTCGCACCCTCGATGATCACGGCATCGTCACCCAGCGGCCGCTGGAGCTGGTGGTGTGGACCAACGAGGAGGGCAGCCGTTTCGCACCGGCCATGGTCGCCTCCGGTACCTATGCCGGCGTGTTCAGCGTCGAGTCGACCCTGGCGCGTCGCGATCGCGATGGTGTGACGCTGGGCGAGGCGCTAGCCGTGACCGGTTTCAATGGCGATCTGCCGGTGGGAGAGCCGCGCCTGGCGGGGTTTCTCGAACTGCATATCGAGCAGGGGCCAGTGCTGGAGGAGAACGGCGAGGCCATTGGCGTGGTCACCGGCGTCCAGGGCATGCGCTGGTTCGACGTCACCCTGCGCGGCCAGCCGGCCCATGCGGGCCCCACTCCCATGGCCTATCGTCGCGATGCCCTGGCCGCGTGCGCCCGCCTGATCGATCGCCTGCAGGCCCATGCTCAGGCGGATATCAGCGGCGACACCAAGGTTACCTTTGGCTGCCTGGAGATCGCGAGTCCATCCCGCAACGTGATTCCCGGCGAGGTGCGCCTCACCGTGGATCTGCGCCACGTGGTGGAGGCCGAGTTGGACGCCCTGGAGGTGCGCTTCGACCGGGAGCTAGCCGCGCTCACCGAGGCCTTCGGCGTCGAGACCGCGAGCGAGCGGATCTGGGCCTCACCGGTGGTGGACTTCGATACCGGCTGCATCGATGCCGTGGAGCGGGCCTCCCGGGCCCAGGGCGTGCCCTACCGGCGCATGATGAGCGGGGCCGGCCACGACGCCGTCTATGTCTCCCGGGTCGCCCCCACCTCGATGATCTTTATTCCCTGCCGCGACGGCATCAGCCATAACGAGGCGGAGTACGCCACCCCGGAGCACTGCGCCCTGGGCGCCCAGGTGCTCCTGGAGGCCTTGCTGGAGCGCGCGAATCTGGCGGAATCGGCATGACCGCATAATTGAGAACCAGGCCCCAAGACAGGCGAAGACTCTTCTTCCCTGGTCTAGATGGCGACTCCGATATGCCGGCTCCTATTGCTTGGGGGCCGGCTTTTTCGCTGTGGTCGTCATGAGCTCTGCTGGCGCGACACCAGCGCCACGTGATCGAGGAACAGCCGGAAGAGCTGCGACTGGCTGGAGACGTCGAGACGCTGATAGATATGCTTACGGTGAACCTTGACCGTGCCGTCGCTGATATCGAGTACCCGGGCTGCCGATTTCGTGGAGTGGCCGGCCAGCAGCAGCCGGACGATCTCCTGCTCCCTTGCCGTCAGCACCGCGGCGCCGAAGCTGGCCAGTGCGGCTTCCACCGGCTCCTGCTCCGCGAGACGCTGCTGGAACTGACTTCCCTGCCATTTCCAGTACTCGATCAGCAGCGCTTCTACGATGGGTGACAAGTAGCGCAAGGCCTGCAGGGCGCGGCGGGTGAGCGGCGGTGACTTGGCCTCGAATCCCAGCGACACGGCAATGACTACATCCTCTTCGACCCGGCAGAAGATGCCCACTTCATCGACCAGGCCAAGGGCGCGATAGTAGTGGGCGTAGTACTCACTGGCCTCGAAGCGATCCGGGGCCAACTCGCGCAGGCGATGGGCGCCCTGATCCAGGCCGTCGTTCACGGCCGTGAAAAAGGGATCGAGCAGATAGGCCTTGTTCAGATAGCGCTCGATACCCTGCTCGCGGCGATGCGGGGGGTAGTCGTCATGGATGAGCAGCGGTCGCCGACGGCCGCGATAGGCATTGATCAACACGGTTTCGTGACCGACCAGCTCGCGCAGGGAGTGATCGAGCCTGGCGGGGAAGTCGGGCGTCGCCGCGGTGCGCAGCAGGCGAGCCAGCTGCTGATGCCAGGCATGGCTTTCGGGGCGGGCAAGGAAGTCGAGCATAAGGCCGTAGGTCAGTGGTGCCGAGCCGTCACGATACCATGCCCCCGCGTTGACGCCTGCCTCTCGGCCGCCTTTCCCGGAGCGGCGGGAAGGGATGCGTTCTCATTCGGCCGGTATGTGAGTACAAGGGGTGACAGAGTCGACCCTTTTGGGGAGACTTTCGCCCGCCCCACTCATGCCACGCCAGGAGATTGACGCTTGAACGATCTGACAACGCTGCTGGTATCCCTTCCCACCGGCAATGCCATGGCGCTCTCGGCGTTGGTGGCGTTCCTGCTCGCCTTCGCTCTGGCCGGGCTGCTCGCGGGCAGGCGAGGGCGTGCCGATGCCAAGCGGCACCGGGCCGCCCTGGCCGAGCTGCGCGAGCGGCTGGCTGAGCGTGAGCAGCGCCTCGACCGGCTTCAGCGTGAACTGGGCGAGGTGCAGGTGAGCGAGGCGCGCCTGGCCACGACCCTGGAGCAGAAACAGCAGCACTTCGAGGCTCAGTTGGCCCTGCTGCGCGACAGCCGCGATCAGCTGCGCCAGGAGTTCGAGAACCTGGCCAACGAGATCCTCGAGCGCAAGGGGCGGGCCTTCTCCGAGCTCTCCCAGCAGCGCATCAGCGGCCTGCTGCAGCCGATCCAGGCGGAGATGAAGGGCTTTCGCGAGAAGGTCGAGACGATCCATCGCCACGACACCGAGCAGCGCGCCGGTCTGCGGGCCGAGCTCAGGCACCTGCAGGGGCTCAACCGAGAGATCACCGACCAGGCCGAACGGTTGACCCGGGCGCTGCAGGGACAGAAGAAAGTGCAGGGCAACTGGGGCGAGCTGATACTGGAGAACGTCCTGGAGGGCTCCGGCCTGCGCCTCGGCAAGGATTACCGGCGCGAGGTCAGCTTTGCCACCGCCGACGGGCGTCGACGCCCCGACGCGGTGGTTTACCTGCCTCAGGGCAAGCATCTGGTGATCGACGCCAAGACCTCGCTTTCGGCCTATGTGCGCTATGTCAATGCGCAGGAGGAGCGCGAACGTGAGCTGGCCCTGGCGGCCCATGCCACGGCCGTGGGCGAGCGCATCGCGGAGCTCGCCGACAAGCACTACTACGACCTGCCGGGGCTCAACTCGCCCGACGTGGTGATCATGTTCATCCCGGTGGAGTCGGCCTACGTCGAGGCGCTCAAGCACGACGAAGCCCTCTATCAGCGGGCCGTGGAGGCCAACGTGCTGGTGACCACCCCGACCACCCTGCTGACCAGCCTGAACATCGTGCGCCAGCTGTGGCGCTTCGAGGACCAGAGCCGCCACAGCGCCGAACTGGCCAGCCGCGCCGAGAAGTTCTACAACAAGCTGCGCCTGTTTCTCGAGAGCATGCAGGAAGTACAGGCTCGCCTCGACGGCGCCCGCGACAGCTACGACCGCGCCATGGGCCAACTGGTCAACGGGCGGGGCAACCTGATCAAGCAGGCCGCGGAGTTCCAGGAGCTGGGCGTGGCGGTGAAAAAGGAGCTGCCCGCCGAGCTGGTCGAGCGGGCAGGGTTGGAGCTCGACGGCGGGCGCCCCCGTACGGCGGTGCCGGACGAGGGCGCTGCGCAGTAGTCGGCTTCGACTCCCATCATGGGCGGTTCAGAAGCTCGTCCATTCCGGCTGAGGCTTGCTGTCCGCCTGTGGAAGCCGGTGGGTGACGGGCTGCGTGGTCGGCTGGGGGTCGGTATTTTTCCAGCCTTCGACCTGCCCCGCGGCCTGGCCGTGGGACGGTAGCTGGAAGGCCGCCATGGCAGTCATCAGCTGGCGCGCATGCTGACGCAGGTTGCCGGCCGCCGTCGCACTCTCGCCTACCAGCGTGGCGTTTTGCTGGGTCACCCGATCCATCTCGGCCACGGCGGTGCCGGCTTCCTGCACCCCGGCGCTCTGTTCGACGCTGGCCTGGCTGATCTCGTGCATCAGCTGGCTGACCCGCGCGATGGCCTCGATGATCTGCTCGGTGGCCTGGCGGGCCTCGACGGCCCGGGCGTTGCCGCTCTTTACCCGCTCCACGTTGCCGGTGATCAGCCCATTGATCTCGCTGGCGGCATCGGCACTCTTCTGGGCCAGCTTGCGCACTTCGGCGGCGACCACGGCGAACCCTCGGCCGTGCTCGCCGGCTCGCGCCGCCTCCACTGAGGCGTTGAGTGCCAGGATATTGGTCTGAAAGGCGATGTCGTCGATGGTCGAGATGATGCTGGCGATCTCGCCGGCGCTCTCGTCGAGCTCGTTCATGGTGGCCGTCATTTGTTCCACGGCTGCGCCGCCCTGGCGTGCCGTGTGCGAGGCGTTCTCGGCTTCGCGGCTGGCCTGGCCGGCGTTCTCGGTGTTCTGTACCACGGTGCCGTTGAGCTGCTCCATGGCCGAGGCGGTCTGGGTCAGGGCGCTGGCCTGCTGTTGGGTGCGCGAGGCCAGGTCCGTATTGCCCTCGGCGATCTGCTCGCTGTTGCCGGCCACGGCCTCGGCGGCGGCGCGAACCTGGGTGACGATGCCCTGCAGTTGGCGGGCCATCTTGACCTGGGCGGCCATGATGCTGCGCTCGTCGTTCTTGCGCAGGCGTCCGTCCGTGGCCAGTTTGCCGCGACCGATCGCCTCGGCGAAGGCGCGTACCTCGCGGGGCTCGGCGCCCAGTTCGCGCAGCAGCTGACGCGAGAGCAGGTAGGCGATCGCCCCACCCGCCAGCAGGGCGGCCAGGCACAGGCCCAGCATCAGCATCTGGAACCCCTCGGCGGTGTCCCGGGCGTCGGCCGTGGTGGTGGCGTTCTGGGTCTCCTGATGATCGATGAAGCCGTTGATATCGTCCAACCACTGGAAAAAGGCGGGGCCGGCCTCGGCCAGCAGCAGACGGCGAGGGCTCTCGAGGTCGCCCTGCTGGCGCTGCTCAATGATGCGCTCGGCCAGGGCGTTGGTGCGCTGCGCCTGGTCGTCTATTGCGTCGAGCATCTGGCGCTCGGTAGCCGTCACGCCATCTGCGTTGGCGGTCAGGACCTCGGCCATCCCTCGGTCGGCCTGGGCGTAGTCCGTTTCCAGTTGCCGGTAGGCGTCCAGCAGCGCCTGAAGATCGCTTGGCGTCGACACCAGGGTCATGTCGCGCAGCAGGATGGCGCGGTCATGTACGCTGCCTCGCCAGTCGATGGCGTGGCGCAGCTTGACGCCGTTAATGTCGTTGATGGTGGTCAGGCTGTGGTCGATGCGGTTGACCTGGTGGATGCCGATCGCGGTGAGGAGCACGATCAGGGCAAGCACGGCGGAGAAGCCGCCCATCAGTCGGGTGCGGATGCCCAGATGGGCAAGGCGGGCCGAGAGTGTCTTCATGGTTGTTGTCCTTCGTGGCGTGAGCTTCACCTGGCAGGTGCAGGCAAGGGAACGGAGAACACGATATGTCCTGTACGATTCCTATACAAATGTTAATTTTGCAATCCAGCATTCGTTTTTTTCGACAAGCATCTCGCTGTCGCTGGAGTACGGAAAAGCATTGGCTGTTCAGGTGATTGATGGGGTATTGTGACGGAGTGTCGACGCGTGCGGGTCGGCCGCACTGGAGTGGCACTTGTGAATTTCTTGTACAAAATTAGAGGGGGTGTTCGTATGTTTGCCTGGTTCAGACGCAATCCGGCCAAGCGGCTGCAGAAAGCCTATGAGCGCAAATTGGAGGAGGCGATGCTGGCATCCCGCAACGGCGACATGCGCGCCAATGCGGCCCTGACCGAGGAGGCCGAGGCGCTGCGGGTGGAGATTGAGCGCTTGAAGCGCGGCTAGCTTGAGAAGTGCCTCGACTCGCCGGGGGCGGTAACGCGGGAGGCCTTCATTCCCTGGCTATCCCCTTGCCAGGGCGCGGGCTATGCTGATGGCGAGCCGCTTTGCCAGCCGGCGAGCCGGGACGCCCCTTCCTTCGAGAGGTTGGTGAGCCAATAAGGTATAGGATATTCACCATGAAGGGCGTCGCTGTTTCAGGTCTCCGGTGCCATCTCGGCTAATCGGATTCACTTGCGCCATGGCGATGTTGTAACCGATAAGCAGCCTTCGTTGATTTGTCGATATTCTTATAATTTTCTGATATTGATGATGTTTTCGTAATCCGTTAGGCGGACGTTAGCGATGGGAGAGAGAGGATTGGTGTTAAATACTTGACATGTTACCCGGGTGTGGTGCCAGACTAGGGGGCAGTAAGCGGCAGGGTAAGCCGCGACCCATTCCGGTGATGTGGTCAACTATTTCAACAACAACCCTGATGGCCGCGATGCCATCCTCTACCAGGAAGGTCTGCATGACCACCGATGCGTCACTCCGTGCCGGTCCCCGCTCCTACTATCGGGATAGCGTAGCGGTGGAACTCGCCCCTCGCCCCCCCTTGAATCACGAGACGCGTGCCGATATCTGCGTGATCGGCGGCGGTATCACCGGCTGCTCGGCGGCCCTGCACCTGGCCGAGCGCGGCCATTCGGTGGTGCTGCTGGAGGCCAACGAGATCGGCTTCGGTGCTTCCGGGCGCAGCGGTGGCCAGATCCTGCCGGGACTGGGCACCGATATCACCACCGTGGAAAAGGCCCTGGGCCTGTCGGTTGCCCGGGAGATCTGGGAGATGAGCCGTGAAGCGGTGCGCCTCACCGCCGAGCTGGTGGAGCGCCACGCCATTCCCTGCGACCTCAGTTGGGGCTATCTGCACGCGGCGGTGAAGCGCCGCCATATCAAGGAGCTTTGCGACTTCCGCGACCGCCTGGCCCGGGACTACGACTATCGGGCCCTGAGCTGGCTGGAGGGCGATGCCCTGCGCGAGCATGTGGTTAGCGACGCCTACCCCGGCGCCCTCTACGAGAGTGAGGGGGGCCACCTACACCCCCTCAACTACACCCTGGGCCTGGCTCGAGCCGCCCAGTGGGCCGGGGTGCGTCTCCATGAGCATAGCGCCGTGCTGGACGTGAAGGAGGGTGCTCCGGCCCGGGTGCGCACCGCCCAGGGCAGTGTCACCGCCGACTTCGTGGTGGTGGCCGGCAATGCCTATCTCGGTGGCCTGATTCCCCAACTGGACGGCCGCATCATGCGCGCCGCCAACTATATGATCGCCACCGCCCCCCTCAGCGAGGCCCAGGCCGCCCAGGTGCTGCCCCAGAACGATGCCCTGGCGGATGCCAACTTCGTCCTCGACTACTACCGGCTCAGCGGCGACCGGCGGCTGATCTATGGTGGCCAGGTCAGCTATGACGGTCGCGAGCCCCGCGGCCTTCAGGCACGTATGGATGCCAAGATCGCCCGCCTCTTCCCGGTGCTGGCGGGGGTGCCCATCGACTATCGCTGGGGCGGCGACGTGGCCATCACCCTGAACCGTGCGCCGGACTTTGGGCGTCTGGGCGGCAATCTCTACTATGCCCAGGGCTACTCCGGCCACGGCATGGCGCTGGCCGGGCTCGCCGGCAAGCTGATGGCCGAGGCCATCGGCGGCCAGAGCACGCGCTTCGATGCCTTCGCCGCCATGCCTCACCGGCATTTCCCCGGCGGCGAGCGGCTGCGCACCCCGCTGCTGATGTTGGCCACCGCCTTCTACAAGCTGCGCGACCGGTTATAACGAAAACGAGGGCGGCGGACTCCTCCGCCGTGCCGAGACACGAGGCTGTTATGAAAGATCTTGAGAGTTGGCTCAAGGAGCGTCGGATCACTGAGGTGGAGTGCCTGGTCAGCGATATCACCGGCATCGCCCGGGGCAAGATCGCCCCGGTCTCCAAGTTCGTCGCCGAGAAGGGCATGCGGCTGCCCGAGAGCGTGCTGCTGCAGACCGTCACCGGCGACTATGTGGAAGACGATATCTACTACTCCCTGCTCGACCCGGCGGATATCGACATGATCTGCAAGCCGGATCTCTCCGCCGCCTATCCGGTGCCCTGGGCGCTGGAACCCACCGCCCAGGTGATCCACGACTGTTTCGACAAGCAGGGCAATCCCATCGAGCTTTCCTGCCGCAACCAGCTCAAGAAGGTGCTGGCGCTCTATGCGGCCCAGGGCTGGAAGCCGGTGGTGGCACCGGAGATGGAGTTCTACCTGACCAAGCGCTGCGAGGACCCGGACCTGCCGCTGCAGCCGCCCATCGGCCGTAGCGGTCGCCAGGAAACCGGCCGCCAGTCCTTCTCCATCGACGCCGCCAACGAGTTCGACCCGCTGTTCGAGGACATGTACGACTGGTGCGAGGCCCAGGGGCTGGATATCGATACCCTGATCCACGAGGAGGGGACCGCCCAGATGGAGGTCAACTTCCGTCACGGCGACCCCCTGGTGCTGGCGGATCAGGTCTTCCTGTTCAAGCGCACCTTGCGCGAGTCGGCGCTCAAGCACGACGTGGCGGCCACCTTCATGGCCAAGCCGGTGACCAACGAGCCGGGCAGCGCCATGCATATCCACCAGAGTGTGCTGGATGCCGATACCGGTCGCAGCGTCTTCTCCAACGATGACGGCACCATGAGCGAGCGGTTCCTGCACCATATCGGCGGCCTGCAGCGCTATATTCCCGAGGCGTTGCCGCTGATGGCGCCCAACGTCAACTCCTTCCGCCGCTTCCTGCCCGACACCTCGGCGCCGGTCAACGTCGAGTGGGGGGAGGAGAACCGCACCTGCGGCCTGCGGGTGCCCGACTCCACGCCACAGAACCGGCGGGTGGAGAATCGCCTGCCCGGCGCCGATGCCAATGCCTACCTGGCCATCGCGGCAAGCCTGCTGTGCGGCTATATCGGCATGATCCACGGCATCAACCCCACCGCCCCGGTGCAGGGTCGCGCCTTCGAACGCCGCAATATGCGCCTGCCCTTCACCCTGGAGCATGCCCTGGAGCGCATGGAGGGCTGCGCCGAGCTGGAGGAGTTCCTGGGCGGCAAGTTCCTGCGCGGCTACGTGGCGGTGAAGCGGGTGGAGAACGAGAACTTCAAGCGGGTGATCAGCTCCTGGGAGCGGGAGTTCCTGCTGCTTAGCGTGTAAGGCCCGGCCAGCCGGCTCGTCTCGTTGAGAGGTTCAGGAAGCGAGCCGGATAGGCTGGGAGAGGGGTTCCCGGAGAACCAACAACAACGATACTGAGGTGCCAAGATGTCCTACCAACGCAAGCTGTCACTGGCCGTTGCCGCGGCCTCCCTGACCCTGGCCGCCACGGCCGCCCAGGCCAACGAGGTGCGGATCTATAACTGGTCTGACTATATCGCCGAGGATACCCTGGAGCGCTTTACCGCCGAGACCGGCATCCGCGTCACCTACGACGTCTACGACAGCAACGAGGTGCTGGAGGCAGCGCTGCTCTCCGGGCGCTCCGGCTATGACGTGGTGGTGCCCTCCAACCACTACCTGGTGCGGCAGATGGCGGCCGGTGTCTACGGCAAGCTCGACCATCAGCGGCTGCCCAACATGGTCAACCTGGAGCCGACCCTGCTGGCCCAGTTGGAGAACGTCGACCCTGGCAGCCACTACTCCGTTCCCTATATGTGGGGCACCAACGGCATCGGCTATAACGTGGGCAAGGTACGCGAGATTCTCGGCGATGACGCCCCACTGGACTCCTGGTCGCTGCTCTTTGACCCGGAGGTGACCGGGGCCCTGCATGCGGCGGGCTGCGGCATCTCCATGCTCGATTCCGGCGACGAGATGCTGCCGGCGGCGATGGCGTACCTGGGTCTCGACCCCCATAGCAACGACGGCGACGACATCGCCCGGGCCGGTGAGGTGATCGGCGCGGTGCGCGAGCATGTCACCTACTTCCACTCCTCCCGCTATATCTCCGACCTGGCCAATGGCGACCTTTGCGTGGCCGCCGGCTACTCCGGCGATGTCTTCCAGGCCGCCGACCGGGCCGAGGAGGCGGGCAACGGTCACGTGATCGACTACATCATTCCCAAGGAGGGGGCGGCGCTGTGGTTCGACATGATGGCGATTCCCGCCGATGCGCCGAATCCGGAAAACGCCCACGCCTTTATCAACTTCATCCTTGAGCCGCAGGTCGCCGCCGGGATCACCGAGTATGTGCTTTACGCCAACCCCAACCGGGCGGCCAATGAGTACCTGCCCGAGGAGATCCTCAATGATCCCTCCATCTATCCCACCGAGGAGGTGATGGAGAAGCTCTACGTGGCCCAGGCCAAGCCGCTCTCCGCCCAGCGGGTGATCACCCGCACCTGGAACCGGGTCAAGTCCGGTAACTGATCGGCGCGCCGCCCCGACCAGCGGGGCGGCCGCTTTTCCTTCGCGGATGTCCTGGAGAGACGTGCAATGACCCAACCCATGACCCTGGCCGATACCCAGGCCCAGGCGCGCCCGACGAGCGAGACCACGCCGTCATCGGGCAAGAGTTCGCGTGTCCAGCAGGAGACGCTGATGGAGATCCGCCGCGTCAGCAAGCGCTTCGATGAGGTGCTGGCGGTGGATGACGTCAACCTGACCATTCGCCGCGGCGAGATATTCGCCCTGCTGGGGGGCTCCGGCTCCGGCAAATCGACGCTGCTGCGCATGCTGGCCGGCTTCGAGAAGCCCAGCGAAGGGCAGATCCTGCTGGAGGGGCAGGATATCTCCCGTACGCCCCCCTACGAGCGGGCCATCAACATGATGTTCCAGTCCTATGCGCTCTTCCCGCATATGACGGTGGCCGAGAATATCGCCTTCGGCCTCAAGCAGGACAAGCTGCCCAAGGCGGAGATCCGTGAGCGGGTCGCCGAGATGCTCAAGCTGGTGCATATGGAGGGCTATGCCAAGCGCAAGCCCCACCAGCTCTCCGGCGGTCAGCGCCAGCGAGTGGCCCTGGCACGCTCCCTGGCCAAGCGTCCCCGCCTGCTGCTGCTCGACGAGCCTATGGGGGCACTGGACAAGAAGCTGCGCACCGAGATGCAGCTGGAGGTGGTGGAGATCCTCGAGCGGGTCGGGGTGACCTGCATCATGGTCACCCACGACCAGGAGGAGGCCATGACCATGGCCGACCGGGTGGCGATCATGTCCGACGGCTGGATCGTCCAGGTGGGCTCGCCCATGGACGTCTACGAGAGCCCGGCCAACCGCATGGTGGCGGAGTTCGTCGGCACCGTGAACCTGTTCGCCGGGGAGATCGTGGTGGACGAGGCGGACCACTGCGTCATCGACAGCCCCGAGCTGGGGCGGCGCATCCGCATCGATCACGGCATCAGCACCCCCGCCGATGAACGCGGGGTCTGGGTGGCGGTGCGTCCGGAGAAGACCCTGATGAGCCGTGAGCGGCCCGCGGGGGACTTCAACTGGGCCGCCGGGACGGTGGAGGATATCGCCTACCTGGGCGGCCTCTCGGTCTACTTCGTGCGCACCGGGCAGGGGCACCTGGTCAAGGTGAGTCTGGCTAACACCACCCGGCGCAGCGAGCGCCCCAGCTGGGGCGATGCGGTCTATATCCATTGGGACGAGCGCAGCGCCGTGGTCCTGCGCGACTAGCTCGCTACCACTTTCGCTGGACGCGCCGCGCCCCTGGTTCTTCCTTCCCCTTCGGAGGCCCATTATGCCTGCCCTGACGTCGCAACGCCTGCGGCGGTGGCTCAAGCCCCGCCGTGGCTGGGTCATCGCCGTGCCCCTGCTATGGCTGACCCTGTTCTTTCTGCTGCCCTTCGGCATCGTGCTCAAGATCAGTCTCTCCGAGGCGGCCATCGCCATTCCGCCCTACAGCACCATGCTGGATTTCGGCGCCGAGACCCTGAGCCTGGTGGTGACCTTCGGCAACTACCTCTTCCTGATGTCCGACAGCCTCTATGTGACGGCCTACTGGGGCTCGCTGAAGATCGCCTTTGTCTCGACCCTGGTCTGCCTGCTGATCGGCTACCCCATGGCCTATGCCATGGCCCGGGCCCCGGCCCACTGGCAGCTGGTGCTGCTGCTGCTGGTGATGCTGCCCTCCTGGACCTCCTTTCTGATCCGGGTCTATGCCTGGATGGGCATCCTCAGCAACAACGGCCTGATCAACAACACCCTGCTGTGGCTGGGGCTGATCGACTCGCCGATTCGCATGATGAACACCAACTTCGCGGTGATTCTCGGCATCGTCTACGCCTACCTGCCCTTTATGGTGCTGCCCCTCTACGCCAACCTGACCCGGCTCGACGGCTCCCTGCTGGAGGCCGCCTCGGATCTGGGGTCGCGCAGCCTCAATACCTTTCTCAAGGTGACCCTGCCGCTCTCCAAGGGGGGGATCATCGCCGGTTCCATGCTGGTCTTCATTCCGGCGGTGGGGGAGTACGTGATCCCCGAGCTGCTGGGCGGCCCCAATACCCTGATGATCGGCAAGGTGCTGTGGGAGGAGTTCTTCAACAACCGCGACTGGCCGGTGGCCTCGGCGCTGGCCATGGTGATGCTGGGCCTGCTGCTGATTCCCATCGCGCTCTTCCATCGCTATCAGTCCCGTGAACTCAAGGAGTGACCATGAGAAAGCCATCCTTTACCACGGTGATGCTGATCCTGGGGCTGGTGTTCCTCTACCTGCCGATGCTGATCCTGGTGATCTACTCCTTCAACGCCTCGCGGCTGGTGACGGTCTGGGCGGGCTTCTCCGGACACTGGTATCTCGAGCTGCTGCGTGACCCGCAGATCCTCTCGGCGGTCTGGACCAGCCTGCGTATCGCCTTCTTCTCCGCCAGCATGGCGGTCTGCCTGGGGACGCTCGCCGCCTTCGTGATGGTGCGCTTCGGGCGCTTTCGCGGCAAGACGGCGCTCTCCAGCATGATCACCGCGCCTTTGGTGATGCCGGAGGTGATCACCGGCCTGTCGCTGCTGCTGCTCTTCGTGCATATGGCGCAGCTGATCGGCTGGCCGGCGGATCGCGGCATGGTGACCATCTGGATCGCCCATACCACCTTCTGTAGCGCCTATGTGGCGGTGGTGGTGTCGTCACGGCTGCGCGAGGTGGACCTCTCCCTGGAGGAGGCGGCCATGGATCTGGGGGCCCCCCCGGTGAAGACCTTCTTCCAGATCACCCTGCCGGTGATCGCCCCGGCGCTGGCCGCCGGCTGGCTGTTGGCCTTCACCCTCTCCCTGGACGACCTGGTGATCGCCAGCTTCGTCTCCGGGCCCGGGGCCACGACCCTGCCCATGGTGGTCTTCTCCTCGGTGCGCCTGGGCGTCTCGCCGAAGATCAATGCCCTGGCCACCCTGATCATCCTGGCGGTATCGCTGGCCACCTTCCTGGCCTGGTACTTTATGCGCCGCAGCGAGGCCAAGCGCCGACAGGCGCTGAAGATGCAGGCCCAGGAGGCCTGACCGTCAATAGAGTGTAGTGGAATGTTCGACGCCAGGGCGTCGCCTTGATATCCCGATGGCTTGATGCTGTCGGGATTTTTTCGATTATTTTAGCTGCCTGGCGGGTCATTGCGCCGATGGGTTATGCTAGCATGGTTAAAATAATCAACATCCAGAGGAGCGATCGATGTCCGCCCAGCAGCCTGCCCATCATGTGGCCTCCTACTATGCCGCCTCCGCCAGCCCCAGTCCCGAGCGCCCTCCGGTCAGCGGCCGGGTGGAGTGCGATATCTGCGTGGTGGGGGCCGGCTTCACCGGCATCTCCGCCGCCCTGCACCTGGCCGAACAGGGCCAGTCGGTGGTGGTGCTGGAGGCGGCCCGGGTCGGCTTCGGCGCCTCCGGGCGCAACGGCGGCCAGCTGGTCAACAGCTATAGCCGCGACATGGACGTAATCGAGACCAAGTATGGCGACGAGACCGCCCGGGCCCTGGGCAGCATGGCCTTCGAGGGCAATCGCATCATTCGCAGCCGAATCGCCGAGTACGAGATTGCCTGCGACCTCAAGGAGGGCAACCTCTTTGCCGCCTGCAATGCTAAGCAGCTCGAGGGGCTGCGCGAGCACAAGGCGCTCTGGGAGCGCTACGGTCACGACCAGCTGGAGCTGCTGGAGGGCGAGGCGGTCAAGCGGGAGGTGGGAAGCGAGCGCTATACCGGCGCCCTGATCGACCACTCCGGGGGCCATATCCATCCCCTCAACCTGGTGCTGGGCCAGGCTGCCGCCTTCGAGTCCCTGGGCGGGGTGATCTTCGAGCAGAGCCCGGTGACCAAGCTGACCCACGGCGAGCCGGTGGTGTTGACCACTCCCGGCGGCGAGGTGCGCGCCCAGCGGGTGGTGATGGCGGGCAACGCCTATATGCAGGGCCTGCTGCCGCAGCTTGAGAACAAGTCGATGCCCTGCGGCACCCAGATCATCACCACCGAGCCCCTGGACGAGGCCACCGCCCGGGCGCTGTTGCCCAACGACATGGCGGTGGAGGACTGCAACTACCTGCTCGACTACTACCGCCTCACCGCCGACAATCGCCTGCTCTACGGCGGCGGCGTCAGCTATGGCGGCCAGGACCTGGCCAGCATCGAATCGGTGATTCGTCCCAAGCTGGCGAAGACCTTCCCGCAGCTGGCCGACGTCAAGGTGGACTACGCCTGGAGCGGTAACTTCCTGCTGACGCTCAATCGCCTGCCCCAGTTCGGCCGGCTCAACGACAATGTCTACTTCGCTCAGGGCTACTCCGGTCATGGCGTCACCTGCTCGCACCTGGCCGGCAAGCTGATCGCCGAGACGCTGCGCGGCGAGAGCGAGCGCTTCGACGCCTTCGCCGGTCTGCCGCACCTGCCCTTCCCGGGCGGGCGCCTGCTGCGGGTGCCCTTCTCGGCGCTGGGCGCCTGGTATTACTCCACCCGCGATAAGCTGGGGATCTAGATCCCGTCATTCGGGCAACCCTACAGCGACGCCCGAACCATACCCAAAACGCCCAGGGGCCGCAGTCGCGGTCCCTGGGCGTTTCCGTGGGCGATGCCCTTACTTGGCGAGAGCGGGGCTCGCCTCGGCCACGCTCTCCTCGGCGCGCTTGCCCAGCAGGCGCAGGGCCAGGGTCAGCACGCCCAGGCCAGCGATCAGGCCCAGCCACCAACTGACGCCATGGCCCACCGCCACGGTGCCGAACAGCAGCGCCACCACGCCCACCAGCAGGGCATAGGGCAGTTGGGTGCGCACATGCTCGATCAGGTCGCAGCCGCTGGCCATGGCCGCCAGCAGGGTCGACTCGGCCAGCGGCGAGCAGTGGTCGCCCCAGACCGCACCGGCCAGCACCCCGGCCACCGAGGCGTAGAGCAGCGGCATGCCCTCGGCGGTGCCCGCCAGGCCATGCAGGTCGAGGATCGCCCAGGCCAGGGGAATGGTCAGCGGCATCATGATCCCCATTACCCCCCAGGAGGAGCCGGTGGCGAAGGCGGTAAAGGCGGCCAGGGTGAAGATGGCGGCCGGCAGCCACTGGGGCGAGAGCGCCTCGCCCAAGGCGGCGATCAGGAAGTCGCTGGTGCCCAGGCTGGCGTTCACGTTGGCCAGGGCCCAGGCCATCATCAGGATGGTCAGCGGCAGCAGCATCGACTTGACCCCCTCGAACCAGTAGTGGGTGGTCTCGCTCATGGTCATCAGGCGCTGGGCCAGGGTCATCACCACGGCGGTGACGCAGGCGGCCAGCGACCCCCACATCATGGCGGCGAAGGCGTCGCCCTCCCCGAAGATGTCCCAGAGGCCGTGATCCCCCGCGCCCAGTTCGGCGACCCCGGTGGTGTAGATCCCGCCGATGGTGAAGGCCACCAGCACCAGCATGGGAATCACCGCGTTGACGGCGCGCAGGGCGATGCCCGGCTTGGTCTCGATCTCGGCCTCCTCCACCACCGCCTCGCGGGCCGTGAGCGGCGAACGGCTGGCCTGGCCGGCCAGAGCACGGCGTTCGGCGGCGAGCATGGGGCCGAAGTCGCGACGACTCCACACCAGCATGAAGACGAAGGCCACCGCCAGGAAGGGGTAGAAGTTATAGGGCAGGGCCTGGATAAAGACGCTGTAGGCGGACTCGTTCCAGCCGTCGATATCGCTCATGGCCTGCTGGATCAGCCCCACCTGGAAGCCGATCCAGGTGGTCACCAGCAGCACCGCCGAGACCGGCGCCGCCGTGCAGTCGACGATATAGGCGAGTTTGGCCCGGGAGATGCGCAGCGTGTCGCAGATATTGCGCATGGTGTTGCCAACGATCAGCGCATTGGCGTAGTCGTCGAAGAAGATCGCCAGCCCCAGCAGGCCGGTGGTGGTCTGGGCCTGGCGGCGGTTGCGGACATAGCGGGTGATGCGCGCCGCAATGCCCTGGGTGCCGCCGTTGCGCGAGATGATCCCCACCATGCCGCCGATCAGCAGGCAGAAGAGCACCACCGCCATATGTTCGCTGTCGCTGGCGGCCTCCAGCAGGTGCACGCTGACCGTCTCGTTGAAGGCGGTGAACAGGGCCGCGGCGCTCATGCCGTGGTAGATCCAGCCCCCTAGCAGGATGCCCAGGAAGAGCGCCACGATCACCTGGCGGAAGACCAGGGCGATGCCGATGGCGGTCAGCGCCGGCACCAGGGAGAGCCAGGCGGGAATCGCCGAGAGTTCCTGGCGTTCGAGCAGCTGGCCCTGGCCATCGAAGAGCTCCAACACCCCGGCGCTTTCGCCGAGGGTCGCCTCGGCGAACCACTGGCCGTCTTCGCCTTCGACCAGTGTCAGCGGCCGGCCATTCAGGGACAGGCGGTGATCGGCGTCGGCGCCAACGGTGATCTCGAAGCCCACGCCCTGAAGGAGCAGGCCGGGGGGCGACAGGCGCTCATCGGCCAGCAGGGGGCCGGCGGCCATCAACAGCAGGAGCAGCAGGCCGGTCAGCCAGAGTCGTCGTTTTGGGGTTTCCATGGAGGTTGCCTCGTTGTTGTGGTGGTCGTTGGATGGGCAAATCCCGGCCCGCCGGCTCGCATCGCGAGCCGGAGAATCCGTGTTTTTTTGGTGTTGTGCGCTGAGAGAGTCGCTGAGGTGAAAAGTGAGCGAGCGATGGTCAGGCTAGGCCCGTTCCCGACGGGCCCACGCACTTCCCACATCCTTGTGGGTCGCAAGGCAAAAATCGGCGAAAAGACGGACCGGGCTCGCGTGCGAGCCGATTTTTAACGCCGCATGGCCGAGCGCAGCCACTTTTCAGCCAGCGATCAGACGTGGCGTAGATACCAGTCGTACTCCAGCTGACTCACCGCCTGCATGGCCTGGGCCCGCTCGGCGCGGCGGTTGGCCACGAAGACGCGGATAAAGTCGCGACCCAGGGCCTCGCCCAACACCTCGTCCGCCTCCAGTTGGTCCAGGGCCTGCTGCCAGCTGTTGGTCAGGCTGCTCTCCACCTGCTCGTAGGCGTTGCCGGTGATCGCCGGTGGCGGGGCCAGCTCGCGGGTCAGGCCGTCATGCAGGGAGGCCAGCAGGGTGGCCAGCAGCAGGTAGGGATTGACGTCGGCGCCGGCCACCCGGTGCTCGATGCGTCGCGCCGCCCGCGGCCCGGAGGGAACGCGCAGGGCCACCGAGCGGTTGTCGAAGCCCCAGGTGGGGGCCATGGGCACGTAGAGTCCCGGCTGGAAGCGCCGGAAGGAGTTGAGGTTGGGAGCGAAGAGCGCCATGGAACTGGGCATGCGCTCGAGCAGACCGGCCACCGCCTGGTTGAGGCGGGAGCTGCCGAGCACATCGTCGCCGGGCTCGCTGAAGACGTTGTTGCCCTCGGCGTCGAGCAGGCTGATATGCGCATGGGTGCCGTTGCCGGCCTCCTGGCCATAGGGCTTGGCCATGAAGGTGGCCTCGAAGCCGTGCTTGAGGGCCACGCCCTTGATCAGCCGCTTAAGCAGCGTTGCGCTGTCACACGCCTTGAGAGCATCGTCACAGTGGATCAGGTTGACCTCGAACTGCCCCGGGGCGCACTCCTTGAGGGCGGTGTCCAGGGGCAGGCCCTGGATTTCGGCAGCGCTCTGGATCTCCTCCAGGAAGTCGGCGTACTCGTCCAGCTCCAGCATGGAGTAGAGCTGGCTCTGGGTGGCCCGCTCGCCGCTGCCCGGAGAGCGGGGCGGCTGGATCAGACCCGCCTCGTTACGCTGGCGATCCACCAGGTAGAACTCCAGTTCCAGGGCTACCACCGGGGTCAGGCCCATGGCGGTCAGGCGCTTGAGCACCCGGGTGAGCACCTGGCGGGGGTCGGCGAAAAAGGGCGACTCGTCGGGCTCCACCATGGTCATCAGTAGCTGACCCTGGCGGCCGCCGCGCAGCCAGGGTACCGGCATCAGACTGCCGGGGATCGGTCGGCAGAGGCGGTCGCCGTCGCCGGTGGCGAGTCCCAGGCCGGTCTCCTCGATGGTATTGCCGTTGATATCCAGGGCGAAGACGGAAGCGGGCAGGGCGATGCCGCTGCTATAGGCCTTGACCAGGTTGTCCCGGGGGATGCGCTTGCCGCGGATGACGCCATTGAGGTCGCTGATCAGCAGGTCGAAGCTGTCGATCTCAGGGTGGCGGTCGAGAAAGACTTGGACGTCATCGGTGGGGGGGGAAGACATGGCACTCACCTATGGGCTTATGGTCGTTGTTGATGACCTTTATCCTTTCTTGATGGGTGGATGTTGTCAAATTCTTTACGCTTTTCCGCATCTTAGACTTTTGGATTATCTGGGTTAATTCATTTTAAAAACAAGTATTTAATGTCAATCATGCGGATTTTCTCGTCAGGAGGCTTGGCAAGATAAATCAACGTCGGTATGTTGAGTAAACCATAACAACGCCTGAGCGACCCTGCGAGGAGCCAGCCATGACGACACGACCCCTGGTGGGGGTGATCGCCTGCCGCCGTGTGGTGGAGGGGCACGCCGCCCAGATGGTGACCGACAAGTACCTGAGCGCCCTGCGTGAGTATGGGCTCAATCCGGTGATCCTGCCGGTATGGAGCGATCAGGAGAACGATCGCGAGGCGGCCCGGGCCCTGCTCTCCCGGATCGATGGGTTGCTGCTGACCGGCAGCTATACCAATGTGGAGCCCCATCGCTATGGCGCCGAGCGCGCGCTGCAGAATACCCGCGACGACCGGCATCGCGACGCCGCCGCCCTGACCTGGATCCACGCGGCCCTGGCTCTGAAGCTGCCGCTGTTCGGCATCTGTCGCGGCTTCCAGGAGCTCAATGTGGCCTTCGGCGGCAGCCTGCATCAGGCGGTGCAGGAAGTGCCCGACATGCTCGATCACCGCGAGCCCGGCGGCGCCGATAAGGCGGCTCAGTATGCGCCGGCGCACGACCTGGAGCTGCGCGCCGAGGGTGCCCTGGCGCGGCTGTTCGGCGACACCCGCTCGCGGGTCAACTCCCTGCACCAGCAGGGCGTCGACCGCCTGGGCGAGGGCCTGGTGGCCGAGGCCTGGGCGCCGGACGGCCTGATCGAGGCGGTATCGGTGGCGGATGCCGTCACCTTCGCCCTAGCGGTGCAGTGGCACCCGGAGTGGCAGCCCCGGGAGCATGCCCTCCACGACGCCCTGTTCCGCGGCTTTGCCGCGGCCTGCCGCGCCCATCGGGGCGCCGCTCACTCCACCACCCAACTGGCCTGAGGGCCCTTTGCGGAGACATACCATGAATACCCGTGACTATCAGGCCCTGGATCGTGCCCATCACCTGCACCCCTTCACCGACTTCAAGGCGCTGGGCGAGGAGGGCAGCCGTATCATAGAGCGCGCCGAGGGCGTCTATATCTATGACAGCGAAGGCCACCGCATCCTCGACGGCATGGCCGGCCTGTGGTGCGTCAACCTGGGGTATGGTCGCCGGGAACTGGTGGAGGCGGCCACGGCCCAGCTGGAACAGCTGCCCTACTACAACAACTTCTTCAAGACCACCCATCCGCCGGCGGTGAGGCTGGCCGAGAAGCTGGTGCAGCTGGCACCGGCGCATATCAATCATGTCTTCTTTACCGGCTCCGGCTCCGAGGCCAACGACACCGTGCTGCGCATGGTGCGCCGCTACTGGGCGCTCAAGGGGAAGCCGGAGAAGCAGTGGATCATCGGCCGCGAAAACGGCTACCACGGCTCCACTCTGGCCGGCATGAGCCTGGGCGGCATGGCGCCCATGCATGGCCAGGGCGGTCCTTGCGTGCCGAATATCGCTCATATTCGCCAGCCCTACTGGTTTGGTGAAGGGCGCGATATGAGCCCCGAGGCCTTCGGCCGCGAGTGTGCCGAGGCCCTGGAGGCGAAGATTCAGGCGCTCGGCGAGGAGAACGTAGGCGCCTTTATCGCCGAGCCGGTGCAGGGCGCCGGCGGCGCCATCATGCCGCCGGAGAGCTACTGGCCGGCGGTCAAGGCGGTGCTGGCCAAGTATGACATCCTGCTGGTGGCCGATGAGGTGATCTGCGGCTTCGGGCGCCTGGGCGAGTGGTTCGGCAGCGTTCACTATGACCTCAAGCCGGATCTGATGCCCATCGCCAAGGGGCTCTCTTCCGGCTACCTGCCCATCGGCGGGGTGCTGGTGGGCGATCGGGTGGCCGAGACCCTGATCGAGGAGGGCGGCGAGTTCTTCCACGGCTTCACCTACTCCGGGCACCCCGCCTGTGCCGCCGTGGCGCTGAAGAACCTGGAGCTGATGGAGGCCGAAGGCGTGGTGCAGCGGGTCCGTGACGATCTCGGTCCCTACCTGGCCAAGCGCTGGAGCGAGTTGGCCGAGCATCCGCTGGTGGGCCAGGCCCGCTCCCTGGGGCTGATGGGCGCGGTGGAGCTTGTCGATCCGGCCAGCGGCGAGCGCTTCGACAAGACCCTGGAGGCCGGCAACCTGTGCCGCGACCTCTGTTTCGAGAGTGGCCTGGTGATGCGCTCGGTGGGTGATACCATGATCATTTCACCGCCCCTGGTGATCAGCCACGCCGAAATCGACGAATTGGTGAGCAAGGCCCGGACGGCGCTGGACGCTACCGCAGCGCGCCTGGCCCGGACCCCGCAGCCGGAGGAGACCGTATGACCACGAGCAAACGCCCCCAGAACCGCGCCGACTGGCAGGCCCTGGCCGAGACGCTGATCCCGAGCCTGGAGACCCGCGCCTTTATCGACGACGCCTTCGTCGATGCCGCCAGCGGTGAGACCCTGGAAACCCTCAACCCGGCCAGCGGCGAGACCCTGGCTCATGTCGCCAGCTGTGACGCCGCCGATGCCGAGCTCGCGGTGGCCGCGGCCCGGGCCGCCCATGCCCGGGGCGACTGGGCGCGGCTGGCGCCGGCCAAGCGCAAGCGGGTGCTGCTCCGGCTCGCCGAGCTGATGGAGGCCCACAAGGACGAGCTGGCGCTGCTCGATACCCTGGACATGGGCAAGCCGGTGTCGAGCTCGCTCGGCGATATGGCCGGTGCCATCGGCAGCATTCGTCACCAGGCGGAGTCCATCGACAAGGTCTATGGCGAGGTGGCCCCCACCGGCGACGACAGCCTGGGCCTGGTGCTGCGCGAGCCCCTGGGGGTGGTGGCCTCCATCGTGCCGTGGAATTTCCCGCTGATGATGACCGCCTGGAAGATCGCCCCGGCGCTGGCCGCCGGCAACTGCGTGATCTTGAAGCCCTCGGAGAAGTCGCCGTTGTCGGCCCTGCGCCTGGCCGGGCTGGCCAAGGAGGCGGGCCTGCCAAGGGGCGTCTTCCAGGTGCTGCCGGGTTACGGCCATACCGCGGGCAAGGCACTCGCGCTCTCCATGGAGGTCGACTGCCTGTCCTTTACCGGCTCCACCCAGGTGGGCAAGCAGCTGATGCAGTACGCCGGTCAGTCCAACCTCAAGCGGGTCTATCTGGAGTGTGGCGGCAAGAGCCCCAATATCGTCTTCGCCGACTGCAAGAACCTGGACAAGGTGGCCAAGCGCGCCGCCGCGGCGATCTTCCATAACCAGGGCGAGGTGTGCATCGCCGGCTCCCGGCTCTTGGTGGAGAACTCGATCCGCGAGGCCTTCGTCGACAAGGTGGTCGAGGCCGCCAAGGCCATGCAGCCCGGGAATCCCCTGGATCCCGAGAGCTTTATGGGCGCCATGGTGGACGAGACCCAGTATCGCCGGGTGCTGGACTATATCGCCAAGGGCCGCGAGGAGGGCGCCCAACTGCGCGCCGGCGGTGCGTCCCTCGAAGGCCCCGGCTACTTTATTCCGCCCACCGTCTTCGACGGCGTCACCCCGGCCATGACCATCGGCCGCGAGGAGATCTTCGGTCCGGTGCTCTCGGTGTTCGGCTTCGACAGCGAGGAGGAGGCCGTGGCCATGGCCAACGACAGCGACTACGGCCTGGCCGCGGGGCTCTGGAGCCAGGATATCGATCGCATCATGCGGGTGTCGCGCAGGCTTCATTCCGGCCAGGTCTTCGTCAATAACTGGGCCGGGGGCGATCAGACGGTGCCCTTCGGCGGCGTCAAACAGTCCGGCAACGGTCGCGACAAGTCGCACCATAGCCTGGCGGAGTACACCGAACTCAAGACCGTGTGGATGTCCCTGCAGGGCTGAGGGACGCTATAGAACGAAGCGATGCACTGAGATGGGTTGTCTGCCCATTGTGGCTTGCCGGCCTCGGCGACGGGGCCGGCTTTTTTATGGGTGCGCTAGTGGGAGTCGTCGGACTTACCGGTGGGCTAGAACGCCTTGGCAGGGGTGCAGCAGCTCACCAGTCGGCAGGGTGCCTTGGCCGTGTTGCGGAAGCGGTGGGGCACATTGGTGTCGAAATAGTAGGCCTCGCCGGGGCCCAGGACTCGGGTCTCGGCGCCCACGGTGATTTCGATCTCTCCTTCGAGTATCACGCCGGCTTCCTCGCCCTGATGGGCGATCATCTCGCGGCCGGTGTCGGTGCCCGGCGGATAGGTTTCGATCATAAAGGAGAGTGCCCGAGCCTGCCGATTGGCCCCCACTAGCTTGAAAATCACCTCGCCGCTGCCCATGTCGGCCAGCTCGCCAGCGGAGTAGAAGACCTGGTCGCGGCTCTCCAGGTCCATGGTGAAGAAGTCGCCAACGCTGATGGGAATGGCGTCGAGGATCTTCTTGAGTGAGCTGATCGAGGGGCTGACCTTGCCCTGTTCGATCAGTGACAGGCTGGAATGGGTCACGCCGCAGCGCTTGGCCAGCTCGCGCTGGGAAATGCCGCGCAGGGTGCGCAGGGCGCGCAGCCTAGCGCCCACATCATCGGACATCCGGGTCTCCTCTCGCAGTGTGGTGGGGCCCCAAAGTGTGCGCGTGCCGGTCGGCGGCGAACCGCCGAACGGCACGGGCTCGGAGCGGCTCAGCAGAGGGCGTCGAGCTTCTCCTTGAGGAGCGCATTGACCTGCTGGGGATTGGCGGTGCCCCGGGAGGCCTTCATCACCTGGCCGACGAAGTAGCCGATCATCTTGCCGCGCTTCTCGGGTTCGGCGTCGCGGTACTGGGCCACCTGGGCCGGGCTGTCGGCGATCACCTGGTCGATCATCGCTTCGATGGCGCCGCTGTCGGTGACCTGCTTGAGTCCCTTGGCTTCGATTACTTCGTCGGCGCTGGCCCCCTGGCCGTTCCACAGGGCCTGGAAGACCTGCTTGGCGGCCTTGCCGTTGATGGTGTCGTCGATCACGCGGCCGACCAGCTCGCCGAGCTGGTGGGCCGAGACCGGGCTGTCGGTGATCGAGAGCCCCTCGCGGTTGAGCGCGCCGGCCAGCTCGCCCTGGACCCAGTTGGCGGCCTGCTTGGCATCGCCGCAGACGTCCTTCACTTCCTCGAAAAAGTCGGCCATCTCGCGGGTGGCGGAGAGCACGCTGGCGTCGTAGGCGGAGAGCCCGAGCTCGGTCTCGAAGCGGGTGCGCTTGTCGGCGGGCAGCTCCGGCAGGTTGTCGCGCAGATGGTCGACGTAGGCCTGGTCGAGCACCACCGGCAGCAGGTCGGGGCAGGGGAAGTAGCGATAGTCGTTGGCTTCCTCTTTGGTGCGCATGCTGCGGGTCTCGTCGCGCTCGGGGTCGAACAGGCGGGTCTCCTGGACCACCTGGCCGCCATCCTCGATCAGCTCAATCTGGCGCTCCACCTCGAAGGCGATGGCACGCTCCACGAAGCGGAAGGAGTTGACGTTCTTGATCTCGGCGCGGGTGCCGAACGCCTCCTGGCCGCTAGGGCGCACCGAGACGTTGACGTCGCAGCGCATGGAGCCCTCGGCCATGTTGCCGTCCGAGATCCCCAAGTACGTCACGATCGAGTGAATCGCCTTGAGGTAGGCCGCTGCCTCCTTCGCCGAGCGCAGGTCCGGCTCGGAGACGATCTCCAGCAGCGGGGTGCCGGCCCGGTTGAGGTCGACCCCGGTCATGCCATGAAAATCCTCGTGCAGCGACTTACCGGCGTCCTCCTCCAGGTGGGCGTGATGGACGCGAATGCGCTTGGTGGTGCCGTCCTCCAGGCTGATCTCCACCTCGCCGGCGCCAACGATGGGATGGTACATCTGGCTGGTCTGGTAGCCCTTGGGCAGGTCGGGGTAGAAGTAGTTCTTGCGGTCGAACACCGAGACCTCGGGAATCTCGGCGTGGATCGCCAGGCCGAACTGCACGGCCATGGCCACCGCCTGCTCATTGAGCACCGGCAAGACGCCGGGCAGGCCCAGGTCCACGGCGCAGGCCTGGGTGTTGGGTTCGGCGCCGAAGGCGGTGGAGGCGCCGGAAAAGATCTTCGAGCGGGTCGCGAGCTGGACGTGCACCTCCAGCCCGATCACGGTTTCCCATTGCATCAGGCGGTCTCCTCGGCGAAGGCGGGACGGCGGCGGTGCCAGTCGGTGGCCTGCTGGAACTGGTGGGCGACGTTGAGCAGCTGCGCTTCGGCGAAGTGGGTGCCCAGTATCTGCAGCCCCAGCGGGCGGTTTCCGACGAAGCCCGCCGGCACGCTGATGCCGGGGATGCCCGCCAGGTTCACCGCAATGGTGTAGATGTCCTGCAGGTACATCGACACCGGGTCCTTGTTGGCACCCAGGTCAAAGGCCGGGGTAGGGGAGGCGGGGCCCATCAGCACGTCCACTTCCTCGAAGGCGTCGAGGAAGTCCTGGCGAATCAGTCGGCGTACCTGCTGGGCCTTCTTGTAGTAAGCATCGAAGAAGCCCTCCGAGAGGGTATGGGTGCCGATCAGGATGCGCCGCTTTACCTCGTCGCCGAAGCCCTCGGCGCGGGAGCGCTTGTAGAGGTCGATCAGGTCGGCGGGGTTGTCGCAGCGGTGACCGAAGCGCACCCCGTCGTAGCGTGACAGGTTCGAGGAGGCCTCGGCCGGCGCGATCACGTAGTAGGCGGGAATCGCGTAGTGGGTGTGCGGCAGGCTGACCTCGCGCACCGTGGCGCCCAGCGTCTCGAACGCCTGGATCGCCGCGCGGGTGGCGGCCTCCACCTCGGGATCCAGGCCGTCGCCGAAATACTCCCGCGGCAGGCCGATCTTGAGACCGGAGAGTGGGGCGTTGAGCTCCGCGAGATAGTCAGGCACGCCGCGGGCCACGCTGGTGGAGTCGCGCAGGTCGTGGCCGGCGATGGCACCCAGCAGCAGGGCGCAGTCCTCGGCGCTGCGCGCCATGGGGCCGGCCTGGTCGAGGCTCGAGGCATAGGCGATCATGCCGTAGCGCGATACCCGTCCGTAGGTGGGCTTGAGGCCGGTGATGCCGCAGAAGGCCGCCGGCTGGCGGATCGAGCCGCCGGTATCGGTGCCCATGGCCGCCGGTACCAGGCCCGCGGCTACCGCCGCGGCGCTGCCGCCGGAGGAGCCGCCGGGGACGGCGGCGAGGTCCCAGGGATTCTTCACCGGCCCAAAGAAGCTGTTCTCGTTGGAGGAGCCCATGGCGAACTCGTCCATGTTGGTCTTGCCCAGGCTCACGGTGCCGGCGGCCTTGAGCCGTTCCACCACGGTGGCGTCGTAGGGCGAGACGAAGCTGTCGAGCATCTTCGAGCCGCAGCTGGTCTTGACGTCGCGGGTGCAGAAGATGTCCTTCAGCGCCAGCGGCAGGCCGGTGAGCGGGCCGGCGTCGCCCTTGGCGCGCGCCGCGTCGGCGGCTTCGGCTTCGGCCAGGGCCTGGTCGAAGGTCACGGTGATGAAGCTGTTGAGTTCACCGTCGAGGCGGTCTATGCGCCCGAGCAGATGCTGGGTCAGCTCGCGGCTGGAGAACTCGCCGGCGTCGAGGCCGCGGGCGAGTTCGGCAAGGGTCTTGTCATGCATGCGGCATGGCTCCATGAAGGCGTGCCGTTAACGGAGATAGCGCGGAGAGAGCGTCGATCACTCGACCACCCGCGGCACCAGATAGAGACCGTTTTCCACCGCCGGGGCGCAGTGCTGGAAACGCTCGCGCTGGTCGGTTTCGGTGACTTCGTCGGCGCGCAGGCGCTGGGTGGCGTCCAGCGGGTGGGCCAGGGGGGCGACGCCCTCGGTATCCAGCGCCTGCAGCTGGTCGACCATCTCGAGGATGCGGCCGAGGTCGTCGACATAGCGGGCGGCATCGTCGTCGTTCAGGCCGAGGCGGGCCAGGTGGGCGGCCCGCTGCACGTCTGCGTGTTCAAGCGCCATGGGCTGGGTGTCCTCGCAAGGGTTGCAGGTGGGAAATAACCGCAAAATGTACCACATTGAGCCGGTCACGGGCAGTCTTGGCGGGGCGCTGCGGCCGCGGCATCTCGCTTGCCGCGGGGGGGCCGCGATGGTACCGTTTGCCTCCGCACAGGGTCCCCGGTCTGCACTAGGTAACCACGTCCATGTTCAAACGTTTGAGGGGGCTGTTCTCCAGCGATCTTTCGATCGATCTGGGAACGGCCAATACACTGATTTACGTGCGCGGTCGCGGCATCGTGCTCGATGAGCCGTCGGTGGTGGCAATTCGCCAGTCCGGCAATATGCGCAGCGTGGCCGCGGTGGGCGCCGATGCCAAGCGCATGCTGGGCCGCACGCCGGGCAATATCACGGCCATTCGCCCCATGAAGGACGGGGTGATCGCCGACTTCACCGTCACCGAGCAGATGCTCCAGCACTTCATCCGCAAAGTCCATCAGAGCACCTTCCTTACCCCGAGCCCGCGGGTGCTGGTGTGCGTGCCCTGCATGTCGACCCAGGTCGAGCGGCGTGCCATCAAGGAGTCGGCGGAAGGCGCCGGCGCCCGCGAGGTGTTCCTGATCGAAGAACCCATGGCTGCGGCGATCGGCGCCGGTCTGCCGGTGGACGACGCCCAGGGCTCGATGGTGGTGGATATCGGCGGTGGCACCACCGAGATCGCCATCATCTCGCTCAACGGCGTGGTCTACTCCGAGTCGATTCGCGTCGGCGGCGACCGCTTCGATGAGGCGATTACCGGCTATGTGCGCCGCCACTACGGCAGCCTGATCGGCGAGGCCACCGCCGAGCGCATCAAGGAAGAGATCGGCTGCGCCTACCCCGGCGGCGAGCTGCGCGAGATCGACGTGCGCGGCCGCAATCTGGCCGAGGGCATTCCGCGCAGCTTCACGCTCAACTCCCACGAAATTCTCGATGCCCTCCAGGAGACCCTGGCCTCCATCGTCTCGGCGGTGAAGAGCGCCCTGGAGCAGTCGCCCCCGGAGCTCGCCTCGGATATCGCCGAGCGGGGCCTGGTGCTGACCGGCGGCGGCGCCCTGCTGCGCGACCTGGACAAGCTGATCGCCGAGGAGACCGGCCTGCCGGTGATCGTCGCCGAGGATCCGCTGACCTGCGTGGCGCGCGGCGGCGGCAAGGCGCTGGAGATGATCGACCGGCATACCTTCGAGCTATTGTCCAGCGACTAGTGAAGCACTGAATCCTGCCCGCGCGAGCGAATCACTTCGTTGCGCGGTGCCCGGGATGCCGTATCACGCAATCCTCACCTATATCCCATAGGCTCCGGTTGCTGGGCGCCGTGCGCCTCGTGCTTCATCTCGCTCGGCGACGGCTTCAGCGCTTCACTGAGGTGATATGATGCAAGAGAGTTAAGGGGGAGGGGGGCTGCTATCAAACCGCTGTTCTCGCACGGATCGGTGCCGGGCTATCGCATGCTGCTGTGTGCGATCGCCGCTTCCGCGTTGATGTTCGTTGACCACCGTTTCACCCGCATGGAAGAGGTGCGGGCCCAGCTCTCCACGGTGGTGGCGCCGATCCAGTGGGTGGTCAGCGTGCCCAGCGATGTCCTGACCTGGGGGGCGCTGGCGCTGTCCGAGCAGCGTGCCCTGGTGGAGGAGAATCGTCGCTTGCGCGAGCAGATCCTGCACCTCTCCCACCGCGTACAGCACATGTCGAGCCTGACCGCCGAGAACGTCCGCTTGCGTGAACTGCTCGGAGCGGCGGCGCGCAACGAAGTGCCCTACATCACCGCCGAGCTGCTCTCCCTGGACAGCGACCCTTTCGCCCAGCAGATGGTGATCGATCGCGGGCGCCGCAACGGGGTCTTTGTCGGCCAGCCGGTGATGGATGCCTCGGGCCTGGTGGGCCAGGTCACGGCGGTGTCGGCCTACTCCAGCCGGGTACTGATGGTGGCCGACGCCAGCCACGCGCTGCCGGTTCAGGTCAACCGCAACGGCCTGCGCTTCGTGGTCCAGGGCACCGGCCAGTACGATGCCCTGAGTGTGCTCCACGTGCCGGATACCGCCGATATTCGCGTGGGCGACCTGCTGGTCACCTCGGGGCTGGCCGGACGCTTTCCGCCGGGCTACCCGGTGGCGCGGGTCACCGAGGTGGAGCACGACCCCGGCCAGCCCTTCGCCCGCGTCGCGGCCGCGCCGGTGGCCCGGCTGCAGCGCTCGCGCCACTTCCTGCTGCTGTTTCCGCCTGAGCCCGCCCCGGTGCCCGACGATGCGGGCTGGGATCGCGAGCTGCCCGGCGACGAGCCCCCTGATGCGCTGATCGAGGCGCCCGACACGGAGGAATCCGGCTGATGGCCGCTGCCCCCGCTACCGCGCTGCCCTGGGTGTGGCTGACGCTGCTGTTGGCGCTGTGCCTGCAGGTGATGCCGCTGGCCGATGGCTGGCAGATCTGGCGCCCCGACTGGCTGGGGCTGATGCTGATCTACTGGTGCATGTCGGCGCCGTCCCGGGTCGGGGTCTTTCACGGCTTCGTGCTGGGGATCCTGCTCGACCTGATCGAGGGGGCGCCGCTTGGCCAGAACGCCCTGACGCTGTCGTTGCTGGCCTTCCTGGCCGCGCTGATCTATCCGCGCTTTCGTGCCTATTCGCTGCTCCAGCAGTCGCTGCTGATCCTGGTGCTGCTGGGGCTGGTACAGCTGGTCGAGCAGTGGCTGCGCACCCTGTTCGGTCCCTTCTCGATGCACCTTTCCTTTCTGCTGCCGTCGCTGATCGGCGCCGTCCTGTGGCCCTGGCTGACCACCATGTTCCAGGCCATGGAGCGTCGGCTGGCCGGCGCTGCGTGAGTCCGGGAGTCATTATGGCCGCCATTCATCGCCCCCCTGCCGCCCCCTGTCCGCCGGTGCTATGCCTCGCGTCGGCCTCGCCGCGCCGCCGCGAGCTGCTGGCGTCGATCGGCGTGGCGGTGGAGGTCAGGCCAGTGGACATCGACGAGACGCCGCGGCCGGGAGAGGCGGCGGTGGCCTATGTGACCCGCCTGGCCCGGGAGAAGGCCTGCGCCGGCGCCCGCGGCACGACCCTGCCCACCCTGGGCTCGGACACCGCCGTGGTGTGCGACGGTGAGATCCTCGGCAAGCCCCGCGACCAGGCCCACGCCGCCGCCATGCTGGGCTCGCTGTCGGGACGCGACCACGAGGTGCTCACCGCGGTGGCGGTGAGCGGCCCCGCCGGTGTGCTCGAGCGCTGCGTGACGACCCGGGTGGTGATGCGCGAGATCGCCGCCGCCGAGATCGATGCCTACTGGGCCACCGGTGAGCCCGCCGACAAGGCCGGCGGCTATGCCATCCAGGGGCTGGCGGCGGTGTTCGTCGCGCGCATCGAGGGCAGTCACTCGGCGGTGGTCGGGCTGCCGCTGTTCGAGACCGCCGAGCTGCTGGCGCGCCAGGGGGTTCCCCTCTGGTGCAGGGCCGACTCGCGATAACAGTGTGTCATAATGCCCCGAGACTGGACTGGATAAGGATTTCCGCATGAGCGGCGAAGTATTGATCAACCTGACGCCGATGGAAACCCGCGTCGCCGTGGTGGAAAACGGCGTGCTGCAGGAGGCGCTCATCGAGCGGACCCGGCGGCGCGGCATCGTCGGCAATATCTACAAGGGGCGAGTGGTGCGGGTGCTGCCGGGCATGCAGGCGGCGTTCGTCGACATCGGCCTGGATCGCGCGGCCTTCATCCACGCCCATGAGGTGATGCCCGTCGGCACCCCGGCCGATGAGCAGGTCTCCATCGGCCAACTGCTGCATGAGGGCCAGGCGCTGGTGGTGCAGGTGACCAAGGACCCCATCGGCTCCAAGGGGGCGCGGCTGACGACCCACCTGTCGGTGCCGTCGCGCTACCTGGTCTACATGCCCGACTCGCCGCACCACGGGGTCTCCCAGCGCATCGAGGACGAGCGCGAACGCGAGCGCCTGCGCGAACGCCTCGAACAGGTGCAGGCCGAGCAGGAGCTGGAGGTGACCGGCGGCTTCATCGTGCGCACCGCGGCGGAGAGCATCGGCAACGAGGAGCTCTACGCCGACATGCACTTCCTGCTGCGGCTGTGGCGCAAGGTCAGCGAGCGCAAGATCACCGCCCCGGCGCCCAGCGTGATCTACGACGACCTGCCGCTGTTCATCCGCACCCTGCGGGACCTGATGCGCGACGATATCGAGAAGGTGCGCATCGACTCCCGTGAGAACTACGTCAAGCTGGTGGAGTTCGCCCGGGAGTTCATGCCCGACTCCTCGGCGCGCATCGAATACTATCCCGGTGAGCGGCCGATCTTCGACCTCTACAGCGTCGAGGACGAGATCCAGAAGGCCCTGGGGCGCAAGGTGCAGCTCAAGTCCGGCGGCTACCTGGTGATCGACCCCACCGAGGCGATGACCACCATCGACGTCAACACCGGCGGCTACGTGGGCCATCGCAACCTCGAGGAGACCATCTTTAAGACCAACCTCGAGGCGGCCAACGCCATCGCCCGCCAGCTGCGCCTGCGCAACCTGGGCGGGATCATCATCATCGATTTCATCGACATGGAGGATCCCGAGCACCAGCGCCAGGTGCTGCGGGTGTTGGAGAAGGCGCTGGAGCGCGACCATGCCAAGACCAAGTGCACCGGGGTCACCGAGCTGGGGCTGGTCCAGCTGACGCGCAAGCGCACCCGCGAAAGCTTGGAGCAGACGCTGTGCGAAGCCTGTCCAACCTGTAGCGGGCGCGGCACCCTGAAGACCGCCGAGACGGTGTGCTACGAGATCTTTCGCGAGATCCTGCGCGAGGAGCGCGCCTACAATGCAGAAACCTACATGGTGCTGGCGTCCCAGGCGGTAGTGGATCGCCTGCTCGATGAGGACTCTGCGGCGGTGGCCGACCTGGAGACCTTCATCGGCAAGACCATTCGCTTCCAGGTCGAAAACCACTACTCCCAGGAGCAGTACGACATCGTGCTGATGTGAGCCGATGCATCCGATACGCCTGCTGAGCCGCTGGACGCTGACCCTGGCGGCGATCGTTCTGACGCTGCTGGCCCTGGCCCTGCTGGTGCTGCGTCTGGCACTGATGCAGGTGGATAGCCAGGCGCCGCGGCTGGAGTCGCTGCTGGCGGCGCGCTTCAACGCCCAGGTCGAGCTGGGGCATCTGCAGGCGGGGCTCTACGGCCTGGACCCCCAGCTCGAGGCCGGGGAGCTGACCATCCGCACCGCCGAAAGCCGCGGGTCGCTTCCGCTACTGGAAGCCGAGCACGCCCGCTTGCGCCTGGACACCGGCGCCAGCCTGCGCGAAGGCATCCCGGTGGTGGAGGATGCCCGGCTGCGCGGGCTCACCCTGCACCTCTATCAGGATGAACGGGGCGGCTGGCACTGGCCCGATCCCGCTGAGATTCCCCCCGAGCTGCGCCCCGAGACCGAATTTAACTTCGAGCGCCTGGATTTCTGGGTCGGGGTGCTGCTGCGCCAGCGCGCCTGGGTCGAGGACCTGAGGCTGGTGCTGCACGGCCGCGAGCGCCGTGTCGAACTGCTCGCCCCGCGGGTGCTGATGACCGGCGATGCCCGCCACGCCCATCTCGAGGGCGAGGTGCATCTGGCCGGCCAGCGGGAGGCCTCGCTGCAGGCGGTCCTGGAGGTCTTCCCCGGCCCCGGTGGGCTGAGCGACTTCAGCGCCGCACTGCAGGCCGACATGCGCCTGGATACCCTGATCGATCTGGTGGAGGTATTCACCCGTAATGACCCCCTGCGACTGGAGGAGGCCCAGGGGGAGGCCCGGCTGTGGGGACGCTGGCACCGCGGCGCCCTGGTCGATGCGCGGCTCGATCTCGACGTGCCGCGCCTGGCATTTCGCCATGACGACGAGATCGTTGCTCTGGAGGGCGTCGAGGCTCGCGGCCAGTGGCTGCGCAGCGAGGCCGGCTGGGACGCCTGGCTGCAGGGGGATGCCGGCACCGTCGACTGGGCCGAACCCAGCGAACTGGCGGAGGCGCCGGGCCCGGCGCTGCCGCGGCACTGGCACCTGCGCCATCGCGGCGACGACTGGTGGCTCAACACTAGCGAGTTCGACCTGGCCTCGCTGGCGGCCTGGCGCGATCGGGTCCCGCTGCCGGAGGGGCTGACGCGAGTGATCGAGACCCTGGCGCCGCGCGGCCGCGTCGAGGGCCTGGGGTTCGGCCTCGAGCAGGGCCATTGGTTGGCTCGTGCGGCGGTTTACGGCGTCGAGGTGTCGCCCTGGGGGCAGGCCCCGGGCGGCGGCCCCATCGACGCCTGGGTCGAAGCCCGCGACCTCACCGGCCGCGTGCGCTTCGTCGGCGCGGGGGACGCCACCCTGAATTTCCCCGAGGTGTTCGCCGCGCCCATGGCGCTGTCCCATGCCAGCGGCGAGGTGGCCTGGTCCTATGACGGACCGCGTACCTTCGTTAGCGGACGAGGGCTGCGCGCCGGCTGGCAGGGCGCCGAGGTCGAGGGCGGGTTCGGCCTGGCGGTGGGCGGGGGCGTCGCCGGCGGTCTCGGCCTGGACCTGCGCTTCCGTGATGCCGACGCCCTGGAGCGGCCGCTGGTCGACTGGCTGCCCGTGGGCGTACTGGGCGATGCCCTCAACGACTGGCTGGCCGACGGGGTAGCGGGCTATGTGCCGGCGGGCAGCCTGCAGCTGCACCTGCCGCTGTTCGCCGCCGCCGAGCCGCTCGCCCCCAAGCTGGATCTCAACCTGGCCATCGAGCGAGGGCGCCTGGCCTTTGCCCCCGGCTGGCCGGCGCTGGAGGCGGTAGAGGGGCAGCTGCGGGTGGGCGTGGGCAGCCTGGAGGGCGAGGTGACGTACGCCGAGAGCCACGGCGTCGAGGCTCGCCGGGGGCGGGTGACCCTGGATGACGATCGTCTGCGGGTGAGCGGCGAGCTGGCCGCCGATGCCGAGTCCCTGCGCCGCTATCTGCGGGCGCTGCCGGTGGACGGCATGCGCCTGCTCGACGACTGGCGGGGAGCGGGACGCGCCGAGGGGGACTTAGCGCTGGACATGCGCCTGGGAGCGCCCGAGGCCTTCCAACTCGATATCGACACCGAGGTGGCGTTCGAGCGGCTCGAGCAGCGCTCGCTGGGCCTGGTGTTCCAGGACCTGAGTGGGCCGCTGGCCTGGCGGCAGCGCGGTGAGGACGGCGGGCTCGAGGGTCGGCTTCAGGCGCAGCTGCTGGGCGGGCCCGTATCGGCCGATGTCGATACCCGGGCCGGCGGCATCGACCTGTCGGGCACCGCCCAGGTGGCACGATTCCTCGCCCTGGGCGGCGCGGGGGCACTCGACGAGCGCCTTTCCGGACGCCTGGCCTGGCGAGGCCGGCTGGCGCTGGGTGATGCCGGCAACTCCCTGGCGCTGCGCAGCGACCTGAGCGGCGTGGCCATCGACCTGCCCGAGCCACTGGGCAAGTCGGCCGGTGCGGTTCGCCCCCTGCGTGTGGACGTGGATCTCGACGGGCCGCAGCTGCGTGCGGAGCTGGGACGTGATGTCCTGCTGCGCTGGCGCCGCCACCGCCCCGGCTCGACCGTGGGGCAGGGCCAGCTGTGGCTGGGGCGCCTGCCTGCGGCGCCGAGCTGGCCCCAGGCCGAAGGCTGGGAGGTGGCGATCGAGCAGCCGCGCCTCGACCCTGTCGCCTGGGGGCGGGCCCTGGCGCCCCTGGTCGATGAGGCGCACCTTCCCACGGCAGAAAGAGCGGCGCTGCGCCGCCTGGAGCTATGGGTCTCCTGCCTGATGGGGCCCGACGGCTGTATCGGCTCGCTGGACGCCAGGGCCGAGGCGCAGGTGGGCGGCGGCTGGCGAGTGGCCCTGGACGGCAGCCTGGTGGCGGGCCATCTCGACTATCGCCCACGGCTCGACATGCCGCTGGATATCGCCCTGTCGCGGCTGTCGCTGGACGGTTTTCTGGCCCAGGAGGACGATTCGCCCGGTGAGCTGCTCGATGAAGTGGCGGTGGCGGCGCCCGAGCCGGTGGCGCTGCCGGGCTGGGTGACCCGTCTGCCCGATGGCCGGCTGCGTATCGCCGATATCGAGCGTCGGGGTCGGCGTTTCGGGCCCTTCACCGCCTATTGGTCCGCCGGCCGTGATCGGCTGAGCATCGCCCCGCTGGGCCTGACCCTGGGCCAGGTGTCGGCGCGGGGAGATCTGGTGTGGGAGGCCGCCGGGGCCGGTTCCAGCCTGACCCGGGCCCGGCTCGACCTGGATGGGCGCGACCTGGGCACGGCGCTGGAGCGGCTGGGGCAGCCGGTGACCATTCGCAGCGGCGAGACCCGGGTACGCAGCCAGCTGGCCTGGCCGGGTGCGCCCTGGCAGTTTGCCCTGGCCCGCTCGCGTGGCAGTGTCGATGTGGCGCTGCGCAACGGGCGTTTCGTCAATGTGGAGTCGCCCTCGGCGCGGCTGATCGGGTTGTTCAACGTGGACAACCTGGTGCGTCGGCTGCGGCTGGACTTCTCCGACGTGACCGGGCAGGGTACCGCTTTCGACAGCGTGGACGGAGGCGCTACCCTCTACGAGGGCGTTCTTGAAACCCGTGGGCCGGTCGCCATCGAGGGGCCGGCCACCTCCTTCACCCTGGAGGGCAGCGTCGACCTGGTGCGACGGGAACTCGATCAGCGCCTGGGCGTCACAGTCCCGGTGAGTCGCAATCTGGCGCTGGCCGCGGTCATCGCCGGTGCGCCGGTGGTGGGCGGTGCGCTGTTCATCGCCGACCGCCTGTTTGGCGGTGCCATCGACCGGGTCACCCGAATTCACTACCGCGTGCGCGGTCCCTGGGACGCGCCGCAGATCACACTGGAAAGTGCCGAATGACATCACGACCGCATGCCCTGCTCGATACCGCCGCCGAGATCCTGCTGACCCCGGGGGGCCTGGACCTGGAGGCCCTCGACGTCGGCCTCGGCCATGTCCTGGCCCCGGGGGTCGACTACGCCGATCTCTACTTCCAGCGCAGCTGGCACGAGAGCTGGGTGCTGGAGGACGGCGAGGTCAAGGAGGCTGGCTACAACATCGACGGCGGCGTCGGGGTGCGCGCCATGGCCGGCGAGAAGACCGGGTTCGCCTACTCCAACCAGATCACCGCCGATGCCCTGGCCGAGACCGGCCGCACCGCCGCCGGCATCGTGCGCAGCGGGACCCAGCTGGCCGTGGCGCCGCGGGTGATCAGTCAGTCCACGGTACGCTATGCGGCCCTCGACCCGCTCTCCGGGCTCACCGCAGAAGAGAAGATCACCATGCTCAAGCAGGCCGACCGGGTGGCTCGCGCCGCGGACCCGTCGGTGGCCCAGGTCAGCGCCTCCCTCACCGGGGTGCACGAGGTGGTGCTGGTGCGCGCCAGCGACGGCAGCCTGGCGGCGGACGTGCGTCCGCTGGTGCGCTTCAACGTCAGCGTGATCGCCGTCAAGAACGGCCGCCGCGAGCGCGGCAGCGCCGGCGGCGGTGGCCGCTACGCCATGGCCCGGCTGCGCGATGAGAACGTCGCCGAGCGCTTCGCCAAGGAGGCGGTGCGCCAGGCGCTGGTCAACCTGGAGTCGGTGGATGCCCCGGCCGGCCAGCTGCCGGTGGTGCTGGGGCCGGGCTGGCCCGGCATCCTGCTCCACGAGGCGGTGGGCCACGGCCTGGAGGGCGACTTCAACCGCAAAGGCAGCTCGGCCTTCGCCGGGCGCATGGGGCAGCGGGTCGCGGCCCCGGGGGTGACGGTGGTCGACGACGCCACCCTGGCCGACCGCCGCGGCTCGCTGAGCGTGGACGACGAAGGGACGCCGGGCCAGTACACCCCGCTGATCGAGGACGGCATCCTCACCGGCTACATGCAGGACAAGCTCAACGCGCGACTGATGGGTATGGCCCCCACCGGCAACGCCCGTCGCGAGTCCTTCGCCCACCTGCCAATGCCGCGGATGACCAACACCTATATGCTGGCCGGCCAGGATGACCCCGCGGATATCATCAAGAGCGTGCGGCGGGGGATCTATGCGGTGAGCTTCGGCGGCGGCCAGGTGGATATCACCTCGGGGAAATTCGTGTTCTCGGCCAGCGAAGCCTACCTGATCGAGGATGGGAAGATCACCGCCCCGGTGAAGGGCGCGACCCTGATCGGCAACGGCCCCGAGGCCATGGGCCAGGTGTCGATGATCGGCCACGATATGGAACTGGACACCGGAATCGGCGTCTGCGGGAAGGAGGGGCAGGGCGTCCCGGTGGGCGTCGGCCAGCCGACCTTGAAGCTCGATGAGCTGACCGTGGGTGGCACCGCCTCGTGAGTGAACGTGCCTGCGCTCGCCCATACGGCGTTGGCGCTCGGCTCGCCATGCTCATTTAGGGCTCCTAAACTCCGCTGGCTCGCCGAACGCCGCCGTGTCTGGCCTTCGCTCGGCGTCGTTTGCGGGGGGAGGGGAAATCTTGGAGGCGCCATGACGCGAGGGGCGCCGGGGGCAGGCCGAAGAGGAGGTCCGATTCCAGGGGTGAGGAGCACTGCTCCGAACGGGCTGGCCATGGATGGCCAGCACCGGCCCTGCAAGCGGAGCAGGATGCGAGAGCGCCGCAGGGAATCGGTAGCGTACAGGGAAGTATTCACAGCGCCTCCTCGCAGGCCTGCCGCCGGATCAGCCCCGAGCGGCCTACAGCCCGGCCGTATCGCGGATCAGCTTGAACAGCTTGCGGGCGCTGGCGGGGGGCTTGCCCTTCTCGCGTTCGCGCTGGGCATTGCGGATCAGCTGGCGCAGCGTCTGGCGGTCGACGTCGGGATGGTCGGCGACGAAGGCTTCAACGGCGGCGTCGCCCTCCTCGATGAGGCGGTCGCGCCAGGCTTCGAGCCGGTGAAAGGCCAGGTCGCGACGACGCGCCTCGTGCTCGACCTCGTCGAAGACCGCCTGGATCGCCTCGAGGTTTTCGCGGCGCATCAGCTTGCCGACGTACTGCATGTGCCGCCGCCGCCCCTCGTGGGAGCGGATCCGTGCGGTTTCTTCGACGGCCGCCAGCATGTCGTCGGAGAGCGGGAAACGGGCGCGCTCGCCCGGGGTCATGGCGATGATCGCCTCGCCCAGCGCCTGCAGGGCGTGCATCTCGCGCTTGAGCTGGGACTTGCTGGGGCGCTCGTCGTCATCCGACAGCGTGATCTGGGCGAGCAGCTCGCGGGGGGAATCCTGGGACATGCCGCATCCATCATTGAGGCTTGAGAATTCGCACAGTATACCAGCCCGCAGCGGCGGGCTTGATAGCCACATCAAGAAGATCCGGCCCGGGGCCGGAGAAAGGGAGACCAGCATGACACAGGCTTTTGATGCCGCCGCCCAGCAGACCCAGCTTGAGGCGGGCGCCGAACAGGCGCTGGCGCTGGCGCGCCGTCTGGGCGCCGATGCCTGCGAGGTGGGCGCCAGCGTCGACCAGGGGGTCGGTGTCAGCGTCCGCGAGGGCGAAGTGGAGACCGTCGAACTGTCCCGCGATCAGGGGATCGCGGTGACGGTCTACGTGGGGGCCCGCAAGGGCAGCGCCTCGTCCACCGATGCCAGCGAGGCGTCGATTCGTGCCGTGGTGGAAAAGGCCGTGGCGATCGCCCGGCATACCGGTGAGGACCCCGCCGCGGGGCTCGCCGATGCCGCGCTGATGGCCACCGAGCTGCCTGACCTCAACGTCCACCACCCCTGGCCGTTGACCACCGAGCAGGCCATCGACCTGGCACTGGCCTGCGAGGCGGCCGGACGCCACGAGCCGGGCATCCGCCAGTCGGAAGGTGCTTCGCTGTCCAGCGGCGAAGGGGTGAGGGTCTATGCCAACAGCCACGGCTTTCTGGGTAGCCAGCGTGGCAGCCGGCACTCGCTGTCGTGCATGCTGATCGCCGAGGATGCGGGCGGCATGCAGCGCGACTACGACTACACCAGTGCCCGCGATCCGCGTGAGCTGCTGGCGCCGGAACGGGTGGGCAAGAGCGCCGCCGAGCGCACCCTGCGTCGCCTGGGGGCGCGGCGCCCGGCCACCGGGCGGCTCCCGGTGCTGTTCGACCCCAGCCTGGCCAGTGGGCTGATCGGCCATCTGATGAGCGCCATCGCCGGCGGCGCCCTGTATCGCCAGGCGTCGTTTCTCTGTGAGCGCCTCGACACGCCGCTGTTTCCCGAGTGGTTCCGTCTCGAAGAGCGGCCCATGGAAAGAGGCGCCATGGCCAGCAGTCCCTTCGACAACGATGGCGTGCAGACCCGCAACAACGTCTTCATCGAGGGGGGGCGCCTGGCGAGCTACATGCTCTCTGCCTACAGTGCCCGTCGCCTGGGGATGGAGACCACCGCCAACGCCGGCGGGGCGCGTAACCTGCGTATCGCCGCCCCGCTGGAATCCCGCGAGGCACTGCTTGCGCGCCTGGGGCGCGGGGTGCTGGTCACCGAGCTGATGGGGCAGGGGGTCAACGGTGTCACCGGCGACTACTCGCGCGGCGCCGCCGGCTTCTGGGTGGAGAACGGCGAGATCCAGTATCCGGTGGAGGAGTTCACCATCGCCGGCAATCTCGAGGCCATGTACCGGGGGCTGGCGGGGGTGGGCAGCGATATCGACACCCGCGGCAGCATCCACAGCGGCAGCTGGCTGATCGATGAGATGACGGTCGCCGGCGGCTAGTTGTCTAGAGGTCCTCGTCGAAGCGCGCCTCGAACAACGCCTCGATGGCGTCCAGTGCCGCATCGGCGTCTTCGCCCTCGGCGCTGACGGTCAGTTCGGTGCCGTTGGGGGCGGCCAGCATCAGCAGCGACATGATGTTGGCCGCGTCGGCTATCTGGCTGCCGCGGGTGACGGTGACTCGGGCGGAGAAGGGCTGGCAGCACTGGACCAGCCGGGTGGCGGCCCGGGCGTGCAGGCCGCGCTTGTTGGTCAGGGTCAGCTTGCGACTGGCCACGCTCAAAATCCCTCGCGGTCGGGGGGTGCCGAGGGCGCCGGGGATGCGGCGGTCAGGGCCCGATGGATGCCCAGCTCACGGTGACGCAGGCGCACCGCGGGTTGCTGGTTGGCCAGCTGCCGAGCCAGCTTTTCGGCCAGATAGACCGAGCGGTGCTGACCGCCGGTGCAGCCGATGGCTACCGTCAGGTAGCTACGGTGGCTGTCTCGGTAGGCCGGCAGCCAGCGCTCGATCCAGCCCAGGATATCGGCGTACATGTCGGCCACCAGCGGATATTGCTCGAGAAAGGCAATGATATTGGCATCCTGACCGGTGCCCGAGCGCAGGCTCGGATCCCAGTAGGGGTTGGGCAGGCAGCGGGCATCGAAGACGATATCGGCATCCATCGGCACGCCGCGCTTGAAGCCGAAGGACTCCACGGTGAGGGTCAGCTGCCTGGCGCGATGGCTGGCGACCTGGTCGGCGATGCGTCCCCGCAGCTCGTGTACCGACAGTCGCGAGGTGTCGATGATCAGGTCGGCCAGGTCACGAATGTCAGTGAGGGTCTGCTCCTCGGAGTCGATCGCTTCGGCCAGGGTCATGTTGCTGCCTTTGGTCAGCGGGTGACGGCGGCGGGTGGCGGAGTAGCGCTCCAGCAGGATTCGGGCATCGGTGGTCAGGTAGATGACCTGGCACTCGACGCCACGCTGGCGCAGCTCTTCGAGCAGGCGCGGGAAGCGCTCCAGGGCATGCGGCAGGTTGCGGGCATCGATGCTGACGGCAACGTTGGACTGCTCGGTGGGGCCGCTGTGCAGTTCGTCCGCCAATGAGCCCAGCAGCATGGCGGGCAGGTTGTCGATGGCATAGAAGCCGAGGTCCTCTAGGGCCTGCAAGGCAATCGACTTGCCCGAGCCTGAGCGGCCGCTGATGATCACGAGCTGCATGCGGGTCTCCTGGTCGTTGCGCTGGCCGGGTGGCCCGATTCCGTGGGTATCAGGTCGCCGCCTGTCGTCGGACTGCCTCGATGAGACGCTCATGCAGCTCGCGCTGGCTGGCGCTCTTGCGCAGTTCCGAGCGGGTCTCGACGTCGTTCATGATGCCGGCCACCTGTCCCAGCAGGGCCAGGTGGGTGTCGTCGGCCTCCTCGGGCACCAGCAGCACGAAGACCAGGTCGACCGGCTCCCCGTCGATGGCGTCAAAGTCGATGGGGTCGGCGAGCTTGAGAAAGGCGGCCACCGGGGCATGGCAGTGGGGGCTTCTGGCATGGGGAATGGCCACGCCGTTGCCGATGCCCGTGCTGCCCAGTCGCTCCCGCCCGATCAGCCGGTCGAAGACCTCCTGGCTATCCAGGCTCGGGGTGTTCTGGGCGATGAAGGTGCTGAAGAACTCCAGCACGCGCTTCTTGCTGCCGCCGGGAACCCCGAACAGAGTGCGTTCGGGGGGGAGAATGGTTTCCAGTGTCATGGGGGATCAGCGGGCGCCGGCGCCCTGGGCGCGGGCCTGAGCCTTTTCCTTGTGCTTGACCAGCTGACGGTCGAGCTTGTCGGTCAGGGCGTCGATGGCGGCGTACATGTCGGAGTCCATGGCCTCGGCGTGAAGGTCGGCACCGGCGGCATGCAGAGTGCAGGCGGCCTGCTGGCGTTCTTTCTCCACGGAGAGCGTGACCTGCACATTGGTGATGTTGTCGTAATGACGCTGTACGCGGGTGAGTTTCTCGTCAACATAGTCGCGCAGGGCATCGGTCAGCTCTACATGGTGGCCGGTGATATTGACTTGCATGGCAGGCTCCTTCGTCCTTCGTGTGGTGATTCGATTGTAACCCTTTTTCCTGCCTTGCAAACCCCCTGTTGCGGCCGCCTTTTTTCGGTTCATCGCAGACCGGTGAAAAGCGGCTTTTCACCGCATCGGCGATGGCCCCGCCGGGGGCTCATTTGAAGCGCTTGCGTTCGCTCGAGGAGGGAATCCCCAGGGCCTCGCGGTACTTTGCCACCGTGCGTCTGGCAACGCGGATGCCATCCTCGGCGAGCAGGTCCACCAGGCGGCTGTCCGACAGCGGCTTGCGGGGGGGTTCGCCCTGCACGAGTTTGCGGATGCGGGCGCGGATCGCCGTGCTGGAGTGGGCGTCGCCCTCGCCTTCGCCGCCGACGTGGCTGGAGAAGAAGAACTTCAGCTCGAACACGCCCCTCGGGGTGTGGATGTACTTCTGGGTGGTGACCCGGGAGATGGTGGATTCGTGCATCTCCACGGCCTGGGCGATATCGGCCAGCACCAGCGGTTTCATGGCCTCCTCACCCTGTTCGAGGAAGTCGATCTGGCGGGTCATGATCTCGCGGCCGACTCTCAGCAGGGTGTCGTTGCGACTGGTCAGGCTCTTCATCAGCCAGCGCGCTTCCTGCAGGTGATCCTTGAGGAACTGGTTGTTCTGGCTCTTGTCGGCGCGGCGCACCAGTGCCATGTAGTCGGGTTGGATGCGCAGCCGCGGCAGCGCCTCGGCGTTGAGCTCGATGCGCCAACCGCGCTGGTCGTGCAGGGCCACCAGGTCGGGGATGACGTAGTCGCTGCCGACCTCCCCGTAGGCGCTGCCGGGGCGGGGGTCGAGGGTGCGGATCAGGCCGATCACAGCGTCCAGCTCCGCGTCCTCGAGGCTCAGGCGACGCTTGAGAAGGCGGCGGTCATCGGCGGCCAGCGCCTCCAGGAACTGGCGCACCAGGCGCCGCGCCTGGGGCAGCAGGGGGGTGTCGTCGGGCAGGGTGGCCAACTGCAGCATCAGGCACTCGCGCAGGTCCCGGGCGAAGATGCCGGTGGGCTCGAACTGCTGCAGGCGCAGCAGCACCTGCTCGACCTCGCGGGTCGGCAGGCCGTCGAGCCCCTGCTGGCGCAGGCCGTCGCGAATCTCCTCCAGCGGCTGGGCCAGGTAGCCGGCGCTGTTGACGGCGTCGATCAGGCTCTCGGCGATCAGCCGCTGGCGCGGCTCCAGGTCGGTCATGGCCAGCTGCCAGGCCAGGTGGCCGTTGAGGCTCTGGCCCTCGGCCTGGCGCTCGAAGTCGGGGCCCTCGCCGGAGCCGCTGGGGGCGGCGGCATGATCGGGATAGGTGTCCGTCCAGTCGCTGTCGACGGCGAGCTCCGTGGGGATCTCGCTGTTCCAGTCGTCCTCGGGCGTCTCGCCGGCGGCCTGCTCGCCGAAGCCGTCGTCGAGCTCCAGCATGGGGTTGGACTCCAGCGCCTGCTGGATCTCCTGGCGCAGGTCCAGGGTGGAGAGCTGCAGCAGGGCGATGGCCTGCTGCAGCTGGGGAGTCATGGTCAGCTGGGTGCCGACACGCAGTTGCAGGGACGCTTTCATGGCCATGAGGGGCGTTGCTCATTTGCCGAAAAGCTCCACCCTAGACTGCGGCAGGGCGACTTGCAAGAGGCTGGGAGTTGATTTTCCTGCAATAAGCATACCAGCCGCAATGTGCGTGCCGGTTTGTTTAAATTGTCTTAATATCAGAAGGTTGTTGCCGAGAAAAGGCTAGAGTCGAAAATCCTCGCCCAGATAGACTTCGCGCACCCGTCGGTTGCTGAGGATGGCCTCGGCGCTGCCCTCGGCGATGATCTGGCCGTCGCCAACGATATAGGCCGTGTCGCAGATGTCCAGAGTCTCGCGCACGTTGTGGTCGGTGATCAACACGCCGATGTCGCGGGCCTTGAGCTGGCGGATGATGCCCTTGATCTCGCCCACCGAGATGGGGTCGACGCCGGCGAAGGGCTCGTCGAGCAGGATGAAGGCGGGCTCGGTGGCCAGGGCGCGGGCGATCTCCACGCGCCGGCGCTCGCCGCCGGAGAGGCTCATGCCGAGGTTGTCGCGAATGTGGGTGACATGGAAGTCCTCCAGCAGTTGCTCGAGGCGAGCCTGGCGGCCGCCGCGATCCAGGTCCTTGCGTGTCTCGAGAATCGCCATGATGTTGTCGGCCACCGACAGCTTGCGGAAGATCGAGGCCTCCTGTGGCAGGTAGCCGATACCGGCACGGGCGCGCTCGTGCATGGCGGCGCCGGAGAGGTCGCGCTCGTCGATATGCACCGTGCCGGCATCGGCGCGCACCAGGCCCACGATCATGTAGAAGGAGGTGGTCTTGCCGGCACCGTTGGGGCCGAGCAGGCCGACGATGCTGCCCTGCTCGATGGACAGGCTGATGTCGTGTACCACGCGGCGGCGCTTGTAGCTCTTGGCCAGGTGGCTGGCCCGCAGGGTCTTCATGGGGTTGCCTTACTGCTCGGGCTGCAGGGTCATGCGGATACGCTGGCGGCCTTCGACCCCCTCGCTCTCGGCGCGGGCCTGGACCACGCGACGGTCGAGGAAGTATTCGAGATAGCCGCCCTCGAAGGTGTCGCCGCGCTGGTGGAGTTCGGCGCGGTCGATCAGCTCCATGCGGCGTTCGGCCACGTGGTAGACGATGGTGCGACCCCAGCCGCGTACCACCGGCTCGGCGGGGTCCGGTTGCTGCTCGAGGTAGGCGCGTTCGCCGGTGGCGATGGCCCGCGACAGCTCGCCAGCAGCGTTGCGCTGAATCTCGACCCGGTCGCCGGTTACCCGCAGGGTGCCCTGGCGGATGTCCACCTCGCCGGTGTAGACGGCGGTGCCGGCCCGGTCGTCCAGGTCGAGGCGGTCGGCCTCGACTTCGATGGGCGCGCGGGCGTCGTGGGCCGTGGCCGTCGTGGCATGCAGCGCGGTGCCGGCCAGCAGCAGGCCGCCGAGCGCCAGGGCGGTGAGGGAGGGAAGTACGGGTCGGCTCATGACTCGGGGTCCTCGTGGGTGGCGCCGGGCTCTTCCGGAGGGTGGTAGCCCCGCACATTGTCCGTCAAGCGGGCGCGGTTGTCATGGAACCAGGCGTCGAAGCGCTCGCCGCTCATGCGCTGGGGGGGCTGCTGCAGCAGCGCCGGGGTCTCGCTCCAGGCGTGACCCAGGTCGGCATCCACGTGGAGGATCTCGGTGTCGAGCTGCCAGCGCTCCTCGGGGGCGAACAGGCGTGCGCTGCCGCTCAGGGTCAAGGGGCCCCCGCCCGGTCCGAGCCGTCCCTCGTCACCCTGGGCGATCCACAGCCGCCCTTCGCTGTCGTGGACGTGGGCGACCGGGGTCTCGGCGCGGGTCACGTCATCTTGGGGCGTGTGCACCAGGCGCGGCGTCTCCAGGCGCTGGTGGGCCCGGCCCTCGGCGTTGAAGCGGGTCAGCCGCACCTCCTCGAGGTAGTGGCCCGGCTCTCCCGCCGCGTCGCTGGGCACCGGGCCGGGCCGCGGAGTGTCGCGGGGGTCGAGCCAGACCAGCAGGCCGCCGAGGGCCAGCAGCACCAGCAGCAGCCAGAGCCGGAAGCCGGGACGGGGCAGGCGCAGCGTCATGGCTCAGTGCTGCAGGTGCAGGTAGGTGTCGACCAGGGCGTCGCGATGGCCCTGGGCCTCGAGCAGGGTGTCGCAGATCTCGCGCACGGCGCCGTGACCGCCGCTGCGCTCGGTCACCCAGTCGGCCAGGGCCTGAATATAGGGCGGGGCGCCGGGCACGCTGATGCCGATGCCGGCGCGGTGGATGGCCGAAAGGTCGGGCAGGTCATCGCCGCAGTAGGCCACCTGCTCGAGGCTGAGTTGCTGGCGCCGGCACAGCTCACGCAGGGTGGCGAGCTTGTCGCCACAGCCCTGGAAGACGTGGTCGATGCCCAGCGCCGCGGCGCGGTGGCTGACCATCGGCGAGTCGCGTCCCGTGAGCAGGGCGACCTGCAGGCCGGCCCGGCGCAGCAGCTGGATCCCCAGGCCATCCTGGGTATGAAACGCCTTGATCTCCACGCCGTCGGCCTGGAAATAGAGACGGCCATCGGTCAGCACGCCGTCCACGTCGAGGGCCAGCAGGCGAACCTGGCGCAGGCGGTCGAGAAGACGGGGGTCGATGGGCGGGGTTACCAGGGCCATGGGCGCTCCTTGAGTAGGGGGTCGTCGTGCAGGGGGTCAGATCACGCCGCTGCGCAGCAGATCGTGCATATGCAGGGCGCCGACAGGGTGCCCCTCGTCGTCTACCACGGCCAGCGCCGTGATGCGGTTGTCTTCCATGACCCGCACGGCCTCGGCGGCCAGCAGGTCGGGGGCGATGCGTTTGCCGGGGCGGGTCATGACGTCGTCGACCCGAAGCCGGCTGAGGTCGCGGTGCTGGTCCAGGGTGCGGCGCAGGTCGCCGTCGGTGTAGACGCCGGCCAGCCGGCCGTGTTCATCCACCACGCAGGTGAAGCCGAGCCCCTGGCGGGTGATTTCCAGCAGGGCGTCACGCAGGGGGCTGCCCAGCGGCACGCTGGGCAGGCGGTCGCCGCCGTGCATGAGATCGCCAACGCTCAGCAGCAGCCGCTTGCCGAGGCTGCCACCCGGATGGGAGCGGGCGAAGTCCTCGGCGGTGAAGCCGCGCGCCTCCAGCAGCGCCACCGCCAGGGCATCGCCCAGGGCCAGGGCCGCGGTGGTCGAGGCGGTGGGGGCCAGGTCCAGCGGGCAGGCCTCGCGGGCGACGCCGGCGTTCAGGTGGGCGTCGGCGTGCCGGGCCAGGGTCGAGTCGGACCGGCCGGTCATGCCGATCAGCGGGGTGCCCAGGCGCTTGAGCAGCGGTAGCAGGGCATTGACCTCTGCGGTCTCGCCGGAATTGGACAGCGCCAGCACCACGTCGCCCAGGGTGATCATCCCCAGGTCGCCGTGGCTCGCCTCGCCGGGATGCACGAAGAAGGCCGGTGTGCCGGTACTGGCCAGCGTTGCGGCGATCTTGCCACCGATATGGCCGGACTTGCCCATGCCGGTGACGATGACCCGCCCCCGGCAGGCCAGGATAAGCTCGCAGGCGCGGTCGAAGTGGCTGTCCAGGCGCTCGGCGAGGGCGGCGATGGCCTGCTCCTCCACCTTCAGGGTGCGCCGCGCGCTGTCGCGCAGCGGCGAGTCACCGGTGGACTGGGTGCCGGAAGGGAGGGTGTCGGTGTTCATGAGGTGATTGTTGCCCGTCGCGTGGTTTCACTCAAGGGGGGCGCTCCCGCCCAGGGCCAGCCAGCCCAGGTAGCCCAGATAGATTGCCAGGAAGATGCCGCCGGGTAGGCGGCCCAGGCGACCATGGCGCTGCCATAGCAGTAGCATGGCCATGCCCAGGGTCAGCAGCAGCATGACCGGGAAGTCGCGGCTGGCGGCCGCCGGGTTGACCGGGCCCGGCGCGAGCAGGGCGGGAATCGGCAGTACCGCCAGCAGGTTGAACAGATTGGAGCCGATGATGTTGCCGATGGCCAGGTCGTGGTGGCGCTTCAGGGCGCTGGCCACGCAGGCGGCCAGCTCCGGCAGGCTGGTGCCGATGGCGACCACGGTCAGGCCGATGGCCAGCTCGCTGACCCCCAGGCCACGCGCCAGTTCGCCGGCGCCCCACACCAGCGCCCGGGAGCTCACCCCCAGCAGCACCAGGGTTGCCGCCAGCCAGCCCAGTGCCGGGAGCAGTGTCATGCCCGGGGCGGCGGCGGGCGGGTCGGTATCGGGAGTGTCGGCGCGCAGCAGCCACCACAGGCTGAAGCCCAGCAGCAGGACCAGGAACAGCGCATCGAAGCGTCCCAGGATCCCGTTGGCCAGGGCGTAGCCGGCCATGCCGGTGGCGCCGAGCAGCAGCGGCAGCTCGCGGCGCACCAGTGAGAAGCGCACCGGAATCGGCGCCACCAGGGCCGTGATGCCGAGGACCAGGCCGATATTGGCGATGTTGGAGCCCAGGGCGTTGCCGATGGCCAGGTCCGGGAGGCCGTCGAGGGCGGCGAAGAGGGCGACCACCATCTCCGGGGCCGAAGTGCCCAGAGCGACCACCGTCATGCCGATCAGCAGGGTGCTGAAGCCGGAGCGATAGGCGGTGGCGGCAGCGGCGACGACGAAGCGGTCGGCGCTCCACAGCAGACCGACAAGGCCGATCAGAACCAGTAACAGGGGCAGCAGCATAGGGTGGGCACAGGCAAGGGGGTGTCGGCAACGAAAGGGCGCCCATTAAACGTGCTGGACGGCCGCGGTGCAAGGCGGACCCCGTCGCGCTGGCGTTGCCTGCGGGGGTTAGGATACGATGTTCGACAATCTTCTGGACGGGAATGGTGCTGCATGAGCGACTCCCCCTTCGTGGTGGTGGAAGGGCTCTCTTTTTCGCGCGGTGACAAGGATATCTTCAGCGGTATCGACCTGCGCGTACCACGTGGCAAGATCACTGCCATCATGGGGCCAAGCGGCACCGGCAAGACCACCCTGCTCAAGCTGATCGGCGGGCAGCTGGTCCCCGACGCTGGGCGCATCTGGATCGACGGACACGAAGTGCATGCCTTGTCTCGCAAGGCGCTGTTCGTCCTGCGGCGCCGAATGGGCATGCTGTTTCAGAGCGGAGCGCTGTTCTCCGATCTCAGCGTCTATGAAAACGTGGCCTTTCCGCTTCGGGTGCACACCAACCTGCCCGGTGCCATGATCCGCGATGTGGTGCTGATGAAGCTGCAGGCGGTGGGGCTGCGCGGCGCCCGGGATCTGATGCCGGCCGAGCTGTCCGGCGGCATGGCCCGTCGCGTGGCGCTGGCTCGCGCCATCGCCCTGGACCCGGAGCTGATCCTCTATGACGAGCCCTTCGTCGGCCAGGACCCGATCTCCATGGGCGTGCTGGTGCAGTTGATCAAGCGGCTCAACGAGGCGCTGGGGCTGACCGCGGTCGTGGTCTCCCACGATATCAAGGAGACCCTGTCCATCGCCGACTATGTCTACGTCATTGCCGATGGGCAGGTCATGGCCCACGGTACGCCGACCACGCTGGACGTGGACGACGACCCCCGGGTCAGCCAGTTCGTGCACGGCGAGCCCGACGGGCCGGTGCCTTTCCACTATCCGGCGTCGGATTTCTTCACCGATATCCTCGACTCGGGAGGCCGTCAATGATCCAGCGTATCTGGCGGCTGGGGCGCCGCGGCTGCGAGCTGCTCGAGGCCCTGGGGCGCTCGGGCCAGTTCCTGCTGCAGTCGGCGGTGGGCGTGCCCTCCCGGGAGGGTTGGTACCTGTGGCTGCGCCAGATGCACTTCGTCGGCGTGCTGTCGCTGGCCATCGTGCTGGTCTCGGGACTGTTCATCGGCATGGTGATGGCGCTGCAGGGCTACACCATCCTGGTGGATTTCGGCGCCGAGCAGGCGCTTGGCCAGATGGTGGCGCTGTCGCTGCTGCGCGAGCTGGCCCCGGTGGTGGCGGCGCTGCTGTTCGCCGGCCGGGCGGGGTCGGCGCTGACTGCCGAGATCGGCCTGATGAAGGCCACCGAGCAGCTCACCAGCATGGAGATGATCGGCGTCGACCCGCTGCGCCGGGTCGTGGCGCCGCGCCTTTGGGCCGGCTTCGTTGCCCTGCCGCTGCTGACCATCGGCTTCAGCGTGGTGGGCATCTACGGCGGCTATCTGGTGGGCGTGGAGTGGCTGGGCGTCTTCGAGGGCTCCTACTGGGGCAATATGCAGGCCAGCGTTGACTTCGTTGGCGACGTGGGCAACGGCATGGTCAAGAGCCTGGTGTTCGCCCTGGTGGTGACCTGGATCGCGGTCTTCCAGGGCTATGACCTGATTCCCACCTCGGAAGGCATTTCCCGTGCTACCACCCGCACGGTGGTCTACTCCTCGCTGGCGGTGCTGGGGCTGGATTTCGTGCTCACCGCGCTGATGTTCGGCGAGTTCTCCTGACCGGGGGAGGCTTTTCATGATGTTTGGAGACTTGCAATGAAACGCAGCAAGACGATGGAGCTGGGCGTTGGCCTGTTCATGCTGGCCGGTATCCTGGGCCTGCTGTTTCTGGGCCTGCGGGTCAGCGGACTGGCCTTCTCGCCGCCCGGCGACACCTTCCGCCTGGAGGCCAACTTCGCCAATATCGGCAGCCTCAAGCCGCGTGCGCGGGTCACCATGTCCGGCGTCACCGTGGGGCGGGTCAGTTCGATCGAGCTGGACACCGACTGGTACGACGCCCGGGTGATCCTGGAGATCGACCGCGCTCTGGAGGATCGGCTGTCGCGGGATACCACCGCGGCCATTCTCACTGCCGGCCTGCTCGGCGAGCAGTACGTGGGGCTGACCGTGGGCGGCGACCCGGAGACGCTGGGCGATGGCGATACCATCCGCGATACCCAGTCGGCGGTGGTGCTTGAAGAACTCATCCAGCAATTCGTGTCCAATATGATCAGCGACTGAGTGCCAGCCGCGCCGCGCCCCTGTCTACCCGTAAGGGCTATCCGTACCGCCTGAGGACGTAATATGACCCACTACCTTGCTTCCTTCCGCCTGTTGATCCTGGCGCTGTGTCTGGCGCTGATCTCCCTGCCGGCCCAGGCCGATCCGGAGCGCAGCCCCGAACAGGTCATTCGCGACAGCGTCGACACCATGATGGGTCAGCTCGAGGGGCGTGAGGATCATTACGCCAACAACCTCGATAAGCTCAAGGCGTTGGTCGACGACAGCCTCGACGAGATCGCCGACTTTCGCTATATCGGCGCCAGCGTGATGGGGCGCTACTTCCAGAACGCTACGCCCCAGCAGCGCTCGCGGTTCGCCAAAACCTTCCGCCAGACACTCATTGATACCTATACCAAAGGCTTGGTGACGTTCGACTATCGGGAGCTGCGGGTGCTGGACAGCCAGCGACCACCGCGTCATGAGGACCAGGCCAGCGTGGCCATGGAAGTGGTGGCAGTGGACGGCAGCGTCTATCCGGTCAGCTACACCCTGCGGCTCAGCAACGGCGAGTGGCGGGTGGTCAACGTGATCGTCAACGGCATCAACCTGGGGCTGACCTTCCGCAACCAGTTCGATCAGGCCATGCGCGACCACGGCCGCGACTACGACGCGGTGATCGACAACTGGGCGCCAGAGCTGGCCGTCGAGGAGCTCGAGGAGGGCGGCGACGCATGAGTCGTCTGCTCGACCGCAACGGCGTCTGTCTTACCGCCGGCCCCGAGGGGCTGGCGGTGAGCGGCGAGGTGGACTTCGACGTGGCCGCGCTGCTGGCCGAGACGGGAACGGCCTGGCTGGCCGAGCAGCCGGCCGGCACCCGGGTGACGCTGGACCTCCGCGGCGTCGACCGTGTCAGCAGCGCCGCCCTGAGCGTGCTGCTGGAGTGGACCCGGCGCGCCCGCGTCGCCGGCGTTCAGATCGAGCGGGTACTGCTCTCTTCCCCCCTGTTACGGCTGACCCGTGTCGCCGGCCTCGATGCCCTGCTGCCGGTCGCGGACTCCCCCGGCGCCTGAGTCGCCATTCGCGCCGCCATCGCCAAGCGCGGCGCTTTTCATTACCATGGGAAGATTCCCTGACCCGGTACCGCCCGATTTCGAGGCGCGTGCCGCCCATTTTCGTATCACAGGAGTTCCGGTTTCCATGCAACCCAGTGACGTCAAGGCGCTGCTCGAGGCCCGCATCGAGGGCTGCGATTTCTATATCCAGGGCGAAGGCTGCAACTTCCAGGTCATCGCCGTGGGCGAGGTGTTCGACGGCCTGTCGCCGGTGAAGCGTCAGCAGCTGGTCTATGGCGCGCTCTCCGAGGAGATCGCCTCCGGGGCGGTCCATGCGCTGAGCCTCAAGACCTACACGCCGACGCAGTGGGCCAGCGCGCCGGAGAACGGTTCGGCACGGAACCAGGATGCCTGACGGGCGAGACACCATGGACAAGTTGATCATTACCGGCAACGGCGCTGCCGACGGCGAAGTCTGGGCCAGCGGCGCGAAGAATGCCGCGCTGCCCATCCTGTGCGCGACGCTGCTGGCCGATGAGCCGGTGACCATCGGCAATCTGCCGCATCTCCAGGACATCACCACCACCCTGGAGCTGCTCGGGCGTATGGGCGTCGAGCCGGTGATGGGCGAGCGGATGAGCATCCAGCTCGATGGGGCCCAGGTGAAGGATTGCCATGCGCCCTATGAGCTGGTCAAGAAGATGCGCGCCTCGATCCTGGTGCTGGGACCTTTGCTGGCCCACTTCGGCCATGCCGACGTCTCGCTGCCGGGGGGCTGCGCCATCGGCTCGCGCCCCGTCGACCTGCATATCCGCGGGCTCGAGGCCATGGGGGCCGTGATCCACGTCGAGGGCGGCTATATCCGCGCACGGGTCGACGGTCGGCTCAAGGGTGCCACCATCTTCTTTGACACCGTGACGGTGACCGGCACCGAGAACCTGCTGATGGCGGCGACGTTGGCCTCCGGCACCACCGTGCTCGAGAATGCCGCCCGGGAACCCGAGGTGGTCGACCTTGCCGAGTGCCTGATCAAGATGGGGGCGAAGATTCGCGGCCACGGCAGCGACACCATCGTCATCGAGGGCGTCGAGCGGCTGCACGGCGCCTATCATGACGTGATGCCCGACCGCATCGAGACCGGCACCTTCCTGGTGGCGGCCGCGGTGACCCGCGGGCGGGTGCGAGTACGCAAGACCCGTGCCGATATCCTCGAGGCGGTGCTGGCCAAGCTGGAGGAGGCCGGCGGTAAGGTCAGCGTTGGCGAAGACTGGATCGAGCTCGACATGCAGGGGCGCCGGCCACGTGCCGTCAACGTGCGCACCGCGCCCTATCCGGCGTTTCCCACCGACATGCAGGCCCAGTTCGTGGCCATGAACGCCGTGGCCGAGGGTACCTCGCGGGTGGTCGAGACCATCTTCGAGAACCGCTTCATGCATGTCCAGGAGCTCAACCGCATGGGCGCGAAGATCGCCCTGGAAGGCAATACGGCGGTGATCGAGGGCGTGGAGCGCCTCTCCGGGGCACCGGTGATGGCCACCGACCTGCGCGCCTCCGCCTCGCTGGTGGTGGCGGCGATGATGGCCGAGGGCGAGACCCTGGTGGATCGTATCTACCACATCGACCGCGGTTACGAATGCATCGAGGAGAAGCTGCAGCTGCTGGGCGCGCGCATCCGCCGGATTCCCGGCTGATCGGCGTCTCGCGACGGCTTCAGCTTCCCCGACCATAGGCGAAACCATGAGCAAGCAACTGATTCTGGCCCTCTCCAAGGGGCGTATTCTCGACGAGACCCTGCCGCTGCTGGCCGATGCCGGGATCACCCCCGCCGAGGACCTGGGCAAGAGCCGCAAGCTGCTGTTCGACACCAACCTGGCCGACGTCAAGCTGGTGATACTGCGGGCCACCGACGTGCCCACCTATGTCCAGTTGGGCGCGGCCGACCTGGGCGTGGCCGGCAAGGACGTGCTGCTCGAGCACGGGGCCGAAGGGCTCTACGAGCCGCTGGATCTCGAGATCGCCAAGTGCAAGCTGATGACGGCGGGTATCAACGGCGCCGAGCCGGCCAGGGCTCGGCGCCGGGTGGCGACCAAGTTCGTCAACGTGGCGCGGCGCTACTACGCCGAACAGGGCATTCAGGCCGAGGTGATCAAGCTGTACGGCGCCATGGAGCTGGCGCCGCTGATGAACCTGGCCGACGAGATCGTCGATATCGTCGACACCGGCAATACCCTGCGGGCCAACGGCATGGCGCCGCGCGAGCTGATCGCACCGATCAGCACCCGGCTGGTGGTCAACAAGGCGGCCATGACCATGAAGCATGCCCGGCTCAAGCCGCTGATCGCACGCCTCGGTGAGGCGGTGCGCAAGCGCCGGGTCGGCGAGGCCGTTGCGACCCCCTGATGCCGCCATCGCGCCGGCGACACCCTTTGCTTTCATCTTGACAGAGGCGGAACCAAGCATGAGCGAAATTCTAGAGGCCGTTGAACTGGCACGGCTCTCCACCGGCGATGCCGACTTCGATGCGCGTCTCGATGCACTGCTGGCCTGGGAAGGCGTCTCCGATGCCGCGGTGCAGCAGCGGGTGGACGAGATCATTGCTGCCGTCCGAACCCGTGGCGATGCCGCCCTGGTCGAGGCCAGCAACCGCTTCGACCGGCTGTCGGCAACGAGCATGGCCGACCTGACCCTGGGGCCGGCCCGCCTGGAGCAGGCCTATGCGAACCTGCCCGAGGCCCAGCGCCAGGCCCTGGCGCAGGCCGCCGAGCGCATCCGCGCTTACCACGAGCGCCAGAAGTCGGCGTCCTGGTCGTTCACCGAGGCCGACGGCACCGTGCTCGGGCAGCAGGTCAGTGCCCTGGACCGCGCCGGCATCTACGTGCCGGGCGGCAAGGCCGCCTACCCGTCATCGGTGCTGATGAACGCCATTCCCGCCCATGTGGCGGGGGTGCGCGAGATCGTCATGGTGGTACCCACGCCCGATGGTGTGCTCAACGAGCTGGTGCTGGCGGCGGCCCATCTGGCGGGGGTGGATCACGTCTTCACCGTCGGTGGTGCCCAGGCGGTGGCGGCGCTGGCCTACGGTACCGAAAGCGTGCCCCGGGTCGATAAGATCGTCGGGCCCGGCAACATCTATGTGGCGACCGCCAAGCGCGCCGTGTTCGGCCAGGTGGGCATCGACATGATCGCCGGTCCCTCGGAGATCCTGGTGGTCTCCGACGGCGGCACCGACCCCGAGTGGCTGGCCATGGATCTGTTCTCCCAGGCCGAGCACGACGAGGATGCCCAGGCCCTGCTGGTGAGCTGGGATGCGGCGCACCTGGAGGCGGTGGAGGCCGCCATCGAGCGCCTGCTGCCGACACTCGAGCGCGAGGCCATCGTGCGCGAATCGCTGGCGCGTCGTGGGGCGCTGATCCATTGCCGTGACCGTGAAGAAGCCGTGGCGCTGATCAACCGCATCGCGCCGGAGCATCTGGAGCTCTCCATGGGCGACCCGGAGGCGTTGCTGCCCGAGGTGCGCCACGCCGGGGCCATCTTCATGGGGCGCTACACCGCCGAGGCGCTGGGCGACTACTGCGCCGGCCCCAACCACGTGCTGCCCACTTCGGGTACGGCGCGCTTCTCCTCCCCGCTGGGCGTCTACGACTTCCAGAAGCGCTCCTCGATCATCCACTGTTCGCCGGAGGGTGCCGCTGCGTTGGGGGAAGTGGCATCAACGCTGGCTCGCGGCGAGGCGCTGACGGCCCACGCCCGCTCCGCGGAGTATCGCATTCCGCCCAAGGCCTGAGGGCGCTCGCCGCACTGCGGTGACACTAGCTGTGGCCCTGCGCTGAACCAGCCGGCCCCGCCATGTGGCGGGGTCGGCTGCGTTATTTTGGGGGGCAGCGGTCAGCGGCTGGGGAGGCGCCGCTCGGGCTGCGGCCGCTCGCCCACTTCCAGGTCGATGTCGAGTCGCCCGCCGCTGCGCACCACGGTCAGCGGCAGAGTGGCGCCGGGCTGGATCGCGGCAATGTCGCTCATCGCCACCCGGGCGTCGACGATGGGGCGTCCGTCGACCTCGAGCAGCACGTCGCCGGGGCGCAGGCCGGCCCGGGCGGCGGGGCCGTCGGGGACCACGCCGGCGATGACCACCCCGCGCGGGGCCTGGAGGCCGAAGGAGGCAGCCAGCTCCGGGGTCATCTCCTGGGCCTCGATGCCCAGCCAGCCGCGAATTACCCGGCCCTGGGTCACCAGCGCATCGAGGATGCTGTGGGCCAGCCGGGTGGGGATGGCGAAGCCCACTCCCTGGGAGCCGCCGGAGCGCGAGAAGATGGCGGTGTTGATGCCCACCAAGGCGCCCTCGGCGTTGATCAGGGCGCCGCCGGAGTTGCCTGGGTTGATGGCCGCATCGGTCTGGATGAAGTCCTCATAGGCGGTCAGGCCGAGGTGGCTGCGGCCGGTGGCGCTGATGATCCCCATGGTCACCGTCTGGCCGACGCCGAAAGGATTGCCGATGGCCAGGGCCACATCGCCGATGGCCACGTCGGTGGTGTCGGAGAGCTCGATCACCGGCAAGTCGTCGAGCTGGATGCGCAGCACCGCGAGATCGCTTTCCGGATCGGTGCCGATTACCTCGGCCAGGGTCTCGCGGCCGTCGCGTAGGGCGACCTGGATCTCGTCGGCGCCGTCGATCACATGGTGGTTGGTCAGCACGTAACCGTCCGCGCTGACGATGACGCCGGAGCCGAGGCTGGAGAGCAGGCGCTGCTGGCTGGGCAGGTCATCGGCGAAGAACTGGCGGAAGAAGGGGTCCGACATCAGCGGGTGCTGTTCGTGCTCGACGACCCGTGAAGAGTAGACGTTGACCACCGCCGGTGCGGCTTTTTCCACCGCCCTGGAGTAGCTTGCCGGTCCCTGGTCGCGGCTCAGGGGGGCGGCCTGGCGCACATCCGGAGTGGGGCGCGTGGCTGCCTCGCGCGAGGCGCTGGGGTCGACCAGCGGCTGGGCGGGCGGTACCGCCGGAGGCTGTACGGCCGGCGGCGGCGAAGCCGAGCGGCCTATCAGCTGGGGAAAGGTGTTGAGCAGTACAATGGCCAGCAGCACACCGGTGATGACGGGCCATGCGTAGGCGGCGAGCGAACGGCGCATGGAGCGTTTTCCTGGTTGGCGGGGGCCTCGCTGGTCTCCCGCGCAGTCGTTATGATGGGGCCAGTGTAACATTGGCGATAAACCACTGTCCGGAGGCCTGGATGATTTCCCGCGATGAGCTGACAAGGGCGTGCGATACGCTGCTCGACGCTGCCCGTTTCAAGGACTACACCGTCAACGGCCTGCAGGTGGCCGGCCGGGAGGGGGTGGTCCGCGTGATGAGCGGAGTCACCGCCTGCCAGGCGCTGCTCGACGAAGCGGTGGCCTGGCAGGCCGACCTGCTGCTGGTGCACCACGGCTATTTCTGGAAGAACGAGCCGGTGGCCATCACCGGCATCAAGCAGCGGCGGTTGCGCACCCTGCTGCTCCACGACATCAGCCTGCTCGCCTACCACCTGCCGCTGGATGCCCATGCCCGGCTGGGCAACAACGCCGAGCTGGGGCGCCGGCTGGGTTTCGAGGTCGATGGCTGTGCCGACGGCGAGCTCGGCGAGGGGCTGGTGTGGTTGGGGCGGCCGGCGAGTCCGCTGAGCCCGGCTAGCCTGGCGGCGCGTCTCGGTGAGACTCTCGCGCGGGAGCCGCTGCTGATCGAGGCGCCGGAGGGCGGGGAGATCCGCCGCGTCGCCTGGTGTACCGGCGGTGCCCAGGACATGATCACCCTGGCCTGGGAGAGCGGCGCCGATGCCTTCATCTCCGGGGAGATCTCCGAGCGAACCACCCATCTGGCCCGGGAGCTGGGCATTCACTACCTGGCCGCGGGGCATCACGCTACCGAACGCTATGGGGTCCAGGCGCTGGGTGAGTGGCTGTCTCGGGAGTTCGGCATCGAACACCGCTTCGTGGATATCGACAACCCCGCCTGACGAGCCGGCGCGGCGGTCGGCAATCTGCTCAGTAGCGTGGCGGTTGGGGAGCGTCGGCGTCCTCGCCCTTGAGGCCGAAGTCTTCGGATAGGGTGCCGCGCGTGCCGTCGGCATAGTCCCGGGGCGCGGGCACCTCGTCGCCCTCGGCGTCCGGGGTGGGCAGGCTGCCGATGTCCAGGCCGCGGGTGGGGCGAGGCTTGCCGCCAAGGTCGGTGGCGTCCTCGGTCAGGCGGTGTTCCAGGGCGCGGGCCTCACGCTGAATATTGCTCACCATGGCGCCGATGGCGGCAAAGTGGTCGCCCAGGTGGCTGCGTGTCTCGCTCAGCTCCCGCTCGCGTTCGGCGAGCCGCTGACGCAGCTGCTGTACCTGGCCGGCCCCGCCGCTGAGCAGCCGATAGCCCACCGCGCCGATGCCCGTTCCGGCCAGCAGGCTGGCAATCGCCAGTATCCAGTTGATGTTGCCGTATTCCACTTGGTTCTCCATTAGTGCTCGTGTCCGCGACCGAGTGCTCGTGTCCGTGACCGGGATTAGCGACCGACAGTGCAGGGCGCCGCTGGCGCTGTCCGGCGGCCCATTATAGGGGTGGCGGCGTCCGCTCGGTCAACGCGTGGGTGACTTTCCTGTGCCTGGCGGTGTGGATGCGTATAATACTTGGCTTGCGAACCTTCGAGCCAAGCGAGCCAGGAATAGCCATGTGCGCGACTGTGCCCCCTGTGGGGTCCTCAGAGGTCGTCGGTAGCACGCCTTTGCAGCGCTACCGCGCCGATCTCGAACGCGATGACTTTCAGCATGATCCGGCCCAGGAGCGGGCCATCGAACACCTCCAGCGCCTTCACGACGCCCTGCTGGCGGCGCCGCGCACCGAGCCCCGCGCGGTGACCACCGGCCGCGGCCTCAAGTCGCGGGTCGCCGGTCTGCTGGGGCGTCGGACCAGTCCGGCCGACGAGCCGGTGCTCCCCGATATCCAGGGTCTCTACCTGTGGGGCGGGGTAGGGCGCGGCAAGACCTACCTGATGGACGTCTTTCATGAGTCGCTGCCCTTTCCGGACAAGATGCGCACCCACTTTCACCGTTTCATGCAGCGGGTGCATAACGAGCTGGAGCACTACAAAGGCGAGAAAAATCCGCTGACGCTGATCGCTGGCAAGTTTGCCGCCGAGGCGCGGGTGATCTGTTTCGACGAGTTCTTCGTCAAGGACATCACCGATGCGATGATCCTGGCCAACCTGCTCGAGGCGCTGTTCCAGCGCGGGGTGGTGCTGGTGGCGACCTCCAACATCGTGCCGGACGAGCTCTACAAGGACGGCCTGCAGCGGGCGCGCTTCCTGCCTGCCATCGAGCTGCTCAATCGCCACTGCAAGGTGGTCAACGTCGATAGCGGCATCGACTATCGGCTGCGGGCCCTGGAGCGCGCCGAGATCTTCCATGCGCCGCTGGACGAGGCGGCCGAAGTCGAGCTGGCGCGTAGCTTTCGCGAGATCGCCGGCCAGGCGGGCGAGCAAGAGGTGCCCATCGAGATCAACCACCGGGTGCTGCATGCCCGCCGCCTTCATGACGACGTGGTGTGGTTCGAGTTTCGCGAGCTTTGTGACGGGCCGCGCAGCCAGAACGACTACATCGAGCTGGCGCGGGAGTATCACACCGTGCTGGTCTCCAACGTCACCCGCATGAGCGGTGCGACCGACGATCAGGCGCGGCGCTTCATCAACCTGGTCGACGAGTTCTACGATCGCGGCGTCAAGCTGCTGATGTCGGCGGAGGCGCCGGCCGAGCAGCTGTATGCCGATGGGCGCCTCACGTTCGAGTTCCAGCGCACCCTGTCGCGGCTGCAGGAGATGCAGTCCCACGAGTACCTGGCGCTGCCCCACAAGCCGTGATTGCCTCTTACCCTGGGCGCGGGAGTCGTGTAGAATGCCGCCTCGCTCGAACGTTGTCGGCGCTCGCCGGCAACCAAGAAAAATAGGGATGATCCCTCGTCGGCTCGGCCGGCGGCAGGATCCAATACATCGATTGTGGTGATTTCATCCATGAAGACGTTCACTGCTAAGCCGCAGTCCGTCCAGCGCGACTGGTATGTCGTCGACGCTGCGGACAAGACGCTCGGCCGCCTGGCCACCGAAATCGCTCGTCGCCTGCGCGGCAAGCACAAGCCGGAGTTCACCCCCCACGTCGATACCGGCGACTATATCGTCGTGATCAACGCCGAGAAGGTGAAGGTGACCGGCAACAAGGCCCAGGCCAAGACCTACTACCGCCACACCGGCTATCCGGGTGGGCTGCGTTCCATGAATTTCGAAAAGATGATCGCTCACGCTCCCGAGCGGGTCATCGAGTCCGCTGTCAAGGGCATGCTGCCGAAGGGCCCCCTGGGTCGCGCCATGTATTCCAAGCTGAAGGTCTACGCGGGTGCCGAGCATCCGCACGCCGCCCAGCAGCCGCAAGAACTGAACATCTGAGGGGGTCATCGCCATGACACAGCACTATTACGGTACCGGGCGCCGCAAGACGTCCACCGCTCGCGTTTTCCTCAAGCCGGGCACCGGCAAGATCACCGTCAACAGCCGTGAGCTGGACCAGTATTTCGGTCGCGTCACCGGCCGTATGGTGGTGCGCCAGCCGCTGGAGCTCACCGAGACCCTCGGTCAGTTCGACGTCTATGTGACCGTCAAGGGCGGCGGTGGCTCCGCCCAGGCGGGCGCCATTCGTCACGGCATCACCCGTGCCCTGATGGCCTACAACGAGGACTTCCGTCCTGCGCTGCGGGCCGCGGGCTACGTGACCCGTGACGCCCGTCAGGTCGAGCGTAAGAAAGTCGGTCTGCGCAAGGCGCGTCGTCGCCCGCAGTTCTCCAAGCGCTGATTCAGCGCTTGTTGGCAAAAAAAGCCCGGGCCATTGCCTGGGCTTTTTTCTTTTTTATCAGTGAATTGCATTGAGAATTACACCTTGGTCAGGCCCTCTTTGCCTTGTGCCTCGCCGTGTGATTCCTTAAGATGTGGCGGATTTGGTATCCGTGGTCGCGGGACACCAACCCCCGTGATGGATCAACGGGTAAGCTGATGGGAGAAACCAGAAAATGGCAGATAACGGCGTAAACAAAGGGCGGCGCCGTCTGCTCCTGGGTGCCACCACCGTTGTGGGTGCGGTGGGTGCCGTGGGAGTGGCGGTTCCCTTTGTGGCTTCCTGGCAGCCAAGTGCCAGGGCAAGAGCGGCGGGGGCGCCGGTCCAGGCGGATATTTCCAAGCTGGAACCGGGGCAGCGGATAACCGTGGAGTGGCGCGGCCGTCCGGTGTGGATCGTCAAGCGCACCCAGGACATGATCGAGCGTACCGAAAACTTCGACCCTGCTCGCCTGGTCGATCCCGATTCCACGGCTCCACAGCAGCCGCCGTATGTCACCGGCCCGCTGCGTTCCATCAGGCCCGATATCTCGGTGCTGATCGGCATCTGTACCCACCTGGGGTGTTCGCCGCTCTTTCGCCCGGAGCCCGACGACGTGGACATGGCGGCCTGGCCGGGCGGCTATTTCTGCCCCTGTCACGGCTCCTACTTCGACCTCTCGGGCCGCGTATTCCGCAACGTGCCGGCGCCGTCCAACCTGGAGGTGCCGCCGTACCGCTTTGAGACCGACGACATCATCATCGTCGGTGAAGACGAGGAGGTTGCGTGATGGGTAATCCGAATCGGGTCAAGGCGGAAAGCGGCATCATGCGCTGGGTCGATGATCGCTTCCCCGCCACGCAGATGTGGCAGGATCATCTCTCCAAGTACTACGCCCCCAAGAATTTCAATTTCTGGTACTTCTTCGGCTCGCTGGCGATGCTGTTGCTGGTCAACCAGATCCTCACCGGGGTGTGGCTGACCATGAGCTACAACCCCTCCGGCGAGGGCGCCTTCGCGTCGGTCGAGTACATCATGCGCGACGTGGAGTACGGCTGGCTGATCCGCTACATGCACTCCACCGGCGCATCGGCCTTCTTCGTGGTCATCTATCTGCACATGTTCCGCGCCCTGCTGTACGGGTCCTACAAGGCGCCGCGCGAGCTGGTGTGGATCTTCGGCATGGCCATCTACCTGCTGCTGATGGCAGAAGCCTTCATGGGCTATCTGCTGCCCTGGGGCCAGATGTCCTACTGGGGCGCCCAGGTGATCATCTCGCTGTTCGCGACCATTCCGTTCATCGGTCCCGATCTGGCGCAGTGGATTCGTGGCGACTTCCTGATCTCCGGCATTACCCTGAACCGCTTCTTCGCCCTGCACGTGGTGGCATTGCCCATCGTGATCCTGGCGCTGGTGGTGCTGCATATCATCGCCCTGCATGAAGTCGGGTCCAACAATCCCGACGGCATCGACATCAAGGAGAAGAAGGACGAATCCGGCAAACCGCTGGACGGCATTCCCTTCCATCCCTACTACACCGTAAAAGACATCTTCGGTGTGGCGGTGTTCCTGTTCGTCTTCGCAATGGTGATCTTCTACTTCCCCGAGGGTGGCGGCTACTTCCTCGAGCGGCCCAACTTCGAACCGGCCAACCCGATGGTGACCCCGGACCATATCGCCCCGGTGTGGTACTTCACGCCCTTCTACGCCATCCTGCGTGCGATCACCTTCGACATTGGCCCCCTGCAGGCCGAGTTCCTCGGCGTGGTCTTCATGGGCGGTGCCATTGCGGTGTTGTTCGTGCTGCCCTGGCTCGATCGCAGCCCGGTACGCTCCATGCGCTATAAGGGGTGGATGTCCAAGGTGGCGCTGCTGCTCTTCGCAATCAGCTTCGTGATCCTGGGGATCCTGGGGGCCATTCCGGCCACGCCGATTCGTACCGCGGTGGCACAGCTGTGCACGGTGCTCTACTTCGCCTTCTTCCTGCTGATGCCGCTGTACACCAAGCTGGAGAAGTCCAAACCCGTTCCGGAAAGGGTGACTGGCTAATGAAAAAGCAACTGTTCGCACTGCTCTTCGCGCTGGTGCCGTTCACGGCCATGGCGGCGCCGCTGCCTGAACAGCCCTTCTCGATGACGCCGGATATCAACGATCAGGCGTCCCTGCAGCGGGGCATGCAGCTCTATGTCAACTACTGCATGAGCTGTCATGCGCTGGAGCATCAGCGTTTCTCACGTGCAGCGACAGATCTGGGCATGCCCCAGGATCTGGTGGAGGAGAACCTGATCTTCTCCTCCGACCTGGCCTTCAATGACCAGATGCACATCGCCATGCAGCCGGGTGACTCCGAAAACTGGTTCGGCGTGGCGCCGCCTGATCTGACGCTGTTCAACCGGGTAAAGGGACCGGACTACATCTACTCCTATCTGCTGGGGTTCTACCGAGATCCTGACCAGTTGCTCGGTGTCAACAACATCGTGCTGGAGGCGCCGGCCATGCCCAACGTGCTCGAGCCACTGCAGGGTGTGCAGGAGATGGTGTGCGCCGAGACTGACCGGCCCATCGAGGGGGCGGAGCTCGACCCCCTGACCGGCAAGTACCAGTCCTGCGAGGTGCTGCAGATCACCCGTCCCGGCGCCATGGAGCCCGACGAGTTCGAGGAAGCGGTCTATGACCTGACCAACTTCCTGGTCTATGTCGGCGAGCCCTCCAGACTGCATGCCCAGACCCTGGGGCCGAAGGTGCTGATCTTCCTCTTCATCTTCGGTGTGCTGGCCTATCTGCTCAAGCGTGAGTACTGGCGCGACATTCACTGAGAGTGTGACTGAGACGGTGTCACTGACTTAGTGTGATGTATCGTGCAGCAGGGGGCGCATGGCCGCGGGCCATGCGCCCCCTGTGTCGTATGCTGCGCCTGGCGGCGCAAGTGGATGCGCCCCGCCGAGCGGGGGCGTGTTATCATCCCGGTTCGATTTGATGCGAGGATTGTTTCATGGGTGTAGTGGCCAAGCGGTCGTCGATGATCTTCTACTCTGGAAGCGATGACCACTTCAGTCATCGCGTGCGCATCGTACTCGCCGAAAAAGGCGTGGCGGTGGATATCGTCGAGGTCAATGGCGACCAGCGCCCCGAAGAGCTTGCCGATCTCAACCCCTACAACAGCGTGCCGACGCTGCTCGACCGGGAGCTGGTGCTCTACGAGTCCAAGGTGATGATGGAGTATCTCGACGAGCGCTTCCCTCATCCGCCGCTGCTGCCTGTCTATCCGGTGGCACGGGCCCAGAGCCGGCTGTGGATGCACCGGATCGAGCGTGAATGGTGCCCGCTGGTCGAGCAGATCGAGCAGGGGTCGAAGAAGGAGGCCGAGAAGGCGCGCAAGGAGCTGCGCGAGAGCCTGGTCGGCATTTCGCCGATCTTCGAGGACATGCCGTACTTCATGAGCGAGGAGTTCTCGCTGGTGGACTGCTGCATCGCGCCGATTCTCTGGCGGATGCCGGTGCTTGGCATCGAGCTCCCCGAGAAGCAGGTCAAGCCGCTGATGACGTACATGGAGCGGCTGTTCGAGCGCGACGCCTTTATTGCCTCGCTCAGCGAGAACGAGCGCGAGATGCGCACCTGAAAGCGGCGCCGGGCCCAGCCCGGCGCCCAGACACGGAGGAGGGCACTGATGCTATCGAGCCGTCCCTACATTGCCCGTGGCCTCTATGAGTGGCTGCTGGACAACGAGCAAACCCCCTACATCGTCGTCGATGCCGAGCAGGCCGGTGTCAGGGTGCCCCGGCAGTTCGTGCAGAACGGCCAGATCGTGCTCAACGTGGGTCCCACCGCGGTGCGCGATCTGCATATCGAGAACGATGCCATCACTTTCCATGCCCGCTTCGGCGGTCAGCCGATGCAGGTGGTCGTGCCCATGCCGGCGCTGGTGGCGCTGTATGCCCGCGAGAACGGCGTGGGCATGGTCTTCGGCCATGAGCCGGTGATGCCGGCGCCCGCGGCCCAGGAGCCGGAGGAGGAGGTCTCATCCGAGCGTCCCGGGCTCGCCAGCGTGGAGCGTGACAGCGCCGAGGACGCCCCTGGCGAAGAGGGCGAGGCGGGCGATGAAGCGCCGCCCACCAAGGGTCGGCCGTCGCTGCGGGTGATCAAGTAGCCGGTTAGGCGCCGCTTGGCGGCGTCATCCAACGACGACGGCAGGCCCCGGGGCCTGCCGTCGTCGTTTCGGTTGCTTATCTCGAGGTCAGTCCAGGTAGTCGAATACCTTGACGATGCGCTGGACGCCGCCGATTCGTGAGATGGCATCGACGATGCGGTCGGACTCGGCGCGAGTGACGATCCCCATCACATAGACGCTGGCGTTCTCGGTGATGAAGCGCAAGCGGCCGGTGTCGATGGTCTCGTCGGTGGCCAGGCTGGTGCGGATGCGGGTGTTGAGCCAGGTGTCGGAGAGGCGCTGGCTGGCGGGCAGGTTGGCGGCGATGGCCAGCTCGTTGTGCACGTCGCGCACGTTGCGCACCTCGCTGGCTACCTCGGTGGCCTTTTGCTTGAGCTCCTGGCTGGGCACCTGGCCGGTGAGCAGCACCACGCCGTTGTAGCTGTCGACGTTGATGCGGGCATCCCCCAGGCGGGCGTCACGGCGCCGCAGATTGTGGGCGATCTTGGTCTCGATGCTCTCGTCCTCGACCTGGGCGCCGAGGGTGCGCTTGCCGTAGTTCTCCTCGATGGCGCCGGGGTTGGTCACGCCGGCGACGGTGGTACAGCCGCCCAGGACCAGCGCGGCAGAAACAAGAAGAAGCAGGGACAGTGTCTTGAAGGGCATGGGGGTTACTCGCTGCTGCCGAAGAGTTGTTCGTCGATGAGGTCGCACAGGCAGTGGATCACCAGCAGGTGGACCTCCTGGATACGGGCGGTAGAGGTGGCAGGAACGCGGATCTCGCAGTCGTCCTGGCCGAGCAGCGAGGCCATGTCGCCGCCGTCGCGGCCGGTCAGGGCCACCACCGCCATGTCCCGGTCGTGGGCCGCCTGGATGGCCTGGACGACATTGGCGGAGTTGCCGCTGGTGGAGATCGCCAGCAGGATATCGCCGGGCTGGCCCAGGGCGCGAACCTGCTTGGAGAATACCTCATTGTAGCTATAGTCGTTGGCGATCGAGGTCAGCGTCGAGGTGTCGGTGGTCAAGGCCAGGGCCGGCAGGCTGGGTCGCTCGCGTTCGAACCGGTTGAGCAGCTCGGAGGAAAAGTGCTGGCAGTCGCCGGCGCTGCCGCCGTTGCCGCAGGCGAGAATCTTGCCCTCGTTGACCAGGGTTTGCACCATCATCTGGCTGGCCACCTCGATGAAGGGGGGCAGCACCTCGCTGGCGTAGGTCTTGGTATCGAGGCTGGCGTTGAAGTGACCGAGTATGCGCTGCTGGAAATCCATTCTGTCGTCCTGATCCTGGGGGCCTGTCGCTCTGATCCTGGGAGGGTCACGCCTGTCAGAACGCTTCGAAGGCGCCCTGCACCCACTCGAAATCGAGCTCGGGCGGGGTGCCGGTCACGGCCAGGGCGTCGAAGCGGCAGGGACATGATAGCCGGTTGCGGGCGAGATAAAAACGCGCGGCACGGATCAGTCGGCGCTGCTTGGCGGCGGTGATGGTTTCCAGCGGATGGCCGTGGCGCGAGTCGGCTCGGTGGCGCACCTCGACGAACACCAGGGTGTCGCCGTGGCGCATCACCAGATCCAGTTCACCGCCCTTGGCATGCTGGTTGGCCGCCTCCAGGGTCAGGCCGCGAGCGGTGAGCCACTGCGCGGCGAGGCGTTCGATTCGCTCGCCGCGGGCCCGGGCGTCAGTCGACCGGGGCATCGAGACGGCCATCCTCGATCAGCTCGCCGTTGGGCAGGTGGGCGCCGCCGTTGCCCAGCGGGTCGCTGCCGAACAGGTCGATGGTGAGGATCGGCTGCGGCACCCCCCGTTCGAAGCGCGCCCAGGGCAGATGCCGCTGGATGCGGCCGTCCGCGGCGGGCACCAGGGTGCCGGTGGCGCCGAACAGCTGGCTGTCGGGCATCAGTTGGAACTGCGGCAGGCGCCGCGCCAGCTCATAGGCGTCCACGCCCATGGCCATCAGGCGAAACACCGAGGGGTCGGCGTCGCTGCGCAGCTGGCGATAGCTGTCCGCATAGGGCAGGGCTTCCACCCCGCCCACGGCGGCATCGGGGATCTGCCAGGGGATGTCGAGGAAGTTGACGGCGTCCAGGTCATGGTCCAGCAGCGGCTGAGGGCGCCCTTCGAAGAGGTGGGAGGTGGCATAGATCGGCAGGCCGGCAGCGTCGTAGTACTCCAGGGTGGGCGGAACCTGGCGAGCGTAGCTGGGCAGCGCCAGCAAAAACAGCATGTCGGGTCTGCCGCCGGCCAGGGCGCGCCGGGTGCTCTCGGTGGCCGAGCCCCCCGGGTTATAGGCCACCACGTTGGTCACGGTGCCGTCGAGGCGTCGCCACTCGCGCTCGAAGGCGCGGCCGACCCGGTTGCCCCACTCGTTGTCGGGTATCAGCAGGGCGCTACGGCGGTGGCCGTCTTCGCGGCCGCGGCGCGCCACCTGGCGGGCCTCGTCCTCGGCGGAGAGGCCGTATTGAAAGAGTCCCCGGGCACGGTTGGTCTCGCCATGCCCGTAGTTGAGGCCGAGGGTCGGCAGCGGGACCTGGTCGCGGTTTTCCAGCTCGGTGATCTGATCCTTGTCGAGGGGGCCGATGACCACCTGGGCGCCGCGACTGCGCGCCTCCTCGTAGAGCATGTCGAGATTGCCATGGCTGGCGTCGAGGAAGGTCAGGCGCACCCCGCCGTTGCGCTCGGCGGTGGCCTGGTGGTGGGCTCGCATGCCGTCGCGGATCGCTTCGGCCACGCTGGCCAGCGGGCCCGATTCGGGCAGGAAGACGGCGATATGCTGGACCTGCTGGCCACGCAGCTCGCGCAGCGCCGCGAGATCGCTTGGGACCCGTCGGGCGGCGGGGTGGCGGACGTTGCGCTCGCGCCACGTCTCCAGGCGCTCGGACAGACGCTGCACATCGCCGCCGCTGTCGCGCACCAGTCCGGCCAGCGTGAGCCAGCCCAGCGTCAGTTCATCGGCGCCATCGCGCATGGCATCGAGCTCGGATCGCTCCAGGCGGGTCAGCGAGGCCCAGATCGTCTCGTTGAGGACATCCCGGTCGGTATGCGACTGCACTCGCATCAGCGACTCGGCGGCGGCACGGTGCTCGCCGATCTCGGCCAGTGCCTTGCCCTGGCGCTCGCGCAGGATCAGGCCGGCGTCTCGCGGCAGGTCGATCTCGCCGAGCAGCTGGCCGGCCTGGATCACCGCGGAGGGATCGCCCTCGGCCTCGCCGAGCTCGGAGAGCAGCATGGCCCAGCGCAGGCGCTGATCGTCGGGGAGTCGGCGGTCGTCGAGCTCGGCGGCAATCGCCAGCGCCTGGGTGCGCTGGCCCTGGCGTGCTAGGATATCGGCCGCTTCGAGCCGGCTGATGGCCGCCCGCTCGGGCTCCTGCTGGCGGGCCTGCTCGAGCAGCGCGCCCGGATCGTCGGGGAGGCGCTCGACCGGCCCGGGCTGGTAGGCGCAGCCGCCGAGCAGCAGGGCTGCGAACGCAGCGGCCAGCAGGCCGCGTGGCGTCTTGTCCATGGATACATTTCCCTTCGTCGTCTTCGCTTGCCGGGAGCCCTTCAATGTCAGACTCGAGCTCAGGCTCATTGTACGTGGTCGCCACGCCGATTGGGAATCTGGACGACCTGAGCCCGCGGGCCGCCCGGGTGCTGGGCGAGGTGGCGCTGGTCGCCGCCGAGGATACGCGGCATACCGCGCGCCTGCTGCGCCACCTGGGGCTTTCGGTGCCGATGCTGTCGCTGCACGAGCACAACGAGGCGGCGCGGGTCGACCAGCTCGATGCCCGGCTGGCCGCCGGCGAGGATATCGCTCTGGTCTCCGATGCCGGCACGCCGCTGATCAGCGACCCGGGCTTCGTGCTGGTGCGCGAACTGCGTGCCCGTGGGCGGCGTATCGTGCCGCTGCCCGGTCCCTGTGCGCTGGTGGCGGCCCTGAGTGCCGCCGGGCTGCCCACCGACCGCTTCCTGTTCCAGGGCTTCCTGCCGGCCAAGGGGGGCGGGCGCCGGTCCCGCCTGGAGGGGCTGGCGGGGCGCGAGGAGACGCTGGTGTTCTATGAGTCGCCCCATCGTATTCGCGACACCCTGGCCGACCTCGAGGCCTGTTTCGGGGCGCGCCGCCTGGTGTTGGCCCGCGAGCTGACCAAGACCTTCGAGACCTTCCTCGACGGCACACCGGCGGCCTTGCTGGCGCGCCTGGCCGACGATCCGGACCAGGCCCGCGGCGAGTTCGTCATCATGGTGGCGGGTGCCGAGCCGCGGCCCGATCAGGAGACGGCGGCGGTGGAGGCCGAGGCGTTGCTCGGCGCCCTGCTGGACGAAGGGGTCGGGGTCAAGCAGGCCGCCGCCGTGGCCGCCCGGCTGCTGGGGGGAACGAAGAAAACCTGGTACGCCCGGGCCCAGGCCCTCAAGGAGCGGCGTTGAACTGGCGCGGAAAGACGTTGAGGGGGCCTGGGTGCACTGGTATTCTTGCGCTCGGAGTCGGCCAGACGGTCGCCGCTGGCGTCGGTCCTCGCGATCGGTGCCGGGGGAGGAAAGTCCGGGCTCCATAGGGCAGGGTGCCAGGTAACGCCTGGGCGGCGCGAGCCGACGGAAAGTGCAGCAGAGAGTAGACCGCCTACGTCTCCTTTGGGAGGCCGGCAAGGGTGAAAGGGTGCGGTAAGAGCGCACCGCGCGCCTGGTAACAGTGCGTGGCAAGGTAAACCCCACCCGGAGCAAGACCAAATAGGCCCCCGACGGTGTGGCCCGCACTGGGGGCGGGTAGGTTGCTTGAGGGCCGCGGTGACGTGGCTCCTAGATGAATGACTGTCCTCGACAGAACCCGGCTTATCGGCCGACTCCCTCCGTAATGTTCGCGTCGCGTTTCGGCTATCGCTACCTGGCTCGCCGGAGCGTGGCGCACCATGATCCTGAACCGAGAAGCGCATGTCGTCATCCGCCCCTGAAACGGCCCCTCGCGGCTTTCGCCATGCCAGTGTGCTGCTCGACGGCGCCGTCGAGGCACTCGTGCACGATCCTTGCGGCATCTATCTGGACGGCACCTTCGGGCGTGGCGGGCATTCGCGGGCGATTCTCGCGCGCCTGGCGCCCCAGGGGCGCCTGCTGGCCATGGATCGCGATCCCCAGGCCATCGCCGAGGCGGCGTCCATCGATGACCCGCGATTTGCGATCGCCCAGGACGAGTTCGCCCGGCTGGGTGAGCTCGCCCGACGCGAGGGGCTGCACGGGCGCCTGTCCGGGGTGCTGCTCGACGTGGGCGTCTCCTCGCCGCAGCTCGATGACCCCGAGCGCGGTTTCAGCTTCCTGCGTGACGGGCCGCTGGACATGCGCATGGACCCCGGCCGTGGGGAGAGCGCCGCGGACTTTCTGGCCCGCGCCAAGGAGGCGGAGATCGCCGAGGTCTTCAAGCGCTACGGCGAGGAGCGCTATGCCCGGCGCCTGGCCCGGGCGGTGGTGGCGCGACGCGGCGAGCGCCCCTTCGAGCGCACCGCCGACCTGGCCGAGGTGATCAAGGCCGCCCACCCGGCCTGGGAGAAGGGCAAGCATCCGGCGACCCGCGTTTTCCAGGCTTTGCGCATCCAGGTCAACGGCGAGCTGGATCAGCTCGACGCGGCCCTGGCGGCGGCGCTGGAGGCGCTGGCGCCGGGCGGCCACCTGGTGGTGATCAGCTTCCACTCCCTGGAGGATCGCCGGGTCAAGCGCTTCATTCGCGAGCATGTGCGTGGCGACACCGGGTTGCCGCGCGGCATGCCGATCCGTGAAGATCAGATCGAGCGGCGGCTGGAGGCCCTGGGCAAGGCGCAGCGTCCTCACGCCGCCGAAGTCGATGCCAATCCGCGTGCCCGCAGCGCGGTAATGCGCGTGGCGCGCAAGCTGGCCTGAGGCACGGCATGACTCACGGACGACCGACCCCCGCTTCCTTCCGCTTCGGCGGCTCCTTGAGCCGGTTGATCGACCCCCGGCTACTGCTGGTGGCGGTGCTGGTGCTGGCCTGCCTGGTCACAGCCACGGCCGCGGTCGGCACCAGCCACCTGACCCGCGAGCAGTACGCTCGCCTGCAGCAGCTCGAGCGCGAGCGCGACCAGTTGCAGACCGAATGGGGGCAGCTGCTGCTGGAGGAGAGCGCCTGGTCATCGCCGGCGCGGATCGAGCGCCTGGCCGTGGAGCGGCTGGAGATGCGCCTGCCCGGGGTCGACGAGGTCGAGGTGATCCGCCCATGAGGGCCGAGCCGCGCAGCGGCGTGACGCCGCGTCGACGCCCCCCCTCGGCGCCCATGGGGCAGGCACGCTATCTGCTGGTGCTGGGGCTGGTGGTGATCGGCCTGCTGCTGCTGACCGGACGCATCGTCACCCTGCATGTCATCGACCGTCCCTTTCTGCAGGGGCAGGGCGATGCGCGCATCCTGCGGACCCAGGCGCTGAGCGCCCATCGCGGCATGATCAGCGACCGCCACGGTGAACCGCTGGCCATCTCGACCCCGGTGGTGACCCTGTGGGCCAATCCCCAGGAGGTGCCGGAGGATCCGATCCAGCGCCTGCAGCTGGCCCACGCGCTGAATCTCTCCCTGGACGATCTCGATGCCCGCCTCGAGCGCTTCGCGTCCCGGGAGTTCATGTACCTGCGCCGTCAGCTGACCCCCGCCGCCGCCCAGCGGGTGGTCGACCTGCGCGTGCCTGGCGTCTATGCCCAGCACGAGTACAAACGCTACTACCCGGCCGGCGAGGTGGCCGCCCAGCTGCTGGGGGTGACCAACGTCGACGACAAGGGCCAGGAGGGGCTGGAGCTTGCCTACCAGCCCTACCTGGCCGGCACGCCGGGGCAGCGGCGGGTGATGCAGGACCGCCGCGGCCGCCTGGTGCGCGACCTGGCGCTGCTGCGCGAGGCGCAGCCGGGCGGCGAGCTGACCCTGGCCATTGACCAGCGCCTGCAGTACATGGCCTATCGTGAACTTAAGGCGGCGGTGGCCGAGCACCAGGCCGATGGTGGCGTGGTGGTGATGATGGACGCCCGCACCGGCGAGGTGCTGGCCATGGCCAACCAGCCCTCCTACAACCCCAACAACCGTGCCGGCCTCGACCCTCGCGGGCTGCGCAACCAGGCCATCGTCGATGTCTTCGAGCCCGGCTCGGTGGTCAAGCCGCTGGCCATGGCGGCGATCATGGAGAGCGGCCGCTTCGACCGCGATGTGGTCGTCGATACCTCGCCGGGCTGGATGATGCTCGACCGCTTCACCATCCGGGACATTCGCAACTACGGCGAGCTGGACCTGGCCGGTATCCTCGAGAAGTCATCGAATATCGGTATGTCCAAGCTGGTGCTGGAGCTCGACGAGCCGCTGGTGCCGGAGCTCTACCGGCGCCTGGGCTTCGGCCAGAGCACCGAGACCGGCTTTCCCGGCGAGGCGGTCGGCAACCTGCCGGCGCCGGTGCGCTGGTCGCGCAGCCAGTGGGCGGCGCTCTCCTATGGCTACGGACTGTCGGTGTCGGCCCTGCAGCTGGCCAGCGCCTACACCGCCCTGGCCAACGGCGGGGTGCGCCTGCCGCCGTCGCTGCTCAAGCTGCCCGAGGCGCCGCCCGGCACCCAGGTCATCGACTCGGCGGTGGCCCATGATCTGCTGCGCATCATGGAGGAGTCCGTGCAGCCCGGCACCGGCGGGCGCCGCGCCGGGGTGCCCGGCTACCGCGTTGCCGGTAAGACCGGCACGGTGCGCAAGACCTCGGCGCGGGGCTATGAGCGGGAAGCCTACCGCAGCCTCTTCGCCGGGGTGGCGCCGGTCTCCGACCCGCGCATCGTTACCATCGTGATGATCGACCATCCGCGCGGCGGTGATTTCTTCGGCGGTGCCGTGGCGGCCCCGGTGTTCTCACGGGTCACCGGCGGTGCCCTGCGGCTGCTCGATGTGCCGCCCGACCAGCGTTCGCGCTGAGCGTCCTTCAACTCCTGACAGAGGTATGCCCATGCAGGTGAGTGCTTCCCATCTCCAGGCCGCGATCCACCGCTACTGGCCCAACCTGGCCGAGGCGGCCGTCGCTCTGGAGGGCAGCGTCAGCCTGGTGCTGGACAGCCGCCGGGTGACCGAGGGTGATGTGTTCCTGGCCGTGCCTGGCGTGGCCGTCGACGGTCGCGATTTTCTCGCCGCCGCGCTGGACCGGGGCGCCGCCTGCGTGCTTTATCACCTCGATCGCAATGAGACGGTTCCCGAGCGGGCACGGGATCCCCGGGTGCTGGGCCTGCCCTTTCTGCGCCAGCGACTCGGCGAGCTGGGCCATGCGCTCTTCGCAGTGCCCGCTGAGCTGGAGCTGATCGGCGTGACCGGCACCAACGGCAAGAGCTCGGTCACCCACTATCTCGCCGAGCTGAGCACCGCCCTGGGCCGCGACGCCGGCGTGGTCGGCACCCTCGGGCATGGGCGGCCGGGCGCGCTGCGCGGTGGGGAGCTGACCACCCCGGGGCCGCTGATGCTGCAGGCGGCGCTCGGCGAGATGGCCGCCGCGGGGCTGCAGCGGGTGGCCATGGAGGTCTCCTCCCATGCCCTGGAGCAGGATCGCCTGGAGGGCTGCGAGGTGACCGCGGCGGTATTCACCAACCTCAGCCGCGATCATCTCGACTACCACGGCAGCATGGCCGCCTATGCCGCGGCCAAGGCGCGCCTGTTTCGCCGCTCGGAGCTCTCCCTGGCGGTGGTCAATGCCGACGACCCACTGGCAAAGCTGATGCTGGCCGGGGTGGCGCCGGGGGTGCGGGTGCTGGCGGTGGGGGATGACCCGGCGGCGACGCTGCGGGTGCTCGATTGGCAGGCGCAAGCGGACGGCCAGCTGGCCCTGGTCGCCACCCCCGAGGGGGAGATGCGCCTGGAGCTGCCGCTGCTCGGCCGCTTCAGCCTCGACAACCTGCTGCTGGCCATCGCCACCCTCTACGGGCTGGGGGAGCCGCTGCCCGCGCTGTTCGCCGCCGCCGAGCGGGTGTCGCCGGTGCCGGGGCGCCTGCAGCCGCTGATTCACCCGGGCTGTCCGGCGGTGATCGTCGATTACGCCCACACCCCCGATGCGCTGGAGAATGCCCTGCTGGCGCTGCGTGCCCACCTGCCCGGCGACGGCCGGCTGTGGTGTCTGTTCGGCTGTGGGGGCGAGCGCGATGCCGGCAAGCGGCCGCTGATGGCGGCGGCCGCCGAGCGCCATGCCGACTGCCTGGTGATCAGCGACGACAATCCCCGCGGCGAGGCCGCGGCGGCCATTCGCGACCAGATCCTGGCCGGGCTGTCGTCCGAGGGCCGGGCCCGGGCCTGGAACGTCGAGGGGCGGGCCGCGGCCATCGCCCGCACCCTTGCGGCCGCGGCGCCGGAGGACGCGGTGCTGATCGCCGGCAAGGGCCATGAGAGCTACCAGGAGATCGCTGGCGTGCGCCACGCCTTCTGCGATGCCGCCGAGGCTGAGCGTGTGCTGACCGACCGCGCGCAGGCGCGGCCATGAGCGGCGTCGGTCTGGAGACCCTCGCCGCCGTGGCCGAAGCGCTGGGCGTCTCGGCCGGGCTCCCCCCCGGCAGCGGCGACCTGGCGGTGGGCGAGATCGTCACCGATAGCCGCCGGCTGCGTCCCGGGGCGCTGTTCGTGGCGCTGGTCGGCGAGCGTTTCGACGGCCATGACTTCATCGGCGAGGCCCGCCAGGCCGGTGCCGTGGCGGCCGTAGTGGAGAGAAGAGTGGAGCGCCCGGCGGATGACCCATTGCCCCAGCTGGTGGTGCCGGATAGCCGGCTGGCGCTGGGGCTGCTGGGACGCGCGCGGCGCCGCGCCTGGGGGCGGCCGCTGGTGGCCGTGACCGGTAATAGCGGCAAGACCAGCGTCAAGGAGATCCTCGCCGCGCTGCTCGGTCGTTGCGGAACGACGCTCGCCACCCGCGGCAATCTCAACAACGATATCGGCGCGCCGTTGACGCTGCTGGCGCTGGGTGCCGAGCACCGCCAGGCGGTGGTGGAGCTGGGCGCCAACCACCTGGGCGAGATCGCCTGGACCACGGCCCTGGCCGAGCCGCAGGTGGCGGTGATCACCAACGTCACCGGTGCCCACGTCGGCGAGTTCGGAGGCATGGGCCGCATCGCCCAGGCCAAGGCAGAGATCCTCACCGGCCTGCCCGCCGATGGGGTGGCGGTGCTCAACCGCGACGATGCCTACTTCCCGCTCTGGTCGCGGCTGGCCGCGCCCCGGGAGGTGATCGATTTCGGGCTGGGCGGGGGCGCCAGGGTCGGCGCCACAGCGCTGGCCTGTGACGCCCTGGGACGCTATGCTTTCACGCTTGTCGTGGACGGGCGCGAGGCGGGCAGGGTGCAGCTCGCGCTGCTCGGCCGCCACAGCGTGGCCAACGCCCTGGCGGCGGCGGCGGCGGCCCTGGCCCTGGGGCTGCCGGCCGAGCGCCTGGCGGAGGGGCTCGCGGCGGCGCTGCCGATGCCGGGCCGGCTCAGCACCCTGGCCGGCGTCCGTGGCGCCCGCCTGCTGGACGATACCTATAATGCCAACCCCGGGGCGGTCAAGGCGGCGCTGGCGCTGCTTGCCGAACTGCCGGGGCCGCGCTGGTGCCTGCTGGGCGCTATGGGCGAATTGGGTGCGGCATCGGATCGGCTGCACGCCGAGGCCGGCCGCTACGCACGGGAACTGGGAATCGACGTGCTCGGCACTTGCGGGGCGCTGGCGCAGCCGGCCAGCGACGCCTTCGGGGAAGGCGGGTGCCATTTCAACGACCGCGAGGCGCTGACGCGCCATGTCCTGGACCAACTGCCTGCAGGGGCAAGCGTGCTGATCAAGGGCTCGCGCAGCGCCGGCATGGAACGGGTCGTGGCGGCGCTGAGCGCCGACGCATCAAGGTGAACGGAACACATGCTGCTTTTTCTGGCCGATTTTCTGGCGCAATTCCAGAGCGCCTTCAACGTCTTCAACTATCTGACCCTGCGCATGATCCTGGGCACCCTGACCGCTCTGCTGCTGTGCCTGTGGCTGGGCCCCTGGATGATTCGTCGGCTGGTCGAGCGCCAGATCGGCCAGGCGGTGCGCGACGACGGCCCCCAGTCCCACCTCTCCAAGGCCGGCACGCCGACCATGGGGGGGGCGATGATCCTCATGGCCATCGCCGTCAGCACCCTGCTGTGGGCCGATCTCGCCAACCACTATGTGTGGATCGTGCTCACTGTGACGCTCGGCTTTGGGGCGATCGGCTGGGTCGATGACTACCGCAAGGTGGTGGAGAAGAATCCCCGCGGCCTGCCGGCGCGCTGGAAGTATCTCTGGCAGTCGGTGATCGGGCTGCTGGCGGCGGTGGTGCTCTATGCGACCGCCGGCAACCCGGTGGAGACCAGCCTGATCGTGCCGCTGTTCAAGGACATCGTGCTGCCGCTGGGCGTGTTCTACATCGTGCTTACCTACCTGGTGATCGTCGGCAGCTCCAACGCGGTGAATCTCACCGATGGCCTCGACGGCCTGGCCATCATGCCCACGGTGATGGTGGCCATGGGCCTGGCGGTGTTCGCCTACGCCAGCGGCAACGCCGTCTTCGCCAACTATCTGCAGATTCCCAACATCGTCGGCGCGGGCGAGCTCGCCGTGTTCTGCGCGACCATCGCCGGCGCCGGCCTGGGCTTTCTGTGGTTCAACACCTATCCGGCCCAGGTGTTCATGGGCGACGTGGGGGCCCTGGCCCTGGGCGCCGCACTCGGCGTGGTGGCGGTGATCGTGCGCCAGGAGATCGTGCTGTTCATCATGGGCGGAATCTTCGTCATGGAGACCATCTCGGTGATCCTCCAGGTGGGCTCCTACAAGCTGACCGGACGACGGATCTTCCGCATGGCGCCGCTGCATCACCACTACGAACTCAAGGGCTGGCCGGAGCCGCGGGTCATCGTGCGCTTCTGGATCATCACCGTGGTGCTGGTGCTGGTCGGCCTGGCCACACTCAAGGTGCGCTGAGCGCGTTCGGCGAGGCGCGTCGATGCCGTCCACAGGAGATGCGATGATCAAGGTGCCGAAGGGAACCACGCTGGTGGTCGGGCTCGGGGTCTCGGGCCGGGCCATCTGCCGACACCTGAGCCGCCTGGGGGTTCGCTACATGGTGGCCGATACCCGCGCGGTGCCGCCGGGGGTCGATGATTTCCACGCCGCCCATCCCGGGGTGGCCATCCACTGTGGCTCGCTGACGGGGCTCGATCTCAGCGAGGTGGAGGAGGTGGTGCTTAGCCCGGGCATCGACCCGCGCACGCCGGGGCTGAACGCCCTGGCCGGCCGGCGGCGCGAGGCCACCGGCGAGCCGCTGGTGGTGGGCGAGATCGCGCTCTTCGTGCGCGCCTGCCATGCCCCCATCGCGGCGATCACCGGTTCCAATGCCAAGTCCACGGTGACCACCCTGCTCGGCGAGATGGCCCGTGAGGCGGGGCGGCGCGTCGCCGTGGGCGGCAACCTCGGTACCCCGGCGCTGGACCTGCTCGCCGACCAGCCGGATGCCGATTTCTACGTGCTCGAGCTCTCCAGCTTCCAGCTCGAGACCACTCCCAGGCTGGGTGCCGAGACCGCCGCCTTTCTCAACCTGTCCGAGGATCACCTGGACCGCCACGGCGACATGGCCGGCTACCGCGCCGCCAAGTTGGGCATCTTTCGCGGCGCCCACCACGGCGTGGTCAACGCCGAGGATCCCATGACCTGGCCCGAGTGGCGCCTGCCGGCCCAGGACAGCTTCACCACCCAGGCGCCCGACTGCGGGGAGTGGGGCATCGCCCGGCGCGAGGGGCGCGACTGGCTGATGCACGGCGAGACGCCGCTGATGCCCGCCGACGAGGTGCGCCTGGCCGGGCGCCACAACCAGGCCAATGCCCTGGCGGCGCTGGCCATGGGCACGCGGCTGGCGCTGCCCCGGGAGGCCATGTGCCGGGTGCTGCGCCGCTTCGCCGGCCTGCCGCATCGCGGCGAGCTGGTGGCCGAGATCGAGGGGGTCCGCTGGATCAACGACTCCAAGGGCACCAACGTGGGGGCCACCCTGGCCGCCATTGCCGGGCTGGGCCCGGCACTGAGCGGGCGCCTGATCCTGCTCGCCGGGGGCGTGGGCAAGGGGGCCGACTTTCGGCCGCTGGCCGAGCCGCTGAGTCGCTTCGGCCGCGAGGCGATCCTGTTCGGCCTGGACGGGGAGCGACTGGCCCGCGCCCTGCGCGACCGGCTGCCGTTGACCCAGGTCGACGACCTGGAGGCCGCCATGGAGCGCGCCTGGGAGATCGCCGAGCCCGGCGACTGCGTGCTGCTGTCACCGGCCTGCGCCAGTCTCGACCAGTTCGCCAACTACCAGGAGCGCGGCGAGGTGTTCCGGCGCTGGGTCACCCGGCAAGCGGCGGAGGTGCAGGCATGAAGCGCCTCGCGGCTCTCCGCCAGCGGCTGTCGACCCGCGACCAGCCCTACGATGGCTGGCTGCTGTTTGCCGCCCTGGCGCTGATGCTGATCGGCTGGGTCATGGTCACCTCGGCGTCCACCGAGGTGGCGGCCGGTCTCACCGGCAACCCCTGGTACTTCAGCCAGCGCCATACGCTGTTCATGGGCGTGGCGCTGCTGGCCGCGGCGGTGACCCTGCGCGTGCCGCTGGCCTGGTGGCGGGCCAACGGGCCTTTGCTGCTGCTGGTTGGCATCGCGCTGCTGGGGCTGGTGCTGCTGGTGGGTCGCGAGGTCAACGGCAGCAAGCGCTGGCTGTCGATTCCCGGCATTCCATTCAACCTGCAGGCCTCGGAAGTCGCCAAGCTGTGCCTGATCGCCTACATGGCGGGCTACCTGGAGCGTTTCCTGCCCCAGGTGAGGCGCCAGTGGGGCGCCTTCCTGCGCCCGCTGCTGGTGGTGGGGCTGATCGCCGTGCTGCTGATTCTGGCGCCCGACTACGGCGCCGCGGTGGTCATGGTGGGCTGCGTGATGGGCATGCTGCTGATGGCCGGCGCGCCCTGGGGGCGTTTCGTGCTGATCCTCGGCGCGGTGGGGCTGCTGGGCTTCTATGTGGCGATCGCCGAGCCCTATCGCCTGGCGCGTCTGACCAGCTTCGCCGACCCCTGGGCGGACCAGTTTGCCAGCGGCTATCAGCTGACCCAGGCCTTGATCGCCTATGGCCGCGGGCACTGGCTGGGGATGGGGCTCGGCAACAGCGTTCAGAAGCTCTTCTATCTGCCGGAGGCGCATACCGATTTCGTCTTCGCGGTGCTGGCCGAGGAGCTGGGACTGTTCGGCGCGGTCGGCGTGGTCGGGCTGTTCGGCCTGCTGATCTATCGGGCCATGGCGGTGGGGCGGCGCGCCGAGCTGGCGGGCCTCGCCTTCGCCGCCTACCTCAGCTACGGCATCGCCCTGGTGGTCGGGGCTCAGGCCTTCATCAACATCGCCGTGAGCACCGGGATGCTGCCGACCAAGGGGTTGACCCTGCCGCTGCTCAGCTACGGCGGTTCCAGCCTGCTGATCAGCGCGGTGATGATGGCGCTGCTGCTGCGGGCCGATATCGAAACCCGCCGGGCCGTGCGACGCTCAAGCCCGGTCGCCCCGAGAGCCTCGCACGGCGCGCGCCTGGGGGAACAAGGAGTGAGCAAGTGAGCAAGGACGAGACCCGACGCGCCCTGATCATGGCCGGCGGCACCGGGGGGCACGTGATCCCGGCCCTCTCCCTGGCCCGGGGGCTCCAGGAGCAGGGCGTCGAGGTACACTGGCTGGGCAGCCCGCGGGGCATCGAGAACCGCCTGGTGCCCGAGGCCGATATTCCGCTGCACCGTATCGCCGTGAGCGGGCTGCGCGGCAACGGCCTGGCGGGCTGGCTGTCGGCCCCCTTCAACTTGACCCGGGCGGTGTGGCAGGCGAGGGCGATCATTCGCCGCCTCGACCCGGCACTGGTGGTGGGGATGGGCGGCTTCGCCAGCGGCCCCGGCGGGCTTGCCGCCTGGCTGTTGCGCCGGCCGCTGCTGATCCACGAGCAGAACGCCGTGGCCGGGCTGACCAACCGGGTGCTGGCTCGGCTGGCGCGGCGCGTCTATGCCGCCTTTCCCCAGGCCTTTGCCGGGCGCGGCGAGGTGGTGGGCAATCCGGTGCGCGAGGCGATCGCCGCCCTGGGCGAGTCGCCCCGGGAGGTCGATGCCATGCGCGGACGTCGCCTGCGCCTGCTGGTGGTGGGCGGCTCGCTGGGCGCCCTGGCGCTCAATCAACGGCTGCCCGAGGCATTGGCGGCGCTGCCGCCGGAGAGCCGCCCCGAGGTACGCCACCAGGCCGGCCGCGACAAGGATGCCGCCACCCGGGAGGGCTACCGCCAGCACGGCGTCGACGCCGAGGTGAGCGCTTTCATCGATGATATGGCGGCGGCCTATGGCTGGGCCGACCTGGTGGTGTGCCGGGCCGGCGCCCTGACCGTAGCCGAGCTGGCCGCGGCGGCCAAGCCGGCTCTGTTCGTGCCCTTCCCCCATGCGGTGGACGACCACCAGACCGCCAACGCCCGCGCCCTGGTGGCGGCGGGGGCGGCGGATCTGCTGCCGCAGCACGACATGACCGCAGCGCGGCTGGCCGAGCGCCTGACGGCGCTGCTCAACCCCGACACTCTCGCCGCCATGGCGGCGCACGCCCGCGGGTGTGCGCACCTCGACGCCGTCGAGCGCCTGGTGGCCGGCTGCATGGAGACAGCGCGTGAGCGATAGCACTCTGGGACCGGTCCCCGGTCAGGCAACGCCACCCCGGCATGGGCGTGGCCTGGGCATGCGCCGTATCCGGCGCATTCACTTCGTGGGTATCGGCGGGGCCGGGATGTGCGGCATCGCCGAGGTGCTGGCCAACCAGGGCTACGAGGTCAGCGGCAGCGACCTCAAGGCCTCGCCGGTGGTGGCTCGGCTGCGCGAGAAGGGCATCCGGGTGGCCATCGGCCACGCTGCCGAGAACGTGGTCGACGCCGACGTGGTGGTGGTCTCCACCGCCGTGGACGAGGGCAACCCGGAGATTCGCTGGGCCCACGAGCATCGCGTGCCGGTGGTGCGCCGCGCCGAGATGCTCGCCGAGCTGATGCGCTTTCGCCACGGCATCGCCGTGGCCGGCACCCACGGCAAGACCACCACCACCAGCCTGACCGCCACCCTGCTTGGCGAGGGCGGGCTGGACCCGACCTTCGTGATCGGCGGCCGACTCACCAGCGCCGGCACCAATGCGCGGCTGGGGGAGGGCGACTACCTGGTGGCCGAGGCCGACGAGTCCGACGCTTCCTTCCTGCACCTGCAGCCGATGGTCTCGATCGTCACCAATATCGATGCCGACCACATGAGCACCTACGGCGGCGATTTCGAGCGGCTCAAGGGCACCTTCATCGAGTTCCTGCACAACCTGCCGTTCTACGGTCTGGCGATCCTGTGCATCGATGACGACCATGTCCGCGGCCTGCTGGAACGGGTACACCGCCAGTTCGTCACCTACGGCTTCAGCGAGGATGCCGACTACCGGATCAGCGACTTCGTCCAGGAGGCCGGCGAGGTGCGCTTCACCGCGCAGCGGCCCGACGGGCTCGCGCCGCTGGCGGTGCGCCTGGCGATGCCGGGGCGCCACAACGCCCTCAATGCCCTCGCCGCCATCGTCGTCGCCACCGATGCCGGGGTCGACGATGCCGCCATCCTGCGTGGCCTGGCGGGGTTCGCCGGTGTGGGGCGCCGCTTTCAGGTCCACGGCCACTTCCCGTCGCCCAGCGGCGATGGCGAGGTGATGCTGGTGGACGACTATGGCCACCATCCGCGCGAGGTGGAGATGGTGATCAAGGCGGTGCGCGCCGGCTGGCCCGAGCGGCGACTGGTGATGGTCTATCAGCCCCATCGCTATTCGCGTACCCGCGATCTCTACGAGGACTTCGTGCGAGTGCTCGCCGAGGTGGACACTCTGCTGCTGCTGGACGTCTACAGCGCCGGCGAGGCGCCGATCCCCGGGGCGGACGGGCGCACCCTGGCCGGCTCGATCCGCCAGCGCGGCGAGCTCGACCCCATCTTCGTGCAGCACAAGTCGGAGCTGCCCGGCCTGCTGGCACGGGTGCTGCGCCCCGACGATATTCTGATCACCCAGGGGGCCGGCGACGTGGGTGGTATCGCCCTCGGCCTGGCCTCCAGTCAACTGAAGCTCGACGAGGTGAGGCTATGACGGTTTCGGCACAGGGACGGGTGGTGGTGCTCTACGGGGGGCACTCCGCCGAGCGCGAAGTGTCGCTGAAGAGCGGCGCGGCGGTGCTCGCCGCGCTGCGCCGTGGTGGGGTCGATGCCTCGGGCTACGATCCCGCCACGGCCGGGTTGACTGGCCTCGAGGCCCTCGCCCCCGACCGGGTCTTCGTGGCGCTGCACGGGCGCGGCGGCGAGGACGGCACCCTGCAGGGCGCCCTCGAACTTCTGGGCATCCCCTACACCGGCAGCGGCGTGCTGGCCTCGGCGCTGGGCATGGACAAACAGCGCACCAAGCAGATCTGGCAGGCGGTGGGGCTGCCCACCCCCGAATCGCTGATGCTCGACGCCGCTGCCGACTGGGATGCGGTGGTGGCGCGGCTGGGGCTGCCGCTGATCGTCAAACCGGTGCATGAAGGCTCGACCCTGGGCATCAGTATCGTCGACAGCCGCGCCTCGTTGGAGGCGGCCTACCGTGAGGCGGCGCGCTTCGATGCGCGGGTCATGGCCGAGCGCTATATCCAGGGCGAGGAGTATACGGTGTCGCTGCTCGGCGACGCGGTGCTGCCGGCGATTCGCGTCGAGGTGCCGGGCGGTTTCTACGACTACCAGGCCAAGTATGTCGCCAACGACACCCTCTATCATCTGCCCTGCGGGCTGTCCGAGGCCGACGAGGCGGCGCTTGGCGAGCTGTGCCGGCGGGCCTTCGAGGCCGTGGGCGGCGAGGGCTGGGGGCGCGTGGACGTGATGCGCGACGGCGACGGCCGCTTCTGGTTGATCGAGGTCAATACCGTGCCGGGCATGACCGACCATAGCCTCGTTCCCCAGGCCGCGGCCCACGCCGGGATCGATTTCGACACCCTGGTGCTGCGCATTCTCGCCTCGGCCGGGCTGGAGTCGGCACGGCAGTCGAGCCGGGCATGACCGGCCGCGGTTCGCTGCTGGGGGTGCTGCTGCTGGGGATCCTGCTGCTGGCCGGCGGCCGGGCGCTGTGGTTGTGGCTGGACCGCCCCATCGAGCGGGTCTCGATCAGCGGTGAGCTGAGCCATGTGACCGCCGACTACCTGCGCGAGCAGCTGGCCCCGCTGGTGCGCGACGAGACCTGGCTGTCGGCGGATCTCCCGGCGCTGCGTCGTCGGGCGCGCGAGATCGGCTGGCTGGCGGAGGTGCGCCTCGCCCGGGAATGGCCCTATGCGCTGAGCTTCGAGCTGGTGGAGCAGGTCCCGGTGGCGCGCTGGAACGATGATTACCTGCTCAATCCCGACGGGGAGCCCTTCGCCTTCGCCCCGGTGTCGCCGCCCGGCGACCTGCCGGATCTGGCCGGCCCGGCCGACAGCGGGGCTGAAGTGCTGGCCTACCATGATCGCCTGGTGCCGCACTTCGCGGCCCTGGGGCTTGAGATCACCCAGCTAAGGCTGGAGCCGCGCGGGGCCTGGCGCTTCCAGCTCGACGACGGGGTCTGGGTGATGCTGGGTCGCAACGATCGCCAGGCGCGCCTGGCGAGGCTGGCAGCCGCCTGGGAGCGCGAGCTGGGGTCCCGCGCGTCGCATATTCGCTACATCGATTTGCGTTATCCCAATGGCGTCGCCGTGGCCTGGCACGGTGAAACCGAGGTCGAGGCAGAGAATAGTGAATAAGGTGATTTCTGGCGCCTGTCCAGGCAGCAAGCGGGCTCGCGGTGTTCCTTTTAGGGACATTTCCCCGTATCGTGAACTCTGTTTTTCCCATTGGACTGGTGGTCCAACGCTAGTTGTTCCTATAATGGTCGCTACGGCCATTTGCATGCTTAATGGACTTTCCAGCGGGTCAAGTTTTAGGAGATACCCCGGCTCATGGCAGTCACTTCCAACGCATCCGGCATGGTAGTCGGGCTGGATATCGGAACATCCAAGGTGGTGGCGATCGTCGGCCAGCCGACCGATGACGGCGGCATCGAGATTGCCGGCATCGGCTCACACCCTTCGCGCGGCATGAAAAAGGGTGTCGTCATCAATATCGAGTCCACGGTTCAGTCCATTCAGCGTGCCGTGGAAGAGGCCGAGCTGATGGCCGGCTGTGACATCCACTCCGTTTACGTGGGTGTCGCCGGCAGTCATATCAGCTCGATGAACTCCGACGGCGTGGTGGCCATCAAGGAGCGCGAGGTCACCCCCTCCGACATCGACCGGGTCATCGACTCGGCGCGTGCCCGGGCCATCTCCGAGGGTCAGCGGGTGCTGCATGTGCTGCCTCAGGAGTACTCCATCGATACCCAGGGCGGCATTCGCGAGCCGCTGGGCATGTCCGGCGTGCGTCTCGAGGCGCGCGTGCATCTGGTCACGGCCGCGCTCAATGCGGTGCAGAACATCGACAAGTGCGTGCGCCGCTGCGGTCTTGAGGTCGACGCCATCATCCTCGAGCAGCTGGCCTCCAGCATGGCGGTGCTCACCGAGGACGAGCGCGAACTGGGCGTGTGCATGGTGGATATCGGCGGCGGCACCACCGATATCGCCGTGTTCACCGAAGGGGCCATTCGCCACACGGCGGTGATTCCCATCGCCGGCGACCAGGTCACCAACGACATCGCCATGGCGCTGCGCACTCCGACCCAGCACGCCGAGGAGATCAAGGTCAAGTATGCCTGCGCGCTGACCCAGCTGGCCGCCAGCGACGAGATGATCAAGGTGCCCAGCGTCGGTGACCGGCCGTCACGCGACCTGTCGCGCCAGTCGCTGGCCGAGGTGGTCGAGCCCCGCTACGAGGAGCTGTTTACCCTGGTGCGGGACGAACTGCGGCGTAGCGGCTACGAGGATCTGGTGGCGGCGGGAGTGGTATTGACCGGCGGTACCTCGCGCATGGAGGGTGTGGTGGAGCTGGCAGAGGAGATCTTCCATATGCCGGTACGCATCGCCTGCCCCCACAACGTTCGGGGGCTCGCCGACGTGGTGCGCAATCCGATTTATTCCACCGGCGTCGGTTTGCTACATTACGCCCTGCAGGAGGCCCGTCAGGGGCATGGTCGAGAGGGCAGAGTGGTGACGGCGCAACCCAGGCGTAACGACGTCTCCCAGCGCGGAATCCAGGAGGCGATTCCGGCGTTGGCAAAAATCAAGGGCTGGTTCAAAGGAAATTTCTGACAGGGCCGCGGCGCGGTCCAGGAGACGGGGCTTATGTTCGAACTGGTAGATAGCGCACCCTCGAGCAGTGCGGTCATCAAGGTCGTCGGCGTGGGCGGCGGCGGCGGCAATGCCGTCAACCACATGGTGGAAAGCAACATCGAGGGCGTGGAGTTCATCTGCGCCAATACCGATGCCCAGGCGCTCAAGCGGGTGTCGGCCAAGACCGTGCTCCAGCTCGGCAACGAGATCACCAAAGGACTTGGCGCCGGGGCCAGCCCCGAGGTGGGGCGCCAGGCGGCCATGGAGGATCGCGACCGCATCGCCGAGCTGATCAGCGGCGCCGACATGGTGTTCATCACTGCCGGCATGGGGGGTGGCACCGGCACCGGCGGTGCGCCGGTGGTGGCGCAGGTGGCCAAGGAGCTGGGCATCCTCACCGTGGCGGTGGTCACGCGGCCTTTCCCGTTCGAGGGGCCCAAGCGCATGCGGGTCGCCGAAGAGGGCATGAAGGAGCTCTCCGAGCACGTCGACTCCCTGATCACCATTCCCAACGAGAAGCTGCTCTCGGTGCTGGGCAAGAATGCGAGCCTGCTCACCGCCTTCAGCGCCGCCAATGATGTGCTGCTGGGTGCCGTTCAGGGCATTGCCGAACTGATCACCAGCCCCGGGATCATCAACGTCGACTTCGCCGATGTGCGCACCGTGATGTCCGAAATGGGCATGGCGATGATGGGCACCGGCGGCGCTACCGGCGAGAACCGTGCCCGTGAGGCCGCCGAAAAGGCGATCCGCAGCCCGCTGCTCGAGGATATCGACCTCCACGGCGCTCGCGGTATCCTGGTGAACATCACCGCCGGCCCCGACCTCTCCATCGGCGAGTTCAACGACGTGGGGGCCACCGTTCAGGAATTCGCCTCCCAGGACGCCACCATCGTGGTGGGTACGTCGATCGACATGGAGATGTCTGACGAGCTGCGCGTCACCGTGGTCGCCGCCGGCCTGGAAGGGCAGGCGCAGAAGTGCGCCGGCCGGGAGACGGCCAAGCGCACTGAAGGCGGCGAGTATCGCAGTCGGATGCAGCAGCCGGCCGCGGTGCGCCAGCAGTCGGCAGCGGCCAAGGCCGAGCCCCAGGAGGCGGCCAAACCGCAGCCGGAGAAGCGTCGTTCGCCACAGGAGATGGACGACTATCTCGACATCCCGGCCTTCCTGCGACGTCAGGCCGATTGAGTGTGGCTATTCGGTGAATAGGCAAGGCCAGGAGATGTTTTTTTGTTGAAACGCGCGTTCGGTGTTATAGTGAACGGTGTTTGATAACTTACAACCGCCTGGCCACTTCCCATGATCAGACAACGCACTCTGCAGAATACCATTCGCGCCACTGGCGTCGGTCTTCACTCCGGCAAGAAGGTCTATCTGGCGCTGCGTCCGGCGCCGGTGGACACCGGCATCGTCTTCGTACGTACCGACCTTGACCCCGAGGTGCAGGTGCCGGCGAGCGCCGCCCTGGTCACCGACACCACCCTGTGTACCGCGCTCTCCCTGAACGGCGTCAAGGTAGCCACCGTGGAACACCTGATGTCGGCGCTGGCGGGCCTGGGTATCGACAACGCCTACGTGGATGTCAGCGCGCCCGAGGTGCCGATCATGGACGGCAGCGCCGGGCCCTTCGTGTTCCTGATCCAGTCGGCGGGCATCGCCGAGCAGGAAGCGCCCAAGAAGTTTATTCGCATCAAGCGGGAAGTGGCGGTCGCTGAAGAGGACAAGGAGGCGCGCTTCCTGCCCCATCAGGGCTTCAAGGTCTCGTTCTCCATCGAGTTCGACCATCCGGTGTTTGAGGGACAGAAGCAGACCGCGGTGGTCGATTTCTCCACCACCTCCTTCGTCAAGGAGGTCTCCCGGGCCCGCACCTTCGGTTTCATGCGCGACCTCGAGCACCTGCGTGCCAACAACCTGGCGCTGGGCGGCAGCCTGGACAACGCCATCGTGATCGACGACTACCGTATCGTCAACGAGGGTGGTCTGCGCTATGACGACGAGTTCGTCAAGCACAAGGTCCTGGACGCCATCGGTGACCTCTATCAGCTGGGATACAGCCTGATCGGCGAGTTCCGTGGGGTGAAGTCCGGCCATGCGCTGAACAATCGGCTGTGCCGTGAGCTGCTCGCTCAACCGGATGCCTACGAGATCGTCACCTTCGAGGATGAACGGCAGGTGGCGCCCATCTCCTACGCCGCCCCCGCCATGGCCTAGGCATACCGCGCACCCCGCTTGATTGCTTGCCGCCCTCCCAGGAGGGCGGCATTTTCATCTGCAAGCCGAACGAAGGTTTATCGAAACCAGCCTTTCATCACCTCGGTGATCCGGCGCATGTCCGCGTCGTCGGTGATGTAGGCCGGCATGGTGTAGAGCCAGCGGTCGATGGGGCGCAGCCAGACGCCCTGTTCGCGGGCCCAGGCGCCTACGCCGGTGAGGATGTCGGCGCTGCGGGTCTCGATCACCGCGGTGGCGCCCAGCACGCGCACGTCCGTTACCGCGGGGTGGGCGGTCAGGTCCGGGTCGTCGAGCAGTTCCTCGCGGAGCACCCCGTTGAGCCGGGCGATCTTGCCCAGGTAGTCCTCTTCCTCGAACACCGCCAGGCTCTCCATCGCGACCCGGCAGGCCAGCGGGTTGCCCATGAAGGTGGGGCCGTGCATAAAGGCGTGCTCGGGAGTGTCGCCGATGAAGGCGTCGTGCACCCGGTCGGTGGCGAGCGTCGCCGCATGGCCCAGGTAGCCGCCGGTGAGGCCCTTGGAGAGCACCATGATATCCGGCGTCACCGCGGCGTGGTCGGCGGCGAAGAGTTTGCCGGTGCGGCCGAAGCCGGTGGCTACCTCGTCGAAGACCAGCAGCACGTCGAACTCGTCGCACAGCGCTCGCGCTCCCTGTAGATAGTGGGGCGAGGTCATGTTGAGCCCGCCGGCGGCCTGCAGCAGCGGCTCCATCAAGAGCGCGGCGATCTCCTCATGGTGGCGCTCCAGCACCGCGCGCAGGGCGGCCAGGTCTTGCTCCACCGCCTCGGGCGGCGCATCGAAGGGGGCGGTGGGTGCCGGGGCGAAGTGGTGGCGGGGCAGATAGCCGGAGAACAGCGAGTGCATGCCCTCTTCGGGGTCGCAGACGGCCATACAGCCGGCGGTGTCGCCGTGATAGGCCTTCATCAGCGACAGCAGGCGATGCTTGGCGGGCCTGCCGCGCAGCTGGTGGTACTGCACCGCCATCTTCATCGCCACCTCCATGCCCACCGAGCCGCTGTCGGAGTAGAAGACATGATCGAGGCCCTCCGGCGTGACGCGAACCAGCTCTCGGGCCAGGCGGTCGGCGGGCTCGTGGGTCAGGCCGCCGAGCATCACATGACAGAGCTCATCGGCCTGCCGCTGGATCGCTTTGACCAGTCGCGGATGTCGGTAGCCGTGGATCATGCACCACCAGGAGCAGGTGGCGTCGAGCAGCGACTCGCCGCTCTCCAGGGTGAAGCGTGGCCCTTCACCACCGACCACCTTGGGTGCCGGCGACTGGGTCTTGAGATGGGCATAGGGGTGCCAGACGGGGGACGTCATGGGGCCTCCGTTGGGTAACGATGGGTGGGGTGGTGGGGCTGGCGCTGCCAGAGACGCAGCGGGCACGGCAAGGCGCCGCGACTCGGCGTAGAAACGCACGGGCGCGCGAAGGCAGCAAAAGCGGTCAGCGAAGCGACAACGAGATGGTGCGGATGGGGAGACTTGAACTCCCACGCCCGAAGGCACCAGAACCTAAATCTGGCGTGTCTACCAATTCCACCACATCCGCACGAACGGGCAGGCGTCCACATTGTACGGACGCCGCTTCGCAAGTCAATCGGCATCGGGGAGCACCAGATGATCGGCGGCGGTCTCGGCCAGCGTCTCGGGAGTCGCTGGCGTGAGGCGGGGGATCACCCCCAGGCAGGGGCCGGGCAGCCGGCGTGCCAGGGTGGTCAGGTTGTCCCGGTATAGGTCCGGGTCCGCCGCGAAGCCGGGGTCGAGCAGGTTGCCCACCCAGCCCCCCAGGCGCAGGCCGTCGGCGGTGATCGCCTCGGCGCTGAGGCGGGCATGGTTGAGACAGCCAAGCTTGAGGCCCACCACCAGGATGACCGGCAGCTCGAGGCGCACGGCCAGGCCGGCCAGGTCCTCGTGGTCGTTGAGCGGTACCCGCCAGCCACCGGCCCCCTCGATCAGCGTCAGATCTCGCTCCAGTGCCAGCCCCGCTTGCACACGGTCGGCCAGGGCATCGAGCCCGAGGCGGCTCCCCGCTCGCCGGGCGGCCAGGTGGGGCGCGATGGCGGGGGCAAAGGCATGGGGGTTGACCAGCTCGTAGGCCGCCTCGGGGTGGCTCTGGGCCTGCAGGGCCAAGGCGTCGGCGTTGCGCAGCCCCGCGGGTGTCGCCTCGCTGCCCGAGGCAACGGGCTTGAGGCCGAGGGTGGTCAGGCCGGTGCGCCGGGCGCACGCCAGCAGGCCGGCGGTGACCAGGGTCTTGCCGGCATCGGTGTCGGTGCCGGTGACGAAATAGGCAGGCATCTCAGCGGGTAAGCTCCAGCGTCAGCAGGTGGTAGGTGACCGGCAGACCCTCGGCGCTGCGCTGCCGCTCGTAGCGGCGCACGGCCCGCGCCAGGTCGGCGCGGGAGAGCCGGGCGCCGGGGCGGGCGGTCTGGGCCCCGACGCCCTTGATGGAGGCCATCACGGCGGCGAGGTCCGGATAGTGGAAGCGCTCGAGTCGCGCCTCGACCTCGACCTGGGTGAAACCCGCCAGCCGTGCCGCCGCCAGATGGCGCTCGCGGGAGCGAAAGTCGAGCAGCGCCTCCGGGCTGGCCCAGGCCTGGCCCACTTCGGCCAGGGTGCCGGGGCCCAGGCTGTTGATCAGGGCGCGACCGCCGGGGCGCAGCACCCGATAGAGCTCGGCGAGGACGCTGTCCAGGTCGGGGCACCACTGAATGGCGAGGTTGGAGAACACCAGGTCCTGCTCGGCGTCGGGCAGCGGCAGCGCGGCGGCGTCGCCACACAGCCAGCTAGCCCTGTCGCCGTGGGTGGCACGGGCGGTCTGGAGCATGCCCGGTGCCAGGTCCAGACCGACCACCCGGCAGCCGGGGCCGTAGTGCCCGGCCAGCTTCGCGCTCCAGTGACCGGGCCCGCACCCCAGATCGACCAGGCGCTCGGCGTGGAGCGGCAGCCGAGTCCACAGCGTCTCGCCCATCGCCAACTGGGCCTTGGCCAGTCGCGCGTAGTGCGGTGCGGCGCGGGAAAAGGCCCGCGCCACCCGACGCTGCCAGTCGGGGAGCGGTGTCGTCAGGGGGGAAGCGCTTGAGGCACTCATGGCTGACTCTCCGGGGTTGCGGACCGGCTGGCCACCCGGGCGATCTCGGTCAGCCGGGTGGCCAGCTCGGCGGGACACGACAGCATCGGGCAGTGGCCGGCAGCTTCGAAGGCATGATCGAGTGCCCGGCGGTCGCTGTCGCCGAGTAGCGGGTCGTGGCTGCCGGCCAGGCGGTGTACCGGGCAGGGGGGCGAGGCCAGAATGGCACGGTTGTCCAGGGCGGCCAGCTGGGCCAGGTCGCGCTCGAGCGTCGCCGGGGTTGCGCTTGGCCGGCGACCGATCAGTTCCTGCAGACGGCGCAGAGCGGGTCGCGGAGCGGGCTCCCCCTGCAGCTGCCAGCGCAGGAAGTGCTGCCAGGTGGCGGTGGGCGAGCGGCGGAAGGCGTTGCGAAAGGCGCGCAGCTCGGTGGCGGTGACGCCGCCTTCGCTACAGAAGCGACCCCCCATGCCCAGCAGCACCACCCCCCGCGGCGTCGGCAGCTGCGCGAGCAGGCGGGTGGCCAGCAGGGCGCCTAGCGACCAGCCGACCCAGACGGCCTCCGCGGGCAACGATGTCGCCATGCGCGCGGCCAGCCGTTCTGGGTCATCGGAGGCGTCGAGGGATTCTGCGGCGCTGCCGTAGCCTGGCCAATCGGGGGCGCTGACCGCCAGCTCTGGCGGCCAGTAGGGCGCCAGGGGTTGCCAGATGCGCGCATCGATGCCCCAGCCCGACAGCAGCACCAGCGGCGTCATGCGGCGTTCTCCGCGTCCTGACGCCGTGCCAGCGCCGCCAGCAGTCGGTCGAGCTCGGCGTCCGAGTGGGCGGCGGAGAGGGTGAGGCGTAGGCGGGCCTGACCGCGCGGTACCGTGGGCTCGCGAATGGCACCGACCAGCAGGCCGGCCTCGTGTAGCGCAGCCGCCCAGCGCATGACGCGTGCGCTGTCGCCCAGCACCAGCGGCTGGATGGGCGTGGTCGAGGGCGCCAGCGGCAGGCCCAGGCGGGCGGCCTCGACCCGAAAACGCGCCACATGGTCATGCAGCCGGTGTCGCCGTTCGGGTTCGGCGGCGAGGATGTCCAGGGCTCGTAGCGTGGCAGCCGCCACCGCCGGGGGCTGGGCGGTGGTATAGACATAGGGGCGGGCGAACTGGATCAGGTGGTCGATCAGCTCGCGGCTGCCGGCGACGAAGGCGCCGGCCGTGCCCAGCGCCTTGCCCAGGGTGCCGACCAGTACCGGAACTTCGTCGATGCCGTGGGCGCGGCCGACGCAGCCGTCGCCGTGCTCGCCGAGCACGCCGAGCCCATGGGCATCGTCGATCATCAGCCAGGCGCGGTGGTCGGCGCAAACCGCGCTGAGCCCCGCAATGTCGGCCACGTCGCCGTCCATGCTGAAGACACCGTCGCTGACCACCAGCCGGAGGGCATCCCGTGGGGCACGCTCCAGCAGCCGGCTCAGGTCGCTGAGGTCGCCGTGGTGGAAGCGCCGCGAGCGGGCGCCGGCCAAGGCCGCGCCGTCGAGCAGCGAGGCGTGATTGAGTCGGTCCTGGAACACCTGGGTATGGCCGTCGCAGAGCGCCTGCAAGGTGCCCAGGTTGGCCATGTAGCCGGTGGAGAAGAGCAGCGCCGCCGGCCGGCCGGTGAGCTCGGCCAGGCGCCTCTCCAGGGCCTCGTGGACGGCGAGATGGCCGCTGACCAGATGGGAGGCCCCGGCGCCGGCCCCGTGGCGGCGGGCGCCTTCGGCCTGAGCCTCGGCCAGGCGCGGGTCCCGGGCCAGGCCGAGGTAGTCGTTGCCGGCGAAGTCGCTCAGCGGTCCGTCATGGGAATGGAGTCGGCGCGCCCGCCACAGCCCGCTCTCGCGTCGGGCGGCGGCGTGCTCGGCAAGGCGGAGCGGCCAGCGGCTGTTATCGACGTCCATGGTTCGCCTCAGGCCCCGCTGGCGTCGTAGGCCAGTTCGGCGGCTTGGGCCTGGCCGGCCCGGTGGGCCATGGCGCTCTCCAGGCTGGCCTGCTGATGGTCATCGTCCGCGCAGGTCTCACGACGCTCGGGATGCAGGCCGAGCTTGGCGAACAGCGCCCGGTCGCGCTCCACCTGGGGGTTCCCCGTGGTCAGCAGGCGGTCGCCGTAGAAGATCGAGTTGGCCCCGGCCAGAAAGGCCAGCGCCTGGGTGGACTCCTCCATCTGCTCGCGGCCGGCCGAGAGACGCACGTGGCTTTTCGGCATCAGGATGCGTGCCACGGCGATGGCGCGGATGAACTCGATAGGGTCCAAATCCTCCACGTCGGCCAGCGGCGTGCCGGGCACCTTGACCAGCATGTTGATCGGCACCGATTCCGGGTGCGGATCGAGCTTGACCAGCTGCTGCAGCAGGGCGGCGCGGTCCCGGGGGGCCTCGCCCATGCCCAGTATGCCGCCGGAGCAGACCTTCATGCCCGCCTGGCGAACGTTGCCCAGGGTCTCCAGGCGGTCGGCGTAGGTGCGCGTGGTGATGATCTCGCCGTAGTATTCCGGGGAGGTGTCCAGGTTGTGGTTGTAGTAGTCCAGGCCAGCCTCGGCCAGGCGGCTGGCCTGGCCGGCATCGACCATGCCCAGCGTCATGCAGGTCTCGAGACCCAGCGCCTTGACCCGCTCGACCATCGCCAGCACCACCTCGAGGTCCTGCTCCCGCGGGCTCTTCCAGGCGGCCCCCATGCAGAAGCGGCTGGCACCGGCCTCCTTGGCGGCCTTGGCCTGTTCGACCACCTTGTCGATCTCCAGCAGCTTCTCCTTGTCCAGCCCGGTGTTGTAGTGGCCGGACTGAGGGCAGTACTTGCAGTCCTCGGGGCAGGCGCCGGTCTTGATCGACAGCAGGGTCGAGACCTGCACAGCGTTGGCATCGAAGTGGCTGCGGTGCACCTGCTGGGCGCGGAACAGCAGATCGTTGAACGGTAGCGCGAACAACGCCTCGATCTCGGCCAGGGACCAGTCATGGCGAACGCCGGCATTGCCGGCTAGGGTCAGATCAGGTGCGGCGGAAGCACGGGAGGCTGAGGTCATGGCGGGCTCGCTTAAGGTCAACATGGGACGTGTAACTGGGTTGACGAACAGCATAGGGCCTGGTGGGGTGTTGTCAACCCTGGGGGTGAGGGTGGTTGACCATGCCCTGCGCCTGGCCCTGCCGGGCCGCTGCGCCTTCTGCCTGGCGCCGGGAGTAGCGGGGCAGCCCTGGTGTTCGGCCTGCTTCGAGACGCTGCCCTGGAACCTGCCGGCCTGCCCCTGCTGCGCCGAACCGCAACCGCCGGGGGCGCTGGCCGGCCGCCGCTGCGGTCGCTGTCTCGTCGAGCCGCCGGGATTCGACCGCACCCGGGCGCCGCTGCGCTATCAGGGCGAAGTGGCGGCCCTGATGCGGCGCTTCAAGTTTCACGCCTCACCGCGGGCCGGCAGCGTGCTGCTAGCGCTGTTCACCGCACGGCTGACCCTCGAGGCGCCTCCGCAGGCGCTGCTGGCGGTGCCGCTGCACCCTCGGCGAGCGCGTGCGCGCGGCTTCGATCAGGCCGACTGGCTGGCGTGCCGGCTGGCGCGGCGACTGGGAATTGTGCTGATCCGTGCGCGACGCCGGCGCGACACCCGCTCCCAGCGCGGCCTGGATCGCCGTGAGCGTAGTCGCAATCTGCGTGACGGTTTCGTGGTAGATCGCCCGCTGCCCCTCCGGGTGGCGCTGGTGGATGATGTCATGACCACGGGGGCGACCCTGAATGCGCTGGCCGTGGCCTGCCGACGGGCCGGTGCCCAAGACATCGAGGCCTGGGCCATGGCGCGTACGCCGGGGTGACAACTCTGTTAGCATGCCGACATTCACCTCAACATCGGAGGGAGCATGCAGGCGACCCACCCCTTTGCCAGGCTCGAACCGGCGCGGATCGTGGCGGCCGTGGAGTCGCTGGGTATGTGGCTGCCGGGCGAGCCCTTCGCGCTCAACAGCTACGAGAACCGCGTCTATCTGGTCCACGATGACGAGCGCCGTCGCTGGGTGGTCAAGTTCTACCGTCCCGAGCGCTGGAGCGATGCCCAGATCCAGGAGGAGCACGACTTCCTGGCGGAACTGGTGGCCGCCGGCGTGGCGGTCGCGGCGCCCTGGCGAGACGAGGACGGCCGCAGCCTGCACCATGCCGAGGGCTTTCGGTTCACGCTCTTTCCCCAGCTGCCGGGGCAGGCGCCGGAGCTCGAGAACCCGGCCCACCTCTTCACCCTGGGCGAGCTGATCGGGGCGGTGCATGCGGTGGGCGAGTGCGCCCGCTTCGTGCATCGCGGCAGTATGGACCTGGACGTCATGGTGACCGAGGCGCGGGAGCGGGTGCTGTCGAGCCCCTGGCTGGATCGCCACCAGCGGCGGGCCTACGAGCGGATCACCGCAGCGCTGCACGATGACCTGGCGCCCCATGCTTGGGCGGCGGAGCAGGCAATCCGCGTACAGGGCGACTGCCACCTGGGCAATATCCTGGGGCGCGATGAGCGGTTCGCGCTGGTCGACTTCGACGATTGCCTGATGGCCCCGGCGGTGCAGGACCTGTGGATGCTGTTCACCGCCGAGCGCGACGATGAACTGCAGATGCAGCTCTCCGAGGTGCTCGAAGGCTATGAGCAGCATCGTGACTTCAATCGCCGGGAGCTGGCGCTGATGGAGCCCCTGCGTACCCTGCGGCTGATGCGCCACAGCGCCTGGCTGGTGGCGCGCTGGTCGGATCCGGCCTTTCCCCCGGCCTTTCCGTGGCTGGCGGATGCCGGCTACTGGGAGGGGCATATCCGGCTGCTTGAGCAGCAGCGCCAGGTGCTGACACGGGCGCCGCGCTGGCTGGCCTGAGCCTGCCCCGCTTGGCAGCCAGGTGTTGGGCTACCGCTGCCACGCCACAGGGGCGTGGGGCAGAGCGGCCGCTTGCGACGTCAGTCGCCGTTGGGAGTCGGGCGCTCGGCGGGTAGGGGGTTGGCGACACCGGTGCCCTCCGCCTGGCGGCGCTGGATATTGATCTGCTCGGCGGGGTTTTCCTGCTCCTCGATGGCCAGCTCGCTGGCCAGCTGCAGCTGGAAGACATGTGCCGGGGTGAGCTCGCAGCGTCCTTCCTGGCAGGCATCCACGCCATAGCTGCCATCGGCCTCATAGGCGGCGGCGGAGATCTCGCCGCTGAAGATCTCGCTGTCGCCCCCCTCGGCTTCGATACAGGTCAGGTAGGAGGCTGTGATGCGCAGGCGTTCGCCGTCGAGTCGCGCATTGCCGACCAGCACGCAATACTCCGGCAGCTCGTGCGTGGCATCGGCGTCATCGCTCACCGGGCGCATCAGGATATCGTCGCGACGGTCGCTGTCGTCGCCGAGGAGCAGGTCGTCGATCACCTGAACGGCAACGCGGGCATCGGCGGGCAGCGTCAGAGTGGCGGCGGTGGCTGCGGTGGGAAGGATCAGCAGGGCCAGCCCGGCTGCAGTCAGCATCGCGGTAGGGTTCTTGATCATGTCGAGCTCTCGATGAAGACGGCTGCGCTACGGCGCAGTGAAGTGATGGCCGCCATTTTATCACAGCTCCCCCAGGTCGGCAGCGCTGCCCGCCTTGCCCGGGCATGCGCACGAGCATGGGCACGAGCATGGGCGGCGAGGCGCGGCTTGCGCTAGAATGGGCGTTTCATGCATTTCTATGTTGTACAAATGCTGGTTCGTGTATATATTTTGTACATTAAGTGATGGCTGCTCCATCACCGATGCGACGCCTAATGGAGACCGGCACGGGGCCCGATCATGACCGAAGAACTCGCCAACCACTACCGCAGGATCATCCTGGAGCTGGGAGAGGACCCCGATCGCGAGGGCCTCATGGATACCCCCAAGCGGGCGGCCAAGGCCATGCAGTTTCTCACCCGAGGCTACTCCCAGACCCTCGAGGAGATCATCAACGGTGCCGTCTTCGAGTCCGAGACCGACGAGATGGTGCTGGTCAAGGATATCGAGCTCTACTCGATGTGCGAGCACCACCTGCTGCCCTTCATCGGCAAGTGCCATATCGCCTATCTGCCCAGCGGCAAGGTGCTGGGGCTCTCCAAGTTCGCGCGCATCGTCGACATGTTCGCCCGCCGCATGCAGATCCAAGAGAACCTGACCCGCCAGATCGCCGAGGCGGTGCTGCAGGTCACCGATGCGCGCGGCGTGGCGGTGGTCATCGAGGCACGCCACCTGTGCATGATGATGCGCGGCGTGGAGAAGCAGAACTCGAGCATGACGTCGTCGGTGATGCTGGGGGCCTTCCGCGAGAACCAGCCGACGCGTCAGGAGTTCCTGACCCTGGTCAACGGGCGTTGACGACTTCGACGACGGGCCGGAAAGGGATCGGGTAGCCTGCGATCACCGGCCCTTCCTATCACTCTGGAGCCCCGACCATGCCGCTGCACGCCCTGGATGATCAGCACTTCGATCATGATCTGGCCACCATTCGTATCAAGAACCTGCGTCTGCGTACCCATATCGGCATCAAGGAAGAGGAAATCAACAACCGCCAGGATGTGGTCATCAATGCGGTGATCCGCTATCGGGCCGACAAGGCCGTCGCCTTCAATCACATCGAGCAGGCGCTCAACTACCGCACCATCACCAAGCAGGTGATTGCCCATGTGGAAGACCATCGCTTCCTGCTGCTCGAGCGCATGACCCGTGAGGTGCTCGATCTGATCATGGCCCATGAGCAGGTGCTGACGGCCCAGGTGGAGATCGACAAGCCCCATGCGCTGCGCTTTGCCGACTCCGTCTCCGTGACGCTCTCGGCGTCCCGCGAGCCACGCCGTCCCCGCTGATCGGCGCCTCGAGTCGGTAGGGGGCGGCTACGCTCTGCCCGCGCTTTGAGCGCAGCCGGCTTTGGGCGTAGCATGGGATGACAGTGACCGCCGCCGTAGAGAGAGTCAGTCGTTGGAAAGTGACAGTTCCCCGCAGGCGTCATCGCGTCGACGCTACTCCCCCTGGGCCCTGACAGCGATCGTTACCGCGCTCTTTGCGCTGCTGCTACAGGGTAGCCTGCCGCCGGTGACCATCGCGGCGGCCATCTTCGCCCTGATGGGGCTGCGCCAGATTCGGCGTATGCCCGAACGCTATATCGGTCGCGCATTCTGCTGGCTGGCCATCGCGCTGGCGCTGATACTGGCCATACTGACGGCCATGGTCCAGCCCCAGCCCCAAGTGGGGGGCGGGGCCAACCCGGTTTCGGGCCAGCTTGCCGATGCCCAAACGTGATGCCATCCGCCATGCCCAGCCCAACTGACAACTAGGCCGCCGAGCGGCCGGGAGACGACCATGGAAGCCCTCAAGGAAACGCAGCTCTATTGTCCCTTTGCCTACATCGACGGCAGCTGGGTCGCCGCCGACAGCGGTGAACAGATCGATGTCATCAATCCCGCCACCGGCGAGTCCTTCGGCAACGTGCCGCGGCTGGGGCGTGCCGAGACCGAGCGTGCCATCTCCGCCGCCGAACTGGCCCTGTCGGGCTGGAAGGCGTTGTCGGCACTCGAGCGCGCCGACATCCTGATGAAGTGGCACGACCTGATGCTCGAGCATCAGGACGACCTGGCCATGATCATGACCCATGAGCAGGGCAAGCCCCTCAAGGAGGCCGCCGGCGAGATCGTCTACGCGGCGAGTTTCCTGCGCTGGTTCGCCGAGCAGGCCCGGCGCATCTACGGCGAGACCATCCCGGCGGCCAAGGCCAACCAGCGCATCCTGGTGACCAAGCAGCCGGTGGGCGTGGTCGGTGCCATCACGCCCTGGAACTTTCCGGCGGCGATGATCACCCGCAAGGCCGGTGCGGCGCTGGCCGCGGGCTGTACCATCGTGGTCAAGCCGGCCAGCCAGACGCCGTTTTCGGCCACCGCGCTGGCGCTGCTGGCCGAGCGCGCGGGCGTACCCCGCGGCGTGTTCAACGTGGTGCCCGGACGGGCCAGCGAAATCGCCGCGGCCATGACCGAATCGGCAGCGGTTCGCAAGATCACCTTTACCGGTTCCACCGAGGTGGGCCGGGAGCTGATGGCCAACGCCTCGCGGCATATCCAGAAGATCTCCCTGGAGCTCGGCGGCAACGCCCCCTTCATCGTCTTCGAGGATGCCGACCTGGATGCCGCGGTGGAGGGCGCCATGGCCGCCAAGTTTCGTAACGCCGGCCAGACCTGCGTGTGCACCAACCGCTTCCTGGTCCAGAGCAGCGTGGTCAACGCCTTCTGCGAGAAGCTGGCGGTGGCCATGAACAGCGAGCTCAAGGTAGGCGACGGCACCCAGGCGGGTATCAATATCGGCCCGTTGATCGACGAGAAGGCGGTGGCCAAGGTCAGCGAGCACGTGCAGGATGCGGTGGACAAGGGGGCCGAGCTGCTGCTGGGGGGCCACCCCCATCCGCTGGGCGGCAGCTATTTCACCCCCACGCTGATCAGCTTCGCCAACGACCAGATGAAGGTCGCCCGGGAAGAGACCTTCGGGCCACTGGCGGCGGTGTTTCCTTTCGAAGACGAGGAGGACGCCGTGCGACTGGCCAACGACACCGAATACGGCCTGGCCGCCTACTTCTATTCCCGTGACCTGGCTCGCGTGTGGCGCGTTGCCGATGCCCTGGAGTACGGGATGGTAGGCATCAACACCGGGCTGATCTCCAACGCCGCCGCCCCCTTCGGCGGGGTCAAGGCTTCTGGCCTCGGCCGCGAAGGCGGCCATCAGGGGCTAGAGGAGTTCCTGGAGACCAAGTACCTCTGTATTGATCTGGGATAAGAGGGACGAGGTTCGAGGTTCTAGGGACGAGGTTCTAGGTTCGAGGTTCGAGGGATAAGCGGGCTCGCTGACGGGCCGTGATTCCAGCAACGAAAAACCCCACCGAGGCCTATGGCCCGGTGGGGGTCTTTGTTTAGTGCAAAGAATCTGTCTTGGTTGGCAAGGCTAAGGGCATATCATCCTCGCGCCTCGCGCCTCGCGCCTCGCGCCTCGCGCCTCGCGCCTCGCCGCAGGCGTTAGTGCCTAAAGTGCCGCATGCCGGTGAACACCATGGCGATACCCGCTTCGTTGGCGGCGTCGATCACCTCCTGGTCGCGCATCGAGCCGCCGGGCTGGATCACCGCGGTGATGCCCGCCGCGGCCGCGGCGTCGATGCCGTCGCGGAACGGGAAGAAGGCGTCACTGGCCATCACTGAGCCAGGCACCGGGAGGCCCTCGTCGGCGGCCTTGATGCCGGCGATCTTCGCCGAGTAGACGCGGCTCATCTGGCCGGCCCCCACGCCGATGGTCTGGCCGCCCTTGGCGTAGACGATGGCGTTGGACTTGACGTACTTGGCCACCTTCCAGGCGAAGGCCAGGTCGCGCATCTCCTGCTCGGTGGGCACCCGCTCGCTGACCACGGTGAGCTCGTCGCGCCCGACCATGCCCAGGTCACGATCCTGCACCAGCAGGCCGCCGGTCACGCGCTTGAAGTCGTGGGCGTGCTCGCGGCTGCCGGGCCAGTGCTCGCCCACGTCGAGCAGGCGCACGTTGGGCTTCTCGGCAACGATCGACAGGGCGTCCTCGGCGACTCCGGGGGCGATGATCACCTCCACGAACTGGCGCTCGATGATCGCCCGAGCGGTGTCGGCAGTAAGCGGCACGTTGAAGGCGATGATGCCGCCGAAGGCGCTGGTGGGGTCGGTAGCGAAGGCCTTGTCGTAGGCTTCCCGGGCATTGGCGCCCACTGCCACGCCGCAGGGGTTGGCGTGCTTGACGATCACACAGGCGGTATCGGTGAAGGCCTTGACGCACTCGAAGGCGGCGTCGGTGTCGGCAACATTGTTGAACGACAGCGCTTTGCCCTGCAGCTGGGTGGCGGTGGCCACGCTGGCTTCGGCGGCACCGGATTCGACGTAGAAGGCCGCGCTCTGGTGCGGGTTCTCACCGTAGCGCATCGACTGCTTCTTCTCGAACTGCAGGTTGTAGGTGCGCGGGAAGCCGTCCTCGCCGCCGGCGACGCGTTGACCCAGGTAGTCGGCGATGGCGGCGTCATAGCCGGCGGTGTGTTCGAAGGCCTTCACCGCCAGGTCGAAGCGGGTGGCGTCACTCACCGCGCCGGCGTGTTCGGCGATCTCCTCGAGGACCCGGGCATAGTCGCCGGCGTTGACCACGATGGTGGTGTAGGCGTGGTTCTTGGCGCAGGCGCGCACCATGGTGGGGCCGCCAATATCGATGTTCTCGATCGCATCCGTAAGGGAGCAGTCGGGCTTGGCCACGGTCTGGGCGAAGGGATAGAGGTTGACCACCACCATGTCGATGGGGGCGATATCGTGTTCGGCCATTACCGCATCGTCCTCGCCGCGGCGGCCGAGGATGCCGCCGTGGATCTTCGGATGAAGGGTTTTGACACGGCCGTCCATGATCTCCGGGAAGCCGGTATGCTCGGAAACCTCGGTGACGGCGACGCCGTTCTCCTGGAGCAGGCGGAAGGTGCCGCCGGTGGAGAGCAGCTCGACGCCGTGCGCGCTAAGGCCGCGGGCAAAGTCGACGATGCCGGTTTTGTCGGACACGCTGATCAGGGCGCGGCGAACCGGCTGGAGTGAGGGAGTATCGGCCATGGTGGAACTCTTGCTGAAGGTGACGGGAAGGGGTGTGGCGGCCGCGCAAGGGCGACCACGGTCAGATCAGGTCATGCTGCTTTAGCTTCTTGCGCAGGGTGCCGCGGTTGAGGCCGAGCAGCTCGGCGGCGCGGGTCTGGTTGCCCTGGGTGTAGTCCAGTACGGCGGCCAGCAGCGGCGCTTCGACTTCGGCCATGACCATGGCGTAGAGATCGGTGGCCGTGCCGCCGTCCAGGTGGTCGAAGTAGCGTCGCATGGCGGCGTCAACGGCTTCGCGCAGGGGTTGCTCGCCGGGCCGGGTGGCGGCCAGGGATGCGGGGCCGTCGGGGTCGGCCAGCTCGCTGCAGGGGCCGGCGTCGAGACCCGACAGGTCGGGGTTGGGATTGAAGACGTGTCGGTTCATGCGGCACTGATTCCATTCGCTGCCCCGGAGCCGGAGCGGCAGGCTGCCGGTCCTGCCCCGGGGGAAAAGAGTTCGTCGACGAAACGATACTGCTCGTCCGGGTGTTCGAGGCCGTTGAAGATGCCTCGCAGTTCACGCTGTCGGTCGGAGGAAAGCCGCTGATCGGCGGCCAGGTACCAGCCGAGGTGCTTGCGTGCGATGCGCACCCCCATCGGCATGCCGTAGAAATCGTGCAGCGCCTCCAGGTGCCCCAGCAGCACCTCGGAGCGCTCACGATCGTCGGGGGCGGGCAGCAGCTGACCGTGGCGAAGGTAGTGGTCGATCTCGCGGAATATCCAGGGATTGCCTTGGGCGCCGCGGCCGATCATCACGGCATCCGCACCAGTATAGTCGAGAACGTAGGCGGCCTTCTGGGGGGTGTCGATATCGCCGTTGGCAAATATCGGCAGCTTCACCGCCGACTTGATGGCGGCGATGGTGTCGTACTCCGCGGTGCCGCCGAAGCGCTGCTGGCGGTGGCGCCCGTGCACCGCCAGTGCCTGGATACCGGCCGCCTCGGCCAGTCGCGCAATGCGCACGCCGTTGTTGCTCTCGGCGCACCAGCCAGTGCGGATCTTCAGCGTGACCGGCACCTCGACGGCGGCGACCACGGCATCGAGGATCTCTCCCACCAGCGCCTCGTCGCGCAGCAGGGCGGAACCGGCGGCCTTGTTGCAGACCTTCTTGGCCGGACAGCCCATGTTGATGTCGATGATTTCGGCGCCGTGGGCAGCGTTGAGCCGCGCCGCCTCGGCCAGCATGGTCGCATCGCCCCCGGCGATCTGCACCGCCCGCGGGCCGGGTTCGCCGCGATGGTCCATGCGCTGCCGGGACTTGCGGGTATGCCACAGCGCAGGGTCCGAGGTGACCATCTCGCCCACCACCAGGCCGGCTCCCTGGCGGCGACAGAGCTGCCGGAAGGGGCGGTCGGTCACGCCGGCCATGGGCGCCAGGATCATCCGGTTGCGCAGGCGGTGGCGGCCGATCTGGGGCAGGGGGCGAGTCGCGGTCATGGTCGGGTCAGCTGGCTTGGAGGCTGCATATCATACGCCTCTGCCGGGTGATGGTGAAGGCGCCGGCCGGGTGGATTCACGCCGGGCGCTGCCCGCTGAGGCGGACCCAGCCCTCACGGACGACGGGATCGTCCATGATCAGCCCCTGGGCGCGGTAGGCGTCAAGCACCGCCTCGGCCTGGGGCTCGAGAATACCGGAGAGCGCCAGGCGCCCGCCTGGGGCGACATGCCCGGCGATCATCGGCGCCAGCTCCACCAGTGGCCCGGCGAGGATATTGGCCACCACCACCGGGAAGGACCCGTCGGTGTCGAGTTGCTCGGGGTAGCACAGGCGCAGGGCGGTCGGTTTGATGGTGTTGCGCTCGGCGTTGTCACGGCTCGCCGTGAGCGCCTGGGGGTCGATATCGGTGCCCGTGGCGACGCTGGCGCCGAGCCGGAGGGCGGCAATGGCCAGGATCCCCGATCCGCAGCCTACGTCGAGCACCCGGCGCTCGGCCAGCTCACCCTTTACCGCCAGGTCGTCGAGCCAGGCCAGGCAGAGTGCCGTGGTGGGGTGGGTGCCGGTGCCGAAGGCAAGCCCCGGGTCCAGGTGCAGGTTCACCGCCTCGGGGTCGGGAGGTCGGTGCCAGCTGGGGACGATCCACAGTCGCTCGCCCATCCGCAGCGGCTGGAAATCCTCCATCCACTCCCGCTCCCAGTCGCGGTCGGCGAGCAGCTCGTAGTCGATCTCGGGGCAGGGCTCGCCGGGCATGGTCTCGGCCCAGGCGGCGGCGAGTCGTTCGAGCATCGCCTCGACGCCCGTCAGGTCGTCATAGAGGCCGGTGAGCACCGTCTCGTTCCACAACGGGGTGGTGCCGCGCTCCGGCTCGAAGACCGGTTCGTCATGGGCATCCTGCAGGGTGATGGCGGTGGCGCCTTCAGCCATCAGCAGCTCTTCCAGGATCTCGGCCTGCTCGGGGGCGATATGGGCCTTGAGTTGCAGCCAGGGCATGGGGGCCTCGCATAGGGACAACGGTGGGGGAACAACGCAAGCGGGGCGGCCTTGGCCGCCCCGTTCGGGTGCAGTGTCTCAGCGGCTCAGGAGGCCAGCTTCTTCTCCAGGTAGTGGATATTGACGCCACCCTGCCGGAAATAGCCGTCGCGCACCAGGTCCTTGTGCAGGTCGGTGTTGGTCTTGATGCCTTCCACCAGCAGCTCGTCCAAGGCGTTGCGCATGCGCGTCAGGGCGGTCTCGCGGTCGGCGCCCCAGGTGATCAGCTTGCCGATCAGCGAGTCGTAGTGGGGCGGCACCGTATAGCCGGTGTAGAGATGGGAGTCCATGCGCACGCCCAGCCCGCCCGGCGGGTGGTAGAGCGTGACCTTGCCCGGCGAGGGCATGAAGGTGCGGGAATCCTCGGCGTTGATCCGGCACTCGAAGGAGTGGCCGTTGAGCTTTACCTCGTCCTGGCTGACCGACAGCGGCAGGCCAGAGGCAATGCGCAGCTGTTCGCGGACGATATCCACGCCGGTGACCATCTCGGTGACCGGATGCTCCACCTGGACGCGGGTGTTCATCTCGATGAAGAAGAACTGGCCATCTTCGTAGAGGAACTCGAAGGTGCCGGCCCCCCGGTAGTTGATGGTCAGGCAGGCCTGGCGGCACGCCTCGAGCACCTCGGCGCGGGCGGCGGGGTCGATGCCCGGCGCTGGCGCCTCCTCGATCACCTTCTGGTGGCGGCGCTGCAGCGAGCAGTCGCGGTCATAGAGATGGATGGCGTTGCCCTGACCGTCGGCCAGCACCTGGACCTCCACGTGGCGCGGGTTCTCGAGGAACTTCTCCATGTAGACGGTGCCGTCGCCGAAGGCCGAGTGGGCCTCGGTACGGGTCACGGTGACCGCCGAGAGCAGGTGGGCCTCGGTGTGCACCACCCGCATGCCGCGCCCGCCGCCGCCGGCGGCGGCCTTGATGATCACCGGGTAGCCGATGCGCTTGGCGATGGCGACGATCTCGCCCTCGTCATCCTCGGGCAGCGGGCCGTCGGAACCGGGCACCGTGGGCACGCCGGCCTTTTTCATCGACTCGATGGCGCTGACCTTGTCGCCCATCAGACGGATGGTCTCAGCGCGGGGGCCGATGAAGGTGAAGCCAGAGCGCTCGACCTGCTCGGCGAAGTTGGCGTTCTCGGAGAGAAAGCCGTAGCCGGGATGGATGGCACTGGAATCGGTGACTTCGGCGGCGCTGATCAGCGCCGGAATGTTGAGGTAGGACTGGGCCGAGGGTGCCGGCCCGATGCACACGGCCTCGTCGGCCAGGCGCACGTGCATCAGCTCGCGGTCGGCCTTGGAGTGGACCGCGACCGTCTTGATGCCCAGTTCCTTGCAGGCGCGCAGGATGCGCAGGGCGATCTCGCCGCGATTGGCAATGAGAACCTTGTCCAGCATGATGGGGTCCGCCAGTATCAGTGGAAAGATCAGGAGATGACGAGCATCGGCTGGTCGAACTCGACCGGCTCACCGTCCTCGACCAGGATCGCCTCGATCACGCCGTCGCGATCGGCTTCGATCTGGTTCATCATCTTCATGGCTTCGATGATGCAGATGGTGTCCCCCTTCTTGACGCTGGAGCCCACCTCCACGAACGGCTTGGAGCCGGGCGCGGGGCTGCGATAGAAGGTGCCGACCATCGGCGAGGTGACCGCATGCCCCTGGTGGGCGGCGGGTGCCTCTTCGGCCGGCTCGCGGGCCGGGGCACTGGGAGCGGCCGCGGCGGGCTGGGCCATGGCCAGGGGCTGCGGCATCGGCGGCTGCTGCCAGCCGGCGCCGTTGGGGTGACGGCTGATACGCACCGACTCCTCGCCTTCCTGAATCTCGATTTCACTGATGTTGGATTCTTCTAGCAGCTCGATCAGTTTCTTGACCTTGCGGATATCCATGACTGTGTCTCGATCGGTGGGTAGATGGCGGCCGCCGGGTGCTGTTAACCCGGCTTTGATTGCGATAGATACCGGCAAGATGGTGAACATTGCCGACGCTATCGGCCTTTAATACGCGCTGTTGGCGGAGTTTGCCTAAAATCGCCGGCTATGTCCAGCGGTCCGGGAACGCTGTTCGAGGACACCCGGCGAACGTCCATGGCGGGGCAGGCGGAGGTCGGGGAGGGCCGGCTGAAGGGCCGGCTCAGCTGCGACGGTCGTTCAGCCAGTCGAGCACGCCGGTGAGATGGCCGGCAAATTCGCTGGCACGCACTTCTCCCTGAATGCGCGCCTCGCGAATCTCTTCGTCGCCCTCGAAGAACATCAGGCTGGGTGGCCCGAACAGCCCGAAGTGGTCGAGCAGCTCGCGGGTCGCCGCGTTGCTCTGGGTCACGTCCACATTGATGCGGGCGAACTCGGAGAGCGGCTCGGCCACGCCGGGGGCCGGGTAGACGTTGCGCTCCATCTGCTTGCAGGAGATGCACCAGTCGGCAGTGAAGTGGACGAAGGCGGGGCGGTCCTGGTCGCGGCTGGCGAGCAGCGCGGTTTCCAGCTCCTCGAGCTGGGTCACGGTGGTGATCTCGACGCTTTCCGCGCCGCCCTGCTGGGCGAGGGGGGGAGCGAGCGGGCGCAGCGGGTCGTGGGCGCCCCGGGCGGCGCCGATCACCAGAGCGATACCCCAGGCCAGCAGTAGCAGGCCGGCGGCCTGACGAACCCGCGGCCAGCCCTGGGGCAGGTTCAGCGTCAGCGCACCCAGCGCGAGGGCGCTAGCGATGGCCAGTGCCGCCCACAGCAGCAGCGCCACCGGTGCCGGTACCAGGCGCTCGACCAGCCAGATTGCCACGCCCAGCATCAGGATGCCGAAGGCGATCTTGACGCCGTTCATCCAGGCGCCGGTGCGCGGTAGGGCGGTGGTGCCGTAGGTGCCGACCAGCACCAGCGGTACGCCCATGCCCAGCCCCAGGGCCAGCAGGGCGCTGCCGCCCATCACCGCGTCCCCGGTGGTGGAGATGAACACCAGCGCGCCGGCCAGCGGCGCCGAGACGCAGGGTGAGACCACCAGCACCGAGAGGGCGCCGGCCAGGGCCAGGCCAGCCGGCCCGCTCTGCTGGGCGCGGGCCTGCCAGGCGTCCACGCGCCCGGCCAGGCGCGGCGAGAGCTGCAGGTTGAAGGTGCCGAACATGGCCAGTGCGAAGAGCACGAAGAGCACGGCGAAGACGATCAGCACTGGCGGCGACTGCAGGTGGGCCTGCAGGTTCAGCCCGGCGCCGAACAGGCCCATCAGGACCCCCACGGCCGCGTAGGTCAGGGCCATGCCGGCCACATAGCTGAGCGAGAGCACGAAGGCGCGCGGTCGGCTGGGATTCTGGCCGACGATGATCGAGGAGAGAATCGGCACCATCGGCAGCACGCAGGGCGTGAAGGTCAGCCCCAACCCGGCCAGAAAGAACAGCCCCAGCGCCAGCGGCAGGCTGGCCTCGCGGATCAGGGTGTTGAAGCGGCCGTCTTCGCTCTGCGGGGCCAGAGGGGCAGCGGCGCCCGCTTCGCCACCGTCGCCCGAGTCGCGCCAACCGACGAAGGCCGCCGGCATGGCGCCCTCCGGGGCCTGCAGGTCGACCTGTTCGGGCGGGTAGCAGAGTCCGGCATCGGCGCAGCCCTGGAAGCTGACCCGGATGTCCAGCGGGCCTGCGGCGCCGCTGTCGATGGGCGCCTCGAAGACCACCCGGTCGTAGAAGACGTAGACGTCGCCCAGGAACTCGTCGGACTTGAATTCACCCGGCGGGATGCTCGGCTCGCCCAGCGCCAGTTCGCCATCGAGGCCCTCCACGTCGAGGCGATGGCGATAGAGGTAGTAGCCCTCGGCGTTCTCGAAGCCGATGTAGAGGGTGTCGCCGTCATGCCAGGCGCTTGGCTGGAAGGCCTCCATGACCGGCAGGAACTGGCTCTGGTTGCTCGAGGAGGAGAACCACTGGGCGTGAGCGGCCAGGGGCAGCAGAATCAGCAGCAGGGCGCAGAGGCGGGCGAGATGGCGAGCGGTCAAGACGGTCATCCTTTTCGAAGCAGAACCGGTGCGCCCCTGTGACCCCCGGAGGCGGGTCGAGTTCAGCGGCGGGTGGCGCACGAGGACGTTGCTTTCAAGGATACCCCAGAAGCAGGGCGCTGTTGATCACCCGGTGCCCTGGGTGCGCGGCTTTGTCGCGCCGGCGGTCAGCGGCCATGGCATCAACGCAAACTGGCCGCCCGGGGGCGGCCAGTCTTGCGATGCGTTTATCAGGGGGTGCGGTGCTTCAGGCCTTCTCGTAGGCGGCGACCGCCTTCTCGATGGCCTTGCGGGCCGCCTCGGCGCCCTCCCAGGATTCGACCTTGACCCACTTGCCCTTCTCGAGATCCTTGTAGTTCTCGAAGAAGTGGGCGATCTGCTGGCGCAGCAGCTCGGGCAGGTCGGTGATCTCGTGGACGTCGTCGTAGAGGCTGGACAGCTTGGCGTAGGGCACGCAGACCAGCTTGGCGTCCTCACCGGCCTCATCGGTCATGTTGAGGATGCCTACCGGACGCGCGCGAATGATGGCGCCGGCCTGTACCGGGCAGGGGGTGACCACCAGGGCGTCCAGGGGATCGCCGTCGTCGGCCAGGGTGTGGGGGATGAAGCCGTAGTTGGCCGGGTAGAACATCGGCGTGGCCAGGAAACGGTCGACCAGCAGCGTGCCCATGTCCTTGTCGATCTCGTACTTGATCGGCGAGTGGTTGGCGGGAATTTCGATCGCCACATAGACATCGTTGGGCAGATCCTGGCCGGCGGGAATCTTGTCGAAGTTCATGGTCGCTTCCTTCGGTTGGCGAAAGGGGAGTGGGCCGGAAATTGGCCAGAATTATACGGAGCCGGCCTGGGGATTACCAATGCGACATAGGTGAGGGGTGAAAGGTGAGCGGCGATAGGTGAGGGGCGGCTGCGGCTTTGGTTGACAGGCTGGGCGCGCGCCAAGGGTGTATCATGGCCCGCGCGAGGGAGCGCCCGGCCGCGCTGCGGCGGGCGGGGTAATCCGCGGAATCATAAGGAGCGTGTCTTGGCATCTTCCCAGCTGGCATTGAGCGTTGGTCAGGCCTTCGTGGCACCCGACCGGCGTCACCACCGCAGCTCCATGTCGGTGCGGATTCCCGATGACGGCACTCAGTTGGCGGCCAAGGGCGCCTGCGCGCTGATCAGCGATACCAGCTCGCGCAACGCCATCGCCAAGCAGGCCGGCGACCTCAGCGTGCGCGGCTTTCTCGCCGACTACTTCTCGACTCCGGACCACTGGGACGTCAAGACCTCGGCGACCCGCGTGCTGCGTTCGCTCAACGGCTGGTGCTACAGCCAGAGCCACTTCGTCGAGAACGGCAGCTACGTTGCCGCGCTGTCGGCCATGGTCTACCGCGGCCATGACGCCCACCTCTTTCATATGGGCGATACCCTGGTGTTTCGCCTGCGCGGCGCCGAGTTCGAGCAGCTCTCCCGGGACCACATCACCGACCTGGGCGGCTACCGCTACCCTTCGCGGGCGCTGGGACTCGACGGCAGCATCGACATCGACTATCTGCACCTGCCCCTCAAGCAGGGCGATCTCTTCCTGTTTACCACCCAGGCGGTGCGCGGGACGCTGATGCCGTCGGACTATGTGCAGCTGATTCGCCAGGATGCCAGTGACCTGGATGCGGCCTGTGAGCGCCTTGCCCAGGCGGCGCGGGAGCGCGCCCAGTCCCGCGGCTACGGGGCGGACCAGTTCTGCTTCCAACTGGTGCGCATCGACCAGCTGCCCGAGGCCGAGCATGACCATCCCGGGCGTATCTACGGTGACCTGCCGATTCCCCCCGAGCTCTCGCCGGGGGAGCGCATCGACGGGCTGGAGATCCAGGAGGTGCTGTCGCGCACCGCCCAGTCGCGTGTCTATCGCGTTCGCGATACCCGTACCGAGCGCGAAATGGTGATGAAGGCGCCGAGTCCCGAGCTCTCCAACCGCAATGCCTATCTCGAGCACTTCCTGCTTCAGCAGTGGGTGGTGGAGCGGGTCAAGTCGCCCTTCGTGGCGCGGGTCATGGAGCCCTCGCGGCCGCGTCGCTACCTCTACTACCTGATGGTCTACGTCGAGGGGGAGACCCTCACTGACTGGGCGCGGCGGCACCCCCAGGCAAACCTGGCCCAACGCCTGGATATCGCCGTCCAGCTGGGCAAAGCGGTGCAGGCGCTGCACCACCGGGACCTGCTGCACCAGCGCATCCACCCCGACAACGTGCTGATCGACGCCCACGGCCAAGTGGTGCTGACCGATTTCAGCGCCTGCCATATGCGCGACGTGGACGGCCATCGGCGCTCCCGTGAGCTGGCGCGCCAGGTGGGGCTCAGCGAGCACAGTGCGCCGGAGTATGCGCTGGATGATAGCGTGGGGCGACGCAGCGACCAGTATTCGCTCGCCTCGACCATCTACTGGCTGCTGACCGGGGAGCTGCCCTATGCCCTGACGCCCAATCGGCTGCGCAGCCATACCGATCTGGAGCAGCTGAGCTACCGCAGTGCGCGCACCCTCAACCCCGAGGTGACGCCGTCGCTGGATGACACCCTGCGTCGGGCCCTGGACCCGCAGCGCTCGCTGCGCTTCCGGCGCATGTCGGAGCTGCTCTACGCGCTGCGCTATCACGACGGCCAGAAGGCGGACCCGCCCGGCGGCGCGCGGCGGCTGCGGGAGCCGGCCAACTTCTGGCAGGGCGTGGCCGGGATCCTGCTGCTGTTGCTGGTGCTGTCCTGGTTGCTGAGATAGCCCCGTTAAATCTTGAATTCTGGCAGCTTGCGTTCGACGCGCCGCTTGGCGAGTCGGGCCACCTTGGGGAGTCCGTTCTCGAACGGCGGGTAATCCTCGCCCTGGATCAGCGGCGAGAGGTACTGGCGGCACGCCTCGGTGATGCCGAAGCCGTCCTCGCGAATGAACTCGCGGGGCATGAACTTCTCGCGGTTGGCGACCTCGGCCAGGGGAGCGGCCTCGATGGTCCATTCATAGGGGCTGTCGCTGACGCGCTTGATCGCCGGCATCATGGCGTTCTTGCCGGCGATCGCCAGCTCCACCGCCTTCTCGCCCACGGCGTAGGCCTGGTCGACGTCGGTCTTGGAGGCCAGATGACGGGCGGCGCGCTGCAGGTAGTCGGCCACCGCCCAGTGGTACTTGTAGCCCAGGTCCTGCTTGACCATGCCGGCCAGCGTCGGGGCCACGCCGCCCAACTGGCGGTGGCCGAAGGCGTCGGTGTTGCCGGAGTCGGCCAGGAAGGTGCCGTCCTCGTAGCGGGCGCCCTCCGATACCACGATGACGCAGTAGCCGTACTGCGTGACCGCTTCCTCGACCCGGGCCATCACCGCCTCGCGGTTGAAGGCCACCTCGGGGAAGATCACCAGGTGGGGCGGCTCGCCCTCGCCCTGGCCGGCGAGTGCCCCGGCGGCGGCGATCCAGCCGGCGTGGCGGCCCATCACCTCCAGCACGAAGACCTTGGTGGAGGTGGCGCACATGGAGGCGATGTCCAGCGACGCCTCCAGGGTGGAGGTGGCGATGTACTTGGCCACGCTGCCAAAGCCCGGCGAGTTGTCGGTGATCGGCAGGTCATTGTCGACGGTCTTGGGCACGTGAATGGCAGTCAGCGGGTAGCCCAGCTTCTCGGAGAGCTGCGAGACCTTGAGGCAGGTGTCGGCGCTGTCGCCGCCACCGTTATAGAAGAAGTAGCGGATATCATGGGCGCGGAACACCTCGATCAACCGCTCATACTGGGTACGGTGGGTCTCGATGTCCTTGAGCTTGTAGCGACAGGAGCCGAAGGCGCCGCCGGGGGTGTGGCGCAGGGCGGCGATGGTCGCCTCGGACTCCTGGCTGACATCGATCAGATCCTCGGTCAGGGCGCCGATGATGCCGTTGTGTCCGGCATAGACCTTGCCGATGCGGTCGGAATGTCGGTGGCAGGCCTCGATCACGCCGCAGGCGCTGGCATTGATCACGGCGGTGACACCGCCAGACTGGGCATAGAAGGCGTTATGCTGGGCCATGGGGCTTGCTTGCTCCGGGTCGCGTGCAGGGGAATGGGCGGTTTTCACGGTCGGTGAAACGGCGCCATAGTCTAGCCGAAAGCGCTGCACCCTGCACCCAAGTGGAGGGGGCTTGCCCGGCCGTGCTAGTCTGCCGCTTCCTTCCACGGCGGGCGACGGCCCGCCAGCTTCCCTGGCGACAAGGTCGGACGGCATGCACCTTCACATACTCGGTATCTGCGGCACTTTCATGGGCAGCCTGGCGCTGCTGGCGCGTGAGCGGGGCTTCACGGTCAGCGGCTCGGATGCGGGCGTCTACCCGCCCATGAGCACCCAGCTCGAGGCGGCCGGCATCGCGCTGTGCGAAGGCTATGCTGCCGAGAACCTGAGCCCGCGCCCGGACCTGGTGGTGATCGGCAATGCGCTCTCCCGCGGCAACCCCGAGGTAGAGGCGGTGCTCGACCAGGGGCTCGCCTATGTCTCCGGCCCCCAGTGGCTGGCCGAGCAGGTGCTGCCCGGGCGGCGGGTGATCGCCGTCGCCGGCACCCACGGCAAGACCACCACGGCGAGCCTTATCGCCTGGCTGCTCGAATCCGCCGGGCTCTCGCCGGGTTTCCTGATCGGCGGGGTGCCGCGCAACTTCGGTGTCTCGGCGCGGCTCGGCGCCGAGGGGGCCCCCTTCGTGGTGGAGGCCGACGAGTACGACACCGCCTTCTTCGACAAGCGCTCCAAGTTCGTTCACTACCGCCCCGAGATCGCCGTGCTCGGCAATCTCGAGTTCGACCATGCCGATATCTTCCCCGACCTTGCCGCCATCGAGCGGCAGTTCCACCACCTGGTGCGCACCGTGCCGGGCAAGGGGAGGCTGCTGGTGGCCGATGGCGAGCCGGCGCTGGCGCGGGTGCTCGACCAGGGCTGCTGGACGCCGGTGGTGCGCTTCGGCAGCGAGCCGACCAGTCCCTGGCGGTTCGAACTGGAGCGCGAGGACGCCAGTCGCTTCCGGGTGATTCACCAGCAGGGGCAGGGCGATGAACGCATCGACGAGGACGCCGTGGTCGACTGGCCGCTGACCGGCAGCTACAACGCGCGCAACGCCCTGGCGGCGCTGGCGGCGGCGGATCTCTGCGGCGTCGACCTGGCGCGGGGCTGTGCGGCCCTGGCACGCTTCGAGACCCCCCGCCGGCGTCAGGAGGTTCGCGGTGAGATCAACGGCATCCAGGTGATCGACGACTTCGCCCATCACCCCACGGCGATCGCCGCGATCCTCTCGGGACTGCGGGCGGCCACCGCCCGGGGCCGGCTGCTGGCGGTCATCGAGCCGCGCTCCAATACCATGCGTCTGGGTACCCTGAGCGCGCGTCTGGCCGAGAGCGTCGCCGCCGCCGATGCGGCCTTCTGGTATCAGCCGTCGGAGCTTGACTGGTCGCTTGCCCAGGTGGTCGAGGCGAGTCCGGTGCCGGCGCGGCTCATCGAGGACCTGGAGGCCCTGGTGGCGGCGCTGGTCGCCGAGGCGCGGCCCGGCGATCGCATTGTGGTGATGTCCAACGGCAGCTTCGGTGGCATCCATGAGAAGCTGATTGCCGCCCTGGAGGTGGCCCATGGCTGATCGCCGGCACCAAGCCCCTGCCGCCTGGCGCGAGCCGGTCACCGTGGCGCTGACCGGTGCCTCGGGCGCCCAGTACGGCCTGCGCCTTATCAAGGCGCTGGTGGTGGCCGACCATGAGGTGTGGGTGATGATCTCCAAGGCCGCGCATCTGGTGATGGCCACCGAAACCGACGCCGCGCTGCCGGCGCGCCCCGAGCGCCTGGCCGAGGCGCTCGCCGAGCGCAGCGGTGCCGCCCCGGGGCAGATCCGCTGCTTCGGGCGCGAGGACTGGATGGCCCCGGTGGCCTCCGGCTCCGGGGCGCCCTCGGCGATGGTCATCTGCCCCTGCTCCACCGGTACCCTCTCGGCGGTGGCGACCGGGGCCAGCAACAACCTGATCGAGCGGGCCGCCGACGTGGCGCTCAAGGAGCGCCGCCGGCTGATCCTGGTGCCCCGTGAGACGCCGCTTTCGGCAATCCACCTGGAGCACATGCTGGCGCTGAGCCGGCTGGGCGCGGTGATCCTGCCCGCCGCGCCGGGCTTCTACCACCGGCCCCGTCGCGTCGAGGATCTGGTCGACTTTATCGTGGCGCGCATCCTCAACCAGCTGGGCATCGAGCACCGCCTGATGCCGCGCTGGGGGGAAGGGTAGGGCCTAGGAGCGAGGGGGCGAGGGGCGAGGGGCGAGGAACCCCCGGGAGAGACAAGGCGCAAGGGCTTCGTACCTCGTACCTCGTACCTCGTACCTCGTACCTCGTACCTCGTACCTCGTACCTCGTGCCTATACAGGCGGTAGCCAGGCCACCCGGGCGGCGACCAGCACCAGCGAGGCGGCGGCCAGCGGCGCCCAGGGGCAGGGGGCCAGGTTGGGTCGCGCCCGGCGCAGCCAGGCCAGGCGCACCAGGGCGCAGACCACCAGGCCGAGCAGCGCACCGCCGATCAGATCGCTGAACCAGTGCACGCCGAGCACCAGGCGCGACAGGGCCATGGGCAGTGCCGCCGCGATGGCCGCCCAGTAGGCCCAGAAGCGCTGACGGTGGGGGAGCTCCTGGGCGATAAAGGCGGCGGCCAGCCCGTAGAGCACCACGGCCGTGGAGGCGTGGGCACTGGGGTAGGCCAGCGAGCCGGTCAGGTAGTCCGGGGTGTCGGGGCGCGGGCGGCCGATCAGCGCCTTGCCCAGCGTGTTGAGCAGGGCGATGCCCCCCAGCCCCGCGCCGAGATGCAGGAGGGCGTCCAGGCGACGCCTGGCCAGCAGCCACAGCGCCCAGGGCAGGATCAGCGCCAGAATGCCGTAGGTATCGCCGATTCGTGCCAGCGCCTGGGCGATGGCCTCGAGCCAGCCGGCCGACAGCTCGGCGAACAGGCCGGTGACCACCAGGTCCATCGCGAAGGGTCCATCCTGGCGAATCACCGCGATCGTCAAGCCGGACAGCGTCGCCAGCGCCACGATCAGCAGCAGCCAGGAGGCCAGCGGCACCTCGCTACGCTCGCCTCGGCTCATCGCCAGCCACAGGCGCCGGGTGGCGGGATGGCGGCCGGCCAGCCGGGCCAGGCCGCGGTAGGTGGCGCCGGCGCGGGTCACCTGGTAGCGCAGCCAGGAGAAGGCCAGCGCCAGGGCGATCACCAGCAGTCCCAGGCCGATCAGCCAGACTTCGAGGCCGGGGGGCAGGTCGAGCAACTGCTGCCAGGTCTGGCCCAGCAGATAGCCCGGCAGCACATAGGCCGGCGCCCACAGTAGCGCCGAGGCGACGTTGGCCCAGGTGAAGGCCCGCGGCGACATCTGCAGCATGCCGGCGATCAGCGGGATCACCGGTCGCACCGGACCGACGAAGCGACCGAAGAACACCGATAGGCTGCCGTAGCGCTGGAAGAAGCGGGCGCCTCGGGCCAGCCACTCTGGGTGTTGCCGGAACGGCCATAGCTGCGGCACCCGCTCGCGCTGGGTGTAGCCCAGCGCGAAGCTCAGGCCATCACCGATCACCGCGCCCGCAAAGGCGGCCAGCAGCACGGCGGGAATGGCCAGGTCCTGGTGGCCGGCCAGGGAGGCCGCCGCGGTGATCAGCACCACGCCCGGAATCAGCAGGCCGACCACGGCCAGCGACTCGAGCAGCGCGATGATGCCGATGATCAGCAGCAGCACGCCGGGGGAGGGGGTGAGCTGGTAGAGGGTGTCGGTCAGGCTCAAGCGTCGGCTCCTTGGGCTGACGAGGGAAATGTCAGGCGTCGGCGAGGCGTCGGGTCGCGGCCAGCAGGCGCTGCTCGAAGCGCGGCCAGGTCTCGCCGGGCAGCCGCTGGCACAGCGTCATGGGCGCCTGCAGCGGCCCGGTGTCCACCAGGACCGTCTGCTCCACGGCCTGCTTGATGCGCTGCTGCACCAGCTGCGCCCCGCTCTCGCTGGTGTCCGGCAGCACCAGCCAGAAGCTGGCCGGGCCCTGACGGCCGAGGAAGTCGTGGCGGCGGGAGCAGCGGTTGGCTTCTCGACACAGGGCATCGATCAGCGTCTGGCGTGACCGCGGGCCGAACTGCTCGCCGGCCATTTCCAGCTGCGGCAGATGAATGACCAGCGCGGCGAGCGGCTGATGGAGCAGCTCGGTACGCTGGAACTCGCTGGCCAGCAGCTCACGCAGGGCATCCTGGGTGAGGGCGCTGCAGTGGGGGTCGCGCGGGTCGGTCGCTTCGAACAGCGCCTGCTGGCGGTGCTGCTCCCAGGGAATCAGGGTGGCGACCACCATCAGGGCCAGAAACCCCAGCGCCAATTCGGTATCGAGCTGACCCTCGCCCAGCAGCACCAGCCAGATCGGCACCATCACCACGTTGAGCAGCATGGCCGAGGCCAGCGGCAGCAGCAGCAGGGTCAGCAGCGGTGCCAGGCCGATCCACAGCGCTCCGGCGTCCCCGATGTTCGGCAGCTCCAGGCCGAGCATCAGGTAGCCGGCAATCAAGACCAGGTAGGCCGAGAGCCTGGTCCGGCCGGGTAGTGCCAGGCGCAGCAGGGACGCGAACAGCATCAGCAGTGCCAACACGGCGGGCACCAGGATGCGCTGGTAGTCGCCCATCAGGTAGTGCCAGAAGGCGTAGCCGGCCACCAGCAGGGCGCCGGCGGCGTAGGCGGCGGCGAAGCGCCTGGCCGACCACTGATTATCCTCCGCCATGGCCGATCTCTGTATCGTTGGGAGGCTCGATATCCAGCGAGCGGGACTGGTGCTCGAGGCGGTGCAGCTGCTCGTCGAGGCGGCCGACGGCATTGAGGCTGACGAAGCGAGCCTTGGCCGGTGCTCGCAACCGTTCCAGCAGCGCCTGACGGCGCCCGGCAGCCTGCTCGCGGTCCCGGCTCAGCAGCAGGGCTGCCAGGGTGTGATGGTCGAGGCGATAGCAGTTCTCGAAGTCGTGTGTCTGGCGGCAGAGCTCCTGGGCCGAAGACCACAGCAGATGGCGCGGTGTCCTGAGCAACAGCAGCTCGCCATGGACCCCCTCGCGTTGGCAGCGGGCGCGCTCCCGCTGCAGGTCAGCGCTGAGCTGCTGGGCCGACCATAGCGCCAGTCCGGGAATCAGCCTGGCCCGCTGGCGGGCGGCCAGCCGCAGCGGCTGGAACTCGCGGTTGTGGGCCATCCCCAGCAGCATCAGCGTCAGCAGCACCAGCCCCGAGAGCAGCGCCTGCTCGAAGCCCCAGAGATCGTACAGCGACCACCAGGTCAGCCCCGCCAGCGCCACGCTGAGCCCCAGCATCCAACCGGGCTGCGGAAGCATCAGGAGTGCCGGCCAGACCCAGATCCACAGCGCATGGCGATGGGGATCCGTCCACAGCAGGCTGGCCAGCAGCAGGCTGGGGAGCAACTGCCACGGGAGCGACGCCGGACGGCGGTGGCTGAATTCCAGCAGTGCCGCCGTCACCGTCAGCCAGGCCACCGCCAGCCACAGCAGCAGGGCGCTGGAGGCGAGCTCCGAACGGTAGGCCAGAATGGCCAGCAGCAGTGCCGCCGCCAGCAGGTTCAGGCGCATCCGCCCGACTTTGTACTTGCTTTGCATGGTGCCTTACTATGGAGATCAACTCGGAGTCGCGCCAGTATAATGCCCGCCGCGCCGTTATGGCGCCGCGGCCAAGGAGATTATTACCGCATGTCTGCTCACCTCACTCACACTCAAGATTCCGCCGAAAATCAGGCTGTCGGCGATGTCGAGGCCTACATGACGCGTCTCGGTCAGGCCGCCCGCCAGGCCGCCAGTCGTATGCGGCGTGCTGCCACCGCCGACAAGAACGCGGCCTTGCTGGCCATGGCGGCAAGGCTCGATGAGGCGCGACAGGAGGTGCTGGCGGCCAATGCCCGCGACCTGGAGCGGGGGCGTGAAGGCGGCCTCGACGCGGCGCTGCTCGATCGCCTGGCCCTCGACGAGGGCCGCCTCGACGCCATGATCGAGGGCCTCAAGCAGGTGGCGACGCTGCCGGATCCGGTGGGCGAGATCGACGGCCTGCGCGCGCGGCCCAGCGGCATCCAGGTGGGTCAGATGCGCGTGCCGCTGGGAGTGATCGGCATCATCTACGAGTCGCGCCCCAACGTTACCCTGGAGGCGGCGAGCCTGTGCCTCAAGTCAGGCAACGCCGCCATCCTGCGCGGCGGCTCGGAGGCGCGCGCCTCCAACGCCGCCATTGCCGCCTGCATCGATGCCGGCCTGCGCGATGCCGGCCTGCCCGAGGCGGCGGTGCAGGTGGTGGCGACCACCGACCGCGCCGCCGTGGGGCGGCTGATCGCCATGCCCGAGTTCGTCGACGTGATCATTCCCCGCGGTGGCAAGTCGCTGATCGAGCGCATCAGCCGCGAGGCGCGGGTGCCGGTGATCAAGCACCTGGACGGGGTCTGCCATGTCTACATCGATGCCAGCGCCGACCCGGACAAGGCGTTGATGATCGCCGTGAACGCCAAGACCCAGCGCTATGGCACCTGCAACACCATGGAAACGCTGCTGATCGATGCCCCGGTGGCGGAGACGCTGCTGCCGCGCCTGGCCGAGGCCTATGCCGCCCACGGCGTCGAGCTGCGCGGCTGCGAGCGCACCCGCGTGATTCTGCCCCAGGCCGCCGTGGCCAGCGAGGAGGACTGGGCCACCGAATACCTGGCCCCGGTGCTGGCGATTCGCGTGGTGGACGGCATCGAGGCGGCGATCGAGCATATCGAGCGCTACGGCTCGCACCATACCGATGCCATCGTCACCGAGCACTACGGTCTGGCCCGGCGCTTCATGGCGGAGGTCGACTCCAGCTCGGTGATGGTCAACGCCTCGACCCGCTTCGCCGACGGCTTCGAGTACGGCCTGGGCGCCGAGATCGGCATCTCCACCGACAAGCTCCACGCCAGGGGGCCGGTGGGCCTAGAGGGGCTCACCACCCGCAAGTACGTGGTCTACGGCGACGGCCAGGTCCGCCGGTGAGCGAAGGCGCGACGCCCACGCTGCCCGTCGGTGGCGCGCCGCGCCATGCCGCGGTGGCGCGCATCGCCATGCTCGGCGGCACCTTCGACCCGGTGCACCTGGGGCACCTGCGCAGCGCCGTGGAGCTGCATGAGGCGCTGGCGCTGGACCGGGTGCACATGATACCGGCCGCCATGCCGCCGCTGCGCGGCGAGCCCTGGGTTCCCCCCGAGACGCGCCTGGCGCTGCTCGAGGCGGGCATCGGCGATACGCCAGGGCTTGTCGCCGACCCTCGTGAGCTCCGCCGCGACGGCCCCTCCTACAGTGCCGATACCCTGGCCGCCCTGCGCCGGGACTATGGCCGGGAGGCGCGTCTGGTGATGGCGCTGGGCCATGATGCCTTCCTGCGCCTGGCCGACTGGCGCTCCCCGCAGCGACTCTTCGAGCTGGCCCATCTGGTGGTGATCGACCGCCCCGACCACGAGGCCCCGCTATCCGCGGCCCTGGCCGAACTGATTCAGGGGCGCGAGGTCGATAGCGTAGAGTCCCTGATGCAGCGCCCGGCGGGCGGGCTGCTTCGGCTGCGGCTACCGACGCGGATGGCGATCTCCGCCACCGCCGTGCGGCGGCGACTGGCGAGTGGCGCCAGCGTTCGCTACCTGCTGCCCGAGGCGGTGGAGGCGAGAATCCGGCGAGATGGCCTCTATCGACAGCGTTGAACGCTGCCAGCCGTGGCGCAAGGCGTTACAATGGTTGCCGACCATGACTTCCCGTTGACGAGGGACTATGCACATCGATTCGCTCAGGACTCTGGTGGTGGACGCGCTGGAGCAGCTCAAGGCCAAGGACGTGGCGATGCTGGACGTGTCGCGCCTGACCAGTGTCACCGACCTGATGGTCGTGGCCAGCGGCACCTCCACCCGCCATGTGGCGGCGCTGGCCAACAATGTTGTCGAAGTAGCGAAAGCCGAGGGGCTGCAGCCGCTTGGCGTCGAGGGGGAGGCCGGCGCCGATTGGGTGCTGGTGGATCTGGGAGATCTGGTGGTACACATCATGCTGCCCGAGACGCGCCAGCTCTACGACCTTGAGCGGCTGTGGGCCGACCTGCCCAGCGATGGCGAGATGGGACAGGAGCGCGGCGGGGCATGAGGGTTCGCCTGCTGGCGGTGGGAACGCGAATGCCCGCCTGGGTGAACGAAGGCGTCGAGGAGTACCGCAAGCGGCTGCCCCGGGACTTTGCCCTGGAGATCGAGGAGATCGCTCCCGGGCAGCGGGGTAAGAACGCCGACGTGGCGCGCGCCGTCTCGCTCGAGGCGCAGCGCATTCGTGAGCGTCTGCGCGGTGACGAGATTACCGTGGCCCTGGAAGTCCACGGCAAGCCTTGGAGCACCGAGCAGTTGGCCCGGCAGGCCGAGGATTGGCGGCTCGCGGGGCGCGATGTGGCGCTGCTGGTGGGCGGTCCGGACGGGCTGGCCCCGGCGCTTTCCGCGGGTGCCGACCAGCGCTGGTCGCTGTCGCCGCTGACGCTGCCGCATCCGCTGGTCAGGGTGATGCTGGCCGAGCAGCTCTATCGCGCCTGGACCCTGCTGGTGGGCCATCCCTATCACCGCTGACCGACGCCTGTTCGTGTCCCTTTTTCGAGGCTCTTGCCGGCATGCGCGATCGCCGTGACACCCTCAAGAACCCCCAGCAGGAGCTGCGTATCTTCCGGATGCGCTCGCTGCTGGCGGTGGTGCTGGTGGTGACCCTGACCGGCCTGTTGATGGGGCGGCTGGTCTATCTGCAGGTCGTCCAGCATGAGGTCTACAGTACCCGCTCGGAGAAGAACCGCGTGCGGGTCGAGCCGCTGCCGCCGACCCGCGGGCTGATACACGACCGCAACGGCGTATTGCTGGCCGAGAATCGGCCTACCTACAACCTTACCCTGATCCGCGAGCGGGTGGTCGACCTGGATGCGACCCTGGCCCTGCTGGTGGAGCTGCTGGAGATCTCCGACGAGGAGCGCGAGGCGTTTCACGTGCGTTCCCGTCAGCGCCAGCGGCCCTTCCAGCCGGCGCTGCTGATGAGCGACCTCGACGAGACGCAGATCGCTCGGCTGGCGGTCAATCGGCATCGCCTGCCCGGGGTCGAGGTAGAGGCCCAGCTGCTGCGCTATTACCCCGACGCCGAGATCATGGCCCACGCCCTGGGCTATGTGGGGCGAATCAATGCCGAGGAGCTGCAGCGCCTGGACACCGGCCGCTATGCCGGCACCCACTTCATCGGCAAGACCGGCGTCGAACGCTTCTACGAGGATGTCCTGCACGGCCAGGCCGGGCTGCGCAAGGTCGAGACCAACGCCCGGGGGCGGGTGCTGCGCGAGCTGGGTCGCACCGATCCGGTGCCGGGCCAGGACCTGACCCTGACCCTGGACAAGGAGCTGCAGACCCTGGCCTATGAGCTGCTCGATGGCCGCCGCGGCTCCATCGTGGCGATTGCCCCCAAGACCGGCGAGATACTGGCGATGGTCTCCGCACCGGGCTTCGACAGCAACCAGTTCGTCACCGGCATCGACGTGGCCTCCTATCGTGCGCTGCAGAACGATATCGACCTGCCGCTGTTCAACCGGGCGATCCGCGGCCAGTATCCGCCAGGCTCGACGATCAAGCCGTTTTTGGCCATGGCGGGGCTTGTCGAGGGCGTCATCACCCCGGACCGTGCCATCAATGATCCCGGTTACTATCAGCTGCCCAACGACTCTCGGCGCTACCGCAACTGGCTGCGCTGGGGGCATGGTCGGGTGGACATGGAACGCTCCATTGCGGTGTCAAATAACACCTACTACTACTCCCTGGCTCACGAGCTGGGCATCGATCGGGTGCACAGCAGCATGAGCGCCTTCGGTTTCGGCCAGCGCGTGGCCCACGACGTCTTCGGCGAAAGCGCGGCGCTGATGCCGTCGCGGGAGTGGAAGCGCGGGCGCTTCGGCCAGCCCTGGTACCCGGGAGAGACGCTCTCGGTGGGTATCGGCCAGGGCTACTGGCAGGTCACCCCGCTGCAGCTGGCCACCGCCACCGCGGTGCTGGCCAACCGTGGCGAGTGGGTCAAACCTCGCCTGGCCAGCCGGATCGGCGATGAGCCGGTCGAGGGGACGCTGCCGGATACCCAGCGTGATATCGTGGTGGAACATGACGGCTGGTGGGACCGGGTCTTCTCCGGCATGGAGAAGGTGCTCAGCGGGCACGAGGGCACCGCTCGGCGAACCGGCGCGGGCCTCGAATATCGCATGGCCGGCAAGTCGGGCACGGCCCAGGTCTTCTCGCTGGGGCAGGATCAGCGCTACAACGCCGACGAGCTCGCCGAGCGCCTGCGCGACCATGCGCTGTTCATGGCCTTCGCCCCCCTCGAGGACCCGCAGATCGCCGTGTCGGTGATCGTCGAGAACGCCGGTGGCGGCAGCACTCATGCCGCCCACCTGGCCCGTGCCATGACCGATCGCTGGCTGCTTGACGATGAGGCACCAGACGTCGAGGAGCTGCGCGAGGCCATGGACAACGACACCGGCAGCGTGGCAGGTAACTGACCCATGGCATGGATGGATCTGGCAAGAGGCCTGCGCGGCTATCCGGTGCGCCCACCCGAGAGCGGCATGTCGCGGCGCAAGAGTGTCTGGGAGCGCAGCCACCTAGACCCTTGGCTGCTGCTCATGCTGCTGGTGCTGATGGTGGCGGGGCTGGCGGTGCTCTACAGCGCCAGCGGGCAGCGTATCGAGGCGGTCATCGCCCAAGGGTCACGCTTCCTGGTGGCCGTGGTGGTGATGCTGGCGATCGCTCAGATTACCCCTTCGACGCTGCTGCGCTGGGCCCCGCTGGTCTATGGTGGCGGACTGCTGATGCTGGTGGCGGTGGAGCTGGTGGGTGACGTGGGCATGGGCGCCAAGCGCTGGCTAAGCATTCCAGGCGTGCTGCGCTTCCAGCCCTCGGAGCTGATGAAACTGGCCATGCCGTTGATGGTGGCGGCCTATTTGAGTCGTCGGGAACTTCCCCCACGCTGGCGGGACCTGGCGGTATGTGGGGCGCTGATCGGCGTTCCGGTGCTGCTGATCGCTCGCCAGCCGGACCTCGGGACTTCGCTACTGGTCGCCTCGGCGGCGGTGTTCGTGGTGCTGCTGGCGGGACTCTCCTGGCGCTTCATCGCCTTTCTCGCCGTGCTGGCGGCGGCGGCGCTGCCGCTGGTGTGGATGAACCTGCACAACTATCAGCGTCAGCGGGTGCTGACCTTCCTCAATCCCGAGAGCGACCCCCTGGGGGCGGGTTGGAACATCATCCAGTCGACCACCGCCATCGGCAGCGGCGGGCTCTGGGGCAAGGGCTGGCTGCAGGGGACCCAGTCGCAGCTGGAGTTCCTGCCCGAGCGCCATACCGACTTCATCGTCGCGGTGTTGGGGGAGGAGTTTGGCCTGGTGGGGATGCTGGTGGTGCTGACGCTGTTCCTGCTGATCGTCATCCGTGGCCTGTGGTTGGCGGCCGCCGCCCACGACTCCTTCGGCCGGCTGCTGGGCGGCAGCATCATCCTGACCTTCTTCATCTATGTGTTCGTCAACGTGGGCATGGTCAGCGGCATCCTGCCGGTGGTCGGGGTGCCCCTGCCGCTGGTGAGCTACGGGGGCACCTCCAGCGTGACCTTGCTGGCGGGTTTCGGTATTCTCATGTCGATTCATGGTCATCGTCGGCTGCTGCCGCGCTAGGTGATCAGGGGTAGCAAATTCGATGAGGGTAACGTCAGGGAGTGGCATGCGGATGACGCCAGCCAGCAAGTGGAAGAGGGGCGCCCTGACGGGTGCCGCCGTGATGGCCCTGTGGTGTTTGCCGGCGCTGGCCAGTGCCGCCGACTTCGACCCCGCCGACCATGAGGGGGCGCGGCAGCTGGTCGACGAGCTGGCCGAACGCGGCATCGCCCGCGACTGGCTGGAAAGCGCCATGCGCGACGCGGTCTTTGCGCAAAGTGTGCTCGATGCCATGGAGGGTGCCGCAGAGCGCCGCCTGCGCTGGGACGAATACCGCGAGATATTCCTGCAGCCGGAGCGGGTCGAGCGCGGCGTGGCCTTCATCGAGACCCACCGCGAGGCCTTCGCCCGCGCCGAGGCCGAGTACGGCGTACCGCCGGAGATGATCGCCGCCATCATCGGGGTCGAGACCAGCTATGGCCGCTTCACCGGGCGCCACCGGGTCCTCGACTCGCTGTCGACCCTGGCCTTTCACCATCCGGTGCGCGGCGACTTCTTCCGCGGTGAGCTGGCGGCTTTCCTGGAGATCACCCGTGAGCAGGAGGTCGACCCCGGCACGCTCAAGGGCTCCTATGCCGGCGCCATGGGCTATCCGCAGTTCATTCCCACCAGTTATCGCGCCTATGCGGTGGATTTCGACGGCGACGGCCTGCGCGACCTATGGACCAATCCGGTGGATGCCATCGGCAGCGTCGGCAACTACTTTGCCGAGCATGGCTGGCGGGCGGGGGCGCCGATCTACGCCGAGGCGCAAGGCCCCGATGCCCCTCCCGATGAGATCGACTTCAACCGCACGTCGTCGCCCTATGCGGCGGTGGAGAAACTGGCGGCCGCCGGAATCCATCCCCGGGAGGCACTCGACGCCGATGCCGCGGTGATTCCCCTGGCGCTGGATTACGCCGGGGAGAGCTGGCGCTACCGTGTCGGGCACCACAACTTCTATGTCATCACCCGCTACAACCACAGCCATCTCTATGCGATGGCGGTGACCGAGCTGGCAGAGGCCATCGCGGCGACGCGGGAGCTCGCCCACCATCCCCTCGAGGCGGATGCCGTTTCGGGAGACGACGCATGAAGGGCTGGGCGCCGGGCCTGATGGTGGCAGCGCTGCTGGCCGGCTGTGCCGGCGGCGGTAGCTCGCCAACGGACACCCGGCGCGACACCGCCAAGGCGCCGGCGGCGGCGCCCAGCGGGCAGCGCTACGCCATGTCCGGGGACGCCTACCCGGAGGATCCCCCCGACGTCAGCCGGGTGCCCGATGCCGTGCCCCGGGTAGAGGCGCTCTCGCGCGGCGGCAACCGGCCCACCTACGAGGTATGGGGCAAGACCTATCGGGTGCTGCCGGATGCCCGAGGCTATGCGCGCAGGGGTACCGCCTCCTGGTACGGCGAGAAGTTTCACGGCTACGCCACCTCCAACGGCGAGATCTACGACATGTACAAGATGACCGCCGCCCATCGATCCCTGCCGCTGCCCACCTATGCCCGGGTGACCAGCCTCGATAATGGCCGCTCGGTGATCGTGCGGGTCAACGACCGGGGGCCCTTCCACAACGACCGTGAGATCGATCTCTCCTACGCCGCCGCGGCGCGCCTGGATATCCTCGATCGCGGTACCGGGCGGGTCAAGGTGGAGGCGATCGACGCCGAGCGCTGGCTGGCCGAGCACGGCGAGGACGGCGGGCGCCGTGCAAGCGGCGCCCGCAGCGCTGAGACCGTCGCCGATGCCGCCGAGGCCTCGGCCCGTGAGCTGGCCGCGGCACCAACGGCGGGGGGGCCTTCGGCGTCCGCCAACGGCAGCGCGGCGAGCGCTTCGGTCCAGGAGCGCCCGGCGGAGGGCTCGCCCATATACGTGCAGATCGCCGCGCTGGGCTCGGCCGATAGCGCCCGGGCGCTCAAGGCGCGGCTCGAGAGCGAGCTGTCCCATCCGGTGCGGGTGGCCAGTGCCACCGGCATGCATCGGGTGCAGATTGGGCCCCTGGCCCATGCCGGTCAGGTCGAACCGCTGCGCGATGAACTGCGCCGTGCGGGCTTCGGCCAGGCCTTTATCGTCAACGGTGCCGAATGATCGGCCCCTCTATCCCCCTGACCCTTTCGATGTTTTCAGTGAGACCCATGCCCATGAGAGTGCTGTTCCGTTATCTTCGCCCACGGCTGCTGCCGGTGATGCTGTTGAGCCTGGTGCTGGCGGTTCCACAGGCTCTGGCCCAGGGCGTACCCACGCCGCAGACCATGATCCCGGCGCCGCCGCAGATCGCCGCCAAATCCTGGTTTCTCATGGATGCCGACAGTGGCCGTGTGCTGGTCGAGCACAACGCCGATGAACGCCTGCCGCCGGCCAGTCTGACCAAGCTGATGACCGCCTACCTGGTGGAGCGCGAGCTCGACCGGGGCAATATCAGCATGGATGACATGGTGCGGGTCAGCGAGAACGCCTGGCGGACCGGCGGCTCCAAGATGTTCATCGAGGTCGATACCGAAGTGTCGATCCGCGACCTGCTCTACGGCATCATCATCTCCTCGGGCAACGACGCCAGCGTGGCGGTGGCCGAGCACCTGGCCGGCGGCGAGGCGCCCTTCGCCGACCTGATGAACCAGCACGCCACTCGTCTTGGGCTGCACAACACCAACTTCACCAATGCCACCGGACTGCCGCATCCCGAGCAGTACTCCTCGGCCCGCGACATGGCCCTGCTGTCGCGCTACATCATCAACGACTATCCCGAGCATTACGCCGTCTATGCCGAGAAGTACTTCACCTACAGCGACATCCGCCAGCCCAATCGCAACCGCCTGCTGTGGCGCGACCCCACCGTTGATGGTCTGAAGACCGGCTGGACCACCGAGGCGGGCTATGGCCTGGTCGCTTCGGCCAAGCGTGACGACATGCGTCTGATCTCGGTGGTGATGGGCACCAGCTCCGAAGAGGCCAGGGCCCAGGAGACCCAGAAGCTGCTCAGCTACGGGTTCCGCTACTACGAGACGCTCAAGCTCTACGACCAGGGCTCCGTGCTGAGCACCCCGAGGGTGTGGGGCGGGGAGAAGAACGACCTGCGCCTCGGCGTGGATGAAGACGTCCACATGACCGTGCCGCGGGCCCGCAACCAGGAGCTCAGCGCTCGGCTCGACATCCGCGGCGATATCGCGGCGCCGATCGCCTCGGGTGAGCGGCTGGGCACCCTGGAAGTGCTGCTCGGCGACGAGGTGGTCGGCGAGCAGCCGCTGGTGGCGCTGGAAGCGATCGAGGAGGGCGGCATGTTCAAGCGCCTGTTCGACGAGGTGCGGCGCTTCTTCAGCAACCTGGTCGGTCGCTGGTTTGGGTAGACCTTCGGTCAGTCATAAGGAGCGAGGGGCGAGGAATGCCCTTGCTCCTCGGTAGTCTCTTTGCGCAAGTTTGGTAAAATGCTCGGATATCCACGACCCGCTGGAATCCCCATGACCGACAAGTCCCTGCGCGACCTGCGCCAGCCGAGCCGGCCGGCCGGTGGCAAGCCGCCCAAGATCACCTTCCCCTGCGACTACCCGATCAAGGTGGTGGGCGACGCGGCCGAGGATTTCACCGCCGTCGTCTGCCAGGTGGTGAACCGCCACGATCCCGGCTTCGATGCCGCGAGTCTGCAGGTGGTGGCAAGCCGGAACGCCCGCTTCCTGTCGGTGCGCCTGACGCTGCGCGCCACCGGCGAGGCGCAGCTCAAGGCGCTGTTCGACGAGCTCAAGGCCACCGGCCGCGTGCATATGGTGGTGTGATGGGGGCAAGCGCCGCTCAGCCGGTTTCTCAGCCCCAGCCGTTGCCGCCCATCGAGCTCCATCGCCTGGGCCGTCGCCCCTATGCGCCGGTGTGGCAGGCGATGCGTGACCTCACCGATTCGCGCGACGCCGAAACGCCGGATCAGTTCTGGCTGGTGGAGCATGACCCGGTATTTACCCAGGGGCAGGCCGGCAAACCCGAGCACCTGCTGATGCCAGGCGACATCCCGGTGGTGCAGACCGACCGCGGCGGCCAGGTGACCTATCATGGTCCCGGTCAGGTGGTGCTCTATCCGCTCATCGATGTGCGCCGCTCGCGCCTGGGCGTGCGTGATCTGGTGACTGGGCTCGAGAACGCGGTGATCGCGCTGCTCGCCGAGCTGGGCGTCGAGGCGCGGGCGCGTCCCGACGCACCGGGCGTCTACGTCGGCGAGGCCAAGATCGCCTCGCTGGGGCTGCGCATCCGCCGCGGCGGCAGCTTCCATGGGGTGGCCCTCAACGTCGACGGTGACCTGTCCCCCTTCCAGCGCATCAACCCCTGCGGCTATGCGGGCATGGCGATGACGCGACTGGCGGATCATGTTGCCGACTGTCCCCCGGTCGAGGCCATGGGCGAGCGCCTGGCCCAGTGCCTGGCCCGGGAACTGCGAAGGAAGATAGTCAGGGCCGAGGACACGAGTAAGCGAGGAAACCCTCGTTCCTAGCCCCTCGTTCCTCGTACCTGTTATCCCACGTTGATGGCGTCGATCCGGTTGGGGTCTTCGGGCGTCTGGCCGGGCACCTCGGCGGGGGCGGCCAGGCCCAGGTTGTTCTTCTCGAACACCCGGTCGGCGCGGTAGCTGGAGCGCACCAGCGGCCCCGAGGCGACTTCCATGAAGCCCTTCTCCAGGCCGATCTGGCGATACCGCTCGAATTCAGCGGGCGTCACCCAGCGCTCCACCGGCAGATGGTTGCGGGTGGGGCGCAGGTACTGGCCGAGGGTGACGATGTCCACGCCGATCTCGCGCAGGTCATCGAAGGTGGCCAGTATCTCCGCCTCGGTTTCACCTAGGCCCAGCATCAGGCTGGTCTTGGTCAGCACCTGGGGCTTGTGGCGTTTGGCATGGGCCAGGACGTCCAGGGTCTTGTGATAGCCGGCGCGGGGGTCGCGCACCCGCTGGGTCAACCGCTCCACGGTTTCGACGTTCTGGGCGAACACCTCGAGGCCTGAGTCGACCACCTGCTCGATGGCCGAGTGCACACCGTCGAAGTCTGGGGTCAGCGCCTCCACCACCACCTCGGGGGTGTGCGTCTTGATGGCGCGGATGCAGGCCGCATAGTGGGCGGCACCGCCGTCGTCGAGGTCGTCGCGGTCCACCGAGGTCAGCACCACGTAGCGCAGCCCCATCAACTCCACCGACTTGGCGGTATTGGCCGGCTCCTCGCTATCCAGCCAGCCCTTGGGATTGCCGGTATCCACGGCACAGAAGCGACAGGCGCGGGTGCACACCGAGCCCATCAGCATGATGGTGGCGGTACCGTTGCTCCAGCACTCACCCATGTTGGGGCAGTGGGACTCGGCGCAGACGGTGCTTAGGCGATGGGTGCTGACGTTCTTCTTGACCGCCTCGAAGCGCTCACCACCGGGGATCTGAGCGCGCAGCCACTGCGGCTTGCGTCCCGGCTCGGGACGCTCCTCGTCCTGCTTGCCCTGTTTGATGCCATCCTTGATCACGGCCATGCCGTGCTCGTTGCGGAATTTCTCACCGCTGGGGATGCGTTTTGAGGTGCTGTCGCTCATAGGGTGTGAGCCCCTCCACTCGGCGGCTGCCAGGGCCCTGCGCGATAGGCGAGCACGCTCCGGGGGCGCAGGGCAGGCAAATTGATACGATGGTCGCAGGCTCGTAATCTACCACAGTCGCATCGCCAGGTGACAGGCAGGGGGCTGGTTCGCAGGGCTATCGGGGTAACACAAAGAGAGGGGCGCTGGTGGCAAGCCTCACTTTACGTAACTGCGATAGCCCTGGCCAGATCCGCCAGCCGTCGGCGGTCAGGACGGCGAGATCGGCAGGCACACCACCCCGTGGTCGGGGATGGGACGCGCCGGGGCCTTGAAGTGGGCGCTGAACTCGCCGAGCCGATCGCGCACGAAGCGCAGGAAGAGCTCGGTGACCGGGGTCGGGAAGCGGTCGCGGGGGTAGACGGTGCACCAGGAGCGGCGCAGCGGGAAGCCCGGCAGCGGCAACTCGTCGAGCAGGCCGGAGGCCAGCTCCAGCTTGACCGCCAGCCGGGGCAGGATGGCTACGCCGAGGTGAGCCATCACGCCCTGCTTGATCGCCTCGTTGGTGCCCAGCTCCATGGTGTGCGCCAGGCTCACGTCCTGCTCGGCGGCCAGCTGTTCGAAGGCCGTGCGCACCCCCGAGCCCGCTTCTCGCATCAGCAGATAGTGCTGGGCCAGATCCTCCAGGGTCGGCGCCTGCTCGGCCAGCAGCGGATGGCCGGGCCAGACCACCGGGATCAGCTCGTTCTCCAGGATCGGCATGAACACCAGGTTGTCATCGTCCTCGGGTACCATGGCCATGATCACCAGGTCATCGCGACGCGCCGCCAGCCGTTCCAGGGCCTGGCTGCGATTGCATACCTGCAGGCGCACCTGAATGTTGGGGTAGTGGGCGCGAAAACGCGCGATCATATGGGGTACCACGTACTGGGCGGTGGAGACCGCCGCCAGATTGAGTTCTCCCGAGATGGTGCCGGCCATGTCCGACAGGGCCATCTGCAGCCGCGAGACCTGGCCAAAGATCGCCTGGGTCGATGCGGCCAGGGCATCGGCCGCCGGCAACACGTGCAGCGTCTTGCCGGCATACTTGAACAGCGGCTGCCCGAGGGCCTGTTCCAGCTGGCGTATCTGGGCGCTGACCGCCGGCTGGGTCAGGCCCAGCTGTTCGGCTGCCCGCGAGTAGGACTGCTGGCGATGCACGGCCTGAAAGACCTGCAGCTGGCGAAAGGTCAGGCGATTGAGCAGCCTTGGCGTGGTCATCGGTCGTTCCGCTGGGTAGAGTCGCAGGCAGGCTGCAAAGCTGGTCGCAGCACTCCCTTTCATGCTAACACCGGCCGCCGGCAGCGGCCATGTCCGCCACTGGCGGCCATCCAGGAGACAGCCCATGCAAGACGCGGGCCCGCCCCCTGCACACGCGGGGTCGTGGCAGGGAATCATGATGGCCTCGACGGGGCTGGCGTCGCTGCGCGCCGTGCAGGCCTGCCGGGAACTGGCGCTCACCTGGCACCCCGGCGACGGTCAGTTGGGGGACGCCCTGATCGCCAGGGCCGAGCGGTACGGCTGCGAGGCGTTGCACCCCGGCGAGGCGACTGCCCCGACCCAGCTTGCCCTGGCGCAGGCCTGCCGGGGTGCCGGACTCATCTTCATCGGCCCGCGCGAGTCGCTGGTGGCGGCCATGTGCGATGCCCCGGCCATCCGCCAGCTGATGCGCGAAGCGCAGCTGCCGCTGAGCGATGCCCCGGACGCCTCGCCCCGGCTTCAGCTGCCAGTGCTGGTCGACCGGGAGCAGCGCGCCCTGGCGCTGGTCGAACACGAGGTCGCTGCCGACGGCCAGGGGCGAGCCCCCAGTGAGCGCCTGACCCCGGAGCAGCGTGCCTATCTGGGTCAGCTCGCGATGCAGGGCGCACGGGCGGTGGGGCTGGTAGGGCTCGCAACCCTCAGCTTTACCCTCGAGGGCAGCCGGCTGGGCTTTGCCGGCATGCATCCCGGACTGACCGGCCAGGAAGGCCTCGCCGAGGCGTTGACAGGGCTCGACCTGGCCGTCGAGCAGTTGCGCCTGGTGGCCGGTGAGCGGCTCAAGCGGCCGCGGGTTGGCCCCATGGGGCACGGCCCGGGGCGCCCCGGCCAGGCGCTGCTGGTGCCGCTTCATGGTGGCGCGGGCCGCATCAGCGGCGGCCCCGGAGTGCGCCTCGACCAGTCGTCGCAGGCCGGCGAGGCGCGGCTGCTGGTATGGGGGCGTGATGCCGCCGAGGCCAGGCGACGCCTGCGCCGGGCCCTGGCGGAGTGGCATGACGGCGGTACGGCTCATGCCAAAGTGCGATGAGCTCAAAGTGCGATGAGACTGAGTTTGATGAGCTTAAAAAAATCGCCAGCAACGGCTGCGCATTGGCGGCGTTAGGCGTATCCTTGCTATATTGCAATGCAGCATAGATTCTCCCTCCTGGTGCCGGCAACCCGGCCCAGCGAACCAAGGAGCCACACATGAAACCCCTGATGCCGACACCGCCCGCAGAGGCGCTGAGTTTTCTGGATCCCTTCGGTTTCGGCCGTGCCGCCTTCGACTACTGGCGAGACGCCGTCGAGCGCAGCGTGCTCTACATGGATGTGATGCGACAGCGTGGCAACCAGTACCTCGAGCACATCGAGAAGACCAAGCCCAATGTGCTGGGCTTCGACGCCGAGGTGGTCATGGATGGGCGCGAGCTGCCGCGGCCGGTGAACTATGAGCTGATGCGCATCCTGCCGCCCCAGGGCGTGGAGATCGATCTCCAGGCCCGACCCTTCGTGGTGGTGGATCCGCGCGCTGGCCACGGCCCGGGGATTGGCGGCTTCAAGCCCGACAGCGAGATCGGCGTGGCGCTGCGTGCCGGTCACCCCTGCTACTTTATCGGCTTTCTGCCCTATCCCGAGCCGGGGCAGACGGTGGAGGACGTCGTCGAGGCCGAGATCGCCTTCCTGCGCCGCGTGGCCGAGCGCCACCCGGACTCGTCGGAGAAACCCATGGTGGTGGGTAACTGCCAGGCCGGCTGGCAGATCATGATGGCGGCCTCCCTGGAACCCGACCTCTTCGGGCCGATCCTGATCGCCGGCGCACCGCTCTCCTATTGGGCCGGCGAGCGGGGCCGCGCGCCGATGCGCTACGCCGGCGGCATGAGCGGCGGCAGCTGGATGACCTCGCTGCTCAGCGACATCGGCGATGGCGAGTTCGACGGCGCCTGGCTGGTACAGAACTTCGAGCGCCTGAACCCGGCCAACACCTACTGGAGCAAGCAGTACCGGCTGTTCGCCAACGTCGACAGCGAGGCCGAGCGCTACCTGGAGTTCGAGCGCTGGTGGGGCGGCCACGTGGTGCTGGGTGGCCAGGAGATCCAGTACATCGTCGACAACCTCTTCGTCGGCAATCGTCTCTCCACCGCGCAGCTGGTCACCTCCGACGGGCGGCGCATCGATTTGCGCAATGTCCGCTCGCCGGTGGTGGTGTTCTGCTCGCAGGGTGACGATATTACCCCACCGCCCCAGGCGCTGGGCTGGGTGCGCGACCTCTACGACGGGGTCGAGGACATCATTGCCAGCGATCAGACCATCGTCTACTGCGTCCACGACACCACCGGGCATTTGGGCATCTTCGTGTCGGGCAGCGTGTCGCGCAAGGAGCACGCCGAGTTTACCGCCAACATCGACTACATCGATGTGCTGCCCCCCGGCCTCTACGAGACTACCGTGACTTCGGCCGCCGAGCGCAGCGACGCCGAGCTGCTCGAGCGTGACTACCTGCTGGAGTTCAAGCCGCGCTCCATCGAGGGGCTCAACCGTGACGTCATCGACCATCGTCCCGAGGACGATACTCGTTTTGCCGCCGTGGCGAGGATTTCGGAGATCAACCTGGGGCTCTACCGGCTGTTCGTGCAGCCCTGGGTTCGCGCTGCTATCACCCCCGAGGCGGCAAAATGGATTCGGCGCGCCCATCCGATCCGGCTGGGCTACAAGCTGCTCTCCGACCGCAATCCGCTCTCCGTGCCGCTGCCGGTGCTGGCCGATTGGGTGCGCCGCAACCGCCACCCGGTCGGCGACGACAATGTCTACCACCTGATGGAGGGTATCGTGTCTGACCAGGTTACTCGCGGGCTGAATGCCTGGCGGGATCTGCGCGACCAGGCCACCGAGCGGCTGTTCCTCGACCTCTACGGGCAGCCGCTGCTGCAGGCCATGGTGGGACTGGGCGGCGACGCTCATGTGCATCGCCGCCGGCCCGGCAGCGAGCCCGAGCATCGCCGCTTCATCGAACAGCGCCAGGCCCGGCTGCGTGAGCAGGTGGCCGAGGGTGGCAGCCATGAAGCGGTGATGCGGGCGGTCATCCACGTGCTGGGCGGCTCGCCCACCACCGATGAGCGTAACTTCAAGCGGCTGCGCGCTTCACGGGCGGAGCTGGAGCCCGGCAGCACCCTTGCTGACTTCAAGCACTTGGTGCGCGAGCAGTTCTTCATCCTAAAGCTCGACCGCGAGGCGGCGCTGGCGGCGATCCCCGAACTGCTCGAGGGCGAGAGTGCCGAGGCCATCCGCGGCCACCTGGAACACATCGACCACGTCCTGGCCGCCAGCGGCGATCTGCCCCCGCACGCCCAGGACCGCTACCGGCACATTCGCGAGCTGTTCGGGGTGGCGCTGGAGCGCGTCGAGCCCGCCGACCAGCGCCAGGCCATGGCCGAACTGCAGGCGGAGGTCGAGAGCGACGCCAAGGCCCAGTCGGCGGCATTGAGCGAGGTCGAGAAGCACTTCGCTGATGCGCCGGCGCCCGCCCGCGATCGGGCCGATGCCGAGCCCCAGCAAGCCCCTCGGTCTGTGGAAGCGTCTGCCAAGGCCCCGGCCGCCAAGTCCGAAGCCAAGGCCAGCGATCCTGCTGCCAAGGCCCCGGCCGCCGAGCCCGAAGCCAAGGCCGGCGACGCGACAGCCAAGGCCCCGGCAGCAGAGCCCGAAGCCAAAGCCCCGGCCACCAAGTCCGAGCCTGAGGCCAGCGACACTACAGCCATGGCGCCGGCCGCCGAGCGCAGTGCCGAGCCCGAGGCAACAGCGAATAAGCCCAAGCGTCGCGGGACCGGCAAGGCCGGGCAGACTCCCCGCAAGCCGCGCAAACGCTGAGCCCGCGCTCCTTTGCACGCCTCCGTCGATTCGTCGCCGGAGGCGTCTGCTTTTCGGGGCCGGGGTTTGCCGGATGCGGGGTCGGCCGTCTAGGTTCAGAGAACCGGCGTAGCGCCGTCCGTCCCGGCGTGACTGGCGTGACAGCGAAGGCTGGGGTAGGGTAAGCGGATTTTTCACCCGGCAGGCCGCCCAGCGCGAGCGCCGGGACAGAACCGTCAGGCGCCGGCCATCGGGTCGGTACCGTGCAGAAAGTGGAGCACTATGGGCAAGTCACTGGTCATCGTCGAGTCGCCGGCCAAGGCCAAGACGATCAACAAGTACCTCGGCAACGAATTCATCGTGAAGTCGAGCGTGGGTCATATCCGTGACCTGCCGACCAGCGGCTCGGGCAAGGCAGCCTCCGACCCCAAGGAGCGCGCGCGCCAGGCCGCGGCGACACGCAAGATGTCCCCCGACGAGAAGGCCGAATACCGCAAGCGCAAGTCTCGCGAGCAGCTCATTCGGCGCATGGGCATCGACCCCGAACACGGCTGGGAGGCCCACTACGAGATCTTGCCCGGCAAGGAGAAGGTGGTCGCCGAGCTCAAGAAGCTCGCCGAGAAGGCCGATGCCGTCTATCTCGCTACCGACCTTGACCGCGAGGGGGAGGCGATCGCCTGGCACCTCAAGGAGACCATTGGCGGCGACGGCGAGCGCTACAAGCGAGTGGTGTTCAACGAGATCACCAAGAACGCCATCCAGGAGGCCTTCAAGGAGCCCGGCAGCCTCAATATTCCCCGGGTCGAGGCGCAGCAGGCACGGCGCTTCCTCGACCGGGTGGTAGGTTTCATGCTCTCGCCACTGCTGTGGGCCAAGATCGCCCGCGGGCTGTCCGCCGGGCGCGTCCAGTCGGTGGCGGTGCGGCTGATCGTCGAGCGCGAGCGCGAGATCCGCGCCTTCGTGCCCGAAGAGTTCTGGGACGTCCACGCCGAGCTGATGCCGGAGCCGGAAGCGGGCAGCGGGGAGGCGCAGCCGATCCGCTTCGAGCTGGTGCGCCAGGACGGCAAGCCCTTCCGCCCCACCTCCGAAGCCGAGACCCTGGAGCGCATCGCGGCGCTGCGCACGGCGCGGCTCGCGATCACCTCTCGCGAGGACAAGCCGACCCGCTCCAAGCCCGGTGCGCCCTTTATCACCTCGACACTGCAGCAGGCCGCCAGCGGCCGGCTGGGTTTCTCGGTCAAGAAGACCATGACGCTCGCCCAGCGCCTCTACGAGGCGGGCTATATCACCTATATGCGTACCGACTCCACCAACCTCTCCAATGATGCCCTGGAGAGCGCACGGGAGTATATCGGTAGCGAGTTCGGCCCCCGCTACCTGCCGGAGTCGCCCAACCGCTACTCGAGCAAGGAGGGCGCCCAGGAGGCCCACGAGGCGATCCGCCCCACCGACGTGCAGCGCAAGGCGGGCGACCTGGCTGGCATGGAGCGCGACACCGAGCGGCTCTACGAGCTGATCTGGCGCCAGTTCGTGGCCTGCCAGATGACCCCGGCGGAGTATCTGTCCAGTACCCTGACCGTGGAGGCGAACGGCTTCGAGCTCAGGGCCAAGGGGCGGGTGCTCAAGTTCGACGGCTACACCCGGGTGATGAAGCCGGCCGGCAAGAACGAGGACCAGGCGCTGCCGGATCTCGCCGAGGGCACTCCCATGCACCTCGAAGCCCTCGACCCGCGTCAGCACTTCACCAAGCCGCCGGCGCGCTACACCGAGGCGAGCCTGGTCAAGGAGCTGGAGAAGCGCGGGATCGGCCGCCCCTCCACCTACGCCTCGATCATTTCCACCATCCAGGACCGCGGCTACGTCAAGCTGGAGAACCGCCGCTTCTACGCCGAGAAACTCGGCGATATCGTCACCGAGCGCCTCAAGGAGTCCTTCCCCGACCTGATGGACTTCTCCTTCACCGCGCGCATGGAGGACAGCCTCGACGAGGTGGCCGAAGGTGAGCGCAACTGGCGCGCGCTGCTCGATGCCTTCTACGCCGAGTTCAAAAAGGAGCTCGAGGAGGCCGAGAGCGAGGCGGGCATGCGCCCCAATCAGCCGGTGCCCACTGACATCGATTGCCCCACCTGTGGGCGCAAGATGCAGGTTCGCACCGCCTCCACCGGCGTCTTTCTGGGGTGTTCGGGCTACAACCTGCCGCCCAAGGAGCGCTGCAAGACCACCATCGACCTGCTGCCGGGCGAGGAGGCGGTGGCCGCCGACGCCGACGAGGAGGCCGAGACCGAGGCGCTGCGTGCCAAGCACCGCTGCCCCAAGTGCGGCACGGCCATGGACAGCTACCTGATCGACGAGACCCGCAAGCTGCACATCTGCGGCAACAGCCCCGACTGTGACGGTCATGAGGTGGAGGAGGGCAGGTTCCGCATCAAGGGCTACGACGGCCCCACCATCGAGTGCGACAAGTGCGGGAGCGAGATGCAGCTCAAGTCCGGTCGCTTCGGCAAGTATTTCGGCTGCACCAACAGCGAGTGCAAGAACACCCGCAAGCTGCTCAAGAGCGGCGAGGTGGCGCCGCCCAAGATGGACCCCATCCCCATGCCGGAGCTGGCCTGCCAGAAGGTCGAGGACCACTATGTGCTGCGCGACGGCGCCAGCGGCCTGTTCCTCGCCGCCAGCAAGTTCCCCAAGAACCGCGAGACCCGCCCGCCCCTGGTGCGCGAGCTCAAGGCCCATGCCGATGAGCTGCCGGAGAAGTACCGCTTCCTGCTCAAGGCGCCGAGCGAGGACCCGGACGGACGGCCGGCGCAGATTCGCTTTTCGCGCAAGACCAAGTCCCAGTACGTGATGACCGACGAGGGCGGCAAGGCCACCGGCTGGAAGGCCATCTTCGACAACGGCAAGTGGCAGGTGGAGGATAAGCGCAAGTGACCCCGCGATCCCGTACCAACCAGCTGCTCTATCAGGCCGAACTGCTGCTGCAGGTGGCGCCGGGCAGCGACGAGCACGCCGAGGCGCGGCGCATGGCCGCCGAGGAGGGTGCCCTGGCGCTCACCGAGCTGGCGCTGGAGTCACTGCTGCGCGAGGTCACCGAGCATGCCGCCCTGGAGCGGCATGACTGGCGCGAGCTGCTCGGTCCCGAGGGCGAGTCGGTGGCCGAGCTGCAGCGGCTGCGTGAGCTGGCCGCTCGGCAGGGCAGTTGGCTTTCCTGGCTGATCGGCAAGCTCGAGGCGCTGCACGCTAGCGACGGCGCGGCACGACGTCGCAGCGGCGCCGGCGCCGGCCTTATCGCCGTGGGCAGCGCCGCCGCCCTGGGGGATGAGCTGCACGCCTGCCTGCGCGAGGCCAAGGCGGAGATCGCCGCCCTGCGCGAAACCAGCCAGGAGTGGTAGGCCTCCACTACTTGCAAGTCTTGCAAAGCGAGGAGTTCCGGGGACAGGCCGGAAAGTGGGTCCTATGCCAGGGGTGAGGAGCACTGCTCCGAACGGGCTGGCCATGGATGGCCAGCACCGGAACTGCAAGCGGAGCGGGACGCGAGAGCGCAGCAGGGCATCGGTAGCGCCCAGGGATGGGTTCACAGCGCCCACTTGAAGGCCTGTCGACGGAACAGCTTCGAGCACTGTGCTAATGCACCTGGCAAGTTTCAAACAGTCGTTTATACTCGGTGCCATCTCTCATCGACCGGCCCACCGATATGAACGCTACCGCATGGACGCGCCTGTTCATTCTCCCGCTGCTGGCGCTGATGTTGGCCCCGGCCGCCGCCCAGGCAGCCCAGCTCGCCCTGGACCCGCGTCTGCTGCCGGGCGGCGAGGCCGACCTGCCCGCCCTGCGCCAGGAGCTGGCGCGGCTTTCCGCCGGGCGGTCCACGCCCGTGGTCGTGCCGGCAGCCCCCGGCGCCGGCGTCCGTCTTCCAGGCCTTAAGGCCCTGGAAACGCCCGAGTTTCTCGCTTCCACGGAGCCCTTCGAGCTCGAGCCGCTTGACGGTGCCTCCCGGGTGCTGCTGCTCGGCCCGGCCGGTGCGGTCGAGTCCGCCGCCGAGGCGCTGACCGCCCAGGCCAGTGCCCGGGGTATCACCCTGAAGCCCCTGGCCGTTGGTCCCTCCCGCTATCCTGGCGATTCCGATCTGCGCGGGGCCGATGCCGTCCTGCTGCTGGCCCAGCCCGAGCTCGATGAGGCGGCCCAGCGCCGGCTCTTGGCGGGGCTTGCCGATGCCGGCGTGCCCAGCGTGGCGCTGACCGATGCCCGTCAGGTAGCCCGTGGGGCGCTGCTCTCTTCACCGCAGGCCCTGGATCATGAGGCCTACCTGCGCCGCCTGGCGTTGCGCCTGGATGACCTTGCCGCCGGACGTTCGCCTGAACCCCTCGGCGCGCGTCCTGGCCTGGGCCGCTCCTGGCTCAACCTCGAAACCGCCGCCCGGCTCGACGGGTCGCCCAGCTTTGCGCTGCTCAGCCGTTCACGCCTGCTGGGCGAGGTCGACGCCGATGCCCCCGGAAGGGAGCGCCTGCGCTTGGATCAGGCGGTGGCCCTGGCGCTGGCCGACAACCTGGGTCTGGCGGCGGCACGCCAGGAAGTCGACGTGGAGAGCTTTAGCCGCGATCTGGCGAGCTCGCGGCTGCGCCCCAACCTCTACCTGGAAGCCACCGGGCGGATGATCGACGAGAGCCGTGCCCGGGCGGCCCTTGGCCAGGAGCCGGAGCGACTGGCCAGCGGCGGGGTGGTGCTCGAGCAGCTGCTGTTCTCCGAACCTGCCCTGGCCGCCATCGGCATCGCCGACAGTCTCGACCGCGCCCGGCGCGCCGAGCTCGAGGTGGAGAGCCTGGACCTGGCCCTTGAGGTGTCACGGGAGTTCCTGGACTTGCTGCGGCTCGATGCCAGCCGCGAGGTGCTCGAAGCCGACCTCGAACTGGCCCGGGCTCAGCGCGACCAGGCGCTGCGCGGTGAGGCCGCCGGCGCCGTGGGGCGCGGCGAGGTGGCGCGCTTCGAGGCGGAACTGGCCCAGGCCCGGGAACGCCTGGAGCAGCTGGTGGCGGATCGCGAGCGGCTGCGCATCGCCGTGAACCGCCGACTCGGCCGCGACCCCGCCGCGCCGCTGTCGCCGGCCGAACCGGACCTGACGAGCGCCGAATGGCTGGGCGGCGACGCCCGCTTCGCCGCGGTCCTGGCGAGCCCGGCGAGCCTTACCGCCTGGCAGCAGCGGCTGGCGGAGAGCGCCCTGCACGACTCCGCCGAGCTCGCCGCGCTCAGTGAGCTGCGCCAGGCGGCAAGTCGTGAGCTCACCTCGCGGCGGCGCGCCTTCTGGCTGCCCGAGGTGGGTCTCGAGGCCCGCTACACCACCGAGTTCTCCCGGGGCGGGGAGGGCGAGCGGGCACCCTGGGAGTCTGCCAATCCGGCCGTGCAGGGCCCTGTGGGTCAAGTGGAAGCGCTTGGCGTGCGTCTGCCCAGGACCGGTCGCGACCAGTGGAGCCTCGGTGTCTCGGCGCGCCTGCCCCTCTATGGCGGGGGGCGGCGCAGTATCGAACGCGACCGGGCTGCCGCACGCCTGGAGCAGGTGGCCCTGGAGGACGCCGACGCCCGCCTCGGCCTGGAGGCCCGGCTACGGGCGGCCAGCGTCGAGCTCGCCGCTGCCTGGCGGCGCATCGGCCTGCGCGACGAGGCGCAAGGCCACGCTGAAGAGGCGCTGGAGCTTGCTGAGGTGGCCTGGCAGGAGGGGGCTCTGCCCCAGGTGGCGCTGCTCGACGCTCGCACCAGCGCCCGCCAGGCGGGGCTGGCCGCCGCCGAGGCGCGCTGGCAGGCCCTGCAGGCCTTGGTGCACCTGCAGCGTGCCCTGGGCATCACGCCGGGCCCCATGGCGTCCCAGGCCCGCGACCGGCTGCTGGTCGGTGCCACGGAGAGGGAATCCAGAGGAGAGGAGCGATGATCATGCGGGGAGCCCTGTTGACGGGGCTGGTGCTGCTGCTGGCCGGCTGTGCCGACGAGCCGGTGGACGAGGCGCCGCTGCGGCCGGTGCGCATCCTCACCGTGGAGGCCAGCGGGGCCGCGGCCGAACGGGAGCTGCCGGGCCGCCTGGAGGCGGCCGCCAACCGGCGCCTCAGCTTCCGGGTGGCGGGGCGGCTCGAGTCCCTGACGGCGGCGCCCGGCGATGAGGTCGCCGCCGGCCAGCCGCTGGCCCGCCTCGAGGCCACCGACCTGCGCCTGCAGCGCGACCGGGCCCGTTCGGCGCTGGCCGGCAGTGAAGCGGCGGCGGCCAACGCCGAGGCCGAGTGGCAGCGTGCCCGACGCCTCTATGAGGCCGGCAGCGCCCCGGCCCGGGATCTCGACGCCGCCCGGGCCCAGGTGGAGGCGGCTCGCGCCCAGCGCGACGGCGCCCGGGACGCCTTGGCCCTGGCCGAGCGCCAGTTGGGCTTCACCCATCTGGAGGCGCCCGACGACTGCCGGGTGGCCAGCCGCCTGGCCGAGGCTGGCGAAAACGTCGGCGCCGGCCAGCCGGTACTGGTGCTGGCCTGCGGCAACGACCTGGAGGTGCGCGCGGCCCTCTCCGAGGACTTGCTGGGCAAGCTGGTGGCCGGCGCGCCGCTACAGGTGAGGCTGCCGCTGGCCGACCTCACCCTGGCCGGGGAGATCACCGAGATCGGCCTGCCGGTGGATCCGCGTCAGGCCACCTGGCCGCTGAGAGTCAGGCTGGTCAAGCTGAGCGACGACGAACGTAAGCGGCTGCGCCCTGGCATGGCGGCGGAGCTGACGCTGCCGCTGGACGGTCCTGGCAGTGGAATTTGGGTGCCCATGGCGGCGGTGCAGCAGGATATCGATGGTCACTTTGTCTACGTGGCCGAGGCAGACGACGCCAGTGAGGCGCAGGAGGATGGCGTCACTAACGGTCGCGAGGCGACGGTGCGTCGTCACAGCGTGACCCTGGGCGGGCGCCACGGTGAGCGCCTGGAGGTGGTGGCGGGCCTGGCGCCCGGCGAACAGCTGATCGTGGCCGGCATGAGCCGGCTGCATGACGGCATGCGGGTGCGGCTGATGGACAAGCACCGGGAGCAGGCACCGTGACCCTGACCGAGGCTGCCCTGCGCTACAACCGGGTGACCATCGCTGGCCTGCTGGTGGTGCTGCTGGGGGCGGTGATCAGCTACCTCTCCATCTCCCGGGCCGAGGACCCGGCGGTCACCGTGCGGGTGGCCCAGGTGGTCACTTACCTGCCCGGCGCCACGCCGGAGCGGGTCGAACAGCTGGTCACCGACCCGCTGGAGACCGCCATCATGGAGATGCCCGAGCTTGACTTTGTCGAGAGCACCTCCCGGGCCGGCGTCTCGATCATCCGGGTGGAGCTGCGCCCCGACGTCAAGGATGTCCGGGCCGGCTGGGACAAGCTGCGCCGCAAGATCGACGATGCCCGACGCCAGCTGCCCGAAGAGGCGCTGGCGCCGATCATCAACGACGAGTTCGGCGACGTCTTCGGCATCATGCTCTCGCTCACCGGCGAGGGCTATGCCCAGTCGGAGCTCAAGGCGGTCGCCGACGACGTCCGCGACCGGCTGCTGATGCTCGACGACGTGGCCAAGGTCAACATCCACGGCTTCGCCGAGGAGCGCATCTTCCTGGAGTACAGCGAGGCGCGCCTGGCCGAGCTCGGCGTCTCGCCCCAGGGGCTGGCCCAGCTGCTGGCGGCGCGCAATATCGTGCTGCCCGGCGGGGCGATCCGCACCGACGACGAGCGCCTGATACTGGAGCCCACCGGCAACTTCACCCATATCGACGACATTCGCCGCGCCCTGCTGCCGTTGCCCGACGGCGCCTTGGTGCCGCTTGGCTCGCTGATGGAGGTGCGCCACGGCTACGCCGACCCGCCCATGACCCGCTATCACGCCAGCGGCGTCCAGGGCCTGGCCATCGCCGTCGCCATGCGCGACGGGGGCAATATCCTCGACCTGGGCGAACAGGTGGAAGGCGCCATCGCCCAGCTCGAGCGCGAGCTGCCCCTGGGCATCGAGTTCGAGGTGCTGGCCAACCAGCCGGATCGGGTCGAGGAGCGCATCAACGAGTTCCTGGTCAACCTGCTGCAGGCGGTGGCGCTGGTCTGCCTGGTGATGCTGCTCTTCCTGGGGCTACGCACCGGGCTGATCGTGGCGAGCCTGGTGCCCTCGGCGATACTCGCCTGCCTGGCCTTCATGGGACTCTTCGACATCGGCCTGGACCAGGTCTCGCTGGGGGCGCTGATCATTGCGCTGGGCATGCTGGTGGACAACGCAATCGTCATGGTGGAGTCGATCCAGGTGGCGGCCCGGGAGGGCAAGACGGTGCGCCAGGCGGCGCTCGATTCGGCCAAGCAGCTGCGCTTCCCGCTGCTCACCGCCTCGCTGACCACCGCGGCGGCCTTCCTGCCTCAGTTTTTGGCTGTCTCCGACGTGGGCGAGTACACCCGCTCGCTCTTCCAGGTGGTCACCATAACGCTGCTCTCCTCCTGGCTGCTGTCGCTGACCATGATCCCGCTGCTCTGCGTGGCCTTTATCCGGGTCAAGGCCACGCCGGACGATGCCAAGCAGGACGACGACAAGCTGGTGGATGCCGGGCGGGGCGATAACGGCAGCGGCGATGGTGATGAGGAGAAGGAGAAGGAGAAGGAGAAGGAGGGCGAGTCGCACCCCGGGCTCTCGGCGCGCCTGGCCGAGCGGGTCTACGCTGGCTACCGTCGCCTGCTGCTGGCCCTATTGCGCCACCGCACCCTGACCCTGGCCGCGGTGGGCGGCCTGCTGGCGCTGGCCTGGCTGGGCTTCGGGCCCCTGCCCAAGATATTCTTTCCCCAGGCGGAGCGCACCATCGTCACCGCCGAGCTGCGCCTGCCCTTCTCCGCGCCCATCGAGCGCACCCGGGCGGTGGTGGAGGAGATCGAGGCCTTCCTCGCCGAGGAGCTTGCCGCCGAGCGCGACGAGGCGGGCGACTGGATCCGCGACGGCGTCGAGCGCTGGGGCAGCTTCATCGGCTTCGGGGGCGATCGCTACATCATCAATCACGCCCCCGAGCCGCCGAGCCCCGAGTACGCCTTCCTGCTGCTGCAGGCCAACCGCTGGCAGGCGGTGGACGAGGTGATCGCGCGCCTGGACGGCTGGCTCGCCGAGCGCTTCCCCGACCTGCAGGCCAGCGTGGCGGCGACCAGCTTCGGCCCGCCGGTCACGGTGCCGCTCGCGGTGCGCCTTTCCGGCGACGACGAGACGACCCTGCGGCGCATCGCCGAGGAGGTTCGCCAGCGCGTGGCCGAGGTGTCGGGCACCCGCAACGTGCGCGACGACTGGGGCGAGTGGACCAAGCGGCTGCGCGTCGACGTCGACCCGGCCCGGGCGCTGCGCGCCGGGGTCACCGAGCGCGATGTGGCGCTCAGCCTGCAGACAGCGCTCTCCGGCATGACCGTGGGCACCTTCCGCGACGGCGACACCCTGGTGCCGATCCAACTGCGCAACGAGCGCGGCGAGGCGCGCACGCCGGATGACCTGGAGGGCCTCACCGTGCTGCCCGCCGGCGGCGGCGCGGGGGTGCCGCTCGCCCAGGTGGCCGAGGTGGCGCTCGACTGGGGCCCGGCGCGGATCCTGCGCCGGGACCGCTTCCGCACCATTTCAGTGGAGGCCGAGCTGGCCCCTGGCGTCACTGCCGCCGGGGTGGCCGGCGAGCTGCGCCCCTGGCTCGAAGCACAGCAGGCGAGCTGGCCGGACGGCGTCTTCTTCGAGTTCGGCGGCGAGGTGGAGTCGTCGCGCGTGGCCACCGACTCCATTGCCGAAAAGCTGCCCATCGGCGCCATGGCGATCCTGCTATTGCTGGTGGTGCAGTTCAACTCCCTGCGCCGGCCGCTGATCATCCTGGCCACCATCCCCATGTCGCTGATCGGGGTGATCTTCGGGCTGACCATCACCGGCTCCCACTTCGGCATCATGACCTTCCTCGGGGTGGTGTCCCTGGCGGGCATCGTGATCAACAACGCCATCGTGCTGATCGACCGCATCGACCTGGAGCGCGAGCAGCACTCGCCCCAGGAGGCGATCCTCGAGGCGGGGCGGCGGCGCCTGCGTCCGGTGCTGATGTCGACCCTGACCACCAGCGGCGGCCTGCTGCCGCTGTGGTTGGGAGGCGGGCTTTTGTGGGCGCCCATGGCGATCACCATCATCTTCGGCCTGTTGGCCGCGGCGTTGATCACCCTGTGCGTGGTGCCGGTGCTCTACTCGCTGCTGATGCGGGTGCCCTTTCAGGACGACCGTGACTCGGCCACCCAGGGCGGCGATGCTGAGCGCCAGGATGGCCGGACGCCGAGCGCTTCTGCCTGAGCCTGTCGTGGGAACGGGGTTGTGGGCAGGATCGGGAGTTCGCGCTTCGGGATGTTGTCCGTCCGTTGATGTGCATCAACTCGTCTCTCCCGTGGTTTGGCTACGCTATGAGTAGGCAATGACAGCCGAGCGGTGGGACGGCGAATCCGGATGGGTCCATGGCGGGGAGGAGCGACGATGCGCTTTCATCAAGTAAAGGAACTGGTGAGCTGGGCGGCCGATTTTCATCGCCGCATGGCCGACTATTATGGCGAAAGGGCGGCCAGCGGCGTCGAGGACCGGGTGCGTATGGCCCTCGACTATCTCGCCGAGCGCGAACGCAAGCTGCAGGCCGACCTCGAGGGCTATCTCGACGACGGCAGCGATCACAGCAGCGTGCTGGAGACCTGGTTCGACGACCCGGCCGATTTTCCCCACCCGCCGGTGCTCGAGCGACTGCCCGAGGCCGGTGACGGTGACAGCGTGCAGGGCGTGCTGGCCACGGCCCTGACCGCCCACCGCATGCTGCAGGACCTCTACGCCCACCGCGGCGAGCTGGCCAGTGGCCGCGACGAGAAGCAGTTCTTCGAGGCGCTGGCCGCCGGCCATGAGGCGGAGGTTCGGCGGGTCGCCCGTGACATTCAGCGTCTCGAGGATTACTGAACTTTACGATAAGCTGGGGGTAATCGTTGTCAAAAGTCCGAGGAAACCAAGGAGCGTGCCATGACGGATCTGATTCTATCCCCCAAGATGCTGGGCTACTGGACCCGCGAGCAGCTGCATGACACGCCGGATGAATCCGGAATCTACTGTGTCTTTCGTGCCGCCAAGGATCCCGAGACCGAGGAAATGGACGTTCAGGAGTTGCTCTACGTCGGTGAGCACCGCAGTGCGCGCTATGGGTTGGAACACCATGGGGAGCATGACAAGTGGCAGGCCTTCCTGCAGCCGGGAGAGGAGCTGTGGTACGCCGTGGGCCTGGCCGGCCATGCCAATCGCGAGCGGTTGGCGGCGGCGATGATCAACGCCCACAAGCCGCGCTTCAATAACGACAGCCAGTATCGCGATCACTTCCCCTTCGATGAGACCACGGTGCATATCTACGGCAAGAAGAACAAGCTGCAGAGTATCTTCACCGTGGAGACCCAGGAGTGACGTCGGCCCCCAGGCCCTGAGCCCGGGCGGCGCCTGTCCCCCGGGTTGCGAGACCCATCGCTGGCCCGGTCTCCGCCAGTGCACTTGCTTCGCCCCGGCAGTCTCACTGCCGGGGCGAAGGCGTTCTGGAACAGCCAAAGCCTCCTTTGCGGCGCTCAGCGCCGATAGCGTTTAGCCTGTAACTATTGTCACCGTGACGCAGTCGACTTCCGGAGGTGGTCATGACGGCCGATGAGCGACTCGACAGGACGCACCCGCAGCTGTTGATGTCCCTGCAACCGCTGCTCGAGGCCCCGCCGGGGCCCGAGGACGATACCCTGGAAGTCCATGCCCTGCTCGATGATGCGCGACGGGCCCGGGCCACGGACATCCACCTCGACCCGGATGAGGGGGGGTGGCGCATCCGGCTGCGTATCGACGGGCGGGTGCTCACCGCGCAGCGGATCGACAGGGGCGTTGGAGGGCGCCTGGCCAATCAGTTCAAGGTGCTAGCCGGGCTCAATCCGGTGCGGGCGCTGACCGCCGATGAGGGCAGCTTCAGCTACGACTTTTCCGAGGCAGGCGGTGACGAGAGCCACCTGCGAGTCTCGGCGGTGAGCTGCGTGGCCGGCGAGAAGCTGGCAGTCCGATTTCTCGAGCGGCCACGGGCCTTCGACGATCCGCTGTCGCTGGGCATCGGGCGCGAGGGTGCCCAGGGAATTCGTCGTTGGATGGACGCCACCGCCGGCATGCTGCTGGTGGCCGGGCCCACTGGGGCCGGCAAGACCACCACGCTCTACACCCTGCTCGACCAGCTGAAGTTGACCGATAGCCATGTCATGACGCTGGAGGATCCGGTGGAGTACGAGCTTGCCGGCATCAACTCAGGTGCAGGTCGACACGGCCAACGGTCTCGACTTCCCCGGCGGCATCCGGGCCATGCTGCGACTCGACCCGGACTATCTGTTGATCGGCGAGCTGCGTGATCCCGCATCGGCTCAGGCGGCGGTAGGCGTGGCGAGCAGCGGGCGTTCGCTGATGAGCACCCTGCACAGCCGTGATGCGGTAGGCGTGGTATCGGCGCTGCGTCATCTGGGGGTCACGGATGCCCAGATCAGCACCAACCTGGGCCTGGTGGTGGCCCAGCGGCTGGTGCGGCGCCTCTGTGAGCAGTGCCGCGAGCGGCGTGACGTTGCGCCCACCGATGTTGAGTGGCTGGAGGCGGTCGGGCTGCCCGTGCCCGAGCGTGCCTGGGCGCCGGTTGGCTGTCCCCATTGCGATGGCCTGGGCTATCGGGGGCGGACCGGGGTATTCGAGATCTGGCAGCCCGAGCCCGAGGATCACACGCGTATCCTTAATCACGCCGATGAAGCCATGCTGCGCCGTGCCCTGCTCGAGCGCGGCGAGCGGTTGATGTTCGCGGAGGGCATCGCCAAGGCCGAGGCGGGAACCACCACGCTGCGCGAGGTGTTTCGCATGGGAGCCATCCTGGCAGCCTGAGCCCTGCGCTGGGGCGGTGCCGCTAGCGCAGGGCTTCCGGATCGCCTTCGCCGGCCAGGGCCAGTCGTTCGGCCTCGTCGAGCAGCGTCTCCAGGTCGAGCCCCGCCGCCTCGCAGGCTTCCTCCAAAACATGGGCCCAGGTGGCGCGATTGGCGTAGAGCATACCGAAGGTGTCCAGGGTGCCGCCGCGGTTGCGATAGCCCAGGAAGCGCGACCCCGCGCCGCTATCCAGCGGGCGCAGCACGCCGCATAGTGCTTCGGGGCGGCAGTGGCCGAGGAAGACCCGGGCACTCACCTCGGGCACCAGGGTGCTCAGCCGACACTGGCTCAGGGTGGCCTGGGCCTCCTGTTCGTCGCGGGCCTCACGCAGCTTGCCGGGCTCCTGGATGACGAACAGGCTCGTTGCGACACCCGCATCGCTCAGCCGGCCCAGCGCCCGGCGCATCTCGATTAGCTGATAGGCGCCGATGGCGAACAGCTGGACCCGGGCGGCGGGGGCCTCGTGCAGGCAGAGGATGCCGTCTTCACCGAGCCTGGCGGCCTGGTCGGCGGTCAGCACCACCGGCAGCGGGTTCTTCGGCACCACCATCACCGCCACGCGGCCGCGGCTGCCGTAGAGGCCGAGCAGGGCCAGGGCGGCGCTGGGAGCGTCGACCGGGAACAGGGTGGGAGCCACGTCATCCATCTCGCCCATCCACGCCTCGCACAGGGTGGGGTCCTGGTGGGACTGCTCGTTCTTGCCGTTCTCCCAAGTGTGGGAGCTGGCCAGCACCGGCACCGTCAGCCAGCCCGGCTCGCGCCCCACTTCCTGCTGGTGCCGGGCGAACAGGATTTCCTGACGCATGGCACCGAGCATCTTGACGGCGAAGGCCTCGTAGCTGGCCACCAGATTGAGCCCCTGCTTGTTGGCCAGCGCCGCGCTGACCACCGCCTCCTCGTTGAGCGCGGTGATCACGCTGCCGTTCAGCGCCTCGGCGGTGCCGGGCTCCGGGTCGGTAACCCGGTGCAACAGCCGGTCGAGGGTGTGGTTGAGGCGGTTGCTGCGCATCTCGTCGGGGTTGCCGACTCGCACGCGCAGCCCTGGGTTGGCTGCCACCAGCGCGCAGAAAGCGTCGTCGATGGCCGCCATGGGCGAGACCGCCTCGCCGAGGGGGTAGGCGGCGGTGGGCGGCAGCTGGGGTCGCGTTGGCCGGGGGGCGGCCAGCGGATGATCGCGCTCCCTGACGCGGCCGCTCTCTGCGTGGTTGTTAAGCCGCTCGATCGCCGTCTGCAGGGTCTCCAGGGGCACATGCAGGGCAGCAGCCCCTTCGTGGAAACCCGCGCGAGCGTCTTCGTCGTGGGCCGGGTTGCCCCCCAGCGGTAGATTGTGGGCGGCGTTGGTGCCGGCGCCGGGAAAGCCGAAGCCCTTGATTGTGTCGGCGATCAGGTAGGGAAGGCGCAGCGGGTAGCGGTCGCGACCGGCTGTGAGCGCCTCCACCTGCTCGTCCAGCCGCGCCTCGGCGGTGAGAATGCCCCAGACGAAGGCCGCCGGGTCGCGTCCGTCGAGGGTCAGGGGTGTAAAGCCGTTGAGGGTGAGGTGCTCCTCGAACCAGCGGGTGCCGCCGGACTGGCTCATGGTGGTGCGCTGGTCGATGCGCCGACCGTTGGCGATCATCACCGGCACCACCGGGCCGCTGTCCTCGGCGCGCCACCAGCGCGCCGCCCAGTCGCTGCCGCGCTGCTCCTCGAAGGCGCCGTCGCTGAGAAAGGCCACCAGATGCTGGCCGGGCAGCGGCATGTGCACGTACTGCAGGCCGGCAAAGCCGAGGTAGCCCCCCTCGCCGGTGCCACCCGCGGTGTGGGCGTTGACATGGCTGCCGAGGGGGGATTGCGGTCGGCCGCTGGCATCCACACCGCAGTGGTAGAAGTCGTTGACCAGTCGCGTCAGGCCCGTGTCGTCGAGGCCGTAGCGTTCGGCATGGCCCGGTCCCATGTTGTCCACCAGCAGGTTGAGGGCGTCAACGGCGGCCACGCAGTGCCCTTGCCCCATGGTCCAGCTACGGGTCATGCCGGTCAGGCTATTGGCGACCAGGTAGCCCACATAGGCGGGCACCATGTTCAGCGCACCGCCGGTATGGCCTTCGGGGGAGGGCTTGAAGTCTTCGGCGCCCAGGGGCGCGCCGTCCAGGCGTACGCGGCGTGCATAGGTCATATGGGCCACCAGCCACATGCCCATATTGGCCAGCTGATCGGCGGCGCGCAGGCGCTGCAGCCACTCGCGGCGCCGCTGCGGCTCGGGGGCGTGACGCTGCAGCAGGTCGGCGATGCGCTCCCGTGTCGTCGCGTCATGGCGGATCACCCCTTGCCCCTCGGCCCAGGCGCTGAACTCCGGGTCGCCGGCGAGGCGCTCGGAAGGGGATGGCGATGGCTTGTCGTCGGTCGGTGACATGCAGATAGCTCCTTGATCAGCATCGGGTCCGACAATCGAACCGGGCATGGCCACAAGCCTAGGGGGGAAGGGCCGAGGTCCGCAATGTCGAGCGTCTGCGGCGCGGCTGAAAGCGCCTCGAGGGCGCTCCCTGGCGGGGGCGGGACAAGGCGTGCCGGGGACAGGGGGGCGGAATGTTGACAGTGCGTTGCGGTTTTCGACTGACAGGGGTGGGGTAGATGCGCTATAACAACCCAGATTTCCGATGACTCCTTCTCACTCTCTTTTTCGAGTCACAGTACGATGCCATCCCTTTCCCGCCGCCGTTTCGGTCTGTTGGCTCTCTCTTCCCCGCTAGCGCTGCTAGCGGCAGGCGAGCATGCCCGGGCCGATCTGATTCAAACCCTGCTGAGCCGGGCACATCTGCCGCGCCACGACGACGAGGTCTGGGTGCTGGTCGAGGATGCCGAGGCCACCCTCAGCGTCTTCCAAGGCAACCGCCTGGTCGAGAGATTTGCACCGGTCTCGCTGGGGCGCGGCGGCGCCAAGACGGCCCGCCTGCGCGGCAGCAATGTGACGCCGCTGGGCGAGTTTCGCGTCAACCGGTTCAACTGGGAGAGCGACTGGAATATCTTCATCGGCATCGACTACCCGACGCCGGCTCATGCGCGGATGGCGCTGGAATCAGGGCTCTACTCCGAGCAGGATTACGAGGACTATTTCGCCTACTATCGCCGTCACGGCTACCCGCCCCAGACCACCGCGCTGGGCGGGGCCATTGGCATCCATGGCCTGGGTCGCGCCGACCCCGACGTGCATGCCAGCTTTCACTGGACCCAGGGCTGTGTGGCGGTGACCAACGAGCAGATCGAACGGCTTGCCGAACTAATCAATGTTGGCACACGTGTCGTGATCCGCTAGGCTCAAATTGCGCAAGGGACGTTTCGAGCTATGGACAAGCGCCGTTGGCTATTATAAAACAGCGTTTGACTCCTGTGCTTGGCAGCAGTCGCTGCAAGAACCTGCATGAGCAGGATGCCTGACCTCAGGCAACATCAACGCCTCTGCACGCGAAATGGCGTGTAGTACCAAGGAAGACTCAAGGAGAACACCATGACTCTGAAGACCACCCTGAAGCTGACCGCCGCTGCTGCCTCCATGGCAATTCTGGCGGGTTGTGCCACCAATGCGGCCCTGGACGAAGTGCGCCAGACCGCTGAATCTGCTCAGGCCGACGCTGCCGAGGCACGCAGCATCGCCATGCAGGCGCAGAACACCGCCAACCAGGCACAGCGTGACGCCCAGGCGGCTCTGCAGATGTCCGAGCAGAACCGTGAGGAAATGAACCGCATGTTCCAGCGCACCATGCAGAAGTAATTCTGCTGGCGCGCTGCCATCGCCTCCGGGCGATGGCAGAGGATTGCATGAGAAAACCCCGCCACGGCGGGGTTTTCTCGTTGTGTGGTCTAGGGCCGGGGAGCCCGGCCGGGGGTTCACCGCAGCCGCGTGGCGGCCAGCTCCTGGTAGAGCCTGTCCTGGTCGACCAGTTCCTGATAGAGACCGTCGCTCTGCGGAGTCGGCTGGGGCTCTGGCTCCGGCTCGGCGGCGCGCAGCAGCGACACCACCAGGCCATCGGGGTTCTCTACCAGGCTGCGCAGCCGCTTGTAGTCCACCGGGGGGTGCTCCTCGCCGAACGCCTTGGTGACCACTTCGATGGCATTGAGGATCGGTTCGAAGGCGCCCTGGTTTTCCTCCAGCTGCGGGAAGGACTGGGCGTAGAGCACGCCGTCCTCCGACCAGCCGGCCTTGAAGGGTTGATCGAGGATATTGACCTTGGTGCCGCTGGGCACCCGCTCGTAGAGCGATTCGATGTCCTCGGGGAACATGCGGATGCAGCCGCGGCTGGCGCGCATGCCGACGCCATCGGGCATGTTGGTGCCGTGGATCAGGTAGCTCGGCAGGCCGAGCAGGATGGCGTGGCGCCCCAGGGGGTTGTCCGGGCCCGGCGGCACCACCGCGGGCGGCGGGTCGCCCCGGGCGGCGGCTTCTTCACGCATGGAGCGCGGGGGTGACCAGGCGGGGTCCTTGACCTTGACCGTGGTCCTGGTGATTCCCACCGGGGTGGCGAAGCCGTCACGGCCGACACTGATCGGGTAGGTCTCGACGACGCCGGGTTCGGAATAGTAGTAGAGCCGCAGCTCCGAGAGGTTGATCACGATGCCCTCGCGCGGCGCATCGGGCAGGATATGCTGGGCGGGTATCGTCACCTCGGTGCCCTCGAAGGGTGCCCACAGGCTGATGTCCGGGTTGGCCATGCGAATCTCTTCATAGCCGACGTTGTGCCGGCGCGCGATATCGATCAGGGTCTGCCCCTCATCCACGGTGACGGTGTAGACCTCACCGATCACGTTGCCGTATTCGGGCAGCGGGTAGTGGCCGCGCGGCCACTCCCGTTCCTCAGCGTTGGCCAGTGCCGCGGTGGAGAGCAGGGCGCCCAGCCCCAGGATGATGGCGCAGCGCGCGGTGCGTCTTGCCAGAGATGCGGTGTTCATCAACGTCATGTCGTCTCGTGCGGGTCGTCGACGGAGGGTCGACGCAACCATGGTGTCTGGCGCGTGGCGGTCCTTGCCCGGCGCCTTGGGGTCGGTGGCGATGAAACGCGATACTGTCAGTATAGAGTGCCCGACGGCCCAGCGGTTCGCCACCATAAAACTCCAGTGGCGACTCAGGTTTTGCCTCGCCCCTCGTCCCTCGCCCCTCGCCCCTATCAAGCCGCCTCCACCTTGCGGTTGAGCGCATCGAGCAGCTGCTCCACCGCCTGGAAGCGCGCCTCCTCATTGGCCATCTCCGCCTCGAAGCGCAGGGTGTCGGCGCCGTCAAGGCGGTAGCGCTCCGGGGCGCGCTGGATCAGCTCGACCAGGGTCATGGGATCGACGTGGGTCTGGCCGCCGAAAATCACCCGGCCGCGCTCCGGCCCTGCCTCCAGCCGCACGATGCCCAGCCGCTCGGCGCGCTGGCGCAGTTTGGTCTGGCGCAGCAGGGTCTTGACCGGGGCCGGCAGCAGGCCGAAGCGGTCGACCAGTTCCACCTGCAGCTCCTTGAGTTCGGCCTCGTCTTGCGCGCTGGCGATGCGCTTGTACATCACCAGGCGCTGCTGGACGTCGTGCAGGTAGTCGTCGGGGATCAGCGCGGGCAGGTTGAGGCTCACTTCCACGCCTTGGTCCAGTGGCGCCTCGATATTGGGCGTCTTGCCCTGGCGAATCGCCGCCACCGCCCGGTCGAGCATCTGCATGTAGAGCCCATAGCCGATCGCCTCCATCTGACCGCTCTGCTCATCGCCGAGCAGCTCGCCGGCGCCGCGAATCTCCATGTCGTGGCTGGCCAGCGTAAAGCCGGCACCCAGGTCCTCGGCCCCGGCGATCGCCTCCAGGCGCTTGACGGCGTCCTTGGTCATGGCCCGCGGCGGCGGGGCGAGCAGATAGGCGTAGGCCTGGTGGTGGCTGCGGCCCACCCGGCCGCGTAGCTGATGCAGCTGGGCCAGGCCGAACTTGTCGGCGCGCTCGATGATGATGGTGTTGGCGCTGGGCACGTCGATGCCGGTCTCGATGATCGTCGAGCAGACCAGCACGTTGAAGCGCTTGTGGTAGAAGTCCGACATCACCCGCTCCAGGGAGCGCTCGGGCAGCTGGCCGTGGGCCACCGCCACCCGGGCCTCGGGCACCAGCGCACGCACCGTCTCGGCGGCGGTCTCGATGGTCTTGACCTCGTTGTGCAGGAAGTAGACCTGGCCGCCGCGGAGGATCTCGCGCAGCAGCGCCTCCTTGATCACCGATTCGTCGCGCTGCTGGACGAAGGTCTTCACCGAGAGGCGCCGCGCCGGCGGGGTGGCGATGATCGACAGATCGCGAATCCCGCTCATGGCCATGTTCAGGGTGCGCGGAATCGGCGTGGCGGTCAGCGTCAGGATGTCCACCTCGGCGCGCAGGCTCTTGAGGCGCTCCTTCTGGGCGACCCCGAAGCGGTGCTCCTCGTCGATGATCAGCAGGCCCATGTTGGGCAGCTTCATGGACTTCGACAGCAGCTTGTGGGTGCCGATGACGATATCCGCCTGGCCCGCCTCGATACGCTTGAGCGAGGCGGCCTGGCCCTGGCCGGCGGTGAAGCGCGAGATCAGCTCCACCTGCACCGCGGTGTCGGCGAAGCGGTCGCGGAAATTCTCGAAGTGCTGGCGGGCCAGCAGGGTGGTGGGGACCAGCACCACCACCTGGCGCCCCGAGTGGACCGCCAGGAAGGCGGCGCGCATGGCCACCTCGGTCTTGCCGAAGCCCACGTCCCCGCACACCACTCGGTCCATGGGACGGGGGGCGGTCATGTCACCGATCACCGCCTCAATGGCGCTGCGCTGATCGGGAGTCTCCTCGAAGGGGAAGGCGGCAGCGAAGCGCGCGTACTCGGCGTCCGGCGGGGCACAGGCGAAGCCCTCCCGGGCCTCGCGGCGGGCGTAGATGTCGAGCAGCTCGGCGGCGGTGTCGCGGATCTTCTCGGCCGCCTTGCGTCTCGCCTTGTCCCACTGCTCGGAGCCCAGCCGATGCAGCGGCGCCAGCTCGTCGTCGGCGCCGGCATAGCGCGAGATCAGATGCAGGCTGTCCACCGGCACATAGAGTCGGGCGCCGTCGGCGTACTCCAGGGTCACGAACTCCGCCGCCTGGCCGCCGGCCTCGAGTGTCTCGAGCCCCTTGTAGCGGCCCACCCCGTGGGTCTGGTGGACCACCGGGGCGCCGGGGCGCAGCTCGGCGAGGTGGCGGACCGCCAGTTCGTCGGCATCGGTGGCCTTCTCGCGGCGTCGACTCTGGCGCACCACCTCGCCGTAGAGCTCGGTCTCGCTGATCACTGCGAGGTCGGGTTTCTCCAGCCAGAGGCCGGCGTCGATCTCCCCCTCGGTGATCGCCATGGCCGCGTCAGCGGCCAGAAAGTCGCGGAACCCCTCGACGTGGGGCAGGCTCAGCTGCAGCGGTGCCAGGGTCTCCTCCAGCGCCTCGCGCCGCCCGCGGGACTCGGCGACGAACAGCACCCGGGTGTCGTCGTTTGCGCTGAGAAAGGCCTCCAGGGCGGCCAGCGGCGCCTTGGCCCGGGCGTTGATGGCCACGCTCGGCGGCGCCTTGGCGGCGGGGGGCAGGGCGTGGCGATGCTCGGCATCGTCGGTGAGTTCGACCCGCGGGTGGCGCTTGATGGCGCCGAACACCTCGGCCACCGGCACGAAGGCGCGGCTCGGCGGCAGCAGCGGACGGGTGGGGTCGACGCCGAGGTTTTCATAGCGGCTCTCGATGGCCGCCCAGTGGTGCTCGGCGGCGGCGAAGACCCCGGGCAGCAGCGCCACCCGAGTGCCCTCGGCCAAATGCTCGAACAGCGTGGCCGTCTGCTCGAAGAACAGCGGCAGGTACTGCTCCAGGCCCGGGGAGGGAATGCCCTTCAGGGCGTCGACGTAGAGCGGGCACTGGCGCGGGTCGACGTCGAAGAGTGTCTCGAAGCCTTCGCGGAAGCAGGCGATGGCGCCGCGCGACAGCGAGTACTCGTGGGCCGGCAGCAGCTCCACCCGCTCGACCTTGTCGCGGCTGCGCTGGGTGTCGGGGTCGAAGTGGCGCAGGGTGTCGATCTCGTCGTCGAACAAGTCGATGCGCAGCGGCAGATCAGAGCCCATGGGGAACAGATCGATCAGCGCGCCGCGCAGCGCGTACTCGCCGGGCTCATAGACCGTCTCCACGGCGCGATAGCCGGCTCGCGACAGGCTGTCGCGGAAGCCCTCGCGATCCAGGCGCTGGCCAACCTCCAGGGTCATCACGCGCCCGGCTATATAGTCCACCGGCGGCAGACGCTGCATCAGGGTGTTGATGGGTACCAGCACGATGCCGTGTTCACCGAGCTGCAACCGGCGCAGCGTGCGCAGGCGCTCCGAGACGATATCCTGGTGCGGCGAGAAGCTGTCATAGGGCAGCGTCTCCCAGTCGGGAAAGGGCAGCACCGGGGCGCTTGCGAAGAAGCGCAGGTCGTTCTCCAGGCGCTGGGCGCCGGCGGTGTCGGGGGTGATCACCAGCAGCGGGGCGTCGTTGGCCAGCTGCGCCAGCGCCAGGGCGGCGGCACTGCCGGGGGGGCTGAGCCAGTAGCGGGTGTCACGCAGCCCTTCGGGGCGCGGTGGGTCAAGCGGCGAGAAATTGGGCATGGTGTCGTCAGGCACGGTCATGGTGTAGGCGCTAGGGTCGGGCCGTCGTCTCGGTCACGGCGCAGGGGTGACGGCTGGCTGCGGGGTCGGCCTCGCTTGGCAGAGCATCATACCAGCCCGCCGCGATGCTTGTAGTCAAGAGCGGCGTCCTGTAATCCGCTTACAGCGCCTGCGACCATCCTGCGATTGCCCCGCCGAATGCCTGGCGGGATAATGCACATGAATCCCCGATCACCACCAGAGAGGCCTCTCGTGAGTCAGCAACCCCTCGATACCGTCTTCCAGGAATGGCACGACAACCAGGCGACCGCCGAACAACTGATCCCGCTGATCGGCCTGCTCTACCGTCGCAACAACGTGGTCACCACCCTCTACGGGCGTTCGCTGTTCAACCGCAGCGTGATCCGCATCCTGAAGGACCACCGCTTCGTCAGAAAGGTCGAGGGAACCGAGCTCTCCGTGCAGGACACCTATCCGCTGGTCAAGGCCATGACCGAGCTCGACCTGGGGCCCGCCCACGTCGACGTGGGCAAGCTGGGGGTGGCGTTCAAGAAGCAGGGCGGCGGGGATGCCCGTGCCTTCCTCGAGAAAGAGCTTGCGGATATCGTTGGCCGGCACGACCCGGAGGGCACCAACGGCGAGCCTCAGGACGTGGTGCTCTACGGCTTCGGGCGAATCGGCCGCATCCTGGCGCGAGTGCTGGTGGAGAAGGCCGGCGGCGGCAACCTGCTGCGCCTGCGCGCCATCGTTGTACGCGGCCGTGGCGACATCGCCAAGGATCTCGAGAAGCGGGCGAGCCTGCTGCGCCGCGACTCGGTCCACGGCCCCTTCAACGGCACCATCCAGGTGGACGTCGAGGCCCGCACCCTGACGGCCAACGGCAACGTTATCCAGGTGATCTACGCCGACTCTCCGGCCGAGGTCGACTATACCGCCTACGGGATCGACAACGCTGTGGTGGTCGACAACACCGGTATCTGGCGCGATGAGGCCGGCCTGGGCCAGCACCTGCAGTGCAAGGGCGCTGCCAAGGCGATTCTCACCGCGCCGGGCAAGGGCGAGATCAAGAACATCGTCTTTGGTATCAACGACGGTGATATCGCCGCCGAGGACACCATCCTCTCGGCGGCATCCTGCACCACCAACGCCATCGTGCCGGTGCTCAAGGTGCTCAACGACGAATATGGCATCAGCAATGGCCACGTGGAGACGGTGCACGCCTATACCAACGACCAGAACCTGATCGACAACTACCACAAAGGCGACCGCCGTGGCCGCAGCGCGCCGCTCAACATGGTGCTCACCGAGACCGGTGCCGCCAAGGCGGTGGCCAAGGCGCTGCCCGAACTCGGCGGCAAGCTGACCGGTAACGCTATCCGCGTGCCCACCCCCAACGTCTCCATGGCGATCCTCAACCTCACCCTGGAGACGGAGACCGACGCCGCGTCGCTCAACGACTACCTGCGTCGCATGTCGATCGACTCCGCCTACCAGAAGCAGATCGACTACGTCGATTCTCCTGAGGTGGTGTCGTCCGATTTCGTCGGCAATCGCCATGCCGGTATCGTCGACGCCAAGGCGACCATCGCCAACGGCAAGCACGCGGTGCTCTACGTCTGGTACGACAACGAGTTCGGCTATAGCTGCCAGGTGGTACGCATCCTGCAGCACATCTCCAACGTGCACTTCCTCAAGCTGCCGCGGGCCCAGGCCTGAGCGAGCACGCCGCTACGCCATTCCCGACCGTCAGGGTCGGGAATTTTCTGATCTAGATCATGTCACTCGATAGCGCACCGCCCTTAAAGGGGGCGGGGGCGCTGTCGCGAAGCGCTCGCCGGGCCGCCTGGGGAGCCGCTTTCAACGCCTCTTCGACCCTCGCGACCGAGCGCCGTCACGCTCGCCCTAGACGTTTTGCGACCATAGGTCGTGTGGCCATTGGTCGCGCTTGTCATTATAATGCGGTGGATTTTTCGGGGTGGTCCGAGCTTGCTCGGGCCTGACTGGTAACGTACTGACGCAAATAAGAATTCGAATCCATTCGAACCCCTTTCCTTCGTATATCCGATCCATCAACTGGGCGAGACTATGATCGAAGTCAAGAAAGGCCTGGATCTCCCCATCACGGGGGCGCCCGAGCAGCGCATCGAGGATGCGCGGCCGGTGCGTCACGTGGCCATCCTGGGTACCGACTACGTTGGCATGAAGCCGACCATGGAGGTTCAGGAGGGGGACAAGGTAAAGCTAGGCCAGCTGCTCTTCACCGACAAGAAGATCGAAGGCGTACGCTTCACGGCACCGGCCGCCGGGGAGGTGGTGGCCATCAACCGCGGCGAGAAGCGCAAGCTGCTGTCGGTGGTGATCAAGGTCGACGAACAAGAGGAAGCCGTCGAGTTCAAGACCCACGGGCGTGACAAGCTCGAGGGCCTGGAGCGCCAGGCGGTGGTCGACCAGCTAGTCGAATCCGGCATGTGGACCGCGCTGCGCACGCGGCCCTATTCGCGTACCCCGGCCATCGACAGCGAACCCACCGATATCTTCGTCACCGCCATCGACACCCATCCGCTGTGCGCCGATCCGGCAAGCATCATCAACGAGCAGGCCGATGCCTTCGAAGATGGGCTCAAGGTGCTGGCCCGCCTGACCCAGGGCAAGGTGTTCCTGTGTACCGCACCGGGCGCCAAGATCCCCGGCGGGGAGGTCAAGGGCGTGCAGACCGAGACCTTCGGCGGCCCGCATCCTGCCGGTCTGGTCGGGACCCACATCCACTACCTGTCGCCGGTCGCCCTGCACAAGCGTGTCTGGCACATCGGCTACCAGGACGTGATCGCCTTCGGCAAGCTGTTCGTGGAAGGCAAGATCGAAACGTCCCGGGTGGTCGCCGTGGGTGGTCCGCGCGCCGAGAAGCCGCGCCTGCTGCGCACGCGCATCGGCGCCAGCACCCAGGAGCTGCTCGACGGCGAGGTGATCGAGCCCAACGATACCCGGGTGATCTCCGGTTCGGTGTTCTCCGGCTTCACCTGTGAAGGCGCGCTGCGCTACCTGGGTCGCTTCGGCAACCAGGTCACCCTGCTCGAAGAGGGTAACAAGCGTGAGTGGATGGCCTGGCTCTCGCCTGGCGCCAACCGCCACTCGGTGATGGGCATCTACCTGTCGAAGCTTACCGGGCTCAAGGACTATGCGCCGACCACCTCGACCAACGGCTCCGAGCGGGCGATGGTGCCGGTGGGCATGTACGAGGAAGTCATGCCGCTGGACATCCTGCCCACTCAGCTGCTGCGCTCCTTGATCGTCGGCGACATCGAGGTGGCCATGCAGCTCGGGTGCCTGGAGCTGGATGAAGAGGACCTGGCGCTGTGCACCTATGTGTGCCCGGGCAAGTACGAATACGGTCCCATCCTGCGTGACAACCTCACCCTTATCGAGAAAGAGGCCTGATGTGATGGGTATCCGACAGACACTCGACAATCTCGAACCGCATTTCCACAAGGGCGGCAAGTACGAGAAGATGTACCCGCTCTATGAGGCGGTCGACACCATCTTCTACTCGCCGCCCAGCGTGGCCAAGACCACCGCCCATGTGCGCGACGGGGTCGATCTCAAGCGCATCATGATCACCGTCTGGCTGTGCACCTTCCCGGCGATGTTCTTCGGCATGTGGAACGCCGGCTGGCAGGCCAACATGGCCATCGCCGACGGCTACGCCTCCATGGCGGGCTGGCGCGAAGCGATCATGATGACCCTCGCCAGCGGTCACGACCCGGGCAGCCTCTGGGCCAACTTCGTGCTCGGCGCCACCTACTTCCTGCCCATCTATCTGGTCACCTTCGTGGTCGGCGGCTTCTGGGAAGTGCTGTTCGCGATCAAGCGCGGCCATGAGGTCAACGAAGGCTTCTTCGTCTCCTCGGTGCTCTTCGCGCTGATCCTGCCGGTGGATATCCCGCTGTGGCAGGTGGCCCTGGGGATCACCTTCGGTATCGTGATCGGCAAGGAGATCTTCGGCGGCACCGGCAAGAACTTCCTCAACCCGGCCTTGACCGGCCGCGCCTTCCTTTTCTTCGCCTACCCGGCGCAGATCTCCGGCGACGCGGTCTGGGTGGCGGCCGACGGCTTCACCGGCGCCACCGCCCTGTCGCTGGCTTATCAGGAGGGCATGGCCGCGCTGACCGCCCAGCTCAGCTGGTGGGACGCCTTCCTCGGCTTTATGCCGGGCTCTATCGGTGAGACCTCGACGCTGGCGATCCTGATCGGCGCGGCGGTACTGCTGTGGACCAAGATCGCCTCCTGGCGAATCATGCTCGGCGTGTTCCTGGGCATGGTGGCCACCAGCGCGCTGTTCAACCTGATCGGCTCCGACACCAACCCGATGTTCGCCATGCCCTGGTACTGGCACCTGGTGATCGGCGGCTTCGCCTTCGGCATGGTGTTCATGGCCACCGACCCGGTGTCGGCCTCCATGACCAACCAGGGACGGCTGCTCTTCGGCGCCCTGATCGGGGTCCTGGTCGTACTGATCCGCGTGGTCAACCCGGCCTTCCCGGAAGGCATGATGCTGGCGATCCTGTTCGCCAACCTGTTTGCCCCGCTGATCGATCACTTCTTTGTTGAGGCCAACATCAAGCGCCGCCTGCAGCGCACCGGTGTCCCGGCCGAGGAGACTGCCTGATGGCACAGAGCAACGACTCCATTAAGAAGATCCTGACGGTGGCCTTTGCACTCTGCATCGTGTGCTCGGTCATCGTCTCTACCGCCGCGGTGGCCCTGCGTCCCATGCAGATGCTCAACGAGGAGCTCGACCGCAAGACCAACGTCTTGCGTGTGGCCGGCCTCTATGAGCGTGGCATCGACGTGGAAGCCGCCTTCGCCGAGATCACGCCCCGCGTGGTCGACATGCGCACCGGCGAGTACACCGACGAGTTCGACCCGGAAACCTTCGACCACTTCCAGGCCGCCCGCGACCCGGCCACCGGCCGCACCCTGTCCGGGGGACGCGATATCGCCGGCCTGTCTCGGGTCGAGAACTTTGCCACCGTCTATCTGGTGGGGGATGACCCCGACAACCCCGAGCAGCTCATCGTGCCGATCCGTGGCCAGGGACTGTGGGGCCTGATGCGCGGCTATATGGCCATCGAAGGCGACGGCAACACCATCGTGGGTATCACCTACTACGAGCACAGCGAAACGCCGGGCCTGGGGGCCGAGGTCAACAACCCGCGTTGGCAGGCTCAGTGGGAAGGCAAGCAGATCTTCGCCGATCAAGAGAGCCTGACCCCGGCGATTCGCGTGGCCCGCGGTACCGGTACCGGCGAGCATGAGGTCGACGGCCTCTCCGGTGCGACGCTGACCGCCAACGGCGTTACCAACATGCTGCATTTCTGGCTGAGCCCGGAAGGCTTCGGTGAGTACCTGGCGAAATTCCGCGCAGGAATCGACCCGGAAGAGGCTCAGGAAGCCGACGTCGAACTCGAATCGGAAGGAGCCTGATCATGGCGGATGCAACTCCCAAGAGTGTACTCACGGCGCCGCTGACGAAGAACAACCCCATCGCCCTGCAGGTGCTCGGCATCTGCTCGGCGCTGGCGGTGACCACCAGCATGAGCGTCTCGCTGGTCATGACCCTGGCGGTCATCTTCGTCTGCGCCTTCTCTAACCTGTTCGTGTCGCTGATTCGGCGCCACATTCCCTCTTCGATCCGCATCATCGTGCAGATGACCATCATCGCCTCGCTGGTGATCGTGGTCGATCAGGTGCTCAAGGCCTTCGCCTACGAGATGTCCAAGCAGCTCTCGGTGTTCGTCGGTCTGATCATCACCAACTGCATCATCATGGGCCGCGCCGAAGGCTTCGCCATGCAGAACACGCCGAAGATGTCGTTCATCGACGGCATCGGCAACGGCCTGGGCTACGGCTTGGTGCTGATGATCGTCGGCTTCGTGCGCGAGCTGTTCGGCTCCGGCAGCGTGTTCGGCTTCACCGTGCTGCAGCCGGTGCAGGACGGCGGCTGGTACGTGCCCAACGGCCTGCTGCTGCTGCCGCCGTCGGCGTTCTTCATTATCGGTCTGCTGATCTGGGTGATTCGTGAAACTCACCCCGAGCAGGTGGAAGAGAACGAGTTCAAGATGAAGCACAACACCGAACCCAAGGAGGCCGTGTAACATGGAACACTATATCAGCCTGTTCGTTGCCTCGGTCTTCGTCGAAAATCTGGCCCTGGCCTTCTTCCTGGGCATGTGTACCTTCCTGGCGGTCTCCAAGAAGGTCTCGGCGGCCTTCGGCCTGGGGATCGCGGTCATCGTGGTGTTGACCATCGCGGTGCCGGTCAACAACGTCATCTATAACGTCCTGCTGGCCGAAGGGGCGCTGACCTGGACCGGGATCGGCGGTACCGAGAACGTCGATCTCTCCTTCCTGGGCCTGCTGAGCTATATCGGCGTTATCGCCGCCCTGGTGCAGATCCTCGAGATGTTCCTCGACAAGTATGTGCCGGTGCTCTACAACGCCCTGGGCGTGTTCCTGCCGCTGATCACCGTGAACTGCGCCATCCTCGGCGGTGTGCTGTTCATGGTCGAGCGTAACTACAACTTCGGCGAGTCGGTGGTCTACGGCTTCGGCTCCGGGGTTGGCTGGGCGCTGGCGATCACCGCCCTGGCGGGTCTGCGCGAGAAGCTCAAGTACAGCGACGTGCCCGGTGGCCTGCAAGGCCTGGGCATCACCTTCATCACCGTGGGTCTGATGTCGCTGGGCTTCATGTCCTTCTCCGGCATTCAGCTCTGAGCCAAGGCGCGTTTCCGGCGGTGCTTGGCGCCGCCGGGAATCAGGTTACTCACAGCAAATAGGAAACCGACATGGTTGCAACATCTGTCATCTTGCTCGGTGTGTTCATGTTCACCCTGATCGTCATCGGTCTGACCGGGGTGATCCTGGCCGCTCGCAGCAAGCTCGTGAGCACCGGGGACGTGACCATCGAGGTCAACGGCGACCCCGAGCACACCCTGACCACCCAGGCCGGGGGCAAGCTGCTCGACACCCTGGCCGCCAACGGCATCTTCCTGTCGTCGGCCTGCGGCGGCGGCGGTTCCTGCGCCCAGTGCAAGTGCCGCGTGGAGGAGGGCGGTGGCGCCATCCTGCCCACCGAAGAGTCCCACTTCACCATGCGCGAGAAGAAGGACGGCTGGCGTCTTTCTTGCCAGGTGCCGGTGAAGCAGGACATGAAGGTCGAGGTCCCCGAAGAGGTGTTCGGCGTCAAGAAGTGGGAGTGCGAGGTCATCTCCAACCCCAACGTCGCCACCTTCATCAAGGAGCTCAACCTCAAGCTGCCCGAAGGCGAGAACGTCGAGTTCCGCGCCGGCGGCTACGTGCAGCTGGTGGCACCGCCCTACGACATCAAGTTCTCCGACTTCGATATCGAAGAGGAGTACCGGGGCGACTGGGAGAAGTTCGATCTGTTCAAGCTCTCCCACAAGAGCAATGAGGAAGTCATCCGCGCCTACTCCATGGCCAACTACCCGGAAGAGAAGGGCATCCTCAAGTTCAACATCCGTATCGCCACGCCGCCGCCCAACACCAACCACCCGCCGGGCCTGATGTCCACCTACGTCTTCAGCCTGAAGCCGGGTGACAAGGTCACGGTAATGGGGCCCTTCGGCGAATTCTTCGCCAAGGACACCGATGCCGAGATGATCTTCGTCGGCGGTGGTGCGGGCATGGCGCCGATGCGCAGCCACATCTTCGACCAGCTCAAGCGCCTCAACAGCAAGCGCAAGATCTCGTTCTGGTACGGCGCACGCTCCTGGCGTGAGACCTTCTACAATGACGAGTACGACAAGCTGGCCGAGGAGCATGACAACTTCGAGTGGCATCTGGCACTGTCCGACCCGCTGCCCGAAGATAACTGGACCGGCCCCACCGGCTTCATCCACAACGTGCTGTACGAAAACTACCTCAAGGACCATCCGGCTCCCGAGGACTGTGAGTACTACATGTGCGGGCCGCCCATGATGAACGCCTCGGTGATCAAGCTGCTCATTGATCTGGGCGTGGAACCCGAGAACATCCTGCTGGACGACTTCGGCGGATGATCCACCTCGCCGCAAGGCGGTTTCCAGGGCTGGCCCATCGCGGGCCGGCCCTGTTCATGTTGGCTCTGATGCTGCTGCCCATGGGGCTGCTCAGCGCCTGCCGCAACCAGCTGCAGGAGCACCAGTTCCAGGGTAGTGTTTTGGGAACGGGCTACCATCTCACCCTGTATGCCGACCTCGGCGAGCGCCAGCGGGAGGCGCTGGAGGCCGGCATACAAGGTGAATTGGCCAACATCCAGCGGCAGGGTGACCTGCTGCTGGCCACACTGACAGCCGCCTTCGGACCCTATCCGGGGTGGCTTGCGAGAGCGCCCGAGCCGCTCTTGGACGAGCTTGTCCGGCTGCTGCATGCTTTGGCGGTGGATCGTTTGACGGAACGACTGGCCGAGTTCGACATCGGCAACGCTATGGTCGAAGTCGGTGGGTTGGTACGCGCCCGCGGCGCTCCGCCCGGTCGCGAATGGCGGCTGTCGCTCGAGCATGTCGGCCTACCGGGCAATGGTGAGGCGCCGCTTGTGCGGCTGCGCGATGCCGCGCTGGTCCAGCGACCGGCCATCCGCAGCGGCGGCGAGGTGCTCAATGGCCACCGAGTCCTCGGCGTCAGCGTAGTGGCGTCAAGCGCCAGCGAGGCCCAGCAGCGGGCGCTGTGGCTGGCCACGGGCAGCGGCGGCGTGAATGTCACGGCCGCCAAGGGGCTTCCGAGCCGGGATAGTGCCGCGAGACTCGTTGTCGAAACCCCACAAGGTATTGAAACTCATAACACTTCGGCCCTCGAGCCATGGCTCGTACACTAGCCGCAAGGAGATCCAGATGACTACCTTTCTCATCGTGCTCGGCTTTATGCTGCTGATCATGGCCGCCATGGCGGTCGGTGTGATCATGGGGCGCAAGCCCATCGCCGGCTCCTGCGGGGGCCTTAACAACCTCGGCCTCAAGGACGGCTGCGAGGTGTGCGGCGGCAAGGATGAAATCTGCGAGGAAGAGAACCGCAAGAACAACACCAGCGCCCGTCGCAAGAGCGATGAGAGCCGCGGCGCCGACCTCGGCTACGACGCCACCAAGCGCTGAGGGGCTGGCGCGCAGGGGCGACGAGCAAGTGGCGAGGAGCAAGTGGCGAGGAGCAAGAGAGGTGGGGTTCCTCAAACCTCGTCCTTCGCGCCTCGTAACTGATCTTGAACAAGGAGACGCAAGAGTTCATGGCAGTTCACAACTATGATGTGGTGGTGATCGGAACCGGGCCCGCCGGCGAAAGTGCGGCCATCAACGCCGCCAAGCACGGCAAGCGAGTCGCGGTGGTGGAGAAGCAGCCGATGGTGGGCGGCAACTGCACCCACTGGGGCACCATCCCCTCCAAGGCGCTACGCCACCAGGTCAAGCAGATCATGGCCTTCAATACCAACCGCATGTTCCGTGATATCGGCGAGCCGCGCTGGTTCTCGTTTCCCAAGGTGATGGAGCGCTCCCGTATCACCATCGACCAGCAGGTGGAGATGCGCACCCGCTTCTATGCCCGCAACCGTATCGATATGTTCAGCGGTGTGGCGCGCTTCAAGGATGAGCACACCCTGCTGATCCGCGATCGCCAGGAGGGCCTCGAGGAGCTGGTCGCCCAGAAGATCATCGTGGCCACGGGGTCGCGCCCCTATCGCCCGGCGGACATCAACTTTCGCCACCCGCGGATCTACTGCTCCGACACCATCCTCAGCCTCAACCATACCCCGCGCACCCTGATCATCTTTGGCGCGGGCGTTATCGGCTGCGAATATGCCTCGATCTTCTCCGGGCTCGGGGTCAAGGTAGACCTGATCAACAACCGTGACAGCCTGCTCTCCTTCCTCGATGACGAGATTTCTGATGCGCTGTCCTACCACCTGCGCAAGCATGGGGTGCTGATCCGCCACAACGAGGAGTATGAGCGCGTCGAGGGCGACGAGTCCGGCGTCACGGTCTACCTCAAGTCGGGCAAGAAGCTGCGCGCCGACGCCTTCCTATGGGCCAACGGCCGCACCGGCAACACCGACCAGTTGGGGCTCGAAAACATCGGTCTGGAGGCCAACAGCCGCGGTCAGCTCTCGGTCGATGAGCACTACCGCACCGCTATCCCGCACATCTACGCTGCCGGCGACGTGATCGGCTGGCCCAGCCTGGCCAGCGCCGCTTACGACCAGGGCCTCAACGCCTGCGACGAGCTGCTCGACCGCGACTACCGCTACGTTAGCGAGGTGCCCACCGGCATCTACACCATACCCGAGATCAGCTCCTTCGGGCGCACCGAGCGCGAGCTCACCGAAGCCAAAGTGCCCTATGAGGTGGCCCAGGCCTTCTTCAAGGACACCGCCCGGGCCCAGATCACCGGTGACACCGTAGGCATGCTCAAGATCCTCTTCCACCAGGACACCCTGGAGATCTACGGCATCCACTGCTTCGGCGACCAGGCCTCGGAGATCGTCCACATCGGCCAGGCGATCATGCAGCAGAAGGGCGAGGCCAATACCCTCAAGTACTTCGTCAACACCACCTTCAACTACCCCACCATGGCCGAGGCCTATCGCGTGGCGGCGCAGAATGGCCTCAATCGGGTGTTCTGATCTCCTTCCAGAGTACGAGTTAAAGTACTAGGTATTTCACCTTGCGCCGGTCGTTCGACCGGCTTTTTCGTGTGCCTGATTCGCCACGCCTTCCCCTATCTCTTGTTTTCCCGCTGATATTGCCGGTCAATAGAAAAAATGCAGCCGATAATGCTGGATCTATTTGTTTTTGCAGTTCTTGAAAGCTGTAAACAGAATAGCATGAGAAAAATGATGAGCGCACGATACCGCTATGCAATGTAATCTTATGTAGTCGGAAACAGGTCTTATGTTTTCTTAAATCGTGTTCACTTGCGCTTGGCGAGTGTATACGGCGAGTGGTATCGGCTCCGGAGAATGCCAAATAACGACTCCCGGGCGGTAGCGTGAAAAAAATAGTGTTGTAAGTAAAGTGTTGGAAAACGTTCTGGGAATATCATAACAAGTCTCATGCAACGACATGAGATAGGGATGACAAAATGTCACATCTACACAGGAAAAACGGAAAAAACGGAATAATGGTGATGCTGCTGGTCGGCACGCTATCCGGCTGTGTCATGGCACCGGGGGGGCATATCACTTACAGCGCTGAGACGCCGGATATTGATCATCTGGTGGATATACAGGCCATTACACCCCAGCTAGTGGCACAGTATCGCCGTGAATTCAATGGCGAGGTGGCCAGCCTGATGCCCGCTAGCCTGCGTAACGAGATCGAACAGTACGAGTATCGGGTCGGCCCCGGTGACGTGCTGAGCATCATCGTCTATGACCATCCGGAGTTGACCATTCCAGCCGGTGCCGAGCGCAGTGCGGTGGATGCGGGGAATACCGTGCGCCCGGATGGCACCATCTTCTATCCTTATGTTGGCCGCGTGCAGGTCGGGGATAGAACAACGGATGAGATCCGCACCCTCCTGACGCGCCGCCTCTCCGGTTTCATTACCAACCCCCAGCTCGATGTCAATGTGGCGGCCTATCGCTCCCAGAAGCTCTATGTGAGCGGTGCAATCGGCTCTGCCCGGACGCTGCCGATTACCAGTGTGCCCTTGACCGTCCTCGATGCCATCAGCGAGGTGGGTGGGGCTTCCGACAATGGCGACTGGCACAACGTGATTCTCAATCGTGGTGGCCGCAAGGAGACGTTGTCGCTGTTTGCTCTGCTGCGCGATGGCGATCAAACCCAGAACCGGCTACTGCGCGACGGCGACGTGCTACATGTACCCACCCGAGTGACCCAGAATGTCGCGGTGCTCGGTCAGGTGCGCTCGCCGGGCAACCTGAACCTTGGCAACGAGCGAATCACCCTCACCGATGCGCTAGCAAGAGCGGGGGGGATCAATGAAATTCGCGCCAGGCCCTCGGGTATCTTTGTAATTCGCGTTCAGCCGGAAGAGAGTGACAAGATAGCGACTGTCTATCAGTTGGATGTCAATAACGCCACGGCCCTGACCATGGGCACCCATTTCCCGCTCCAACCGCAAGATGTGATCTACGTCACCACGGCCCCGATATCCCGCTGGAACAGCGTGATCAGCCAATTGCTGCCCTCGTTCGCCCTACCGGGCAGACTATCTCGGTCATTAACCGATATCGGGGAGCTTTAATCGCCGATGTTCGACACCATACTGGTGGTCTGCCGCGGCAATATCTGCCGTAGCCCGGTAGCCGCTGCGATGCTGGCAGATGGATTGCCGACTCACCGGGTGGCCTCCGCGGGTTTGTCGGCCTGTGTAGGGGAAGGCGTTGACCTAACGGCACGCCAGCTGATTGAAGCCGAGGGCATAGATGTCGGCCGGCATAGCGCACGCCAGCTCGATAGCCAACTGCTCGCCGAAGCGGATCTGGTACTGGTAATGAGCAGCCAGCAGCGGCGTGATATCGCCAAGCAGTGGCCGGAAGCCCTAGGCAAGACGTTACGCCTGGGACACTGGCTGGAAAATGGCTGCGGGGTGGACATTCCGGACCCGTATAGACAAGACCCCACGGTTTTCCGGCGCGTACACGAGCTCATCAAGCAGGCAGCGCATACCTGGATAGATAAGTTGTAGGGCCTTCCTGCCGATACATTAGAGGTCAATGATACCCCTATGTCTGATACAGCCCCTCAGCCTCCCGCCGAAGAGGTAATCGACCTGGGCCGCCTGTTTGGCGTGCTGCTCGATCACAAGTGGTTTATTGCCATCGTCACGGTACTCTTCATGCTCTTTGGCATCGTGCAGGGCAAGCTGGCAACCCCGATCTACCAGGGGGATTCACTTGTACAGGTAGAACGCCGCTCCACCGTTAGCCCGCTGGGCGATCTGAGCCACGCCCTGGGCGGGGCTGGTGATCTCAATAATACCTCGGCAGAGATCCAGATCCTCCAGTCGCGCATGGTGCTTGGCCATGCCGTCGACCGACTGGGCCAGGAGAACATTATCCGCCCGATGACGTTGCCGATCATCGGTGACTATATCGTGCGTCAAGGTATTCGGCGCCCAGATTTTCCGATCATGCTGCCCTATATCGGCGACTTTGTGCTGAGTAGTGGCATCCCGCAGCCCTCCTTCATGGAGCGCCAGCCCTATGTATGGGGCGGCGAAAACATCGAAGTCGCGCGCTTCGTGCTGGCAGAGCATCGGCGCGGCCATGTCGTGGTCGTTGAGCGAGATTACGAAGATCGCTACCGTGTCATGGTCAATGACCATCACATTGGCGATGGCCATATCGGACAGCATCACAGCTTTCTCGATGGCGAAATAGAGCTACTGATCGACGAGTTCAATGTCGCGCCAGGCGCCCAGTTCCGGTTGGCGAAACGCAATCGTAACGGGGATATCCGTTCACTGGGCGGCAGGCTGCAGATTACCGAAGTAGGCGGAGGGCGTGGTTCATCAACCGGGGTGTTGCGTCTCACCATGACAGGCCCTGACACCCAGGAGATCGTGCGCTCCCTGGACGCAGTGGCCGATACGTTCCTGACGCAGAATGTCGAGCGTCAATCGGCCCAGGCCGAGCAGAGCCTGGCATTTCTGGAAGAGCAAACACCGGAACTCCGCCATCAGTTGACTGCCGCCGAAGAACGCCTCAACCGCTACAGGGCGGAGTTGGATAGCGTCGATCTGTCCAGCGAGGCGCAGGCGGCCGTCCAGCGCTATATCGACATCGAGCGCCGGATCAACGAGCTGGAGTTCCAGGAGGCCGAAATGGCCCAGCGCTATACCCCCAGCCATCCCAGCTACCGCGCCCTGCTGCGCCAGAAACGCCACTTGCAGGGAGAGAAAGCTCAGCTCAACGAGCGGGTCAACGAACTGCCGGCGGCTCAACAGGAAGTGCTGCGACTGACGCGGGATGTCGAGGTGACCCAGGCGATCTATGTCAATGTGCTTAACAAGGTGCAGGAACTTCAGGTCGCCAAGGCGGGCACCATCGGCAATATCCGTATCATCGACCGGGCCGAAATCCGGGGGATGATCGCCCCCCAGAGGACGCGGATCACGGTGTTAGCCACTCTGCTGGGACTAACCTTGGCGGTTGGTCTCGTGCTGTTACGCGCCCTGTTTAAGCGCGGCGTGGAAACTCCGGATCAGATCGAATCAGCGGGTATGCCCGTCTATGCCACGATTCCCCTGTCGAGCCAGCAGCAGCGCCTGGCGCGGCGGGTCAAGCGCTGGAAGAACAGGCGCAACTCGGGGCGGGATATTATGGTCGGCGTACTGGCTGAGCGTGACCCGACAGATAGCGCCGTGGAGGCCATACGAGGCCTGCGAACCAGCCTGCATTTCGCCATGCTCGAGGGACGCAACCATCGCCTGATGATCTCCGGTCCCAGCCCCGGTGTGGGCAAGAGCTTCGTTTCCATTAATCTGGCGGCCGTGGCGGCACAGGCCGGCATGAAGGTACTGCTGATCGATGCGGACCTGCGCAAGGGGCATATCCATCATGCCTTTCGCATGCGCGGCGAGCAGGGGCTTGCCGACTATCTGGCCAAGCAGTTGGAACTGGACGATATCATTAAAGAAACCAGAATCGATAACCTGTCACTGATTCCCCGGGGCAGTGTGCCACCCAACCCATCTGAGCTGTTGATGCAACCCCGATTCATTGAAGGCTTGGTACAGCTCGACAAACGCTATGACCTGATCATCCTCGACACCCCCCCCGTGTTGGCCGTAACGGACGCCTGCGTGGTCGGCAAGCACTGCGAAACCTCGCTGCTTGTTGCACGCTTCGAGAAAAATCCGGTTCGCGAGATCCTGGCGGCCAAGCGGCGTTTGGAAAGCAATGGGTTGAACGTTCAGGGTGTAATTCTCAATGCGATAGAGCGTAAAGCATCGACTGCGTCCAGCTACTATGGTCACTACCACTATCAGTATCGCTGAGGGAAACTTGTCAGTCTCAATGACCGAGTGCAACACCTGGCAAGAACTCCCACGCCAATTGGGAAGGCTTTCACATCAAGAATATGGTTATCAAGTCTTGAAATATTTAAGAGAAAAACTTCAGAGTTCTCCGGGTGTTCGATTAGATTTTGAGTGCTGCAGCCTAAAAAAATTTCACCAATAATTGGTACTATTTTTATGTTTCAGCGCCTTAAACAGCTCTACCGCCTGCTAACTTCCGAACAGCGCAAGAAACTTCTCAGCCTCCAGGTGCTGGTCATCTTGATGGCCTTTGCTCAGGTTGCGGGCGTGGTCGCTATTGGTCCCTTCATGGCCGTGGTGGGCGACATCAGCCGCCTGGAAGGCGAGGGAACATTGGCACAGCTCTACCAGGCCAGCGGCTTGGAAACCCCGCGCCAGCTTCTTATGTGGCTCGGTATTGGCGTGCTGGTCGTGCTCACCGGTGCGGCCCTGATCTCCATGTATGTTACCTGGCGCCTAGCGCTATACGCTCATCAGATCGGCGCGGAGCTTTCCACCCGGCTCTATCGACATTACATGCAGCAGCCATGGCTGTTCCATGCCGGTGGAAGCAGCAGCCAACTCACCAGCAAGATTTCCCAGGAAACAAATCGTATCACCACCAGTGTCATCCAACCGCTGATGAAGATGAATGCCAAGGCTGTAATGGCGCTGGTCATGGTAACGGCGATCTTTATTTTCAACCCGCTGGTAGCCATTACTGGCTTAATCCTGTTTGGCACGGCTTATTTTTTGCTATTCCGTACCGTTCGCCGACAATTGGCTCGCAACGGTAAGGCAATCTCAAGGACCAATCGGTTGCGATTCAAGCTGATGAACGAAGGGTTTGGGGGCATCAAGGACACCCTGCTACTGGGACGCCAGGCGAATTTTAATCAGCGGTTCGCTCAGGCCAGCGCGAAGCTTGGACGTGCCAAGGGTGTCACGTCCGGATTGTCTGAGGTACCGCGCTTCGCCATGGAACTGCTCGCCTTTGGCGCAGTGATCTTCCTGATACTCTATTTGCTCGCCACTTATGACGGGAACCTTGGTCAAATTCTGCCGGTGCTTTCTGTGTATGCGCTGGCGGGCTTCAAACTGCTGCCGGCTTTCCAGCAGATCTACACGAGTCTGGCCAAGGTCAAGGGCAACATCGCCGCCTTCGACAGCCTCGAAGCCGACCTTATCGCTAGCCACGACGTCACACCTGCTAAGCCAGCCGCTGAGGCTGGAAAATATTCACTGCAGCAGAACATTACCCTGGAAAATATTCACTTTCAGTATCCCGGGAAGGATGAGAAAGCCCTTTCTGGGCTGACCTTGGAGATACCGCGAAATCATGTGATTGGTCTGGTAGGGGCTTCGGGCTCGGGTAAATCTACGGCCATCGACGTGCTGCTCGGGCTAATGCCGCCACAGCAGGGTGCACTAAAAGTTGACGGAGAATCGCTCAGCGGCGAGCGCCTGCGCGCTTGGCAAAACAGCCTCGGCTTTGTGCCCCAGGCCATCTTCCTGGCGGATGCAAGTATCCGCGAAAACATTGCCTTTGGTCTTCCGCCTGGCGAGATCGATGAAGCGAGCGTGCAGCGCGCCGCGCAGATGGCGCACCTGGATGAACTGCTCGAACGCCTGCCCGATGGGCTGGAAACACGTGTGGGCGAGCGTGGAATCCAACTGTCTGGGGGCCAGCGCCAGCGCATTGGCATTGCCCGAGCACTTTACGACGACGCAGAGGTGCTGATCCTGGATGAAGCGACGAGCTCTCTGGATGGCATCACCGAAAAGCTGGTGATGGACGCCATCCACGATTTTTCCGGTAAGAAAACCATCATCATGATCGCCCACCGCCTCGCCACGGTTAAACAGTGCGATCGGATCTTCCTGCTGGAGGCCGGCAAGATCGTGGACCAAGGTACCTATGAAGAATTGGCGGCCAGCAATCAGATATTTCAGCGAATGGCGGAACATGCGTAAGGAAAGGAGCTCCGCGATGAAACTACTTGTAACAGGGGGCGCGGGGTTCATCGGCTCGGCCGTGATTCGCCATATTATCCAGCAAACCGCCGACAGCGTGGTCAACGTCGACAAGTTGACCTATGCGGGTAACCTTGAGACGCTGCAGTCCGTTGCGGGTAACCCTCGCTACGCCTTCGAGCAGGCCGATATCTGCCATCGCAGCGAACTGGAGCGCGTGTTTGACGAGCACCAACCGGATGCGGTGATGCACTTGGCCGCCGAGAGCCATGTGGACCGCTCTATCGATGGCCCGGCGGAATTTATCCAGACCAATATCGTGGGTACCTATACGCTACTGGAAGTGGCTCGGAGCTACTGGAATGGCCTGGATGCCCAGCGTCACAAGGCATTCCGCCTGCACCATATCTCCACCGACGAGGTCTACGGCGACCTGGAGGGCCCGCAGGGACTGTTCACCGAACAGACGGCCTACGCCCCCAGCTCGCCCTATTCGGCCAGCAAGGCCAGTGCTGACCACCTAGTTCGGGCCTGGCAGCGCACCTATGGCCTGCCCACCCTGATCACCAACTGCTCGAACAACTACGGACCCTACCACTTCCCGGAGAAGCTGATCCCGCTGATGATCCTCAACGCGCTGGAGGGCAAGGCCTTGCCGGTGTATGGCAAGGGGGAACAGGTCCGCGACTGGCTCTATGTGGAAGACCACGCCCGGGCGCTCTACCAGGTAGTGACCGCAGGCAGGGTTGGGGAGACGTACAACATCGGTGGCAACAATGAGAAGCAGAATATTGAGGTGGTGCGTACCATCTGCGAATTGCTGGATGAGCTCACACCTTCACACCTCACGCCTCACTCATCGCTCATCACGTATGTTCCCGACCGCCCCGGCCACGATCTGCGCTACGCCATCGACGCCGACAAGATTGACCGCGAACTAGGCTGGTGCCCACAGGAAACCTTCGAATCCGGCATCCGCAAGACCGTACAGTGGTACCTGGAAAACCAGGCGTGGTGCCGCCGGGTTAAGAATGGCAGCTACCAACGCGAGCGGTTGGGACAACTGGTAGGAGACATGAAGTGAGTCTTGTGGAGAAAGTGAATAACTTTCTGACGCTGGGTGGTATCCAGATACATCGTGTGCCGACCATGAAAGACCTGGGAAAAAATGTGCCATCGACAGCAGGTAAGCTGGTGGAGTTGATAGGGCCTTCAGGTGTTGGAAAGACACATCTGTATCGTACCCTATTTCCTAAAATAAAAAGGGATTGGCACTCGCGGAGTGGTGCCAGAGCATATTCAAAACGTCAAGGGTCTTTCACTCAATGCAATGTTGACAACAATCCCATTGTTGAGGTGCTTTTAAAGTGGAAGAGTGGAAATATATGGTGTCGCGACATTCCGCTATGGCGAAAAGTCAGGCTATATGATTTTTTTGTTCAGGAAATGGCTGCGGATGTAATAGCCAAAGAGAAACTGTTGGCATCCTGCGGTATGTTTTCTGATGAGGGAGTTACTCATAATTTTACTCGAGAGTTATTGCAGTGGTATGAGATGAGGCACGAAGATAATGTCGATGCGTTATCGTCTTTCCTGCACAGACGCCTCATCATTCTTGTTGATGCGCCTGAAGACTATATCATGAGTAATCTCAAGCGAAGAAACTCCGAGAAATCCAGTGGGGCGCAAAACGATTGGCTCTCTTATATGAGTGAAAGAGAGGCATTTGAAATGATTAGTCGATCCAAACAAATTAAGAAAAGATGGATAGCAGTAGTGACTTCATTGGGGGTGCCTACATTAACGCTTGAAGCAAGTGACGGCTTGGTCGCTAATGAGCAGCGGGTATTCGATTTTCTGGGAGCTCAGGGAGAGCAAGCGATATGAAAGGCATCATCCTCGCCGGCGGCTCCGGCACTCGCCTTTATCCGATCACCATGGGCGTTTCCAAGCAGCTGTTACCCATCTATGACAAGCCGATGATCTACTATCCGCTCTCGGTGTTGATGCTGGCGGGCTTGCGGGATGTGCTGGTGATCACCACGCCGCAGGATCTTATCAGCTTCGAGCGCCTGCTGGGCGACGGTAGCCAGTTCGGCATCTCGTTGAGCTACGCTGAGCAGCCCAGCCCCGACGGCCTGGCCCAGGCATTCATCGTCGGCGAGCGGTTCATCGGTGACGACAGCGTCTGCCTGGTCCTCGGCGACAACATCTTTTACGGACAGGGCTTTTCGCCCAAGCTCAAGCAGGCGGCAGCGCGCCCTAGCGGGGCCACGGTATTCGGCTACCAGGTGAAAGACCCCGAGCGTTTTGGCGTAGTGGAGTTCGATAAACAAAAGCGTGTCATCTCAATCGAGGAGAAGCCGGCGAAACCCAAGTCTCAATACGCCGTGACTGGCCTCTACTTCTACGACAACGATGTCATCGAGATCGCCAAGCAGGTGCAGCCCTCCCACCGCGGTGAGCTGGAAATCACCAGTATCAACCAGGCCTACCTTGAGCGGGGTGATCTGAACGTGGAACAGCTGGGCCGGGGCTTTGCCTGGCTTGACACGGGCACCCACGAAAGCCTTCTGGAAGCCGCCCAGTTCGTGGAAACCATCGAGAAGCGCCAGGGTTACAAGATCGCCTGCCTGGAAGAGATCGCCTGGCGCAACGGCTGGTTGACCACCGACGCGGTGATCGAAGCCGGCGATCGGCTTGCCAAGAACGGCTATGGCAAATACCTGCTGGATATCGTTGACTCATGATTCCCGTGACCAAGCCCTACCTGCCCAGTCGGGAAAAGCTGGATCGCTATATCGACGGTATCTATGAACGCCAGTGGCTCACCAACGACGGACCGCTGGTAAGGGAGTTGACGCGTCGTCTGGAGGAGTACTTGGGCGTCGAGAATCTGCTGCTAGTCTGCAACGGTACCCTGGCGCTGCAGATTGCCTACCGGGCGCTGGGAATCAGTGGCCAGGCACTACCTGTAGAGGCGATCACCACGCCCTTTACCTTCTTGGCCACCGCTAGTTCGCTTAAGTGGGAAGGGGTGGAGCCGGTGTTCGTGGATATCGACGCGGGCACCTGGTGCCTGGACCCGGCGCTGATCGAAGCCGCCATCACCCCGCACACCCGGGCCATTGTGCCCGTGCATGTCTTCGGCAACGCCTGCGAGGTGGAAGCCATCGACGAGATTGGCCACCGGCACGGCTTGAAGGTGGTCTACGACGCGTCTCACGCTTTTGGCGTGACCTACAAGGGGGAGAGCCTGCTCAAGCACGGCGATGCCGCCACGCTCAGTTTTCACGCTACCAAACTGTTTCACACCATCGAGGGGGGCGCCATCTTCTTCAAGCGCAAGGGAGACCTGGAGCGCGCCAGACAGATGATCAATTTTGGTATCACCGGCCCTGAGACCATCGAAGAGATCGGTATCAACGCCAAGATGAATGAGTTCCAGGCGGCAATGGGGCTCTGTGTGTTGGATGAGATAGAAGAGAACATGGCGGCACGCCAAGTGGCATGGGACCTCTACATGACCGCAATGGGGGATCGGGTAGTGGCCCAGCGACGGGCAGCATTCGTAACCAACAATTACGCTTACGTGCCGGTGGTGCTGGAGAGCGAAACGCAAGTGTCAAGTCTCATCGCCCAGCTGAACACTCAGGGTATAATGCCAAGACGATATTTTTCGCCATCCTTGGATGCGACGCAGCTTTATGGTCCGGGTGAATGTTGTGTCTCGCAAGATATCGCCAAGCGGATTCTTTGCCTGCCGCTTTACTCGGGGGTTCCCGCATCCGCTATCGTCAACGTTATTCTCGATTCTTTCGACGGTAATTCTCTATGAAGCATAATCAGCACAATGCTACCTTCCCGTTTTGTCATTCGCCGACAGCATTCAATAAATGGACAGAGAAGGCTTTTCTCCAATACTGCTTGGGCGGTACGCTTTATATGCCCGGTACACGGGTTATCGTCGACAAGTTGCTTGACAAGTCATTGTCCGAACTCAAGTCGATGGTGATGTGCTTTGAAGACGCCATCCGCGAAGAGGATGTTGGACAAGCTGAGCAAAATGTACTCCAACATCTTGAACGGCTGGCTGCCGCTGTCGAAGCGGACGAGCTTTCCTGGAATGACTTGCCCTTGATTTTTCTACGCGTGCGTACCGCTGAACAATTTATTCGTTTTGCCGAGAAAATTGGCGCCGAACAGGCGCAGGTGCTCAGTGGCTTTGTTTTTCCCAAATTCTATAGTAGCAATGCTCACATTTACCTGGAGAAGTTGCAGGATATTAACGACCGCTTGGGCGTTACCCTTTACGGCATGCCGATCCTGGAGGGCAAGGCCATCGCCTATCAAGAAACCAGGTCGGGAGAGCTGTGTCGCCTAAGAGAGATCCTGCATCCTCACAAGTCGCTCATTCTTAACATTCGGGTTGGCGGTACGGATTTCTCGTCTCTATTTGGAGTACGAAGAAGCATCAACTCCTCAATTTACGACATCCTTCCCGTGCGCGACGCTCTGTCCGAGATTCTGAATTTCTTCAATCGTGTAGAAGATGGCTATACCGTTTCGGCTCCGGTCTGGGAGTATTTCCTGGCCTACAAGCAAGACGACATGGATGAGTTGCTCAAGCATAACCTGCATGGATCACTGATGACCAAAACGCCCATTCTTAATGACGCTGTTGATGGCCTATTACGGGAGCTGCTGATAGACAAGACCAATGGTTTCGTTGGCAAGACGGTTATCCATCCCTCCCACCTTCGATATGTCAATGCCATGCAGGCTGTTACTGAGGAAGAATACAACGATGCCATGCAGATACTGGATGCCGGAGGCGGAGTAATCAAAAGCGGCAATGCCAACAAGATGAATGAAATCGGACCCCATCGCAGCTGGGCCACCCGAGTTGAGTTGCGCGCCCGTGCCTATGGCGTCATCGCCGATGAAGACGAATACCTTAAGTTGTTTCAGAGTGGAGACTGAGCATGGCCACCCTGACCGACCGCATTGTCGATGAACTTTACGCTACGTCCATTCAGCCCCTCCAGGCTCAGGACATCACATTCTGCCGCGGGCGGCTCATCGACTATCTGGGCGTGACCTTTGCCGGGGCACGGTTACTGGAGTGCGAGCTGCGTGCCCTGCTGGCACACCACACGGGCCATGGCACCGCCCCTCTTATTGGCCTGGCCGCCACTAGCGATCCCCGCACGGCGGCATTGTGCAACGGCATGAGCGCCCATGCCGCCGAGCTGGACGATGGGGAGCGCCACGGCATGGTTCACCCAGGCGCCCCGGTGATCTCGGCCATCCTCGCTGCCGCTTGTTCACCGCCCCCCGGGCGTTCCTTCTGCAGCATGGATCTATGGCGCGCAATCCTCACCGGCTATGAGTCCACCTTGCGCATGGCGCGGTGGCTTCAGCCACAACTGAAAGAGCGCGGTTACCATGCGTCCGGGGTGTGCGGCACGATCGGCGCCGCCATGGGCGTGGCCACTCTCTTGGGCTTGTCCCGAGAGCAGATGAAGGTCGCCTTCAGTGCGGCTGTCACGGGTGCGGCGGGTAGCCTCAAGGTGATCAGGGGGGCGTCCCAGCTCAAGCCTTACAACACCGGGCAGGCGGCCCTTGCGGGCTATAACGCCGCTACCATCGCCCAGACCGGGCTCAACGGCCCCGAAGATGTGCTCGAGGGCGAACTGGGTTTCGTGCAGATGATCACTGGCATACCCGGCGAAACCCTGATGGAGCGGTGGCCTAGCGGGGGGCATTGGCCCATGAGATCTACATCAAACCCTACGCCGCCTGCCGCCACTGTCATGCCCCCATGGAAGCCACCCTCGCCCTGCGGGCAGAGCACAAGCTGACACCGGAGGTGGTGGAAGCCATTACCGTCACCACTCACCGTTACGCGGTTCACCTTCACGATCACCGGGACATACCCAGCCCGGCATCGGGAAAAATGAGTATTCCCTATAGTGTGGCCGTAGCCTTGGTCACCGGGGAGGCGGGTATGGCCGCCTTTTCCAAGGAGCGGCTGGCCAATCCCGTTATCCAGGCCCTCACCCGCAAGGTGCGAGTCGTGGAAGATCCTGGCATGACACAGCGGGTACCGCACAGCGCATGGCACGGGTGGAGATCACCCTGAATGACGGCACCCAACGTGAGGCAACATTAGAACTGCCCAAGGGCGAGCCGGAGACGCCACTCAGCCCGGATGAAATGGAAGCCAAATTCATCGAATTGATGGCATTCGCCGGTCACGATCGGCCCCATGCCCGAAGCCTCTTGCAACAGATCGACCAGCTCGATGGCGACCTCTCGTCGCTGTGGCCCCGTTTGAGCCGCGAATCGCCTTAAGTGTTTTGCCCAGCAAAAGGAATCCACCGATGAAAGAGACCCGCGCCTTCCTTGCCCGCCTCGGACTCCCCGAAGGGGATCGCTACGACCTGCCTACCTCGACCAAGCGTTTCGCCGACGGCGGCCAATACCGCTTCGAAGTGCCCGGCATCCAGGGTCCCGGCGCCATGAAAGCGCTGCTGGTTGAACTGGAAAAATACGGTTTACCTATACACCGGGTGACCCAGACCAAAGGCATCATGTCCCTGACAAATGAAGAAATCCAGGCCATGGCTGCCATGGCCGAGCGGTACCAGGTGGAACTGATACTGGCGATAGGCCCCCGGGCCACTACCGATACCAGCGCCTCGGTGAATACCCCCGAAGGCCAGCGAATGGGGTACCGCCTGCGGGGCCAGGAGCAGATCGTGCGGGCGTTGGAAGACGTTAAGCGCGCCGCCAGACTGGGCTGTCGCTCATTTCTCGTCTACGACGAAGGCTGCCTCTGGGTGCTCAATGAGGCCAGAAAGGCCGGAGAAATCCCGACGGAGTGCCGGTTCAAGGTGTCGGCCCACTGCGGCCACGGCAACCCCTGCGCGGCCAAACTGCTGGAGCAGACTGGGGCCGACTCCCTCAACCCCGTCCGCGATATCCAACTGCAGATGCTCGCGGCCATGCGCCAGGCCATTGATATCCCCCTCGACATCCATACCGAAAATCCTGCGTCCACGGGGGGCTTTATCCGCCACTACGAAGTACCGGAGATGATCCGGGTAGCCGCACCCATCTATCTGAAAACCGGCGGGTCGGTCGCCAAGACCCATAGCTGGGACACGACCGAGGCCGATGCACGGGCGCGGGCCAAGCAGGTGCTGCTGGTCAAGCGGATGATCGACCAGTACTACCCGGAAGCTATCTGGTCAGACCAGGAAAGCTGATGCCGAAGATTCTGCTGACCAATTATTACCGTCCAGAGCCCCTGAGCTTTGTCAAGAGGCTGGTGCCGGAGGGGTTTGAATTGCTCGCCCTCGACCAGCCGGGCCAGGAGGAGGTGATTCGCCAGGCCCCCCAGGCGGATTACCTGCTGGCGGGCGGGCGTACACGCGTTGACGCCAAGGTACTCGAGGCAGCACCGAGACTGAAAATGATCCAGCGATCCGGGGTGGGGCTCGATTCACTGGATCTGGACGCCATTCGCCAGCGGGGAATTCCGCTGTACGTGAATGAAGGGGTCAATTCCCGCAGCGTGGCCGAACACACCGCCATGCTAATGCTGGGCACCCTGCGGAAACTGGGTGAGGTCAACGCCATGACCCACGGCGGGCAGTGGGTCAAACACGACGTGGGAATAAGGTGCCATGATCTATTTGACAAACAGGTTGGCCTGATTGGCCTGGGCAACATCGGCAGCTACGTTGCCGAGATGCTCAAGGGGTTTGGTGTTCATACGGTTTATCACAAGCGCCATCGCCTCTCAGCCGACCAGGAGCAGCGGCTCGGTGTACGCTACCTGCCCCTGCAAGAACTGCTGAGCACTTCAGACATCATCAGCCTGCACTGTGCGCTAACCGCAGATACCCGCAACCTTATCGGCGAGGCCGAGTTGGCCGATATGAAACCGGGGGCCGTGGTGATCAATACTTCCCGGGGGGCATTGATAGACGAAGCTGCCCTGCTGGGCGCACTACAATCAGGACACGTTGCCGGTGCGGGTTTGGATGCCTTCGCTAAAGAGCCGCTGCCATCAGACCATCCCTTCAAGGGCATGAATAATATCGTGATGACGCCACATATTGGTGGTATCACGGCTGAAACGTTTGGCGAATTAATCAGGAAGGCATTCAGTAATATTGCGCTATTTGATGCCAGAAACCTTGAAATAATGACGGCGAAAGAAATTAAATGATGAATAAGCCTGTTGCAATTGTGCTTGGGGGAACTATCCCCCACAAGTTTTTGATCGAAAACCTTCGGGATCGTGGCTATCAGACCATTCTGGTCGATTACTATGAAAATCCACCGGCTGCCCCTTCTGCAGATAGACACATCCGCGAAAGCACACTGGACCTTGACGCTGTTCTTGATATAGCGAGGCACGAAAATGCATCGCTAGTGATATCTGGCTGCGTGGATCAAGCCAACGTGACTGCCTGTTACGTGGCAGAGCAGCTGGGCTTGCCAGCACCCTATTCCTATGAGACGTCACTAAGGGTAACGGACAAAGCTCTCATGAAAGCGGGGATGCTACATGCGGGTGTCCCAACTGCATCGTATGATATCGTCACTGCGGATCAAGTTTCCTCCTTCCCCTGCTGCGAGCACTTCCCGAAAGTCGTAAAACCCTGCGATTGCAACGGCTCAAAAGGAGTGCGTAAGGTAGATAACGATAAGGAGTTGAAGGCCGCGCTAAAGGCTGCTTGTGAATTTTCCCGGGCAGGCAAGGCCATTGTAGAAGATTTTAACCATGGGTTTGAGGTGAGCGGCTATTTCTTTATTGGCAGTGATGAAGTGTCAGAGATCCATATAAAGCGGAAAAGCTTGCCATCGAGACAAGGGAGTGAAGCACTTCAGTCATTCATGTCAATCGGACCAGAAATACTGCCAGAGTCCACTAAGATTAACTTCAATAACGCTGTCAAAAAAATCGCTCAAGGCTTTGGGCTAAAGAATACACCAATCCTAGTGCAGGCCAACATCGATGGCGAAAATATTAAGGTGATTGAATTTGCGCCTAGAGTGAGCGGAGGACTCGTTTTTAGAGAAATAAAGATTTTGACAAGTTTTGACCTGATTGATGCGGTTATAGACTCTTATCTGGGTAATGAGGTCGACACTTCCTTCGTGAAAGAGCCATTTGAAAAGGTTTCAGTCGTTCATCTTTACGGAACAGGAGGAATCTTCGATCATGTTGAAGGCATGGAGAGCCTGCTTGAAGATGGCACTGTCGAAGATTTCTTCCTACACAAGACGCCGGGTATGCCCATGAGTTGTGATGACCTCGCCAGCCGGAACCGTGTAATGGGTTTGATAGTTAAATTTAATGAACCAAGCGACCTTGATTTAAAGATAAGTGCTACTCTTTTACGGTTAAAGGTAGTTTCAAAATGCGGCGAAGATGTACTTAGAAGAGATGTTTTTAATTAATAGATATGCCTGGAAGAAAGTATGTAACTCTGAGCCTGAATTCAAGCAGTAAGTGCAGCATTTTTGTGTCTTGGTCGGTAAAGCAGGGAGTGGGTCCCGGCGCTTGTCCTCCAGCTTCCACTTGATAGCCTAAAGTGTTGCAGCATATTTTATGCATGCCAGAGGTAAAAGAAAAGGGGCAATTGACTCTCGGTCAGCGTACTACCTCCGCCATGATCGCTTCGATGCTGTGGATACACATGGTCGGTGTTTCATCAAGCGAGTGCTGGTGACTGCTTCTTGGGCTGATTTTAATACACTTTTCTGTAGACTCATGGGTCGTATTCATTTAATGATAATAAACGATTGAGTGGCTTAGGAATCTCGCCAATGAATTTCATCAGCTACGCAAAACGAATATCGCGCTCGGGCTTCCATGCCATGGGCTTCGATGTAGTTCGATACCGGTCCGCTAAATCAAGGGAGAGGCCTACCGTCTCTCACCAGGCGGCACCACCTCTTATGGTCCATGTTCTTGGGGCGCAAGGTGTGGGGAAATCGACCATTTGTCAAGAAATCTTGCGAACGAGTAACAATGGCGTTGATTTGCTTTACGGGTACACCCGCATTGAACCGCCAGGTCGTGGCTGGATTCTTGGGTTTGATGAAATGCCGTCGAGCTTTGAAAAGTTACTTGAATTAAAGTTGAAGTCAATATCAGAGGATAAGCGAAGAACAGTACATGCTAAGCTTCGCCATCTTTATTTCATATACATGTTAGTTACAAATCATGTATGGCTTACCAAGCTTAGTTTCAATAGGGTAAAACTAGTTGATTCTGGCCTGCTTCAGCATTTCGCTCCTGAGTTGCTTATTCTGCACCGCGCAGATCCCGGCGCTTTTTCAAAACTCGTTGAAAATAGTATCATTGTTCATTGCGTAGGGGACATGGATACCATATTATCCCGTATTGATCTGCGTAAAAAGTGTGGGAAGGTCATCCCCAGTCACTGGGGGTTGGACAAAAATAGTCTTAAGGACCACATAGAAATCTACCGATCTGAACGAATGCACTTTGTTGAAGCAGCTCGACAGCATGGGGTACCTTGCCTGGAAGTCGATGCGGCAGAAAACACACGTGATAATGCGTGGAAGGCGTATGAGTTTATCAAAAGTCAGAGGAATAGCCCGCAAGGGGAGAGGCTAAAAAACTCAGCTTTAGGCGGCTGATGCTATCGACGCTGCCCGTTCGTTGCCTCAGCTGTACTATTTGACCACTTAAGTTGGTAAGAAAGTTAAGGTTGTGCGCTGAAATAAATACTTGTGAAGATACAAGATCTCTCAGTTGATTGATTAATTGTTTCCTGAGAGTATAAATTTTTAGCTATATCATTTTTAGTTGAGGCAGTATGGCTTCCTCTATATTAGACTCTTTTTATTATAAAGGCATGTATGGTACCTCGGCCATGACAAACGTCTTCTCTGACGAGGGCCGCATCAACGCCTGGCTGGCTGCCGAGGTCGCTCTCGCCAAAGGAGAGGCCCGTGTCGGCGTGATTCCTCAGCAGGCAGCGGATGCCATTGCCGAGGCGGCCAAGTTGGAGAATCTCGATCTGCAGGCCATGAAGGTTGAGTTTAATCGAGTTGGCTTTCCCATCATGCCGTTGGTGCACCAGTTAGCCAAGGCCTGCGATCCCGAATCGGGGCGCTGGGTCCACTGGGGTTCCACCACCCAGGACATCCTCGATACCGGCCTGGTGCTGCAGATGCGCGAGGGCATTGCGCTGCTGGAGCAGGATCTCAATGCCCTGATCGCGGCCTTGGCCAAACTGGCCGAGACGCATCGCAATACCGTGATGGCAGGGCGCACCTTTCAGCAGCAGGCCGCGCCGATCACCTTCGGTTATAAGGTTGCGGTATGGCTGGATGAGATGCTGCGCCACAAGGAGCGCCTTGCCGAGGTGAAGACGCGTGTGCTGGTGGGGCAGTGTGCCGGTGCTGTGGGCACGCTGGCCACTCTCGGCAAGGATGGCCTGGCCGTTCAGCGGGCGATGATGGCGGAGCTGGACCTAGCAGCGCCCACTGTGACCTGGCACACCGCACGAGACAGCTGGGCGGAGATGGTGAACTGGTTGGTGTTGGTCACCAGCACCCTGGGCAAGGTGGCGACAGAAATTGCCACCTTGATGCGTACCGAGGTCAATGAGGTGCGTGAACCCTATCAGACAGGGCGTGGGGCCAGCAGCACCCTGCCTCAGAAGCGTAATCCTATCGCCTGCCCGCGCATCATCGCCATCGCCCATCGCATGCGTGAATTCTCGGCGGCCCAGTTCTCCGCCATGATCCAGGAGCACGAGCGGGCAGTGGGGGCCATGCCCATCGAATGGATGGTCATTCCCGAGGCATTCATGCTGGCCTCTGGCAGCCTTTCCCAAAGCCTCGACATACTGGGTGATCTGGAGGTGGATGCCGCTCAGATGCGCGCCAACCTGAATCTGGGAGGTGGCTTGCTCATGGCCGAGGCCGTAATGATGGGGATCGCCCCGTTGATAGGCCGTAACCAGGCCCACGATCTGGTCTTTACCGCCGCGGGTCGCGCCAACGATGCCGGCCAGACCCTGCGGGAAACACTTATCGAGGACCAGGCCATCATGGAACACGTCACGGTGGAGCAGTTGGACGTATTGCTGGACCCCGCCAACTACACCGGTTCTGCCGGCGCCATGGTGGATGCCGTGTTAGCCAAGTGGGAAGCAATGAAGGAGAGGGCATGAGCAAGCGCTGGAGAAACCGCCCTGAAGGGGCCAACTGGGGGGAGTTTGGTGAGGACGACCAGATCGGTCGCCTCAACCTCATGGATGAAGCCAAGGTATTGCAAGGCGCCGTCGAGATACGGGTGGGCAAGACCTTCTGCCTGAGCTTGCCTTTGGATTACCCCGGGGGCAACCTCCTGAGCCCCGTTCGCTTTCCCCCCCAGTTACGTCCTGTGATCCGTAACGACGAACCCTATTACAATTACGAGTGGCGCAAGAAAAACCTCAAGCTCACCGATATCGCGTCGGACGATGCCGTATTGCTGCACACCCAGTATTCCACCCAGTGGGATTCTCTGGCCCATCGCGGTTCACTCTTTGACGCAGATGGTGATGGCGATCCCGAGCCTTTGTATTACAACGGTTTTATGGCGGGCAGTGATATTGCCCTTGCCGATGACAACACCTCCTTTGCGGCCGCGCTGGGCATCGAGCAGATGGCCGTCCACGGGGTGCAGGGTCGAGGTGTGATGGTCGACCTGTTCAGCCATTGCGGCGAGTTTCCCCGCCGTGAAGTGGGCTATGACGAGTTGATGGGTATCCTCGAGACGGACGGCGTGCAGGTGGAAAAGGGCGATGTACTCTGCCTCTGGACCGGACTGGACCGCATGATCCTCAGAATGAACAAGCAGCCCGACGCCTCCCTGAAAGAAGCTTGCGCCGTCCTGGATGGCCACGACAAGCGTCTGTTGCAGTGGATCAGCGACTCCGGTATCGCCGCCATCGCATCCGATAACCTAGCCGTCGAGAACGTCGGTAAGGCCGTGCCCGACTGCTGCACGACCACGCTGCCCTTGCATGAGCACTGCCTGTTCAAGTTAGGCATTCACCTCGGCGAACTCTGGCACCTGGCCGAGCTCGCGCAGTGGCTCAAGGCCAATGGGCGCTCGCGCTTCATGCTTACCGCGCCGCCTTTGCGCTTGACTGGCGCCGTTGGGTCACCCGTAACGCCGATTGCCACGGTGTAATTTATTTGAGTATGATGATCATGTCAGTCACGGCAAATACTGAATGTAATCAACCCGCCTCATTCATGAGGTCCTGGATTCATAGAATAACCGCAGCGCTTTGGACCACCCGGTAGAAGCAGGAGGGCCAGCGCCGGTACCCTTCCAGCTTTACCGACCAAAGTGAAGCAGAGCATGGGATACCGACAGCTGATCCAGACCCAAAGATACCAGATCCACGCCCGTTATGACTTGGGTGTGAGCCAGCGCCAAATCGGCAGAGAGCTGGGCATCCACAGCAGCACGATCAGCCGTGAGCTTCGCCGCAACGCCACTTCTGGTGGCTACGATCCCGAGGATCCCGAGCAGGCGCAGTCCCGCAGTAATCACCGGCGACGCACCTCCTGGAAGTGGACGAACCCCCACTGTCAAGCTAGTTGGTCAGGAAGCTGAATGGCCGCCCTCGAAAGCGACTCGGTTATCGGACGCCGGCACAGGTGTTTTTGGGGGAATACTCAGGAGCCCTGAACACCGCAGGTGCTGCGCTTATTGCTTGAATTCAGGACTAATGATGATGGCCCAAGATGTTGTTATGAAAAAAATGGTCAAAAACACTGTTGATATAAGTGCTTGTTGATCTTCATTTTTTAATTTAGTTGAACTCATTTTTTACACTGAGTCTCTGTGTGATTTTATGCCCAAAAAACCCTTGGCAATTTTGACGCCAAAAACCTATAACGGCGGCGCTGAAAATGTCGCGGCTCACTTGTCACGGCATTTCCACGAGAATTATGATGTCAGTGTCTTAGCTTTCGACACTTTGAGAACTGATTACGAATATGCCGGTACTATGGTAGATTTGGCGTTGCCAAAAGTCACGGGTATCATTCAGCGGCTCTACATGTTGTGGCAAGCCGTCATGAAAGTCAGGCATTATAAGAAAACAGTAATGCCTGTCGCCTGCATCAGCCTAATTGGCCATCCTAACCTGACCAATGTACTGTCTCGCCAAGGTGAATTTTGTGTTATTTCCGTGCGTACCTATATGCGGCGATCTCCAAATTTCATTAAGCATTTTTTACAGAAACAGTTAGTTTATCAGGTTTATAACCGAGCTGATAAAGTGGTGGCAATTTGTGAAGGGGTGAGAAAAGACCTTGTTGATTATTATGGTGTTAATCCAAACAAAATTGAAGTGATTTATCCTTATTTTCACGTAGCAGAAATACAAAAGAAAAGCCAGGAATTGATCGAGGACGAGTGGCATGGCGTCTTCTCTAAGCCGGTGATTATCACCGCAGGCCGGCTGACTTATGACAAGGGGCAGTGGCATCTCATCAAGGCATTTTCACTTGTTAAAGCCGAGATTCCTGACGCCGTACTGGTCATCCTTGGTCGTGGAGAAATGGAAGCAGATCTCAAGCATCTAGCTGGTCGTTCCGGATACTCAGATGATATTCACTTCATGGGTTACTGCAATAATCCTTTTAAATATATTAGTTCTGCAAGCGTCTTCGCGTTTCCGTCGCTCATTGAAGGTTTTGGTAATGCGCTTGGGGAGGCGCTCGCCTGTGGCACGCCAGCAGTCGCTTGCGACTGCGATGTGGGCCCCAGGGAGATCCTGGCCCCGGAGACGGATTTCCACAGCAAGGCCCAGTGCATCGAACAATACCCAGCTGGATTCCTGGTGCCGGCTTTTGATGAAACTTGTGATATGGAAACCAAAATACCAACTACTGTCGAAAGCGACATGGCCAACGCCCTGCTTCGAGTATTACAGGATGATGTACTGAGGAAAAGTATGTCTTCTGCGGCTAGCCAACGTGCTTGGTGCTTTGATACTGCCCCAGGGACTGGACGATGGGATGCGTTGCTGGAGTCGAATTGAGGTAAACATGGATGTTACCGAGCTGCAGAGTATGGCGTTACGCTCCGAGGCTGAGATCATGTCGGCGTGGGATCGCGGGCCGGACGAGCCGCTTGTCAGCATCAGTTGCACTGCCTTCAATCATGAGGCCTATATCGAGACTGCCCTAAAAGGCTTCCTTGTCCAGGAAACTAACTTTCCTTTCGAGATACTCGTTCATGATGACGCCTCCACTGACGCTACTGCAAATATTATTCGGGCGTACCATGAGCGCTATCCGCATATCATCAAACCGATATTGCAGGTCGAAAACCAATATTCACAGGGAAATAAGCCTGGTGGAATGAATCGCAAGCGGGCTCTGGGAGATTTTATTGCGCTCTGTGAGGGGGACGATTGCTGGACGGATGCCTCAAAGCTTCAGCGCCAAATTGATGCATTGCTTGATCATCCCGGTGTTGATATCTGTTTTCACTGTGCCACCAAGGTGGACTATTCCAAGAATGGTGCAACTACACTGATTGGCCGCTACGCAGACATGTCGTGTGCGATTGTGCCTATTGACCAAATCGTGCTCAGACCTTATGGGCTTATTCCGACGGCATCAATTGTGATTCGTCGCAAAGTTCTCACTGCCTTACGGGCATTTCGTGAAGGCAGGAGTTACCTGGAAGTAGGTGATATTTATCTATTCTTCTTCGGGTCAATGAGAGGAGGCGGTCTATATATTGACCGCAACATGTCGCTATATCGTGCCAAGCTGCCAGGTTCATGGACTCTTAAGAATCAGACAAGCTACAAGTATAGAATGAGAGCCATCAGAGCAAGAATTAAGTCTTATCGTGAATTAGACGAATACACAGGGTTAAAGTTCTCTTCCATTCTGCAACATGACAATCGCACGAGGATTTTTGGAATTTTAAAAGAACGCAATATTCCTCTTAAAGATAAAGTTGTGTTTTACCGAGAAAGTCATAGTGCCTTGCCCATTTCTGGGAGAGTTTCGGCTATATTTTATATTGCTGCAGCCTCGATAATGGGCATATTTGGTCGCTAGCTTTGTAGTCTGGGTAAATCAAGCTCCGCCGTTTTTAACCAATCATCATTTTTAATGACATGCGTTATTCGGAATTTATTACAATTATCAGAGGGGTTTGTAAGTGCTAGTTGAATTTTCCGCTCCTCCCGCCTCTGGTAAGTCTTCCATTGCGAAAGCGTTGAGTGAGGATGGGTACAAACTTTTCCGCCGATCTACGCATGGTGCTATTACAGGGGCCGGAAGGGCGTCGTTTTATGCAAAATTATTACTCTCACCGGCCTTTGTTTATGCTTTTGTGCATCGGTTCTTCTTTTTTTTGTCAAACTACACGGGGCTTTCATTCAGGAGGAAATTGATTTCAGCCTTTATTGCCGCACAAACCAATGTTTTAAAAAGACGAAAGTCGTGGTATGTGCGTGATCAAGGTTATTTCCAACTAGGTGACTGGGTACCACCTAATATGAAAAGAAACCCTGCTACTTTATTGAAAGTGCTTGATGACATTGGCGGAATGCCAAATGCCGTTGTGTTTATTGATATGCCGCCACTTGTTGTTGTTGAAAAGCTTCATCGAAGAGGAGATTTTCAAAAATGGGAAGAAAAGGCAAAGTCACTTGGCTTTGCTGGTGTGCTTGAGCGACTGGTGGATCAGAAAGCGTTAGATTCAGTGAGGTATGAGTTATGTGATATTGCCAATATTCCGTACATCATTATAAAAATAAATGATCGGGAAGAGATATTCGACGTTAAGTACCATTGTCCCAACTCAGTCTCAGATAGCTTAAACACGCAAATTCACGCTCTTGTCGAATCGATAAAGCGACATTGGCGACCGTTTGCATAATCAATTATTTTGGCTGTTTAGAATATTATTTTGAATATAATGCATATTGTCTCCTCTGCGGCTTCAGGGGGAGCTGAAGTTTATGTCAAGGATCTCTGTAAGGAGATGGCCGTGCGTGGCAATAACCTTTTCATTGTGTTCCTGGACAGGGCCTCGGAATCGGGTCGTGATGCGGAGTTCGAATCGTCATTTCTTGCTGAGTTGGATCAATATAGAGTCGGTTATGGTTTCTTAGGGCGCGCCTGCCGTAAAAACCCCTTGAAAGGTTGTTTAGCCCTAGCGAGATTCCGGCGTCGGTTCAGGCCTGATGTGATTCACTCTCATCTTTACTATGGCGCAGTATTTTCACTTCTCCAACTTGGCGTTCCCCATGTGTATACCCATCATAATATAAAACTTAAGACTTCTCGTTGGCTCTATCGGCTCCTGGATATTAGAACCAAGGCGTATGTGGGTATCTGTCAGGCATGCGAGACGCTCCTGAGCCAGGTCACTCGCAGGCAAGTGATCAGAATCGATAATGGTGTATCATTGACGCGTATCATCAAGAAGCGTGATTATAAGTTCGGCTCATCAGTCAAGTTGGTTTGTGTCGGCACACTTGGTGAACAGAAGAATCATTCACTATTATTTAACGCCTTGGCGAGGCTTCCTGATCTCGATTTTACGTTGACAGTGGCGGGTGAGGGGGCCAAGAAAAACGAGCTTCTGGAAATGGTTCTCGCACTTGGTATAGATAATAAGGTGTCCTTTATCGGTAACTTCAATAACGTCAAACAGTTGCTTCATGATTCCGACCTTTTTGTCATGTCCTCTGCATGGGAGGGCCTGCCTATTGCCCAGATCGAAGCTACTTTGACTGGGCTGCCGGTGCTGGTCACGAATGTCGGTGGCTGTGCGGAAATTGTCCAGCAGGTGGGTAACGGATTGGTGGCTGAGGTCGAACTGGACGATTACGCTGAGAAGCTGAAACGCCTGATTGTCGATGAGGCTCTGCGCTTGAGTTGTCACCAGAGTGCCCTGGAGAATGCCGGCCACTACACAGTGGATAATGCGGTTGACGGTCACCTTGCCTTGTACGAACGCTTGACTCATAGGTTGGCTGCTCATGCCTGAGGTCACCTTTGTTTTTCTGCTGTTCGTTCTCACCGGTGTCTATTGCCTTTGGATGGGCACACGCCATCGCTGGCTCCTGATGCCGCTGATTCTTGCTTACTTGTTCCGCCTGTTTCTTTTTTTTCTGGACTATGCGCGAATTTTCCGGCCACCTGGCGCCACTGAAGATGCATCCCGTTTTACGCGAATATCTTTCGAATACGCATCTCGTGATTGGTCCTCTCTTTTAGATAGCGCTCCATTATTTAGTTCCAGGTTCTACCCTTGGTCGGGGGGGGTCATCCAGAAGGCGGTAGGAGAGTCAGAGCTCTTCCTGATTTCAGCAAGCTTTTTCTTTGGGCACGTCGTCGTTGTCGTGACAGGCATCATCTGCTACCAGCTATGGGGTAAGCGCGCCGCCGTGTTTGCTGCCATCATCATGGCGCTGTATCCTTTTGCAGCGTTCAATTCAATACTCGCGATGCGCGAAGAGGTCGCCATCATGTTCTTTCTGATGGGGCTTTATTTCTATATCCGTTGGGTAGCCGGGAAATCCACCTTGGGCTTGTTGTGGGGGGGGCTGCTGTTTGGCGTGGCCGTGCTCTTCCATCCAGGTTGGGTGGCGGCCTTTATCGGCGTAGCGGCTTATTTGGTCTATTTTCTCTATCGCAACTTATTTATCGATCGTCCTCGCTTCGTCAGTCGGCTATATGCATTCAAGATGCTTCTCTCCATCGGCATGCTGGCTTTTTCACTAGGTATGGTAATGGCCAGTGAAGGTGTCTACCTGGGTAAGGGCATTGAGATTGGTGGTGAAGGGGAAGAGGGTGGTTTGGGCAGTGCTATCGAAGGGCGTTTCTCTCGAGAACCCTCGGGCGGTTCTGCTTATCCCGGCTTTGTCGCCCAGGGCAATCCGTACACGCAACCCTGGCTGATACCGGCGAGAATAGCCTACTTTCACTTTTCCCCCTTTCCCTGGGATATACGCAGCCCAAGGCACTTGCTGGGTCTTGTCTCAGCGGGGCTGTATTGGTTCCTAGCCTGGCGGGTTTACCGTGGCTGGCCTCAGCTAAAGTCGCGAGAGGAGTGCGTGGCGCTGCTGTTCATATTTGGTGCCCTCACGGTTGTGTTTGCCATTGGCGTCACTAATATCGGTACGGCGATACGCCACAAGACGAAACTGTTGGGTCTGTTCGTGATTCTGGCTGCTTCTTCGTTCAATAGTGTTCGGATACGATTCAGAAGGAAGTGACTCTTGGATGTGATGATTTTCGCTGGGAACGCCCGCTCCCTGATCGCTAATCGCGGTGACCTGATTCGTGATATGCGCGCTGCCGGTCTGAGTGTGGCCGCTGCGGTGCCGACGGTCGATTATCTTCCTGAAGTGAAGGAGTTGGGGATTACGATCTATCCGGTGGAGATGGGGCGTACTGGCATCAATCCGCTGCACGATCTGAAGTACCTGCTAGCACTGCGCACACTGCTACGTCGAGTGCGGCCTCGGGCGGTGTTCGGCTATACCATCAAGCCGGTGGTCTACGGCAGCTTGGCGGCGCGTCTGGCCGGCGTGCCGCGCATCTATTCCATGATCACCGGCCTGGGACATGTCTTTACTACCGAGAATGCCCGCAATAGGCGGCTACAGAAGATCATCGGTGTGCTCTATCGGCTAGGAATCGCCTGCAACCGCAAGGTGTTCTTCCAGAACCCCGATGATCTTCAGGAATTTATGGATCGAGGAATGCTCAAGGATCAAGGCAAGGCGGTACGTACCTATGGCTCGGGTGTCGATATGCAGCGCTTTGCTCGGGAGCCGCTGCCGAAAGAGGCAACCATTTTCCTGTTCATCGGCCGGCTGCTGACCGAGAAGGGCATAGCCGAGTTCTGCGAGGCGGCCCGCCAAGTCCAGGCCGATTACCCGGATGCGCACTTTATCGCTGTGGGCCCCCATGACGCAAATTTGCCGCACTCCTGTGCGGCGGAGGACCTGGAACGCTGGAAGGCCGAGGGAGTGGTGGAGTTCGTCGGTGGGGTGAGTGATGTGCGTCCGTGGATCAAGGAGTGCTCCGTTTTTGTACTGCCCTCTTATCGGGAAGGCACGCCGCGTTCGGTGCTAGAAGCCATGAGTATGGGCCGTGCCATCATCACCAGTGATGCCCCCGGCTGTCGGGAAACCGTGGAGGAGGGGGTCAACGGCTTTCTGGTGCCACCGCGCACCAGCCAGCCGCTGGCCGAGGCGATGCGTCGCTTCCTGGAGGAGCCCGAGCACATCGCGGCAATGGGCGAGGCCTCCTGGCAGTTGGCGGAGCGCCACTACGATGTACACAAGGTTAATCGTGTGATTCTCGACGCCATGGAGCTGACAACATGGAGAACCTGGCCAAACGCCTCTTCGATATCGTCTCCAGCGCCGCGGCGCTGATTATCCTGGGGCCGCTGCTGCTGGCGATAGCGCTGTGGATCAAGGTCGACAGCCGCGGCCCGGTGTTCTTCATGCAGCAACGCGCCGGGCTGGGAGGACGTCCGTTTCGCATCGTCAAATTCCGTACCATGATTCATCGCGCTTCTGACGAGATCGACCAACACTCCGAGCAGGTACTCAGTACTGGGTGCGACCTTCGTATCACTCGTACCGGGCAATTTATTCGTGCCACGAGCCTCGATGAGCTGCCCCAGTTGATCAATATCCTTAAAGGCGACATGAGTGTGGTCGGCCCGCGACCGGTGCTGATGGAGCAGAAGGAAGTGGTACCACCGGGCTATATGAAGCGTTTCTCTGTGCGCCCGGGGCTCACCGGCCTGGCTCAGGTGCGTGGGCGGCGCAGCCTGGGCTGGTTGCAGCAGCTGGCCTATGATGCCGAATACGTCGAGAACCATCACTTCCTCTACGATCTGGGCATCATCCTGCAAACTATAAAGGTAGTGCTGCTGGGTAGCGGCATCTACGGCGGGGAAGGGCTCAACTGGCGCGCCTATCGTGATAGCCTCGGCGGTCGCCCTCCGTTGGATGAAGACGTCACCGCCGCCTTGGCTTGCCATGAGCCGGAGCCTGAAAAGGTTGAGGAGGGGCATTCGTGAGTCAGCTCCACTTCATGATGATCACCGCCAGCCCGGAGGTGGCGGTTTTCATTGAGCATCACGGTGTTGCGCGCATCTTCCTTGACCAGGAAGTACTGGGCAAGGCGGAACGCCAAAGGGATTTGGATACCCACCAGGCCGCCCACTCATTGGAGGAGATCTCTGCGGTAGCTAAAGTGCTGCGCCAGGCTGAACTCATGGTGCGTCTGAATCCGCTGAATCCCCATAGCAGCGAGGAAATCGTGGCGGCGCTTGACTGCGGGGCGCAGCGCCTGATGCTGCCGATGTTCACCAGCCGACGCGAGGTGGAGCGCTTTCTGTCTCTGGTTGATGGCCGTGCTCCTGTTACCTTCCTAGCCGAAACCCCGCAGGCCTTGGTGCGTCTGCCCCACTGGTTGCCGATGCTGCAGGCCGGCCGCGATGAGGTGCATATCGGGTTGAACGATCTTTCCCTGGGCATGGGCCTCAATTTCCTGTTCGAGCCAATGGCCGGTCGACTGCTAGACCCTGCCGCAGAGTTGTTAACGTCAACCGGCATTCGCTGGGGGGTTGGGGGCATTGCACGGATTGGCCAGGGCGAATTGCCCGCAGAAACGGTGCTCGGCGAACATGTACGCCTGGGCTCGCAGTGGGTAATTCTTTCCCGCGCCTTTCACCAGGGGGCCAGTTCGGCTCAGCAATTGCTCGAGTCGCTGGACTTTCCCGCTGAGCTGGGCAGGCTGCGCGAGGCCGAGGCCCATTGGCGGCAGGCCACGCCTGGGGAACTGCTGGCCAACCAGCAGCAGCTGGCACGCAGCGCCTTCCGTCTAGGAAGTCGGGAAGTGGATACATGACGATACTCAGTGGCCCTTCAATACAGCCCACGCAGAGAAAGCCCATGCAGGTGCGCCGTCTGCTGTTCCTGCAGAAGGCCGATGTGCTCGAGCAGCAGAAGGCCTGGGTTGTTGCCCAACTGGGCGCGGCGCTACCCCAGGCCAGCATTGAGTTCGCCGGCAGCGCGGAGGCAGTGCCGGAAGGGGCCGTGTTCGATGTGGTGATTGCGCCCACCTTGCCCTGGCTACCCCAGGCCCTGGGGCGGCTTACCGACTACCGCTGGGTTCACTTTCTCTCCGCCGGCGTGGAAAAGATCTGGGCCATGGATTTCGACAAGACCCGGCCGATTATGACCAAGAGTAGTGGCGTGCACGGGGCGCCCATGAGCGAATATGCCATTGGGGCCATGCTCTACTTCACCAAGCAATTCGGACGCTTTCACCAGCAGGCTCGTCACGCCGAGTGGCAGCACCTCTGGCTGGATGGGCTCACTGGCAAACAGCTGACCGTGCTGGGCCTGGGGCATGTCGGACAGAGCCTGGCCCGGCGCGCCAAGGCCTTCGATATGCAGGTGGCCGGCACCCTGAGAAACCTGCGCCCGGTGGAGCAGGTGGACCGCGTGGTGTCCTTGGCCGAGATCGAGTCGGAGCTTGCCCGCACGGACTTCCTGATCTGCTGCCTGCCGCTGACCGAGGAAACCCGGGGGCTGGTCAATGACGAGCTGCTGGGCAGGCTCAAGCCCGGCGCGGTGCTGATCGATATCTCCCGCGGGGGCGTGGTCAAGGGCGATGCGGTGCTCAAGGCGCTGAATGCAGGCACCCTCAAGGGGGCTGCGCTGGATGTGTTCGAGCAGCAGCCGCTGCCAAAAGATTCACCGCTGTGGCAGCGCGAGGATGTGTTGATCACACCGCATGTTGCGGGCACCACGCCGCACTATCTGAAGCGGGCGCTGGACGTGTTCCTTCAGTCTTTACATGACCAGATGGCAGGAAGGCCAATATCAAACCAGATTGATGTGAAGGCAGGGTATTAGCCAGACTTGTTCTACATGATTTCGCGATTTCTAACGGTGGCGACCAGAACACATCCGATGCCATATCGCCTGCTAAAGTTTTCTGAGTCATCTGCTTCATCAAGGAAAGTAAAGTGAGGAAAGCCTCTGTATGTCGGCCATCTCCAAAGAATTCTCTCAAATTGATCCTTCATCTCAGCTTCTTCTTTTGCTGTCTCGGCTGGAACTTACGATTGAGCAGGAGAAGGCTGTGTTGGCCTTATGTAGCCGCATTGACGACTGGGCGAAGCTAACGGATCAAGCGAGACAGCGCTTCGTGCTGCCGCTGGTTTATCGGCACCTGTGGCAGCTTGCGCCGGAGAATATCTCGCCGAATGAATTTGAGGATATGAAGTATCAGTGTCTGACAGTAGCGCAACATTACCTTTTGGTCGCTTCCACACAGCGCAAACTGGTTAAAGAGCTTACTGAGCCACTTGGGATTCTCCCGATCTTCTTCAAGGGGCACAGTTTGGCAGCACGTTACTACGATGAGCCCGCGATGCGTTTTTCCCGTGATATTGATGTCCTCGTGCCTCATGAACGAATGGTCGAGCTGCTTGAGGCCGCCTTGAAGAAGGGCTATATCCCGTGTGACCCCAAGCAGCTGGAAACCGATCGTACCAGCCTAGAGTTTTTGGCTCGTGTACAAGGGGTTATCACCCTGATGACACCTCAGGGAGTCGTAGTGGAATTTCATCAACGCATTGATTACACCGGGACGGTTTACAAAACTGAAGAGCTACTGTCGACTGCCGAATTCATTGTATTTGAAGATATTGAAATTCCCGTCATGCCTACGGCTGAGCTGTTTGTCTATATTTGTTTACATCATACCAAGCACCACTGGTCGCATTTGCACTGGCTGGTGGATCTTGATGCGGTTAAACGGCATCCCTCTTTTGATTTGAATGATGTCTATGCCTGTGCAGAAAAGCGGAACTTGACTGAAACTGTCAAAGCCTCGCTGGAATTGTACGAAGCGTTGGCGTCTCCAAACCCAGGCAGTCAGCCGATGTCGGCTCAGGGTAGACAGTTGCTAGAGGCTTGTCTGACGGCACTTCAGGGGGACTATGCGGTGGAGCAGGCGTTGAGTAGGTCTAGAGCCACTCCTGATTTTTCTTTCGCTTGGCAAGCGAACCGCTGGCATTGGTTGCGCTGGAAGTTTTTTGGTTGGGTACGAATCTTTCGCCCTAGCTATACGGATTATCGAAATTGGCCACTTCCGAACCGCTGGCAATGGGTATATCGTCCTGTTCGCCCATTTCGCGAAGCGATACGCCGCCTTGGTCTGTCCAAGGCATAGCGAAACAAGCAAAGGAATGGCCATGTCAAGGGTCCAAGCACTCATTGCGCCGCTATACACCCTGCGCCGCATCCTGCCACTCTTGTGGGAAAGCAGCCGGAAGTGGACGATTCTCGGCGCCCTGCTGATGGCCCTTGAAGTGGCCTTCGGGTTGGCGGTGCTGTTTATGCTCAAGCAACTGGTGGATGTGGTCACCCAGCAGTTGGGTAGCGACGCGCCCGTCGAAGGCATCCGCTCGGTGCTGCGGTACGTGGCCCTCACCGGCGGGTGTACCCTGGCCTATCTGGCGTCGCGGGCCATGTCGGGCCTGGCCAGGGAAGCGCAAGGGCTTCTGGTGGCAGACCATATCGACCGGGAAATCCATGCCCGGGCGGTGAGGGCCGACCTGGCCTTCTACGAAAGCCCACGCTACTACGACACGCTGCAGCGGGCACGCCAGGCGGGTAACCAGCGCCCGGTGCAGGTCGTCGGCAACCTGATGATGCTGATCAAGAACGGCCTGATGCTGGCCGCCATCGTGGTGTTGATCATCACCATCAACTGGCTACTGTTGCCGGTACTGTTGATCGCCATCGTGCCGGCGTTAATGGTGCGCTTGCACTTTACCCGCCACCTCTATGAATGGCAGCGCCACCGCACGCAGATGGAGCGGCGGGCCGGCTACCTCGACTGGTTGATGACGTCCGATATCAATGCCAAGGAGCTACGCCTCAACCAGTTGGGGGACTACCTGCGCGAGAGCTATTCCGATCTGCGTGGCGTGATACGCCGTGAACGCATGCGCATCACTCAGAGGCGCACACAGGTCGAGCTGGCCGTGGCGAGTATCGCCACTCTCGCGTTCTTTGGCGCCTTGGCCTACCTGGCGTGGCAGACCTCGCTGGGGCACAACAGCGTCGGTGATCTGGTGCTATTCCTGCTGATCTTCCAGCGCGCCCAGGCGATGGGGCAAGAGGTGGTAAGGCAGCTGTCACAGTTCTATGAGGATCATTTGTACGTGGGGCTGCTGTTCGAGTTTCTCGATATCCGCCCGGCAATCGCCGAGCCGGTGCGCCCACTGCCGGTGCCGGAGCCAATGCATGAGGGGATCCGCTTCGAGCAGGTCGGTTTTCACTATCCGGGGACCGACAAGCCGGTGCTGCGTGATATCAATCTGCGTATCCGCCCCGGCCAGATTGTGGCCCTGGTGGGTGCCAACGGCTCCGGCAAGACCTCGCTGATCAAGCTGCTATGTCGCCTCTACGATCCGACCTCCGGGCGGATCACCCTGGATGGTGTGGATATCCGTGAGTATGGCCTTGAAGAGTACCGCCGTGTGTTCAGCGTGATCTTCCAGGACTATGGTCGTTTTGCTGCCACGGCCCGGGAGAATATCCGCTTCGGAGACATTCGCCAGCCGGTCGACACGCCGTCGGTCGAGGCGGCGGCGGTCAAGGCCGGTGCCGATCCGTTTATTCAGGAGCTCACTTCGGGATACGACACACCTCTCACCCGGATGTTCGACGGTGGCCAGGAGATCAGCATCGGGCAGTGGCAGAAGATCGCCCTGGCACGGGCCTTTATGCATCGTTCCAACGTGATCATTCTCGACGAGCCGACCAGCGCCCTGGACCCGGGGGCGGAGTTCGATCTGTTCGATAACTTCCGTGAACGCATCGATCATCGGGCCGCTCTGGTGATCAGCCATCGGCTGTCGACGGTGCGCATGGCGGACTATATCTATGTGTTGGACCAAGGTGTAATTCGAGAACGGGGCACTCACGACGAGCTGATCCGGCAGCAGGGCATGTACTGTGATCTGTTCAGCCGACAGGCACACCATTACCGGGAAGTGGATGCCTGAGCGGGTGCTTGAACAGCGGCGTTAACTGACTCTGATCAGATCCTCCTGCTGCAGCTGGCCGAGAAAGGCTAACAATTCACGCTCGCAGGTATTGCGGTCTATGTCAAACTCCTCCAGGAGTTGATCACGGATCTCGGCGATGGTGGTTTCCTGCTCGATCAGCGACCAGATACGCTTGCCAACGGCCTGGGTGCCGTAGTACATGCCTTTTCTGGCGCTGAAAATGACCAGCTCATCGTCGACGTGGGAAGAGAGCGGCTCGTCTTGGCGCTTGACTCGGGTGTCCAGGTTCATGGTCGGTCCTTCAGAGTGAGGTTGTTATGGCGAGTGGCCGGAGGCGTTGTGGCCGGGTGTTTTGATAAAGCTGGTGACGGCAGTGAACCGGCCACCGTGCTGGCCCAGCACGGTGTGGCTTCCTACCCGCAGCCAGGCGTGTGCCTTGAAGTCCAGCTCCTGGCGGTCGTTGAGCTCGTTGCAGGTGCCCAACACCAGGCTGCTGGAAATGCCGCGTCGATTCAGCATCCATTGCGCCGCCATGGCCAGCATCAGGCAGGTAAAGCGACCACCGACGCGGCGGTTGATGGCCTTGAGCGCCCAGGTAATATCAAGGGAACGGGCATCGAAAGCGGCCTGGGCAGGGTCGACTTCTCCGGGGACCGAGGTGCCCAGGCGGCTCGACCACCAGCGAAACGGTAGGGCGCGGACCAGAAACCACGCGGCCGGCAGCAGCAGAGCGGCCTCACCTAGCAGCTGTTTTCGGTTCCCGGTGAGCCGACGGAATTTGACAACCGAGTGCATGGTTCGTCCAGAGCTGTTGGCTTGTTTCATGGCTTTTTGACCACTTAAGGCAGTATAGGCAAAGTAGCGCCCCGTCGCTCAAGCTTCCGTTCCTAGCGCTCTAACTGCGGTGAAACAGCTAGCGTTATAGCCGCAAATCGGCATCGCCATTGCGTAGCATGTACTTCAGATCATAGAGCACATGCTGGTGTTTTCCCCAACTGCGAATCCGCGCGGTGCCAAGGTCCGCAAACTCACGATGGGCCACGGCCAGGATCACGGCGTCATAAACGCCCTCGTCGGGCTGGTCCAGGGGTCGGATACCATAGGCCAGCAAAGCCTCGTCCTTGTCTGCGTGTGGGTCGAAGACATCTACCGTGACATTGAAGTCAGCCAATTCGTGGATGATATCGATGACCCGGGTATTACGCAGATCCGGGCAGTTTTCCTTGAAGGTCAACCCCATCAGCAGCACCCTGGCGGCCTGCACCTGAATGCACTGCTTGATCATCTGCTTGACCAGCTGGCCGGCCACATAGGCGCCCATGCCGTCGTTGATGCGCCGCCCCGAGAGGATTACTTCTGGATGGTACCCGACCTGCTGCGCCTTGTGGGTCAGGTAGTAAGGGTCGACACCGATGCAGTGGCCGCCCACCAGGCCGGGTCGGAAGGGAAGGAAGTTCCACTTGGTCGCCGCTGCCTGCAGGACCTCTTCGGTATCGATATGCAGGCGATTGAATATCATCGCCAGCTCATTGATCAGGGCGATATTGACATCCCGCTGGGTATTCTCGATGACCTTGGCCGCTTCGGCCACACGAATGGAACTCGCCCTGAAGGTGCCGGCGGTGATGATCGAGGCATAGAGTTCATCGACAAAATCCGCCACCTGGGGCGTCGACCCCGAGGTCACCTTTATGATAGCGGTGACCCGATGTTCCTTGTCGCCGGGGTTGATGCGCTCGGGGCTGTAGCCGGCAAAGAAGTCGACGTTGTAGGTCAGGCCCGTGGCCGCTTCGATCACCGGAATGCACTCTTCCTCAGTGGCGCCTGGATACACCGTTGATTCGTAGATGACGATATCCCCCCGGGATATCACACTCGCGATGGTCTCGCTGGCCTTGATCAGAGGCGTTAGGTCCGGGCAGTGCTGATGGTCAATGGGGGTAGGCACGGTGACGATATAGACATTGCAGTCACGCAGTGTTTCCACGTCGCTTGTGAAGCGAAGCTGACTGGCCTGGCGTAGTTGGCTGGATTCTACTTCCAGGGTGGTATCGATGCCATCATGCAGTTGGACAATGCGCTGAGCATTGATATCGAAACCTAGGGTGGGGTAGCGCTTGCCGAACTCCACGGCGAGCGGCAGGCCTACATACCCCAGGCCGATGATGGCCACCTTGGCGTTTTTAACGCTGAGTTTGATGCTCATCAGTGCCCGTCCTCAACCGAAATCGCGTGAGTTATTCTTGCGTGGAAAAGATCCTAGAGGGGCCCCTTTAAGAGAGAAAACGTGGCGGCTTTTAATCGTTCCAGTGCCTTGGACTCGGTGTGGGAATGTGTCTGAAAATTGGGCGAGACCGGGGCTTGTAGAGCAGTTACCGGGTTCTTGTCATGTTCGAGCCAGATCAGGTCGACGATAGGGCTTTGTGGTGCATAAGATGTGGGGGCCTCGAGCATGATCTGGCGAATTTCGGCTAGATCGCCTCTTTCGGTTGCCGCTTTGAGGCGATCGAGAAGTGCCTCGAGGCGTGGCCATTCCCAACAACTCTCGCGGGCGGTAAGGATGCGTGGATGCGTGGTGGCGGTGTCATTTTCACCCACCAGCAACTCTTCATATAGCTTTTCCCCGGGTCGCAGGCCGGTGAAATGGATCTCGATATCCCCTTCTGGGTTGGCATCATCCCTCACTTTCAGGCCGGAAAGTCGTACCATTTCTCGGGCCAGATCGGCTATCTTCACCGGGCTGCCCATGTCGAGAACGAAGACATCGCCACCCTTGCCCATGGCGCCGGCCTGAAGTACCAGCGTGGCGGCCTCGGGAATGGTCATGAAGTAGCGAGTGATTGCCTCATGGGTCACGGTTATGGGGCCGCCCTGAGCGATTTGTTTTCGAAAAAGCGGAATGACCGAGCCCGATGATCCCAGCACGTTGCCAAAACGCACCATGCAGAAACGTGTTACATATTGGGTGTGAGATAATGCCTGGCAGATCAGCTCTGCCAGGCGTTTTGTCGTGCCCATTACATTGGTGGGGCGGACCGCCTTGTCGGTGGAGATCAGCACAAAGGTCTCGACGCCGGCCGATAGGGCGGCGCGGGCGGTTTCCAGGGTACCGAAGACATTGTTGCGCACGCCTTCGAGAACGTTGTACTCGACCATGGGCACGTGCTTATAGGCGGCGGCGTGATAGAGCGTCTGCACGCGGAAGGCGCGCATGGCACTCTCTAGCTGGCCTCTTTGCTGCACCGAACCGAGCAAGGGTTCGATGACGCTGGGCAGGCCCTCCAGGGTGGCAAGCTGCTTTAGCTCTGCTTCGATGGTGTAAAGCGAGTATTCGCAGTTGTCCACCAGCAGGAGGCGACGGGGTTGCAGCGGCAGGATCTGGCGGCAGAGCTCCGAGCCGATCGAGCCGCCGGCGCCGGTGACCATGACCACCTTGTCCCGGATGTTGGCATCCAGAAGCTCCTGCTGCGGCGGCACCGGGTCGCGGCCGAGCAGGTCCTCGACGGCCACGTCACGGATATCCTGGATATGGGCGCGTCCACTGACCACATCCTCGGCGCCGGGAACGGTCAGAATGGGGACGTTCAGGGGGGCCAGCGCTTGGAGAATGTCACGGCGTCGGCTGCGCGGTACGCTGGGCATGGCGAGCAGAACGCGTTCGGCTGCGTAGTTGTCGATAAGCTCCGGCAGCTTGCTGGTCGGATAGACCCACAGTCCTTCCACCTGAGTGCCATGCATGCCACGCCAGTCGTCAACGAAGGCGACGGGTACATATTCACTGCCCTGCCGTAGCGAGTTGGCCAGTTGAGAGCCTGCAGCGCCAGCCCCATAGATGATGACCCGCGTCTTGTAACGAATCAGTTGATTGCGGTAAAGACTGCGCAATAAAAAGCGTACTCCGCCAACCATTAGCATGGCAAGAATTCCATAGATGACCAGGAATGAAGGCGCAAGACTAAGGCCCGTGAGCTGCCCGGCGATCAGTAACAGGATTACTGAGAGGCCAATTCCGAATGCAAGTGTATGTAGGGCGCGCAGGCTCATATAGCGGATGACGGCGCGATAGAAACCCAAACGAATAAAAATTAATAGCGTAATGGGAAGGGCCAGCAGCAGAGCGAGCCAGGCTTGAGGTTCTGCCAGCGCTGACACACTATCGGTCTTTAGAATCAGGGCCAATATGAAACTAGCCGATAGAAGAAATATGTCGGCCATGATCTGTATCATGCGCTTGATCCTGCGATTCAAGCGAAAGGCTTGCGCAAGTAGCCGTCCCATGTTTTCTCCTCAATTAGTCCATGTAGAGGGATTGATTTCCGTTCTGTTTGTTTCTTTTCCTGGATTCTTGATTTTTGCCGTAATTGATCGTATATGTTAAAGCTGTGTAATTTTATGTAATTGATATAAGTTGATAGTAAGAGATGTTGAGGTGTTGACCAAGATGGTTTTTATGCCGTTGTCGTAATGACTTTAGATAACATGGATAGGGGATAAATCTCAGGAAAAGCCTGATATCTTTTCATAAAAAAGTGCTGACACTGTAGGAGTCGCTAATGCGGCATGGGGAGATTTGGCAAGGCCTCAACGGGGTGCTCCTGTTCGCATTTGTGGCACTGCTGATCGTGGTTCACATGGCCTATGCGGTGGTGCCGTTGCTGGCGTTGGCCGTGATGGTGCTAGGCAGCGGTGTCCTGTGGCTGACCGGCGAAGACCATGGCACAAGCAGGGCACGCCGTAGCCTGCTCCGTGCGGGGGACGATGCCTGGCTGGTGCTGGTGTTGCTGGCCTATGGCGGACTCTGGCTGCTGGATGTTTGGCGTACCGGGCACTGGCCGGTGGGAGAGGGTAACCAGAGAGTGCTGCTGCCGCTATGGCCGCTGTTGGCGACGGCGCTGCTGGTATGGCTGCTTCGCTACCCGCCCAGCCCGAGGCTGCTGTGGTGGGCGGTGTGCTCGGGTGCTCTGGGAGCGGGCAGCATTGCGCTTTATGAGCGGCTGGTGCTGGGACGTTCCCGGGCCAGCAATGCGATGAACGCCATCCCCTTCGGCAATTTATCCCTGCTGCTGGGCACGCTTTCGCTGCTGGCAGCGCTCTGGTGCCTGCGTCGCGGGTATCCGCGTAGCCGGGTGCTGCTCGGGACTGCGTTACTGGCTGCGGTGAGCGGCATGCTGGGCTCTTTGCTCTCAGGCACACGAGGAGGCTGGATCGCGGTGCCGTTCCTGCTGCTGCTGGCCTACCGCGCGGCGCGAGACCTGGTCCCGTCGCGCTGGCGCTATGGGCTCGCGGGTTTAGTCGTGCTGGTGCTGCTGGTGGCCGCGGCTGTACCCCACACCGGAGTGAGTCATCGAATAGTGCAGGCAGTGACCAATGTTCAGCAATACTGGCAGGGAGAAACGCGCGCGAATTCGGTGGGCGCGCGCCTGGAGATGTGGCGCGGTGGCATCCTGCTGGTTCGGGAAAGGCCCTGGCTGGGCTGGGGAGAAGGGCGGATGGAGATGGCCATCCACGACCTGGTGTTAGAAGGAAGGCTGCCAGCGGCGGTGGAGCGACACGATCAGTTGCACAGCGATGTGATCGATACTATGGCGAGGCGAGGCGTGGTGGGGCTGACCGGGCTATTGATGCTCTACGGTGTGCCGCTTTGGCTGTGCTGGCGACGTTTACGCCGCCCCGGGGCGGACCCGGGCACTCAGGTGCTGGCGGCGGCGGGCATGATGGTGCCGGTAGCCTTCATCGATTTTGGCCTGACCCAGTCGATGCTGCGCGACGTGCGTGGACTGAGCGGTTATCTGGGGCTCTGCGTGGCCTGCTGGGTGGCGCTGCGGGCCCATGAGCGCCGGCTGTCACTCCCTCATGAACGGGCCGCACCGGAATCGTCGAGCTGATGGCCAAAACATGGCGGCGAGGCCGGCTCGAGATCGGCGGCGTCCTCCTCGCGCAGGGCCTTAATCAACATGTCATGCAGGATCGGCAGGTGGGAGTCGTCGAGATTGCGGGCGGCGGAGAGCAGCGTCAGCCGGCCGCGGCGGGCGTGGCGCATCAGTGGCAGGAGACTGTCCGGGGCGTCGCGCAGCTCGCCGCGATAGCGCGCGGCGAACACCGCGCCGCTGATCTCGCCCTGGTGATACTGGCGTCGCAGCAGCGGCGATGGGGAGGCGTCCCGGTACCAGTCGGTAAGCGCCAGGCTCTCGCGGGGCTTGCCGCGGGGCCACAGGCGGTCGACCAGTACGCGGGCCCCATCCTCCGGGCTCGGTTCGCTGTAGACCCGCTTCAGGACGATATCGTAAGCCATGGTTTGCTCCTTTCCCCATTCCTTCTAGCGCTTGAGACTTACCATAAACGGACACGGCTCATTGTGCACCCAAGGCGGCTTCGGCCTTAGCCTGCCAGCGTCCCGGCAGGGTAGCGGCGCGTGTCAGCGCCTCTTGCGCGGCGTCCCGTTGGCCCTGTTCCTGCAGTGCCAGCCCCAGATTCAGCCAGCCGACGGCGAGGTCGGGGTGGATGTCCGTTGCATGTTCGAACGCTTCGATGGCGCCTTCGATGTCTCCCAGTTCGTAGCGGGCGTTGCCTAGCGCGAAGTGCCCTAGGGCCGAATCGGGGAAGCGGCCAACCAGGGCCTCCCAGGCGGGCAGGGCGGCTGCCGCTCCCTGAACCTGCTCGTAATCGGCGATTGCTTCCAGGGCGCGATCCTCCGCTACTCCCTCGGGAAGCTCGCCCGGTGGCAATGCCACGAAGGCCCAGCGATCGCTGCGGGCCCAGGTGGCATTGAAGCGGCGGAAGGACTCGATGCGCGCCGCTTCCTCGCCGCTGTGCAGGGTCATCTCCCGGGTGTCGAGGTCGTAGCCGATCGCCACGGCGTAGTGCCACAGCGGCCAGGCGGGCAGCGACAGGTTCTGCATCACCACCACCGGCCGACCGGCGGCCAACTCGGTCACCAGAGCCTCGAAGCTCGTGTCGAGCACAAAGGGAATGCGGCCGTGGCGCCGCACGGTGGCCAGCATTTCCGGCTGGACGCTACCCTCGCGCCCGGGCAGAAAGACCTGTGGGATCAGGGTGTCGACCTCCACGTCGACGCCGTCGGCGTGGAGTACCATGGCCAGGGAGGCCGGGCCGCACTGGTAGTCGCGCTGGGCGTGGAAGGGGACATCGCTCAGTTGTGACTGGCGCGGCAGCTGCTGCTGGGCGGTTTCGCTTAACGCTGGCGATGTGGCACAGCCGGTTATCAGTAGAAAAGCGAACGCCAATGCGATAACGCCCGCTAGGCGGGCGTTGATAAGTCGAGCGATGCGCTGAGGGATTGCATCAGGCATGCGTACGGCTTCAGCGCGTAAAGGGGAAGACGTTGGTCAGGCCGAGGATGTCGGTAACCAGCAGGATCACGAAGACGGCAAACAGGGCGCCGACCACGCTGGCTCCCGCGGGCATCTCTTCAAGCTGGTCCGCCATCTGGCGGGCTTCCGCATCGGACAACGCCGCCACGCGAGCCTCCACTTCGTCCAGGTCCACGCCCTGGGCCACCAGCTGCGCCTGAACGTCGTCACGGGCCAGGACCTCATGAATCCGCTCGCGGTCGCTATCGGCACGCTCGGCGGAGAGCGCTGCCTGGGTGGAGATCAGATCGCTGCCCGGTGCAAGCGGGGCGGCGGACACCGACAGGCTGCCCAGCACCAGGGCAAGAATTAGCAGCGGGCTGAGAATACGGCAGAGCTTTTTCATCGTTGGGTTCCTTACTTTGGTCGAATGATCTTCCGGCTCCTGAATGATCCCCACTCGGTATCCTTCCCGAGCTGAAAGGAGGTGTGCTCACGATGCCCATGCAGTATAGGCGGAAATGGCGTGAAATTTCATGCCCTTGCAGGCGATTTTCCCTTCACCCCACCTGCGTACAGTTGCGGCCGTTGGCCTTGGCCAGGTAGAGGGCGTGGTCGGCGCGCGAGTAGAGGCTGTCGAAGTTGGAACTTTCGCCATCCCCTGTGGCCACGCCGAGGCTAACGCTGATCGAGGTCGGTATGCCGAGTTCCTGATGGGAGAGGGCGGCGATCCGCTTTCGGATTCGCTCGGCCAGCTCCAGGGCGCCGCTGGCGGGGGTGTCGGGCATCAGCACGCAGAACTCCTCCCCGCCCATGCGAGCGATAACGTCGGCTTGGCGTGTCTCTTCCCTCAGTGCCTCGGCGAATCTTACCAGCACGCGGTCGCCGGCGGGGTGGCCGTAGGTATCGTTGAGCCGCTTGAAGTGGTCCAGGTCAAGCAGTGCCAGGCTCAGCGGCTGGCCGTTGCGGCGGCTCTGCTGGTGCAGCACCTCGGCGGCTTCCAGCAGGTGGCGGCGGTTGCCAAGCCGGGTGAGTTCATCCATCTGGCTGAGGCGTGCCACGGCGGCCCGCTGGTGATTCAGGCGCAGCAGGGCGAGCATCAGCGCGCCGACCACCAGCAGGGACAGCAGTACGAGCACCCCGATGGCAAGTGTCAGGCGCTCCATGATGAGGCGCTGTTCCCCGGCGGCGGTGTGGATGAGCTCATTGAGCTCGCTATAGGCACGAGCCAGGTCGTTCTCGATGAGGTAACCGAGTCGCCTCAGCTCGTCCGGGGGGACACCGGCCAGCATCTCGTCGACTCGCCGTTGCAGTTCAGGCAGCTGTTCTTTCACGCCACGCAACCTGTCGAGCGGTGCCGTATAGTCGGCCGGATCAAGCTGGCTTCTTTCGAGGCCATGGGTGACGCCTTCAATATGCTGCGGTATTCGCCACAGCAGATTGTCGAGGCGCTCTTGATGCGCCTGTGGGGATGGTTCGTGCAGCCTGTCCAGAGCATCTCGAAGCAATACGGGGTGCTGCTGAGCGCGCACCACGTCGGCCACCAGCGCCGTGTAGTTGGCCCCCACGTGCTGGCGGGCATTGGCCACGTAGAGGCCGATCGCCAGGGCGCAGACCCCCGCCAACAGGGTGAACCCCAGGGCCAGCTGCCACCTTAGGGCCAGGTGTTGGCGTTCACTCATTGGGCCAGGATGTCTCGAATCGACCAGATCCAGTGGGTCATACTCGCCGTGCCGGCTTCAACGGCCTCGGCATCGGCGGGAACGATCAGCATGCTGGGGCCGAACTCCGTGAGGGTGAGCGGTTCGCCATCCAAGCGTGTAGCGAGCAGGTAACGCCTCGCATCGCGGTCTTCGGGGCTCAGAAAGACGGTATAGTCGTCATGAGCGATAAACCGCAGCGTGCCGGCGTCGCCGAGGCCCTGGGCATCGAGAAAATCGTCCAGCCAGACGCCCGCGAAGCTCCCCTGTATACCTTCGAAGTGCTGCAGCGTCACCTCGTAGAGGGGTGATGACTCGATCTCGGCACGGCTGACCGACCGGCGCTCGTTGTCGCTGTGTAGCGTGAGTATCGGCGTGTCATCCTGTGACGGGGTGAGCGCGCTGGGGGTAGCCGCAGCTTGGGCGGCCGTCATGGCGAACATCACTAGCAGGCCGGTCAAGAGGGCGGCCCGTGAAGGCGTTAGACGAAAGAGGCGGCGCATGCGGGTAACTCCCGGGCTGTGATCTTCAGTGGGATATTGGCAGGATTCTAAGCCGATTATATGACGCAGAGTTAACGCTTTATATCAGAGCAGTCACCCTACTCGGTATGAGGAGGGAAGTTCGGCGAGTAGCCCGCGGCCCCCGGCCAGGGTGAGCGCCAAGTCGTGGAGGCCATCCCAGGCGGGGAGGGGACTGGCGCCCTTGATCGCCAGGTCCAGGCGCTGGGCAAACAGCAGCAGCTTGTGCAGCCGCTTGAGCGGCAGGCGGTTGATGGCCTGCTGGTAGGCGGGGCGGCGCTTGTCGAAGATGGCCGGTTTCTGGGCCTTGCAGGCGTGCTCGAAGCTCTGGCCCTGGTCCAGGTGCTGGTGCAGGGAGAGCAGGGTGCGCAGCTCCCGGGCCAGCGCCCAGAGCACGATCGGCGCCTCGACCCCTTCGCCGCGCAGCCCGGCCATGATGCGCGACACTCGCGCCCGCTCGCCCTTGAGGCAGGCGTCCATCAGGGTGAAGACATCGTAGCGGGCGCTGCTCTCCACGCCGCCGGCGATCTGCGCTGGGCCGACCCGCGCACCGGGTGGCAGCAGCAGCGCCAGCTTCTGTAGCTCCTGGTCGGCGGCCAGCAGGTTGCCCTCGGTGCGTTCGCCGAGCAGGCGGGCGGCGTCGAGGTCGAGGTTGAGGCCGTGGCGGCCGGCGCGGTCCCGCAGCCAGAAGCCCAGTCGCGCGATATCCACCGGCCAGACGGGGACGAACAGGCCGACCTTGTCCAATGCCTTGAACCAGGCGCTCTTCTGCTGGCGGTAGTCGAGCTTGCCCATGCTGATCAGCAGCACATCGTCGCTGCCCTGCAGCTGCTCGGCATGTTCCTTGAGCGCCTTGGCCCCTTCCTGGCCGAGGCTGTTGCTGCCCAGGCGCAGCTCGATCAGCTTGCTTGACGCGAACAGCGACAGGCTGGCCGCGGACTCGCGCAGCCGTCCCCAGGCAAAGTTGGCCTCCACGTGGAGGACTTCGCGCTCCTCGATGCCCTGGGCGCGGGCTGCTGCGCGCACCGCGTCGCAGGCCTCCATGTGCTGCAGGGGCTCGTCGCCGGCGACGATCACCACCGGCGGCAGCTTACGGCTCAGCGCTTCGGGCAGCTTGTCGGGAAAGACTTTCAACGAGCACGTCCTCTTACCATCGGGGTGATCCGGAAGCCCTTGAATTGAGAGTTTATTTTATAGAGAGCGCAGGCGGTCGAGCAGCTGACGGGTGGCCTCGCGGCGCAGGCGCTCACGGGCGTCCTCGCGGATCTCTTCCTGGGCCAGCAGGTTGGCGTCGCTGATCGTGAAGCGGTTGCTGACCTCGAGGGTTTGCTGGGATAGCCGATAGGCGCCATCGGTGCGTCTCTGCACCGAAAAGGGCACCGTCAGGATGCTTTCGATCTCACGCGGGCCGCTGTCGAGCACGCTGAGCCGACGTTCGCCAAAGGATTCGGCGCCGAGGTTGAGTATCAGCGGGGCCTGGTCATGCACCCGGGTGCCGGCGGCTTCCAACCGCTCGGCGACCCGCCGCGCCAGCTCGCTGTCGGGGCCGGCCAGGCTGAGTTCCTCGAGCCCCGTGTCGGGGGTGTCGAAGCCGCGTAGCCGAAAGCCACAGCCGGAGAGGGCGAGGCCGGCGGCGCCGGCCAGGCCCAGGCTAAGCAAGGTGCGTCGCTGCATGGGTGGCTCCCTGTGCCGTGGTGGACTCACGCCACCACGATATTGACCAGCTTACCGGGGACCACGATCACCTTGCGCACCGTCTTGCCCTCGGTGTGGCGCTGGACGTTCTCGGCGGCGAGTGCCTGGGCCTCGATATCGGCCTTGGGCGCATCCGCAGCGACCTCGAGGCGCGCCCGCAGCTTGCCGTTGACCTGGACCACCAGCTCGAGGGTGTCGCGGGCCAGGGCGGCTTCGTCGACGCTGGGCCAGGTGGCATCGATGGCCGGTTCGGCGTGACCCAGTTCGCGCCACAGCGCGTGGCAGGCGTGGGGGGTGATCGGCGCCAGCAGCAGCACGCAGGCCTCGATCCCCTCGCGGGCCACCGCCAGGCCCAGCGGCGAGGGGTCGTCGAAGCGGGTCAGGGCGTTGGAGAGCTCCATCACCGCGGCGATGGCCGTATTAAAGGTGGTGCGCCGCCCGATATCGTCACTGGCTTTCTTGATGGTCTCGTGGGTCTTGCGACGCAGCTCGCGCTGGGGCTCGCTCAGGGCGGCCACGTCGAGCTCGCCCGGCTCGCCGGCGGCCAGGTGGTCGTTGACCAGGCGCCACAGGCGCTTGAGGAAGCGGTGGGCGCCCTCCACACCGGCGTCGGACCACTCCAGCGACTGCTCCGGCGGGGCGGCGAACATCATGAACAGGCGCACGGTGTCGGCGCCGAAGCGGTCGATCATCGACTGGGGGTCGACGCCGTTGTTCTTGGACTTGGACATCTTTTCGATGCCGCCCATCTCGACCGGCTGCTCGTCGGTGATCAGCACCGCGCTCAGCGGGCGCCCCTTGTCGTCGCGCTTGACCTCGACGTCGGCCGGGTTGAACCACTCCTTGCCACCGCCCGGCTGTGGGCGGTAATAGGTCTCGGCGATCACCATGCCCTGGGTGAGCAGGCGCTGGAAGGGCTCGTCGGAGTTGACCAGGCCGAAGTCGCGCATCAGCTTGTGGAAGAAACGCGCGTAGAGCAGGTGCAGGATGGCGTGCTCGATGCCGCCGATGTACAGGTCCACCGGCAGCCAGTAGTCGGCGCGCTCGTCGAGCATGGCTTCGTGGTTGTCGGCGCAGCAGAAGCGCGCGTAGTACCAGGAGGACTCCATGAAGGTGTCGAAGGTGTCGGTCTCGCGGGTCCAGCCGTCGCCCAGCTCGAAGAACTCGGGCATCTTCTTGAGCGGCGAACCGGTGGCGTCGACGGTCACTTCCATGGGCAGGGCGACCGGCAGCTCCTCGTCGGTCAGCGGCACGGTCTGGCCTTCCGGGCCGTACTTGACCGGGATCGGCGCGCCCCAGTAGCGCTGGCGGGCCACGCCCCAGTCGCGCAGGCGGAAGTTGGTCTTGACCTCGCCATGGCCCTGCTGGCGCAACCGCTCGGCAATGGCGTCGAAGGCCGCCTGGAAGTCGAGCCCGTCGAACTCGCCGGAGTGGATCAGGGTGCCGTACTCGACGTAGGCGCCCTCGGAGAGGTCCGGCGCCTGGCCGTTCTCGTCGGCGATCACCGCCTCGATGGGCAGGCCGTACTGGGTGGCGAACTCCCAGTCCCGCTGGTCATGGCCGGGTACCGCCATCACCGCGCCGGTGCCGTACTCCATGAGCACGAAGTTGGCGACATAGACCGGCACGCGGCGCCCGCTGATGGGATGGATGGCCTGATAGCCGGTATCCATGCCCTTCTTTTCCATGGTGGCGAGCTCGGCCTCCGAGGTGCCGCCGTGGGCGCACTCCTCGCAGAAGACGGCGAGTTCGGGATTGCCCTCGGCGGCGGCCCTGGCCAGCGGGTGGCCGGCGGCGACGGCCATGTAGGTCACGCCCATCAGGGTGTCGGGGCGGGTGGTGTAGATGCGCAGCGGCTCGAGGGCCTCGCCGTTATGGTCGGCGATCGCGAAGTCCATCTCCACGCCCTTCGACTTGCCGATCCAGTTGCGCTGCATGGTCTTGACCTGCTCGGGCCACTCGACCTTATCCAGGTCGGCGAGCAGTTCCTCGGCGTAGTCGGTGATCTTGAGAAACCACAGCGGGATCTCCTTGCGCTCGACCAGCGCGCCGGAGCGCCAGCCGCGCCCCTCGATCACCTGCTCGTTGGCCAGCACCGTCTGGTCGACGGGGTCCCAGTTGACGGTGGCCATCTTCTTGTAGACCAGGCCCTTCTCCACCAGCTTGGTGAAGAACCACTGCTCCCAGCGGTAGTAGTCGCTGTCGCAGGTGGCGAACTCGCGGCTCCAGTCATAGGCGAAGCCCAGCGCCTTGAGCTGGTCGCGCATGTAGTCGATGTTGGCGTAGGTCCACTTGGCCGGCGGTACCTGGTTCTGGATGGCGGCGTTCTCGGCCGGCATGCCGAAGGCGTCCCAGCCCATGGGCTGCATGACGTTCTTGCCCTGCATGCGCTGATAGCGCGATACCACGTCGCCGATGGTGTAGTTGCGCACATGCCCCATGTGCAGCTTGCCGCTGGGGTAGGGGAACATCGACAGGCAGTAGAACTTCTCGCGGCTGGCGTCTTCCACCGCCTTGAAGCACTGATTCTTGTCCCAGTACTGCTGGGCGTCGCGTTCGATATCGAAGGGCTTGTACTGTGCGTCCATCGGTTTTCGAGAGTACCTTGAGCGTCGGGCGCAGCACTTGGACGCTGCGCGGGTCGAATGAGGCGTCCGGCGTCAGTCGTTGATCGCTTGAAAGCGATAAAACGTTGAACTGACGGCGACATGTCGTCTAAATGGTACCCAAGGATACCCCAGACCGGCGGGGCCGGCCATGCCCGTCCCGCGAGCAAGCTTGTTGCAAGGAGAACGCCATGAGTGAACGTCCCGACCCGCATCGCGAACACCGGCTGCGCGAAGGCTACGAGCGCATGCTGGACAGACTGCGCGATGGCGCCAAGGAGCTGACCTGGGAAAACCTGCAGCAGGAACTCGACGACGCCGTGGAGTTCGAGGCCGAGCTGGAGGAGTTCACCAAGGACGAGCTGTCCCTGCTGCGTGCCTGGGTGGAGCGTGACCTGGTCGACATGCGCCGCTACCTGAATGCCGGCGGGCACAGCGTCGCCACCTGGCTGGGCATCGACCTGGATCAGCTGTCGCGCAAGGTGGTGGAGGCGCTGTTCTCCATCGCCGATCGCAGCAAGGTCGAGCGGCTGCGCTTCGAAGAGGACCTGGAAGCGTCCCGCGCCGACTACTGCGAAGGCGAAATGGCGGTGCCGGGGCGCATGGCCTGCGTGCACTGCGATGCCGTGGTCCAGCTCGAGCAGGTGGCGCGCATCGAGCCCTGCCACAAGTGCGGGCACCGCTACTTCTATCGAGTGTCGGAGTAGGCCTCCAGCACCATGATCGCCACCACCACCAGCGCGGTCATCACGGCCGCATAGCCCAGGTTGTGGCGCATCATGCGATAGCCGCTGATGCCGTAGCGCCCCTGCAGCGAGAGGTTGATGCCGGACAGCGGCCCCACCGAGGTGCCCACCGCCCAGGAGGCCAGTGCCGTGAAGGCGAACAGCGTCTGCCGGTCGGGGGCGAGGTCGAGCATCGAGGCGAGCACCGAGACGCCGATGATCGGGTGCAGGCCCACCACGGCGCTGGCGACGATGGCCAGGAAACTGATAATCGCCTGTCCGGCGCCGAAGTGCGCGAAGAGCGTCCACTCACTGCCGGTGGCGGCGGCGATCAGGTTCGATAATCCCAGGGTCAGCAGCCCCGCCGAGAGAAACAGGGCGACCTCGCCGCGCATGGCGGGCAGGCGCACCAGGGTGTGCTGACGCACCCGATGCAGGGTCCAGCGCGGTCCGGACGGCAGGTTGCTGACCAGCGCCACGGCCGGCAGCAGGAAGGTGATGATGCTGACGATGGAGAGCGTCGGGGTCAGGCGGTAGTGAAACAGCATGACCAGCGCGGCCATGATTACCGGCATCAGCAGGCTGCGCGGTGACAGCGAAAAGCCGGCGGTTTCACTGAGATCGAAGCGGCGCGATAGCTCCAGCGTGGTGAGCAGGCCGGCGATCAGTGCCAGCGGCAGCCCCGCGGCCAACACCTGGGTGTACTGCATGCTCGGGGCCAGGGTCATCACCACGCCCATGGAGGCGAAGAAGGGCGACCAGAGCGCGGCGCTGGAGAGCCCGCGGTTCAGCGCCAGCAGTTGGGGCGTGGTCAGTGGGGCGCGCCGGGCCAGCCGGTCGCCGATCATGAACACCGTCGAGAGATTCAGGATGGTGCCCAGCAGGTGCACCCCCAGCCAGGTACCGGCCGTGCCGCGTATCCCGGTTATCGCCCGTCCCAGCGGTCGCGTGGAGCCGCTGCGGTTGCCGATCAGGCCGATGAAGCTTACCCCCAGCAGCATGGCCACCACATAGGTGTTGCCGTCGAGGATCGCCGGCCATTCGATCGCGGCATCATAGCGCAGCTGGGCGATGACCAGCAGCCCCAGCCCGATCCCGGCCAGTGCCCCGGCCTGCCAGCGGGTGCGGCGCGGTATATCGCGCCACAGCAGCGCCGTGGCCAGCCATAGCGCGTAGCCGACCAGGTGCGGCAGGAGTGACACCCCGGCGAAACCGGCGATCTGTGCCACCAGGCCCAGCAGCAGCAGCGCCCCGGCCAGAGCGTGGCGGCGATGCGGCGTTGGCGAGTCGGTGTCGGATCGTGTCACGGCAGGTGGGCTCCAGCAGGGCGGTCGGCGGACGACAAAATAAGCAGTCTAACCAATATCGTCGCTGGATGGAGCCTTCGCCCCCGGCTCGCGCGCCTCGTCGAGTAGTGCCAGCATGGCCCGGGCGGCGTTGGAGAGGGTACGGCTGTGGTGGACCAGGTAGCCCAGCGGGCGATGAATGGGGGGATGCTCCACGTCCAGTTCATGCAGCTCGCCGGCGACCAGGCGCTCCGGCAGCAGGCTCCACCCCAGCCCGATGGCGGTCATCATCTTCAGCGTCTCCAGGTAGTTGGTGGAGAGCGCCACCGGCAGCGAGAGCCCGGCCGCGGCGAAGCGCGCCTCGATCAGGGTGCGGGTGAAGGTCAGTGGGCCGGGCAGTACGGCGTCGAAGGCGCACAGCTCGTGCAGGGCCAGCCGACCGCGGGCGGCCAGGGGATGGTCCGGCGCGCAGACGAAGCAGAGCCGGTCGACCCATACTGGCACCGCCTCGAGCTGCGGGTCCGGCCGGGGGGCGAGGGTCACCACGGCTAGCTCCAGCTCGCCGTCGAGGACCCCCTGATAGGCCTGCTCGGAGTCGAGGAAATGCAGATCCAGGCGCACCTCCGGGTGGTCGCGGGTGTAGGCCTTGAGCAGCGGCGGCAGGCGGTGCAGGCCGATATGGTGGCTGGTGGCCAGTGTCAGGCTACCGCCGACATTGCCGGTGAGATTGCCCAGCGCCCGGCGGCTGTCGTCGACCATCACCAGGATCTGGCGCGCCCGCGGCAGCAGCACGCGTCCCGCCTCGGTGAGGCCGACGCGCCGGCCGATGCGGTCGAACAGCCGGGCGCCGACCTGCTCCTCGAGCACGGCGATGCGCTTGCTGACCGCCGGCTGGGTGAGGTGCAGCTGCTCGGCGGCCCGCGAGAAACTGCCGCTGTCGGCCACGGCGAGAAAGGCCTGCAGGCTCTGGGTATCCACGCGCGCTCCTATCTATTCCCATTTGGAATCCAATGGATAAATAACATGAATTGATTTTATGGGCGAGCCGCGTGAGACTTGATGACATCAAGGGCCAAGGGCCGCGATTGATAGTCGCTGCATGAGTAAGCGGCGCCGGGGACAGGCCGAAGAGGAGGTCCGATTCCAGGGAAGGAATCGGTAGCGTACAGGGAAGTATTCACAGCGCCTCCTCATAGGCCTGTCGCCGGGAAAGCCGCGATGCTAGTGCGGCACTGAGATAGACCGGACACGCAAAGGGCCCAAGAGCCCGGGAGAAACGATATGGCAGGCCAGACACTCTACGACAAGCTGTGGTCACAGCACCTCGTCAAGGAGCGCGACGACGGCACCGCGCTGATCTATATCGACCGCCAGCTGCTCCACGAAGTGACCTCGCCCCAGGCCTTCGAGGGGCTGCGCCTGGCCGGACGCAAGCCGTGGCGCCTGGATGCCAACCTGGCGACCCCGGATCACAACGTGCCCACCACGCTCAAGGAGCGCGCCGAGGGCAACGCCGGGATCAAGGACCCGGTGTCGCTGATCCAGGTCCAGACCCTGGACGACAACTGCGAAGCCTTCGGGATCGAGGAGTTCAAGATCAACGACGCCCGCCAGGGCATCGTCCACGTGGTCGGCCCCGAGCAGGGCGCCACCCTGCCGGGCATGACGGTGGTCTGCGGCGACTCCCACACCGCCACCCACGGGGCCTTTGCGGCGCTCGCCCACGGTATCGGCACCTCCGAGGTGGAGCACGTGCTGGCCACCCAGTGCCTGCTCGCCCAGAAGATGAAGAACATGCAGGTGCGCGTCGAAGGCAAGCTGGGCACCGGCGTCACCGCCAAGGACATCGTGCTGGCGATCATCGGCAAGATCGGCACCGCCGGCGGCACCGGCTATGCCATCGAATTCGCCGGCAGCGCCATCCGTGACCTCTCCATGGAAGGTCGCATGACGGTCTGCAACATGGCCATCGAGGCGGGTGCCCGGGTGGGCCTGATCGCCGTGGACGAGACCACCATCGACTACCTACACGACCGCCCCTATGCGCCCACCGCCGAGCAGTGGGACGCCGCCGTGGCCGACTGGCGCGGCCTGGTCTCCGATGACGATGCCCAGTTCGACAAGGTGATGACCCTGGACGCTGCCGAGATCGAGCCGCAGGTCAGCTGGGGCACCAGCCCCGAGATGGTCACCGGGATCTCCGGCGAGGTGCCCGACCCCGCCGAGGCCCCCGACGAGACCGTGCAGCGCGGCTACACCCGGGCGCTGGAGTACATGGGGCTCGCGCCCCGGCAGAAGATCACCGATATCCGCCTCGACAAGGTGTTCATCGGCTCCTGCACCAACTCGCGCATCGAGGATCTGCGCGAGGCGGCCAAGGTCGCCCGTGGCAAGAAGGTCGCCGATTCCATCGCGCTCGCCATGGTGGTGCCGGGCTCGGGTCTGGTGAAACGCCAGGCCGAGGCCGAAGGGCTCGACAAGATCTTTATCGAGGCGGGCTTCGAATGGCGTGAGCCGGGCTGCTCCATGTGCCTGGCCATGAACGCCGACAAGCTGGGTGCCGGCGAGCACTGCGCCTCCACCTCCAACCGCAACTTCGAGGGGCGCCAGGGCTATGGCGGGCGCACCCATCTGGTGAGCCCGGCCATGGCCGCCGCCGCCGCCATCGCCGGCCACTTCGTGGACGTGAGGCAGCTCGCCGCCAATGACGATGCCCAGGTACAGGAGGCCTGAATCATGAAGAAATTCGAACGCACCGAAGGGCTCGTGGCGCCACTCGACCGGGCCAACGTCGACACCGACCTGATCATCCCCAAGCAGTTCTTGAAGTCGATCAAGCGCACCGGCTTCGGCGTCAACCTGTTCGACGAACTGCGCTACCTGGATGAGGGGCAGCCCGGCCAGGATTGCTCCCAGCGCCCGAAGAACCCCGACTTCGTGCTCAATCAGCCGCGCTATCAGGGCGCAAGCGTCTTGCTGGCCCGGCGCAACTTCGGTTGCGGCAGCTCCCGCGAGCATGCCCCCTGGGCCCTGGAGGACTTCGGCTTCCGGGTGGTGATCGCCCCGAGCTTCGCCGATATCTTCTACAACAACGCCTTCAAGAACGGCCTGCTGCTGATCACCCTGCCCGAAGAGACGGTCGACCGTCTGTTCGCCGAGGTGGAGGCCAATGAGGGCTACGCCCTGGACGTCGACCTCGAGAACCAGCGGGTGATCACGCCCTCCGGCGAGATCCTCGAGTTCGAGGTCGACGCCTTCCGCAAGCACTGCCTGCTCGAGGGGCTCGACGACATCGGTATCACGTTGAAGGACGAGGACGCCATTCGCGCCTTCGAGGCCAAGCACCGCGCCGCGCGCCCCTGGCTGTTCCGCGATTCCGCTCAAGCCTGACCGCTCTTACTTTGCATCCGTCGGTGGTGCGGGGCTGTTCCGGCGGCAGGCCTGCGAGCAGGTTCGGTTTGACGACATGAGGGGCGCCGGGGGAGGCCCGTAGCGGAGGTCATTTGCCAGGGAAGGCAAATGTAGCGCCCAGGGATGGGTTCACAGCGCCTCCGCGAAGGGCCTGCCCCGGATCAGCCCCGGTGCCGGGATGGTCGGTCGCTTCGTCTCGGCTCAAGACTCGACAAGGATTGATGAAAAGATGACTCAGAAGATTCTGGTACTGCCGGGCGACGGCATCGGCCCCGAGATCACCGCCCAGGCCAGCCGCATCCTGGCCGCCTGTCAGGCCCAGGGCCTCGACGTCGAAGTGGAAGAGGGCCTGGTCGGCGGCAGCGCCTATGACGCCCATGGCGAGCCGCTGCCCGCCGAGACCCTGGACAAGGCCAAGGCCGCCCGCGCCATTCTGCTCGGCGCCGTGGGTGGGCCGAAGTGGGACACGCTCGAGGACCTCAGCAAGCGCCCCGAGAAGGGCCTGCTCGGCCTGCGCAAGAACCTCGGCCTGTTCGGCAACCTGCGTCCGGCGATCACCTATCCGCAGCTGGCCTCCGCCTCCAGCCTCAAGCCCGAGCTGGTGGCCGGGCTCGACATCATGATCGTGCGCGAGCTCACCGGCGGCATCTACTTCGGCCAGCCCCGCGGCATCGAGGAGCGCGACGGCGAGCGGGTCGGCTTCAATACCTACGTGTATTCCGAGAGCGAGATCGAGCGGATCGGCCGCGTCGCCTTCGAGATGGCCCAGAAACGCGGCAAGAAGCTGTGCAGCGTCGACAAGGCCAACGTGCTCGAGGTCACCATTCTGTGGCGCGAAGTGATGGAGCGCCTGGCGCCGGAGTACCCGGACGTCGAGCTCTCCCATATGTACGTCGACAACGCCGCCATGCAGCTGGTGCGCGCGCCCAAGCAGTTCGACGTCATGGTCACCGGCAACATGTTCGGCGATATCCTCTCCGACGCCGCCGCCATGCTGACCGGTTCCATCGGCATGCTGCCCTCGGCCTCGCTCAACGAGAGCGGCCAGGGCATGTACGAGCCCTGCCACGGCAGCGCCCCGGACATCGCCGGCCAGGGCATCGCCAACCCCCTGGCGACCATCCTCTCGGTGGCCATGATGCTGCGCTACTCCCTGGACGAACCGGCGCTGGCAAGCCGCATCGAAGCCGCGGTCGGCAAGGTGCTGGACGACGGCCTGCGCACCGCCGATATTGCTTCAGAGGGCACCCGCACCGTCTCCACCGCCGAGATGGGCGACGCCGTGCTGGCCGCCTTCGAAGCTCAGTAGGTTCGAGGTTCGAGGTTCGAGGTTCGAGATTCCTCGTCCCTCGGCCCTCGGCCCTGCTTCCTGTATAATATGTCCCACATTCGATTGCTGGAGGACTTCACATGTTGAAAGTCGGTTTCGTCGGTTGGCGCGGCATGGTTGGTTCCGTGCTGATGCAGCGCATGCTGGAAGATGGGGATTTCAAGGGCATCGAGCCGGTCTTCTTCACCACTTCCCAGACTGGCCAGCCGGGCCCCGACGTGGGTGTCGAAGTGCCTCCGCTCAAGGATGCCACCGACATCGAAGCGCTCAAGGTGCTCGACGTGGTCATCACCTGCCAGGGCGGCGACTACACCAAGCAGGTCTATGGCGATCTGCGCGCCAGCGGCTGGAAGGGCTACTGGATCGATGCCGCCAGCACCCTGCGCATGGAGGATGAGGCCACCATCATCCTCGACCCGGTCAACCGCAAGGTGATCGACGATCAGCTGGCGCGCGGTGCCCGCACCTTCGTCGGCGGCAACTGCACCGTCAGCCTGATGCTGATGGGCCTGGGCGGGCTCTTCGAGGCCGACATGATCGAATGGATGACCTCGATGACCTATCAGGCGGCGTCCGGCTCCGGTGCCAAGCACATGCGTGAGCTGCTCAACCAGATGGGTGCGCTGCGCGACAGCACCGCCGCCGAGCTGGCCGACCCATCCAGCGCTATCCTGGACATCGACCGCAAGGTGACCGCGGCGATGCGCTCGGGCGACTTCCCGACCGAGAACTTCACCGCGCCGCTGGCCGGCAGCCTGCTGCCCTGGATCGACGTCAAGCGCGACAACGGCCAGAGCAAGGAAGAGTGGAAGGGCACCGTGGAGACCAACAAGATCCTCGGCCTGCAGGACAATCCCATCCCCATCGACGGCCTCTGCGTGCGCATCGGCGCCATGCGTTCCCATAGCCAGGCGTTCACCATCAAGCTCAAGCAGGACGTGCCCCTCGATGAGATCGAGGATCGCATCGCCAAGCACAACGACTGGGTCAAGGTGATTCCCAACGACAAGGAAGCCACCGTCGCCGGCCTGACCCCGGCCGCGGTGACCGGCACCATGGACGTGCCGGTGGGTCGACTGCGCAAGCTGGCCATGGGCGGCGAGTACCTCTCCGCCTTCAGCGTCGGCGACCAGCTGCTGTGGGGCGCCGCCGAGCCCCTCAAGCGGATGCTGAAGATTCTGCGCGAGCAGTAAGCGTGCCAAGCGTGCCTTCCGGGGTGCGCTGACCTGAAGCGGGGCATCTCCACCAGGGTGGAGGTGCCCCGCTTCGCTTTGTGCGAGCGGTGCGGGGCCCGGCCGGACCGGGGGCAGGCGTTGAACGAAATGCCTCGGGTTTGACCCCGGTAGGGCGCGGGGAGCAGACAGATGTGGTACATATTTCGTAACGGCCTACGTCGGCACACTATGACAACATCAATCGATGATCGGCGGCCTGTGCGCCGGTAACGCAAGGGAACCCCATGAGACGCAAGCTGACACTCACCATGCTGCTTACCCTGTCTGCTGTCAGTCCGCAGGCAGTGTCGCTCGGGCTGGGGGAGGTCGAGGTGCACTCGTCGCTCAATGCGCCGCTGCGTGCCACCATTCCATTGACCGACACTGCCGGGATGGAGCCGGACCGGCTCAATGTCTCGGTGGCCGAGGCGGGTGCGTTCCAGGCGGCCGGCCTTAGCCGCACGCCGCTGGCGGCCAGCGTGGGGCTGGCGGTCCGTGAGCATCAAGGCCAACTGATGCTCGATCTCACCAGCAGTCGCGCCATTCGCGAGCCCTGGCTGGATCTGATGCTGCGTTTCGATTGGCCCGGCGGCCAGTCGCTGCGAGAGGTCACGCTGCTGCTCGATCCCCCCAACTATGATCAGCTGCCGGTGCTGGCCGGCGCGGCGGCGGCCACTCGTGCCGCCGCGTCGCAGGCTACGTCGCCGCCATCATCGCCGACTCTGGCGGCGCCGGCACGTCCGGCGGAACGCCCGACGGCGAGGGGGCAGGGTGGCGGCGAGGCCTGGGTAGGCAGCGGCGATACCCTCTGGTCGGTGGCCAGCCGCCTGCGACCCGACAGCTCGATCAGCATGGACCAGATGATGGTGGCGCTGGTTCAGGCCAATCCGGACGTCTTCCCCTCCGGCAATATCAATGCCATGCGCGCCGGCCATACCCTGACGGTGCCCTCGCGTGAGGCTATCGCGGCGCGCAGCGCCGAGGAGGCGGCGTCGACCGTGCAGGCCATGAACCGGGCCTGGGCGAATCGCGGCAGCGGCGCCCCGGCCCGGGTACCGCTGGATACCGGTGCCGAGCCGCCAACCGCCGTGGCCAGCGTACCGATAGAGACGGAACCTCGCGCGACTGGGGCCGCTACCCAGGCCGATGCGCCGGTTGCCGGCGGCGCGGATCCGGAGATCGCCGAAGCGAACGGCGGGGAGTCCCCGCGTCTGACGCTGCTCACCGATGCTCAGGTGGCCGCCGAGACGGCCGAGTCGGTGGTGGCCGACACGACGGCCCCGGAGCGCGATGCGCCGGGCAGCGTGGGACTGGACCCCGAGGTGCTGGCCTCCCTGGGGGCCGAGGGGCTGATCGAGCCGGATGAAGCACATCGGCTGGCGCGTCTCGAACGGCGCTGGCTGGAGAGTCGCGAGGCGCTTGAGGCGGTGCAGCAGGAGCGGGATGCACTGCAGGACCAGGTGAGTGGACTGCGTGAGGAGGTGGACATCCTGCGCGACCAGCTGGTGGCACTGCTGGCCGGCGGCGCGGGAGAGGATGGGCCCGGCACCGGCGGGGTGGTGCCGCCCGGCAGTGCGCCGGCCGACGACGCCGACGCGCCCTGGTGGGGGGCCGTCTACCCGGCCCAGATGGATCGCAACCTGGTGCTTGGTGCAGCCGGCGTGGCGGGTCTGCTAGGCCTGTGGCTGCTGATCAGGCGTCGCCGTCATGGTGAAACCCACCACGCTGCCGATTTTGCGACCATGCCGCATGGGGCGCACGGGGCGACGCCGACCACGGTATCGGCGCCTACCCAGGCGGCACCTGGCGTCTCGTCTGCGAGCGCCTCGACGTCGACAGTCGAGCCGCCGGTGGTGCCCGGGATGATTGCCGCCGCACCCGGTTCGAGCGCCATGCCCCGCGCCGAGGCGATCAGCGAGGCGGATATCTTCATGGCCTACGGTCGCTATGATCAGGCTCGGGATGTGCTGCTTGCCGGGCTGGCCAGGGAGCCGGGGCGTGAGGATCTGCGGCTCAAGCTGCTGATTGCCTACCAGGAGCAGGGAGACTGGCAGGCGGCACAGGTCCAGGCCGAACGGCTGCGCGAGAGTCACGACCCGGCAATCCGCGCCGAGGTCGACCGCCTGATGGCAAGCCGCCGGCCAGAGTCTGAAGACGAGGGTAGCGCAAGCCAGGGCAGCGCAGACCAGGATGGTCCCCCCATTGCCGATGAGCCGGCGCACGATGCCGCGGATGTCATGGCACAGGCCTCTTCCGGGCTGGAGCGCGATCACGCCCGTTTCCCCGTCGAGGGGGAGAGTGAGCATCTGGCGCCGGAGCCACCTGAGGCGCTTTACGGCGAGAAAGACGCCGATCACGGGGAGACGCCTGAGCCCGATGATGCCCAGACGGCCGGTGAGTACGCCACCCGCGAGGGGGTACGGGGTGGCGAGGCCGCCGAAGGGGAAGCGGAGCAGCCCCCGCTTGGCCGCCAGCAATCGGCCCCAGAGGTAATCGACTATCAGCCGCCGCCTCTGGACCCTGAGCCCGCCGCACGTCAGGAGACACCGATGCAGCCCAGCATAGAGTTCACCAGCGGCGACAGCGGCTCCGAGGATGTGCCAGTGCCGGAGCCTGAGATCAAAAGCGAAAGCCAAGATATTCCCGGCCGCGTGCCCGAGGGGGCAGACGACGGAGAGTGGGACGTGGAGGAGGTGGCCTTTCCGCCTCTGGATCCGGATAATGACGGCTTGCGCGTCAGCCCTGGCCACCTCGACGACCTCGACGAGGCCCGCCGCCTGCTGGAGGTTGGCGAGACCGAGCGGGCCAGGAGGCTGCTCGAGCCGTTGCTGGACAGCGCCGAGGATCCCCGGCTGCGGATGCAGGCCCGGGAACTGATCGACCATTATCGGCTGTGAAGCTGCCCAGTCCGATACGACCCACTCTCGATACAAGCGAAGCTGACGGCCGAATGACCCTGTTCCAACCTCTCGATGAACGCCGACCGCTGAGCGGCCGCCTGGCCCTCAGCGTGGAATACGACGGTAGCGCCTACTGCGGCTGGCAGCGGCTCAAGCATGCGCCTTCGGTGCAGGGGGCGCTGGAAGCGGCCCTGGCGAAGGTGGCCAACCACGCGATAACGGTACATGCCAGCGGCCGTACCGACTCCGGCGTGCACGCCACTCGCCAGATCGTCCACTTCGACCCGCCGGTGCCGCGCTCCCAGAAGGCCTGGGTGTTCGGCGTCAATGCCAATCTGCCGCGGGATGTCGCCGTGCGCTGGGTGCACGAGGTGCCGGATACCTTCCACGCCCGCTTCAAGGCCCTGGCGCGTCGCTACCGCTATGTGATCCTCAACCAGCCCAGCCGTCCGGTGTTGGAGCGCGCCAACGTCACCTGGTGTCGCGACCCGCTGGATGCCGACGCCATGCACCGTGCCGCCCAGGCGCTGGTGGGTGAGCACGACTTCTCGAGCTTCCGCGCCGGCGGCTGCCAGTCGAAGACCCCTTGGCGCCATCTGCATTTCATCGAAGTGCATCGCCACGGCCCCCTGGTCGTGGTCGATGTCCAGGGCAACGCCTTCCTGCACCATATGATCCGCAATATCGTCGGTGCACTGGTCACCGTGGGACGCGGCGAGCGCGGCGATGACTATCTGGCCGAGCTGATGGCGCTGAAGGATCGTACCTTGGCCGACGTCACCGCCCCGGCCTGCGGCCTGCACTTCGTTGATTCGCTCTACGATGAGGCCTGGGGACTGCCGGCCGAGCCGCTGGGTCCGAACCTGCTGGCGTTTCTCGGCGAATGGACCGGCGAGAGGGCGCTGCCCGACTGCCCCATGGTCGAGTTCCGGCGGGGTAGGCCGGTGGCGGCGTCCGTCGACTGAGCGCGGCGGATCAGCCTGGCACGCCACGTCTCCGCCCCCCCCAAAAAGTAACTCCTAGGTTGTTTTCTGCTACATTATGTAAGTGACTGTCGGTCGGAGTGTAGTGTCGACAGCGCGTCGCAGTGGCGTTGAACATCGCTGGAGGCGGGGTCTTGAGCCCGACCCGCGGCTTCATCGCCTGACTCCTTGGCGTTTGAAGGGCGGGAGGCTCAGCGTGTCGTGAGCGGAATTTGCGGAATCTTGCGCTTCGATGGCCAGCCGGTATCACCGCTGGTGCTTGAATCCATGGCAGCCCGTGCGGCTCACCTAAGCCCTGATGGCATTCGCTACCACTACCAGGGCCCGCTGGGCATCGCCTGCTTGTTACGTGACAGCGGTAGGCGTGATAGGTCAGTCGACGGACTTGCCGTCTCCGGAAATAGCGCCCATGCACTGGTGGCCTGTGCGCGACTCGATAATCGCCGGGAACTGCTGGATGGTCGGTGCTCAGATAGAGACTCCGATGCTGACGCGATACTTTCGCTCATGCAGCGGCGTGGCGAGCAGGCGATGGATAAACTGCTAGGCGATTTCGCGTTCGCCTGGTGGGATTGTCAGCGTCGGCAGCTGCACCTTGTACGCGATGCCATGGGGATGTGCACACTCTACTACCGTCTTGAACCCGACTGCCTGCTGTTCGCGAGTGAAGCACATCAGCTACTGGCGGCAAGCCGTGTGCCTAAGCGGATCAATGAGCGAGCCGTTGCCTGGCACTTGGCGGGCATGCAAACCCCGGCAGGCATCTCGTTTTATGACGGTATAGAAGAACTGGAGCCTGCACAGCACGTTTCGGTCAACCTGCAAGGGCAGTGTCGGCGGCGTCGATTCTGGCAGGCAGTACCAAGTGAGACGCTTATATACCGCGACGATGGCGACTATGTAGAGCATTTGCGCGACATTCTACTGGAAACGGTTCGCTGTAGACTACAGTCAATGGATTCTCCCGCTGCTATCAGCCTGAGTGGTGGTATGGATTCTGGCTCGGTGGCTTCCGTGGCCGGCTGGCTTAGGCAGCAAGGCGAGCCCGTTGCAACACTGCGAGCATATAGCTTGGCATTCAACGATTTTCCGCAGTGCGATGAGCGCGCCAATATTTATCGTATAGCGTCTGCCTATCAAATTCCCGTCACCGAGATCGATGCCTCACTGACATACCCCCTGCATGATCTCGCTCTGCATGTGCCACATCCTGACGACCCCTTCATGACCATGTACCAGGCATTCGTTCATAAGAGCCTGGAAGCGGCACGGCGGGATGGGGCGCGATCGATGATATCCGGAAATCGTGGCGACGTGATGTGCGGGGACAACGTCAATGCGCTCCATGGGCTGGTGTCAGCGCGGCGCTGGCAAGAAGCGCTGGATGAGTGGCGCTCGCTGCGCCGTTCATCGCGGAGCTCGGCTGCGCGCTTGCTGGTTGCGACACTACTCAAGCCATCATTGCCGCAGTCGGCCGCGCCCTTGGCGGCGGTGAAGCAGCTGGCTCAGCGCTTGGGGTGGGCGGCCAGCCCCTCGCCGCTGGGGGCTGCTCATGTTCGGCAGGCGTTTCTCACCCAGCATGGGGTCGTACCCGGGATCTCCATCCACGGCGAGCTGCCGGACAGTGTCCATCTTGCCGGCCGGCAGCGCTATGAGCTCGTCTTTTCCTCCTTCGTCACTCGAGGGCTGATTAACGATGCCCGTGCTGCGGCTGCTCACGGCATGTCAGTGCTGGACCCCTGGAGCGATCGACGGCTGGCGAGCTTCGTGCTGGCGTGCCCTCAGCATCAGCTTACCCGGCGCAGCGATTTTAAGCGCCTGCCCCGGCGCGCCATGCGCGGCATCATGCCTTCTGAGGCCATTGAGTCGGCAAGGAAGGTGTCACCAGAGCCCTTGTATGAGCGTGCCTTGCGCAAGGAGGCTTACACAAATGTCATGGCGTTGATCAAGGACAGCCGCTGCGCCAGCCTAGGCTATATTGATGGTGATCGACTGCTCCATGATTTCAACGCCTACGTTAATGGGGAAAGGAAGATGTTTGACCTATGGTCAACTCTCTCGTTAGAGCTTTGGTTGCGTGAATTCTGGTGAGGCTTGCGTGTCGAAGCATGAGAAACATTTGATTGATGGGTTATGAAAATCATTTTGCCGTTATGGCCCCAGGTTTGTATGCTTGTGATGCGGTACTGTAATTAATTGTGTGCCGGAATTCGGGAGTATTGAAAATGAGCCGTAATGAAGAAAGGCAGCAAGAAACGCTCCGTCACTATGAACCCCCACAGCTAAAGCAGTGGGGAAGCGTCAGTGACATTACCCAAGTGGGACTGACTAACCCAGGAGGTGACCTGAGGCAGGGGAGTGTCGATCCAGGAGGCCATGAGGATAATCCTGGCCTTTGAACTTAATAGTCTATAGCTAAAGTGAAAATAATAACTACTTTTTGGATGGGTGGATAATGTCGCCGGTATCCATTGGAAGTGTGCTGCTGTGGGATGGTGGTGGTCGTATCTCACATCTACTGTCTTTTATGCAGGAGAGCGCGGTGGAAACCGCGCTCTCTTCCTTGTTGGCGACGATTTCCAGCAATCCGCTATGGCGAAAGTTGCCAAATGTCAGGCAGGTCGCCAGATGCCACCCGGTACCGCTGATCGCTGCCTTCGGAAACTTCTCTGCCTTTGAACATGAGCGCCTGCAGAACCTGGCAACCTTGCTTGACGAGGCAACCGAGCATTACCGCTATATCGACTATCAAGATGCCGAGCAGCTGACTGAGCGCTTGGCCCTGCGCCTCAGGCAGCGCTTCAGCCGTGAGGAGCTAAGCTCCTTTCATTTCGCTACCATCCCTCGTGGGGGGCATATAGTGCTGGGCATGCTGGCCTATGCGCTCGACCTACGGCCCGATCAGCTTCGGGATATCGGCACGCTCCGGAGTGAGCGACCCAGTGCTCCGATCGTGATCGTGGACGACTGTGCCATTTCCGGGCTGAGGCTGCAGCAATACCTGAAGCATGCGGGAAAGCATCAGGTCGTGTTTGCCTCCTTGCTGGCTCCCGAGGGCTTTCGGGAAGCACTGATGTCTCGTGAAGCGCGGGTTATCGACTGCTTGAGTGCCGAGGTCCTGCGCGACTTGGGGCCGCGACGCTATGGGGAGGGCTATGCCGAATGGTGCAGTCAGCAGCAGTCGCGAACGGGCGAGCAGGGGTACTGGATCGGGGTTGTCGCCTATTTTGCCTTCGCCTGGAGCGAGCCCGACTCAAAGTTCTGGAATGCCGATGCCCGGCGCTTTGAGGCTGGCTGGCATCTCATGCCCTCCCACCTGTGCCTCAAGCGGCGTATTGCGGCGGAAACATTGCGGTGTGAGCCCGCTGTCGCCGGTATCGAGGGAAACGTCATGCTGCTCCCCAATTGCCCGGGCCCGATCAGGCCAGCCGATCGCGTCCTCTGGGCCGAGATCGACTCGGCCGTTGCGGTGGCGAGGATGCCGGAGGATTCAGGCCATACCGCTCCCTGCTTCCGCCTGGAGGGCTCGGCAGCCGAGATGTGGCGCTACGTGCTAGAGCACGGCACCCTGGAGGCTGCCGAGGCAGCGCTGCTGGAGCGCTACGACATTGCCCCGTCCACCCTGGGCCATGACCTTGCCGTTTTCGTGGCGGAACTCGAGAAAAACGGACTCTTGATATACCGTTAACCTATTTTGTATCGGCGACGAAGGAGTGTGGCGCGTGGCGATCGTTTCTTTCCATCGGCATCTCCTGTTCGGTTACTGTCTGGAAACCGATTACCCCTTCCGCACCCCGATGACCGCCGCGCCTTCGGACATGCAGCCCGACTTGCGTTTTCATCTAACGCATGTGACCCCGCCGCCAACGCTGCTGGAAGAGACCTCGCTCTACCAGAGCCCCGACAAGAACCGCTTCGGGGAAAGGGTCGTGCAGGCTTATGCCGCACCGGCCGGTATTGTGATGCGCTTTCCGCGGATCGCGGACTTCTGGCTGAGCGCGGGGGAGATCCGCTGCGAGCTCCACGCCCCAGCGCTCGAGTACATGGTCGAGATCTGCCTGCTGGGGCATGTGATGGCCTACTACCTCGAGCTGTCGGGCGTGGCGGCCATTCATGCCGGAGCGGTGGTCGTTGACGACCGGGCGGTGCTGTTCGCCGCCGATCGCACCGGGGGCAAGAGTACCCTGGTAGCCTCGCTGGTCGAGGCGGGGATCCCGCTGCTCGCCGATGATATTTCTGCGCTGCATTATCACGATGGCAGCGTTGTTTGCCGACATGGCTTCCCCCAGATGAAGTTGACGCCGGAGCAGGCGGGGCGATTTGTCGGTGAGACGGACACTTTTCCCCTGGTGCATCCGGCCTTTGCAAAGCTCAGCGTGCCGGCGGGGCGGGTCGGCAGGGTAGCGTCGGCGACCCTGCCGGTGGCCTGCATCTATCTGCTGGAGCGCCGTTTGGCTGGCGATATCGACGCGGCGGATGGCGCGGTGCGAATCGATCCGGTGGCGGCGGGGGAGGCCATGATCCAGCTGGTCAGGCACTCCTTCCTGGTGCACCTTTTCGATGCGCATGCCGAATGGCCCGTATTCGCTGAGGCGTCGGAGGAGGGTGAAAGCCGCTTGCATGCAAGCCGTTTCCAGCGCCTGGCCCGTATCGCCCAATCCATTCCCATCAAGCGCTTATGGTATCCTAGCGGCTATGCGCATTTGCCGGCGGTGCATGAGGCCGTTCGCTTGGACCTTCATGCGTCGACGGTGAACCCGTAAAATATTGCTGGGATCGCTAGGGCCTGGAGCCAGGTGGCCTCGCTAGTTTTTTCCACCCGTATGACAATGTCTCTGGAGTGTTTCCTTGGCCGACACGCCTTTTCCCTGCTCTCGTACCCGCATCAAGATCTGTGGCCTGACCCGCGAGGCGGATGTCGATGCCGCGGTGGCGGCCGGTGCCGATGCCCTGGGCTTCGTGCTCTGGCCGGGCAGCAAGCGCGCGGTGGACGAGGCGCGGCTGGCCGAGCTCAGCGCCCGGGTGCCGGCCTTCGTCACCCGGGTGGGGCTGTTCGTCGACCAGGAGCCGGCGCTGATCGAGCGCTGCGCGCGCCACCTCGACCTGTTGCAGTTCCACGGCGATGAAGCGCCGGCCTTCTGTGCCGGCTTCTCGCGTCCCTGGATCAAGGCGCTGCGCATGCGCGAGGGCCTCGACCTGCACGCCGCGGCCGAGGCCTATCGCGGCGCCGGGGCGCTGCTGCTGGATGCCTATCGGCCGGGGGTTCCCGGCGGCACCGGTGAGACCTTCGACTGGTCGCGAATCCCCGAAAACCTGGCGAAAGCTGTTATCCTTGCCGGGGGCCTGCGCTCGGAGAATGTGGCCGATGCCATCGCCACCGTGCACCCCTTTGCGGTGGATGTGTCGGGCGGCGTCGAGGCGGCTCCCGGCCGCAAGGACGCCGAGCGGCTCGAGGCCTTTATCGCGGCGGTGCGAGGTGCCGATGCCGGGCGTGGCTGAGCCGCCGGTATCGACCGCACCCCCGGGTTACCCTATGTTCATCCATCCCTGTCCCTTCTGACGACCCGACGAGGTGTCTTAGTGAGCAAGTTCAGTGACCTGACCCGACTGCCGGATGCCCGCGGCCATTTTGGTCCCTACGGCGGCCGGTTCGTTTCGGAGACCCTGAGCTTCGCCCTGGACGATCTGGAGAAGACCTACCTGAGTCTTCGCGACGATCCCGACTTCCAGGCGGAATTCGACTATGACCTGGCCCATTACGTGGGCCGGCCTTCACCGCTCTATCATGCCGAGCGATGGTCGAAGCAGCTGGGTGGGGCGCAGATCTGGCTCAAGCGCGAAGACCTCAATCACACCGGCGCGCACAAGGTGAACAACACCATCGGTCAGGCGCTGCTGGCCAAGAAGAGCGGCAAGCCGCGGGTGATCGCCGAGACCGGCGCCGGCCAGCACGGCGTGGCCACCGCCACCGTGGCGGCCCGCCTGGGGCTTGCGTGTGACGTCTATATGGGCGCCGCGGACGTCGAGCGCCAGAAGCTCAACGTCTATCGTATGCGCCTGCTCGGTGCCAACGTCATCCCGGTGGAGTCGGGTACCCGCACCCTCAAGGATGCTATGAACGAGGCCCTGCGCGACTGGGTCACCAATGTCGACGACACCTTCTACATCATCGGCACCGTGGCCGGCCCGCACCCCTATCCGATGCTGGTGCGCGACTTCAATTCGGTGGTCGGCCGCGAGGCGCGTCGCCAGTCGCTGGAGGAGTTCGGCAAGCTGCCCGATGCGCTGATCGCCTGCGTGGGCGGCGGCTCCAACGCCATGGGGCTCTTCTACCCCTTCGTCGAGGACGACGAGGTCGCCATGTACGGCGTCGAGGCCGGCGGTGACGGCGTCGAGACCGGGCGCCACGCCGCGCCCCTGGCCTCCGGTGCGCCGCGCGGGGTGCTGCACGGTAACCGCACCTACCTGATGTCCGACGAGGGCGGCCAGGTCTCCGACACCCATTCGATCTCCGCCGGCCTGGACTACCCGGGCGTGGGGCCGGAGCACGCCCTGTGGAAGGACGTGGGCCGGGTCAACTACGTGGCCGCCAACGACGACGCCGTGCTCGAGGCGTTTCGCGAGCTGACCCACGTCGAGGGCATCATGCCGGCGCTGGAGTCCGCCCACGCCCTGGCCTATGCCAAGGTGCTGGCGCCCACCCTGCGAGCCGACCAGAACATCGTCGTCAATCTTTCCGGGCGCGGTGACAAGGACATCATGACAGTCGCCAAGATCGACGGAATCGAATTCTAAGGGGCTCAAATGAACCGTATCGACCAACGTTTTGCCACGCTCAAGGCCGAGGGCCGTCGGGCGCTGATCCCCTTCATCACCGCCGGCGATCCGGCGCCTGAGCATACCGTGGGCTTCATGCATGCCCTGGTGGAGGCCGGCGCGGACATCATCGAGCTCGGCGTGCCGTTCTCCGACCCCATGGCCGACGGTCCGGTGATCCAGAAGGCCTGCGAGCGGGCGCTCAAGCACGGCACGCGCCTGAGTCACCTGTTCGAGATGGTCCGCGAGTTCCGCAGCCGCGATCGCGACACTCCGGTGGTGCTGATGGGCTACCTCAACCCGGTAGAGCGCATCGGCCTGGAGGCCTTCGCCGATCAGGCCGCCGAGGCGGGGATCGACGGCGTGCTCACCGTGGATATGCCCCCCGAGGAGGCCGATGAGTTCGGCCCCATTCTCAAGGCCCGCGGTTTAGCCTCGATCTTTCTCGTCGCCCCTACCACTTCCCATGAACGGGCCGCTACAATATGCGCCCACGGCGAGGGCTATCTCTACTATGTGGCGCTCAAGGGCGTGACCGGGGCGGCGACCCTCAACGCCGAGGACGTGGCCAGCCATCTGGCCCCGCTGCGCGAGCAGACCGAGCTGCCGCTGTGCGTGGGGTTCGGCATCCGCGACGGCGCTTCGGCGGCCGAGGTGGGCAAGGTGGCCGACGGCGTGATCGTCGGTTCGGCCCTGGTCAGCCGCATCGCCGCCAACGCCGAGACGCCGGAGGTCATTGCCGGCGAGCTCAAGGCGGTGCTGGGCGAGATGCGCACCGCCCTGGATGCCCTGAGCAAGCGCTGAGATAACCCTCGCGACCCGACTCGATTCATGATGCCCGGCCGCTGCCGGGCACAACAGCATACGGAAGCCTTTCTGACATGAGCTGGCTTGACAAGATTGTCCCCTCCATGGGCCGCATCCAGCGCAAGGACCGCCGGGCCAGCGTCCCCGACGGCCTGTGGCGCAAGTGTCCCAAGTGCGAGGCAGTGCTCTATCTCCCGGAGCTCGAGAAGCACCACAACGTCTGCCCCAAGTGCGACCACCATCTGCGCCTGACGGCCCGCAAGCGTCTCGACTGGTTCCTCGACAAGGAGGGTCGCGAGGAGCTCGCCGCCGAGGTGGAGCCCGTCGACCGCCTCAAGTTCCGCGACTCCAAGAAGTACAAGGACCGCCTCCATGCGGCCCAGAAGGAGACCGGCGAGAAGGATGCCCTGGTGGCCATGCGCGGCACCCTCGACGGCCTGCCGGTGGTGGTCGTGGCCTTCGAGTTCACCTATATGGGCGGCTCCATGGGCGCCGTGGTGGGCGAAAAGTTCGTGCGTGCCGCCACCCTGGCCCGGGAAGAGCGGATCCCGCTGATCTGCTTCTCCGCCTCCGGCGGAGCGCGCATGCAGGAGGCGCTGTTCTCGCTGATGCAGATGGCCAAGACGGCGGCGGCGCTGGAGCGCCTGCGCGAGGCCGGTGTCCCCTATGTATCGGTGCTCACCGATCCGGTATTCGGCGGCGTCTCGGCGTCGCTGGCCATGCTCGGGGACATCAACGTGGCCGAGCCCAACGCCCTGATCGGCTTCGCCGGCCCCCGGGTCATCGAGCAGACCGTGCGCGAGAAACTGCCGGAGGGCTTTCAGCGCAGCGAGTTCCTGCTCGAGCACGGTAGCGTGGACATGATCGTGTCGCGTGGCGAGATGCGCGATCGACTCGGCCGGCTGCTGCGCAAGCTGACCCATCAGCCGCCCAGCGGCGTGGATGAGGAGAGGCTCCTCCAGCCGGACCTGGTGGATGCCGTCGAGCAGGCCGAACCCGCCCCGGCAGAGCCGGCGGAGGCGGAGCCCCGAGAGCCCGCTCCCGCCGAGCGCGACGCTGCCCCGGCGCCGGACGACGCCGAGGCGACCCAGTCGGATGACGCCGCCGAGCGCTCCGACACGCCACGCTGACGCCGCCCGTGACCTCTCCCTCACTCCCTGCCAGCCTGGGTGCCTGGCTGGCCCGGCTCGAAGCGGCGCATCCGGTGGGTATCGAGCTGGGCCTCGAGCGGGTGGCCGAGGTCGCCCGCCGCATGGGCCTGCTCGATGGCCGCCCGGCGGCCCGGGTGATCACCGTGGCCGGCACCAACGGCAAGGGCTCTACCGTGGCCATGCTCGAGGCGCTGGCACGGGCGCATGGGCTTTCCACCGCCACCTACACCTCGCCGCACCTGCTGCGCTACAACGAGCGGCTGTGCCTGGACGGTCAAGAGGCCGACGACGCGACGCTGATCGCCGGGTTCGAGGCGGTCGAAGCGGCGCGGCTCGATGGCGAGCCGGTCAGCCTGACCTATTTCGAGGTCGGCACCCTGGGGGCGCTGCACGCCATCGCCCGGCGCCAGCCCGACCTGGCCATCCTCGAGGTCGGCCTCGGCGGGCGGCTGGATGCGGTGAACGTCATCGACCCGGACGTGGCGGTGATCACCACCATCGCCCGGGACCATGCGGCCTTCCTGGGCAACGACCTCATGCAGATCGGCCGCGAGAAGGCCGGTATCCTGCGTGGCGGTCGACCGGCGGTGCTGGGGGGGCTGGACCTGCCGATCAGCGTGCGCGAGGTGGCCGCCGAGCGCGGTGCCGAGGTGGTCGCACTGGACGAAGCCTTTGAGCGCAGTGAACCCGGTGCCGAGGGCTGGTGCTGGCAGGGGCGGGGCCCGCAGGGCAAGCCCCTGTCACTGGCTGGCTTGCCCGACCCCGGGCTGCCCCTGGACAATGCCGCAACGGCGCTGCAGGCGCTGGCCCTGGCCGGGGTGGGGCTGGCGCCGGCGGCCTGTCGGCGGGCGCTGGCCGAGGTCCGGCTGCCGGGGCGCATGCAGTGGTTGGGGCAGTGGTGTCTGGACGTCGGCCACAATCCCCACGCGGCGAGCTACCTGGCCAAGCGTCTGCTTGAGCGGCCATGCGCCGGGCGTACCTGGGTGCTGCTGGGCATGCTCGGTGACAAGGATGCCGAGGGGGTGATCGAGGCCCTGGCGCCGATCGCCGATGCCTGGGTGACGGTGAGCCTGGAGGGCGAGCGGGCGCGCAGCGCCGCCGCGCTGGCCGAACCGATCGCGGCGAGGCAGGGCGATGTGGTCCACCGGGCCGACTCGCCCCAGGCCGGCGCCGAATGGCTGGAGGCGCGGCTGGCGCCCGAGGATCGCGTGCTGGTGTGTGGCTCTTTTTTCACCGTGGCGGCCATACTGGCGTGGAAGCAGGCATCGGGCTGACGGGATAGGCTAATGGGATACGGCTGTCTGACTGTTGAATGACGAGCCACAGCCGCCTGGTAGCGCCCGGGGCCTGGGCAGGAGGGCAAGATGAAATATGGAATGCGCGAGCGAATCAGCGGGGCGGTGATCCTGATCGCCCTGGCGGTGATTTTCGTGCCGATGCTGTTCGATGAGCCGGCGCCCCGCGACGAGCGTCCCCAGCCGGTGCTGACCATCGAGCAGCCGGTGCCGGTCGAGCGCCGTGACGTGCCCGAGCCCCAGCCGCCGGCCAGCCTGGGCCAGACAGAAGCCCCGGGCACGGCGCTGCAGGAGCCCGGCGCCGACGCGGAGACGGTCCAGCCGATTCCCGAGGTGGCGCCCATGTTCGCTCGACCGGAGCGCGAGGCTGAGCCCGATGTGGCGGCCCGGGAGCCGGTACCCGCCGAGCCTGAGGCGCCGGCGAGCGAGCCGCCCGCCGAGGATCCGATCGCCGATCTGGCGCGGGCGGCCTCCGAGCGCCTGGATCGCCAGGGAGCGACCGATTCCGCGCCCGCCGAGTCGGCGCCGACCCCTACCGCGGCGGCGCCGTCGGGCGAGTGGGCCGTGCAGGTCGGCAGCTTCGGCGAAGTCTCCAACGCCGAGCGCCTCGAGGCGCAGCTGATCGACCAGGGCTTCAGCGCCTATAGTCGGCTGCGCGACAACAACCTGACCACAGTCTACGTGGGGCCCTACGAGAGCTCGGACGCCGGCGAGCGCGCCATGGCGGAGCTCAAGGAAGAGGCCAACTTGCAGGGGCTGCTGGTGAGGGTGAGGGAGTGACGCCATGACCTTGACCTGGATCGACTGGATCTTCCTCGCCGTGCTGGCCGTTTCCACCCTGGCCGGCTTCATGCGCGGCCTGATCCGCGAGGGGTTGGGGCTGGCGGCCTGGATCATCGCCCTGCTGGCGGCCCGGCTGCTGGCGGAGCCGGTGGCCGACATGCTCAGCGGGGTCATCGACAACCCCGATGGGCGCCTGGTGCTGGCCTTCGTGCTGGTGATTCTCGGCGTGGTGCTGCTGTGCGGGATCGTCATCCGCATGGTGCATGCGGCGGTGGAGTGGGTCGGCATGGGCTTCTTCAACCGCGTGGCCGGGGCCTGCTTCGGCGTGGCCCGTGGGGCGGCCATTCTGGTGGTGGCCACCATACTGATCAGCCTGACGCCGCTGGCCCAGCTCGAGGCCTGGCAGGACGCCGAGCTCAGGCCGACCTTCGAGCAGTTGCGCGACTGGGCGGTCAGCCAGCTCGAGACCTGGGAAGGCACGGTTCCCGAACTGCCCGAGTCGCTGCGCGATATCTCGCTGCCCGGCAGCGAGCGCCAAGGCGATGGCGCCGGCGAGTCGACGACAACTCCCTGACATACCAATCCGGGACCCACCCCGCGGTGGCGTCTCCTCAAGGCAAGCGAGGTAAGGTGGAATGTGCGGTATCGTGGGCCTACTGGCCAAGCAGACCGTGAACCAGGCGATCTATGACGCCCTGACGGTGCTCCAGCACCGCGGCCAGGATGCCGCCGGTATGATGACCTGGAACGAGGGGCGCTTCTTGCTGCGCAAGAGCAACGGTCTGGTGCGTGACGTCTTCCACACTCGCCATATGGCCCGCCTCAAGGGCAATCTGGGCATCGGCCATGTGCGCTACCCGACGGCGGGTTCGTCCAGCGAGGCGGAGTCGCAGCCGTTCTATGTCAACTCGCCCTACGGCATCGCGCTTGCCCACAACGGCAACCTGACCAACTCCGACCAGCTCAAGCAGGAGCTGTTCTCCTCCGATCTGCGCCATATCAACACCAGCTCCGATTCCGAGGTGCTGCTCAACGTCTTCGCTCACGAGCTGGGCAAGCAGGGGCCGCACCTGGAGCCGGGCGACATCTTCGATGCGGTGCGTCGGGTGCATCGTCGCTGTCGCGGCGGCTATGCCGCGGTGGCGATCATCAATGGCGTGGGCCTGGTGGCCTTCCGCGACCCCAGCGGCATCCGTCCGGTGGTGTTCGGCACCCGCGATGAGGGGCAGGGTCAGGACGTGATGATCGCCTCCGAGTCGGTGGCACTGGACGTGGGTGGCTTCGAGCTGCATCGCGACCTGGCGCCGGGCGAGGCGATCTTCGTCGACATGGACGGCCAGATTCACACCCAGCAGTGTGCTGACCGGCCGATCCTGGCGCCGTGCATCTTCGAGCACGTCTACCTGGCGCGGCCCGACTCGATCCTCGACGGCGCCTATGTCTATGGCACCCGCATGCAGATGGGCCGCAAACTCGGCGACCGCATCCGCAGCGAGTGGCCGGAGCACGATATCGACGTGGTGATCCCAATTCCCGATACCTCGCGCACCTCGGCGCTGGAGCTTGCCCAGCACCTCGGGGTGACCTATCGCGAGGGCTTCATGAAGAATCGCTACATCGGTCGCACCTTCATCATGCCCGGCCAGACCCAGCGCAAGAAGTCGGTGCGTCAGAAGCTCAACGCCATCGACATCGAGTTCAAGGGCAAGAACGTGTTGCTGGTGGATGACTCCATCGTGCGCGGCACCACCTGCAAGCAGATCATCCAGATGGCCCGCGAGGCCGGTGCCAACAAGGTCTATTTCGCCTCGGCGGCGCCGCCGGTGCGCTACCCCAACGTCTACGGTATCGACATGCCGGCGGCTATCGAGCTGATCGCCCATGGGCGCAGCGAGGCCGAGGTGGGCGAGCTGATCGGCGCCGATCGCATCTTCTACCAGGACCTCGAGGACCTGAAGGCCGCCTGCCGTGAAGTGAATCCGGCACTGGACGCCTTCGACTGCTCGGTCTTTGACGGCCAGTACATCACCGGCGATATCGACGACGGCTACCTGGCCAACCTGGAGGCGTCGCGCAGCGACGAGGCCAAGCAGCAGCAGAGTGCCGGTGACCATGCCCTGGTGGGGATGCACAATCAGGACGACGACATCGACGACTGAGGGCCGACCATGCACGACGATCAGAGACCGGAGGCGGCCTGGGGACTGGATACCCTGGCGATTCGCACGGGGCACGACCGCACCCATGAGCAGGAGCATGGCGAGCCGATCTTCCCCACCTCGAGCTTCGTCTACGGCAGCGCCGCGGAGGCCGCGCGCAAGTTCGGCGGCGAAGAGCCGGGTAACGTCTATTCGCGCTTCACCAACCCCACGGTGCACACCTTCGAGCGCCGCCTGGCGGCACTCGAAGGCGGCGAGCGCTGCGTGGCCACCAGCTCCGGCATGGCGGCCATCCTCGCCACCGCCCTGGCGCTGCTCTCGGCCGGCGACGAGATCGTCGCCTCGCGCTCGCTGTTCGGCTCCACGGTGAGCCTGTTCGACAAGTATCTGGGCAAGCTGGGCATCACCACCCGCTATGTCGAGCTCTCGGATCTCGCGGCCTGGGAGGCGGCGATCACGCCGGCGACCCGGCTGCTGTTCGCTGAGACGCCGTCGAACCCGCTGTCCGAGGTGGTGGATATCGCCGCCCTGGCCGAGATCGCCCACCGTCATGAGGCTCTGCTGGCCATCGACAACTGCTTCTTGACGCCGGCGCTACAGCGACCCCTCGCGCTGGGGGCCGACCTGGTGATTCATTCGGCCACCAAATACCTGGATGGCCAGGGCCGGGCGGTCGGCGGCGCGGTGGTCGGCCGCGACAAGGAGCTCGAGGAGGTGTTCGGAGTGGTGCGTACCTGCGGTCCCTGCCTGAGCCCCTTCAACGCCTGGGTCTTCACCAAGGGGCTTGAGACTCTCAGCCTGCGCATGAAGGCCCACTGCACCAGTGCGCTGGCGCTGGCGCAGTGGCTGGTGGCGCACCCCGCGGTCGAGCGGGTGCACTACAGCGGCCTGGCCGATCACCCCCAGCACGCCCTGGCCAGTCGTCAGCAGGGCGCCTTCGGCGCGGTGCTCGGCTTTGAAGTCAAAGGGGGGCGCGAGGGCGCCTGGTCGGTGATCGACGCCACCCGCATGCTGTCGATCACCGGCAACCTGGGTGATGTGAAGACCACCATCACCCATCCGGCCACCACCACCCACGGGCGTCTCTCCGAGGAGCAGAAAGCCGCGGCAGGGATCGCGGAGGGGCTGATTCGGGTGGCCGTTGGCCTGGAGAATCTGGAGGACATTCGGACCGATCTCGCCCGGGGCCTCGACGCCTTGGTCTGAGCCAGCGCTGGGGCGCTGCCCCGGCCGGCTCCATCTGTATATTCCAAAATGTTCAATTAGTTCCCACTGCCTTGCGCCGCAGCATGGGATTTTTCCGAACGTTATATGCAGATTTTTTCAGCGGACCTCGGCGTCACCCTCGGGTAAGCTTGCGAACGATTCGTTTTTTCGAACGAGGATGTCGCATGTGGCGTAACACCCGCTCCGGCTGGGGCCTGATCAGTATCGCACTGCACTGGCTCAGCGCCGTCACCATCGTCGGGCTCTTCGCGCTGGGCTGGTGGATGGTCGATCTCGGCTACTTCCACGCCTGGTACAACCTGGCGCCCTGGTGGCACCGCTCCATCGGCATGCTGCTGCTGTTCGCCACCCTGTTGCGCCTGGGGTGGCGCTTCATGCAGCCGACACCTGCCGTCCAGGGCAGTCGCTTCGAGCGGCTGGCGGCGCATCTTGGCCACACCGCCCTCTATGGGCTGCTGCTGGTGGTCATGATCAGCGGCTACCTGATCTCCACCGCCCGGGGGCGCGGCATCAGCGTCTTCGACTGGTTCGAGGTGCCGGCGCTGATCAGCCGGCTGCCCAACCAGGAGTCCATCGCCGGGGAGATTCACTGGTACAGCGCCCTGGCCCTGATACTGCTGGCCGGTGGCCATGCCCTGGCGGCCTTCAAGCACCACTTCCTCGACCGTCACGACACCCTGACGCGTATGCTCAATCCGGTGCGCTCCCGTCGCTCCTGAGGGAGCCTGCCCCATCGGCTCGCTCAGCGAGTCCCGACTGACAACACTGAACCTCAATCTGGAAAGGAGAACTCCATGTTCAAGAAGACCGCACTCGCCACCGCCCTGAGCACCGCTGCCCTGGTGGGTGTGAGCCAGGCCCAGGCCGCCGACTATGTGGTGGACACCGACGGCCAGCACGCCTTTATCCAGTTCAAGATCAACCACCTGGGCTACTCCTACATCCTGGGCAACTTCGAGTCCTTCGAAGGGCGCTTCTACTACGCTGCCGACAACCTCGAGGCCTCCAGCGTCGAGATGGAAGTCGACGTCACCAGCCTCAACAGCAACCACGCCGAGCGCGACCGCCACTTCCTCAGCGATGACTTCCTCAGCGCCGGCGACTATCCGTCCGCCACCTTCGTCTCCACCGGTTTCACGCCCAACGGCGACAGTGAAGGCGTGCTGACCGGCGACCTGACCCTGAAGGGGGAGACCCGCGAGATCGAGATGCCGGTGACCCTGATGGGCGAGGGCGAAGACCCCTGGGGCAACTATCGTGCCGGCTTCGAGGGCAGCACCACCCTGGCCCTGGCCGACTACGGTATCGACATGAGCGACTTCCCCGAGGTGATGCATGACCTCGAGCTCTACGTGACCTTCGAGGGCGTGCGCCAGTAAGGCCGCAAGCCTTGGTTTGAGACCCGAAGTGTGTCGACACCCCCGGCTTGCCGGGGGTGTCGACGTTCGGCTTTGCACGCAAACTGCCTGCGCTCGGCCATCCGGCGTTAAAAATCGGCTCAAAATGCTCATTTACACCCCGTAAACTCCGCTTTTTCGCCGATTTTTGCCTTGCCTGACCTTCGCTCGCCGACTTTTCGTACATAGCCTGGTGGGGCCGGCTAGAATGGCTGCCCCCTGTCCCGCCACGGAGTGACCGTGACCCGACGACTCAACGACAGCCCACCGCTGGGCGTGACCCTGTGGCGTCAGACCTGGCCCATGGCCATCGGGGTGCTGGCGCTGCTCGGCTTCCAGCTGGTGGACAGCGCCTTTATCGCCCGGCTGGGCACCGCGCCGCTGGCCGCCCAGTCGTTCACCTTCCCGCTCTCCTTTCTGATCATCGGCATTCAGGTGGGGCTCGGCATCGCCATCGCGGCGCTGATCTCCCGCGCCCTGGGCGCCGGGGAGCAGGCCCGGGCAAGGCGCCTGGGTAGCCTGGTGCTGCTGGCGGGGGCCGGCGCCATCGCCCTGCTGGCGCTGCTGCTGTGGGCGATCCAGGAGCCGGTGTTCAACAGCCTGGGAGCGGATGCGGCGACTCGCGAGCTGATCCGCGGCTACTGGGCGCCGCAGCTGCTGGCCGCCTGGCTGGGGGCGGCACTCTACTTCGGCTATAGCCTGTTCCGCGCCTATGGCGATACCCGCCTGCCGGGGAAGATGATGGTGGTGACCAGCCTGGTCAATCTGGTGCTCGACCCGCTGCTGATCTTCGGCGTCGGCCCTTGGTCGGGACTGGGCCTGCCCGGGGCCGCCTGGGCCACGGCGATCGCTTTCGGCTGCGGACTGGTGGTGCTCGCCCGACGGCTACGCCACACCGACTGGCTGGCCCGAGAGGGGCTGGGTGCCGAGCTGAGACAGTCGGCAAGGCCCTTTGTCGGCATCGCCGCGCCGGCCATGGTCAGCCAGCTGATGCCGCCCCTGGCCGCGATGCTGGCGATCACGGTCGTGGCGGGCCTGGGTGAGGCGCAGGTGGCGGCCTGGGGGCTCGCCAGCCGCCTGGAAACCCTGTCGCTGATGGTGGTGCTGGCCATGACCATGTCGCTGCCGCCCTGGCTGGGGCGCTGCCATGGGGCCGGCGACTGGGAGCAGATTCGCCGGCTGCTGCGCCTCGCGCTCAGGGTGGTCCTGGTCTGGCAGCTGGGGCTGGGTGTGGTGATAGCCCTTGCCGCCCCTTGGGTGGCGCTGGTGCTGTCCGGCACCCCTGAGGTGCGCGATGCGCTGACGATGCTGATCCGGTTCCTGCTGCCCAGCTATGCCTTGCTGGGGATCTGCATGCTGGTGGTCTCGGCCGGCAATGCGCTGGGCTGGCCGCTACGCGCCATGCTGATGTCCGGCGCGCGGCTGTTTCTCTTCTATCTGCCGTGCCTCTGGCTGGGCGCGCAGCTCGGTGGTTTGACCGGCCTGGCCATCGGTGCCGCCTTCGGCAATCTCTGTGCGGGCCTGGCCGCCTGGCAGCTGCTCAGACGAGAGCTTGGAGCCGCTGCGCAACCAGCAGCTTGAACCACGCGTTATAGAGTTTGCTCATTGAAACACCCCGATGCTTGGATAGTGGGTCCAAGCGTCGGGGTGCAGTTCAGTTTCCTGGCAGGGCCTGTCTCTCTTGGCGTACTCGAGCGGAACGACTTAATCGGCCGATGAGGGCGGGGTGACCGGTCGCGGCGCGGCCAGTCGTTCCTGCTGCCAGGCGAAATAGAGGAACAGAGCGCCCATCACCAGGTAGCCGAGCATGTAGTCTCCGGCGGCATGGAAGGCCAGCTCCGGTGCGTGCATCAGCCCGATGAAGGAGAAGCCGGCCGCCACGGCGGCGAAGACCGCGGCGCGGCGGAACTGGTGGTCGATCACCGAGACTGTCATGGCGCCGATCAGGATGGCGGTGAACATGGCGCCCTGGCCGAGCGAGACGATGGCCGGGGAGATATCCGAGACCACCTCGCCGGCGCCGCGATTGAAGCGGGTCATCACGTAGTTGGCGAAATAGGGCAGCATGGCCAGCGCGACGGCGGGGTAGTAGCGGCTGTCGTTGCTCTGGAAGGCGGTGGCGATCATCGACATGCCGACGAACACCAGGATCGGCGCCACCACCGAGACCGGGATGATGGCGGCCAGGGCGGCGATCAGCCCGAACATGGTGGCAATGGCATAGACGGCGCCGTTGAGGATGCTGTAGCCGCGCCCGGCGCCCATCCACTTGGCCCCGACGGTGGCGATGTACACCGTGGTGGGGAAGACGCCGCCGAACAGTGCGCCGATCATGGTGCCGGCACCGTCCACCGCCTGGCACTCGCGGACGTCGTACTTGTCACCGGCGGCCTCCATGGCCTCGACGTTGTTCATGGTTTCGATGGCATTGTACAGGGTGATCGGCAGCACCACGGTGAGTACCGCCAGCATGCCGGTAAGCAGCAGGCCAAGCCCCTCGAACCAGGCCAGGGTCGGCAGCAGCGGGTAGAAGCCCAGGTGGGTGAAAGCGTCGCTGAACTGACCATCTTCGGTGGCGCCGATCAGGTAGGCGAGGGTGGTGCCGATGACGATGGCGAACAGCGAGGTGGGAATGCGAAACGGCATTGCCACCCGGCCCACGAGGCCGACGATGATGATCGCCAGCACCAGCAGGCCGATGACCGGGATTTCCAGGGTCTTGAAGAGCATCTCGCCGGCGATGAAAGTCAGCGCCACACCGGCCACAGCCCCCAGCATCGCGGCCCGGGGCAGGTGGTGCTGGACCCAGCGGCCGATCAGGCTGATGGCGGCCTCGATGGCACCGCTGATGAAGCAGGCGGCCACCGCCACCTTCCAGGCCAGCTCGGCGTCGCCGGTGAGCTGCATGGCCGGCAGCAGCACGCCGAACAGGAAAACGAACATTACCGGAGTCGAGATCCCGTAGGAAAGCGCGGTGACGTCGGTGCGGTTTTCCCGGCGCGCGAGCCGCGCCGCGCTCCAGGCGTAGTAGAAGTTGCCCACCATGACGGCCACGGCCGCACCAGGGAGTACCTGGCCGAAGACGATGGACGCGGGAAAGCCCATGCCCAGCATGGTGATGGCGATGATCACGAAGTTGGCGATGTTGTTCTGGAACAGCGCGAAGAAGGCGTCGGTATCCTCCTTCTTGTACCAGGGGTAGTGCACGGGGGAGGTGTCGGGAGTTGCCGCCATGGTAAGCCTCTATGTTGTGTGGTTGTCGTCAAGGCAACCAGCAGTCTGGACCTGAGCTGACTGATCGGTCAAGTCTGGCGTTGCCCTGCGCGCACAGAGGCGCACCGCGCCCCCGGCGGCTGTAGTATCGAAAATCGAGCGGCATTCTACCCGAAACGACGATGCCCGGGCAGGGCCCGGGCATCGCGTCTGGCAAGGATGGCCGATCAGTTGACGGCGGCGATCGCCTTGGCCAGGTAGGGCAGGTTCTCGTGGGAGAAGCCGGCCACGTTGGCGCGGCCCGAGCGCACCATGTAGATGCCGAACTCGTCGCGCAGGCGGTCGACCTGCTCGGGTGTCAGGCCGGTGTAGGAGAACATGCCGCGCTGCTCGGCGACGCAGGCATACTTCTGGTCCAGGCCGTAGGGTTTGAGCGCCTCGACGAAGTCGCGACGCAGCGTATTGATGCGGTCGCGCATCTCGGTGAGCTCTTCCCGCCACACGGCGGCAAGCTCGGCGGAGTGCAGGATCTCGCTGACGATGGCGCCGCCGTGGGCCGGCGGGTTGGAGTAGTTCTCGCGGGCGACGATGGCGATCTGGGAGCGCACGTTCTCCATCTGCTCGGTGTCCTTGGCCACCATGATCAGACAGCCGGTCCGCTCGCAGTAGATGCCGAAGTTCTTCGAGCAGGAGCTGGTGATGATCACCTCGTCGAGGCTCTCGGCCATCAGGCGGACCCCGTAGGCGTCTTCGTCCAGGCCCTCGCCGAAGCCCTGGTAGGCGAAGTCGATCAGCGGCAGCAGGCCGCGCTCACGCACCACCTCGAGCACCTGTTGCCACTGCTCCCGGGAGAGGTCGAAGCCGGTGGGGTTGTGGCAGCAGGCGTGGAGCAGCACCACGTCACCTTCGGGGATCTGCTTCAGGGCCGCAAGCATACCGTCGAAGTCCAGCCGGTTGTCGGCGTCCACATAGGGGTACTTGTGCAGCGTCAGGCCGGCGGCCGGGAAGATGCCCAGATGGTTGGGCCAGGTCGGGTCGGAGACCCAGATGTCCTTGCCGGGCAGCTGGTGGGCGATGAAGTCGGCCGCCAGGCGCAGGGCGCCGGTGCCGCCGGGTGACTGGGTGGCGCTGGCACGCTTGGCGGTCAGGACCGGTGAGTCCTCGCCCAGCACCATGGGCAGTACTACCTCGCCGTAGGCCGGCGCCCCGTGGGAGCCGATGTAGGTCTTGGTGGTCTCGTTCTTGAGCAGCAGGGCCTCGGCTTCCTTGACGGCGCGCATCACCGGGGTGTTGCCCTGGGCGTCCTTGTAGACGCCGACGCCGAGATCGACCTTCTGGGGATTGGTGTCCTTCTTGAAGGCCTCGATCAGACCGAGGATGGCGTCCCCGGGAACCCGCTCAATGTGTTCGAACATGTAATTCCTAACCTCGTCGGTTCTGGCGGCAAGAATGAATACTCAAGCATCCCCCATGATGCCATTGCGCTCGCTGAACTGCCACTCGCCGGCCTTGCCACAGTACTTGCTACAGTGACAGGCGAACCGTCACGGGAGAGCACGCATGAGGGAGTCGAACGTATCACTGCCGCGATGGCTGAAGCTGGGGTTCACGCTCTGGATCGTGCTGTGGGCGCCGACCTTTGCGGTGATGCTGGGGGCCCAGAACTATTTCTGGCTGTGTAACCTGGCGAGCTTTCTGATCCTTGTCGGGCTGTGGTGGGAGCACCGGTTGCTGCTCTCCATGCAGCTGCTGGCCGTGCTGCTGGTGGGGACCCTGTGGGGGCTGGATGTGCTGGGCGCCTGGCTGACCGGGGTGCATCCCATCGGCGGTACCGAGTATATGTTCGACCCCGACCACCCGACGCTGGCCAAGGCGCTCTCGTTCTACCATCTGGTGCTGCCGCTGGTGGCCGGTTTCGCGGTATGGCGGCTTGGCTATGTGCGCCGTGCGCTGCTGTGGCAGACGGTGCTGACCTGGGTGGTGGTGCCGCTGACGTTCCTGTTCACCGCGACCGAGCGAAATATCAACTGGGTGCACGGCCCCTTCGGGTCGCCCCAGGACATGCTCCATCCGCTGGTCTATCTGGTAGGCCTGATGCTGGCATGGCCGGTGGTGCTCTATCTGCCCGTTCATGCCCTGATGCGGCTGCTGCAGCGTCGCGGTGTACTGCGCTGATCGATGCCGCTCGGGTCAGGCCACGACCCGGTTGCGGCCCTGATGCTTGGCGGCGTAGAGGCTGCGGTCGGCCCGCTCGATCAGCGTATCGCGCGGCTCGCCCAGGCGGTATTCGGCCAGGCCGATGCTAACGGTGATCTGCCCCGGTTCGATGCCGAAGTCGTGCGCTTCGATCCGCTGGCGTAGCCGTTCGGCAAGTGGCCGACAGCGCACCATGGGGGTCAGTGGCAGCACCACGGCGAACTCTTCGCCGCCCAGGCGGCCGACGGTGTCCTCCTCGCGCAGCACTTGCCGACACAGGGTGCCCAGTTCGGTCAGCACCTGATCGCCCTGCAGGTGGCCCCAGGTATCGTTGATCTGCTTGAAATGGTCGAGGTCGAGCAGCATGAACGATAAGGGAGTGCCGTGGCGGTTACACAGCGATACCTCTTCATTGAGCCGGTTGATCAGCTTGCGGCGGTTCGGCAGCCCGGTCAGGGGATCGGTGTCGGAGAGTTTGCGCAGGCGCGCTTCCTCGGCCATCTGCTCGGTGATGTCGATCATCAGTCCATGCCAGAGCACGCCGCTGTCGGCATCCTCAGGCTGGGCGCGCAGCGCGACCCAGCGACAGCGCCCACCGGGCAGCCGAAAGCGAAACTTGGTGGCGATCGGCAAGCGGTAGCGGGCGGAGCGTTCGATGGCGGCCATCAGGCGCGGAAAGTCCTCTTCGTCCAGACGGTCCAGCAGGTAGCGGGCGTCGTGGGCCAACTGGCGGCGGTCGACGCCAAGCAGGCTGGTGCCACTGCCGGCCAGGTAGGGGAAGTGCATGTGGCCGTTGTGGCCACGGTAGAACTGGAAGATGACGCCGGGCAGTCGCTCGGTAAAGTCGTGAAGGTGTGCCGACTCATCCAGACCCCCACCCGGCACGATATTGTTCTCAGGCATGCGGGTGTTCCTGTTGTGTTACTAAGCATGTGCCCGTGGTTCCGGGCTGATTATTCTGTTGGCTTCGCGTTCGGCGGCCTGGTTCGGTCGGGAAACTGCGCCGTTTCGGAGAGGCGAGCCTGGAGGAAGCAAACGATCAGCTTATGTTATGGCTAATGCAGTAATATACAATGTATCGAATCGTGAAATAGAGTGCCTTCGCTGTAAGAAATTGACCACAAAACCTGTAAGGCATGATCTGGGGCAAAAGCGGGATCAGCGAGGGGCGTCATAGCGGCCCGGGCGTCTCCGGGAGAAGACGATTTGCCACAGCTGCAGGTCGCGGGCCCGAAAGGCGCCGGCGCAGACCGACAGATAGTAGCGGAACATGCGTCGGGTGCGCTCGCTGTAGCGATTGGCGATCTCGTGCCAGTGGGTATCGACGTTGTGCAGCCAGGCCATCAGGGTGGTGTCGTAGTCGGCCCCGAAATTCTGCCAGTCTTCCATCAGCAGCACGCCTTCGCTGGCATCGGCGATCTGCTTGATCGAGGGCAGCATGCCGTTAGGGAAGATGTAGCGATTGATCCAGGGGTCGATGCTCACCTCTGTTCGGTTGGAGCCGATGGTGTGCAGCAGCAGAAGACCATCCTCGGCCAGCAGTGGCCTTATCGTTTCGAAGTAGGTGCGGTAGTTGCGATGCCCCACGTGCTCGAACATGCCGATCGAGACGATGCGATCGAACCGTCCTTCAAGCTCGCGGTAGTCCTTGAGCTCGATCGCCACCGGCAGGTTGGCGCAGCGTTTGCGTGCCAGCTCGGCCTGTTCCCGTGAAATGGTGATGCCGGTTACGCTGACGTTGTGGTGACGAGCGGCGTGCTCGGCGAAGCTGCCCCAGCCGCAGCCGATATCCAGCACGCGCATTCCCGGGCGTAGTTCGAGCTTGCGGCAGGCCAGCTCCAGCTTGGCCAGCTGTGCCTCGTGCAGGGTGCTGGCCGTCTTCCAGTAGCCACAGGAGTAGCAGAGAGTGGGGTCGAGCATGCGCTCGAAGAGGTCGTTGCCAAGGTCGTAGTGGGTTTCGCCCACGATATAGGCGCGGGCCTTGCTCTGCAGGTTGATCAGCCCCGCCTGGAGCCGGTACATCATGCGCTCCGAGGGGGTGTGGGCGCGCTCTCCCAGACCATGCAGCAGTAGGCGGCAGGTCATGTCATCCAGGCGTTCGCACTCCCACCAGCCGTCCATGTACGCTTCTCCGAGACCCAGGCTGCCCTGGCGAAGCACCCGAGAGCAGAAGTCGGGATGGTAGACCTGGGGGTCCCAGGGGGCGGGGCCGTTCAGGGTGACGCCGGAGCCTTCGAGGAGAGCGTCGAGTACCCTTCTTGCGCGGATGTTGGACAGGGCGATAGGGCCGATGCGTTGATCGCTGGTCATGGAAACCTCCCAGTCCATCAGTTTTTACTCATGTATCGCGCCGAGGCTGCGAATTTTGTTCCTAGTTAAGATGAGCATAGACCAGGCCACGGGCAACGCATGAGCGGGGCGGCTGATATACTGTGGCGCCAATCTCATCCCATCGCCGACTGGAGCTTGCATGGTGTCTCATGACTCGCCGCTGATCATTGCCCTCGACCATCCTTCCCTGGACGCGGCCCTGTGCCTGGCCGACGGCCTGGATCCGGCCCGTTGCCGGCTCAAGGTAGGCAAGGAGCTGTTCACCCGCAGCGGACCGGATGTGGTCGAGGCCCTCCATGGGCGCGGCTTCGAGGTGTTTCTCGACCTCAAGTTCCACGATATTCCCAACACCGTGGCGGGCGCGGTGCAGGCCGCTGCCGAGCAGGGGGTATGGATGGTCAATGTGCATGCCGGCGGCGGGCGGCGGATGATGGAGGCGGCCCGTGAGCGCCTGGAGCGTCATGCGCTGGCGACTCACCTGATCGCCGTGACGGTACTGACCAGCATGGAGGCAGCGGACCTCGCCGAGGTGGGGGTGACCGTGGACCCGGCCACTCAGGTCGAGCGACTGGCGCAGCTGGCCCTGGATAGCGGCATGGACGGCGTGGTGTGCTCGGCCCATGAAGCGTCGCGGCTGCGCGAGCTTTGCGGGGAGGCCTTTCTCAAGGTGACCCCGGGGATTCGCCCGAGCTTTGCCGCGGCCGGGGATCAGCGGCGCATCATGACCCCGCGCGAGGCGATGGACGCCGGCAGTACCCATCTGGTGGTGGGGCGCCCGGTGACCCAGGCCAAGGATCCCATGGCGGCGCTAGCTGCCATCGAGCAAGAGCTAGGGAAAAACCAAGCGGAATAATCACTCCCCCTCAATGCCGGTGATCGGCCGCGTCGTGCCCCAGCTGCGGCAGCGTGGGCACTGCCAGTGGAGCGGTTCGCCGGAAAAGCCGCAGCGCCTGCAGCGATGACGGGGCCTGGCCGCGAGCAGGGTATGGGTATGCTGCTTGAGCAGCCGGATACGGGTGTCCGGCTCGCCCTGTTCGAGTTGCTGGTGCTGGTAGAGGTCCAGCAGATAGTCCAGCGCCCCCAGGTTGGGCTCGCGGTCGAGCTGCTCGGTGACCAGGTCGATGGCCGCCGTGAGCCCCTCCCGCTTGCGGCGTACCTCGGCGAGTCGGATGATCAGGCTGGTGAAGGGCTCGCGATCCAGGAGCTGCTGCAGGCAGTCGGCCAGCCCCGCTTCGTCATCCAGCATCTCGTAGGCGTGCTGCAGCGGGGTCAGCAGGGTCGGCACGAAGTCCCTGTCCTGATCGGGGATGCGCATCAACAGGCGGATCGCCTCGCGGTAGTGGCCGGTATCCTGCTCCAGTTCGGCAAGCTGAAGGGTGGCGCGAACGCACTGCTTGTCGATGGAGAGCGCCTTGCGCAGGTGCTTGCGGGCCAGCCCCGGGCTTGCCGAGTGGCGCTCCTGCTGCGCCAGTTCGCACAGCCAGTGGGCCGCGGCCCGGCGAATATCCTCGTGCTGCCGAACCAGGGCCGGGTAGGCCACCTCGAAGGCCGCCTGCCACTCGCCTTCACGATCGAAGAGGTCCACCAGCAGGCGTTTGGCGGCCAGGCGTGTCGGGTCATGGTGCGTTTCGTGGATGACCTGCTTGAGCAGCCGCTCGGCACGGTCGAGCAGGCCGAGATGCAGGAAGTCCCGCGACAGCTCGAGCTGGACCTGATCGCTTTGCGCGGAGGTCAGGGTGGGGCGGGCCAGGAGGTTCTGATGAATCTTGACCGCCCGGTCGGCTTCCCCGCGGGCGCGAAACAGGTTGCCCAGGGTGATATGGGTGTCGATGGTCTCGCTGTTGACCTCCAGTGCCGAGACGAAGGCTTCGATGGCGCGATCCGGCTGCTCGTTGAGCAGATAGTTCAGGCCGACGAAATAATCCCGCGACAGCGAAGTGGGCCGCGCGGGATGTCGAAGACTCTGTCGTTCGCGGCGGCCTAGCCACCAGCCGATGGCAACGGCTGCCGCCAACAGGGTCAGCAGCAGTGCATCGGGCATTTACGGCAGTTCCTTGAGCTCCTGAACGCGGAGTCGATCGAGCTCCTTGCGCTGCTGGCGATTCAAGCGCTGAGCGCGTGACAGCGTGGTGCGCAGCCTCAGCCATACACCGGTCATGGCCAGCATGCCCAGCACCACGCCGCTGGCCAGCGATGCCAGCAGCCACACGGAGAGCGAGATTGGCGGCAGCTCGACCCAGATCAGATTGAGGGGGACCGTGTGCTGATTATTGACGGCGAACAGGATGCCGACCAGCAGCACCCCCAGCAGTATGATGGCCAGGATCAGGCCTTTGAGCCAACGCATGTGTCTATCCCTTGTGAATGATGGAGTCGTTAGTAGCCGAGCGCTCGGCTGGCATTGACCTGCTCACGCAGCTCCTTACCGGGCTTGAAGTGTGGCACGAACTTGCCCTCCAGCGCGACAGGCTCGCCGGTCTTGGGGTTGCGGCCGACCCGGGGCTCCCGGTAGTGCAGTGAGAAGCTGCCGAAGCCGCGTATCTCCACTCGACCGCCTTCGGCAAGGGTATCGGTGATGTCGTCGAGAATGAGGCGAACCGAGGATTCGACCTCCTTGATCGAAAGCTCAGGCTGTCGCATTGCGATCTGCTCGATCAACTCGGATTTGGTCATCGGCTATCTCCAGGCGGTCCCCAGGTCCGGGTGGATATGGGCGGCATTCTTGTTCTGTCTTCAGCATACTGTTCAAATCGAGATAAAACAACGCACTACGACCATGGTCAAGCAGTGTGGGCAATGCGGGGCGGTATGCTGCCCCGCATCGATGGCTCCGGTATACTGGCGGTCCATTCACCCGGACACTCGAGGCCGACGTTGAGCGAAGCGACTAACCCGGATGCCGCTGCCCTGCGCAAGCGGCTCTACTGGCACTCCCGCCGCGGCATGTGGGAACTTGACCTGCTGCTGATTCCCTTTCTCGAGCACTGCTATGACGACCTTGACGACGTCGATCAGGCCGCTTATCGCGAGCTGATCAAGGAGGAGGATCAGGATCTGTTCGCCTGGCTGATGCGCCGGGAGGCGCCGACCGACGCGGCATTTTGCCGCATCGTGGAGCTGATTCAGGCCCATGCCGACAACCCCGATAACGATACCCGTCGTCCCGTCTAGGCTGGTCTGGTGGAGCCACGCCCTGCTGGGAGTAGCCGTGCTGGCCGTGCTGGCGCGCTACGGCTCTCCACAGTTGGCGCTGGTGGCAGCGGCATGGGTGGCGCTGATGCTGGGGTATCTGGCCTATCGTCCCCTGCGTGGGGAGCTGCAGCTGGTCCCCGAGCAGGAAGGAAAGGGGCGCTGGTTCTGGCGCGCCTGGCCGGAGGGTGAGTGCCGCGAGGTGGTGCTGCACTGTCGCTACCTGGGGCCCTGGCTGATCGCCCTGCAGCTGGGAGGCGAGGGGCGCACCCTGTGGCTGTGGCCGGACAGCAGCCGCCGCGAGGCGCTGCATCGGCTGCGGCGCTGGCTGGTGCAGCATAGCTGAGTAAGGGGGGCTCTAGGCTTCGTCGGGAAGGTTGGAAAGATGGATCCGCGAGGGTTTTGGGGCAGTCTTGCCGTCGTCATGCCGCGGGCAGTCTGGGTTGTAGTGCAGTCCGCGTGATTCCCGGCGGTGGCGGGCGCTGGCCACGGTAAGCCTGGCCAGCCGCAGGGCGTGCCACAGGCTGGCCAGGGCGACGCTGGGCCTGGCTTGCTGAACCATCGGCGCCACCTCGCTCGCCAGCTGCTCGAGCGCGTCTGCCGCCTGCTCGAGGCCGCTATCCCGGCGCACGATCGCGACCCTCGCGCTCATGATGTCGCGCATCCCCAGTCGCCACGCGCGGAGTCGTTCCCTGTCCACGCTGCTTGCCCCGGGCTGCCAGGGAGAGAGCGGGGCCTGGGCCGGTTCACGGCGCTCGGCGAGCCGCCCGGCGCAGCTGCGGGCGAATACCAGGCATTCGAGCAGCGAGTTGCTGGCCATGCGGTTGGCGCCGTGGAGCCCGGTGCAGGCCACTTCGCCAACGGCGTGGAGATGGGGCACGCTCGAAGCGCCATCGAGGTCGGTGGCCACGCCGCCGCAGCTGTAGTGGGCGGCGGGGACCACGGGAATGGGCTGCGCCACGATATCCAGCCCGCGACTGGCGCAGTGGGCGTGAATGGTCGGGAAGTGATGGCGGATGGCCGCGTCGCCCAGGTGGCGGATGTCCAGGTAGACATGATCGCACTCGGTGCGCTGCATCTCGGCATCGATGGCGCGCGCGACGATATCGCGCGGGGCAAGCTCGGCACGGGGGTCCAGCGCCGGCATGAAGCGCTCACCTCGGGCATTGAGCAACCTGCCTCCCTCGCCGCGCACCGCTTCGCTGATCAGGAAAGGCGGGCCTTCCGGGTCGTAGAGGCAGGTGGGGTGAAACTGCTGGAACTCCAGGTTCATCAGTGCCGCACCCAGCTCGGCGGCCATCAACATGCCTTCGCCGCTGGCCGGCTGGGGGCTGGTGGTATGGCGATAGAGTCCGCTGGCGCCGCCGGTGGCCAGTACGGTATCGCTGGCCAGCAGCTCGACGGGCCGGGCGTCGGCATCCAGGCAGCGAGCGCCGCGGCACTGGCCGAGGGCGTCGCCGATCAGGCCGATGGCGGTGAGGTCGTCACGCAGCGTAATGGCCGGATGCGCCTGGGCATGAATCATCAGGGTATCGAGCACGGCGCGGCCGGTGGCGTCCTCGGCGTGAATGATGCGCCGGGCGCCGTGGCCGCCTTCTCGTGTCAGGTGATAGGGGTAGCCGGCATCGGGGCTGGGGTCGCGGGTGAAGGGAACGCCCAGCGACAGCAGCCACTCGATCGCGGCAGGGCCCTGCTCGACGGTGAAGCGCACGGCTCGCTCGTCGCATAGGCCGTCACCGGCCACCAGGGTGTCTGCCACGTGGGCATCGAAATCATCCTGGGGGGAGAGTACGGCGGCGATACCGCCCTGTGCCCAGCGACTGGCCCCCTGGTCATCGCTGGCGGGGCGTACCAGGGTGACGCGGCGCGACTCTGCGGCATGCAGGGCCAGGGTCAGCCCGGCCACGCCGCCGCCGATCACCAGAACATCGTGTTCGCTTCGCAGCATGCGGGTTCTCGCTGGAGCACGTTGCATCAGCCCCGCCGCGTGGCAGACCGGGCGAGCCGGTGGAGATCAGTCTGGCGAGGCGCCTGGTGCCCGGAGCCGGGCTCGAACCGGCACGGTGTTGCCACCGAGAGATTTTAAGTCTCTTGCGTCTACCAATTTCGCCATCCGGGCGGCACGGTGTCGAGCGGGGAGCTGAAGGGAATAGTGGAGGCTGGAGTCGGAATCGAACCGGCGTACACGGAGTTGCAGTCCGCTGCATAACCACTCTGCCATCCAGCCTCAAGGAGTCGTAGGTCAGACTCGATGCAAGTCTTGGAGCGGGAAAGGAGATTCGATCGGACCGGCGCACCGGCTCGCGACCCTCGCTGTCACGCATCTGACTCTGCAAGTCTGGAGCGGGAAAGGAGATTCGAACTCCCGACCCTCGCCTTGGCAAGGCGATGCTCTACCACTGAGCTATTCCCGCTCGACTCGAGAGCGAATTATACGGATGCATGCGCGGCTGTCAAATGCTTGTTGTTCACCGGCTTACATCGACCGACTCAGGTGCGGCCAGGCGGCGCGGAGATAAAGCGCCATGGACCAGAAGGTAAGGATCGCCGCCACGTAGAGTGTCGCCACGCCCACCATGGCCAGCGGGGTGCCGGGGGCGAAGGCCAGCAGTAGCAGAATGGCGACCATCTGCAGGGTGGTCTTGACCTTGCCCAGCCAGGACACGGCGACGCTGCCACGCTTGCCCATTTCGGCCATCCACTCACGCAGGGCGGAGATCACGATCTCGCGGCCGATGATCACCAGCGCCGGCAGCGTCAGCCAGGCGCTGTCGAAGCGCTCGATCAGCAGTGCCAGGGCGACGGCGACCATCAGCTTGTCGGCCACCGGGTCGAGGAAGGCGCCGAAGGGCGTGGCCTGGTCCCAGCGTCTTGCCAGGTAGCCGTCCAGCCAGTCGGTCATCGCTGCCAGCGCAAACAGGGCGGCCGCCACGGGCATGCTCCAGGTATAGGGGAGGTAGACGAACACCACCAGCAGCGGGATGAAGGCGATTCTGGCCAGCGTCAGGATGTTGGGGATGTTCATTATGGGCGGGGTCCTTACCGGAAGTCTGGGATGCCGTAACGGGCACTATTCTATCTGCAGGTGACGGCATCATCCATGCAGGGCGCGATGAATTGCCTCGGCGAGCGTGGCGCTGATGCCCGGCACACGGGCGAGCTCCTCGCGGCTGGCCTGTTTTACCCCCTGCAGACCGCCGAAGAAGCGCAGCAGTTCGCGGCGTCGCTTGGGGCCCACGCCGGCAACCCCCTCCAGGGTCGAGCTGCGGCGTGCCTTGTCACGCCGGGTTCGGTGGCCGGTGATGGCAAACCGGTGGGCCTCGTCGCGCAGGTGTTGAATCAGGTGCAGCGCCGGCGACGTGGCGTCCAGATCGAGCTGTCGGTCGACGGTTTCCAGGAAGAGGGTCTCCAGCCCGGCCTTGCGGGTGGCACCCTTGGCGACACCCAGCAGCAGAATGTCGGGCAGCTCGAGTCCCGCGAGGATGTCCCTGGCCAGGTTAAGCTGCCCCTTGCCGCCGTCCACCAGCAGGATGTCGGGCACATGGCCCTCGCCCTCGGCCAGGCGTCGAAACCGGCGTTCCAGGGCCTGGCGCATGGCGGCGTAGTCATCGCCGGCGGCCACCCCCTCGATATTGAAGCGCCGATAGTCGGATTTGCGCGGCCCCTCGTGGTCGAAGACCACGCAGGATGCCACGGTGGCTTCGCCATGGCTGTGGCTGATGTCGAAGCACTCCAGTCGGTTGGGGGCTTCGGGCAGGTTCAGGGCGGTGCGCAGCGCCTCGAAGCGTCGTGTCAGCTGGGTCTGGCTGGCCAGCTGGCCGGCAAGCTGCTGTTCGGCGTTGGTACGGGCCAGCTCGAGCCACTGGCTGCGATGACCGCGAACGCGGTGGGTCAAGCGGATGCGGCGTTCCGCGCGGGTGCTCAGGGCGCTCTCCAGGATATCGCTGTCGGGAAGCGCCAGGTTGGTGATGACTTCCTGGGGGATCACGCGGCCCTGGCCCAGGTAGTACTGGCTGATGAAGTCGCCGAGCAGCGCTTCCGGGCCCAGGTCGAGTCCGTTCTCCGGGGCATGGTGCCGGGCTCCCAGCAGTCGTCCCTGGCGCACGGCGAGCACGGAAATGCACAGCGCACCTGGCCGGCTGGCCAGGGCGAAGATGTCGGCATCGCCGCCTTCGGTGTCGACGAACTGGCGCTGCTGCAGCTGGCGCAGGTGCTGGATCTGGTCGCGCAGGCGCGCGGCATCCTCGAAGGCAAGGTCGCGGCTGGCGGCCTCCATGGCCTCGGTCAACTCGCGGGTCACCTGCTCGCTGCGGCCTTCCAGACACATGACGGCATGCTCCAGGTCGCGGCGGTAGTCGGCTTCGCTGATGTAGCCGACGCAGGGGGCGCTGCAGCGCTGAATCTGGTACTGCAGGCAGGGGCGTGTGCGGTGGGCGAAGACGCTATCCTCGCAGTTACGGATACGAAAGATCTTCTGCATCAGCGAGAGGCTCTCGCGCACGGCGCCGCTGCTGGGGTAGGGCCCCAGATAGCGCCCGTCGTCATGCCGTTTCCTGGCTCGCTTGTACTCCAGCGCCGGGTAGGGGTGACGGTCGGAGACGAAGACGAAGGGGTAGGACTTGTCGTCGCGCAGCAGGATGTTGTAGGCCGGACGCAGTTCCTTGATCAGCGTCTGCTCGAGCAGCAGCGCCTCGATCTCGCTACGGGTGACCGTGACCTGGATGTCGGCAATGCGGGCGACCATGGCCTGGGTCTTGGCATTCAGGGTGCCGCGGAAGTAGCTGGCCAGGCGAGCCTTCAGCCGCTTGGCCTTGCCCACATAGAGGGTCTCGCCCCGCGCATCGAGCATGCGGTAGATGCCAGGTGCCTGGGTGAGGTTGGCGAGGAACTGCCGGGAATCGAAGCTCATGGTGGGTCGGGTGGCGATCGGTAGGGCCCCAGGGTACCAGATCGAGCGCCTCAGTTGGCGGTGCTGAAGCCCTCCACCAGGCCGTGGCGCAGGCCGAGGTGGGTGAGCTCCACATCGGTCTGTACCCCCAGCTTCTCGAAGATCCGATACCGATAGGTGTTGACGGTCTTGGGGCTGAGGAACAGGCGATCGGAAATTTCCGCGACGCGCTGACAGTTGACGATCATCATGGCCACCTGCAGTTCACGCTGAGACAGCTGGTCGAAGGGATTTTCATCCGGTTCGAAGCGCGACAGCACCAAGCGCTGGGCGATGTCCGAGCCGATATAGCGCTGGCCGGCGAAGACACTGCGAATGGCATCGACCATGTCGGGAGGCTGAGTGTCCTTGCTGATGAAGCCGCTGGCCCCGGCTTCCAGCAGGCGCTGAGCAAAATTGTCTTCCATGAATCCGGTCAAGGCGAGAACGCGCACGTCGGGGCTGGTGCGGGTGATCTTGCGGGTCGCTTCCAGGCCACCGATGCCGGGCATACGCAGATCCATCAGCACCACGTCTGGATTCAGTGCGCGGCTCAGGGTGATGGCTTGCTCACCGCTGGCGGCCTCTCCGACCACCTCGATATCCTGTTCGCTGTCCAGCAGGCGGGCAAGGCTGGTGCGGACCAGTTGATGGTCGTCGACAATGAGAACCTTGATCAAGGCTGACGTTCCTCGGCGTTGCTGAAAGGATCCCACAGGGTGCTCCGTGGCCACTGTTCTGAAAACCCAGGCCAGACGGGGTGAGCCGGTGGCGCTTCAAAGTTCAAAGCTTGCCACACTCAGTCAACAAGGCAAATTGACCTGGGTAGATCTAGCGCCGTGCCCGGCGCGGGATGAGAAGTTTTTTCCTTCTGGTGTTGACGGCCCTGCGTCAGCTGGGTAGTATTCGCCTCGTTCTCGCAAGGCGAGTTCACGTGGGGCCTTAGCTCAGCTGGGAGAGCGCAACACTGGCAGTGTTGAGGTCAGCGGTTCGATCCCGCTAGGCTCCACCAACAAGACACATCGAATCAGCCGCTTAGCGCATCCCGCTAGGCGGCTTTTTCGTGCGTGCGGTACCATGGTGTGCGTGTTTAGGCAGTGCTGCTATGGGCGGCGTAGCGCCCCGAGTCCACCGCCCGACGTCGCCTATGGCGGCTATGGTGGGTCGTCGCTCAAGGCTACGGCTCGGCGGCAAGGTGGCTGGCGTGCCACTTGTCGAGTGCCTCGGGTGCCAGTGCCGGGCAGAGCTGGTCGCCCAGTACGCGGGCGGCGGGCAGAGTGGTCGCCAGGGCGGCGCTGGCGGCATCGTCAATGTCGGTGATGACCGGTTCGATACACAGCGAATCGAGCAGATGGCACAGCGCCTTGGCCAGGTTGCGCTCGCTGTCGTTGGCGGGGGAGGTGAGGCTTGCGCTGAGTCTGGCTTGATGAAAAGGGAGGCGAGCGAGCCACGCGAGGTCAATCGGCTGTGTGCCAAGGCCGCTCACCGCCAAGCGTACGCCCAGCTTCTCGATGCGCTTGAGCATGTGGATGGCATCGTCCAGGCGCTGTGTCACGGCGCCCTCCGGCACCTCCAGTGTCAGCCATTCCAGTGGCGCCGTTTCCTGGCTGCGCAGGAAGTGATCCAGCGGCCGGCGGTCAAAGGTATCGTGGGCCAGGTGGGATTCGCTCAGCGTAACCGAGACGGGTAGCTTTCCGCTTGGCAGGCCCTCCGCAATCCAGCGCTGCCGGTCGGCGATGATGCGTGAAATGGCCCAGCGGTCGAGGCGGACGCCGAGTCGCAGGCGGTTCATGATATCCAGAAAATCCGCCGGCATGCGCTTCCCCCGACGCGTTTGACGCCAGCGCAACACGGCCTTGAGGCCGACGCAGCGTCCGCTGGTCGTTGCCAGCTCCGGCTGGTAGTGAATGTCGAAATACTTCTCGGGCAGGTGGGCGGCTTCGCTCAGCTGGTTTTCCAGCCGATGTTTCTCCTTGAGCTGCGTGGTCAGGCGCTGATTGACGAAAGCCAGTCGACCGGGGCCCCGCTTGCGGGCCGTGTACATGGCGCTGCGTGCCCCGGTGATCAGCGACTCCTCGTCCTGGGCATCGCTGGGGAACAGCGCGATGCCGATCGAGGCAGTCAGCAGCAGACGCTGTCCGTTGGCGATAAACGGTGGCTCCAGGGCCTCCTGCAGGCGCTCCGCCACGGCCTGGGCGGCGTCGGCCGTGGCGTCCTTCTCGAGCAGAATGACGAATTGATCCCCACCCAGCCTGGCCAGGGTGTCCTTGCTGCGCAGCGAGCCATTCAAGCGTCGTGCCAGTTCGCCGAGCAGGCGGTCGCCTTCAAGGTGTCCGGCGGTATCGTTGATGGCCTTGAAGCGGTCGATGTCGATGAACAGCAGTGCCATGCCCTGATCGGCGCGCTCGGCCTGGGCCAGGGCATGGTTGAGTCGGTCGCGCAGGAGCAGCCAGTTGGGTAGCCCCGTCATGGTGTCGACGTGCACCCAGTGGCGTCCCCCGATCCGGCTGCCGTCCTGGGAGGCGAGGTTGATGAATGTGCGCAGGTAATGGCTTGGGCGCCCCTTGTCGTCGAGCAGGGCATCAACCGTCATCAGGATAGGCTGCGACTCGCCCTCCTGGTGGCGACACAGTACCTCCTGCTGCCAGGAGGGCGTTGCGGCGGAGGCGTTGGTGCGGTTGGTCGCAGCGGGCAAGTTGGCCGGTTCGTGCAGCGAGGCGAAGAAGTGTTCGATCGGCTGGCCACTGGCTGTGGCCGGTTCGCAGCCGGTTAGGCGGCAGAATGCCGGATTGGCCAGCACGATATGTCCCTTGGCATCGGTGATCACCATGCCGGTCTGCCCCTGCTCGAAGCCCTTCTGGACGAGCCGTGCGGGGTGCGTTGCCAGCGAGCTGACCCGTTCGTGCGGTGGGGGTGGGGAGTGTTCGTTCATCGCTCTCGGCATCAGGCCTTGTTGATCGTTTCCACCTTCGACAAGCTGTCCGATGGATTCACTTCAACTTATCGTCAGCGACAAATATGACTTTAGGGTGCTTTGCTTTTTTATTCTAATCCTGCCTCTTTTCGGGCGTTGAGCAGGTGGTGTTTTCCGGCATTTTCCAGGTGACAGGCAAGAGTTTACCCTCAAGGCCGCGTGTGTCCTGCCGATATAACCCCTAAAGCGCCATTGCCCAGGCTTCCGGGCGCCCTTGTGGCACGGCTTTGCTTGACTGGAGTGGGTCATTTGGCGCTTTCACTGTCGCGCTTGCCGCAGCGCCGAGAACATCGATCGCTACAACCGGTCGCCACGCAATCTGAGAGGGAGTGCATTGCGCATACCGTCCCCTATGGCATCCACGCTGCTCAACTCATCTATTCGACGGCTCTGCTCGCTGCAGGGCCGACTGTTGGTGGGGTTGGTCACTACCTGGCTGGCTATTGTGGGGCTGCTGTTGATGCTCGCCTGGTTGTTCGGCAAGGAGTTGGTTGAGGATGCCAGCGTAGCGCACCTTCGCTACGATGCGCAGCTGATCGCCGATGGGCTCACCGACAATGTGAATCGACGGCTGTCCTCTCTCGAGCGCTTGGCGTCGCTGTTGGAAGGGCGAGAGCCAGAGGAGCTGAAATCGCTGCTGGAAGACAATCAGGCGCTGCTGGAGTGGTTTGAAGGCATCATGGTGACCGGTCCCGATGGTCGCGTGCTGGCGGATTGGCCGATGGTAGAAGGGCGGGTGGGGCTGGAAACGGCGGGGACGGAATATTTTCGCATGGTGCGTCATTCGCCGTGGCCCTATGTCAGCCGCCCCTTCGTGGGGCGGGCCAGCGGAGAGCCGCTGGTGCTGATGCTGGTGCCACGAATCGGTGAGCGCGGCGAATTTCGCGGCGTGGTGGGAGGCATGGTCAACCTGGTCCAGGGAGGGCTTTTCCGACGCCTGGAGGCCGTCAGGCTCGGTGACGTGGGCTATGTATCGGTGTTCGCGGCGTCCGGGGAGCTGCTGTTTCATCCCCGTCGTGATCGAGAGCTGGTTGAGGCGGTGAACCAGCAGGACCTGGTGACGCTCGATCTTGCGCTAAGCGGCTGGCAGGGAGAGGCGGTCGCTCGCGGCGTCTACGGCGAGCCGGCGCTGGTCGCGTACCGGCAGGTGTGGCCGGCCGACTGGGTGGTGGGGGCTGTGCTCCCCAAGTCTCAGGTGTATGAGCCGCTGGGCAGTTTCCTGGCCAGGTTGTGGTGGGCCTGGCTGGGTGTCGCGGTGCTGTTGCTGGCCAGCATGTACTGGCTGGTCAAGAAGTTGCTGGCGCCGCTGCAGCGGCTCGAGCGCCAGATCGGCGAAGTGGTTGCCGGTGAGCGCCGCTACTTGGCGCTGTCGACCCATATGGATGAGCTGCAGCAGGTGGCCAACACCTTCAATCGCCTCGAGCATGAGCGTCACGCCGCGCTGGAGCATCTCAAGGACCGCCAGGCCTTCCTCGATGCCGTGCTGGGCTCCACCCCGCTTGGCATGTTCGTCGCCGATCTGCAGGGGCGACTGACCTACATGAACCCGGCGCTGCTGGAGCTACTGGGGCTTGGTCGGGTGAGCGGAGCCCGGGACTGGTGGGGGCGGATCCATTCCGCCGATCGTCAGGGAGCCGAGGACATGTGGCGACATACCCTGTCGACAGGCAGCGAGTTCGTCCGCCAGCTGCGCTTTGTCAACGGGCGTGACGAGACGCTGTGGCTGGAAGTGCATGCCAGCCAGGTGCGGGGCAGCGAACAGCCGCTGGGCTTTGTCGGTATGGTCAAGGACATCACCGAGAGTCGTCAGCAGGAGGCGCTACAGCGCTGGGAGGCGGAGCATGATCCCTTGACGGGGCTGCTCAATCGGCGCGGCTTCGAGCGGCGCCTGGAAGAGGCCCTGGCCGAGTATGCCAAGACCGGCACGCCTTCGGTGTTGATCCTCTTCGATCTCGACCATTTCAAGCCCATCAACGACGAGGGCGGGCATGCCCTGGGCGACGAGATGCTGCGGCGCATAGCCCAGGTGGTGGCCTGGGAGGTGCGTCGCAGCGACCATGTGGCGAGGCAGGGGGGAGATGAATTCGCGATTCTGCTGCCGAGCTGCACGCTGCGCCAGGCAACGAAGATTGCCGAAGCCCTGCGTCAGGCGGTTTCCGAGATCGGTGTCACCCATGGTGGCAGGGAGTATCGCGTTACCTTGAGTATCGGTGTGGCGTCCCTGCAGGAGGGGGACCTGTCGATCGAGACGGTGCTTGCCCGCGCCGATGCCGCTTGTTATCGAGCGAAGTCGGCGGGGCGTGACGAGGTGGTGGTCAGCGAGGGAGGTGAGGTCGACCATTCGCTCGATGAGTTCCTGTGAGGCGAAGCATCACGATGATAGGGCTTGCCCGTGGCGGTCAGCCCGTTGGGCGAGGGTCGGCGTCGGCAGGCAGTGGTAGTCGAGATGGGTTGGCGGTTGGCGAGGGGCAGCTGAAGCGCTGGCAGTATCCCGGTCGAGGTGTTGCGGCTACACCGAGGTGTTGAGGCGTCCGGGCTGGGCGGCGACACGGCCGCTGGCGCGATAGACAGTCTTTTCGGCAGCGTCATGGATGAAGTCCAGCAGACGCTTGTTCTGGGACATGCGCAGGCTGAGCAGCTGGCCGTTGAGCGTATTGAGGCGGTGTGCCTCTCGAGTGCGTTCAAGCGTCTGTGCCCACTCCTGCTGGCAGCCGGCATCCCGGGCGGCCTGGTTGGCGCCTTCAAGGCCCTCGGCATAGCCCAGGCGGCGCTGGACGGATTGGCGCAGGGTTTCCGTGGCTTCCAACTGCTCGAGTCGCTCGCCCTTGCGTTCGGCGACCTCCTTGAGGGCCTCGCCGTCAATCTTGGCGCAGGTCAGCAGGGCGCGTTCCCGTTCAAGTAGCGCGATCAGTGCATCCAGGCGTTGCTGCTGTTCGGTGAGCAGTTGGCTGAGGCTCATGCGTTGTCGCTGCCTGTCGTTTGCTGAAGGGATTCGATCAGAGCATCGGCGATGCGCTCGGCGTGAATCTCCAGGCGTCCCTCGCGAATGGCGTCGCGAATCTCCTCGACCTTGACGGTATCGATATCGCGTGAGGCATCGGTAGTGGCCTGGCGCAGGTGCGTCGTTGCCGAGGGGCCGCCGCTCTGCTGGTTCGCCTTGTCGCTGTCTTTCGCCTTGGGGGTGTCGTCACGCGGCGTTGCCGGCGTGGGGCGAGACAGGGGGTTCTGGCTGTTGATCTTCACGATGGGGGCCTCATGACCGGTGCTTTCTCATGCTATCGGCAGCTGACGGCGGAACTTTACGGCACGGCACAAATTTATGCACAAAAGCTTGTGCACACTGGAATGCGGGCGCGTTCCAGGCGCACCCTTCAGGCTGCCGCAGTTGGCGCTAGAAGTCCACGACAAGCGTGGCGTCGCCGATGACCTCCGCCGTGATGACCTCCCGTGAACTCAGCCGAACCCGCACCCTGTCGCCAAGGCCGCCGGGCTCCAGCGCCTGGCCCTCGCGAGAGATTCGAAAGCCTGAGCCGTGAGCCTCGATCGAGACACGCTGGTTGCGCTCCACCAGCGGCAGGGCCCGGAACTGGTGCTCCTGAAGCGGTTCCCCGGCGCGCAGGGGGCGGGTGGCGACCTGGCCGACGATCGTCTCGCCGTCCAGCAGGGCGCGGCTGGGCAGGTCGGCCAGATTGCCCTCACGCAGTTCCAGGTCTTTCTCCCGCACGCTCTCGCCGGCGGCAAGGGCCCGGTTGAGTACCGGGTAGTGGCCGATGACCCCGATCTCGGCCTGCAGGTAGCGCACTTGCCTGCCATCGCTGCCGCAGCGCACGCCCACCGAGACTCGTCCCAGCGGCAGCTCGCCGTCGCGGGTCAGAAAAGGCTCCGGCGCCTCGCAGGCGGGAAGCCTGGCCGACGGGGGGTGAAGCTCGACGATGATCTCATCGCCCAGAGCCTGGGCGCGATCATGCAGAAAGCCATGAACCGCTTGCATCAGTGCGGCGTTATCGTCCGCCATCGCCGTGCTCGACAGCAGCAGGGCGAGGGAAAGCAGGCATCCGTTGAGGCGCATCGGCAGGCGTTGGGGGCTGAAGTAGGCCATGAGGGTGGATCAATGCCGCTGGTAACGGGGGTCAGACGATTCTATCCCGGCCCCGGGGCGTGAAACATGAGAAATGGCCGCGGAAAACCCTCCTGTTCTTGCCATTGAGGTGACACCTCCGTGGCTATTCTTCAGCATCAACAAGTTCCGCATTCGTTTTACAGGTTCCGCACACGGGAGCGCCGGGATGATCGACCAGCTCGAGTCCGCCTTCAACTACCACCAGCAGGCACTGGGGCTTCGCCAGGAGCGCCACAAGGTGCTGGCGAGCAACATTGCCAATGCCGACACGCCGAACTACAAGGCGCGCGACATGGATTTCGCCAGCGAGCTGAAGAAGGCGGTGGAACATGGCCGCGCTTCCGGCGGCGCCGTGGCCCTGGCGCGAACCAGCGACCGGCACCTGGCCGGCCAGGGCTTCGCGCCGCCGGGGCATGACCTGCTCTACCGGGTGCCGGACCAGCCGAGCCTGGACGGCAATACGGTGGACATGGATCGGGAGCGTACCCAGTTCGCCGATAACGCGGTGCGCTACCAGGCGGCACTGACCATCCTCAACAGCCGCATTCAAGGGCTGAAAGGCGCCATGCAGCCCGAGTGATCGTGGGCGAGTCACCAGAGAGAGCTAATTCATGTCGATGTTTTCCGTATTCGATATCTCCGGCTCGGCCATGAGCGCCCAGTCGCAGCGCATGAACGTTACCGCCAGCAACCTGGCCAACGCCGACAGCGTTGCCGGGCCGGACGGGGAGGCCTATCGCGCCAAGCAGGTCATGTTCGAGTCGCGCCTGCAGGGCGGTCACGGCATCGGCGGCGTCGGGGTGCGCGAGGTCATCGAGGACCCCTCGCCGATGCGCTTGGAGTATCGCCCGGCACACCCGCTGGCCAACGAGGAGGGTTACGTGACCATGCCCAACGTCGAGCCGGTCCATGAAATGGTCAATATGATCTCCGCCTCGCGCTCCTATCAGGCCAACGTCGAGGTCATGAACACCAGCAAGCAGATGATGCTCAAGACACTGACCCTAGGGGAGGGCTGATCATGGTGGGAGGCATTGATCCCGCGGCGCTGTCCAGTCTCAACGGCGGCGGACCCAAGCTGAACCAGAGCCAGTCGGATGAGCTGAGAGAGAGTTTCCTGTTGCTGTTGACCACGCAGCTCCAGAATCAGGATCCGCTCAACCCCCTGGAAAACCATGAGATGACCTCACAGATCGCCCAGATCAATACGGTCAGCGGTATCGAGCAGCTCAATCAGACCCTGAAGGGCATCACGGCGCAGATGGATGCCAACCAGGCTATGCAGGCCACGCACCTGATCGGGCAGGGCGTGCTGGTGAAAGGCGATCGCGTGCTGCTCGAGCAGGGTGAGGCCGGCCAGGCCCACACCACGCCCTTCGGTATCGAGCTGGAGAAGCCCGCCGAAAACGTGCGGGTGACGATTACCAATGCGAGCGGCCAGGTGGTCAGCCGCTACGATATTGGCTCCGTGAAGGCTGGCGTGGAGTCGTTCCAGTGGGACGGCAAGACATCAGAGGGCGATAGTGCCGCTCCCGGCTCCTATCGCGTCAGGCTGGAGGCCACCGACCGCGATGGTGAATCCATCAGTGCCCAGGCGCTGAACTACGCCATGGTGGGTGGCGTCACGCCCAAGGATAGTAACGGGAACGTGCGCCTGGATCTCGGCGCCGTCTATGGCCAGGTTGGCCTCAACGATATCAAACAAATTCTGTAATCGCGCAGCAGGGAACGAGGATAACTCAATGAGCTTTTCACAAGCCCTTAGCGGCCTGGCCGCCCAGTCCGAAAATTTGAAGGTCGTCAGCAACAATATCGCCAACTCCCAGACGGTGGGCTTCAAGAGCAGCGGCGTGGCCTTTTCCGACGTCTTCGCCGGCGCCAATAGCCGGGTTGGTCTGGGCACACGCGTCGCGGCTGTGACCCAGAACTTCGAATCCGGCGACCTGGAAAACACTGGCCGCAACCTGGACTTGGCCATTGCCGGTGAAGGGTTCTATCGCCTCGAGCAGCCCGGTGGCGAGATCGTGTTCTCGCGTAACGGCCAGTTCAACCTCGATAATCAGGGTTATATGGTCAATGCTAGCGGTCAGCGGCTGACCGGTTATGGCTTGACCGATCCCAACGACCCCTTCTCTGCCGTGGTGGCGGGTGGAGCCCCCCAGCCGATTCGGGTGCCGTCCGATGATATTCCAGCCAATGCTACAACAGAAGTAAGTGCCACCTATAATCTCGACTCCAGTGCGAGGGCCGGCGAGCAACTGCAAACCATTTCTCTTGGTGCAGTGGATGAGAACGGTGATGCTCTAACGGTCGACAATGATGGTGACTATGATGCTGACGGTGAGCCCCTTGAACTGGACGTGAGTTACCACTTTTCCAATAGCTTTACTGCCTACGACTCGTTGGGTAATGCGCGGAATATAACTGTTTATTTTGAAAAGGTTGATGACGATACAAACGCCTGGCGAGTTTTTCAGGCGGTTGATGGAAAGCTTGAGTTTGATGGGGAGGCCGGTGCTGCACAAGACATGAAGAATGCCTTCTGGATGCGTTTCAACGAAAATGGGCAGCTTGCCAGGTATTCCGATTTGGATGAAAATGGAAATAATGCACGGAATGCCGATGATATTGTGGGTGTTGCGGCAGCCGGCTACCAGCTCGATTTCGGGGAAAATCCTATTTACGACGTGGCTGATGCTTCAGCGCTTGGTTCGGATCTAGAAACTGCATTTGAACAGGCCTCGGTAGATGATGCTGCCCAGACTCGTGATCGAGCCGAGCTGAATTTCACCGTGGGTGAGGGGGCCAATCCACTCAACCACGATTTTATCTTGACCGGCACCACTCAGTTCAGCAATAACTCTGTTCAGAATAGCCTGAGCCAGGATGGCTATAGCTCGGGCAGCCTTGCCGGCATTGAGGTGACCGACGACGGCCGGGTGATCCGCAACTATACCAATGAAGAGCGGCGCGACGCCGGTCAGGTCGTGCTGACCAGCTTTGCCAATGTGGAGGGGCTGCAACCCGCAGGCGATAACGCCTGGCGTGAGACGAACGCCTCGGGGCTGCCGATCCTCGGCGTGGCAGGTACAGGAGTGTTCGGCACCATCGAGTCCGGCGTGCTGGAGAACTCCAACGTGGACCTGGCCAAGCAGCTGGTGGATATGATCGTTGCCCAGCGCGCCTATCAGGCCAACTCCAGCTCCATCAGCACCCAGGATGAGCTGCTGCAGACCGTGATCAACCTCTAGGCCTGACGTCTTCCAGGCTGGCGCTCCGCTGGGAGCGCCAGCCCGGGCTTGTACGACAGGCACCCGGTTTGGGTACCGCCCAAGCGGGGTTCGTTCTTCCTGGTTAGCAGATAGCAGGCACAACGATGGATCGCATCCTCTATACCGCCATGAGCGGCGCCAAGCAGAGCATGGACCAGCAGGCGGTGGTCAGCCACAACCTGGCCAACCTCGACACCGCCGGGTTTCGCGCCCAGCTGCATGCCATGCGCGCGGTGCCGGTGCAGGGCGACGGCGCCCTGCCCACCCGCGTCTCCGTGGCGGGCACCACGCCGGGCAGCGATTTCACCCCCGGGCCGATGAACGCCACCGGTCGCGAGCTGGACGTGGCGATGCAGGGCAATGCCTGGTTGGCGGTGCAGACCGAAGATGGCACCGAAGCCTACACGCGGCGCGGCGACCTGCAGATCGCCGGCGATGGCGTGCTGATGGTGGGCGGACGCCCGGTCATGGGCGATGGCGGCCCCATTCAGGTGCCCCCGGGCTCGCAGCTCTTCATGGGCGCCGACGGCACCCTGAGCGCCATCGGCGAAGGGGAGGGGCCCGACGCACTTGCCGATGTCGGGCGACTCAAGCTGGTCACGCCCGAGGAGGATCTGGTGCGCGGCGATGACGGCCTGTTTCGCCCGCGGCCCGATGCCGAAGGCAATGTGGCGATGTTGGCCGCCGACGAAGAGGCCCGCGTGGCGACCGGTGCCCTGGAAGGCAGCAACGTGGGGGCCATCGATGCCATGGTGTCGATGATCGATGTGGCTCGCCGCTATGAGATGCAGATGAAAGTGATCGGCACCGCCGACGAGAACGCCCAGCGCGCCAACAATCTGCTGTCGATCCAGGGCTGATGGCCTGACAGACAAGGAAACATGACATGATCAAATCGCTTTGGACGGCCAAGACCGGCCTGGAGTCCCAGCAGGTCAAGCTGGATGTGATCTCCAACAACCTGGCCAATGTCAGCACCAACGGCTTCAAGCGCTCCCGGGCGGTGTTCGAAGACCTGCTCTACCAGAACATGCGTCAGCCGGGCGCCCAGAACGATGCGCTGAACCGCCTGCCTTCCGGCATGCAGGTGGGCACCGGGGTGCGTTCGGTGGCCACCGAACGCCTGCATACCCAGGGCAACCTGGAGCGCACCGAGAACTCTCGCGACCTGGCCATCAACGGCAACGGCTTCTTCGAGATTCAGATGCCGGACGGCACCTCCGCCTATACCCGCGACGGCAGTTTCCAGATCGATGAAAACGGCCAGATGGTCACCGCCAACGGCTACCCCCTTGAGCCGGCCATCTTCATTCCGGAAACCGCCCTGTCGGTGACCGTCGGTGAAGATGGCACGGTGTCCATCACGCAGCCCGGCGTGGCTCAGGCTCAGGATATCGGCCAGATCACCCTGACCACCTTCATCAATCCGACCGGGCTTGAGTCCATGGGCGGCAATCTCTACAAGGAAACCACCTCCTCGGGCGTTGCCAACCAGGCGGTTCCCGGTATGGACGGCGCGGGGCGACTCTCTCAGGGCTTTGTCGAGACCTCGAACGTGAACGTGGTGGAAGAGATGGTCAGCATGATCCAGACCCAGCGGGCCTACGAGATCAACAGCCGCGCCGTGCAGACCAGCGACGAGATGCTGGCTCGGCTGAGCCAGCTCTGATTGGGGCGATGAATCAAGTGGCAGCTATTTCGATAGTCAGGTGTAGCGCGGTCGTTCTGGCCCTGCTGGTGGTGGGCGGCTGCGCGCAGATCCCGCGCGCCTCCGTGGTGGGCGAGCAGGAGCAGATTCGCATCGCCGAGCCACCTCCCCGGCAGGCCAATGGCTCCATCTATCAGGCCCACCGCGGTTCGCAGCCGCTGTTCGAGGATCGTCGCCCGCGCATGGTGGGCGATATCCTGACCATCGTGCTCGATGAGCAGGTCAGCGCCAGCAAGAACTCCCAGAGCAGTGCCAACCGCAGCGGTTCTGGCAGCCTGGATGTCGCACAGATTCCCGATGCCATTGATTTTCTGGAGGATCTCGGCTTCGACATCTCGGGAGACAACGTCTTTTCCGGCGGAGGGAGCTCCCAGGCGAACAATACCTTGTCGGGCACCATTACCGTGTCGGTTCTCGAGGTCATACACAACGGCAACCTGCGGGTGCGTGGCGAGAAGCAGATCGCCATCAATCAGGGGGTCGAGTTCATTCGTTTCTCCGGCGTGGTCAACCCCCGCACTATTACGGGGCAGAACACGGTGCCTTCCACGGCGGTGGCCGATGCGCGCATCGAATACGTGGGAGACGGTTATATCAACGAGGCGCAGCACATGGGCTGGCTGCAGCGTTTCTTCCTCAACGTTTCGCCCTACTGATAGTCGACGGTCATCGAGGCGCTCGCATGATGTTCCCCAAGGTTTTCTCGATCAGGTCGCTCATTGCCCTGCTGGTGGTCGTGTTGAGCTGCCTGCTGGCGCTGCCCGCCCAGGCCGAGCGTATCCGTGAAATCGCCAACTTCGCCGGCGTGCGCGACAACGTGCTGGTGGGCTACGGCCTGGTGGTGGGGCTGGACGGCACCGGCGACCAGACCATGCAGGCGCCGTTCACCGGCCAGAGCCTTACCAATATGCTCTCTCAGCTGGGCATCACGGTTCCGCCCGGCACCAACATGCAACTGCGCAATGTGGCGGCGGTAATGGTTACCGCTGACTTGCCGCCGTTCTCCCGTCCCGGCCAGCGGTTGGACATCAATGTGTCCTCCATCGGCAATGCGCGCAGCCTGCGCGGTGGCACCCTGCTGATGACCCCCCTAAAGGGCGCCGACGGCGATACCTATGCCATCGCCCAGGGTAACCTGCTGGTGGCTGGCGTGGGCGCGGAGGCCGGCGGTGCCGCGGTGCAGATCAACCAGCAGGCGGGCGGTCGAATCGCCGGGGGTGCCATGGTGGAGCGCGAAGTCCCGCTGGATCTGGGCGCCAACGGTGGTTTCCTCGAGCTCGAGCTCAAGGAGTCCGACTTCGGCACGGCGCAGCGCGTGGTGAACGCCATCAACCAGGAGTTCGGCAGGCCCGTGGCCGCTGCGCGAAACGGCCGCGTGATCACGCTGGAAGGGCCGGCCACGGATAACGCTCGGGTCAATTTCATGGCCCAGGTCGAGAACATTCGGGTCACGCCCATGGATGCGCCCGCTAAGGTCGTCTTCAACGCCCGCACCGGTTCGGTGGTGATGAACAGCGCCGTGACGCTGCGTCGGGCGGCCGTGGCCCATGGCAACCTGTCCATCGTGATCGATACCCGCTTCCTGGTCAGCCAGCCGCCGCCCTTCGGCGATGGGGAAACCGTGGTGGTGCCCGATACCGAGATCGAGATCCAGGAGCAGGATGCCTTCCTCAGAGTGGTCGAAGGGGCCGACCTGGTGGACGTGGTCAATGCGCTCAACGCCCTGGGGGCCACCCCCAGCGACCTGATGGCGATACTTGAAGCCCTCAAGGCTTCCGGATCGCTGCGCGCTGATTTGGAGATCATCTGATGAGCGTCCAGGACTTCAGCAGCCAGTTTGCCCTGGACATGCAGGGCCTGCAGCGTCTCAAGCACACCGCTCGCCAGGACCCGTCGGCCGGCCTGCGGGACACCGCCCAGCAGTTCGAGGCGCTGTTCGTGCAGATGATGTTGAAGAGCATGCGCGATGCCATCCCGACGACTGGCCTGCTCGACAGCCAGCAGACGGAGTTCTACCAGTCGCTGCTCGACCAGCAGTGGGCGCAGACCATGGCCGGGCGCGGCATCGGCCTTGCCGATCATCTGGTGGCCCAGCTGGAGGGGCAGGGGGCGGCCGCGTCTCGCCCCGACCCAGTGGCCGACAGCGAGCTCAATGAGCTGATTGCCGGAATTCCTCGCGGCACCCCCAGGGTGCTGAAGGATGCCCTGCAGCCAGTGGAGGCTAGCGAAAAGGAGGCTGGTCAGGACGAGCTCGGCCAGGCTGGCCCGACCCAGCCCGCGAGCTTCTTCGACGAGCTGCTGACGGGAAGCGACGCTGCCGCCCTCGGTGGCTTCATGGCCGAGCTGCCCACGGCCTCGGCTAAATCGGGCGGTGATGGGCGGTCTTCATCCCCCCCCGGCGCGTCAATGAATGCGACGACGCGTTCGGGGCCGGATACCGCGCGCCATGATCATATCGAGCGCTTTATGGAGCGCCTGGCGCAGCCCGCTCAGGTCGCCAGCCGCCGCACGGGCGTGCCGGCCGAACTGATCCTGGCCCAGGCCGCCCTGGAAACCGGCTGGGGCCGCCACGAGATTGCCACCCAGGATGGCGGCAACAGCCACAACTTGTTCGGCATCAAGGCCGGCAGCAGCTGGCGCGGCAAGACCACCGACGTGGTCACTCACGAATACCTCAATGGCCAGCGCACCCGCCTGGTCGACACCTTCCGCGTCTATGACTCCTTCGAGGAGGCCTTCACCGACTATGCGCGGCTGATCGGCGATAACCCCCGCTATGCGGCGGTGACCACCGCGGGCAGCGCTGAGCAGGCCGCTCGTGAGCTGCAGGCCGGCGGCTATGCCACCGACCCGGCCTATGCCGATAAGCTGATAGCGGTCATGAACAGCATGGGCCCGGTCGAGACGGGCAGCGACTCGCTGGTCTTCCTGCGCTACTGACAGAAATCGCACCGGGGCGCCTAAAGTTCTTGGGATTCAGGCCGATGTATTGACCATTGGCGAAAGGAAACGACACACATGAGCATGTTTTCCATCGGTCTGAGTGGTCTCAATGCCGCGCAGAATGCGCTGAACACCACCAGCAACAACATCAGCAATGTCTATACGCCGGGCTACAATCGTGAGATTGCGGTGCTCGGTGAAGGGCGGGGCGATGGCGGCGTTCGTGTCAACGACATCCAGCGCCAGTTCAACCACTATGTGGCGTCGCAGCTCAATGCCGCGACCAGCTCTTCCAGTGCGCTGAAGACCTACGAGAACCAGATCAGCCAGATCGACAACCTGCTCGCCGACCGCGAGGCCGGCCTGGCGCCGCTGATGCAGAATTTCTTTTCGTCTCTGGAAGACCTGGCCGGCGCCCCCTCCGACCCGGCCGCCCGCCAGGGGGTGCTGGGAACCGCCGATACCATGACGGCCCAGTTCCGTGCCTTCGATGGCTACCTACAGGACCTGCAGAACGGCATCAACGGCCAGATTGCCGATGAAGTTCAGCAGATCAACAACACCACCGAGCAGCTGGCGGGTCTGAATCGTGAGATTGCCCTGGCCAGGGCCCGGCACGGCGAGGCGCCCAACGGGCTGCTGAACCAGCGTGATCAGCTGGTCCATGAGCTTAGCGAGCGCATGGACGTTCGCCTGAATATCCAGGATGGCAAGACCTACAATATCAGCCTGCCCAACGGCCAGCCGCTGGTCGCCGGTACCAACGCCTACCGGCTGGAAGCGATGCAGTCACCGACCGATCCCCAGCGCACCGTGATCGGTTACCGTGAAGGTACCTCCGGTAACGGCAATGTGACGGCCCTGGACGAGAGCACCATCAAGGGCGGCACCCTGGGCGGGCTGATGAGCTTCCGCTCGGAGACCCTGGACAAGACCCAGAACCAGATCGGTCAGTTGGCCGTGTCGCTGGCCTCCAGCTTCAACCAGCAGCACCAACTGGGGGTCGACCTGGACGGTGAGCAGGGCCAGGCCATGTTCAGCCTGGGTGAACCGGTGACCTACTTCAACGAGCGCAATACCGGTACCGCCAGCGTTGACAGTACGCAATTCGATCCCGCCACCCTGGATCAGCTGCAGGCCACCGACTACGAGATTCGGGTCAATTCGGCGCCACCGGCTGACGAGACTGCCTTTACCATCACCCGTAAGGATACCGGGCGTGAATATCAGGGAAAGGTAGAGCTGGCTGATAACACCCTGACGTTTGGCGGAATCAGCCTGACCTTCGATGATCTCGGCAACCTGGCCAACAACGACCGCTTCGAGGTGCAGCCGGTGCGCCGTGCCGCCGCGGGGATGAGTTCAGAAATTAGTGATCTGGATAAAATTGCGGCAGGTAGCTTCGTAGCATCATCTGGCGATCTCTCTGTTTCCGGGTTGCGTGCCGAAGCGGGCGCTTTGAGTTCTCTGGATCCAAGCGATGCCTTGGCTCAGCATACATTTACACTTGAAACCACTGGTGGCCAAACTTTTGTCTCCACACCTGACCCTTCTGAGTTCACGGTTAACGGTCAGGCTTATGCTGCTGGCGACGAAATCAATGTTGGAGATACCATTAACCTCGATGGCATCGAGTTCGTTGTCAATGCCATGCCGGGTGATGGGGAAACTGCAAGTGTGTCTCTATCTTTTGCGGTTTCCGGCACCGGCGATAACCGTAACGCCTTGGCCATGCAGGACCTTCAGAGTGTGCAAACGGTGGGTGGTCGCTCGACGCTAAGCCAGTTCTACGGCGCTATGGTCAGCGACGTAGGCAATCGCACCAATATCGTCCAGGTCAACCTGGAGGCGCGCCAGGGCCTGACCGATCAGCTAAAAGCGGTGCAGCAGTCGGAATCCGGCGTCAATCTGGACGAGGAGGCGGCCAACCTGATTCGCTACCAGCAGTTCTATGCGGCCAATGCCCGGGTGATCGACACCGCCTCGACCATCTTCGATACCATCCTCGGCCTGCGTAACTGATTAGAAGGGAGTCTCCAGCGATGCGTATCAGCACCGTGACCATGTTCGAGCAGAGCATGACATCCATGAACCGCCAGCAGGGCGACTTCCTCAAGGTCAGCCAGCAGATTGCCAGCGGCCGTCGTGTGGTCAATCCTTCCGATGATCCCCAGGCGGCGTCCAGGGCCGTGGGTGTGTCTCAGGCCAAGGCGGCGACCCAGCAGTATGCCGATGCTCGCGTTTCGGCGCGAAACACCTTGTCCCAGGCCGAAAGCGTGCTCAACAGTGTCAGCGATGCCGTCACCAGTGCCAAGACGCTGATGATCCAGGCGGCCAGCGATACGCTCAGCGACGTGGATCGCCAATCGGTGGCCTCGGAGCTGCGCGGTATCTACGAAACGCTGATCGGCCAGGGCAATGCCACCGACGGCAACGGCCGCTATCTGTTTGGGGGCTACAATGACGATGCTCCCCCCTTCGCCCGTACCGGCGGTGACGGTGTGGCCGGGGTGCAGTACAACGGCGATGACAACGTGCGCGCCCAGCGTATCGACGCCTCGCGGCTGATGCCGGTGGCAGATAACGGTCAGACCATCTTCCAGAGCGTGCCCAGCGGGGCCGGCTATGTGGCGCGGGCCGAGCGTGAGTCGGCGGCTGGCGATATCAGCCTCGGCACCCAGGAGGGGTATTTACGAAACGAAGGCTCTGTGACCTTTAGCGGCCCGAGTCGCGTTGATCCGGATAACGCGGCATTTGGTGAGAGTTTCACCCTTCGTTTTGAAGAAGATGGCGGTGAGATGCGAGTGCGCGTCGCGGATCCGAATAATCCCGGTGACTTATATGATGAGGTTTACACGTCTGGTGAAACCATCAGCTTCGGTGGCATCAGTATCACCCTGCGGGGCGAGCCCGAGGAAGACGATCAGATCCAGCTGCGCCCGGCCAACGCCGAGGGCGCCAACCAGGATCTCTTCAAATCGCTGAAGGACGCCATCGACGTGCTGGAGCTGGATCAGCAGGGTCAACCCGAGAACCGCGCCCACTTCCGCAATACCCTGTCGTCGGTCATGCGCGAGCTCGATAACAGCCTCGATAACGTGCTTACCGTGCGTGCCTCCATGGGCGCGCGGCTCAACGAGCTGGACGTGGTCGATGCGGTGGGCGGTAATCGCATGATGAACTATGAACGCACCCTGTCAGACTTGGTCGACCTGGATTACAACGAGGCGATCTCCGAATACAGCCTGCGCCAGGTAGGACTCCAGGCGGCCCAAAAGGCCTTCGTCGACGTCAAGGGGCTGTCGCTGTTCAACTATATGTGATTTATCTCTGTGATTAATCTCTATCCGATTTGTTGACTGAAACGCTTCCCTGCCGGTCCTGGTGCTACCAGGACCCTTTGTCCCGCCCCGGCTTGCCAGGGCGGTTTTTTATTTTTGACGTTCCTGTTGGAGGCTGGCCAATCAGGTCGCCAGGGGTGCCAGCGCCTCGATGAGTTGATGCATGAAGCTCAGGCCGTTGCTGAACAGGCGCTGGAGGAAACGCCCCATATCGGTCATCAGCACCCCGAGCAGGAAGATGCCGACGGTCAGGGAGGTGGGAAAGCCGATATTGAAGACGGTCAGCTGCGGCGCCGAGCGGTTGAGAATCCCCAGCGCCAGGTTGATGATCAGCAGCGAGCCCACCAGCGGCAGCGCCAGCGACATACCGGAGACGAAGATGGTGCCGCCGTAGCGTACCAGCATCTCGAAGGCGGCCGGATCGAAGGCTCCAATGCCGATCGGCAGGCCGTAGAAGCTGGTGACCAGCGCCTCGAGTACCATCAGATGCCCGCCCAGGGCGAGAAACATCAGCAGCGTGATCATGAAGAAGATCCGCGACAGGATGGCGGTGTTGGTACCGCTGCCGGCGTCGAAGAAGGTGGCGAACGCCAGGCCCATCTGCAGCCCGATGAACTCGCCGGCGGCCTGCACCACGGCAAAGACCACGTGCATGACCAGGCCGATGGCGATACCGATCAGCATCTGCTCCACCACCAGACCGAAGCCGGCCCAGGAAACGATGGGAATCTCGGGCATCGGAGGTAGCACCGGGGCGATCACCACTGTGACCAGAAAGGCCAGGCCGATCTTGGCCTGATTGGGCACGCTGGAGTGCCCCCACAGCGGCGAGGCGACCAGAAAAGCGGTGATGCGCACGAAGGGCCACAGTAGCGCCACCAGCCAGCCGTGCAGCTGCGCGAAGGTCACCTCGACCATCAGTGCCTCACATCAGCATGTTGGGAATGTTGCTAAACAGGTTGCGGGTGAAGTCGGTGATCAGCTTGAGCAGCCAGGGACCGGCGAAGACCAGCACGGTAAACACCCCCAGGATCTTGGGGATGAAGGAGAGGGTCATCTCGTTGATCTGGGTCGCAGCCTGGAAAAGACTGACGGTCAGACCGGTCAGCAGGGCGGTGATCAGCAGCGGGCCCGCCAGGAAGAGGGTGACGCGCATGCCCTGATAGGCGATGCCCATGACCATTTCCGGTGTCATCCTTCCCTCCTTGCCGAGGCGCTAAGCCCCGGCATCCAATCGCTAGATAAAGAAACTTTCGGCCAGTGAGCCGATGATCAGCTGCCAGCCATCCACCAGCACGAACAGCATCAGCTTGAAGGGCAGGGAGATAGTGGCCGGCGGCACCATCATCATGCCCAGCGACATCAGGGTGCTGGCTACCACCAGATCGATGATCAAAAAGGGGATGAAGATCGTGAAGCCGATCTGAAAGGCGGTCTTCAGTTCGCTGGTGACGAAGGCCGGTACCAGAATCCGCAGCGGCACGTCCTCCGGCCCCTGCATGGGTCCTACCTCGGCCAGTCGCGCGAACAGCGCCAGGTCGGGTTCGCGAGTCTGGGCCAGCATGAACTCGCGAAACGGCTCCTGGGCCAGCAGCAGGAACTCTTCGAAGTTGATCTCGTCGGCGGTGAGCGGCAGCCAGGCGGTCTCGTAGACCAGCGAAAAGACCGGCGACATCACGAAGAAGGTAAGGAACAGCGCCAGGCCCAGCATGACCTGATTGGGCGGCGTTGACTGGGTGCCCATGGCTGTACGCAGCAGGCTCAGCACGATGATGATGCGCGTGAAACCGGTCATCATCAAAAGCGCCGCCGGCAGGAAGGCCATGGCGCTGAGCAGCAGCAGAGTCTGCAGCTGAATGGACCACTGCTGACCGCCGTCTTCCAGGGGCTGGCTGACGATGCCGGGCAACTGCTGGGCGGTGGCGGTGAGCGGCAGGGCGGCCAGCAGCAGGATGAGCGCTGCAATCACCGTCCTGAGGGGCGGGTGCCTCATGACTCTCCCCGCCCTTGGCCTCCCAGGCCGGCATTGTGCTTGAGGGCGCGGGCGAAGCGGCTGGCGAAGCGCTCCTCCGACGGGCCGGCGGCGTCGTCGAGGGGAGTCTGTGTCTGGCGTGGCGCCTCGAGTTCGTGCAACTTGGTGATCTGGCCGCCCCCTACCCCTAGCACCAGCCAGGTGCCCTTGACGTCGACGATTACCACCCGCTCGCGGCTGCCGAGCGCGGTGCTGCCGACCACCCTCAGCTGGCCACCGGCGGCGCTGCGCTGGGGGCTCCAGCGCTTGAGCAGGGCGGTGCAGATCAGGATGGTCGCGATGACCAGCGCCAGGGCAGCGGCCGTTTTGCCCAGGGTCGCCATGCCCACCAGGGCATCGCCGCCGGCCGAGATCGCCTCGATGCCCGAGGCCTGGGCCGCGGAGGAGGGGGTGTCGCTCATCGATTCAGTTTCTGGACGCGTTCTGACGGAGTGATGATCTCGGTGATGCGGATGCCGTACTTGTCGTCGACCACCACCACTTCACCCTGGGCGATCAGGTAGCCGTTGATCAGGATATCCATGGGTTCGCCGGCCAGGCCGTCGAGCTCGATCACCGAGCCCTGGGCCAGCTCGAGCAGCTGCTTGATCGTTAGCTTGGTGCGGCCCAGCTCCACGGTGAGCTTGACCGGGATGTCCATGATCATGTCGAGATCGCGGGCGGTGGCGCTGTCGCGCCCCTTGTCCAGGGGGCGGAAAACCTGGTCGCTGGCCGCCTGGGCAGGCGCCTGGCTGCCCTGGTCGGACGGCGCATCCTCAGCGGCGGCCTCGGTGGCCTGCTGCTCGGCCAGGGCCTCCGCCCAGGGGTCGTCGTCGGCGTCGCCCTGGCCGGACTTGGCCTCGGCAGCCTCCTGCTCGGCCATCGCTTCCGCCCAGGGGTCGTCGTCGGCGGCGGGTTGCGGGTCGTCCTGCTGTTCGGACATGGCGGCCGCCCAATCGTCGTCGGAAACGTTCTGATCGGGTTTCTTGGGATCAGTCATGCTTGGATTCCTTGGCTTGAGGCGCAGCGCCCTTGATGAAGGCGTCCTTGGACGCCGGGTTCTCGGCACCATGGTCGATGATGCGCCTGACACGCAGTGCGCGCTGTTCATGCTGGCTGCCGTAGTCGCACTCCATCACCGGCACGCCATCGACATTGGCGATCACGGTCTCGGGCAGCTCCAGCGGCAGTACGTCGCCCACCTTTAGCGCCATGACGTGGGCGATGCAGCTGGGAATATCGGTAAAGTTGGCGACCAGCTCGACTTCTGAGTGGCGTATCTCGCCGGCCATGCGCTGGGTCCAGGTGCCGTCCTGGTTCTGGCTGCCGTCGCTGAGCGGATTGGCCAGCAGATCGCGAATCGGCTCCACCATCGAGTAGGGGATGCAGATCTGGAAGCTGCTGGAGAGGTTGCCCACTTCGATATTGAAGCCGGTATTCACCACGATTTCGTTGGGCGAGTTGGTGATATTGGCGAACTTCGACTGCATCTCGGAACGCAGGTAGCTGATCTCCAGCGGATAGACCGACTTCCATGACTCCTCGTAGGCGTCGATGGCCAGTGACAGCAGCCGCTGGATGATGCGCTGTTCGGTATTGGTGAACTCGCGCCCCTCCGACTTGGTCAGGAAGCGCCCGTCGCCCCCGAACAGGTTGTCCACCACCATGAACACCAGGTTGGGGGGGAACACGATCAGCGCCGAGCCGCGCAGCGGCTTCATGGCGATGATGTTGATATTGGTGGGGACCGGGACGTTGCGCGAGAAGTCGCTGTAGCTCTGATAGCGCACCGAATCCACGGTGATATCGGCGCTGCGCCGCAAAAGGTTGAACAGCCCCATGCGGAAGTGGCGCGCAAAGCGCTCATTGATGATATCCAGGGCCTGCAGGCGCTCGCGAATGACCCGGTGCTGTGAGGCCGGGTCATAGGGGCGAATGCGTGAATCGGCATCACCGCGGGCGGCAGGCTCGTCGTCGCCGCTCACACCCTTGAGCAGCGCGTCGATCTCTTCCTGTGACAGCAGGTCGTCTTGGGACATGGTGGCCAGCTAACCCGGTTATTGCACGATGAACTCGGTAAACAGTACGTCCCGGATGTCCAGGGGCGGCTGCGGCTGGGTCATGGGCTCCGAGAGGGTCGCCACGACCTCATCGCCCAGGCGGCTCTTGCCCCCGGGAGACACGATATCCTGAGCCTGCTTGCCGGAGAACAGCATCAGCAGCCGGCTGCGCACCTGGGGCATGTGCTCCTCGAGGATCTCGCGAGTCTCCTCGTTGCCCACCTTCAGCGTCAGGCCGGCATAGAGCAGTCGAGAGCCGAACTCGTCGTCGGCCAGGTTCACGGTGAACGGGTCAATCTTGAGGAAGATCGGCGACTGGCGTTCGACCTGCTGGCTCTGCATCTGGCCCTGACCCGTGTCGTCGTCGCTCATGACCATATAGATCGCTGCGCCGGCTGCTGCCATGGAGAGCAGTACCAGCAGTATCATCAGCCACAGCAGCTTGGGTGTGCCACCTGTCGATTTCGCCATTGCCTTGCCTATCGTGAAAAGTGGATCCAGCCGCGATGCGCCATTATGCGGCAGTGGGCCTGTCGCGATGACGTGAACAGGCCGCGCCTATGGCGCTATCTTGGCAGTTTGTGTCAGGCGTAGAGATTCACTCGCCCATCCAGGCTGATACCGGTTTCGACCGCCTGAGGGTCCAGGCCATCGGTATCGGCCAGTGCGTCATCGGAGTCGCCGCCGCTGCCGCGCGGCTGCCCGCCCTGGCCGTTAGTGTCGGCGAAGGCCTGGGTATCCTGCTGACGCTGTTCGCCCACCGAGGTATCGCTAAGCTCTATGCCCTGCTCGGCCAAGGCCTCGCGCAGCTGCGGGATTGCCTGCTCGATCGCCTGGCGGACCTGAGCGTGCGCGGAGAGGAACTGCGCCTGGGCACCCTGTTCGGTCATCTTAAGGGTCACCGAGAGCGGCCCAAGCTCGGCCGGGTGGAGCTGCATCTCGATGCGCTGCTCACCCCCGAGGCGGGCGAACTGGACCAGCTGCTGACCCAGCTGGCTGGGCCAGGCCTGGCTCTGCAGCGGGGGGCTCAGGGTGGCCTGTGCCGGGCCAGGCTGGGGGGCAGTGGCGGCAGTGGTGCCGCTGTTGCCCTGGGACAGGGCTGCCAGGGGCACGCTTTCCGGGGTACCTGCCGCCGACCGAGATGCTTCGGCGGAGGGATTGGCCGGCGTTGAAGCTGCGACCTGCGCTGTTGCCGCTGCCGAGGCCTCCAGGCTGCGTATCGGATTATCGCCACGGGCGTCGAGCTGGCTCATGAAGCCCTGGCGAGTCGCTGTATCGGCGTTCGCCACTGAAGACGAGGCGCCCTGGCCCTGATGCCGCATCGCCTCGCTGCGCGGGTTCTCCCACTGCGTGGATGGTGGGGCAGGTCTCGTTGACTCTTGCAGGCTGGGAGAGGTGGTTTCGCGCGCGCCCTCGAGGGTGGCCGGGGAGCCGGGCGCTGTCATTAAGGCCTGGGCTTCGGGCATGTCCTGCCAGGCGTTGTCGTCAGCACGGCTGTCGGTTGAGTCACTTGGCTCGGTTGTGACACGCTGATCAGCCGGCAGGCCGCTGAGGGCCAACTTTTCGTCCAGGCTGAGCGGGCGCGGCGACTCCTGTAAGCCCTGAATCAGTGCCATGCGCTCAAGGATCGCATCGAGCGTGAGCGCCTCGGTCGCTACTGTGTTCCGGTCATCAGGCAGGTCGGTCTGGGCTGCTGCCTCCGGGCTACCCTGCTGGGCCATACGCTCGACCATCGCCTCGAGGAGGTGCGGGTCGCCCCATGCTGCGTCCAACTCCTCAGGCTTGGCTGCTGCCTCCGGGCTGCCCTGCTGGGCGATGCGCTCGAGAATCGCCTCAAGGGGAAGCGCCTCGACGGCTGCTGTAATCCGGTCATCGGGCAGGTCGGTCTGGGTCACTGCTTCCGGGCTGTCCTGTCGCGCCATGCGTTCGAGGATCGCATCGAGCGGGATCGCCTCGAACGCTACTGTGTTCCGGTCATCAGGCAGGTTGAGGTCGGTCTGAGCCATTGCCTGCGGGCTGCCCTGCTCAGCCATGCGCTCGACTATCGCTTCGAGGAGATGCGGGTCGACCCGTGCTGTGTCCAGGTCGTCAGGCAGTTCGAGTTCGGCGAGTCCATCAAGAGCGTCATGCCAGTCCACCCGCTCGAGGAGAGCTTCGAGTGGCACTGCCTCGAGCGCTGCTGCGCCGGTGTCGTTCTGCAGTCCATCGGGCAGTTCGAGTTCGGCCAGGTCCTGCTGACTGGCGTGCCAGGCCAGGCGCTGCAGCAGCGCGTCCTGGATCGCCTGGCCGCCTGGCCGCGGGCTTGCGGCATTCGGGTTCGAGGTGGCCGACGAACCCTTCGGGGTTGCCGGCTGGCCGGCTGCGCTGGCCAGGCTCAGGGAGAACTGGCTAGCGGTCGCGCGCCCCCCGGGTGTCGACTGACTGGTTGTTGGCTGGCCGGCCAGACTGGCCAGCATCATTTTTACGTCCATTACGATCTCCCGATTCGGCTCACGAACCGCTCTCGTTGGCACGCTGACGAAGCAATCGCCCGGCCGCCATCTCATCATCGATACGTTGTTCGCGTCGACCCTGCTCGCGTTGCTGCTCGGCGTGGCGTCGCGACGTGAGGGTGTCATAGGCGGACAGGCGTTGCTGCTCCTGCTGCCACTGCTGCTGGCTCTGCTGAACCCGCTTTCGCTGGTCATTCAGCGCCTGGCGGGCGCGGTCGAGCGCCGCATCCAGCGAGGCAAGAAACTGCTGGTAGTTGTGCATGCTGGCCGGGTCGATGCCGTCGCGCATGGCGTTTTGCAGCCGCTGAGCATACTCCAGACGATAGCGGGACAGCGACTCCAGCTGGGCCGCCACCTGCTGTTCGTTCTGGCGCTCGCCCGCCAGCAGCTGGCCGGCCTGGTCGCGGGCGTCCCTGGCCAGATCGCTGAGCATGCCGAGTTGCGAGGTTGCACTCATTGCCTGACTCCTAAGGTGTCACCGAGCGCCTGCCGAGAGGCCTGGATCGAGGCGTTCTCGTGGATGCGCTGCTGCAGGAAGGCCTCCAGTTTCGGGTAGCGCTGTACTGCCTCGTCGAGCTTGGGGTCATGCCCCGGGGTATAGGCGCCCACGCTGATCAGGTCGCGGTTGCGCTGATAGCGGGAAAACAGCTGCTTGAAGGCCTGGGTCATCTGCAGCTGCGGCTCGTCGATGATGTGAGTCATGGCCCGGCTGATGGAGGCTTCGATATCGATGGCCGGGTAGTGGCCGGCCTCGGCGAGGGTACGCGACAGCACGATATGGCCGTCGAGGATCGCCCGGGCCGAATCGGCGATGGGGTCCTGCTGGTCATCGCCTTCGGTGAGCACCGTATAGAAGGCAGTGATCGAGCCCTTGCCGCGTTCGGCGTTGCCGGCCCGTTCCACCAGGCTCGGAATCTTGGCGAATACCGACGGCGGATAGCCCTTGGTGGCCGGCGGTTCGCCGATGGCCAGGGCGATCTCGCGCTGGGCCATCGCATAGCGGGTCAGCGAGTCCATGATAAGCAGTACGTTCTGCCCTTGGTCGCGGAAATCCTCCGCCAGCCGGGTGGCGTAGGCGGCACCCTGCAGGCGCTGTAGCGGCGAGGTGTCGGCGGGGGCGGCCACGACCACGGCGCGCTGGCGACCCTCCGGGCCCAGGATGTTGTCGATGAAGTCCTGCACCTCGCGGCCACGCTCGCCGATCAGCCCCACCACGATGACGTCGGCGGCGGTGTAGCGGGCCATCATTCCCAGCAGTACCGACTTGCCCACGCCAGAGCCGGCGAACAGCCCCATGCGCTGGCCGCGCCCGACGCTGAGCAGGGCGTTGATGGCACGAATGCCGACATCGATCTGCTCTTCGATGGGGGCGCGGGCCAGGGGGTTAAGCGGCGGGGTGGCCAGCGGTGCGCGAGGGGCAGCCTCCAGTGACCCCTGGCCGTCCAGCGGCTGGCCGTTGCCGTCCACCACCCGGCCCAGCAGTGAGGCGCCGAGGGGGAACCGCCGGGCGGCGTGGTCGGGGCCGTCGCCCAGCGGGAAGACCCGGGCGCCGGGCATCAGGCCGCTGATCTCCGACAATGGCATCAGAAAGAGTCGTTCGCCGGCGAAGCCGACCACCTCGGCCTCGGCGTAGCGGGTGGCTTCGGTGCTTCCCGGAGAGAGCAGCTCGATGCGGCAGGCATTGCCCAACGCCACTCGCAGCCCCACCGCCTCGATCACCATGCCGGTAGCGCGCAGCACCCGCCCGCTGGTGCGATAGCCTGGCACGCTGTCTACGCGCTCACGCACGTGCTGCAGCGTCTGCTGCCAGCGTGCCTGATGCGGATTGTGGGCCAGGGCCTCGGTCATATCGGCAGTCGTCTCGCTAGTCGTCGTCGGTGGTCTGGGTCGAAGGGCGGCGTCGGCGTACCTGGGCCTTGACGGACTTCCAGCGGCTCTCCCAGGTGGCATCCAGCTCGCCGCTGGCGCTGGTCACGCGGCAGCCCCCACGGCTGAGCTGGTCGTCGGGCTGAAGGGTCCAGCCGGCCGCCGCCAGCTCTTCGCCGAGATGCTGTTCTACCAGCTTGTGGTCCAGCGGGTGCAGCCAAAGCCGCTGCTGGCCGGTCAGCGGCGGCTCGGTATGCAGCAGGGCGCGTACCAGCTCCAGCACCTGGCGCGGGCGCGATTTGAGCGCCTCGCCGGCCAGCTGCCGGCCGGTGGCGAGGGCCAGCTCTACCAGCTCGTCGGCGATGCTTTCGTCGAGCGCCGCCAGGGCCGCGGAGAACTGCTCGGCCAGCGGCGCAAGCGGCGCCAGCGTCTCACGGGTGCGCTTGTCGAGCTCTTCTGCAGCCTGCTGGCGGCCCTCCTGCAGCCCCTGTGCCAGACCCTCGCGGCGCCCCTCCTCGAGGCCGGCATGGTAGCCTTCCTCTCGGGCCTCGCGGATGACCTGCTCGCGCAGCGCGTCGAGCTCGGCCTGACGACGGGCCGCCTGTCGCTGCCGGACCACCTGGGCGGCCTCTGCCGGCGGCGCTTCGCCGCCGCCCGCCTGGGGGCGACCGGACTGCAGCTCACCCATCTGCCAGCGCCGCCAGGGCGCATGGCGCTCTGCGTGGTCCGGCTTGCCGTCAGACATAGGTGTCGTCTCCGCCACTCAGCACGATCTCGCCGGCATCGGCCAGGCGCCGCACCACCTGCAGGATCGCCTTCTGCTCGGTTTCCACCTGGGAGACCCGGATCGGGCCCCGCGCCTCCATGTCCTCGCGTACCAGGTCGGCGGCGCGCCGCGACATGTTGCGCAGGAACTTCTCCATCAGCGATTCCTGCGCCCCCTTCAGGGCCACCACCAGCGAGTTGGTGTCGATCTCCTTGAGCACCAGCTGGATGCTGCGATCGTCCAGGTCGAGCAGGTTCTCGAACAGGAACATCTCGTCGATGATTTTCTGTGCCAGGTCCTCGCTGTGAGCGCGCACCGTCTCGATGGCGGTCTCTTCCTGGCTGGAATTCATCAGGTTGAGGATCTCGGCGGCGGTTCTCACGCCGCCCATCTTGCTGCGCTTGAGGTTCTGGCCGTCGAGCATGCCCGACAGCACCTCGGTGAGTTCCTGCAGGGCCGCCGGCTGCACCCCGCTGAAGGTGGCGATACGCAGCACCACGTCGTTGCGCAGCTTGTCGTCGAACAGCTCCAGCACGTCGGCGGCCTGGTGGCGTTCCAGATGCACCAGGATGGTGGCGATGATCTGCGGGTGTTCGTCGCGGATCAGCTCGGCCACCATCGGCGCTTCCATCAGGTTCAGCGAGTCGATGCCGCTGCTGCTGCCCTGGGACTCCAGGACGTCCTCGATCAGGCTGGTGGCGCGTTCGCTGCCCAGGGCCTTGGTCAGCACCGAGCGGATATGCTCGCTGGAGTTGAGGTTCAGGGCGATGAACTCTTCGGTCTCGCGATGGAACTCCGAGAGCACCTTCTGCATGTCATCGTGGGAGACCTGGCCGAGATCCGCCATCTCCATGCTGAGCTGCTGGATCTCCTTGGGGCCCAGGAACTTGAACACCTCGGCCGCGCTGTCCTCGTCCAGGGCCAGCATCAGGATGGCGCTGCGGCGCATGCCGCTCATGGTCTTGGCGGTGCTCATTCTTTATTCATCCAGCTGCGAACGATCATGGCGATCATGCGGGGGTCCTCCTGGGCCAGCTCGCGGAGCTCGGCCAGGTGATCCTCATAGGCCGACGACTTGCGCTTGCGCTTCGGCTTGGTATAGGGCTGCACGTCTCTGTCAGTCTGCGATCCATCCGACTCCGCGGACTCCTGTTCATCGTCGCCGACTCGCACCTGCAGGGCCGAACCGGGGCCGCCAGCGGTAGCGGTCGTCAACACCGGTTGCTGGGTGTAGCGCTTGATCAGCGGGCGCAGGATCAGCAGGTAGCCGAGCAGGATGCCCAGTGCCACCAGCAGGTAGCGGCCGAAGGTGAGGGCCAGGGAATGGATCTCCGGCGACTGCCACCACTCCAGCAGCTCGCCCTCTTCGGGCTCGCGGGTGAAGGGGCTGTTGACCACCTCGATTTCGTCGCCGCGGGCCTGGGAGAAGCCCATGGCTTGGCGGATCAGGCGCTCGAGCTGGGCGACCTCGGCGTCGCTGAGCGGCACGCGCTGCCACACGCCGTCCTCGTCGCGCTCTTCGCGATAGTCGACTACCACCGCCGCCGACAGCCGTTCGATGCGCCCGAGGCGATGCTGGATATGCTCGACGCTGCGATCCACCTCATAGTTGACCACGTCATCCTGGCGCAGGTTGTTGATCGCCTGCAGGGGCGTCTCCCCGGCCTGTGCCGGATCGCCTTCGGCGTCGCCGTCTTCATCTTCGCCCAGAGTGAGGTTGATGGGGGAGAGGGCGGCGCCCGGCGGTGTATTGCTCAGAGCGCCGGGAATGCCGGCAGCCAGGTCGTCGCCGGCGTTGAAGTTGAGACTCGACTGGCGGCTGCGTACCGCCGCTTCGTTGGGCGGCTGGTTGGGGCCATAGCGCTCCGAGGTCTCCTCGCGGCGGGAGAAATCGATCTGGGCGGCGACCTGGGCGCGCACGCTCTGCTGACCGAGAATGGGGGTCAGGATATTTTCGATGCGCTGCTGATAGGAGCGCTCGACCTCGGCCACGTAGTCGAGCTGGGTGCCGTCCAGGCCGCGGCCGTTGGCGCTGGGCATCGACAGCAGTCGGCCGTTCTGGTCGACCACCGTCACGTCCTCGGTGGCCAGGTCCGGCACGCTGCTTGAGACCATATGAACGATGGCGCTGACCTGGCCGTCGCCGATCACCCGCCCGGGCTGCAGGGTCACCACCACCGAGGCCTTGGCCGGCTCGCGGTCGCGCACGAACACCGAGGAGCGCGCCATGGCCAGGTGCACCCGGGCGCGGGATACCGGCCCCAGCGACTCGATGGAGCGCGACAGCTCCCCCTCGAGGCCGCGCTGGAAGTTGACCTGCTCGGCGAACTGGCTGATGCCGAAGGCCTGGCTGTCCATCAGTTCGAAGCCGACGTTGCCGCCCCGGGGCAGCCCCTGCTCGGCCAACTGCAGGCGCAGGTTGTGTACCTGGCCGCCGGGCACCAGCAGCGCCTGGCCGCCGTCACTGAAGCGATAGGGGATGCCCCGGCTGTCCAGCTCGTTGATGATACTGCCGCCGTCGGCCTCGCTGAGATTGCTGTAGAGGACGCGATACTCCGGCGCACGCGCCCACATCAGCAGCGCCACCACGATGGCGATAAAGGCGGCGCCGCCGATCATTACGGCCACCAGCGGATTGCCGCGAAGCTGGCCGAGGAGTCGCTCCATCAGCTGGTTGGCCGATGGCTGGGACTGGGCGTTCTGCTGACCCGGCGTCGAGGCGCCATTGCTCATGCGACCCCCCGGGGGAGTGCGCCGCTGGCCTCGAGAGCCCGGCTTTTGATGGAAGAGGGCATTGACTGCTATCCGTTCATCGCATTCGGCTCACCCTCACGGGGCGCAGCTCTGATGAACGCCATTATGCGAACTGCCGTCCATGCCAAAGGCAGGAAAAGCCGGGTTTTTTCCTGCCAATTGCGGGTATGGCACCTTCGGCCTGGCTGTTAGTCTGTGCCGTACGTCCAAGGCCCGATCCTTTATTCCTCAGCCAAGGGGTGCGACAGCCATGAGTTCTCCCGCCATCCAGTCGGCGCTTGCCCAGATGCAGACCCTGGCCACCCAGGCCGGCAAGGGCCAGCAGGTCTCCACCCTGGCGGGGCAGGGGGGCTTCGCCGGAGAGCTGCAGGCTTCCATTCAGCGCATCAATCGGCTGCAGCAGACCGCCAACGGCAAGGCCATGGCCTTCCAGGCAGGCGACCCTAACGTCGAACTCAACGACGTCATGGTCGACATGCAGAAGGCCAGCGTGGCTTTCCAGATGGGCCTGCAGGTCAGGAATCGCCTGGTAAACGCCTATCGCGATGTCATGAACATGCAGGTGTGACGCAAGCAGGAAACCGACCTGGCTGGCCCAGTGACGCTATTGGACGCCGGGCTTGGGCGCCGTCTCAGGCTTCCAGATTGATCAATCGCCCCTGAAGCTCGTTCAGCCGCTCGGCGATCTCCAGCACCTCCTCCGCGGGAATCTGGCGCAGCACCTCGCCGGACTCCCGGTCGATGATCCGGGTGACCACCCGCGATGGGACCTCGTTGATCTCGAACTCCACCCCGTATTGGCGTAGCACCTCGTTGATGCGCTGCACCGGCTCCACCAGGTCCGCCGGCCCAGGGCCCTGGGCATGGCTTTCCGCCTGGGCGAGGTGGGTGCCGGCGGAGGGCAGCGCCGCGATCAGCGACTCCTTGCGCTCACGCGGCGTCATGTCGTGCAGTGGCGATATCCCCGGGGCGCCGGTGGCGTCGATCAGTGGTGATGACATGGCGTTTCTTCCTGTTATGTGCCCTTGAAAGCCGGCCATTGGCCGGCCCCTCCCTAAAGGCTCCTATCGGCCGGCTAGCGGGATAACTTTAGCGATGCTCGTTACACGCGCTTACCCCGCCTTTCCGATGCAACAGCTCGCGCCATGGTGACTACTGCTCGTAGGCCGGCACCGGCCCGGGCAGGTGCGCCAGCGCCTGCGGTTGCTTCTGCTCCTGCACCGGGTGCCGATGGGGCGACTCGCTGACCTTGAAGCGGGCGATCAGCCGGGTCATGTCCTCGGCCTGGCCGTCCAGCGAGCGGCTGGCCGCCGCCACCTGCTCGACCAGGGTGGCGTTGTGCTGGGTGACCTCTTCCAACTGGCTGATCGCCTGATTGATCTGCTCGATACCCGACGACTGTTCGCCGGCCGCCGTCGACATCTCGGCAATGATATCGGCGACCTGCTGGACCCGCTCGGCGATCGTTTCCAGGGTGTCGCTGGTGGCGTTGACCAGCCGCTCGCCGGCGTCGATGCGGGCCACGTTGTTGTCGATCAACTGGCGGATCTGTTCCGCCTCCTCGGCGCTGCGGCTGGCCAGCTTGCGCACCTCGCTTGCCACCACCGCGAAGCCTCGGCCGTGCTCGCCGGCCCGGGCGGCCTCCACCGAGGCGTTGAGCGCCAGCAGATTGGTCTGGAAGGCGATGTTGTCGATCGCCTCGACGATGCGCGTCACTTCGCGGTTGGCGGCGTGGATTTCGGCCATGGCGGTGCGCGCCTCGGAGGCCACGCTGCTGCCCTGGGTCGCCTGGCTGGCGGCCTGGTCGGAGAGTCCCTGGGCCTGGCGGGCGTTGTCGGCGGTCTGGCGTACGCTGGCGGTCATCTGCTCCATGCTGGAAGCGGTCTCGACCAGCGACGACGACTGCTCCTCGGTGCGCTGGGCGAGGTTCTGGTTCCCCTGGTTGATTTGGCTGCTGGCCACGGCCACCGCCATGGCGCCCTGCTTGATGTTGGAGACCAGCAGCTCCGAGTTGGCGGAGGATTCGTTGAAGGCGCGGTAGAGCTGGGCGAGCTCGTCGCTGCCCGGTGCATCCAGGCGCAGGGTGAGATCGCCGCTGCTGTTCTTGATCGCCTTGAGCGTGCGGCGCAGCGGCAGCACGATGCTGCGCACGATGATCGCGGCCAGCAGGACCGCCAGGCCCGCGGCCAGGCCCGCCACCAGCAGATGGCGAATCAGGTCGCCGAAGGCGCTGCTGCGCAGGCTCACCGCCGTGGCCAGTACATCCTCGGCCACCGCGTCCTCCACCTCCTTGAGCAGGTCGATCTTGTCGGTCTGCCAGTCGAACCACTGCTGGGCGTCCACCCCGTAGCCGCCTTCGGTACCCAGCGCGATGGCGGTCCCGCGTAGCGGCTCGACCCTCGCGACCTCGGGGCTTTCGGCAACCTGGCGCAGTCGCTCGCGCATGGCGGGGGTGGCCAGGGTGTCGAAGGCTTCGTGATAGGCCGTCTCCTGGCCGACCAGCGTCAGCAGGCGCTGGTAGGTGGCGGGGGTCATGGCGTCGGCGCTGAAGGCGCCGGAGAGCACTGCCCGCTCGATCCCGGCCAGCTCCTTGGCCTGCAGCAGGCTGTAGTAGGCGGTCAGTCGGCTGGAGACGCTGGCCTCCTCGGTGGCCAGGGTCATGCGGCCGATCACCGTGATCAGGTCGTTGTTGATCTCGGTGTAGTGGGCGATGGCCTCGCCGGTGGGGATCTCCAGGCCGTCGATGCGCTGGCGCAGCGCCCCAGTGGCGGCCAGCTGGCTAAGGGTATCGTCGATACGCGCCGCCAGTCGGGCGTCCAGGGCTACCAGGTCGACGTTATTCAGGTACTGCCGGAAGGTCTCAAGCCGGGCGTCGGTGGCGCGCCGCTGATCCGGCAGGCTGTCGCCGAAACTCGCGCCCTCGCTGCTCAGGAAGCCCGCCGTCATCCCGCGTTCGCGCTGCAGTTCATGGATCAGGTTGCCGGCCCGCTGGGAGATGCGGGTCATCTCCTCCAGATCGGCCATGTTAGTTGCCAGTTGCTGGCGTTCGAGCACGCCGGAGGCGGCGAACCAGGTCATGGCCATCAGCGGTAGCGACAGGGCAAGCAGGAACTTCCAGCCCATGTTGATACGGTGGAGCAGTCGGGTCATCGGGAGTGTCTCCCCTGGGTGGTGCGAGGGTGCCACGACGAGCGCGTGGCAGCTGATGCTCTTGTCGGCCGTGCTATGCGTTGGCTTTAGCGGTTTTCGCGGTGTTGGCGGCTAATTTGATGCACATCAAATTTCCGGGCGTGGTAGTCGGGCTTTTCCTAGGTAAGCTTCGATTGGCATCCTTCTGTCGCGTCTTCGTCTCGGGCACAAGTTGAATAAGCGTGGATATGCATAAAAGTTGATATGCATCATGGTTGGCGCCGGCTTCCTTCACTAGCGTGTCATCTCGGCCGGCGGAGACACATTCGCTCCCTATTAGTATCGAACCATCGCTCGTCAAATCCGACCCCGCTTCGAAGACCGCGGGCGCCCGGCGAGCGTCGCCGCCCTGTGCGTTCGATCGGCACTCGGTGGGCTGCAGCAATCCTTGCCGTTCTGCGCTAGGATCAGCGGTCTTGATCTGTATCAGCTACCTAGCCCCTTGTTTCCTGCTGCCAGCGAGGCCCCATGAGTCACGAGCTTCCCATCGAGCGCATCATGCAAACCGGGCTTCTGACCTGCGAGCCCGATACCCCGCTGTTTGTCGCAGCGGAGCGGATGGCCGATAGGCAGTGCAGCTCGATCCTGGTGATCAAGGCGGGCCAGCCGCTGGGGATCTGGACCGAGCACGACGCCCTGGCGGTGAACTTTGCCGACCCCGAGGCCGTGCGCCGGCCGATCCGCGAGGCGATGAGTCGGCCGGTGGCGAGCCTGCCGGCCGCCACCCCGGTCGGCGAGGCGGCGCTGCGCTTCAGCGCCGAGCGCCGCCGCCACTTCCTGGTGGTCGACGCCGACGACACCCCGGTCGGCATCATCACCCAGACCGACGTGGCGCTGAACCAGGGGCTGGAGCCTTATCTGCGCCTGCGCGAAGTGCAGGGCGCCATGCGCCAATGCCCGCTGCTGTTGGAGGGCGACCAGCTGCTCTCCCAGGCCGCGGGGCGCATGCGCCAGTCCGGCTGCGATGCCGCCGTGGTGCAGTGCGAGCGGGAGGGGCTGGGTATTCTCACCGAGCGCGACCTGGTGCGCTGCGTGGCCCGCTATCCCGGCGACACCCCGGTCACCGAGCTGGCCAGCCGGCCGCTGCTCACCGTGCACCAGCACGACACCCTGATTTCGGCCCGCGACCGCCTGCTGGGCAAGCAGGTGCGCCATCTGGCGGTGCTCGACGACGACGGGGGCGTGGTGGGCTTGCTCGGCTTTCGCGACATGCTGGCCGGCGCCGAGCACCTCTATATGCAGGACCTGCGCGCCGCCCTGGAGCAGCGCGACCAGGCCCTGGCCCAGTCCCGCCAGAACCTGCAGCTGGCCGAGCGGGTTATCGACTCCTCGCTGGAAGGCATCATCATCACCGACGCCGACAGCCGCATTGAGTTCGTCAACCCCGCTTTCACCCACATGACCGGCTTCACCCTGGAGGAGGCGCTGGGCAAGACCCCGGCGATTCTCTCTTCGGGCCGCCACGACGGCGCCTTCTATCGCCAGATGCAGGAGGCGCTCGATCGCTCCGGCTACTGGCGCGGTGAGATCTGGAATCGGCGCAAGAGCGGCGAGCTCTACCTGGAGCTGCTGACCATCACCGCGATCACCGACGACGAGGGCACGGTGACTCACTACGCGGCGCTGTTCAATGACATCACCCATATCCGCGAGAACGAAGAGCGCATTCGCAAGCTGGCCTACTATGATCCGCTGACGCGGCTGCCCAATCGGCGCCTGCTGGAAGATCGCCTGGCGCTGGCGATCCGTCACGCCCATCGCAACGGCAACCGGCTGGCGGTGCTGTTTCTCGACCTCGACCACTTCAAGCAGGTCAACGACAGCCTGGGGCATGGCGTTGGCGACGAGCTGCTGGTGCTGGTCGCCGAGCGACTGCAGCACCGGCTGCGCGAAGACGACACCCTGGCGCGACTGGGCGGCGACGAGTTTTTGATCCTGCTCCCCGACCTCGAGGCGGTGGAGGAGGTCACCCGCATCGCCCGGCGTCTGATCGAGGCGGTCAGCGAGCCCTGCCTGCTGGGCGACCAGACGTTTCGCATCGGCTGCAGCCTGGGCATCAGCCTCTACCCCGACGATGCCGATGGCGCCGAGGCGCTGATCCACTGCGCCGACATGGCCATGTATCGCGCCAAGCAGGAGGGGCGCAACGCCTATCGCCTCTATCGGGCGGAAATGAACGACCAGGACAGCCACCAGCTGATCCTCGAGACCGCGCTGCGCAACACCGTGGAGACCGGCGAAGGCCTGGCGGTCCACTATCAGCCGCTGTTCGCCCCTGGCAGCGACACGCCGCGCGGCGCTGAGGCGCTGCTACGCTGGCACCATCCGGTGCTGGGGGCCATTGCCCCCGGCGACTGCATCCCCCTGGCCGAGCGTGCCGGGCTGATGGGCGCACTGGGCGATCGCATCCTCGAGCAGGTGTGTGGCCAGCTTGCCGAGTGGCGCCGGGCGGGGCTTGCCCCGGTGCCGGTGGCCATCAACCTCTCCGCCCGCCAGTTCTGGCAGAAGGATCTGTCCGGCCGGGTGGCCGAGCTGCTCACCCACTACCGGCTGCCGCCCGGACTGGTGGGCTTCGAGCTCACCGAAAGCACCCTGCTCGACAAGCCGCAGCAGGCGGCGACGATCCTCCAGGGGCTGCGCGATCTCGGCTGCGATATCGCCATCGACGACTTCGGCACCGGCTACTCCTCATTGAGCTACCTGCAGGAGCTGCCGGTGACCACCCTGAAGATCGACCGCCGCTTCGTCCAGCGTCTGGAGGTGGCGCGCCGTGGCAGCGCCGCCATCGTCGCCGCGGTGACCGGCATGGCCCGAGAGCTGGGGCTTCGGGTCGTGGCTGAGGGCGTGGAGACCGAGTCCCAGCGCCTGGCGCTGGCGCGCTACCGGGTCGACCTGCTGCAGGGCTTCCTGCTGGGTCGGCCGGTTGACGCTGGCGCGTTTTCGCAGCGCTACCTGGCGAGCTGCCAAGACAGCGTTCAACAACCGGTCTGAGCGCGGGGTGGCTGCGACAAGCAGCGCCCGCAAGGGCGCGCTTTTCGCGGTTTCACCAAAGCCCTACTGCGAGTAGGCTAGGCGGCGGCTTTTTCCACTCGACGGCCCTCCATGATCCGACCCACCGCCAGCGGCACCCGTGACCATCGTGGCCCCATGCGCCACGAATCGCTCACGCCGCCCCATCACGACCATGACCAGGACAGCGCCTGGATGATCGGCTATCTGGACGTGATGACCCTGCTGGTGGCGCTGCTGGTGTTGATTTTTACGCTCTCTTTCGCCGGCGGCGGTACCGATGAGGCGCCGTCGCCGGTCGAACCGCTAGCCAGCCCCGGGGTGGTGCCGCTGCCGCCGGCGCTCCAGCGCGCCCTGGCCGCCAGGCCGCAGGAGCCCGGCTATCCTGCCGCTGTCGCCGGCAGGCTGAGCCCGGCGGCGGTCTCCGCCGCCCTGGGGGTGGCCGGGCGGCCGCCGCGTCCCGCGCAGCCCCGCGTGCCGCCGCTGTTGGCCCGCCCGCTGCCCACCGTCGCCCTGGCATCTGGAGCGGACAGGCCGCCTCTCGAAGAGCGCGTGCCGATGCGGATCGCGCTGCCCCAGGCGGTGCTGCAGACCGATCAGTCGCTGCCCTCGCCGCTGGCCGACTACATGCTGGTGCTCACCGACCGACCACCGGCCCGCACCCGCGAACTGTCACCGGAGGCGGTGGCCTCCGCCGAGGCGCTCGACGAGCGGGTCGCCGAGTCGCCCTATCTGCCCGATCTGGAAGGCGTCGCCGTCTCCCGGGTCGCCGAAGGCATCAAGCTGCAGGTAGAGGACCAGTGGCTGTTTCCCACCGCCGAGGCCGACCTCACCGAGCAGGGCGAGGCGCTGGTGGGGCGCCTGGTGGAGCTCATCCAGCGCCACGACGGCGAGGTGGCGGTGGAAGGCCATACCGACAGCCGTCCCATCCAGACTCCGGAATTCCCCTCCAACTGGGTGCTCTCCAGCGCCCGCGCCATCGCCATCGTCCACGCCCTGGAGCGGGCCGGTGTGGCGACCAGTCGCCTGCGCGCCGTGGGCCTGGCCGACACCCGTCCGCTGGCCGATAATGACACCGCCGAAGGGCGCGCCCAGAACCGCCGGGTCGAGGTGATCATCCACGCCCAGTGAGCGGGCGCCGTCTTGCTGCTCCTGCTTCCCTGATCCGCTGGCCACACTCGCTGTCTGCGGCCGTGTCGCCAGCAGCTGTCCCCTTCCTCACGCTTGGTCGCCCGGATCATAGCTCCTCGGCAGCACGCCCCCTTGAGCTGTATCGAACTTGGACAATGCGATCGCCTGTGTCGATTTAGTCGGCTTCTCATTGCATGTGAGGAGATACGAGATCAGTGAAGGTCACTGCAAGGGGACGTTGCAGCAAACGTGGGCACCAATTATAGTGAGGCTCGTACTGTACAATAGCTGTACACAGAGCGGTTCAAAGTGTTGACATATATCAATATTGACGACACTTTATGAAGTTTTATGGAAAGATGCCTGGTCAAGGTCGGGTGATCGCTTTATCTACTTGTGAGAGGCTTGGTGGCCAGAGATGTCGGGAGATGTACCGCCGAGGCTGCAATCAGTCGTGAAAAGGAATCGGGTGATGGGTAAGGAGCAAGCGGATTACCAGGGCGAGTCAGCGGCTGTGCAGCGTCGCGCCGAAGGCCAGAGCATCGACGTCGAGGCGATGAGCCAGAAGGACCAGCTGCGCCTGATGGCCGCGGCCTTCGAGACCGGTCAGGCCACCATCATCACCGATCGGAGTATGCGCATTCGGCGCGTCAACCGGGCGTTCAGCCGGATCACCGGTTTCAGTGCCGAGGAGGTCTTGGGCAACACCCCGCGGATGTTCAAGTCCGGCCGCCACGGCCCGGATTTCTACACGCGCCTGTGGGGCGCGCTGCACCAGCAGGGCCACTGGCAGGGTGAGATCTGGAATCGCAACAAGCACGGCGAGATCTACCCGGTGTGGCAGTCGATCACCGCCGTGAAGGGCGATGATGGCCAGGTGCGCCACTACGTGTCGGTGTTCCACGACATCGCCGAGCGCAAGCGGGTCGAGTTTACCCTGACCCAGGAGGCAAGCCGCGACCATCTCACCGGCGCCGCCAACCGCCGTACCTTCGATCGCGCCCTGATCACCTCGGTCAGGGGGGCGCAGGAGAGCGGTGCGGAACTGTCGATGATGTTCTTGGATATCGACCACTTCAAGGCGGTCAACGACAATCACGGTCACGATGTCGGCGATGCGATCCTGCATGCGCTCACCGAGCTGGTGCAGAAACGCCTGCGCAAGACCGATCTGCTGGCGCGCTGGGGCGGGGAGGAGTTCACCCTGCTGCTGCCCGAGACACCCCTGGAGGGCGCCTGCCAGCTGGCCGAGCGGCTGCGCGCCGACGTGGCCGCCGCCGTCATGCCCGGCCCGGGCGTGACCATCAGCCTCGGGCTGGCCGCCTACCAGGCCGGCGACACGGCACGAGACCTGATCCGACGCGCCGATGCCGCGCTCTACCGGGCCAAGCGGCGCGGCCGCAACCGGGTGGAGGTCGACCCGGAGCCAGAGACGACGGAAGAATCGATCACGCCTCTCGACCTGTGCCAGTCCGATCTCCCACGCTATATCGACGAATATCGCGGGGCCTCGCGCCGCGCCCAGCTCGCCCACCGGCTCGAGGACGCCCTGGCGCTGGCCAGCCGCCGCGACGGCACCCTCACCGTCTGCGCCCTGGACGTGGACCACTTCAAGGTCGTCAACGAGCGCCTGGGCACTGTGCTGGCCGACCGTCTGATGTTGGCGCTGACCCGCCGCATCAACCGTCAGCTTGGCCATGAAGACCTGATCGTGCGCACCGGGGGCGACGAGTTCGTCCTGCTGATGCACGACGCGGCCGACAATGCGGCTTTCGAGGCGCTGCTCGAGGCGATCCGCCAGCCCTTCCGGCTGGGCGGGCGCACGGTCAGCGTGACGGCGAGCCTTGGGTTGGCGAGCTTTCCCCTGGATGAGGTGGAGGCCGATGTACTACTGCGCCACGCCCAGCAGGCGATGTATCGCGCCAAGCAGAACGGGCGCAACACCCTCACGCGTTTCGATCCGGGGCAGGACCGGCGACTGCAGCGCTGCCAGCTCCAGCGCCGGCGGATCGAGCAGGCGATACAGCGCGATGAACTCTGCCTGCACTACCAGCCGCAGATCGACATGGCCACCGCCTCGGTGGTGGGCTTCGAGGCGCTGGTGCGCTGGCAGCACCCCGATAAGGGGCTGCTCTCGCCGGCCGAGTTCCTGCCGCTGATCGAAGGCACCTGGCTGGAGGCCGTGCTCGGCGAATGGGTGCTCAAGACGGTGCTGGAGCAGCTGGCGTGCTGGCAGGGGGAGGGCGGGGATCTCCCGGTCAGTGTCAATATCAGTCCCGCCCACCTGCTTGCGCCCGATTTCGTCACCAGGCTCTCGGGGCTGCTGGCCACCAAGCCCGCGGTGGGGCCCTCACGGCTCAAGCTCGAGGTGGTGGAAACCGCCGCCATGCAGGACATCGCCGCGGCTCTGAAGGTGATCTCCCACTGCCAGGCCATGGGCGTGCAAGTGGCCATCGACGACTTCGGCACCGGCTTCTCCTCGCTCACCTACCTGCGCCAGCTGCCGGTGGATCTGATCAAGGTCGACAAGAGCTTCGTGCGCGACATGCTCAGTGACGAAAGCGACCGCGCCATCGTCGAGAGCGTTATCTACATGGCTAAGCGCTTTAACCGCGACCTGCTGGCCGAGGGCGTGGAAAGTCTCGAGCATGCCACCGAGCTGCTGGAGCTGGGCTGCCGCCTGGCCCAGGGCTTCGGCATCGCCCGCCCCATGCCCGCCGCGGCGCTTCCCGCCTGGCTGGCCGAGTGGCCGCGGCGCAGCGAATGGCAGGGGTTGGCACGACAGGAAGATGCCTTGCCGGCTTGATCTGAGCTATGTGTTTTTCAGCCGCATGGCAGGCCAGCCCTCTGATCGGAAGCTGATCGAGTAGGAAGTTTTTCTTCAAGTTGCCGCCTCGGTGGACGATAACGCTCACAAGCGCCGCACGTGGCACCCGCGTGCCGGCACTGCCCATGACGACAACGACCGTGAGCGATATCCATGCTTTCCTCCCTACGACTCCGTATCCTGCTGACCACCCTGGTGGTCATCGTGCTGGCGCTGTTGGCCAATGCGCTGGCCAACTATCTGACGGTACGTTCCCATAATGACGACCAGATAGCGCGCAATCTCAGCGCCGTGTCTCAAGGCAACGCCAAGGCCATCAGTGAATGGTTTGCCCCGCGCATTGCCATGATGGAGGCGCTGCGCGTGGGCGACAATATCGACGACTCCCTCGACGACCTGCTGCTCGTTGACGAGGCGGGCGGATTTCTGGCCGTGTATCTCGGCGACCCGCGCGATGGCGGCACCATCTTTTCCGACGGCTGGGAGCCCGGCGATGACTTCGACCCCCGCGAGCGCCCCTGGTACCGGGCCGCCGTCGAGGCCGAGCAGACCATCGTCACCGCTCCCTATGAAGATGCCAACACCGGCAACCTGGTGGTCACCATCGCCACGCCTTTCTATCGCAACGGCCAGCTGAGTGCCGTCGCCGGTGGCGATATCGTCATCACCGACGTTATCGATATCGTGACCGAGATTGCGCCCACGCCGTCGAGTCTTGCCTTTCTTGCCACCGCGGACGGCGCCCTGGTGGCCCATCCCGACCCGAACATGAGCCTGGCCTCCACCACTGAGCTGGCGCCATCGCTGGATGCCGCGCGCCTTGCTGAGCTGGCTGGCGCCAGCCAACCCATGCCCGTGGCCTTGGCGGGCGATGCCAAGCGCCTGCGCAGCGCCGCTATTGCCGGCACCGACTGGCAGCTGGTGGTGGCGCTGGACGATGCGGAGGCCACCGCCGGGCTGCGCGCCGTACTGGGCACCTCGGCGGTGACGCTGCTGGTCGTAGCCGGCGCAGCGGCACTGGTGCTTGGCGCCCTGCTGCGCGTGATGTTCCGCCGCCTCAAGACGGCGCGTGATGCCATGGTCGACATCGCCAGCGGAGAAGGCGATCTCACTCGCCGCCTGCCGGAAGGTGGCAGCGACGAAGTGGCCCAGATCGCCACCGCCTTCAACCAGTTCGTGTCGCGCATGGAGGGCGTGATGCGCACCATCCGCGACAGCAGTGAACAGGTCCGCCTGGCCTCCGGTGAGATCACCCTGGGTAACCAGGATCTCTCGCGGCGCACCGAGAATGCCGCCTCCAGCCTGCAAGAGACCTCCGCCTCCGTAGAGCAGATCAGCAGCACCGTGGGGCATACCGCCGAATCCGCCCGCGAGGCCAACGGCCTCTCCCAGTCCGCTGCAGAGGTGGCTTCCCAGAGCGGCGAGGAAATGCGGCAGGTGGTCAGCACCATGGATGAGATCCGTGACGCCTCCGGGCAGATCGCCGCCATCGTCAAGGTCATGGACGGCATCGCGTTCCAGACCAACCTGCTGGCGCTCAACGCCTCGGTGGAGGCTGCCCGGGCCGGTGAGCAGGGCAGAGGCTTTGCCGTGGTGGCCAACGAGGTGCGCCAGCTGGCCACCCGCTCCGCCGATGCCTCGCGGGAGATCCGCGAGCTGATCGACCGCTCTGAAGCCAAGGTCGAGGCCGGTACCACCCTGGTGCATAAGACCGGCGAGACCCTGCAGAGCCTGGTGGAGCGCGTCAATCGCGTGGCCGACGTACTCGGCGAGATCAGCGCCGCCACCGGCGAGCAGAGCGATGGCATCGGCCAGGTCAACCTGGCGGTGGCCGAGTTGGACCGCGTGACCCAGCAGAACGCCGCCCTGGTGGAAGAGAGTACCGCCGCCGCCGAACAGCTCAAGGACCAGGCCGAGCGGCTCGCCGAAGCGGTGGGTGGCTTTACCCTCAGCGACAGGACTGCGACGACTGCAACTTCAGACCTCCAGCGTCTGCCCCACCACAATCGCGAGACTCAGCCGGCCTGAGGCAAATAGAAAGCTTATCGCAGAGTGGCGTGATGAATCGCCCCGGGTATTCTAGACACCCGGGGCGATTCACGCTGGGTGATCCGCAGAGGCGACGGAGCATGGTGCTGTCGCCTTCGATGCATGGGCAAGCCGATCCACCTGGTCGGCGTAGAGTGCTCCCTCCAGCAGCGCCAGATCGTGGCGTTCGAGGTGGAAAAGCTTGAGCCCTAAAGTCCCGCACTCATCCGCCGATGTGTGGTAGAGCGAGCGACCAAACTCACCGGCCACAGGCAGTTTTTATGGCTAGCATCACCTCCCTCGGCATCGGCTCCGGCCTCGACCTCAACGGCCTGCTTGGCCAGCTCCAGCAGGCTGAGCGCGCCAAACTCGAGCCGATCGAACAGCAGCGTCAAGAACAGCAGGTGCAGATATCCGCCTACGGGGAAACCCAGGGAGCCCTGTCCGGTTTTGAGAGTGCGGCGAACAGGCTCAACGACCCCTCGCTATTCGAGGGGCGCAATGCCGAAGTGACCGGAAGCGCCGTGCAAGCAGCGGCCGACAATGAGGCGGCCCCGGGGGAGTACGGTGTCACGGTCGATCAACTGGCCGCTGCCGGCAGCCTGGCCACTCAGCGAGTGGACGACCCCAGCGCCGAGATCAGCAGCGGCGCCACCGACCTCGACCTCACCTTCGAGGACGCCGCACTCAACACCACAGTCAACATCGCCGCCGACAGCACCCTTGAGGACATCCGCGATGCGGTGAACGCCGATCCAGAGGCGGCGGTGAGCGCCTCCGTCATCAACGATGGCGAGGGCTACCGGCTGGCGCTGATGTCGGAGGAAACCGGCGAGCAGGCCAGTATCACTGGCACCAACTTTGACGCCGTCGCCGATCAAGCCACCCTGAGCGATGCTACCGTCACCCAGGCCGGTCAGGATGCCAACCTGGAGGTCAACGGCATTGCCATCACCAGCACGACCAACCAGGTGGAGGGTGCGATCCAGGGGGTAACGCTGGACCTTCAGCAGCAAGGCAGCAGCACGGTCACTGTGACCCGTGATGACGACAGCATCCACGAGGCCGTGACAGATTTTGTGGACGCCTATAACGAGCTAAGAGATACCACTGGGCGCCTGACGGCCTTCAACGGGGCAGAGGGTGAGCCCGGCGCGCTGATCGGCGACAGCGCCGTGCGCATGCTCGAGTCCAGCCTGCGCAGCGACCTGGCGGCCGGGGTGAGCGTGGATGGCGAGCAGCATCTGCTTTCCGACATGGGCCTCTCCCTGGCGGTGGATGGCACCCTGAATCTTGACGCTGAGCAGCTCGATACCGCGTTGGCCGACGACCCCGACTCGGTGGCCGGTTTCTTTACCGGCGATAGCGAGGAAGGCGGCCTGGCGGGTCGCCTGAGTGTCACCGCCGGGCAACTGCTGGACCAGAACGGTGCCCTGGAGCGCTCCATCAGCGGCGCAGAGAACCGTATCGATAGCCTCAATGACCGCTATGAGCTGACCGAGCAGCGGATCGAGCAGACCATCGACCGCTACCGCACCCAGTTCGGCCAGCTTGATAGCATGATGGCCGAGATGAACCAGACCAGTGCCTTTCTCACTCAGCAACTTAGCCAGCTCGGAGGGTCAGCTGGAGGTGATAGCATGGGGTAATGTGGTGCCGCTGCCGATGGCATGGCGCCGGTGAGCCGCCAGTCACGGGAATTCCTGGCCTGTTTGCTTGGAGCTAAAGTTTTTCCGTGTAGGGTCGATAGACTTAGCAGAGCCGCACCTATGTCATGCGGCAAGCATGGAGAAATCGTATGGCAATCTCAGCCCTAGGGGTGGGCTCCGGCCTCGATCTGACTGGCTTGCTCAATCAGCTGAACGCCGCCGAGCGTCAGAAGTTGCAGCCCATCGTGACTCAGAAGACCCAGGAGCAGGCCAAGATCTCGGCCTTTGGTCGCCTGCAGTCCGGCTTGGACAAGTTCCAGAGTGCCGTGGCCAAGCTTAACGATGCTGAGCTTTTCAGCAGTCTTTCCACCAGCGTGCGCGGTGAAGGCGTCACGGCCAGCGCCGGCGACGGAGCCAGCGCCGGGCGCTATGAAGTCAGCGTGACCCATACCGCCAGAGCGGGCAGCCTGGCGACCGAGGGCGTGGCTGGCAGCGATGATCCCTTGGTGGGGGTGGGTGGTGGCAGTGTGACCCTGGAGGTTGGCGGGCAGGCGCTCGACCCGATCAACCTTGCCGAAGGCGACACCCTTGTCGATATCCGCGATGCCATCAACGCCCAGGGCGATAGCGGCGTGCGCGCCTCGATCATCAACGATGGCAGCGAGAACGGCTATCGCCTGGTGCTCAACTCCACCGAAACCGGCGAGGCCGCCAGCATCACCGGTATCACCTTCGACAACGTTGGTGTGGTGGAAGACACTGACAGTCAAGTGGCGGGCCGTGATGCCTTGCTGGAGATCAACGGGATCTCTATCACCAGCGCCAGCAATCGAGTGGAAGGTGCCATTCAGGGTATCACCTTGGAGCTGGATAGCGCCGCCCAAGGCAAGACGGCTACCGTAGTGGTCGAGCAGGACAGCGAAACCCTAAAGGAGGCCGTGCAGGAATTCGTCTCCGCGTATAACGAGATGAAATCCACCGTGGGGCGCATGACCAATGTAACCGGCGATGCGGAAACCGCCGGTGAACTGGTCGGTAACCGCGCCGTGCGCACCATCGAGACCCGCCTCAGCCGTGATCTGGGCGCCCTTGTGGAGGGGGGGGAGTTCAGGATGCTGCTGGACTTCGGTATCTCCCTGCGCCCCAACGGTCGCTTGGAGCTGGACGAGGCCAAGCTGGATGACGCCGTCGCCAACAATTCCCAGGCCCTGGCCGACTTCTTCGCCGGCGCCGATAAGGAGAGTGGCATGGCCGGGCGCCTGGATGTCACTCTGGGGCAGATTCTCGGTGACACTGGCCTGGTCAAGAGCTCCATCGAAGGGTCCGAGAACCGTGTCAAAAGCCTGGAAACTCGCTTCGAGCGTATGGAGCAGAGTATCGAGCGTACCATCGAACGCTACCGTCGCCAGTTCGGCCAGTTGGATGGCATGATGGCGCGGATGAACGCCACCAGCGCCTACCTGGGGCAGCAGTTGGATATGCTGGCGCAGATGAATAACCAGCGGAAGTAATGCCTCGCCCGCTATTCGGTGCTCGCCCCCGGCCACTGGCCGGGGGCGAGGCCGTTTATATGCCGTATGCCGGCGTCAAGGTGATCCGAGATTTTTTCGATCTTACCCTAAAGCTTTCCGCTCGATGGCCGTTATAGAAGGTAACGGCCAACGGCGCCGTTGAGACAGGCCCGAGATGCTGGGCCGAAAGCCAGGTTCAGTGGGCCCGTCAATGGAGCCCCCTACGCAAGAAGGAATGACACCATGTCCGTGATCAATACCAACATCACCGCTCTGATCGGCCAGAACAACCTGAAAAGCTCTCAGGCCATGCTCGCCAAGGCCCAGGAGCGTCTCTCCTCCGGTATGCGCATCAACAGCGCCGCCGACGACGCCGCCGGCCAGGCCATCGCCAACCGCATGACCGCCCAGATTACCGGCATGGGCCAGGCGCAGCGCAATGCCAGCGACGGCATCTCCCTGGTGCAGACCATGGAAGGCGGCCTGAACCAGATCAGCGACAACCTGCAGCGTATGCGCGAGCTGGCGGTGCAGGGCGCCAACGATACCCTCTCCGACGAGGACCGTGCCTCCATCAAGCTGGAGCTTGATGAGCGCATTGCAGAAATTACTCGTGTTGCTGGTGCGACTACTTTCAACGGCACCGATCTGCTTAACGCCAGTGCGACCCTGAATATTCAGGTTGGCGCCAATACGACTACCGGTGTGGATGATATCACCGTCAACACCGTCAACGTCGATGCGACAGCGCTTAGTGTTAATGGGCTTGATGTGAATGACTTTTCCACTGCTCAAGCTGCCATCGATGCGATCGATGATGCCCTGCAGACAGTCGACGATGAGCGGGCGACCCTGGGTGCGACCCTGAACCGCTTCGACTCGGTGGTGGAGAACCTGACCACCAATATCACCAACCTCACCGAGGCGCGCTCGCGTATCGAGGATGCCGACTACGCGGTGGAGGTCTCCAATATGACCCGCGCTAATATCCTGCAGCAGGCCGGTACCTCCATGCTGGCCCAGGCCAACCAGACCCCGCAGAGCGTGCTCTCGCTGCTGGGCTAATCAGCCGGCAACCTCCGCATGGACAGAAAGGCCGCCGCCAGGGCGGCCTTTTTCTTTCTTTGGGGAAGGCGAGCCTGGTGTGTAATAGGGCAGGGTTAATCGAGTTCTTGTACTCTCCGGAGGAAGCATGGCGCGGAAGAAAAAGACACAGCGGGGCAGGGGCCAGGCGACGGTGCGAAAGCCGGCTGGGCTACAGCAGCAAGCAGAAACGCCAGCCAAGGCCGTCAAGGAAGAGGATCTGCTGGCCGATGATCGCCAGCGGCAGGTCCAGGCATTGCTCGCCCAGCAGCCCGAGACGGCCCAGGAGCGGCGGCGTGTCGGCCTGGCGCTGATGCGCCTCAAGGCCTATCGCCATGCGCTGCCGCATCTTGAAGCGGCGGCGGCGGAGATGCCCGAGAGTGTCGAGCTCCTGGGCAGCATCGCCCAGGCCCATCTTTACGGTAACGATTACCCGCAAGCCTTGACGCTTCTCGAGCGGGCTCTTGATAGGGCGCCGGAGCGCTTCGACCTGCTCTACCTGAAGGCCACGGCACTGCTGGCCAGTAGGCGAGTCGAGGACGCTATCGCGCTGTTTCGTCGCTGCAGCGAGGTGGCACCGGCCACGGCCAAGTCGCTGAAGGCGCTGTCTCGCTATGTTCCCCTTAGCCAGGCGCATTGGGACCTGCTGGAAACCATCGCTCAGAATCCCGAGGCGGAAACTGAAGAGCGGGCCGATGCGCTATTCGCGTTGGGTGGCCGCCGGCTCGGCGAGGGCAAGCTTCAAGAGGCCTTTGTTTATTTTCACGAGGGCAATCGCTGCTACTGGCCCATCGCGCCCACGAATGCCTTGCCCTGGGAGAAACTGCTGCGCCATATCGTGGCGACTTACCCCGCCGGGCTGTTTCAGCGCTTTGCCGAGGCGCAAAGCGACTTGATGCCGGAGGTGTTCATCGTCGGGCCGTCCAGGTCGGGCAAGAGTCTGGTGGAATCCCTGCTGGCCGAACATCCGGAGATCGACAAGGGCGGCGAGCGTTTCGACTTCATGGACCAGGTGCGTGAGGCCGCCGGCGCCTATGAAACCCTTAACGGCTTCATTGAGGCCCTGACCCCGGAAGACATGCCCGAGCTGCGTCACGGTTACCTGGGCCGAATCGGGCACCGGGGGGGGATGGTTACCAATACCCACCCCGATGCCATCTTCATGCTGGGCATACTGGGGCTGATGTTCCCCAAGACCCCGATCATCTTCTGCATGCGCGGCCTGCTCGATCTGGGCATGGCCGCCTACTTCACCAAGTACGATACCGGCAACAAGCACAGCTATGATCTGCGCACCCTGGGCGAGTATATCGCCACCTACGAGAAGGCCATGCAGCACTGGGCTAACGTGCTGCCCAACCCGATTGTGCTGGTCGAGTATTCCGACTTGGTAAAGGACCCGGACCATGTGGCCGGCAATATCTACCATAGCCTGGGGCTGGGGGAGTACCGGCCCGATGCCCAGGCGCGCGAGCAGGCCAGCCGCCTGCTGGGCCAGCTCGACCCGGCCAGCTCCGTGGAGGCCCCCACCCAGCTGCATCCTCGCTTCGATGGCCTGGCGGAGCAGCTGATCGGGGAGCTGACTCCGATGATCGAGGGATACCAAGCGGTGGCCGAGGCCGGCTCGTTGGAAGAGGTGGCCAGGCAACAGCGCCTGGTGGAGCTTTACCAGGCGCTCATCGATCGACAAAAAGAAGCCAATGCCCAGGGCATGATCGGAGTGATTCGACGACTGCTAGAGCTGGAGCCCGACCAGCCGGAGCTCAAGGCGCTGCTGGGTACCTACGTATCCCAGACCGGCAAACACCATCAGGGCGTAGCGCTGCTCACCCAAGCCTGTGAAAAGAAAGGCCAGGATCGCAATATCCAGATCCAACTGATAGAAGCGCTGCTACGTGCCCGTCGCTGGCAGGAAGCGGAAGCGCGGCTACAGGCGTTCCCGGAGGCCGACCCGGCGGGCTGTCAGCTGCGGTTACAGGCGTTCATTGAGCGTCAGCATGCCGAGTTGGAGCACTATCGGCTTGCCCAACCTTCGCTGGAAGCACTCGCGGAGGCAAAAAACCGCCTGAAGGTCTTGGAACAGGCTTCCGCCTCACAAAGCCCTGTTGTGGCCAGCCTGGCGGCTAGCCTGGCCGCACTTGAGGGGGATAGCAATGCTATCGCACAGCACCAGCAGGCGCTGGCTCTGCAGGCGGCGCAGGAAAGTGACGGCACCGTTGACGGCAGGCTCCAGATGCAGCAAGCCCGCCTGCGGCTCCAGTTTGCCGCCAGTCTCATCCAACTGGGCCAGGTACAAGAAGGCCTGGCGATGTTGCGCGAGGTTAGCCGTATTCGCCCTTACTCACTGGAGACCGAGCTGGCATATCGGCGTTTCACCACCTGGCTGGCGGATAGCGATGATGAAACGCATCAGAGGTGGGCGGGGCTTCACGGCCTGCTGAGCCGCCAGTGGAAAAGCTACTCACAGGACGACCTGCAGTTCAGCTTCGGTGACTTCAATCTTCCTTACCAGGGCTATGATCGCGTGGCCTTGCCGGGCAGCCGACCCACCGAGCTTCGCCTGGATGCCTATGGTTTGCGTGAGCACCTGGCTGAACTCAAACAAAAGAAAGACACCATCAGCGCCTTGGACATCGGTTGCAATCACGGTTTTCTGCTGCTGGAGCTGGCCGACCAGTTGGGCCATGGCATGGGCTTCGATATCAGCCCTACCTGTATCGAAGTGGGCAATACGGTGGCCAGCCACCTGGGTATCGATAACGTGAAATTGGCGGCCATGACCTTCGAGGCATTCATTGCGGGTCAGCCGCAGGCTTCGGATCTGGTGATCGCCTGTGCGGTTCACCGCTGGATTGGCCTGCCGATGCCCGAGTTTGGACGTCACCTTCATTCATTGGTAAGTGATGGCGGCTTGTTGCTGCTGGAAAGCCAGGGGATTCGGCGTACCAATATGACCGAGCAGGATTTCGATGCCAAGGTCAAGCAGATCGGCGCCGCCGGCTTCGAAGAAGTGGCAACGGGCGCCCTTTGCGATGATGACATCAACTACCGTGAGTTCCGCATCCTGAAAAAGCGTTGATTCAGTTGGTAGCGATCCTATGAGGTCGGCTTCACTCGGAGCTGCGCCTCTGCAGGGGGGGCACTTCAGCCAAGCGGGGCGATGACGAGGTGCTGCGGCGCTGTTCACCGGTCCGCTGGTGGTGCGGAAGTACCGGGAGAGTGGCGGGGAGGGGCTGTCGCCGGGTGTGAGCCAAGCCGTGGCACAGTGGGCGGCGAAATATCGTGAGCGGCTGGCCGATATCTCTTGGTTTATGCGGGTGCTTAACGAATCTATCGCCCGTCAGGCCAACGCCGAGGACGGCGCGAAGGGGCGCTTCTGGGAGGGGCGCTTCAAGAGCCAGGCGCTGCTCGACGAGGCGGCGATCCTCAGCGCCATGGCCTATGTCGATTTGAATCCTATTCGCGCCGGTATCGCCGAGACGCCCGAAACATCCGAGCATACCTCGGTGGCCGAGCGGCTTACCGGGTTGGGCGCGCAGCCCGTTGCCGAGGCGTCAATCACCCAGCCTGCCGATACCCATGTTGCAATGGAGCAGGTGACGTTGCCCAAGGTGTCCGGCGCCGTGGCGTGGTTCGACAGTTTGCCGCATCAGCCGCTGATGCCGTTCGATGCCAGGGCGCAGCTACCCAACACCATTCCGTTCGGCTTCGAGGAGTATCTCGAGTTGGTCGAGACCACCGGCCGCTGCCAGCGGTCGGATAAGCGAGGGCTAATCGAGGAGCGGATGCCTCGGCTGCTCGACCGTCTGAATATCGACCCCGAGGCCTTCATTGCCGCTTCGACCACGCTGCTCAAACGGTTCTGCAGCGCCGTGGGTACGCCGGCAAGCCTCAGCGCCTGCTGTGCCACCCGTCAGGCGCGCCACCTGCGGGGCATGCGAGCGGCGCGGGAGGTGTTCGAAAAGCGGGCGGCCTGAGTCGGGCCCATCGTGCTCGGCCATGTGGGCGGGTGAAGAGAGGCTAGGCGGCGTGCGGCCGGATGCCGTCGTAATGTGCTTTGCGCTTGGCCTGCTCCAGGTCGTAGGCATTCTGCAGCCGCAGCCAGTAGCCTTCGCTAGTGCCGAAATAACGAGACAGGCGAAGATCGGTATCGGCAGTGATGGCGCGCTCGCCGCGGGTGATCTGGCCGATACGGGTGGCCGGTACGCCGATGGCTGTGGCCAAGGCATTCTTGGTCAGCCCCATGGGCTCAATGAAGTCCTCAAGGAGGATCTCGCCTGGGTGGATGTTGGGCAGTCTTTCGGTCATGGTCGCCTCCTCAGTGGTAGTCGACGATTTCAACATCATGGGCATTGCCGTCTTCGAATCGGAAACACAGTCGCCATTGGTCGTTGATGCGGATGCTGTGCTGGCCTTCACGATCGCCGTGCAAAGCTTCCAGTCGATTGCCGGGTGGAATGCGCAGATCGTCAAGACTGTCGGCAGCCTCTAGCTGGCGCAGTTTCTTCAAGGCATTGCGCTGCATATCCTGTGGCAGCCTGCGCGACATCCGGCCGCTGGCGATGGTGGCGGTCTGTTTGTCCTTGAAGCTCTTGATCATGTAGCGTCCAGCATTGCCCTGCATTCAATATAACGCGGCGCGGCATATAACGCAATGCGGCATGTCAGGCGAGGATACTGCGCCTTGGTATCACCTCGTTAACCGCTGCGTGCGCCGGGCCTTCCTGTGCGGTACCGATTCCGTCAGCGGGTAGTGCTATGAGCAGGCGCGGCTGGATCGCCGACCGCCTGCATCAGTTTGCTGGGGTGTTCGCCATCGACGTGGCCGCCTATGCGGTGATGAGTAACCACTACCATTTGGTGTCAACGTGCTGGAAAGCGTGTGAGTTCGTGTTGTTTGGCATGCGTCAATGACGTACTCTATGGGGCATGTACACCATCGCCGAAACCGAAATATTCACCAAGGATGCCGACGCTCTCTGGGATGAGGACGAACGAGGCGAGTTTTATGAGTGGCTGGCGATGAACCCTGAGGCAGGTCGTGTGATTCCTGGCTCTGGTGGTTGCCGCAAGGTGCGCTGGCAGCGAGAGAATAGCGGTAAGCGCGGCGGTGTACGAGTGATTCACTATAACCGCTTGGCGAGTGGGAAGATTTGGCTGCTGGTGATCTATGCCAAGCCCGTCCGGGGCGACATCCCGGCCCATATCCTCAGGCAGATCAAGGAGGCGCTCGACGATGCGTGACGCCGATGACATGACCGGTGAAGAGCTGGGTAACAAGCTGCTGGAGTCAGTACGCCAGATGAAGCGCGGCGAAGCGGCTCGCGTGACTCAGGTAGAGGTGCCGAAAGCAGCCGAGGTGCGCCATCGGATGGGGCTTTCGCAGAAGGAGTTTGCTGACCTGCTGAATGTAAGCCTAGGTACGTTGCGTGGTTGGGAGCAGGGGCGCCGTGAGCCCACTGGAACCGCACGTACTCTGCTGCGAGTGGCGGAAAAGCACCCTGAAGTGCTGCGTGATCTGGCATAAAGCCCACTCTCAACTTTTGGTGGGCACGCCCGCCAGCCTTACCGCCTGCTGCGCCGCCCGCCAGGCACGGCATCTGAGAGGCATGCGTGCAGCGAGGGAGGTCTTTGAGCGGCGGGTGGAGTAAAACACGCCATCGGCGATACAATGCTGGGTATGGTGTACAGAAAGAGAGGGATGCATGCCCACGATATCAGCTTTCTTTGGCATCCTGATCCGCATGTATTATGACGACCACAATCCACCGCATTTTCACGCCTACTATGGAGAGCATGAGGCAATTATTACCATCCAGACTCTGGAAGTCATGGAAGGGAGGTTGCCGAAACGGGCTTTGGCGATGGTGCTGGAGTGGGCAGTAGATCATCGCCAAGAGCTGTTGGAAGACTGGTGCCTTGCCGAGCAGCATCAGCCTTTGAATAAGATACCACCATTGGAGTGAAGGCAATGCATAGAGTTGTACGTGTAGAGGCGTTGTCAGGCTATCGGCTTCGTGTGGTCTTCGATGATGGTCGAGAGGGAGAAGTCTCCTTGGCGGATCGCCTTTTTGGTCCTATGTTCGAGCCGCTTCGAGATCCTGTTTTCTTCGGTCAGGTTAGTATTGATGAGTTTGGTGTGGTTTGCTGGCCCAACGGGGCGGATCTTGCTCCAGATGCACTTTACCTACGAGTTTCTGAGGCTGCGTAAGGTTAAGGCGGCTCGCCTCGGGCGACCGGCAGGCTCGCTGCGTGTGACGGGCCTTCCTATGCGGTACCGCTTCCGTCAATGGCCAGTGCTATGAGCGCCGGCGCGGCTGGCTTGCTCACTGGAAAAAGAGCGCGGGACTGACCCCAAAGCGCTTGGAGAGCGCCTCGATATGGCGGCGGGTGAGGTCGCGCCCCTGCGGTTGAGAATCCTGGAAACCAGCGACTTGCTGCCGGTTTCGGGTAGGTCTGCGACACCGAGTCCGTGCTGGTCCATCAAGAACCTGAGCATATCCACCGCATCCTGGGGCTGAACGCCGGCATTGAACTCGCTGAATTCCTTGGAGGCGTTCTCCCACTCCTCGATGGCATCGGTGAGGCGCTCTATGAGGGCGACATTGTTGTCGAAGTCGTCAATCAGCTCGCTGACCATTGCCAGCGCCTCCTGATACTCTGCCTCGGAGTGGACGTGTGCCAGGAAGGGGGTGGCGCGGAAAACAGCCTTGGCTGCTTCGAGGCTGGTAGTGGCATTCATTTGTCGGCCTCCTTTGCATACTGACGACACAGCTTGTCATATTAGGTATGCGTGGTGATGTGCTTCACGTACAAAATCTGTTGCTCGAACGAGATAAAAACGATCAGCTCACTTACACCCAGCAAATGCTTAACGTGACCGCAATAAGGAAAGTCGAATGCCATCTAGTCAACCTCAGATCACCCTTCGTGAACTCCTCTATCAGGTGATGCCTCAGCTGCGCGCTTCCCAGGCGTTGATCAGCAATACCCTGACGGTCCGCATCGAGGCGACGAACGATCCCCGCGAGCGTGCCCGCCGCGAGGAGCAGCGGGCCGCTCTGGAGCTTGAGCTCTTCAGCATTCGCTTGAACGTCGAACACCTCCTCAAGCGTCATCCCGAGGCGGTGCAGGAGGTGATGGAGAGCGAGGGGCAGAAGGAGGGGCCGCGCCTGACGCTGGATGAGGGTGAGGCTATGGCGATCGACAAGGCGCGCCGTTTCCACGAACGGGTACGTCTTCTGCAGCAGGGTATGGAGTGACCCTTGCCGGGGCTTCCGGATGCGTTTGTCGTTAGTTGAGGTTGACTTTGTGTGTATGGCCCGGCTGTGAATGGCTTGGGTACGCCCCATCCGCGCAAGGTCTGTTTCGGTATTTCAGGCTGTGGTGTCGGAATCGGAGTGAGGTTTGAAGCGGACCCATTGCAGCGGCATATGGCCCAGGATGGGCACCAGCGTCTGTACGGTCTCTACCGCCAGGACGTACCCTGGCAGGGCCGCCTACCCGCGATATACTCCACATCCTCCAGGGTGATTGAGACAGTCGGACGATGCCGACCATTGATGTGGTGATCAAGCTTTCCGCCGAGGCCTGCCTGGCCCACTACGAGGGGCGCGTGGGTCAGGTGCATGCCCATAGTCTGGATGGCCGCCGGGTGATCTTTCCCGCCGAGGCGCTGCGCCGGGTGGTGACCCGCGAGGGCGTACACGGCGTCTTTCGCCTGCGCTTTTCATCGGATGGCCGCTTCGAGTCGATCCGGCGGCTCCGCTGAGCGCTAAACTGTTGCGAGTTTGGCGCAGGTCAAGTTTTGCCGGCTAATCACCGCCTGCCGCTCTGGTAGCATGGGGGATGCCGGCCCGAGGATGGGGGCGGTATTTCCGGCGCCGCTGTGGGAGCGGCGCCCGCCACGCGAATAGGCCATGCCATGCCATCTGGAGTGCAGCAAGGAAGCCCTGCCGCCGAGCGGCAGGATCGTCGAGCGGGCGACATCGCTGAGCCGCCCGGTCCGTCCAGCGACCTTTTCGTCGGCTTGCGTTCGCTGCGTGACACGGTGACCAGTCGTCACCATTCCCGCGACTTCGCCTTCGCCCACGCCTACTACCTGCGCAGTCGTGTGCTGGCGCTGGGGATCATCTTCAGCCTGCTGTCGCCGCTGTGGATCCTGGTGGATTCGCTGGTGCTGCCCGCCGAGCTGCTGCGGTACACTCTGGCCGGCAGGGTGGTGCTGATGCTCGGCCTGGTGGGCGTGCTGATGGTGGCGCTTTTTAGTCGCGAGCGGATCCGCCGCATTCGCCTGTGCGCCGGCATGCTGCTGGCGCTGCCCGCGGCCTTCTACGTGCTGGTGCTGGTAATGCTGCCGTCCGGTGAGATTCATCACCTGGTGGGCTATGGTTTCATTCCCTTCCTGCTGGTCGCCTCGCTGAGCGTTTTTCCCTTCACCATCCTGGAGTCGCTGTTCGCCGGCCTCGCCATGCTGGGGCTGCTGATGTTCTCGCAGCTGCTGGATGGCAGCTGGATGACCGGCAGGGGAGTGGAGGCCTTCTGGCTGCTTTCGAGCCTGCTGGTGGTGTCGCTGGCGGCCAACCACTTCCAGCTCAGCCTGCTGCTGCGGCTCTATCGGCAGGCGACCCATGATCCGCTCACTGGGCTGTTCAACCGCGGTGCCCTTGAGGTCCACCTGGCGAAGATCCAGGCCTGGCAGCGCGAGATGGAGGGTGGTCAGGCACCGGATGGCGTGCCCTGTTCGGTGCTGATGATCGACCTCGATCACTTCAAGCAGATCAACGATACCTACGGCCACTCGGTGGGCGACGCCGTGCTGCGCCAGCTGGCGCATATCCTCACCGGCCAGACCCGCAAGCAGGACTGCGCGGCGCGCTATGGCGGCGAAGAGTTCGTGGTGATCCTGTTGGGCAGCGATGGGATCCGCGCCCAGGAAGTGGCCGAGCGCATCCGTCGGGCGGTGGAGCTTCACGATTTCGTGGATCACGAGCAGCGCCCGGTGTCGGTGACCACCAGTATCGGTGTGACGGAACTGGTACTGAACGAGCCGGCCGAGCAGGCGCTCAAGCGTGCCGACGAGGCGCTCTACCGGGCCAAGCACGAGGGGCGCAACCGCATTGTCTACGCTGAGCTGCCGTCTCAGGCATAGGGCGCTTCGTCGCCGGTCCAGGTCTAAGGGTTTCGGCTCAAGACTCTCGGCTCAAGAAACGCCGCCTGCGGCCGATATAGCGCTCACGATCGTTTCGTGAAGGTGGCCGCATGCCCCACAACACTCGGCAGGTAGCGCTGCATACCTGGTTGATCCTGGTGCCGGTTCTGCTCATCGCCATGGGGGGAATCAACGGTCTGGCGGCTTGGCAGCTGCCGGGCGAGATCCGACCAGCGCAGGTCAGTCTGCCGCTGATGGTGCTGGCCGGCGTGGGGTTGCTGGCGGTGGTACAGGGCGCCAGGCGCCTGGCGCGGCTCGCCGGGGTCTCGTTGTTGGTGTTGGGGCTGCATGCCCCGCTGTTGGCCGTCTTCCCGGCGTCGCTGCTGCAGCACTGGCCGCTTTCCCTCACCCCGGCGACCAGCGTGGTGGTGCTCTTGGTCGCACTGTGTTTGCTGATCGGCGTTGGCTCGGCCCAGGCGCGGCTGGTGTGGCTGGTGGCGGGGCTGTCCGTCAGCCTGGTGGGCGGGTTGAGCGTGCTGAGCGAGCTGTGGCCCGGGCTCTTTGCCGCAAGCCCCTGGGGCAGCGCCTTCTCTTCCGCCTTTACCGCTCTGCCGGCGCTGCTTTGCGGCACCGCCATGCTGTTGATGGGGCGTGTTCAGGCCGTTGAGCCACCAAGGATACAGCGGGTGATGCTGCTGTCACTGAGCGCCGGAGTGCTGGCCAGCGGCCTGGCCTGGTCGGCGTTGACCTGGCAGCAGCACGATGCTCAGCACCGCCAGGCGGAGCAGCTGCTGACCAACTTCAAGATGGCCGCCGAACAGGTGATGGATTCCCACCAGCAGCAGCTGTTGCGCATGGCCGAGCGCTGGGGTGCGATGGGGGAGCGGCCGAGCCCGGCCTTCCGCGAGCTGGAATTCGATAGCCACTTCCGCGATGTGCCGAGCCTGGTCTCGCTGCACTGGCAGGATGCCGACGAGCGGTTCCGCTGGGGGCGCAGCCGCGGCGAGGGGCCGACGCTTTCGGCCTGGCTCGAACAGGACGAGGGCTGGCTGCTCGACTGGCTGGCGGTGGGCGGCTCCTATCCGCGCTGGGTGCTGCCCGACGCCGAGCAGCCCGGGCTGGCGCTGGTGGCGGTGCCGCTGCCCGAGCCGGCCGCAAGCCAGCTGGTGGCGGTGATCGACCTCAGGCGGCTGCTGCAAGAGGACGTGCGCGCCATCGTCAGCCCCATGGTGCTGACGGTTCAGGGCGGCTCGAGCGTAGTGCTCTCCAATCGTGACCAACATGGCGAGCCCGGGGCCGAGCTGAGCCGGAGGCTACTGGTATTGCCGGGCGGGGCGACCCTGGAAACCCGGGGCCATGCGGTGGCCGCCGCCGCCCCGAGCCTGGGAGGGCTGCTGCCGCTGGGCGTGGGCATCGGCGGGCTGACGCTCAGCTATCTGCTGGCCTTCAGCCTGGGCATGGCGGGCCTGAGCGCCCAGCGCTCTACGATCCTGGCGATGACCCAGCGCCACCTCAGGGCCCAGCAGCGGGTCCAGGCCATGGTCGCCCGAGACCAGCCGCTGCCGGAAATCCTTCAGGCGATCTGTCGCCTGGTCGAGGCCCAGGCGCCCGGGGCGCTGTCGACGATCATGCTCGCCAGCCGCGATCAGCGCCGGCTCGATCGCGTCTTCAGCATCAGCCTGCCGGAGGCCTACCTCGAGGCGGTGCGCGGCGTGCCCGTGGACCCGGCCGCCGGAGCCTGTGGTCGGGCGGCTTATACTCGCAACTTCGTGGTCTGTCGCGATCTGGTGGGTGACCCGCTGTGGCGCGGCTTCCAGCGCATCACCGCGGCCCATGGCCTGCGCGCCTGCTGGTCCTATCCGGTGATCGCCAGCGACGGCCGGCTGCTCGGCACCTTTGCCACCTACTACCGTGAGCCGGGCGAGCCCTGTCCCGACGACCGGCGGCGCATCGTCGAGGCGGCCGAGCTGGTGGCGTTGGCGGTGGAGCGGGAGCAGAACCGTCAGGCGCTGCACGAGAGCGAGCAGCGCTACCGCTCGCTGTTCGCCTACCATCCGGATGCGGTGTTCTCTCTCGATCTGGAGGGCCACTTTCTCACCGCCAACGCTGCCTGCAGCGAGCTCACCGGCTACCCCCTCAAGCGGCTGATCGGCATGCACTTCGGCTCGCTGATCGACCCCGCGGATCAGCAGCGTATCGAGCAGCGCTTCCACGCGGCCGGCAAGGGCGAGGCGTTTCGCTACTCCCTGGAGGTGAAGCGCCGCGACGGGCAAAGCGTCTTCGTCGACCTGACCAACCTGCCGATTATCGTCGACGAGCGGGTGATCGGCCTGTACGGCATCGCCAAGGACATGACCGAGCGCCACCAGCGCGAGACCGAGCTGCGCATCCTGCAGCGCAGCGTGGAGGCCAGCATCAATGGTGTGGTGATCGCCGATGCCCGCGAGCCGGAGATGCCGCTGATCTATGTCAACGAGTCCTTCGAGCGCATCACCGGCTATCGGCGCGACGAGGTGCTGGGCCGCAGCTGTCGCCTGCTGCAGGGGCGCGAGACCGACCCCGAGGCCGTGCAGCAGCTGCGCGATGCCCTCGCCCAGCGCCGCGAGGTCAACGTCACGCTGCTCAACTACCGCAAGGACGGCACCCCTTTCTGGAACAACCTCTTCCTGGCGCCGGTACGCAACGGGGTCGGGGTGGTGACCCACTTCGTGGGCGTGCAGAACGATATCTCCGAGCGCAAGGCCTACGAGGCCAAGCTGGCCTTCCACGCTAGCCACGATGCCCTGACTGGGCTTGCCAATCGCTCGCTGTTCGAGGATCACCTGATCCACGACGTGCAGCTGGCGAAGCGCCACGGCGGCCGCCTGGCGGTGCTGTTCGTCGACCTGGACGATTTCAAACCGATCAACGACAGCCTGGGCCACGAGATCGGTGACCAGGTGCTGATCCAGGTGGCGCAGCGGCTGGGCGGTGAGCTCAGCCCGGGGGATACCCTGGCGCGCTTCGGCGGCGACGAGTTTGTGGCCCTGCTGCCCGAGCTCAATCACGAGGACGATGCCCTGGCACTGGCGGAGCGGCTGCTGGTGTGCATCGCGCGGCCCTACCGCGTGCAGGAGCATGAGCTGTATCTGAGCGCCAGCGTGGGCGTGGCCTTCCTGCGGGAGGGGCTGGCCAATCCGGTGGAGCTGATCCAGCAGGCCGACATGGCCATGTACCGTGCCAAGCAGAAGGGGCGCAACGCCTGGCAGTGCTTCACTGGTGAGATCAACGACGAGGTGAGTTCGCGCATGGCGCTGCGCAATGACCTCCAGGAGGCCATCGAGGCGGGCAGCTTCGAGCTGCACTACCAGCCGCTGCTCAACGCCGACGACGGCAGCGTGGCCGGCTTCGAGGCGCTGGTACGCTGGAAGCATCCGCAGCGCGGCTATCTCTCCCCGGGGCTGTTCATCCCGCTGGCCGAGGATACCGGCCAGATCGTGCCGATCAGCGAGTGGGTGCTGCGCCAGGCGTGTCGCGATATGTGCCGGTTGGATGCCGCCGGGCTGGGGCGCTACCGGGTGTCGGTCAATCTGTCACCGCTGCAGTTCCACCGCCCCCACTTCCTTGCCAACCTGCAGCTGGCCCTGGAGGAGACCGGGCTTGCCCCCGACGGCCTGGAGCTGGAGCTCACCGAGGGGATCCTGATGAACGATACCGATGCCGCGATCGAGACACTCAGGGCGCTGCGTGAGATGGGCGTCGAGGTGTCCATCGACGACTTCGGCACCGGGTATTCCAGCCTGAGCTACTTGAAGCAGCTGCCCATCGGCAAGATCAAGATCGACCGCAGTTTCATTCGCGACGTGACCACCAACCCCCACGACAGCGCCATCGTCCAGGGTATCATCTCCATGGCCCACCACCTGGGGCTCAAGGTGGTGGCGGAGGGCATCGAAGAGGCGCGACAGAGCGACTATCTGGCCGCCCACGGCTGCGATGTCTTCCAGGGTTTCCACTTCGCCCGGCCGATGCCACTGGAGCGACTGACGACCTATCTGGTCGAGAGCCACGGTGCCGGTACGGTTGCCAATCGCGGCCCCGACCCCGTTAAAGGCGCTCGCGTGTCGGTCGATAGATAGGCAGCGAACTAACCCAAGGACAGGACCCTCCTGATCCAATGTTGACGAGGCAAGGATGGCGCAGGCGCAAGACGACTTTATCCGGGTGAGCAGCCCCGCGGAGATCGAATCGCTGCTGGATCTGATGATCGAGCCGGGCGGGGCATCGCTGCTGCTCGACAAGCCCGACGCCACGCCGCTTCCGGTACTGCTCATGGAGCAAGTGGCCGGCGAGACGCTGGTGATGGATATCACCGCGGTGCGCGAGATTGCCGGCGAACTCAAGCGTGGCCTGGCGTTTCAGCTGCTGGGCCAGGTGCAGGGCAAGATGGTGCGTACCCCGCCGATCAAGGCGCTGGAGACCCAGGCGGCGGACAGTCGTGTGACCTGCTACTGCGAGTACCCGCTCTATCTCGAGGAGATGCAGCGCCGCGAGGCATTCCGCGCACGGCTGCGGATGGGCATGGAGGTAGGGGCCATCGTGCGGGCCGACGACGAGGCCACGGTGCAGGGCGACCTCAAGGATCTCTCCCAGGAGGGCTGTCAGCTGGAGCTGCCGGCCTCGGCGGCGGGGCTGCTCTCCGGTGCACCTCTGCCGCTGGACGTGGAGCTCTGTTTTCCCAACGGTACACGCTTCGCCATCAAGGCCTCTCCCCGGCACCAGGCGGTGAACACCGAGCGCCAGACCATGCGGGTAGGCTTTCGCTTCGAGGGTTGTACGGCCGACCAGGAGCGCAAGCTGTGGTTCTTCGTGCGCGAGATCGAGCGCGAGGCGTCGCGCCATGTCAACGAGGGTAGTACCGGACGGCTGCCGTCGATGCTCTTCCAGGGTCAGGCGCAGGCCACCTCGACGCCCTCGGTGGGGCGGCGCAACATGCTGGCCTATCCGACGCCCATGGCGCGACGGCTGTCGCGGGTGGCCGGCTATCTGGACGCCCAACTGCTGGAACTGCAGGAGGAGGGCGATATCGATCCGGTGCAGCTCTCACGGCATGCCGATTTTCTGCTGATGCTGGCCGACGAGGACATCGAGGCACTGCTGTTCGCCACCCGCTGCCTGCAGCGAGAGCCCCTGCTGGTGCGCCACGGGTTGTCCGTGGCGGTCCACCTGCTGGCGCTGGCCGGGGGCAGCTCGGTTCCCCGGGACGTGCGCAAGGCGGTGGCCGCCTGCGCCATGGTCCACGACCTGGGCAAGGGGGGGCTGCCGCCGGCCCTGCTGTCTGCCGCGTCGCTCTCGGCGGCCGAGTATGACCAGCTCAAGGGGCATGTGCTCGCGGTGCTGGAGCGTCTTGAGCGCTGCCAGTGGCTCTCGGCCAGCGTGGCCCGGTCGGTGGTGGGCGGCATCAATGAGCGCCTGGACGGTAGCGGCTATCCTGCCGGTCTGGCCAGCGAGCAGCTTCACGAACTGTCGCGTATGAGCGCAGTGGTCGATGTGATCGATGCCATGCGTCGTGATCGGCCGGATCGCCCGGCCTGGCGGATCGATGCCGTCTATCGCTACCTGCTCAAGGAGCCGGGCCGGTTCGACCCGCGCTGGGTGAAGCGCTATATCCAGCGCTTCGGACTGCGGCCGGTGGGGTCGCTGGTGCGTTTTTCAGGCGGTGCCATGGCCTGGATCCAGCGCCTGGATCAGCAGGGGCGGCCCTTCCAGGTGCAGCTGACCGAGGTCGTCGAGCCGCCGGGCGAGGGGCTTGGCGAAGTGATTCGTGGCGATGTGGTGGCCCGCCTCGGCGAGCCGGTGGAGGAACTGCCCGTCTCCACCTGAGGCGGCTTTCGATTGTGCGGGTAGCGCCTAAAGTTGCCGCTTGGAACGCCGATAACAGGAAATACCCCCTTGGTTGCGGGCTTTTCGTTGGAACCGCTGTTGTCTGGCCTGTCAGACTAGGTAGACAGCTATTGGGTCATATCAACCGGGCCATATCGGCTGGGCCACAATTGGCTGGGCAAGCGGCGCCGCGACCATTCCGCCACCCGGTTTTGCAAGATACAGAGGAGAGCGAGCACCATGACTGCACTGAGAGGAGCCGCCGCCTATGGTGGCCGTGGAGCCGGGGCCTATGCCCGGGTCGGTGTCGAGAGTGCCACCATGTCGGCCAGCCCCCATCAGCTGATCGTGATGCTGTTCGATGGCGCCCAGGCGGCGATTCGCGCCGCGCGCATCCACATGCAGGCGGGTCATACCGCCGAGAAGGGAAAGGCGATCTCCAAGGCGCTGGATATCGTCAACAATGGTCTGGCTGCGGCGCTGGATACCGACAAGGGCGGCGAGATCGCCGAGCGGCTGGCTTCGCTCTACGACTACATCGCCCGGCTGCTGTTGGCCGCCAACCTGCACAACGACCAGGAGAGCCTCGATCAGGCTGAACGGCTGCTGGAGGATATCGCCTCGGCGTGGCGGGACATCGGCAGCGCCGGAGCCCAGGGCTGAGATGGCCAAGGCCAGCGACGACGGTCAGCGGGCGCTGATTGCCGCCTATACACAGCTGCGCCGACAGCTCGCCGAGATGTGCGAGCAGGCGCGAGCCGGCGACTGGGAGGCGCTGCTCGAGTCCCAGGCCGACTACCAGCGGCAGGTGGATGGCCTGGGCGAACTGGAGGCTGCCGCACAGCTGGACAGTGACGGCCTGGGGCGCAAGCGCGAGCTGCTCGAGGCGATCCTCGCCGATGATCGAGAGCTGCGCCAGCGGATGATGGCGCGTCGCGATGAGCTGGAGCAGCTGATGACCGCGTCGCGTCGGCAGCGCCAGATGCATCGCGCCTACGGGCGCCAGGCCGCCTCGGGCGCCAGGTCGGCCGACAGCACCGATACGAGCGAGTCGTGAGCGGTATCACGCCCCTGATCGACACCCTTCTGCACCAGGTGCTGGGCAAGCGGGTCGATGTGCCGCGGGCCCGGGAGCTCAACGAGCCCGTGCGTCCCGTGGATGCGGGCGAAGGGCCCAGAGCCCTGCACAGCGACTCGCGACTGGATGGCCGACGGGCTGCCTCTGCGCCGCTGACCGGCACTGCCCCCGCCGGCCAGCGCGGCGATGCCGCGGATACGCGCAGCGCGCCCGCCGACCCGGCGAGACCGCACTCTTTCCAGACCCATTTCAGCCCCTCGGCCCGGACCATCGCCGATCTGCTGGTGCGCTTTCCCGCGCCGCCTTCGGTGCTGAGCACCAGCGCTCCCTTGATGAGTGCCGAGGAGCCGCCCAGCGCCACGACCCTGGCCAGCCGACTGCAGGCCGGAGTGCGCGATAGTGGGCTTTTCTACGAGTCGCATCTGTCGCGCTGGTATCGCGGTGAGATGTCGCGCCAGCAGCTCGAAAGCGAGCCGCAGATGTGGCGTACGCTTCGCTTCACTCCGGCCGGCGCTGGCCTGACCGAACGGACGTCGCTGCGCGGCGCCGCGGCTCATGGCGGCGGTGCCCCGGGGGCGGCCTCCCATGCAGGTGCTGCGGGGCAGCCGGGTACTGCGGCAGCTCAGCCGGCTACGTCGGGGGCGCAGCTTGGTGCCGCAGGGCAGCCGGCGGGTACCGCGGCAGCGCAGCCAGGTGGCATGGGAGCCCCACCCGGTGGCGTGGGGCAGGGCGGTCAGCCGCCGCCGCCCGCCGCCGCGCCGCCGCAGCCGCAGGGGGCCGCCAGCCAGGCTGGGGCGCCGATGTCCGGGGCGGCCAGCCAGGCGGCCGGCGCCTATGCGGCCACCGGCGCGCTGCTGCCGGGAAGCGCAGAGGGGGCAGCTGCCCGGGAGAGCGGGGCGGCGCCGCTGCGAAGCGCGGCGGCCCAAGTGTCGGGTGCCCAGGTCCAGGCTCAGGCCGGAGAGGCATCCAGCGCGCGTGAGGCGGCGGATATCGCCGCCCGGGCCCGGCCTGCCGGGGCCGAGCCGGTGCACGAGAGTCTGCAGGGGCTGGTGCGCCACCAGCTCGAGATGCTGGTCACGCCGGTGCTACGCTGGGAGGGTGATGTCTGGTCGGGCATCTTCATGGCGCTGATGGTGCAGCTGCCGCCTTCCGCCCAGCGCGACGGCGGCACGGGGCAGGAGGCGGAAGACGAGGAGGCCGCCCAGCAGGATACCTGGCACTCCGAGCTGCAGCTGCGCGTCCCGAGCCTGGGGGATATCCGGGTGGCCCTGTGGCTGCGCGGCGAGGATGTCCGGCTCGAACTCAGCGTGGCCGACGAGCGGGCGCTGGCGACGCTGCGCGACGGGGCCCCACGGCTCGAGGGTCGACTCAGGGCGGCTGGGCTGGCCAGTGTGATCGTCGAGGCACGGCCGCTGCGCGAGGAGGGGGCGGATGGCGAAATCGGGGCCTGAATGCCGTCGCCAGGCGGTGGCGCTGGCCTATCGCGACGGCGACGATGCGCCGCGAGTGCTGGCCAAGGGGTATGGCGACATGGCCGAGCGCATTCTCGCCGAGGCGCAGCGACAGGGTATCTATGTTCACGATGCCCCGGAGTTGGTCGGCCTGCTGATGGGGCTCGATCTCGACGAGCGCATCCCGCCGGCGCTGTATCAGGTCATTGCCGAGCTGTTGGTTTGGGTCTACGAACTCTCGGAGTCGCAATCCGCTCGGCCGGATGGTAAAAAAATGTAACAAATTGTTTTTATGTGCTTCTTTGCTGGGCTTTTTTTTGTTTGTCAAGAACGGTGTGGCTGATTTTTGTCAGTCGTGACAAGGAGTTAATGCCCTAATAAAAAAGTATTGATCTTCGTCATGCCGGGCCATGTTCATCTGCGTCCCTTGCTCAGTTGGCAGGGGCGCAGCGAGGCCGCAAAATGCTTCCGATTAAAAAGGAAGTCCTAATCGGGCGTAGTGTCGCTAGTGCCGATGCCCTCGCTCGGTAGGGTAAAAAAATAAGGACACGCAGCAACCACCGCGTGCAGGGAATAATATGACGAAAATGCATCACCTGGAGGAGATCCAGGAGCTTAATCTCGCCTATCTGTTGCTGGCCCAGCGTCTGCTCAGCGAGGACCGTAGCGCCGCGCTCTTTCGTCTCAAGATCGATGACGAAATGGCCGATCTGCTGCAGTCGCTGGGCGCTACGCAGCTGACGCGTCTGGCCCGCAGCAACCAGCTGCTCTGCCATTTCGGCCATGACGGCGCCGACCGTTTGCGCCAGGTGGTCGACAACCCTCGCGACAACGGCCTTTCCCAGTTCCATGCGTCGCTGCTGATGGCGGGGCGTTCCGGTGAACGGCTGACCGCGGAGGGCTGAGCATGTCGCAAAAAAGCCTCGTCGAGGAGATGCGTCAGGTTCGGCTGGCCATCGAGCTGATCGAACTCGGGGCGCGCCTGCAGGTGCTGGAGACCGAGACCGACCTGAGTCGTGCGCGGCTGATCCGGCTGTTCAAGGAGGTGCGCGGCATGTCGCCCCCCAAGGGCATGCTGCCGTTCTCCACCGACTGGTTCATCACCTGGCTGCCCAACGTGCACGCCTCGCTGTTCTACAACATTTATCGTCGGCTGGTCGAAGATCAGCGCAGCGAGCGCATGTCGGCGTTCGTCACGGCCTACCGGCTCTACGGGGAGCAGGTGGCGATCGATCGGGTGGAGCCGGTGCTGGGCCTGACGCGGGCCTGGACCCTGGTGCGCTTTTTCGAGAGCGACCTGCTGCAGCTCTCCACCTGTAATCAGTGCGGCGGGCATTTCGTGGCCCATGCCCACACCCCCGACCACGATTACGTGTGCGGCATCTGCATGCCGCCTTCCCGGGCCGGCAAGACTCGCAAGCGTCGTGAAGACGAGGCGGCGAGGGGCAAGGTGCAGTGCCTCGAGCCGACGGCCCGGCGCGCAGGCGCCTGACGGCTCTGGTCGGGCCTGCGGGTCCTCGCTCGTGACATCGTCGCCGCCCCGGCCCGCCGCCGGGGCGGCGTCTTTTTGGGCAGGCGCTGCGGGTGAGCTTTTTTCACTTTCGGGCTCAAGTCGGCGAAGGCGTGGCCGATAACCCGTGATATCGACAAGTCGCATCCATGAAAGGATATCGGTTGTGCTGATTCTGGTTGGCTACATCGTCGTCATACTCTGCGTGTTTGGCGGTTTCGTTCTGGCGGGGGGCTTTCTCGGGCCGCTCTACCAGCCCACCGAGCTGCTGATGATCGGCGGCGCCGGGGTGGGCGCCTTCATTGCCGCCAATAACGGCAAGGCGATCAAGGCCACTTTCAAGATTTTCCCCAAGCTCCGGCGCACCAAGAACTACAACAAGGCCATGTACATGGAGCTGCTCGCGGTGCAGTACAAGCTGCTGAGCAAGATCCGCCGCGAGGGCATGCTGGGCATCGAGCGGGATATCGACAGCCCTCAGGAGAGCGCGCTCTTCCAGGAGCATCCCAAGGTCTTGTCGGACCCGATGGTGATGAACTTCCTGACCGACTACCTGCGCCTGATGGTCAGCGGCGGCATGGATCCCATGGAGATCGACGAGCTGATGCTCCATGAGATCGAAACCTTCGAGAAGGAGGCGCACATCCCCGCCGACGCCATCGCCAAGGTGGGCGATGCCATGCCGGCGTTCGGCATCGTGGCCGCGGTCATGGGGGTGGTCAAGGCGCTGACCTACGCCGATGCCGGGCCCGATCAGATGGGCGAGATGATCGCCCACGCCCTGGTGGGCACCTTTCTGGGGATCCTGATGGGCTACGGCTTCATCAATCCGGTGGCCAGCAGCATCGAGCGCCAGATCAAAGAGGCGGAGAAGATGCTGCAGTGCATGCGTATCACTCTGCTGGCCAGCCTGCACGGCTATGCGCCGCAGTTGGCGGTAGAGTTCGGTCGCAAGGCGCTGTTTACCGAGGAGCGCCCGGGGTTCTCCGAGCTCGAGGATTACGTGCGTAACGCCAAGACGGGCGCTGTCGGCGAATGAGTGAGAGCGGTGGCAAGCGGCCGATCGTCATTCGGCGCAAGAAGGTGGTGCACGCCCATCACGGCGGTAGCTGGAAGATCGCCCTGGCCGACTTCATGACCGCGCTGATGGCGCTGTTCCTGGTCATGTGGATTCTCTCGGTGGCCACCGAGGAGCAGCGCCAGGGGGTGTCGGAGTACTTCAGTACCCCTCTGGTAAGTGCCATCACCGGCGGCGATCGTTCCGGCAGTACCCAGGTGATTCCCGGCGGCGGCCCGGATCCGGTGCACAGTGACGGCGAGCGGGCGCGGGTCGATACCCGTCAGTTCAGTCGGCCCAGCGAGCAGCAGCGGCGCTTCTTCACCGACCTGCAGCGGCGCATCGAGACGGTGATCGAGGCCGACCCGGAACTGCGTGAACTGCGCCAGCAGATGCGCTTCGACCTGACCCAAGAGGGGCTGCGTATCCAGCTGCTGGATACCGAGCAGCGCCCCATGTTCGCTATCGGCAGCGACCGGGTGGAGCCTTACATGCGCAACCTGCTGCGCACGATCGCCCCGCTGCTCAACGAGCTGCCCAATGACCTGAGCATCAGCGGTCATACCGACAGCCGGCCCTTCGTGGGGGGCTATCGAGGCTACAGCAACTGGGAGCTCTCCAGCGATCGTGCCAATGCCTCTCGGCGGGAGTTGGTGGCGGGTGGATTGGAGCCCGACAAGCTGCTGAGGGTCTCGGGCCTGGCCGACCGGGTAGTACTGCCGGATACCGATTCGCGTGACCCGGTAAATCGGCGAATCGAGCTGTTGGTGCTGCTGCCCGATGTGGCCGACTATATCCGCCGCCCGAGCCTGCAGAGCGGGCCGGGCACGCCTAGCCCCATGAGCTCGCGACTGGAGAGCGAGGTGGAGCTGGCGCCGGTGGTGCAGTTCACGGAAAGCCTGCGTCGTTCGCTTGGCAGCGAGTAAGCGACGTAACGCGGGGCTTGGAACCCATTTTGACACCAGGTGGTAATGCGCATGGATATCACGGACTTCTATGAGACGTTTTTCGAGGAAGCCGAAGAGCTGCTGGCGGATATGGAACGTCACCTCCTGGAGCTCGACGTGGACGAGCCGGATGTCGAGCAGCTCAACGCTATCTTCCGTGCCGCCCACTCGATCAAGGGAGGGGCGGGCACCTTCGGCTTCGACGTGCTGCAGAAGACCACGCACCTCTTCGAGAACCTGCTGGATCACACCCGCAAGGGGGAGCTGGCCCTGCGCAGCGATATCGTCGATACCTTTCTGGAAACCAAGGATATGCTCAGCGATCAGTTAGATGCCTACCGTAACGGCGATGAGCCCGATCAGGAGGCCTTCGAACGCATCTGCCGCACGCTTCAGCAGCTGGCGCTGGAGGAGATCGGCCAGGATCTGGAGGGCGGCGCCCCTCCCTCCAAGCCGGAACCGGAGCCCGCGGCGACGCCGGAACCGTCCGCCGAGTCGCAGGCTGCTGACTCAGCTGCCGATGGCGGCGGGCGTCGCGTGGTGGCGCTGCTGGGCGTGGCCGACAAGGATCGCGAACTGCTGGTGGAGGAACTGGGGCAGCTTGGCGAGGTGATCGAGCAGCGCGGCGATCAGACCCGCTACGAGGTGGTGCTGGAGTCGACCATCAGCGATGACGATATCGAAGCGGTAATGTGCTTTATCGTCGATGCCGACCAGCTGGAGATCAGCGCCGAGGCGGCGCCCGCGGCATCCGAGGCGGCGCCCGCGGCATCCGAGGAGGCGCCAGCGCCCAGCGAGTCGCCCACCCAGGCCGAGCCGTCGTCCCAGTCCGCGCCGGCAGCAACATCCGCGACGCCGCCGGCCGAGCCTCAGCCGGCGACCAAAGCGCCGGATGACAAGGTGCCGGCCAAGCCCAAGAGCAAGGCCAAGGCCAAGGCCAAGCCCGGCGGCAGCGAGAGCACATCGATTCGCGTCTCGGTCGACAAGGTCGACCAGATCATCAACCTGGTGGGCGAGCTGATCATCACCCAGTCGATGCTCGACCAGACCGTCAGCGAACTCGACGGCCCGGCCAACGGTAATCTGGTCAACGGCATGAGCCTGCTGCAGCGCAATGCGCGGGACCTGCAGGAAGCCGTGATGTCGATCCGCATGATCCCCATGGATTTCGTGTTCAGCCGCTTTCCACGAGTGGTGCGGGAAACCGCCGGCAAGCTTGGCAAGGAGATCGAGCTGGTCACCGAGGGCGAGTCCACCGAGCTCGACAAGAGCCTCACCGAGCGGATCATCGACCCGTTGACGCACCTGGTGCGCAACAGCCTCGACCACGGCATCGAGATGCCGGACGACCGCGAGGCGGCCGGCAAGCCGCGCACCGGCAAGCTGACGCTCTCCGCCAGGCATCAGGGTGGCAACATCATCATCGAGGTGATCGACGACGGCGCCGGCCTCAATCGCGACAAGCTGCTCGCCAAAGCGCGTGAAAACGGCCTCAACGTCTCCGATAGCATGAGCGACGACGAGGTGTGGCAGCTGATCTTCGCCCCGGGCTTCTCCACCGCCAAGGCGGTGACCGATGTATCCGGTCGCGGCGTGGGCATGGACGTGGTCAAGCGCAATATCCAGGGAATGGGCGGTCATGTGGTGATCATGTCGCGGCCCGGCGAGGGCACGACCATCCGTATCGTGCTGCCCCTGACCCTGGCGATTCTCGACGGCATGTCGATCAAGGTCGGCGAGGAGATGTTTATCCTGCCGCTGTCGGCGGTGCTCGAGTCGCTGCAGCCGACGCGGGAGGAGCTCTACGCCATGGCCGGCGACGACGTGGTGCTCAAGGTGCGCGACGAATACCTGCCGGTGGTGGCGGTACACGAGGCGCTGGACGTGGCGGGTGCCAAGACCGAACTCACCGAGACCATCGCCGTGATCGTCCAGGGCGAGGGACGCCGCTATGCGCTGCTGGTGGACGACCTGGTGGGCCAGCAACAGGTAGTGGTGAAGAACCTGGAAACCAACTACCGCAAGGTGCCGGGGGTGTCGGCGGCGACCATTCTGGGGGATGGCAGCGTTGCCCTGATCCTGGATATCACCGGCCTGCACAAGCTGAGCCGTGCCAAGAAGGAGGCGCGCCGGCCCAGGCGCGACGCCGATTCACTGGAAGCCTTTTCTGTCAATGAGCTGGAGACCTCATCATGAATCAGACTCCCGAAGCGGCGATGGCCGCCGCCGAAGCCCACAACCGTGAGTTCCTGGTGTTTTCGCTGGGCGACGAAGAGTACGCCGTCGATATCCTCAAGGTGCAGGAGATCCGTGGCTACGAGAACGTGACCCGCATCGCCAACGCCCCGGACTTCATCAAGGGCGTGACCAATCTGCGCGGCGTGATCGTGCCGATCGTCGATCTGCGCATCAAGTTTCACCTCGACAAGGTGGAGTACGGCGGCCAGACGGTGGTGATCGTGGTCAACGTGGAGGATCGCGTGGTGGGCATCGTCGTCGACGGCGTCTCCGACGTCATGACCCTGTCGCCGGATCAGATCAAGCCGGCACCCGAGTTCGGGGTCACCCTCTCCTCCGATTTCCTCAGCGGGCTTGGCAGCCTGGAGGATCGCATGCTGGTGATCGTCGACATCGACAAGCTGCTGACCAGCGACGAGATGGCGCTCGTCGAGCGGGTGGCCGAATAGGGCCCTTGGCCGGGGTCAAGTCGCTTTTGGCAGGATCGAGATAAACTAATCAGGCTTTTCTTTATTAGGCCAACGGGATCAGGGTGTTGCATGTTAAGACTGTCGACGATGCAAAAGCTGTGGGGATCTTTCGGGTTCATCTGGCTGGCGATGATCCTGCTGGTGGCCTGGGGAGCCTGGGAAAACCGCCAGCTCATGATCGACGAGCGCAAAGGGGCGTTGCGCGACTACATGGACATGGCCCTCAACGCCGTTGAGGGCCAGGCCCAGCGCGTCGCCGCCGGCGAGGTCGACGAGCAGGAGGCGCGCACCCAGGCCGCCGCCACCGTACGCAACATGGTGTACGACGAGGGGCGTGGCTATTTCTTCGTCTTCAATGACGATTTCGAGCTCCTGGCCCACCCCCGGCTACCGGTAGGCACCCATGTCGGCGATTTCGAGAACGACGAGGGGCGTCGGCTGTTTCCCGAATTCGTCGAGTCGGTGCACCATGACGACGGCTTCGTCGACTACCTCTGGGCCCACGAGTCCGATGGCGAGCTGACCCTCAAGTCCTCCTTCAACGCTGAGTTCGCTCCCTGGGGCTGGTATCTGGGTACCGGTGTCTATATCGATGACATCAACGAGGAGTTTCTCTCCACCCTGATCTGGAGCCTGGTGCGCCTGATCGGCGTGGGTCTGCCGCTGACCCTGCTGATCGCCAGCGTCTTTCGCGATATTTCCCGGCGCCTGGGCGGCGAGCCCCATCATGCCGCGCAGTTCGTCGGGCATATCGCCGACGGCGACCTGACCTCCGACGTACAGCTGCGCAAGGGCGACCAGAGCAGCCTGCTCTACCATATCGACCGCATGCGTGGCTCGCTTGCGTCCACCATCGGCGAGATCAACCGCCGCGCCGAAGAGGTCGACCACGAGGTGGACAGCATCGTCGGCGTCAACGACGAGTTGGCTACCCGCACCGAGCAGCAGGCCGCCTCGCTGGAGGAGACCGCCTCGAGCATGGAGCAGCTGACCCAGACGGTGCGGCAGAACGCCGAGCATGCCGATCAGGCCCGTACGCTTGCCGGCAACACCGAACGGAGCGCCCAGCACGGCAGCGAGTCGATGGAGAGCGTCATCGAGGCCATGTCGAGTATCAACGACAGCGCCGTGCAGATGACCAGCATCGTCGACACCATCGAATCCATCGCCTTCCAGACCAATATCCTGGCGCTGAACGCCTCGGTGGAAGCGGCGCGCGCCGGTGAGCACGGTCGCGGCTTCGCCGTGGTGGCCGAAGAGGTGCGCAAACTGGCCAGTCGCAGCTCGGAAGCGGCCCAGGAGATCAAGGCGCTGATCGAACAGTCCGACAACCAGGTGACCCGCGGTAGTCAGCTGGTACGCGAGACCGGCGAGGTGATCCAGGGCATGGTGCGCGACATTACGCAGCTCAGCACCCTCGTGGCCGAGATCTCGTCGGCTTCGGTGGAGCAGAGCAGTGGCATCGAGCAGGTCAACCAGGCCGTCACCCAGATGGACCAGATGACCCAGCAGAACTCGGGACTGGTGCAGTCCAGCAACACCGCCACCCAGCGGCTGCGCGAGCAGAGCCGCCAACTGGTCCAGCAGGTGGCGCACTTCCGTATGACTGGCCAGCCGGGCGGGGGAGCCGCTGTCGACCCGCGGCCGCGCTCCCTGCCCCTGCCGCAGGCCGACACCGAGTGGTCGCGCGGCGCGCGGCATGAGCCGGTGGATGCCTGAGGGCGTGGCAGGCGGGCGGCAGTCGCTGGCTGCCGGCCGGTCGACAACAACGATCAGGCGGCTTGCCTGGCGATCATGAGGGAACGACGTGAAGCTTATCGACAACATGACCGTGCGGCTCAGCTGGAGTTTGGTGCTGGTGTTCTTCGCCGGCATGCTGGTGTTGCTTAGTGGCTTGGGGGTCTATGCCGTCAGCCAGGGGCAGGAAGCGCTGCGTTTGCTCAACGAGGTTAACGTGGACCAGCAATCCACGCTCAACCGGGCCAATGCTCAGATGCTCTCCACGCGCCTCGAGCTGCAGCAGATCCACGATGCGCAGCTGGATGCGCGCAACCGGCAGGCGCTGCGTGAAAGCGTCGAGCAGGCCGAGGCGGTTGCCGGCCAGCTCGACGCTATCCAGGCCACCATCGAAGCGTTCGCGGCGATGCCGACCCAGCCGGCACATGAGTCGATGGTCGAGCGGATATCTGCAAGCGCCACCGCGCTCATATCGGAGGCGCTCAGGCCACAGCAGGCCACCCTGGTCGACAACGATACCGACGGCTTTGCGGAGCTGAATTCCCAGGCGGCGGCGCTCAACGAGCGCTTCAACGCAGCGGCGGCCGACTACTTCGAGGCGGCCCAGGCCTTCGGGGCTGCCCACCATACCGACTACAGCCAGGTGGCGAACCTGCTCAAGCTGGCCATTTTTGCTGTGCTGCTGGGGTCGGCCCTGGTCATGGTCATCGCCATGTGGGGCATCACGGTCAACGTGCTCAAGCCGCTGGCCCGGCTGGTGAACTACTTCGAGGGCGTGGCCAAGGGGGACCTCTCCCACCCCGTGGAGAAGCGCGGCAACAATGAAATCGGCCGGCTGTTCACCTCGCTGTCGCACATGCAGGAGGGGCTCTCCGGTACCGTGGGCACGGTGCGCCGCAGCAGCGAGGGCATCTATCACGGCGCCCAGGACATTGCCCAGGGCAACAACGAGCTGTCGTCGCGTACCGAGCAGCAGGCCGCCTCCTTGGCCGAGACCGCCTCGAGCATGGAGCAGCTCGCTTCCACCGTGGAGCAGAATGCCGACAACGCCCGCCAGGCCACCCAGCTGTCCGCTGAGGCGTCGCGTACCGCCGAGCAGGGCGGCGAAGTGGTCGGCGAGGTAGTCACCACCATGCACGAGATCAGCGCCAGCTCCCACAAGATGTCGGACATCATCGGGGTGATCGACACCATCGCCTTCCAGACCAATATCCTGGCGCTCAACGCCTCGGTGGAGGCGGCGCGGGCCGGCGAGCACGGCAGGGGCTTCGCCGTGGTGGCCCAGGAGGTGCGCAACCTCGCCGGACGCAGCGCTTCGGCGGCAGGCGAGATTCGCGAGCTGATTCAGGCCTCGCTGAGCAAGGTCGACGCCGGCACCTCCCGGGTCGACTTGGCCGGCCAGACCATGAGCGAGATTGTCGCCGCGGTGCAGCGGGTCAGCGACATCATGGATGAGATCGCCTCGGCCTCCCAGGAGCAGAGCAACGGCATCGGCCAGGTCAACCAGGCGGTGACCCAGATGGACCAGGTCACCCAGCAGAACGCGGCCCTGGTGCAGCAGGCGGCCAGCGCCGCCGTTCAGCTCGAGGCCGAGGCCGGGCACCTGCGCGAGGCGGTGCTGCGCTTCCGTCTGGCCGGCCAGGACGATGCCGGCAGCGGAGATGGTGCCGGTGACACGGTTTCGTCGTCATCGGCGGGTGGTCAGGATCGGATGGCCGGACGCTCTCTGGCACCGGTCACGGACCCGCGGCCCGGTTCCGCCCACCCGGGGGCAACCTCCCGGCAAGGGCACAGCAGCGCCGACAACCGCGGCCAGCGCCACGGCGAATCGCGTCGCGGCGAGGCCAGCGAGGAGGAGTGGGCGTCTTTCTAGGCCGTTGACTCCATTAGAAAAGATAAAAGTAAATTAAAATAACAACGCCATAACAAATCGTACGTCCCTGACAAGGGCGCTTGAGGAAGGGGTATTGACAACGCTATGCGCAACAATCAACCAGTCACGCAGCGCGAGTATGCGCTCAGCGACGAGCACCTGCTGATCACCCGCACCGATCACAAGGGGCGGATCACCTATGTCAATAACGATTTCATCGAGGTCAGCGGCTTCAGTCGTGAAGAGCTGATAGGCTCGCCGCACAATATCATTCGCCATCCGGACATGCCGGAGGCGGCGTTCGCCGATCTCTGGGAGTCCGTTCAGCGGGGCGACACCTGGCGTGGACTGGTGAAGAACCGCCGCAAGGATGGCGATCACTACTGGGTCGATGCCACGGTGACGCCGATCATGGAGGATGGCGAGTGCCAGGGGTATACCTCGGTGCGCGTCAAGGCCGAACCCGAGGCGATCAAGCAGGCCGAACGTAGCTATCAAGCGCTGCGTGATGGCAAGGGAGGCCGCTATACCCTGCGTCGGGGTCGGGTCGTTCGGCGCGGCCTGGTGGGGCGCTTGATGCGGCTCAACCTGGGCACCATCCAGGCCAAGCTGATGTTGATGACCTTGACTTCACTGCTGCTGCTGGCTATCAGCGGCGCGGTGGGACTCTACGGCCTGCAGGCCTCAGGGGCGCGTGTCGCCGACCTCAACCGCGATGGCCTGCAGGACGTCATTCGGCTGCAGCAGATGGATCAGCTGATCAACGAGGGCCATCAGCGGGTCAGTGGCCAGGAGCGCATGGCAGTGCTCGAAGCGCGGTTTCAGCATGCCGGTGCGATCAGCGATATCGTCGTCAGCCTGGAGCGGCTGTGGGGCGAGTATCAGGCGCGTGAGATCAATCACACGGCGTTGGCAGCGGAGTTCGATGGCCAGCTGCAGGCGTATATCGGGGAGGGACTGACCCCCATGGCCGAGGTGTTGAGCGGCGAAGAATCCTTCGACGCCATGATGGCACTCAACAACCGGACCCAGGGACTGCGCGAGCAGGGGAGTGCCTTGTCGACGTCGATCAACGGGCTGATCGAAGAGGAGCGCCTCGCCGCGCTGGGCATGGCCGAGGCGGCTGAGCGTGGCCAGCGTCAGATGCTGATCGGTCAGTCGAGCTTCATGGCACTGGCGCTGGTCCTGTTGCTCCTGCTGGGGCTTTGGATCACCGCCGCCATCACTCGCCCGCTGCGCCAGGCCGTGAGCGCCACCCTGCAGATTGGTTCCGGCAACCTGGCGGCGCGGGTGCCCGACATGAAACAGGGTGAGCTGGGTCAGCTGATGAGCGCGATGCGGGTCATGCGCCACAGCCTCTACACCACCACCTGGACCATCAAGCAGAGCGTGGACATCGTCACGCCGGCCACCGGCGCGATCGCCAAGGGCAACGAGGACCTGTCGGCGCGTACCGAGCAGCAGGCCGCCTCGCTGCAGGAGACGGCCTCCAGCATGGAGCAGATGACCACCACGGTGCAGCAGAACACCGACAATGCCCGGCAGGCCAGCGGCCTGGCGCTGGACAATGCCAATCGGGTGCGCGAGACCGGCGAGCTGATGCAGGACGTGGTGCAGAGCATGGAACGCATCACCGCCAGTTCGCGCAAGATGACCGACATCATCAATACCATTGACGCCATCGCCTTCCAGACCAATATTCTGGCGCTCAACGCCTCGGTGGAGGCGGCCCGCGCTGGCGAGCAGGGCCGTGGCTTTGCCGTGGTGGCCGGGGAGGTGCGCAACCTGGCCGGCCGCTCGGCGGATGCCGCCAAGGAGATTCGCGGCCTGATCGCCACCTCCAACGGTGAGATCGAGGGGGGAGCCGCCCAGGTGCAGCAGGCGGAGGGGGCCATGTCCGAGGTGGTGGCGGCCTCGCAGCGGGTCAATGACATCATGGGCGAGATTACCGCCGCCTCCGAGGAGCAGAGCGGGGGGATCGGCCAGATCACCCAGGCGATCACCGAAATGGACCAGGTCACCCAGCAGAACGCCGCGCGAGTGGAGGAAACCGCCAGCGCCGCCGCCGAACTGAAGCAGCAGGCCGAACGCCTGGCCCGAGAAATCGGCGTGTATCGTCTGCGTGGGGCCGGTCCCGAAACAGCGGAAACGCGGGGCGAGCGTCGCAGCGCGGACGAACACTCCGCGGCCCTGCCGAGACAACATGACCCGCTTCCAGCCAAGCGTGCAGGCGTTACGTCCCGCAAGGCGGCAGCCACCCAGTCTGTGGCTGAAGAAGCGGAGTGGGAAACATTTTGAGGTTGAGTTGTTTTAGGGGATTCATTCAAGACCTAACAGGACAAGCGCCATGCGCAACAATCAGCCAGTCACGAAGCGCGAGTACACGCTCAGCGACGAGCACCTGCTGATCACACGAACCGACCTCAAGGGACGTGTGACCTATGCCAACGCAGATTTCATCGAGGTGAGCGGCTTTTCGCGCGAAGAGCTGCTTGGGTCGCCACACAACATCATTCGTCATCCCGACATGCCGGAGGCAGCTTTTGCCGATCTCTGGGAGTCCGTTCAGCGGGGCGACACCTGGCGTGGATTGGTGAAGAACCGCCGCAAGGATGGCGATCACTACTGGGTCGATGCCACGGTGACGCCGATCATGGAGGATGGCGAGTGCCAGGGGTATACCTCGGTGCGCGTCAAGGCCGAACCCGAGGCGATCAAGCAGGCCGAACGTAGCTATCAAGCGCTGCGTGATGGCAAGGGAGGCCGCTATACCCTGCGTCGGGGTCGGGTCGTTCGGCGCGGCCTGGTGGGGCGCTTGATGCGGCTCAACCTGGGCACCATCCAGGCCAAGCTGATGTTGATGACCTTGACTTCACTGCTGCTGCTGGCTATCAGCGGCGCGGTGGGACTCTACGGCCTGCAGGCCTCAGGGGCGCGTGTCGCCGACCTCAACCGCGATGGCCTGCAGGACGTCATTCGGCTGCAGCAGATGGATCAGCTGATCAACGAGGGCCATCAGCGGGTCAGTGGCCAGGAGCGCATGGCAGTGCTCGAAGCGCGGTTTCAGCATGCCGGTGCGATCAGCGATATCGTCGTCAGCCTGGAGCGGCTGTGGGGCGAGTATCAGGCGCGTGAGATCAATCACACGGCGTTGGCAGCGGAGTTCGATGGCCAGCTGCAGGCGTATATCGGGGAGGGACTGACCCCCATGGCCGAGGTGTTGAGCGGCGAAGAATCCTTCGACGCCATGATGGCACTCAACAACCGGACCCAGGGACTGCGCGAGCAGGGGAGTGCCTTGTCGACGTCGATCAACGGGCTGATCGAAGAGGAGCGCCTCGCCGCGCTGGGCATGGCCGAGGCGGCTGAGCGTGGCCAGCGTCAGATGCTGATCGGTCAGTCGAGCTTCATGGCACTGGCGCTGGTCCTGTTGCTCCTGCTGGGGCTTTGGATCACCGCCGCCATCACTCGCCCGCTGCGCCAGGCCGTGAGCGCCACCCTGCAGATTGGTTCCGGCAACCTGGCGGCGCGGGTGCCCGACATGAAACAGGGTGAGCTGGGTCAGCTGATGAGCGCGATGCGGGTCATGCGCCACAGCCTCTACACCACCACCTGGACCATCAAGCAGAGCGTGGACATCGTCACGCCGGCCACCGGCGCGATCGCCAAGGGCAACGAGGACCTGTCGGCGCGTACCGAGCAGCAGGCCGCCTCGCTGCAGGAGACGGCCTCCAGCATGGAGCAGATGACCACCACGGTGCAGCAGAACACCGACAATGCCCGGCAGGCCAGCGGCCTGGCGCTGGACAATGCCAATCGGGTGCGCGAGACCGGCGAGCTGATGCAGGACGTGGTGCAGAGCATGGAACGCATCACCGCCAGTTCGCGCAAGATGACCGACATCATCAATACCATTGACGCCATCGCCTTCCAGACCAATATTCTGGCGCTCAACGCCTCGGTGGAGGCGGCCCGCGCTGGCGAGCAGGGCCGTGGCTTTGCCGTGGTGGCCGGGGAGGTGCGCAACCTGGCCGGCCGCTCGGCGGATGCCGCCAAGGAGATTCGCGGCCTGATCGCCACCTCCAACGGTGAGATCGAGGGGGGAGCCGCCCAGGTGCAGCAGGCGGAGGGGGCCATGTCCGAGGTGGTGGCGGCCTCGCAGCGGGTCAATGACATCATGGGCGAGATTACCGCCGCCTCCGAGGAGCAGAGCGGGGGGATCGGCCAGATCACCCAGGCGATCACCGAAATGGACCAGGTCACCCAGCAGAACGCCGCGCGAGTGGAGGAAACCGCCAGCGCCGCCGCCGAACTGAAGCAGCAGGCCGAACGCCTGGCCCGAGAAATCGGCGTGTATCGTCTGCGTGGGGCCGGTCCCGAAACAGCGGAAACGCGGGGCGAGCGTCGCAGCGCGGCCGGCGGCTCCGTAGCCCCGCAGGACCCGCTGCCCGCTAGGCGATCGCGTACCGCCGCCAGCAAGCGCGCTAGCGAGCCCGAGACCGACCGGAGAGCGGCAGCCGAAGAGGAGTGGGAAACATTTTGAGCGAGCCAGTGGAAGGCCCCGCCAGCGAGGCGGGCCAGTGGTCGGGAGCGGGCCAGATGGAGCGCGACCTGATCCTGACCGATGAGGATTTCCGCCAGATCCGTCAGCTGATCTATCAGCGTGCGGGCATCGTGCTGGCCGAGCACAAGCGGGAAATGGTCTACAGCCGGCTGGCCAAGCGGCTGCGACATCACGGCCTGACGCGCTTCAGCGACTACCTGGCGCGCCTGGCGCGCCAGCCCGAGGCGCGCGAGTGGGAGGCCTTCACCAATGCCCTGACCACCAACCTCACCGCCTTCTTTCGCGAGGCGCACCACTTCCCGCTGCTGGCGGCCCATGTTCGCGAGCGGCGCGAGCCGGTGCGCATCTGGAGTGCTGCGGCCTCCACCGGCGAGGAACCCTACTCGATCGCCATGACCCTGCTGGAGGCGCTTGGCTCCCGGGCCACCAACGCCAAGGTGGTGGCCACCGATATCGACACCGAGGCGCTGGAGCGGGCCCGGGCCGGCATCTACCCGGTGGAGCAGGTGCACAAGCTCGACCAGGTGCGGGTCAAGCGCTTCTTCCATAAGGGCCGTGGGCGCCACGAGGGCCTGGCCCGGGTGCGTCCCGAGGTCGCCTCACTGGTGGAGTTCAAGGCCTTGAACCTGCTGGCGCCGAGTTGGCCGATTCAGGGGCCCTTCGATGCGATATTCTGTCGTAACATTATGATTTATTTTGATAAAGAGACGCAGGCAAAAATTCTCGAGCGCTTCGCGCCACTGCTCAAGCCCGACGGGCTGCTGTTTGCCGGCCACTCCGAGAACTTTTCCTATATCAGCAAGGTGTTCAAGCTGCGCGGCCAGACGGTCTATACGCTCGCCGAGCGTCGCTGACCCTGCTGAAGATGCACCGGGTCCGTTGCCCGGCGTTGCTGACGGCGAGTTGGGCTGTTGATTCAGGGGTAAAGTTTTCCCCGCCGCCGCCGATGCTCATTCATGTATGTGATTGCCGAGGGTCGCCGGGTGCGACCCGGAACACAAGGAGGCCCGCCTTGGGATCGAACACGATCAAGGTGCTGTGCGTTGATGATTCGGCGCTGATTCGCGATCTGCTCAGCGAGATCATCAATGAGCAGCCCGACATGGAAGTCGTAGCCGTGGCGCCCGACCCACTGGTCGCCCGGGATCTGATCAAACGGCACAACCCTGATGTGCTGACGCTGGATGTCGAGATGCCGCGGATGGATGGGCTCGACTTCCTGGAGCGGCTGATGCGGCTGCGGCCGATGCCGGTGCTGATGGTGTCGTCGCTGACCCAGGCGGGCTCGGAGGTGACCCTGCGCGCCCTGGAGCTTGGCGCGGTGGACTTCGTGGCCAAGCCGTCACTGGGCATCCGCAGCGGCATGATGGAGTACGCCAACGACATTGCCGAGAAGATCCGCGCTGCCGCCAAGTCGCGCCCGCGGCAGGCGCGGCGCAAGGATGCCCCGGCACCGGCACGCCTCAAGGCGCCGCTGGCCTCCAGTGAAAAGCTGATCATCATCGGCGCCTCCACGGGGGGCACGGAGGCGATTCGCGCCGTGCTCGAGCCACTGCCGGCCAACAGTCCGGCCATCCTGATCACCCAGCACATGCCGGGGGGCTTCACTCGCTCCTTCGCCGAGCGGCTCGACCGGCTGTGCCGGATCACCGTCAAGGAGGCCAGCGACGGCGAGCGGGTACTGCCGGGGCATGCCTATATCGCCCCCGGCGATAGCCACCTCAAGCTGGCCCGCAGCGGCGCCAACTACGTGGCGCGGCTGGATGACGGCCCGCCGGTCAACCGGCACCGGCCTTCGGTGGATGTGCTCTTCCATTCGGCGGCGACCCAGGCGGGGCGCAACGCCATCGGCGTGCTGCTCACCGGCATGGGCAAGGACGGCGCGGCCGGCCTGCTGGAGATGCGCCAGGCCGGCTCGCCAACCCTGGCTCAGGACGAAGCCAGCTGCGTGGTGTTCGGCATGCCTCGCGAGGCGATTGCCCTGGGCGGCGCCGTTGAGGTGATTGGCCTGGATGCGATACCCGAGCGGCTGATGTCGCTGGTGGCGGCATCGGGTCGGGCTCAGCGGGTATGACCCGCCGGTAAGGTGACCCGCCAAGTCATGTGATCTGCTTAGTACAACAACGACGATAATCGCGCTCCCTGAAACCGAGCCTGAAATCGAGGAAATGCCGACATGAGCCGACTGATCCGCAATATCAGCATTCATGTATCTGTCATCATGGCCCTGGTGAGCTTCGCCGTGCTGATTGGTCTGGTGGCGCTGCTGTCGGCGCTGTCCGACCGCCAGGCCGCTCAGACTATGGCAGAGCTCAACCAGATCAACGTTCAGCAGCTCAATGAAATCAACCGCGCCGACGCGCTGATGAACGCAGCGCGGGTCAACCTGGAAATCGCCTCTAACCAGATCATGCTGGGACGCATGGCCCAGGCCAACGAGATGCTCGATGTCGCCGCGGACCAGCTCGACCGCAGCGAGCAGCGTTTCGCCAACTTTGCCGCCACCCCCAAGACCGAGGCCGGCCAGGCCCTGTCCGACGGGCTGGAGAGCGATTTCGCCGTCGTTTTGGACATGGTCCGGGCGCAGCACACCGCGCTTGACCAGCTCGATACGCCGGGGTTTAACGACCTGCGCGATGACCTGATGGGGCCCAGCGAGGCGTTGGGCGAAAGCATGACGGCTTTCGTTGCTCACGGCTTTGCCAGTGGTGAAGCGGCGGTGGTGAGTTTTAATACCCAGGCCGAGCGCTTCGAGTGGATCAAGCTTGGTGCCCTGCTGCTGGCCGCCGTGGTGCTGGTGCTGGTCTATCTCGGCCTGCGCATGACGGTGATTCGCCCGCTCAACAAGGCGGTGGCCAACCTGCAGACCATCGCCAAGGCCGACTTGACGGGTCGCATTCCCGAGGGCAGCCGCAACGAGGCGGGGCAGCTGTTCAATGCCATGCGCGACATGCAGCAGAGCCTGGTGCGCATCGTCGGCGAGGTGCGCGGCAGCAGCGGTTCCATCCATATCGGGACCCGGGAGATCGCCAGCGGTAACGCCGACCTGTCGTCGCGTACCGAGCAGCAGGCGGCCTCGCTGGAGGAGACCGCCTCGAGCATGGAGGAGCTCACCGCCACCGTTCGCCAGAACGCCGACAATGCCCGTCAGGCCAGTGGGCTGGCGCAGGAGGCCTCCACAACGGCGGAGCGTGGCGGCCAGGTAGTGGAGCGCGTGGTGGCCACCATGGACGGGATCACCGAAAGTTCCCAGAAGATCAGCGACATCACCGGCATGATCGACTCCATCGCCTTCCAGACCAACATTCTGGCGCTCAACGCCTCGGTGGAGGCGGCGCGGGCGGGCGAGCAGGGCCGTGGTTTCGCCGTGGTTGCCGGGGAAGTGCGCAACCTGGCCAGCCGCAGCGCCACGGCGGCCAAGGAGATCAAGACCCTGATCGACGGCTCCGTCACCCAGATCAAGGATGGCAACCAGCAGGTGCGCGAGGCCGGCGAGACCATGAGCGACGTGGTCAAGGCGGTGCGCCGGGTCACCGACATCATGGATGAGATCTCGGCCGCCTCCCAGGAGCAGAGCGACGGCATCGAACAGGTCAGCCAGGCGGTGGGCCAGATGGACCAGGTGACCCAGCAGAATGCCTCGCTGGTGCAGCAGGCCACCGCGGCGGCCGCCTCGCTGGAGGAGCAGGCCAGCCGCCTGGAGCAGGCGGTGGCCGTGTTCCGACTCGTCGGGGATGGTGCGGCACAAACCGGCGCAGGCCACTCGGAGCGCGACCGTCAGCCGAGCGCCGCCGCGGCGCCCGCTCAGCCGACCCCGTCGCGCCAGCTGGCCGCAGTGGACCCCAAGCCCCGCCGCCAGGCCACGCGGCAGGAGTCCGTCGCCGAAGGCGAGTGGGAAGAGTTCTGAATCACGATGGCGGGCGATCCGTCATCATCTGACGCACGATATGTAGAGAGGATTCCTGATGGCCGACAAGAACATGAGCTTTCTGGTGGTCGACGACTTCCCGACCATGCGCCGGATCGTTCGCAGCCTGCTCAAGGAGCTGGGATACACCAACGTCGAGGAGGCCGAGGATGGTCAGGATGCCCTGAGCAAGCTGCGCTCCGGTAGCTTCGAGTTCGTGGTCTCCGACTGGAACATGCCCAACCTCGACGGCCTGGAGATGCTCAAGCAGATCCGCGCCGATGATGCCCTCAAGGACCTGCCGGTGCTGATGGTTACCGCCGAGGCCAAGAAGGAAAACATCATCGCGGCCGCCCAGGCCGGCGCCAGCGGCTATGTGGTCAAGCCCTTCACGGCCGCCACCCTGGAAGAGAAGCTCAACAAGATATTCGAGAAACTGGGCAAGTGATGCCGACGGGCCCGGCCCGCCGGTAAACAGGAGAGGACATGATGAGCGCAAATGAGCAGCCAGACGAGGCCCAGCAGTCCGGCGGCGGCGAGGATCTGGTGCAGCGCATCGGCCAGCTGACGCGCATGCTGAGGGAGAGCATGCGTGAGCTGGGGCTGGACAAGGAGATCGAAAAGGCGGCCGACGCCATTCCCGACGCCCGGGACAGGCTCAGCTATGTGGCGACCATGACGGAGCAGGCGGCCGACCGGGCGCTGAACGCCATCGACCGGGCCCAGCCGCTTCAGGATGCCCTGAGCGAGCGCGCCGAGGCGCTGGACAAGCGTTGGGCGGCGTGGTTTGCCGAGCCCATGGAGCTCGATCAGGCGCGCGAACTGGTGACCGAGACCCGCGCCTACCTGGGGGACGTGCCGGAAAAGACCCAGGCCACCCAGAAGGAACTGCTCGAGATCATGATGGCCCAGGACTTTCAGGACCTGACCGGCCAGGTGATCAAGAAGATGATGGATGTGATCCGCGAGATCGAGCATCAACTGGTGCAGGTGCTGATCGACAACGTTCCGGATGAGCAGGGGCGTGAAAACATGCAGCGCAAGGCCAATGACCAGTGGGAGAACGACGCCCGGCGCCGTGAAGAGGGCCTGCTCAATGGCCCCCAGATCAAGCCGGAAGGGGCCGACACCGTGGCCAACCAGGATCAGGTGGATGATCTGCTCGACCAGCTAGGCTTCTAGCTCCCGCCCCAGTTTCTTGCTCGACTCAGCGTTAGCGCCGTCGGTCATGGTCGATAAGGCCACGATCATCGGCGCTTTTTGGCGTATTACCCCTTCCCGCTTGCCCCCACAATGGCCATTGTGCACACGAATGCCCGGTAGCTGGCCATGGCCGACGAAAGCAGTGATCAGGAAAAGACCGAAGAGGCCACGCCACGACGCTTGCAGAAGTCCCGGGAGGAGGGGCAGGTAGCGCGATCCCGGGAGTTGACCACCTTCATGCTGCTGCTGGGTGGCGTGGTGGGTTTCTGGGCCATGGGCGGCATGCTCTACGACCAGCTGGGGCTGGTCATGGAACAGGCCTTCCTGTTCGAGCGGAATCAGGCCTTCGAGACGGGGCCGATGCTCAGCAATGTGCTGGAGCTTGCCGAGCGTACCCTGCTGACCATGCTGCCGCTGTTTCTGCTGCTGGCGCTGATTGCCCTGGTGGCGCCGGCGCTGCTGGGGGGCTGGCTGATCTCGGCCAAGTCGCTCAAGCCGCAGCTCTCCAAGCTCAACCCCATGAAGGGGCTCAAGCGCATCTTCGGCGTGCAGGCGCTGGCGGAGCTGGCCAAGGCCATTGCCAAGTCGTTTCTGGTGGGCGGGGTAGGGATGTCGTTTCTTTACTTCAATCGCGGCGAATACCTGTCGCTGCTCGACCAGCCGACCACCCAGGCGCTGGCTCGCGCGCTGATGCTGGCTGCCCAGGCCTGTGGGCTGATGGTGCTGACGCTGGTCGTGGTGATCCTGATCGACGTGCCCTACCAGCTGTGGAGCCACGCCAAGAAGCTGCGCATGACCAAGGAGGAGGTCAAGCGTGAACACAAGGAGTCGGAGGGGGATCCTCATCTCAAGGCGCGGATCCGCCAGCAGCAGCAGGCCATGTCGCGGGGGCGCATGATGAGCCAGGTCCCCGAGGCGGACGTGATCATTACCAACCCCACCCACTACGCCGTGGCGTTGAAGTACGATGAGGCGGGCATGACCGCCCCCCGGGTGGTGGCTAAGGGTGCCGATGCCGTGGCCGGGCGCATTCGCGAGCTGGGCCGCGAGTCGCAGGTGCCGCTGCTGGAGGCCGCTCCTCTGGCCCGGGCCCTGTATCATCATGTGGATCTCGATGCCGAGATTCCGCTGGAACTCTATACCGCAGTGGCGGAGGTGCTGGCCTGGGCCTTCCGTCTCAAGCATGTGACGCAAGAGGGGGGAGAGGTGCCACCAACGCCCGAGAATCTGACGGTACCGCCTTCCATGGCGGCGCCCGGCGACCCAAACGTCGCCGGCGGGGATGACGCGAGCGGGGCACGCCAATGAAATCGCTCAGCCATTTCCTGGGACGCGCCGACTGGATGGGCGACGCGCGCATGAAGCTGCTGGCAGGGCCGGTCCTGATCCTGATGATCCTGGCCATGATGATCCTGCCGCTGCCCCCCTTTGCGCTGGACATGCTGTTCACCTTCAATATCGCGCTGGCGGTGATGGTGCTGCTGGTCAGCATGTTCACCCAGAAGCCGCTGGATTTTGCCGCCTTCCCCGCGGTGCTGCTGTTCACCACCCTGCTGCGGCTGTCGCTCAACGTGGCCTCGACCCGGGTGATCCTGATGGAGGGTCACGCCGGGGGGGACTCGGCCGGCAAGGTCATCGAGGCCTTCGGCCAGTTCCTGGTCGGCGGCAACTTCGCTGTGGGCCTGGTGGTCTTCCTGATCCTGGTGATCATCAACTTCATGGTCATCACCAAGGGCGCCGGGCGCATCGCCGAGGTGGGCGCGCGCTTCATGCTCGACGCCATGCCCGGCAAGCAGATGGCCATCGACGCCGACCTCAATGCCGGCCTGATCGGCGAAGACGATGCGCGCAAGCGGCGCGCCGAGGTGGCCCAAGAGGCCGATTTCTACGGCTCCATGGACGGTGCCAGCAAGTTCGTGCGCGGCGATGCCATGGCCGGTCTGGTGATCATGGTGGTCAACGTGATCGGCGGGCTGCTGATCGGTATGCTGCAGCACGGCATGGACTTCGGCGATGCCGCCCGCACCTATACGCTGATGACCATCGGTGACGGCCTGGTGGCGCAGATTCCCGCCCTGGTGATCTCCACTGCGGCCGGTGTCACTGTGTCCCGGGTCAACACCGACCAGGATGTCGGCCAGCAGATGATCAGCCAGCTGTTCGTCAATCCCCAGGTGATGATCCTGGCAGCGCTGGTGATGGGCATGCTGGGCATGGTGCCGGGGATGCCCAATCTGGTGTTCCTGCTCTTCACCGGGCTGCTCGCCGGCCTGGCCTGGGCGCTGATGCGCCAGAAGGAACAGCAGCTGGTGGCCGAGGAGATCGCCGCCGAGCCACCACCGGCCCCGGAGGCGCCGGAAGCCAGCTGGGACGATGTCCAGCTGGTGGATACCCTGGGCCTGGAGGTGGGGCATCGGCTGATTCCGCTGGTCGACCAGCGCCAGCAGGGGGAGCTGCTTGGCCGCATCAAGAGCGTGCGCAAGAAGTTTGCCCAGGAAGTGGGCTTCTTGCCGCCGGTGGTGCATATTCGCGACAACCTGGAGCTGGGTGCCAACACCTATGTGATCACCCTCAAGGGGGCCGAGATCGGCCGCGCCGAGGCTTTTCCGGGGCAGTGGCTGGCCATCGACCCCGGCCAGGTGACCGGCCAGCTGCAGGGCACGCCCACCGAAGATCCGGCCTTCGGCCTGCCGGCGGTGTGGATCGACGGCAGCCAGCGAGAGCACGCCCAGGTCTACGGCTACACGGTGGTGGATGCCGGTACCGTGGTGGCCACCCACCTCAATCACCTGCTGCATCGCCATGCGCCCGAGATGCTGGGGCGTGCCGAGGTGCAGAAGCTGCTCGACAAGCTGGGCGAGGAGCAGAAGTCGCTGGTCGAGGACGTGGTGCCCAAGCTGGTCAGCCTGACCGCACTGCAGCGCATCCTGCAGAATCTGCTCGACGAGGATGTCTCGATTCGCGACATGCGCACCATCCTCGATACCCTGGCCGAGTACGCGCCCCAGCAACAGGATCCCAACGAACTCACCGCGCTGGTGCGCGTCAGCCTTGGCCGGGCGATCACTCAGCAGTGGTTCCCGGGACAGGATACCCTGCACGTGATGGGCCTGGAGGCACAGCTCGAGCAGGTGCTGATGCAGGCCATGAGCGGTAACGGCGCCCTGGAGCCGGGTCTGGCCGAGACCCTGATGACCCAGGCGGAGCAGGCGCTGGCACGTCATGAGGCAAGCGGCGAGCCGCCGGTGCTGGTGGTACAGCACAGCCTGCGCCCGCTGCTGTCGCGCTTCCTGCGCCGGCGGCTGCGCCACCTGGTGGTGATGTCCCAGGCGGAAATTCCCGATGACCGGACACTGCGCGTCACGACCCTGGTGGGAGGTCGTCAGACGTGATAGCTCGACACAGCTGGGAGGTCGATAAGCGATGAGCGTCATGCGTTTCGTAGCAGCCAACAGCCGGGATGCCATGCGCCAGGTGCGTGAGGCGCTGGGTGACGACGCCCTGATCCTGGCCAACCGGCGGATCGACGAGGGGGTCGAGATCCTGGCCATGGTGGAGTCGGCGGTGGATGCCGCGGCGGCCGAGTCCAGGCCGGGCCGCCAGGCGCCCGTCGCAACGCCTGCCGCCCCGCCGGCGCCGACACGCCCGCAACCCGAACGTCCGGAACCGGCACGTCCGGAACCGGCACGTCCGCAACCGGCACGTCCGCAACCGGCCCCTTACGGCACCGAGCCGACGCCTGCTGCCGCGCCCGGCGGCTTCGAGTCGATGAGTGCGCAACTGCTCGAGGAGATGCGCGATATGCGCAGCCTGCTGGCCCGCGAGCAGGCCAAGCGGGAGCCCGACGCCGGCGGGCGGCGCGAGCAGCTGCAGCGGGTGCTGCTGGAGGCCGGCTTTCGCCTCGACCTGGCCCAGGAGGTAGTGGCGGCGCTGCCCGAGGAGCTGGCCGGGCCGGGCAGCGTGGACGAACCGACCATGGCCTGGCTGCACCGCCAGCTGTTGATGCGGCTGCAGGGCCCGGACGACGAGGCGGCCTTCATGGACCGCACCGGCATCGTCGCCCTGATCGGCCCTACCGGGGTGGGCAAGACCACCACCACCGCCAAGCTGGCCGCCCGCTACGTGCGCCGTCATGGCACCCGGCCGGTGGCGCTGGTGACCACCGACAGCTTTCGTATCGGCGCCCATGAGCAGCTGCGCATCTATGCGCGACTGCTCGACGTGCCGATGTACGCCCTCAACGCCGACCAGCCGGTCTCCGACCTGCTGACGCGCATGCAGGGCAAGTCCTGGGTGATCATCGACACCGTGGGCATGAGCCAGCGTGACCAGCGGGTCATCGAACAGGTGGCGCACCTGCGCGGTGGCGCCTCGCCGGTGCGGCTGGTGCTGGCGCTCAACGCGGCCAGCCAGGCCGAGACCCTGGAAGAGGTGGTGGTCCGCTATCGTCAGGCGGCCCAGGCCGCCGGGGCAGAGTTGACGGACTGCGTGATCACCAAGCAGGACGAGGCGGGGCGGCTTGGCCCGGTGCTGGGTATCATCATGCGCCACGGTCTGCGCCTGCTGTTCGTCTCCCATGGCCAGCGGGTGCCGGAGGACATGTCGGTGGCCGACCCGGACGCGCTGATCCGTCAGGCCCTGGAGAGTCGCGTGCCAACGACGGATACCCCGCCCGGGCCGGCCAGCGAGCCCGTCGGTCGCTCGCGCAGCCTACTCGGCCAGGGGCGCCGGCTGGCGACGCTCCTGCAGTCGCTGCGCCAGCGTCTCGACGGTTTTCGAGAGTTCGAAGCGGTGTGGGACCTACTGGGGCTGCCGCCCTCGGTTCAGCAGACGCGGCTCGAGACGCTGCTTGCCGCCTACCCGGCTCATGGGCAGGCGCTGGGCATGCTGTGGGGGGATCGCCGCCGGGTCAAGGGGGAGCGCTGGTCGATGCCCGACCTGGCGCTTAACCCCGACGGCCACTGGCTGGCCCTGCCGCTGCTGCAGCACCGCCAGGTGGCCGGCCAGCAGGCCCGGCTGGAGGACGTCTTCTATCGGCTAGGGGTCAGCGTGCACCTGCTGGTGGGCCTGCCGGACGCCGAGGCGAGTCGCTGGCTGGAACAGCGTCAACTGACCTGGTCGAGCCTGGTGCGCGGCAGCCAGCGGGTCGACCATGCCGGTGAGCGTCAGACGCTGTCGGCACTGGCCGAGTTGGCCGAGCCGCTGGATGAAGTGGGCTGTCGCTTCCGGGGGGGGGCGGCCCGGCTGGCGCTTTCCACCCTGCCGGTGGCACTGACCCCCAAGGGCAATCGCCGCGATGCCGAGCTGATGCCGGTTCAGGCCTGGTTCGGCTCCCTGCGCGACGCCGAGAGCGGCAGGTCGCTGGCCAGCCGCTACTGGGTGACCCCGGGACGGCTAGGCCAGGAGCCCGCGCCGCTGCTGCTCTCGCAGCTGCAGGGCGATGCCCTGGCGCCGCTGACGCGCCGGGCCTGGCAGCAGCTCGACCCGCGGGAACTGGGCGAACTGCGCCCGGATGCCCGCCTGCTGATGGCCGGCGGACTCGCCGCGGTGGCCGCGCACCTGGACCTGGCCGACGACGATGCGGCCATGGACCTCAGGGCCGAGCTGTTGGGGCTGAGCGGAGGGCGTCGCCGGCGGCGCGACGTGGCGCTGCTCGAGGCGCTGGTACAACTGTTCCTGGTGCGCGATGCGATTCGCCACCTGGGGCTTGGTGAGCGGGAGACGGAGTAGATGGGCATGGATCAGGCAGCGGGCTTGCGTCAGTGGGCGTCCGCCTCGGGGCAGGCGTCGTCGGCGGAGCAGTGTCCACAGCACGTCGCCGAGGCGCTGCTTGCACTGGCATCGCGCGATGCCCCCGGCGGCTCGCCGGCTCGGCAGCCGGCCCCCACGGCCAGTGCCGGGAGGCCGCGCCATGCAGCAAGGTCCCCGGACTCGGCGGCCACCCTGATGGTGGTGGGCCTGCCGGGCAGTGCCGAGCGCCATACTCGGCGGGTGAGCGAGCTGCTGCAGGTGTGGGCCGACGAGGGGCGCCGCTGGGTGGGCGATCCCCGTGCCTGGCGGGTGGTGGCACTGGCGGCCGATAGCCCACACCTGCCGGTGTTGGCCGGCCAGCAGTCGCGCTGGGCGCTTTGGGTCGACAGTGACGCCGAGGCGTTTCGGCGGGCCTATCGGGTGCTCAAGCAGGTGGCCGAGCAGGGCGGTCCGCAGCGGCTGCTGGCGGTCCACCCGCCGGACGTGGGGCCGGAAGGGCTGCTCGAGAACCTGCGCTGCGCGGCGGATCGCTACCTGGGTATCGACCTGCTGGTGCTGGCGCGATGAGTCGCTGTCGTGCAGGAATCGGGCTTGGGCTGGCGCTGAGCGCGGTGCTGCTGGTCGCCCAGGTTCAGGCGGCGGGAAGCTGGGTGGCCACGGCGCCCTCGGTCCGGGTAGCCATGGTGGATCGGCCGGCACACTCGGCGCCGCTCACGACGTCTTCGCCGGCGCTGGCCCAGGGGCAGTGGATCGGCCGGGTGAGCTGGCAGTACCGACTGCCGCCGGGCGGCGAGGTGCAGGCTTGGCTTTGCCACCCGGGACACTGCGTTGCCCTGTCCGGGCCGCGGGGCCAGACCGAGGCGCTTGCCGGGCTGCCGGCCGATGCGCCGCTGCATTTTCGCTTTGCGCTGCGCGATCAGCGCCAGCGTGCACTGACGCTGCAGGGGCTACAAGTGATCGTGAACCATGAGCCGCCAGACATGAACCGTACGACCCCGCCCGGGCGGGAGTGACGGCCGCGAGATGACAGCATGTACACAGCACGAGGCAAGATAGATCAGGGCGATCTGCTCAACGAGTACCTGCCGCTGGTAAGGCGTCAGGCGCTCACGCTGCAGGTTAGGTTGCCGGCGAGCATCGAGCTGGATGACTTGATCCAGGCCGGCATGGTCGGGCTGCTCGAGGCGATGGGGCGCTATGATGCGGCCCAGGGGGCCAGCTTTGCCACCTTCGCCAGCCAGCGCATTCGTGGCGCCATGCTCGATGAGCTGCGCAGCCGGGACTGGTTGCCGCGCAGCGTGCGCCGCAACGCCAGGGCGGTGGATGAAACCGTGCGCCGGCTAGAGCAGCAGCTGGGGCGTCCCGCCGAAGAGACCGAGATCGCCGCCGAACTGGACATGGATCTAGAGGACTATCGGCAGCTGCTCAACGATACCAACAGCGGACACCTGCTGCCCTTCGAGGCGCTGCTCGAGGAAGGGGTGGAGCCGGGGGTGGACGATGCCGCTGTCGATACGCCCTTCAATCAGCTCATCGATCAGCAGAAGCGGCAGCAGCTGGTGGCAGGCATCGAGGCGCTGCCAGAACGGGAGAAGCTGCTGATGGCGCTCTACTACCAGGAGGAGCTCAACCTCAAGGAGATTGGCGCCGTGCTGGGCGTGACCGAGTCCCGGGTCTGTCAGCTGCATAGCCAGGCGGTCAGCCGGCTGCGGGCGCGCCTCGCCAACCGCGACTGAGGTCGGCAGGCTGGAAACGATCGGCCGGGAGGGCGGCGCCAGGGTGCCGGGGATGACGCCTCACAGATGCCCCATCAGCGAGCGCGTGCTGTCCAGGGCGTCCAGGTAGCACTGGTGCAGCCGGTCGGACGGCGTCTGCGAGTCGGAGGCTTCCAGCTGGCGCTCATGGTCCTCGCAGAGCTGCAGTACCGCCCCCAGAGCCCCTTCGCGGTGTCTCAGCGCGCGCAGGATCGGCTGGCTTAGCGGCAGCTGCTCGAAGAGGGTGTCGCGGTCCTGCTCGAGCAGGGCGTCCATCAGCGAGAAGAGCCCGGTGGTGAAGGCGTCCTCGGGGTCGAGCTCGGCGAAAGGCGCCGACAGGTTGCGGCACATGAAGGCGCGCTGCAGCGCCATGCGCAGTACGATCCGCGAGGAGGGCTGCAGGCTGGCCAGGGTCAGGGTCAGGATCAGGCGGCGCAGCTCGATCTGGCCGAGTACCTGCATGCCGCGGGACAGGTCGACCTCCTTGCCGCCGCGGTTGAAATAGCTCGAGTTGGCGCGCCGCAGTATGGCCACGTGAAGGTGTGGCATCTGTACGACCAGTTCCTGCAGCGTTTGCAGGTCGGTGTCGTCGTCGTAGAGGGCGCGAATCAGGCGAATCTGTGCAGCCCGGTTGCCGTGCCGGCCGCGCGGCCGGGCGGCGATGAAGCTGGGGCGGGCCAGATAGTCGCCATTGTAGAAGTGGCAGCCCATTTGGCGGTAGCGCGCCAGCTCTTCGGGGGTGCGGATGTTTTCCACCAGCAGCTTGATCTTGCGCTGGGGTAGCTGCGCCAGGAGATCGGCAGCGAGCGCGTCGGTGGAGGCCAGCGTCACGATATCGGTGCGCGGCAGCAGCGCCTCGACATCCTGGTTGAGCAGGCTGGCGGGGACTACGACCCGGTAGCCGCGCTCGCGGATCTCGTCCAGCCGGGCGAGCAGGGTGTCATCGACCCGCTCGGCGTCGGCGACGCCGAGTGCCATGCGCGGGGCCGGGGTGGGCAGCAGCTCCGGGCGATCCAGCCATTCACTTGGCAGGGTGGCGAACAGCGTGCGGTTGCCCAGCAGGCCGGCATCGCCAAGCTCATAGACGGCGCTGGCCAGGGCGCGTGCTGCGGCCGCCATGGTATCGTCACTTTCCGGATCATCCTGCTGGCGATATGCGACCCGGTCCGCCACGTGCCGATGGTCGGCATCGTGGATGGGATGAAGGGCGATGGTGCAAGGGTCGATCTCCAGCTGCTCTGTCATGCCTGTCTGCCTTTCTGCTGGTGCGCACGTGACCAGAATCGTTCACATGATACGGGATGCAGGCCACGGCGTCCCCACCGTGCAGCGTTGAATGCTATTGCGCCCGTCAATGGCGCGGCTCGTTGCCCGGGTCAGGGCGTACCGGGCTCGTCGAGGGCTTCGCGCAGCGCTTCCAGCCGGGGTGACAGGCCGGTGGCGAGGGCTTCGAGCTGGGGGCGGGCATAGTAGAAGCCTTGCTGGTGGGTCAGGCCGTTGCGCCCCAGCCACAGTGCCTCCTCCCGGGTCTCGACGCCTTCGGCGACCATGTCGATGGCAAGCGCGCGGCCGAGATCGGCGAGGGCGCGCAGGATCGCCTGGCGGCGGGGGTCACTGTCGCAGCCCATGATCAGGACGCGGTCCAGCTTGAGGCGGTCGGGGCGAAGCTCGGTGAGCAGGTCCAGGTTGGCGTAGCCGTTGCCGAAGTCGTCAAGCGCTGTGGCAAAGCCCATCTCGCGGTAGGTCTCGATGATGCGCTGCAGGTGGCCCTGATCCTGCACCTTCTCGGTCTCGGTGATCTCGAACACTAGGCGCTGGGTGGGCCAGCCCACCTGCTCGGATATCGCCAGGGTGGCCTGGATGCAGGCCATGGGTTCGTAGACGGCGTTGGGCAGGAAGTTGATCGACAGGTCTTCCCGCATGCCCAGCCGGCTGGCCAGCTCGATGGCCCTCACCCGGCAGGCCTGATCGAAGCGGTAGAGCAGCTCGGGCGTGACCTGCGACAGGATGCTGACGGCCGACTCGCCGGTGGGGCCGCGCACCAGGGCTTCGTGGGTGGTTACCCGAGCCGAGGTCAGCTCGACGATCGGCTGGAAGGCCATGGTGAACTCGAACGGCAGTGCACCATCACAACGGGCACATTTGCCCTTCACTTCAGCGCATTGGCGCATGTCGGCTCCTTGTACGCTGGAGACATTGCTGTTCTCTTGTTGTCGGCCGTTTACGCCAACACTTGAGGCCGGGCATCGACCAAGCCTCAAGTTTCGGTCGTCGCGGCCGATGACATGGATCAAGACTCGACGCCCCGCAGTTAGGAGCCCTAGATGAACCCATCAACGATTATCGGCATGTTGGCGAGCATTGTCCTGCTGGTCAGCGTGCTTTTCTTTACCGCCGAGTCGCCCCAGAGTTTCATGAACTTGCCCGGGCTTGCCATCGTGCTGGCCGGTACCATGGCGGCCACCTTCATCAGCTACCCGCTCAGGGAGGTGCTGCGCGTGGTGCGCCTGGTGGGCCTGGTCTTTCGCCGTGAGAACACCTATACCCGCGACGATATCAAGGAGCTGGTCGATATGTCGCGGCTGTGGTTCAAGGGCGATGTCAGGGCGGTTGAGGAGGCGCTGGAGAAAACGCGCAACCCCTTCCTGCGCACCGGCATCCAGCTGGTGATCGCCAACACCAAGGAGCAGGAGATCTTCGATCTGCTGCGCTGGCGCATTGCCCGGCTCAAGGCGCGTGAGCACGCCGAGGCGCAGATCTTCCGCACCATGGCGACCTATGCGCCGGCCTTCGGCATGATCGGCACCCTGGTGGGGCTGGTGAACATGCTGGAGGTGATGGAGGCCGGGGATCTGCACGTCATCGGCCCGCGCATGGCGGTGGCGCTGCTCACCACCTTCTACGGCATCTTGCTGGCCAACCTGGTATTCAAGCCGATTGCGGTGAAGCTGGAGCGGCGCACCGAGGAGCGCCTGATCGCCATGAACATGGTGCTCGAGGGCATCTCCCTGATCACCAAGCGGCGCCTGCCCTCCTTCATCGAGGAGACCCTGAACTCCTTCGTGGCCAACTACCACGACGAGATTAGGGATCCGTCCGCCGGGCGCCGCGGCTCCGACGAGGCCGGGCAGAATGCTTGACCGCTCGACCCGCGACACCCTGCAGCCGATGACCGGCGACGGTGACGGCGAGGGCTGGCTGATGAGCTACCTGGACGTGCTGACCCTACTGATTACCCTGTTCGTGCTGCTGCTGTCGATGATGGGTAACGGCATGGCGACCCAGGGGAGCCAGTATGGGGGGCAAGCCGATCAGCAGATCACCCCGGAGGCCCGGGTGGCGGCACTGGTGGTGGCCGGGCGACTGTCGCCGGGGCTGCAGCCGCGCCATGACGGGCTCCAGCCGCGCTTCTCCGGGCTCGATATCGAGGGGGTCAGCGTCGATCAGGGGCAGCAGGGGATCACCCTGCGCATCGACGACAATCTGCTGTTCGCCAGCGGCCAGGCGGAGCTCACCGTCCAGGGCCGGGAGGTCGTGGCCAGCCTGCGCGAGGTGCTCGACGCCTTCGACGGCGAGATCTCCGTGGAAGGCCACACCGACAGTATCCCCATATCCACTGCGCGCTTTCCCTCCAATTGGGAGCTCTCCTCGGCGCGCGCCATCGCCGTGCTGCGCCATCTCGACGAGGTGGGCGTCGAGGCCAAACGGATGCGCGCGGTGGGTTATGCCGACACCCGGCCGCTGGAGAGCAACGAGACGGCAGAGGGGCGTGCCGCCAACCGTCGCGTGGAACTGTTGCTGCGCAAGGGCGTCGGTGCGCTTTAGCTGGGGAAAAAGGAAGGATGGTTCGCTCTCCCGACACGCAAGCTCTCTGGAGTAAGGTCTCAATTTGATGCGAAGTGACGTCCAACAACGGCATCGGCGCTGGTCGGCCTGGCAGGCGACGCTGCTCTACGGCGTGTCGCTGCTGGGCCTGCTGGTGGTGATGGTCTGGGCGCTGATGGAGCGCTATGAGCGCGATCTCGACGAGGCTCGCGACAAGACCCTTGCCCACGGCGAGCTGGTGGCCGAGTGGGCCACCGGCGCCTTCACCAGTATCGACAATACCCTGAGTGGCCTGGCGAATCTCTTTGCCCTGTCGCTGGAGGGGGGCGACCGAATCGATGAGCCGCTGGTCGAGGCCTTCGAGACCCTGGTCTCCCAGCGCCAGCGGAACCTGCCGTTTCTCGATGCGATCGGTATCATCGGCCATACCGGCGACACCCTCTATTCCACCGGCAGTCCAGGTTTTCCCGGGCACGACGCCGGGGAGCGTGCCTTCATCCGCGACTTCCTGCAGTCCCCCGAGGCTGCGCTCGAGTCGGTCTACTGGGACCCGGAGGCCGGCGACCACCGCATGCTCTATCTACGCCGCATGTTCGATGCCGAGGGGCGCTTCACCGGGGTGGCAGCGGCGCGTCTCGACCTGTTCTTCTTCACTCATGCCCTGCAGCGAATCCAGCTCGGCGCAGGGGAGAGCATCGCCTTCATCGACAGCGACATGCGCCTGATCGCCAGGCGCCCCGGAGTGCAGGGCATGTCGGCCACTGAGGCGCTGGGCATGACAGTGGATGCGCCGGCGGTGGCCGAGGTGATCGATGAGCCCAATGGGCATACGGTCATCCTGACGTCGCCGCTGGACGGCGACCGGCGGATCTTCGGCATCAGCCGGCTCGAGGGCCTGCCGTTCTCGGTGATCGTGGGGCACAGCACCGCCAGCGTGCTGGCCGACTGGCGCCAGAAGGTCATGGTGTTGACGCTGGGCTGGCTGACCATTGCCGTGCTGGGACTGTTCATCCTGCTGCACTACCTTCGCCTGTCGCGCACCGAGGCCGATCTGCACCGCAGCGAGGAGCAGTTGTGGGAGATCAACCGCTCGCTGCAGGCCGAGCTGCGCATCGCCGACATGGCCTTCGATACCCATCTGGGGATGTTCATCACCGATGCCCAGGGGATCATCCAGAAGGTCAACCGCACCTTCGAGTCGATCACCGGCTATGGCGCGGAAGAGGTGCTGGGCCGGAACCCGCGGCTGCTCAACTCGGGTCGCCACGACGCCGCTTTCTATCGCGACATGTGGACGACCATCCACTCCCGGGGGAGTTGGCAGGGTGAGGTCTGGAACCGCCGCAAGAACGGTGATACCTACCCCCAGTGGGTTACCATCAGTGCGGTGAGGACCGACTCCGGCGAGACTACCCACTATGTGGCCACCCTCAGCGACATGACCCTGCGCCGCGCCGCCGAGCAGGAGGCCCATCGGCTGGCCTTCTATGATCCGCTGACGGGGCTGCCCAATCGGCGCATGATGCTCGATCGGGCCGATCAAGCCATCCACAAGGCCCGACACAGCGAGCATCAGGGGGCTCTGATGTTCATCGACCTGGATGGATTCAAGCACATCAACGACAGCCTGGGCCACCAGCAGGGCGATGAGCTGCTGCAGCGGGTGGCCGAGCGGGTGGCCGAGGCGAGCCGAGAGTCGGATCTGGTGGCCCGACTGGGTGGCGACGAGTTTGCCGTGCTGCTCGAAGACCTGGGCGGCTCCATCGACGAGGCCTCGAAGGTGGCCGAGCGCGTGGCCAGCAAGCTGCTGGGCAGCCTGGCCGAGCCCTTCCGGCTCGGGGTGGACCGCTATCAGCTGTCGGGCAGTATCGGCATTACCCTGCTGGATGACGGCAGCCAGAGCGTGGAGGACTGCCTGCAGCAGGCCGAGATGGCGATGTATCAGGCCAAGCAGGCCGGCCGCAACACCCTGCGCTTCTTCGACCCCGTGATGCAGGCGGTAGCGGTGCGGCGCGCCATGCTCGAGAGCGACCTGCGCCAGGCGGTGAGCCGCGATCAGCTGCGCCTCTTCTATCAGCCGCAGGTGGATGAGCGCGAGCGGATTACCGGGGTCGAGGCGCTGCTGCGCTGGGAGCATCCCGACTACGGCATGGTGCCTCCGGGCGATTTCATTGCCGTGGCGGAGGAGAGCTACCTGATCGTCACGATCGGCGCCTGGGTGCTGGAGACCGCCTGCCGTCAACTGGCTCGCTGGTCATCGGAGCCCGACAAGGCCGGGCTGACCATGGCGGTCAATATCAGCCCGCACCAGTTCCAGCAGCCCGACTTCGTGGCCGACCTGGAGGCGATCCTGGACAGGACGGGGGCAAGGCCGCAGCGCCTCAAGCTGGAACTCACCGAGTCGGTCTTCATGGAGGAGCCGGATGTCGCCAAGGCGACCATGAACCGGCTCCGGGCGATGGGCATCCGCTTCTCGCTGGATGACTTCGGCACCGGCTATTCGTCGCTTTCCTACCTGAACCGGCTGCCGCTGGATCAGCTCAAGATCGACCAGTCCTTCGTGCGTACCCTCTTCAAGGACCCGGCAAACCGGGTGATCTCCGCCTCCATCATCAGCCTGGGCAGCAACCTGGGGCTAGAGGTGATCGCCGAGGGGGTGGAGACCCAGGCCCATTGCGACTGGCTGGCCGAGCACGGCTGCACGGCGTATCAGGGCTATCTGTTCGCGCGCCCGCTGCCCCTCGAGGCGCTCACCGCGCTGCTGGAGCGCTCGACCTGTGCCGCCGGACACTGATCCGGCGGTTTGCGATGGTTGATGCCGGCTTCCGGCGGCGGGGTCTCAGTCCTCGACGCGGCCAAGCAGCAGGAATTCGATCAGCGCCTTCTGGGCGTGCAGGCGGTTGCCGGCCTCCTGCCATACCACGGCGCGGGGGTCGTCTAGCAGGGTCTCGCTGATCTCCTCGCCCCGATGGGCGGGCAGGCAGTGCAGGAAGAGGGCGTCTGGCTTGGCCCGGTCGAGCAGCGCCTCGGTGACCTGGAAACCGGCGAAGTCGGCCTCGCGCTTGGCCTGCTCCTCCTCCTGGCCCATGGAGGCCCAGACATCGGTGGTCACCAGGTCGGCGCCGCTCACTGCCATGGCGGGGTCGCGCAGGATCGTCACTCGCTCGCCCGCGGCCTCGAGAATGTCCTGGCGCGGCTCGTAGCCCTCGGGGCAGCAGATACGCAGCTGGAAATCGAACCGACGGGCGGCGTTAATCCAGGAGTGGCACATATTGTTACCGTCACCCACCCAGACCGCGGTGCGCCCCTTGACGCTGCCGCGTAGCTCGGTCCAGGTCATGACGTCGGCCAGCAGCTGGCAGGGGTGGTAGTCGTCGGTGAGGGCGTTGATCACCGGCACCGCGCTGGCGGCGGCGTAGCGCTCCAGGCCCTGGTGGGAGAAGGTGCGGATCATCACCGCGTCGACCATTTCCGCCAGCACGCGAGCGGTGTCTTCGACCGGCTCGCCCCGGCCCAGCTGGGTGTCGCGCGGCGAGAGAAACAGCGCATGGCCGCCGAACTGGGTCATGGCGGTCTCGAAGGAGACCCGGGTCCGGGTCGACGACTTCTCGAAGATCATCGCCAGGGTGCGGTTGGTGAAGGGCGAATAGCTCGGTCCCTGGGTCCGCAGGCGGTTCTTGATCGTGATCGCCCGCTGGATCAGGTAGTGAAGCTCGTCGGCACTCAGGTCCAGCAGGGTCAGGAAATGGCGTGTCGCCATGAGGGATCTCTCCGCGCGAAAAAACCCCCATCCTAGCCAGCCGGCGGGGGATGCGCAATGCGCCCGGCATCAGTAGAATGAAGGCCAGCATAAAAAGGCTGAGTGCCATGCTCGGGTATTGCCCCGGCAGCCTCGGCGTCCACGTGACCCAACAGGGAGCGCACATGAGCACGACCATCGAGAACATCCAGCGTCAGATCGGCGAGAACCCCATCCTTATCTACATGAAGGGCACCCCGCAGCTGCCGCAGTGCGGCTTCTCCGCCCAGACCGTCCAGGCCCTGATGTCCTGTGGCGAGCGCTTCGCCTTCGTCAACGTGCTGGACAATCCCGATATCCGCGCCGAGCTGCCCAAGTACGCCAACTGGCCCACCTTCCCGCAGCTGTGGGTCGAGGGCGAACTGGTCGGGGGCTGCGATATCGTCGCGGAGATGCACCAGAGCGGCGAGCTGGAGAAACTGATCAAGGAAACCGCCGCCAAGCACAAAGACGACGCCTGACCCGGCTGCGCCCGGCGCATCAAGCGGTAAGCGATAGGCCGCAGGAAGCAGGCCCGCCAGAGCTATGGCGGGCCTGCTGCATTTGGGGGAGAAGGCTCATTTCATGGATCCCTCGCTCCTCGCTCCTCGTCCCTAGAACCTCGCCCCTCGCCCCTCGCACCTCGCACCTCGCCCCTCGCCCCTCGCACCTCGCACCTCGAACCTAGGCTTCCTCCATTCCCTGCTCGCGCTGGGCCAGGGCCCAGCCGCCAAGGTCCTTGTAGCGATTGACGATGGCGCAGAACAGCTCCGCCGTGCGCTCGGTGTCGTAGCGGGCGGAGTGGGCTTCCTGGTTGTCGAAGGGGATGCCGGCGGCCCGGCAGGCGCGGGCCAGCACCGTCTGGCCGTAGACCAGCCCCGACAGGCTGGCGGTGTCGAAGCTGGAAAAGGGGTGGAAGGGGTTGCGCTTGATGCCGCAGCGCGCCACGGCGGCGTTGAGAAAACCGTGGTCGAAGGCGGCGTTATGGCCCACCAGCACCGCCCGGGTGCAGCCGTGGGCCTTGATCGACTTGCGCACCGGGCGGAAGATCTCGCCCAGGGCTTCGGCCTCGCTCAGGGCGACGCGCTGGCGCAGCGGGTCGTCGAGCTTGATGCCGGTGAAGTCCAGCGCCGACTGCTCGACGTTGGCGCCCTCGAACGGCTTGATGTGAAAGGCGTAGGTGGCATCGGGCAGGAGATTGCCCTCGGGGTCCATGGTCAGGGTCACGGCGGCGATCTCGAGGATCGCGTCGCGTTCGGCGTTGAAGCCGCCGGTTTCCAGATCCACTACCACGGGCAGAAAACTGCGGAAGCGCTGGGCCATCAGCTCGCGGGCGATCGCCTCGCTCATTAGGCTCTCCTTAGTGTGGCATTCCATCCTTGACAAGGGAAACACTGCACAAATGCCTGCGCGAGCGAATCGCTGCGTTGCGCGGTGCGCGGAAGCCTCACATATACCCCATATGCTCCGGTTCCTGTGCTCCGTGCGCCTTGCGCTTCATCTCGCTCGACAATTTGTTCAGCGCTTCCCAAGGTCGAAGCCGGATCGAAGTTCACCTGCTGCACAGGCGCTGCGTGAAATGGCCGAAAGTCTAGCAGCTTGGTTGCGACACGTCCCGCCGCCGGTATTCGCCGCGGCGCTGCCACGCTATAATCAGCGGCCCTAGACGTTCATCACAAGGAGCCCCAGCATGTCCGATGTCAAGAAGGTCGTGCTCGCCTATTCCGGCGGCCTGGACACATCCGTCATCGTCAAGTGGTTGCAGGAAACCTACGACTGCGAGGTCGTGACCTTCACCGCCGACATCGGTCAGGGCGAGGAGGTCGAGCCGGCCCGCGCCAAGGCAGAGGCCCTGGGCGTCAAGGAGATCTACATCGAGGACCTGCGCGAGGAGTTCGTCCGCGACTACGTTTACCCGATGTTCCGCGCCAATACCATCTACGAGGGCGAGTACCTGCTCGGCACCTCCATTGCGCGGCCGCTGATCGCCCGCCGCCTGATCGAGATCGCCAACGAGACCGGCGCCGACGCCATCTCCCACGGCGCCACCGGCAAGGGCAACGATCAGGTGCGCTTCGAGCTGGGCGCCTATGCGCTCAAGCCCGGGGTCAAGGTCATCGCCCCCTGGCGCGAGTGGGACCTGACCTCCCGCGAGAAGCTGATGGCCTACTGCGAGCAGCACGAGATTCCCGTGGATTTCTCCAGCGGCAAGAAGAAGTCGCCCTACTCGATGGACGCCAACCTGCTGCATATCTCCTATGAGGGCGGCATTCTCGAGGACCCCTGGGCCGAGGCCGAGGAGGACATGTGGCGCTGGAGCGTGTCGCCGGAAGCTGCGCCGGATCAGCCCACCTATGTGGAGCTGACCTATGAGAAGGGCGATATCGTCGCCATCGACGGCAAGGCCATGAAGCCCCACGAGGTGCTCGAGACTCTCAACAAGCTGGGCGGTGACAACGGCATCGGCCGGCTCGATATCGTCGAGAACCGCTACGTGGGCATGAAGTCCCGCGGCTGCTATGAGACGCCCGGCGGCACCATCATGCTGCGTGCCCACCGCGCCATCGAGTCGCTCACCCTGGACCGGGAAGAAGCCCACCTCAAGGATGAGCTGATGCCCAAGTACGCCGAGGTGATCTACAACGGCTACTGGTGGAGCCCGGAGCGTCGTATGCTGCAGGCTGCCATCGACGAGACTCAGAAGAACGTCTCCGGCGTGGTGCGCATGAAGCTCTACAAGGGCAATGCCACGCCGGTGGGCCGCAAGTCGGAACAGTCGCTGTTCGACGAGTCCATCGCCACCTTCGAGGACGACGCCGGCGCCTACGACCAGAAGGACGCCGAGGGCTTCATCAAGCTCAACGCCCTGCGCCTGCGTATTGCTGCCGGTAAGGGCCGCCAGCAGGACTAAGCCTCGTAACCACTCTCTTCATTGCGACGCCGGCCGCCAGAGCCGGCGTCGTCGTTTCAGGATTCAGGAGAAGACCATGCTTAAGAAACTGTTGTCCGGGCTGTTTGGCGGCGGTAGTGACAAGCCGGCATCGCGCCATGCCGCCGAGCCGGTGGAATACAAGGGCTACCAGATCATCTCCGAGCCGGAAGAGCAGGGCGGCCAGTTCCGGGTCAGCGGCTGGATTCGCAAGCCGGCCGAGGGGCAGGCCGGCGAGGCCCTCGAGCACCGCTTCGAGCGCTCCGACCTGGTGCCTGGCCGCGAGGCCTGCGACCAGCTCATGGTCAGCAAGGCCCAGCGCTATATCGATCAGGTGGGCGACGAGATGTTCAAGCCCCGCTGAGTGGGCCGATGCGCCATCCGGTACCCAGGGCGTAGCGAGAGGCGCCGGAGCAGCCTCGAGCGATATTTCTGCTCTGCTATTCATCCTTAGGAGAAGGGAAAGCGGCCCGCGGCCGCTTTACACTGGGGCGATACCCGACTCCCGGAGCCAGTATGCGCCTGCTGCACCGTGCCTCGCCCTGGCGTGACCTCTTTGCCGCCGACTCCCTACCCGCCCCCGCGACCCTGCCGCCACTGCTTGCGCCGTTGCGCGATGTCCTGGTCGAGCTGGGCCCGGCGCCCAGCCTGGCCGAGGCCCGCGCCTGGCAGGCGAGGCTGGTGGAGGCGCTGGACCGGCTCGACCTGCCGGGCTGGCGCATCAGCCAGCTGATCAGCGATCACAATGACTGGCTCTACCGGCGCGCCATCGAGCTCTCGCTCAACGAGATGGCGGGGCAGGGCTGGGGTGAGCCGCCGGTGGCCTTCTGCGTATTGATGCTCGGCTCCGGGGCCCGCCACGAGAGCCTGCTCGCCCCGGATCAGGACAATGCCATGATCGTCGATGACTATCCGGATTCGCGGCATACCGAGATCGACGGCTATTTCCAGTCGCTGGGAGAGCGCTTCACCGCGCGCCTGGACGAGGCCGGCATTCCGCTGTGCAGGGGGCATGTGATGGCGCGCTGGCCGATGTGGCGCAAGCGCCTCTCGGAGTGGTGTGAACAACTGACGCTGTGGACCGCCGACCGGCGGGTCAAGCGGGTGCAGCAGGCCAATATCCTGCTCGACTTTTCGGCGGTGTACGGCGATGCGGGGCTGGCCGAGTCGCTGAGCGCCCATGTCCAGCAGCTGATGCCGCGTTCGGGGCTGTTTCTCGACGAGATGGCCGCACTGCTCGACGAGCTCCCGGTCGCCCTGGACCGCTTCGGGCGGCTCGCCGGTGACGGCGAGGGCGCCCCCCACGACGACGCCTTGAACCTCAAGCGCCAGGGGCTGTTGCCGCTGGCGGGGGGGGTACGGCTGCTGGCGCTGCGGCACGGCGTGCGGGTGCCGGATACCCGCTCGCGGCTGGCCGCTCTGGTGGTCAAGGAGGCGCTCTCCAATCGCCAGGCCCAGGCGCTGGCCTCGACGCTGGCGCGGCTGCAGGCGCAGCTGCTGGCGGCCCAGCGCGAAACCCTAAAGCAGAGCGCCATCCCCGACGGCTGGATCGATGTCGCCCGCCTGGAGGAGGACGAACGGCTGCTGATGCGCCACGACATGCAGCAGATTCGCGGCCTGGTCAAGGTGGCGAAGCGCTAGCCGCTGTTTCGGCAGGCGCCGCGGGAAGCTCCATCACCAGGCAGGCGCCCTTTAGCTTCGGCGCCTCCTCGACCCATAGTCGTCCGCCCAGGTGGGCGACGATGCCGCGGCTGATCGGCAGGCCCAGGCCGCTGCCCCGGGGGCGGCCCTTGGCCTTGCCGGCGCCGGCGCCATGGCGCTTGATCTGGTGGAACTTCTCGAACACCCGCTCGCGCTCCTCCTCGGCGATGCCGGGCCCGTTGTCCTCGACGCTGAGACGATAGTGCTGCTTGTGGGGGGTGAGGTGCAGGCGTACCCGCGGGGCGTCGTCGTCGGCGAACTTGCCGGCGTTATCGAGCAGGTTGATGATCACCTGTTCGAGCCGGTCCGGGTCGCCAATCACCGGCGCTTCGTCCACCTCGATGTCCACCTCCAGGCTCACGCCGCGGTCCTCCTGCAGACGATGCACCGCATCCACACTGTGGCGGGCAAGGGCCACCAGGTCGAGGCGCTGGGGGGTCAGGGTCAGCCGGCCGCTCTCCAGCCGGGCCAGGTCGAGAATCTCCTCGATCAGCCGTGACAGCCGCTGGCTCTCCAGCACCACCACGTCGAGGAAGTGAATGCGCTTCTCCTCCGGCAGGTCTCTGCCGTCGCGCAGGATCTCGGCGAAGGCGCGGATTGAGGTCAGGGGGGTGCGCAGTTCGTGGCTGACCATTGCCACGAACTCGTCCTTGAGGCGGTCGAGCTCGCGCAGGCGCTCGTTGGCGGCGCGCAGCTCCTCGCTGGCCTGGGCCAGCTCGCGGGACTGCTGCTCCAGGCGTCGGTTCATCTCCAGGGTCTCGGAGGTGGTGTCGAGGATGCTCAGTACCGACTCCAGGTCCAGCGCCTCGCCGCGCACCAGGGAGTTGATCAGCACTCGCGAGGAGGCGCTGCCCAGCGCCCCCGCCAGGGCCTGTTCCGCGCGGGTGATCAAGTCGGGGGGGGCCGGCCAATCATCATCCGGGCCGGCGTTGGGAACGTCGGCAAAGACCCGCGCCGTGGCGCCCGCGCCCAGGTAGCGAGTGACCAGAGTGCGGAGTTCGCCCCGGGTGGTCTGGCCGTGCCACAGCGAGGATTCGATGAGCCCGGGGTGCATCGCCTCGGTGAACAGTGCCGCCTGGGTCTTCTCCACCGGGCTCTGGCGGGAGAACAGCGATATCCCCACCAGCAGCCCCACATTGGCCATCAGGCTCCACAGCAGCGAGTGGCTGTAGATGTCCCAGCCTTCCAGGCCGAACAGCGCATAGGGGCGCAGCCAGCTCAGGCCCCAGGGGCCGTACTCCAGGAAGGCGTCGTTGAGCCAGCCGGACTGGGCGAAGCCGGGGATCAGCAGGGTCCAGGCCCATACCAGGGTGCCGGCGATCAGCCCCAGGGCGGCGCCGCGGCCGGTGGCGCCACGCCAGTAGAGGCCGATCAGCATGGCCGGGGCGAACTGGCAGGCCGCGGCAAAGGAGACCAGGCCGATGGTCACCAGGCTGTAGGAGTCGCCGATCAGCGCATGGTAGAGATAGCCCAGCAGCAGGATGAGGACGATGGCCACCCGGCGAATGCCCAGCAGCCAGCCGGCCAGCCCGCCCTGGGAGCTCAGATGCAGGCGCTTGGAGCGCAGCAGCAGCGGCATCACCAGCTGGTTGCTGACCATGGTGGAGAGCGCGATGGTCTCGACGATCACCATGCCCGTGGCCGCTGAGAGGCCGCCGATGAAGACCAGCAAGGGCAGCCCATCGAGGCCGGCGGAAAGCGGCAGGGTCAGCACGAAGCTGTCCGGGTCGGGGTTGCCGGCGGGGAGCAGCAGGCCGGCCATGGCGATCGGAATCACGAACAGGTTGATCGCCAGCAGATAGAGCGGAAACAGCCAGCTGGCGCGGGTGATATGGCGTTCGTCGACGTTCTCCACCACCAGCACCTGGAACTGGCGGGGCAGGGTGAGGAAGGCCAGGAAGGCCAGCACCAGCATGCCCACCCAGCCGCTGGCGCCGCCGGGCACCGCCTCGAGGCTCAGGGCGCCGACCAGCTCGGGGCTGGCGGCCACCTGGGTGAAGAGGTCGCCGGGGCCGTGGAACAGGCTGAACACCACGAACACCCCCACCGCCAGGAAGGCCACCAGCTTGACCATCGACTCGAAGGCGATGGCCGCCACCATGCCCTCGTGACGCTCGCTGGCGTCCAGGTGGCGGGTGCCGAAGAGGATGATGAAGACCGCCAGAACCAGGGCGACCCAGAACGACTTGTCGACCCAGAAGGCTTCCTCGGCCAGGCTCAGTTCCGGCGCCAGCGGGTAGTTGACCAGCACCGCATGGCTGACGGTGATCGCCTTGAGCTGCAGGGCGATATAGGGGGTGATGCCGATCAGGGCGATGAGTGCCACCAGGGCGCCGAGCCCCTGGCTCTTGCCGTAGCGGGCGCTGATGAAGTCGGCGATGGAGGTGATGCGCTGGACCTGGGCGATGCGCACCATCTTGCGGATCATGAAGGGGGCCATGAGCATGGCCAGGGTCGGGCCCAGGTAGATCAGCAGGAAGCCGGGGCCGTACTGGGCCGCGCGTCCCACGCTGCCGTAGAAGGTCCAGGCGGTGCAGTAGACGGCAATGGAGAGCGCGTAGACGGTGGGCGAACCGATCAGCGAGCGGCCCTGCTCGGCGCGCCGGTCGCCCCAGGCGGCGATCACGAACAGCAGGGCCAGGTAGCCGAAGGCGACGCTGATGACGATGGCGTCCGTGCGCATCCGTTCAGTCTCCCGAGCGCTGTTCGAGCAGCCAGGCCGCCAGGGCGATGACCAATGCCCAGGTGACGAAGATATACAGCGGCAGCCAGGAGAGCCCAACCTCCGGCGGCCGGTCCACCACCATCACCAGCGGCGGCAGGAAGAGCACCGCGGCCACCATGATCAGGGCAATCAGCCGCTCCTTGAGTCGCGAGGGGCTCATCATGAGGCGAAGGCGTCCTCCTTGGTCAGGGCACTGGCCTGCAGCGCCAGCGCCTGCTCCAGGGTTTCGATCCCGCGCGCCTCCAGGCGCGGCAGCAGCGCCAACCACAGCTCGGCGGTGACCCGGGCGTCGCCCAGGGCGGTATGCCGGGTGCCTGGTGGGAAGCTGAGATCGTAGCGCTCGGCCAGGGTATCCAGATCGTGACCGTCCAGGCTGTCGTCCAGGGCGCGGGAGATCAGCAGGGTGTCGAGCACCGGCATGTCGAAGGTCACGCTGGCCCCCGCCGGCTGCAGGGCCAGCAGGTCGAAGGCGGCGTTGTGGGCCAGGATCACCGCGTCGCCGATATAGTCGCGAAAGCGCGGCAGGATCACCGGCAGCGGCGGGGCGCCGGCCACGTCCGCATCGGTGAGCCCGTGGATGGCGGTGCTGGCGGGGGGGATCGGCTTGCCGGGGTCGACCCGCACGTCGAAGACTTCGCTGGCCAGCAGGCGGGCGTTGACGATACGGCAGGCCCCGATGCTGATCACGGTATCGCCGCGGCGCAGTTCGAGGCCGGTGGTCTCGGTGTCGAAGGCCACGACCTGGAGTGCGCGCAGCGGACGGGCGGCCAGCTCGGCGTCAGGCGGCGGCAGGTCGGCGATGCCGAAGTCGTGGAACTCGGGACGCGGCGGTGGCTGGGCGCGCGGCGCGCCGACCCGCTCCACGGCGGGCAGCGGCAGGCGCAGGCGGGCATGGATGCCGTCCTCGTCGGCCAGGCTCCAGGCGTCGCTGGCGTGCTGACGAAGCAGGTCGCCGACCCTTGGGTTGAGCGGCAGGGTCTCGAGCCGCGAAGCGCTCCAGGCGGCCAGTTCGCGCTGGGAGAGCGGTGCACCGCGCCAGATCAGGTCGAGATAGACACGGCGGTTGCCGAGCAGCATCTCGCCTTCGAAGGCGGGGCTGCCGCTGTGCTGCTGGAGACGCTCGAGCAGGGATTCCAGCAGCACCAGCAGGGCGGGGGCGTCGCCCTTGAACCAGGCCGGCATACCGATCGGCTGGACCTCCACGGGGTCGTCCCTGAGCCGCTCGTTGAGTGACTGCCAGAGATCGTTGGACCATAGCGGCACTAGCCGCTCGCCCTGCTGCTGCATGTCCTCGATCAGCTTGCCGAGCTGCTCGATGCCCTGGCTCAGGGCGCGGCTCTCCTCGTCGATCACCGCTTCCAGGCGGTCGCGCAGGTTGTCGTCGAGGCGACCGGCATGACGGGCGCTGCCCAGTGCCTCGGCGGCGCTGCTCAGGTTGGCGCCGTGACCGCGCAGCGGGGGCAGGGTGTCGGCGAGTTTTGCGCGAGCGCCCATCTCGCTGGTCCAGGCGGCGGTGGTGTCACTCAGCGTCAGCAGGGTTTCGCCGTTGCTGTTGGGCACGCGGCGTAGCACCACCCGCAGCCAGCGCTCGTCGCTTGGCACCAGCAGTTCCCGGGGCGAGCCGTCATCGGGCAGTTGGCTCAGGGCGTCCTGAAGGCTGCTGGCCGGCAGCAGGGCATCGAGGCGTTTGCCCAGCCCCAGCCCGGGGTGACCATCGAACAGCGTCTCGGCTGCGTGGTTGAGCAGCAGTAGCCGGCGATGGTGGTCGCACAGCAGCAGCGGCGTGTCGAGCACCTGCAGCAGGGTCTCGAGCTCCTGGCGGATGCGCGCCGCGCTGCGTGCGCCTTCCGCGTGGGCGGTGGCGAGCCGCTGGCGGTCGGCACGCCAGGCCTCGCGCACACGCATCAGGTCCGGGCCCAGGCCGCGCAGCCAGCCCTCCGGTGGATAGTCCTCACGGGCATCGGGGTTGGCCACCAGCCGGGCCAGTTGAACCTGCAGGTGGCGCAGGGGGGTGAACAGCATGCGTTCGAGCAGCAGGCCCACCAGGAAGATCGTGCCGCCGCCGGAGAAGCAGCCCAGCCACAGCACCAGGCGCGCCAACCCCTGGGGCTCGAACAGGTGATCCAGCCAGGCGGCGAAGGTCGCGCCACCGAAGATGCTGATGCCACTGAGCAGCAACCATAGGCCGATCAGCCTCTGGCGCTTGGGTAGCTTGCGCCCCACCATCAGGCATCCTCGACCAGCAGTGCCTTGACCTTCTCGACCAGCGCCTGGGTGGAGAAAGGCTTGGTGACGTAGTCGTCGGCCCCCAGGGCCAGCCCCTTCTCACGCTCCACCTCCCGGCCGTGGGCGGTGAGCATGATAATGGGCAGGCGTGCATGGTTCGGGTCGTTACGCAGCTGTTCCAGGACATCGAAGCCGCTGATGCCGGGCAGGCTGATATCCAGCAGGATCAGGTCGGGGGGCGACTCCTCGACCCGGGCCAGGGCGCTTTCGCCATCGTCAGCGGTGACCACGTCGAATCCGGCCTGCTGCATCAAGAATTCCAGCGACAGGACGATATTGGGCTCATCGTCCACCACCAGGACCTTGGCCATGGCTGTCTCCTCATTGTAAGTTGTTGACGTCCAGTCTAGTGACCGGGCCCGGGGCGGCAAAGACGACCTTGGGCCAAGGCGCTTCGCCGCCTCCAGGAGACTCCCTCCCCATGATCTGCGTTCACCATCTGGAAAATTCCCGTTCTAAGCGGGTGCCGTGGCTGCTCGAGGAGTTGGGCACCAGCTATCGGATCATCGAGTATCAGCGTGACCCGAAGTCGCTGAGGGCGCCAGCATCGCTGCGGGAGGTCCATCCGCTGGGCAAGTCGCCGCTGATCAGTGACGAGTCGCGGGGCGGTCGTGTGGTGGCCGAATCCGGCGCCATTATCGAATATTTGCTCGATCACCATGACCCGGAGGGACGGCTGCGTCCCCCCGCGGGTAGCGATGCTCACGAGCGTTATCGGCACTGGCTGCACCATGCCGAAGGCTCGGCCATGCCGCCGCTGGTGATGCGGCTGGTGTTTTCACGACTCGGGAAACCGCCGGTGCCGGCGCTGATCCGCCCGCTGGGCCGCCAGTTTGCCAAGGGGGTCGAGCAGCAGTTTCTGGGCCCCGAGATCGAGGCCCTGATGCAGTATTGGGAGGATGCCCTGGAGCAGACGCCGTGGTTTGCGGGCGACGCCTTCAGCGCCTGCGATATTCAGATGAGCTTTCCGCTGCTGGCGCTGGAAAGCGGCCAGGCCCTCGCCGACTATCCGCGTCTGCAAGGCTTTCTGACGCGCTGCCGAGAGCGAGACGCCTATCGGCGTGCGGTGGAGAAGGGCGGTGAGTTCGGCGCCATCGGTGGCTGATCGCGTACCTACTGGCCGTTGTCGCCGTTCTCCTGACGCTTGAACTTGGGGCCCAGCGGGCCGAGCCACAGCCACACCTGCAGCACCACCAGCACCGGCAGCAGCCAGGCGGGAGCGCCGGTCACCGAGACCAGTACATGGTAGATGAGGTAGGCGGTAAAGCCGGCGATCAGCCCCACCACCGGAAACATGAAGGGGCGCTGGTAGCCGGGACGGCGTGAGAGGCGGAACAGGGAGCCGGTAAAGGCGCCGAAGGTTGCGGCCATGGCCATCGGAAGCAGAATCTCTTGCATGGGGTCTCGCCTTGACGGGTCCTGGGTTATAGACGCCAGCGTAACGCCTTCGTCGCCGTCGGCGCTGTACGACTTTTGAACAAACGCCCAAACGCTGCCAAGCGCCTACAGTTCAGTTCATCAACCATACCAAAACCTGACCAGGAGGCGACCTACCTGGCACACATCGACGACGAGCTGGCCCGCCTGCCGACCGATATGCAGGGAATTCCCACCCTCGAAGCGCTGGCCGACCGGCTGGATGCGGCCGGCGTCTAGCCGCCTAGCGCCTCAGCAGGTGCTCCCTCAGCGCCTGCTCGCCGCGCGCCAGCCATTCGTGGAGCGCCCGGGTGCTCTGGTTGAGATGATAGGCCCGGGGCAGCCAGGCGCGCAGCCCCTGGGGAGGCGGGCTGGCGAACTCGGTGGGCGCCGCCACGACGCTCAGCCCGGCGGCCTCGAAGGCCGCCACGGCCCGGGGCAGGTGCCAGGCCTGAGAGACCAGCAGGATGTCGCCGATATCCTCCAGGCGCAGCAGCTCGGCGCTGAAGCGGGCATTCTCGGCGGTGTTGCGGCTCTCGCCCTCCAGCCACTGCACCGGCACCTCGAACACCTCACGCAGTGCGGCGGCCATCAGGCTGGCCTCGGCGCGCTCCTCGTCGTGCACGCGGCCGCCGCTGACCAGTATCGGCAGGCCAGTTTGGCGCTGCAGGTGGGCGCCGTAGGCGAGCCGGCGCCAGGTGGGGTTGGCGGGGGCGTCGCCCCAGCCGAATTCCGGGGCGACATAGTCGCGCCCGCCGCCCAGGATGACGATGGCCTGGGCCGTGCCAAGCTGCCCGGGGCCGGGCACTTCATGAGCTTCCAGGCTGTGGCGCAGCGCATGGCTGGCCAGCGGCGTGGCGAGCAGCAGCAGCCCGAACAGGCCCGCTATCACCAGCAGGGCGCCGAGCAGGCGGCGCGCGCCTAGTAGCAGTCCGAGCAGCACCAGCAGCACGTTGAGGGTTGGGGGTAGCAGCAATACCTTGAGTAGGCTCATGTCATGCTCCCGCGGCGGTATCGTGGTCGAGGGATTCGAGGCGGCGGCTGGGCCAGTGGACCACGGCGGTTCGGTTAAGCATGCGCCTGGCCAGCTTGGGATGCTCGCGGTGGATAACCCGGGTGGCGAACTCGGCGAGGAAACGCGACTTCATCTCAGCGCGGGCGCGGTCCACGCCGACCTCCTGATAGGGGGTGGAGGCCAGCAGCAGGAAGCCGTCGTCGGGAATCCGCCCGGCCTTCATGTTGGCATCGATGATCGCCGCCGCGGTGCCGATGGGCTCCGAGAGGTCGGGGCTGTAGGGCCCAACGATCAGCGCGGTGTTGGGCAGGTGCAGGAAGTCGAAGCCGCGGCCCACGCAGATCACCCATTCGCGATGCTCGATATTGAGCTCACGCTGGACACCGCGTAGCGAGTCGACGTGCTGCAGGTTGCCCTCGAGCAACGGCAGCAGGTCGCGGCGGATATCGGCCGGCATATCGGCACATAGGCCGGCCACCCGGCGGTCGAGGCTTGCGGCATCGGCCGGGGTGAGGGCGCTCATGTCGAGGGTGGCGCCGTCGTCGCCGTGCACGATCAGCGCATCGCCGTCGGTCTCGAAGCCACACACCAGCGGGTAGACATGGCGGTGGTCGTGGCCGAACAGCCGCTCGGCCTGGGTGCGGATCTCCCGGGCATGGGCCAGCGCCGCCTCGGTGTCACAGCCGAAACCGGCACAGCCCCGGGCGCGTGAGCCGCGAGAAAAGTGGTAGGTGATGATCATCAGCACACCGTGGCCGCTGCGGGTGGCCTCATAGACGGCGTCGGTGAGCATCTCGCCCAGGTAGGGCCAGCCGAGGTGAAAGATGCCGCCCAGGTTGCGAAAGGGGGTGATGATGCCCAGCGGGGTGCGGGTGGCATGGGGAATGTGGATGCGCCCGTCCATGCACTTCATGACGATGATCCGGGTGGGATGGGCGGCCAGGTAGCGCTCCCGGGCCAGCCAGGCGGAGGGGCTGCAGAAGGTCTCGGCGTGTTCCCGGGAGAGGGCCAGCAGCGCATCGATACGCGCTTCAATGGGATGATCGTGGATAGGCATGTAGGACTCGATGGTAGCGATGAATTATTGTTGTTCACCCCCTAGGGTCCACTAGCCTCGACTCTGCTGCCAAGTGGCGGTTCGTCGAAGCTAGCCAATCTCCACCTTCTCCTTGAATTCGCACAGGTCCTCGATCACGCAGCTGCCGCAGCGCGGCTTGCGGGCCAGGCAGGTGTAGCGGCCGTGCAGGATCAGCCAGTGGTGGGCATCCTGGCGGAACTCCCGGGGCACATGGCGCAGCAGCTTCTGCTCCACCTCGACCACATTCTTGCCCTTGGCGATCCCGGTGCGGTTCGACACCCGGAATATATGGGTGTCCACGGCGATGGTGGGCTCGCCGAAGGCGGTGTTGAGGATGACATTGGCGGTCTTGCGGCCCACTCCGGGCAGTGCCTCCAGGGCAGCGCGGGTACGGGGCACCTCGCCGCCGTGCTTGTCCAGCAGCAGGCGGCAGGTCTTCATCAGGTTCTCGGCCTTGGTGTTGTAGAGGCCGATGGTCTTGATCTGCGCCTTGAGGCCGTCGAGGCCCAGATCGAGGATCGCCTGGGGGGTGTTGGCCAGCGGAAACAGCCTTGTGGTGGCCTTGTTGACGCCGACGTCGGTGGCCTGGGCGGAGAGCAGCACCGCCACCAGCAGCTCGAAGGGGGTCTCCCAGTTGAGTTCGGTGGTGGGCTCGGGGTTGTGCTCGCGCAGCCGCGCAAAGATCTCGTAGCGTTTCTGGGCGTTCATGGTGTCCTGTCAGGTTGGAAAGCCTGGCTCTGGCAAGGTGGCCAATATCCGGGGCTTATCCGGCGACAGGTCTGTGAGGAGGCGCTGTGAACCCCTCCCTGGGCGCTACCGACGCCTTCCCTGGCGTAGGACCTCCTCTTCGACCTGTCCCCGGCGCCCCTCGCTTGGTGCCGGCCTTCAACACTCCGTGTTCAGATCATCCTGCTTTAGCGTGACCTCTTCCAGTGCCTGGCGGGCGCTGGCAAGGAGATGCTCAGCCTCGGGCATCTGGGCCAGGGCGGTGGCCTCGGCCTGGGCGTCGCCGCGACGCCGGGCGCTCTCCAGCTGCTGCTGTACGCGCTTCAAGGCTTGTTCGGCGGCGTTGACGGCTATTTGGCGCTGTCGGCGGGTGGTGGTGCCGCCGGCGGTGCGCGATGCCCGCGAGCGCTGCTGGATCAGGCGCTGCTGGCGCTCCCGGCGCTTTTCGCGCTGCTCCCGGGCCAGGCGACGGTTGCGCGCCGCGAAGCGCTCGCGCCCCTTGGCGGCGCGCCGGGCGAGGTAAGCGTCCTGTTCGGCGGCTGTCTTGGCCGCCTGCCAATGCGGGTGCGGCAGCAGGTCGATGCAGTCCACGGGGCAGGGGGCCACGCAGAGCTCGCAGCCGGTGCACTCGTCGGCGATCACGGTGTGCATGCGCTTGGCCGCGCCGAGGATGGCGTCCACCGGGCAGGCCTGAAGGCACTTGGTACAGCCGATGCACTCGGCCTCGCGCACGTAGGCCACCAGCGGCGGCTGGGCCGGCTGCTCCAGGGGCAGCGGTGGTTGGCCGGTCAGCTCGGCCAGGCGCTCGACCGTGGCCTGGCCGCCGGGCGGGCAGCGATTGATCGCCTCGCCGGCAGCAATGGCCTCGGCGTAGGGGAGACAGCCCGGATGGCCACACTTGCCGCACTGGGTCTGTGGCAGCAGGGCGTCTATGGCTTCGATCAGCAGTGGGTTGCCCGTCACATGCGCTCCTGTTGGGCCGCGGTGAGTCGTGGTGGCCGATTATACGCTTCCCGATGGGTCCGGGCATCCGCCTGGGATGTGTCAGGCATCCAGGCTCTCCTCCCGGTTGACCTGCTGTGCCTGTATTCGGTTGCGTCCCTGCCTCTTGGCCTCGTAGAGCGCCTGGCCAGCCGTCTTCATCAGCTGCTGGGATGTGCATGGCCCGGGGGTGGGGCAGCTGGCCACACCGATACTGACGGTCACCAACTGGGCTGTCGGGGAGGCGCGCAGTTCAACGCTCGATGGGGCTTGCCTGGTCATGGGCCTGGTAGGCCGCCACCCGGTTCCGCCCGCTGGCCTTGGCCTGGTACATGGCCTGGTCGGCAGCCCGCATGATGTCGCTCGGTGTCGTCAGGTTATCCGCCCGGGAGGCAACGCCGATGCTGACTGTCACATAGGGGCTGGTCGGGGAATACTCATGAGTCAGCGCCAGTGCGTTGATGGCCTGCAACAGCCTGCGGGCATGGTCCAGCGCTTCATCCAGCGAGGTATCGGGCATCAGGATACTGAACTCCTCGCCTCCCGTGCGGGCGGCCAGGAAGCGGTGAGAGCCAAGGTGGCCCTGCATGCATTCGGCGAGGGCGACCAGGCAATCATCGCCGGCAAGGTGGCCGTAGTGGTCGTTGTAGAGCTTGAAGTGATCGATATCGAGCATCATTGTCGAGACTTGCCCGCCGCTGGGCTGTGCCTTGTGCATGGCCTGTTCGAGTCTTTCATCGAACAGGCGGCGGTTGGCAAGCCCGGTCAGCGAGTCATGCTGGGACAGGTCGAGCAGCAGGGCGGATTGCTGCTGTTGGTGTTCGAGGAGATTGCGAAACTCCTGGGCCAGGGTGCCGATCTCGTCGCGCCGCTTCAGTAACGAGGCAGGCATGGGGGGAGGTGTCGTATCCAGGTGCAGGCGCTGGGTATAGCGAGAGAACTGGCGAATGGGTGCCAGCACGATGCTCTCAAGCAGCCACAGCACCACCAGCAGGGTCACGATCAGTACGCCGCTGGTCCAGTAGAGCGCGAAGCGAAAGGTCTCCAGGCTGGCCTGGTAGCGCTGGCGTGGCAAATTCGCATCGATGCGAATCTGCCGATCGTCGGGCATGGCCTCGACCGCTCGGCTGGCGGCCATCTGGGTCGTTGAAACCCGTTCCAGGCTTTCGTGTGGCACCTCGCCGCCCTGTGCGATGCTGGTCAGGTTGAGATCGATGCCGGTCGTGTCGCGTAGCTGTTCGAGCCATGGTGTCGAGAGGGGGCGCACCATCAGCAGCCAGCCGGCTGAGGGAGACTCTTCCCGACTCTGGTAGATGCCCGACATGGCCGCCATGGCCAGCATGGGCTGGGCCAGTAGCCAGGTCTGTGACGCCTCGTTCTCACTCGCGAGCCTGGTCGGCAGGTAGTCGATGTAGGTGGTGGCCCAGTCGCAGGGAGGTGCCGCGTCGGGACAGGACGTGAACTCGCCATCATCGTCATAGCCCGCTACCCATCTCGGCTGGTGGCGAGCATCGAGGAAGATCATCGTCTTGAGTTCGAGGGTTTCCAGGGTGCTTTCATAGAGGTTGGAGTCGACATACTCCGGGCGCTTACCCTGGACGAAGTCGTAGGTATCGTCCCACCAGGCCCAGTCCTCCACCAGGCGCCGCATATGGTTCAGTTCGCTGCCAATGCCTCGCTCGACTCGATCGAGTTCGCTGCTGGCGTACTGCTCTTCGTCCTCCAGAAGGATCGGCATGATCTGGTAGCGGGCCACCAGTACCAGAGCCAGAAGCGCGAGACAGAGCACGCCACCCAGCGCGAGGAAGAAGCGGTGCCTGAGTGAGGAGAAGGATGGTGTCATGGGGCCTCGCCTGCGGGCATAAAGAGTCGTTCGACGTAGCGTTAGCGGTTATATCGGCTGCTGACGGTCGCACTTGAATGAGGCGAGGCAGGCGTTCGATGCGCGGCATGGCCGCGCATCTGACAGGATCGTTACTTTACGCGCTGGCCGGGCTCCGCGCCGCTATCGGGCGACAGCAGATAGATGCCCTCGTCGCTGCCGGCGGCCAGCACCATGCCCTCGGAGACGCCGAAACGCATCTTGCGCGGCGCCAGGTTGGCCACCATCACCGTCATGCGGCCTTCCAGGGCTTCCGGGGCGTAGGCGGCGCGAATGCCGGCGAACACCGTGCGGGTCTCGCCACCCAGGTCCAGGGTGAGCTTGAGCAGCTTGTCGGCGCCTTCGACATACTCGGCGCTGCCGATCCTGGCGATGCGCAGGTCGACCTTGGCAAAGTCGTCGAAGGCAATCTCCGGGGCGATAGGGTCGTCGGCCAGAGGCCCCTTGGGGGTCTCCTTGAGCTTCTGTTCTTCCACCAGGTCCTCCTTCGACGTCGCGATCATGGCGTCGATCTTGTCGTGCTCCACGCGGGTCATCAGCGGCTTGAACTTGGCGATTTCGTGGTCGAGCAGCACCTTCTGGCGGCTCTCCCAGTCCAGCGTGTCCAGCTTGAGGAACTCCCGGGCGCTTTCCGCCATGCTGGGCACCACCGGCGCCAGGTAGACCATCAGCTGGCGGAACAGGTTGACGCCCACCGAGCAGATGTCCAGCACCTGCTGCTCGCGGCCCTCCTGCTTGGCCAGCACCCACGGCTCGGCGTCGGCGATATAGGTGTTGGCCTCGTCGGCGAGTTCCATCACCTTGCGCATGGCACGGCCGAACTCGCGGGCCTCGAAGTCCTCGGCGATGGCGTCGCCGGCGGCGATGAAGCGGGCGACCATCTCCGGCTCGGCGCAGTGGGCCGAGAGCCTGCCGCCGCCCAGTTTCTTGATAAAGCCGGCGCAGCGGCTGGCGATATTGACCACCTTGCCTACCAGGTCGCTGTTCACCCGCTGGGCGAAATCCTCGAGGTTGAGGTCGAGGTCGTCGACCCGGGAGGTCAGCTTGGCGGCGAAGTAGTAGCGCAGGTACTCGGGGTTGAGATACTCGGCGTAGGTGGACGCCTTGATGAAGGTGCCGCGAGACTTGGACATCTTGGCGCCGTTGACTGTCACGAAGCCGTGGCAGTTCACCGCCGTGGGCGTGCGGAAGTTGGCGCCGTGCAGCATGGCCGGCCAGAACAGCGCATGGAAGTAGACGATATCCTTGCCGATGAAGTGGTAGACCTCGGCGTCGGAGCCTTTTTGCCAGTAGGCGTCGAAGTCCAGCCCTTCGCGTTTGCAGAGGTGCTTGAAGCTGGCGAGATAGCCGATGGGGGCGTCCAGCCAGACGTAGAAGTACTTGCCGGGCGCGTCGGGAATCTCGAAGCCGAAGTAGGGGGCGTCGCGGGAGATGTCCCACTCGTTGAGGCCCGACTCGAACCACTCCATCAGCTTGTTGCGGATCTGCGGCTGGACGTGGTCGTCGCGGATCCAGGCCTCGAGGAAGTCGGCAAAGTCGGGCAGCTTGAAGAAGTAGTGGGTGGAACTGCGTACCTCCGGCGTGGCGCCGGAAATCGCCGACACCGGGTCGATCAGCTCGGCCGGGGTGTAGGTGGCGCTGCAGGCCTCGCAGTTGTCGCCGTACTGGTCGTCGGCGCCGCACTTGGGGCAGGTGCCCTTGATGAAGCGGTCGGCCAGGAACAGCCCCTTGACCGGGTCATACATCTGCTCGATGTCGCGGGTGGCGATATGGCCGGCGTCGCGCAGCCGGGTATAGATCAGCTCGCTGAAGTAGCGGTTCTCGTCGGAATGGGTCGAGTGGTAGTTGTCGAAGGCCACGCCGAAATGCGCGAAATCCTGCTGGTGCTCCCGGGAGACCCGCTCGATCAGCGCCTCGGAGGTGATGCCCTCCTGCTCGGCACGCAGCATGATCGCGGTGCCGTGGGCATCGTCGGCGCAGACGTAATGGCACTCGTGGCCACGGCTCTTCTGGAAGCGCACCCAGATATCCGTCTGGATGTACTCCAGCAGGTGACCCAGGTGGATGGCGCCGTTGGCGTAGGGCAGGGCGCTGGTGACCAGAATCTTGCGCGGGGCGCTGGCGGTATTCGACATGGCGGCAGTGGAATTCCCAAGAAAAATCAGACCCACGATTGTAGCCATCTTCGCTTCGCGCTGCATCCGCTAAGGAAGCGCTGAACAAATTGCCGAGCGAGATGAAGCGCAAGGCGCCCGGAGCACAGGAACCGGAGCATATGGGGTATATGTGAGGATTCCGCGCACCGCGCAACGCAGCGATTCGCTCGCGCAGGCATTTGTGCAGTGTTTCCCTAAGGCAGGGGGGCGGTTTGAAGGCCGCCAGGAAGGCCCTGGCGGGCGAGACGGAGGCGGACTATCCCTGACCGGTGGACCGAGGCCCGCGTTTCACCTCGGCGGTATCCATGGCTTCGATGCTTACCCTGTCACTGGGTGCTTTGCCTTCCGGCGGTGTCCGGAGCTGGTCGGCACGCAGCGTGCTGGGAGCTTCGGGCAGGCAGTGACGGCGGCCGTCGGGTGCCAGGTGGCTGTGCAGCAGTGGCTCCATGCCCTTGAGTACCTGCACCGGCAGGGCGGAGGTGAAACGGAAACGGTCCGACGCGCTGCCCGCCACGAAGGCGGTCAGGGTGCCGAAATGATCCTCGCCAAGATAGAAGACGAAGGTGGCGGTGCGGTTGCGGGCCTGGGAATCGACCACCTGGCCGCTGCGCGTCACCGTCTCGAAGCGGTTGTTGCCGGTGCCGGTCTTTCCCCCCATCGCCAGCGGCTGGCCGTCCTCGAGTTCGTAGCTGCCCTGCAGGCGCCTGGCAGTGCCACCTTCGACCACCTGGGCAAGCGACTGGCGCAGGGTGGCGGCCACCTCCGGTGCCATCACCCGCTCGGCCCGGGCCGTCGCCGGCAGAAAGTGGGTCTCATAGGGCGTGCCCTCGGCGAAGTGCAGGGCATCGATGCGCAGCATCGGCAGCCGGACCCCGTCATTGAGGATGATGCCCATCAGCTCGGCCAGTGCGGCCGGGCGGTCACCGGAACTGCCCACCGCGGTGGCCAGCGACGGGACCAGGTGGTCGAAGGGATAGCCCAGGCGCTGCCAGCGCTGATGGAGGTCCAGGAACGCCTCCACCTCGAGCATGGTGCGGATGCGCAGGTCTCGGGCGCTGCGGTGGCGGGTATTGAACAGCCAGCCGTAGACGTCCTGGCGCTGGTCGCGACTGGCGGCCAGGGCGTCGGCGTAGCCGGCCTCCGGGAAGTCGAGCAGAAAGCCCACCAGCCATAGCTCCAGGGGGTGGACACGCGCGAGATACCCCTGGTCGGAGAGCGTGTGCCGCTGCGGGGCGTAGCGGTCATGGAGCTCCTCGAGGCGGCGTTCGCTGAAGCGCTCACCGGGCAACCGTTCGCTGAGGAAGGCGGCGAACGACGCAAGTTCGGCTTCCGGATAGAGATAGCGGTGCACGCTGGCCAGGCGAGTGGCGCTGGGGTGCAGGCCGTCCAGGAAGGCGGTCAGGCGCTCCTCGCTCGTCTTGCCCTGGTACTTGCGCCAGAAACGCTGCAGGAAGACGCGTCCCTCGCGTTCGGCGAAGCCTTGCAGGTAGCTGAGCCGGCGGGGGTCGTTGTCGTCGTCGAGCAGCCCGCGGCGCTGGACGTCCTGATGGATGCTGTGGTGCACCAGATCACGCAGCAGGCGCACGAAGGGCAGGTTGAGCGACTCGCGCATGGCCTCTTCGAGGGTCGGGTTGCGGCCGTTGTCCTCGCGCCGGAAATTACTGAAGGTGTGCCGCCCGCCGCCGGTGAAGAAGGCCACGTGGGGACTGGCGGAGTAGCGGCGCTGCATGGCGGCCTCGAGCAGGGTATCGAGCGCAATGTCGGGGTCCGCCACCAGCCGATCGATGACCCAGCGGCGCAGGCTGTCCTGGCGGTCCACGTCAAGGCGGCGTAGCGCCTCTGCCGGCTGGCCGATGTACTGGCCGTGGAGCTCGGCGATCACCTCGAGATAGGTGGCCAATACCCGCAGCTTGGCCGTAGAGCCTAGCTCCAGCTTGCTGCCGGCGTTGATATCGAAGGGCTGATCGGTGCTGTCGGTTTGCACGCGGACCCGGAAGCCGTCCTCCCCACGCTCGAGCAGGGTAAAGCTGTAGTGCACCTCGGCGGTGGTGTCCGGTGTCAGCAGACGCTCACCTAGTAGCCCGATTTCGGCGGCCACGTCCGGGTCGGCCAGGTCGCGCAGGTAGCGTGTCACCTCGCGTTGCAGGTCGCTGTGCAGGGTGGTGCGCGCGGTCAGGTCGAGCCGGTCCAACTCGTAGTGGCTGACACCGAGCAGCCCCGCGATCTGCCCGCGTGCCACCCGCAGTCCCTTGTCGCTGTCGACCCGGAGGCGCACCGGCGCCGCGGCGAAGTCGCGAAACTCCAGGCGCTGTGCCAGGGCGGCATCGCGCAGCGCTGCGTCGATGATGCCCGCTTCGCCCAGCAGGCGCAGATAGCTGTCGGTAAGCCGCTCGAGCGCCTGGCGGCCGCCGTTGAGATACCAGGAGGGGCGGCGCTGGGCGATCATCAGCGCCAGCACCTGGCGCAGGGCCAGGCCCTGCTGTTCGCGGTTGGCCGCAACGTTGAAGTCCGGCACCAGCAGGCGGTTGATGGCGTCGAAGTCAGCGCCGAACCAGATCCAGAGGCCGTCGCCGATGCCGTGGACCTCCCCGTAGCCGGGCGCGGCGGCCAATGGCACCGTGTTGAGGTACTCCAGGGCCACGTCCTGTCGGGCCGTCAGGGTCTGAGGGCCATGGCGATAGCCGCGCACGCTGGCCGAGACCATCTGGCGGAATTTCTCTCTGGGAGAGTCGGTCAGGCCCCGCGGCGAGTGGCGATACTTCTCGATCTGCGTGGCCAGGGTGCTGCCGCCGGCGGCCTGACCGGGCAGGTCAAGCGCGCGCCCCACCTGGGAGAAGGCGGCTCGGGCGAAGCGCGGCCAGTCCACCGCGGGGTTGGCGTTGGGGGTGGAGGCGTCGAGCAACTCCCGGTTCTCGATGAACAGCAGGGTCTGCAGCACCAGCGGGGGAACCGCATCGAAGTGTGGGTAGTGGCGCTGGGGGTGGCGGAACGCGTAGAGCCGCTCTCCGCGACACTCCTCCAGGGTCAGGCCGGCACGGGACTTCTCCGTGAAGGGGGGATAGAACCCCCGGCGGCGGTAATCCATCAGGCTCGGCGAGAACCGCACCTGCTGGTCGACTGAGAAGTGGCGGGCGGCGAGTCGCTGGGTGAAATCGGGCAGGCGGGTGTAGCCCAGCCGCGTGTTGAAAGGTCCATGCTCGGGAAAGGCGATACGCTCGCTAGGCCCGGGGAGCAGGGTGTAGGTCAGGCTCTGGGCGTAGCGTGAGAGCTCCTGGGACTGGAAGTGCGAGGTACGCGCCTCGGCGACCAGCAGTGTGGCCAAGGGGATGGCCAGCAGCAGAAGCAGGGCCAACAGCCAGATGCCGAAGCGTCGCCGACGGGGGGGGCTGGCCTCCCGCAGCGGCAATAGCTCGGCGTCTTCCGGCCAGCCCCTGTCGGGCGACAGTGGGCGTTGGCAGGGGCTCGTAGGTGATGACGGCTGTGCTCCGTCCATCGGCGACTCCACGCCACTGGGAGCCTGGCTCTGCGTTGTGTCCGACAGGCTCCCGAGTTACAGAAGGTTTCTGTTTGTAGCGTAGCTCGATCTGAGCCCGTGGGGGGGAGTTCGCCGTCAAGGTTTTGTGGAAGCGGCCTCGCGGTAGACGCCGAAGTGGGTGAGTCCTCTGTCGGCAAGGTGCAGCGCCTGCAGCCGACTCATCACCCCCTGTTCGCAGTAGAGCAGGTAGTGGCGGTCATCGGGCAGGCTGTCGGCGCGTGACTGAAGCTCATAGAAGGGGATCGTCAGCGGCTCCACCGGCAGCGACAGCGGAGCGGCCTCGCGCTCATCCGGCGCACGAATGTCGATCACACTGAGCCCGGGCTCCTGCGTCAGCGTATTGGGGCTTTGCACAATGCGCACCTCCGCAGGGGGGCGGAGATCCTCCATCAGACGGTCGGAGCGTGTCATGCGGGCCTGCTGTACGGCCTGATCCAGCACCGTGAAGTCGAAGTCCTGTTCGGCCTCGAGGACCTTGGCGCGAGGCGCCTTGATATTGGGACGGCGCGAAATGGCACCGCAGACCTCGGGCATCACCTCGGCGAAGCGCGCCGTGCCGATCCGGCGGGCCGTGTCGATGATATCCTGCTTGTCCTCGGCAATCAGCGGGCGAAGGATGGGCAGGTCGCTCGCCTCGTCCATGAGGGCGAGATTGGTGAGGCTCTGGCTGGATACCTGTGCCACCGCGTCGCCGGTCACTAGCATCGGGATGCGTGCCCGGTTTGCCACCCGGCTGGCCGCCCGCATCATCATGCGCTTGAGCACCACGCCGATCAGACCGTCGGGTATGCTGCGCTGCATTTCCGCCACCACCTCCTCGAAGGGGATGGAGATGAACTTGACCCGGTGGGAGAGGCTATAGTCCCGCCACAGCTGATGGGCGACCTCCCGCACGGCCGGTTCATGGGCCGAGCCGCCCAGGCTGAAGAACAGGAAATGGGTCTTGATGCCGCGGCGGATCATCTTCCAGGCGGCCACCGGTGAGTCATAGCCACCGGAGATCAGCGCCAGTGCCTGGCCCTGCACCCCCAGGGGATAGCCCCCAAGGCCGCCCCAGCGCTGGCGTACCAGGCGCAGGCGGTTGGCATCCACTTCAACACGGAGATCGACGTCCGGGTGCTTGAGGTTGACGCGGGCCGTCGGCTCGGCATCCAGCAGCGCCCGCCCCAGATAGCGCTCCAGGTCCTCTGAGCTGAAGTCGTGCTGGCCGCGCCGCTTGACGCTGACCCGGAAGCAGCGGCCGGCAAGGGCGGCCTGCCAGACCTCCACCAGCCGGCGTGCGGTGTCATCGAAGGAGGTGAAGGCAACCTCCTCGACGACTTGTATTTCATGGATGCCAGGGATGCGTGCCAGCGCCGTCTCCACATCACGACACCAGTGTGGATCGGCGTCTTGCGCCACGCTGACCCTGAGGGCGTCCCAGCCACCCTGAACCCTGATGCCGTCGCCAAAAGGGCGCAGGGCGTTGCGGACGTTGCTGACAAGGCAGCGGGTCATCTGCCGCCGTACGGAGGGCGACTTGATGGTGATCTCGGGGAACAGCTTCAACAGATAGTACATCGCTAACCGCTTGTGAAAGATTTGTAAAAACAATTGGTTGGCATTATACCAGAGCCGGGCGCCGCGTGAGAGCGTGCAGCCGGCAACGCATGAGCCCGGCATAGGCCGGGCTCATGCGTGGAAACTCTTGAAGATGGCGGACGGTGCTTAGTAGAGCGCCTGCTCCTCGCTGACCACTTCCTTGAGCAGTTCGAGGAACAGCTTGTCGGCTTCCGAGTGCTCCGACGGATCCTCGGGAATATGCACGCTGGTGGTCTCGGAGATTTCGTTGGCGATACGTGCCATCAGGTCCTTCTGGCTGTCTTCACCGAGGTGGCGTCGCGTGACTTCCAGGGACTGCTCGAGAATCCTGGGGTCCTGTAGCAGTTTCTTGATGAAGCCGCGCAGCTCGTTGATCACGCGTGTCTTCTGGATTTCCGAAGCGGACATGGCGGTCTCCTTATGATGATGGGCCCTGTCTGGCAATGAGCTGACGATAGCACGTTTGCTGCCGGCCGGGAGAGAGGCAGTCAGGCGTGAGCCGCGAGAGCAAGCGAGAGTGGCGTGAGGCCCGGTGGGACGTCTTGTAAGTCATGGCCTACATGGCTTGTCGCGAATGACGTCGTGTGATCGGGCGTGTCAGCCTTGGACAAACGGACAACATGGGTTACGCTTGCTTACAAAGTAGACGCTTTCAGCATAAAGTATGTTTGCGTTCATGCGGGCTAGACTGGCTGAACTAGCCATGAGGTCGGCATGAGCGGATTTCGAAAGGGAATTGGGAAAGGATGCACCGCCCTGGCACGCCTGGGTGTGGCCCGTAACAACGCGAAGAGCCTCCATCCATTGCCCGATCGAGTTAGCCCTCTCCGGCTGCTTGGTCCACGACACGCATAAAGGGAACCTCTATGAACCATCTGTCTAACCTCACTCGCGCCCGCCGTTATGCCAAGGCCGTCGTGGTGGGCTCTTCCCTGACGCTGCTGCCTATCGCCGCTGCCGTGGCGCAGACCCTGCCACCCGGTATGGCCATTCCCGGTTCTACCGACATCCAGGAGGTGGTTCGCCAGGCCTTGGCGACCAACCCGGAAGTGCAGGCCGCCTGGAGTGGATTGCGTGCCGCCGGTCACGATGTGGGCGTGGCCCGTGGAAATTACCTGCCCAGCCTCGATGTGGCCGCGGGGGTTGGTCGGGAATATCGCGAGGGCGACGGCCGTGGCAGTTACGAGACGAGCTTTGCCGAGCTCACCCTCAGTCAGATGATCTATGACGGCTTCGCCACGCGCAGCGAGGTCGAGCGTCTCGATCGTGCCAAGTTGGTGCGCTACTACGAACTGCTGGGCGCCAGTGAGAGCGTGGCCCTGGAAGCGGCACGGGCCTATCTGGATGTCAGTCGCTATCGGGATCTGGTACGGCTCGCCCAGGAAAACTATGTCGAACACGAACGGGTATTCGACCAAATCGAGGAGCGGGTACGCAGCGGGGCTGGCCGCGGGGTGGACCTACAGCAGATCAGTGGCCGCCTGGCCCTGGCCGAGTCCAACCTGATGACCGAGGCGTCCAATCTGCATGATGTGACGTCTCGCTACCAGCGCATAGTCGGGCAGCTGCCTGCCGAGAATCTGGCGCCCACGCCCGAGCTTGACGACCGGCTCCCACCTTCGGTGGCCGAGGCCGTGGACATGGCCTTCCAGGGCAACCCGGAATTCCATGCCGCCATCGAGAACATCGAAGCGACCCGTGCGGAGCAGGATGGAAGTCGTGCCGCATTCCAGCCTCGGCTGGATCTGAGAGGCCGTACCGGCACTTATGACAGTAACGACGGCAACTTCGACCCGCTGGGCCGCCGTGACCGGCATAGCATTGAGCTGGTGGCCAGCATGAATCTCTATCGCGGCGGTAGCGATCTGGCCTCTTTTCGGGCCGCCAGCGACCGCCTGGAGCAGGCCGTGAATCAGCGTGAACAGGCCTGCCATAATATTCGGCAGACTACCCAGATCGCCTACAATGATACTAGGCGTCTGCGTGAGCAGGTGCAGTATCTGAATGATCACCGCCAGTCTATCGACCGAGTGCGGGGAGCCTATCAGCAGCAGTTCGATATCGGCGAACGTACGCTGTTGGATGTGCTGGATAGTGAAAACGAATATTTCGAAGCGAGCCGCGCCTACGTTAATGCGGAGTATGACATTGCGCTGGCCGATGCGCGGACCCTAGCGGCCATGGGGCAGCTGATGCAGACCCTTGGTGTGATGCGTGATGACATGCCCACCCTGGCAGAGCTCGGCAGTGATGGCGTGGAAATCAATCCCGAGGTGATCTGCCCTGTCGAGGGGCCGGCAGGCTTCACGCTGCAGGATCTCATCGGTGGGGTCAGCGCGCCGGCACCCACGCGCGCGCCCGACGTGACCCTGTCGGCGGATGCGCTCTTTGCGATCAACAGTGCCGAGCTGAGTGACGACGCACGCGGTGAGCTCGATGCCCTGGTCGCGCAGATCGGTAATATCGATAACCTGCAGCGTATTTTCATCGCTGGCCATGCGGATATTACCGGCACAGACGCTATCAATGATCCACTTTCCCAGCGGCGCGCCGACAGTGTGGCGAGCTACCTGGTATCCCAGGGAGTGGATGCTGGGCTTATTGAGACCCGTGGCTACGGATCACGTCGCCCGGTGGCCAGTAACGAGACGGTAGAAGGGCGGCGCCAGAATCGTCGCGTTGAAGTCACCCTGGAACGCAATGGTGAAATGCCGGATATGACTTTCAAGCCGCCCGTTTTCGATGCCGCCGGACACAGCTCACAGCCTGCGAGTACAGGGCAAGATGTTTCTCAAACCCTGAGCCTGTCGAGCGAACTCGATACCCGTGAGACTGAGCGTCCAGACATGAGCCGTGGCCAGCAGGCTGGGCCGCAGGAAGCATCGTCTACCCCAGTGGCGGGTTCCTATCTGCAGGTGATGGCGCTGCGTGATGGTGAGCAAGCCTCGCTGCTCAAGGAGGAGCTTGCAGCCTCAACCGCCTATCCGGTGAGTCTGGTCACGGGCGGGAATCTTCACCGGGTCCGGCTGGGGCCGGTCGATCCTGACATTATTGCAGATCTCCAGCGTGAGATGGAGAACAGGGGGTATCCCGGTGCTTATGTCGTGAATGGCTAATGTTGTGAATGCTATAGGTAGGCCAGCCTGCGCTGACTGGGGCATCAACATTGAATTGACATGTGTTTCCCGCCCAGGCGTACCCTTGGGCGGGAAGTTGGTATGAGGTGCCTGTGGCGCAATACGAACAGTTAGAAACACCGGCCAGTCGAACGGCGGTGCGAGATGAGCTTCTCGAGTGCCTGCAAGTTGTCGCTCAAGTGCATGGGCATCTTTTTGCGGCCGAGGCGCTGACGGCCGGGCTGCCGCTCCACGAGGGATGTCTGACCCCGGGAATCTTTTCCCGAGCGGCCGCACGTGCCGGCATGACGTCGCGAATCGTCAAAAGCCGGCTTGCCCAACTCAACCCCGAGCTGTTTCCGGTGATTCTGCTGCTCGAGCCAGGTCGCGCCTGTGTGCTGATGGGGCTCGATCTAAAGTCGCGGCGCGCGCGCGTGGTGTTTCCCGAGCTGGGCGAGGCCGAAACGGAAGTCGCCCTTGATGGGCTGCAGAGCAGCTATAGCGGCCAGGCGATCTATGTACGGCCGCGTTTCCACTTCGATGCCCGCGGGCCTGAGGTGAAGAAACAGCGATCACGGCACTGGTTCTGGGGGGTGATACGCGAGAATCGTAAGCTCTATCGCGATGTCATCGCCGGTTCGGTGATGATCAACCTCTTCGCCGTGGCAATGCCGCTGTTTGTGCTCAACGTCTACGACCGCGTAGTGCCTAACCACGCCACCGAGACGCTCTGGGTGTTATCGGTAGGTATCTTCGTAGTCCTTTGCTTCGATCTGGCCTTGCGATTGATGCGCAATGCCTTTGTCGACCTAGCGGCCAGCCGGGCAGACGTCAAGCTATCGTCGTCGATCATGGCACGAGTTCTGGGACTGCGCATGGAGGCCAAGCCAGCCTCCACCGGCTCCTTCGCTGCAACACTGCAGTCCTTTGAATCGGTACGCGCCTTCATCGGCTCGGCCACCGTCGTGGCCCTGGTCGACCTGCCGTTCGTGTTGATGTTTGCCGCGATCATTGCACTGATTGGCCCACCATTAGTGATCCCGGTGCTTGTGGGGATTCTTTTCGTACTGCTCTATGCACTAGCTGCCCAAGGTAAGTTGCACGAACTCTCCGAGACTACCTGGCGGGTCAGTGCCCAGCGCAATGCCACCCTGGTGGAGGCGGTCTCTCAACTCGAGACGGTGAAGGCACTTCGTGCCGAGAGTCGGATCCAAGGCTTTTGGGAGAAGGCGTCGGCCTTCCTGTCACGTACGGCAGCCCAGTTGCGGCTTGTTAGTTCTTCGGTCTCCAGCGTGGCGCTATGGGCTCAGCACAGCGTAGCGGTGTGCGTCATCATCATCGGTGTTTACCAGATCATGGAGGGCAATCTCACCCAGGGCGGGCTGATCGCCGCCTATCTGCTCTCATCGCGAGCGATGGCGCCGGTCAGCCAGGCGGCTTCCCTGTTGGCTCAGTACCACCAGTCCTCCACTGCACTTCAGTCGCTCAACGATGTCATGCAGAGGCCGGTGGAGCGCCCCGAAGGGAAAGTGTTTGTCAGCCGCCCGGCGATCCGCGGTGAGATCCAGTTCGACAAGGTGACGCTTCGCTATCCCGAGGAGGAGCGGGAGGCGCTGCGCGATGTGTCGCTCAAGATAGAGGCTGGAGAGAAGGTGGCGCTACTGGGTCGTGTCGGCTGTGGCAAGACCACGCTGCAGAAACTGATCTTGGGGCTTTATCAGCCCACTGCCGGAGCAGTGATGATCGATGGCGTCGACTTGCGCCAGTTCGACCCCCTCCAGCTACGACGTCAGATCGGCTATGTGCCTCAGGATGTCAGTCTGTTCTTCGGCACTCTGCGCGAGAACATCGTGGCCGGTGGCGGCAGCGAGGGGATTGATGACGAGGCACTATTGCGCGCCATCAAGCTCAGCGGCCTGGAAAGCCTGGTCAATGCTCACCCTCAGGGGGTTGACCTTCAGGTGGGTGAGCGCGGCCAAGCACTTTCCGGTGGCCAGCGCCAGTCGGTGGCCATCGCTCGGGCCCTGGTCAATGACCCTCAGGTGCTGCTGCTTGATGAGCCGAGCAGCTCCATGGACCACGCAAGCGAGGAGGCCTTCAAGACCAATCTCGAGGAGTACGCCCGTCCCAAGACCATGATCGTCGTCACCCATCGGACCTCGTTGCTCTCCCTGGTGGATCGCATCGTCGTGATCGACGGAGGCAAGGTGGTGGCCGATGGTCCGCGTGATAAAGTGGTGGAGGCCCTGCGCAAGGGCCAGATAGGGAGGGCCCGCTAATGAGCGTCAATGATACCCGCAGCGCTGAACAGCGCGGCTTCGAGGCGATTGGTCGCTTTTCCCAAACAGGGGGCAAGCCCTTCCGGCCCTTCATGGACCGACTCTTCTCTCGCCGTGTCACCGCCGCCCACCTCAACCGCGACTGGGCAAGCGATGCCGACTGGGCACGCATGCAGCAAGATCCAATCCGCGCTCGTGCCTTCCTCTACGTCGTGCTGTTAACGGTGGTCGCGCTGCTGGTCTGGTCATACTTTGCCGCCATTGATGAGGTGACTCGCGGAAGCGGCCGGGTGATTCCCTCCAGCCAATTACAGCGCGTGCAGACCTACGACGGTGGCGTGGTACAAGAAATCCTGGTGCGTGAAGGTCAGATGGTGGAGGCGGGCCAGGTGCTGATGCGTATCGACCCCACCCGATTTGTTGCCACCTTTCGTGAAAATCGAGCACAGGCGCTGGCGCTGAAGGCGCGCGCCGAGCGACTGCGGGCATTGATCACCGATACCCCGTTTGACCCCGATGAGGATCTACGCGCTGAAGCGCCGCATATCGTGGCCCAGGAGCGCGAGGTCTATGAAAGTCGTCGGGAGGAGCTGCGCGAGCAGGAACAGGTACTGCGTGATCGTATCCGCCAGCGCGAAGAAGAGCTTAACGAGGCAATCGCGAGACGTGATACTGCCCAGCGGGAGGCCAATATGGCCAGCCGTGAGCTCAACCTGACGCGCCCAATGCTGCAGTCCGGGGCGGTTTCCGAAGTGGACGTGCTGCGACTCGAACGCGAGGTGTCTCGGGCCACGGGGGAGCGTGACCAGGCGGCGGCATCCATGGCCAGGCTGCAGGCAGCGGTGGAGGAAGCCCGCAACCAGCTTAGCGAGCTCGGCGTGGAGCGGCGCAGCGACTGGCGCAACGATCTGGCTCAGACTTTGGGTGATCTCAATGCCTTGGATGAATCCAGTGCTGGCCTTGCCGATCGCGTGCGGCTGGCCGAGATACGCTCTCCAGTGGATGGAGTAGTGCAGCGGCTCAATATCAACACTATCGGTGGGGTGGCCCAGCAGGGTCAGGAAGTCGTTGAGATCGTACCCAGTGATGATCAACTGTTGGTTGAGGCGAGAATCGCGCCGCAGGACATTGCCTTCCTGCGCCCCGGTCAGCCGGCGACCATCAAGCTGACGGCCTATGATTTTGCCGTCTATGGCGGGCTGCAGGCGGAACTTGATCACATCAGTGCCGATACGATCACGGACGATGATGGCAATACCTTTTATCTGGTGCGTGTCCGCAGTATCGAAGGAGAGGAAGTGGACAGCGAACTCGCGGTGATCCCCGGCATGACCGCTCAGGTGGACATCATGACCGGCAAGCGCACTGTGATGCAGTTCATGCTGAAGCCCGTGTTGCGGGCCTGGAGTGACTCAATGGGAGAACGATGATGGCGGTCTACTTCATCAGTCAGGGACGAGATGAGATACCTCGTTGGCGCGAGGCTTTTCGTGACGCGGCATGGATTGGCCCGCAAGACGCACATCTACGCGTTGGCGCCGGAGACTTGGTGTGGGTCGTGAGTAATCTGCCGGGGTGGCCCGCGGTGGTCGCCTCTCTCTCAGGTGTCGGTGCGCACCTGGCCGTGCTCAGCTACCGTCCTCAGGCCGCCGAGGCGTTCCAAGCGCTGGAGGTCGGCGCCCGCGGCTATACCCATGCACTCTCTCCCCCTGAACTTCTGCGCCAGGTCCAGGTGGTGATCAGCCATCAGGGCATATGGGTGCCTGCCGAGCTCATGTCTCGCGTCGTCGGCGGTGCTTTCCGTGCCCTTGGCGGAAGTGAGCAGGTACAGATAGATGAACTACAGGGGCTGACCGAGCGTGAGAGGGCTGTCGCTCTGGCGGTGCTCGAGGGACAGACCAACAAGGAAGTGGCGCGCAGCCTGGGGATCACCGAGCGTACCGTGAAGGCCCATCTCGGCGCGGTGTTTAATAAGCTTGGCGTCCGCAACCGCATGCAGCTTGTGCTGCGGCTCTCACAGCAGCATGCGGCGGTAACGGATCCAGGCCACTGATTCGTTCCTACAGCCACCGGTACAGTGGCCTGTACGATCAGAGTCGCCATGATTCTGCTATCGGGCAGGCTACTGACTGCCCATAACGCGGTCCTGACCTGCGCCAATGTCCGGAAGATCATCCACTTGTGGCGGCGGCTCTGTCCGGTCGACCCGTATTGGCTGTTGCTTGACGCGAATCAGCCACGCCTCTGACCTGACCATCGGTCCAATACTTTTTCCCTTTCCCAGCGACTAGGTTGAATGTATCAATCTGCGTTGACTTGTCACGCCTTCAAGAAATCAAGAGCATCAAGCAGGGAGTCCTACCATGACCATCGCCACCGTCATTGCCATCACCGGCCAAGCCTGGGCGCGAGACGCCGACGGCAACCTCCGTGAACTTCGCGTGGGTGACACCCTGCAGGAGGGTGAGGTTCTCGTCACTTCGGACAACGCCAGGGTACAGCTGGATTTTGGTGACGGCCTTGACCCGACCATGATCGCGGGCGATCAGCAGATATTGATGACGCCGGAGCTGGATGCTAGCGAGCCGGCGGAAGCCTTCGACTTCAGTGCCCAGGATGAAGACCTCGACGCACTCCTTGCGGCGATTGATGAAGGCGAAGGCGATCTGCTCGAGCTGCTGGATGCCACTGCTGCCGGTGCAGGCCCGGGTGGTGGAGCTGACGGCGGTCACAGTTTTGTGATGCTGGGGCGTATTGCAGAAGACGTTGATCCGCTTGCCTTTGAGTTCGGCATGGGAGAGCTGGAGGGCATTTCTGGTCCGGAGGACGAGCCACTGCTTGCTCTGGAAGAGGATGAGCCGGATGAACCCAGTGTCGTGGTGACAGCCGCCGAGGGACTGCTCTTTCTTGCGGGCGATGGTCTGAATGAAGTGGGCCAGCAGGTGGCCACGGCGGTGGGCACCGACCCGCTGGGCGAAGGGCTCACCTATGCGATTGATCCGGACAGTGAAGGCGCCGACTTCTACGCCATCGATCAGGAGGGCAACGTCACGCTGACCGAGGCGGGGGCCGAGCATGCCAACGCCGGCAACGACCTGCCGCCGGTGGAGGTCACGGTCACCGACGGTGCCGATCGCACGGCCAGTGATGACGCGGCGCTACCCGAGACCATTGCCGGTCCGAGCGTGGTGGTCGAGGCGGCCGACGAGCTGCAGTTCCTGGAGGGTGAGGACCAGAACGAGGTAGGCCAGCAGGTGGCCACGGCGGTGGGCAGCGACCCGCTGGGCGAAGGGCTCACCTATGCGATTGATCCGGACAGTGAAGGCGCCGACTTCTACGCCATCGATCAGGAGGGCAACGTCACGCTGACCGAGGCGGGGGCCGAGCATGCCAACGCCGGCAACGACCTGCCGCCGGTGGAGGTCATGGTCACCGACGGTGCCGATCGCACGGCCAGTGACGACGCGGCGCTACCCGAGACCATTGCCGGTCCGAGCATCGAGGTCACGGCGTCCGATGACCTACTTGAAGGCAATGCCGAAGAAGGTGACGAAGTCGGCACCATTACCGACAGCAGCGACCCGCTGGGTGAGGGACTCACTTTTGCTATCACCGACGGCAGCGACCCAGATGGCTTCTTCGCTATTGATGAAACCAGCGGCACGGTGACGCTGACTCAGGCCGGTGCGGGTCACGTCAACGAGGGTGGCGAACTGCCGACCATTGACGTCACCGCCATTGACGGCGCCGGCCGTCCGGCCATTGACACCGCCGAGATCGGGACCGTGGGGGCACCCGAGATCATTGGTCTCGGAGATGTTGATATTACGGTGGATGAGGCGAACCTTCCCCAGGGTACCAATCCTGATTCGGCGGCTTTGACTCAGTTGGGTTCATTCACCATTATCGCTGCGTCGGGTGTGGCCAGTCTGACCTTTGCGGGTGAGGGCTTCAGTGACACCATCGCGGTGGATGATCTTGTGGGGGCTGAGATCACCACCTCCAAGGGTGTGTTGGAGATCACCGACTTCACCGACAACGGCGATGGCACCTACGCCATGGCCTATAGCTACACCCTGACCGAGGTGGCTGATCATCCGGAGCAGGGCCGTGACGAACTGGAGAAGGACGACATCACCGTCACCGTGACGGACAACGCCGGCCGCGATGCCAACGATACCCTCGACGTGACCATCGTCGACGACATCCCGGTGGACAACCCCGATGCCACCGCGGAACTGAGCGTCCTGCTCAGTGAAGTCGATGGCAGCTTCGTCAATAGCGATGGCGATCCCGTTGATGCTCCGGTGTCCTCCGGCGAGTTTGCTGCCGACTGGGGCGCCGATGGCCCAGCCGATGACAACGCCATTCAGATCCAGGCCAATGGGGGTGCCCTGCAGAGCTTTGCTGCAGGCGAGAGCGAGCTGACCATCAACGGCACTTACGGTACCTTGGTGGTCACCGACGCGGGTGATGGCAACTTCACCTACACCTACACGCTTAACCCGGAGGCCTTTGAGGACCTACTGGATAGCGATAATCCAGGCGAAACTGTCACCGACGTATTCACCTATGTGTTGACCGATGCTGATGGTGACACCGTACCCACCGACCTGACCTTCACCACCGGTGCTGCCCTCTTCGACTTCGATGGCCCGATCATCTTGGGGCTGACTGGTGACGGTGGGGATGCCACCGTCTATGAAGCCTTCCTGGACGGCGGTACGCAGGAGGGGCCGTCGGGGGCCAGCGTCACGGACAGCGGCAGTTTCACCATCATTGCTCCTGCCGGTGTGGCCAGCCTGGCCTTTGCCGGTGACGGCTTCAGCGCCTCGTTCGATATCGACCAGCTTAACGGGGCATCCGACTCCGATCCGCTGACGCTGGACACCGCCAAGGGCTCGCTCTCGATTACCGGCTTCACTGACAACGGCGACGGTAATTACACCGTGGCCTACAGCTATACCCTCACCGAAGTGGCCGACCACCCGGATCAAGGACGTGATGAACTGGAGAAAGACGCGATCGGCGTCACGGTCACCGATAACGCCGACCAGACTGCCGTTGACACCCTCGACGTGACCATTGTGGATGACATCCCGGTGGACAACGACGACGCCAGTGACACCCTGAGTGTGTCGGTCAGCGAGATCGACCAGAGCTATGTGGATGGCGACGGTGAGCCGGCGGCTGCACCGGAGTCCAGTGGCGCCTTCGATGCCGACTGGGGCGCCGACGGCCCGGCCGACACCAACGCGATTCAGTTCCAGGCCAACGGTGGCGCCCTGCAGGGCTTTGGCGCTGGCGAGACCGAGCTGACCCTTGAGGGCACCTACGGCACCCTGGTGGTCACCGATAACGGCGACGGCAATTTCAGCTACACCTACACACTGAATGACGATGCCGGTGAAGCCCTGCTGGATGCCGAGGCCCCGCAGGACGTCTTCACTTACGTGCTGACCGACGGTGACGGGGATACGGTGCCGACCGACCTGACCTTCACTATTACTGCCGACCTGTTCGAGTTCGACGGTCCCAGCATTGACGGTCTGCTGGACGCAGGAGACGTAACGGTTGACGAGGCGAATCTGGCAAATGGTACGAATCCTGATGAGGATGCGCTGACGCAACCGGGTGTGTTTACAGTAACGGCGGCGGCGGGTGTAGCCAGTCTGACTTTCAGTGGTGGCGGCTTCAGCAATGCGTCGTTCGATATCGACCAGCTCAACGGGGCATCCGAGTCCGATCCTCTGATCCTAGACACTGCCAAGGGCAGCCTGTCGATTACCGGCTTCACCGACAATGGTGATGGCAGCTACACCGTAAACTATAGCTACACCCTCACCGAAGTGGCCGACCACCCGGATCAAGGCCGTGATGAGCTGGAGAAAGATGCCATTAACGTCACGGTGGAAGACCTGGCAGGTCGTGAGGCTAGCGACAACATCAATGTTACGATTCTTGACGATGTGCCGACAGTCGGCGTGGAAGGTGCTACCTCGGCGACGCTGGGCGGTGGCGAGGTCACGGGCACCTGGGAGTCGGAGACCGGCGCGGACGTTGAGGGTGCCAAGGTAGAAGTGCAGGTTGGTACGGAAACGAAGCTGTTGACGGGTAACACGGATGTCGAGTTCGAGACTGACGAGGGGACGCTGACAATCAGCTCTGATGGAACCTGGGCGTTTGTGCCGGGGACCGATCTGGACGCGGCCTCGAGCTTCAGCTTCACCGTGATCAAGACAGACGGTGACGGTGACGTGGTGGAGGCCTCACACAGCATTGATCTGACGACGCCGGATGGACCGACGCTGACCGGTCTTGATGGCGATGCCCTTGAGGTCTTCGAGAAATTCCTGGCGGAGGGCACGGCGGCTGGGGACGGTGATCCCGCTGTCGAGGGCACGTTCACGGTTGGAGCCCCGGCAGGTCTGGACAAGATCCTCGTCGCGGGAGAGGAAATCTCGCTCTCGGCCCTTCAAGGATCGCTGGGTGGCGGTGAGGTGGTGATCACCACGCCGGAAGGCAATACGCTGGAGATCACGGAGTATGACGGTGACGCCAATGGGGGCACGGTGACCTTCGTGTTCACCTTGGCGGAAGCGGTGGAGCACGACCCGGTTCAAGGGCCGAACACATTTGAGAAGCCGGACATCACGGTGGAGGTAGTCGACACTCTGGGTCAGTCGGCAAGCGATGATATCCAGATAGAGGTCATTGACGATGTGCCGACGGTCGGCGTGGAAGGTGCTACCTCGGCGACGCTGGGCGGTGGCGAGGTCACGGGCACCTGGGAGTCGGAGACCGGCGCGGACGTTGAGGGTGCCAAGGTAGAAGTGCAGGTTGGTACGGAAA
>NZ_JABFUC010000019.1 GCF_022341425.1 Billgrantia campisalis | reverse complement strand
TCGTGTTCACCTTGGCGGAAGCGGTGGAGCACGACCCGGTTCAAGGGCCGAACACATTTGAGAAGCCGGACATCACGGTGGAGGTAGTCGACACTCTGGGTCAGTCGGCAAGCGATGATATTCAGATAGAGGTCATTGACGATGTGCCCGAGCTGACATCCCTTCAAAACATTGTCATTGCTGCGGGTGAAACGGGAGTGGCAGAAGGACAACTCGTGTTCAATGCAGGAGCGGATGGTCTGAGTAAGTTTACCATAGGTGGCGAACAGCCTACGGGCTATCTTTACGATGTTTACCATTCCGAAGACGGCATTCCGGACTCTCTGGTCGGAAAGTTTGAATTTGGTTCCGGCCAAGTGCTCTTGGTTGCGACGTCGGATAATGCCGAAGATGAAATCTTCTTCACCCTTTATATCCGAGAGGATGGTAGCTATCAGTTTGAGCTGGTATCTCCCCTGGGTGAGACAATTTTTGCAGACTTTGCAAACCTGGATTCTGGAAACTTTGATGAAGTCGGCTATTCCGATGCCACAGGAAAGTGGACATTTGATCGTGGGCAGACCAAGCTGGATTCTGATTCTGATGTTTTCGTGAAGGCAAACGGTGATATCAATCCGTCTGGTGCTGGTATAGGTGTTGGTAATAACCACTACAATGCTGGAGATGTTGTCTATTTGGATTTCACTAATCCAACAAGCTTCTTCAGTATGGTGACGAGCCGCACCTCGGGAAGCGACACTCAATTGGTGGTCAAGTGGACAGCAGAACTGGTGGGTGGAGGTGAATTTAGTTCATATGTCTTGCTGGATGGATCCAGCCAGCCCTTCGTCTTCCAACATCCAGATGGGCTGGAGTTCGAAAAACTCACGCTGGAGGCGATGCCATCCAACTATGCTCCGGTAAATGTAGATAATGCCGATGGCACGTTTTCTTCTAGTACGGGAGCCCAGTTTACATTGGATCAGCTTGTCTTCGGCGGTGGGTTCAATGTTGAGGGGCTAGACTTGAGTTTTGACGTTTCGGCCGTTGATGGAGACGGGGATGTCGCCGAGTCACTAGGGCTCGAGTTGACTCTGGCTGGTAATGATGGTTCTCCAGGCTATCTCTTGACCGGGGGAGAAGAGGATGATGTGCTTGTCGGTTCCAGTGGGAACGACATCCTCATCGGCGGCGCGGGGGACGATATTCTCTACGGTGGTGCGGGTGCCGACACCTTCCAATGGGACTTTGGAAGCAATAATGATCAAGGCACTTCCAGTGACCCTGCGAAGGACTGGGTCATGGATTTTGATTCAAGCGAAGGTGATAGTCTGAAATTTACGGACCTGTTCTCAAGCGGTAACGAAGAGCCATTGGACTATCTGTTTGCAGCAGAAGATGATGGAGGGAATACAATCCTATATATTAGCACGGCTGGTGAAATGGATGGTGTGACCAATTGGCAAGATGCTTTAGATAAGGCAGATCAAGTCATAACACTTAATGATTATTCTATGAATGGTCAGAGTAGTGAAGACTTTATCGAGCATCTGATTAATAATAATCACCTAAATATCGACCAGTAACCACTACCTAGCCACAACCTCGCCCCGACCGGTTCGCCGGGCGGGGCTTTTTGCTAAGCTAAGCGGAGTTATCACTTCGGGAGAGGCACGTGTTCATCAAACGCAACGAATCGGGCGAGATCGTGCAGGTCAGCCGTGAGGCCACCGACGAATGCAAGGAATTCTCACCCCCTTGCTCACCGGAGCTCCAGGCGTTCGTCGGGGATGACGATGAGATGAAGAACCAGGCGCTGTCGAAATCCGACCTGGATTTCGTGCGCGTGCTGGAGGACGTGATCGAGGTGCTGATGGACAAGAGCGTGATCAGCTTTACCGACCTGCCGGAGCCGGCTCAGCGCAAGCTGATGGAGCGTCAGTCGCTGCGCCAGCGTCTCAACAGCGTGGGGCTGATGTCGGATTCCGACGACGATAGCGGCGTGATCTGAGCCTATGGGAAGGGGAGGCGATCGGCGCCCCCCCCCTATGAATCCATCAGTCGATCAGCTCACTGCCGTTCTGGCGAACTCCCGGGCCGGTGGCGCCGTCCAGGCCAAGGTCGAACAGGGTTTGGGCCGCCGTCCTGCTCTCGACGCCCTCGGCGATGATCAGGATACCCAGCGAATGGGCCAGTGTCGCCATGCCGCGCAGCAGGCTCTGGTGCTCCTGGTGGTGCTCGATATCCTTGCTCAGCGAGGCATCGATCTTCAGGTAGCTGAGGCCAAGATGCTGAAGCCCCTCTATCTGAGCAAACTGGCTGGTCGCATGTTCGAGCCCCATTCGGCAGCCCAGGGTCTGCACTTCCCGACATAGGCTGCTGAACCCGGTGGGGTTCTGTACGGCGACGGCTTCTGGTAGTTCCAGCCAGAGTCGTGCAGCCCCTTCCGGGTGGGCGCGAAGCAGCGATATCAGCTCGCTGACGAATCGACCGTCACGCAGCGAGCGCGGGGAAAGGTTGATGCCTATGGACTTGCCGCTTTGCGCCGTATCGTCGAGAGCCGCGGCGACGGCTGCGAGATCCAGTTCGGTGGACATGTCCAGGCGCGAAATCCACGGCAGGAAAACCCCGGCGGGGTGCCATTCTCCCTTGAGCTTGAGACGCGTGGGGGCTTCGTAGTGCAGCAGCTTGCCCTGGGTGTCCAGCACCGGGAAGTGGGCGAGATAGACCCCCTGTTGCAGGGCTTTCTCAAGCGCATTCCGCCACTCGTCATGGCTAGTGAAGAGGGCTTCCTGCTCGGAAGATTCGACGATTACCTGGCCGAGCTCGCCCTGGTTCTCGGCGGCGGCCAGGGCCCCGTCGAGGCTAGCCATCAGGGTTTCTCGGCTCTTGCCCTGGCGGTATTCCGTCAGCGCCGAGGGCAGCGTCAGGAGTGTGCCATACTCGCTGGCAAGCCCCTCGAGTCGCTCCGTCAATTCCTCACCCAGCCCCTTCAGGTCATGGGCCCGGGGAATGAGCAGGGCGAAGTCGCTGCCGTTGAGCCGGCCGACCCGCCCATCGCCGTTCATCAGGCTCAGTTGCTTGAGACTGCGCGCCAGTCCGACCAGCAAGGCATCGGTTTTCTGGTGGCCGAGCTGCTGATTGATCTCGGCGAGATTGCCCACCCGTATCATGGCCAGCGTACCGCTGGCATCGTGGCTGTGGCTGCCCAGGCTTACCTCGAGGTGCTCCAGAAAGGGGGCTCGGGCGAGGGTGTCGGTCACCGGGTCGTGCTGCAGGCGGCGCCTGAGCTGGTCGAGTTTTTCGCTCTCTCTGCCCAGCATGCCGCGCACGTTCTCGGCCAGGCGGTTCATGGCCCTGACCAGCTCGCGCAGTTCGCGGGTTCTCGGCTCCGGCGACTCAACGAAGCGCTGCTCGCCAATCGCCTTGGCCTGGCGCACCACGTTGCGCAGCGGCAGGCGGATGGTGCGCACGATCCAGGCGGCCAGCAGCAGGCTGATGGCCCCGGCGATAGCGAACCAGCCGGCGAGTGTCAGGCTGCTTCGCCACAGGGAGTGGTAGGCAAAGCTGTGGTGACTCTCGAGGATCAGAGTGCCGTACTGGCGCCAGCCATCCTGTACCACGGCGCGTCCCGGCGGGACATCGAACTGGATCAGGCTTGCGAACCAGGCGGGCACGGTGTCGATTGTCTCATCGCCTACTCGGCGTTCGATGATCTCCCCTTCGGGGTCGCGCAGCTCGATGCGGCGATAGTGGCCGGTATCGAACTGGGCGGCCAGCAGCAGCTCGAGGATCACCGGGTCCTTTTCCAGCTGGCTCATGGACAGCGCCAAGGCGTTGGCGTTGTCGCTGTTCTTGATGCGGATTTCCTGCTCGATATAGTGTCGGCTGCTGCTGATGCTGACGAACAGGCTGCCGACGAATGCCAGTATCAGCAGTATCACGATGGTCAGCCACAGCTGCTTGATCAGTGACATCTTGTCTCTCCCTACGGGCTTCAAGTCCCTTGCGTTGTTGTTGCTGCTTAGATAAATCCCTGGGCTTCCATGCGGCCTACGACGCTGCGCCAGCGCGACAGGCGTGCCAGTGGATCGGCGCGGGACTGGGTCGAGCCGCCGGCCCAGAGCCCTTCGCTGTTGAAGCTGAAGACCGGGTCCAGGTCGGTGCGCTGGGAGGCCGGCGTTATCGAGGGGACCAGGTTGTCGAGGATCAGCGGTTCGGCGGCGGGTGTCTCGTAGTAGCCCAGCACCATGTGGGCCTGGACGATCTGGCTGCGGCCGATCCGGGCCCTGACATAGATCATGCGCAGCCGATCCCCCGGTACGCCCAGTTCCTTGAGGGAGATGTACTTGGCGATCGAGTAGTCTTCGCAGTCACCCTGGCCCTGGCCCAGAGTTTCCAGCGGCGTGGCCCAGAAATCCTCAGCTCCCCAGTTGTCGATGTCATCTACCCAGCGGATCCGCCGGTTGAAGAAAGCGTTGACCTCGCGTAGCTGGGTGTCGAGGTCGCTGTTACGGAGTTGGTCGAGGAGCCTGAACCAGTCCTCAAGTGCCTGAACGCCACGCTGCCCGTGCATCTGGCGCATGCTCTCGCGCAGCTGAGCGCGGTTGATGCCGGCCTGGAGCGGGGCGGGCGTCAGTCCCAGGCCGGCTGTCAGCATGAGTGCTCCCAGACCTGCGAGAAATCGGCGGCGTCCGGTATGGCAGCGCTGGGGTGAGGATGACTGGTGCATGCGTTGTCGCAGGATAGATGAGCATTTACTCAAGTGTAGGAGGCTGGTGCCGGCGATGCTACAGGACTGATGAGATCCCATGCATTGTAATGAGTTCCGGATCAGCCTTTCCCCGGTCCTTGCCAGACCCGCAGCCGCCCCAGCCAGGTCAGTTCCCGGGAGGCGTCGCGAAGCTCCCGGGTCGCTGCGTCCAGGCTCTGGCCGGGGGGCAGGGCATTGACGTAGACGGAGACATCGACCTGATTGTCGAGGTAGTGCAGGTCCAGCGCCACGCGGGTCTGCCACACCCTGCTGGAAGCCCACACCCTGTCGAGCACGCCTTCCACGTCGCGGCGCAGTGGCAGGCCGGGGCGCAGGCTGTGCTCGGTCTCGCCGGCGTCGTCCTCTGGGTCGATATGGAAGGTGACATCGGCCAGGTTGGCATTGTCTTCACGCAAGCGGCGGCTGACCTCGTTGCCGATCTCATGAGCCTCGGAGACCGTGAGTCGCGGCGCCACCACGATATGCAGATCGAGCACCGTCTGGCTGCCCACCGAGCGGGTGCGCAGGTCGTGTACGCCCTGCACGCCGGGCACGCTTTCCGCCAGGGCTTGCATCGCCTCGCGCTCGGCCTCCGGTAGGGCGGTGTCGATCAGTTCCTGGCTGGACTCCCACAGCAGCCGCCAGCCCACACGGCCGACCATCACGCCGACAACGGTGGCGGCCACCGCGTCGACCCAGCCGGCGCCGAACTGGGCGGCAAGCAGGCCGACCAGCACCACCACCGTGGAGAGCGCATCGGAACGCGAATGCCAGGCATTGGCCTCCAGCAGCCGGGAGTTGACCCGCTTGGCCACGCGCAGGGTATAGCGAAAGATCCACTCCTTGGCGAGCAGGGCAAGCACGGCGACCCCGATGGCCCAGATGCCGGGCGCGGCAATCGGTTCGCCGACCAGTAACCGGGAGAGGCTGGCCCAGGCGATGCCGCCGGCGACGAAGATCAGCACGCTGCCCAGCCACAAGGTGGCCAGCGTCTCGATGCGTCCATGGCCGTAGGGGTGGTTGCTGTCCGGCGCCTGCCGGCCGAAATGGGTGGCGGCGAGTACGAAGCCGTCGGTCACCAGGTCGGAAAAGGAGTGGATGCCATCGGCGATCAGCGCCGCCGAGCCGACCAGCCAGCCGGCAATTATCTTGAGCAGGCCGACCAGAAAGTCGACCGCGGCGCCGATCAAGGTGACCTTGTGGGCCTCGCGGGTCTGGGCGCCGCGATCCGGCGGTAGCGGGTGGTGCGCGTGTGCGTGGCCCATGGGCGATCGCTCCTACCCGCTAGCCGTCGATCTTCCCAGCACGATGGCGAACGGGGTTGGCATACTGGGCCAGCCACCATTCGCGCAGCTCCGGGGGGATGCTGTGCAGGCGTGTCTGGAAGCGGGCGCGGTCGGCCTCGGTCACCTCCTGCATCTGCAGCAGTTCGGGGGCGTCGCCGAGGGCCTCCAGGGCCAGGTAGTGGCTGGGGAAGAGGCGATAGCCGGCCACCACCTGGCGGTCGATTTCCGCGGCCACCGCTTCCGGCGTATCGAAGCCCGAGCCGAGCGGCTCCCCGAAGCGCAGTTGCACCCGCCCCTTGTGCCCGGTAATGCCGGTCACGATGGAGAGGATGTCCTCGAACTCGCCCTTCTCGTAGCGTCCCGAGGTGTGCAGGGCGTGCAGTTCGCGGGCCTTCTGCAGGTCGCAGGGATCGTATTCGTAGCTGATCGACACCGGCACCAGTCGCAGCTCGGCGATGGCGTCGCCAATCGGGGCCTGACGCTCCTCCCGACGGCGCGCCATGGTCAACATCTTGATGATCGCCGGGTCGGTGCGGTCGATGCCGTCCTTGGCGCGTCCCTCCCGCTGGGCCATCCAGATGGAGTGGTTGTCGACGGTAATGGAGTGGCGAATATAGTCGGAGAGGGTCTGATAGGCGGCCAGCATGGCGCGCTTGCCGCGCAGCGCCCGGGGCACGATGAAGCTCTTGTTGAGCCGCATCAGGTCGGTCACGTAGGGCTTCTTGAGCAGGTTGTCGCCAATGGCGATGCGCACGGTGTCGCGCCCCGCCTGGTGCAGCGCATAGTTGACGAAGGCCGGGTCCAGGGCGATATCGCGATGGTTGCCGATGAACAGGTAGGCGGTGTCCGGGGCCAGGTGTTCCAGGCCGTCGACCCGAAAGTCGTCGGTGGAGGTGCGAATCATGCGCTCCATGTAGTGGGCGATGCGCATCTGGAAGTCGCGCACGCTGGCCACGCCGCGGGTTTCCCGGCGTATCACGAAGGCGGCGATGGTCCGGGCCAGGCCGGGCAGGAAGCGGTGGAGTCGCGGCAGGCGGTAGCGGGTCAGGGCGTCCAGCAGCTCCCGGTTGCCGGCCAGTCGCGCCAGTACGGCGGCGACCTCGTCGTCCTGATAGGGACGGATGTCGGCCCAGGGATCCTGTGCGGGGGAGGTCACGTCGTTCATCGGTGCGTCTTGTCTGCCTGGGTGGGTCATGCGACGCCCTGCGTCGTACTGTGCTGGGCCTCGCCGTCAAGCCACTCGATCAGCCGCTCGATCAGGTCGGCCAGGGCCTGGGTCATCAGCATGAAGTCGGCCTCCAGGCGCAGGATGGCGTCCCCATCGTCCTCGATTTCGCCGGCTTCGTCGATCAGTGCGTCACTGAACCGCAGGGATTTCAGCGCCAGGTCGTCGTGCAGGACGAAGCTCAACTGGCCCTCTCGCTCCAGGGCCATGCGGCTGGCCTGGCGGCCGGCGGCCAGCAGCTGCTGAATCTCGTCGCTGTCGAGATCGACCTGGCGGGCGCGCAGCACGCCATCATCACCCTTGGCCTTGAGCTCCACCTGATCGCCCAGCAGCAAATCGGCAGGACGTGCCTGGTCATCCGAGAGCCAGTGGGTCATGGCGCGCATCGGCAGGGTCTGGGTGGCCAGCGGCGTCACCTTCAGGCTGCCCAGGGTTTCACGCAGCAGGTCCAGCGCCTCTTCGGCGCGCTTGCGCGAACTGCTGTTGATGGCGATCAGGTCGCGTCGGGTGTCCCACCACAGGTCGACCTTCTGGCGGCGAATGAAGGCGCGGGGCAGCAGCTCCTCATAGACCTGCTCCTTGATCTCCTGCTTTTCCTGACGACGCAGCTTGCGCCCCTCGCGCGCCTCGATATCGCTGGCACGTTCCTCGACCTCTTCGCGAACCACGCCGGCCGGCAGCAGCCGCTCCTGGCGCAGCACGGTCATCAGCCGCTGGCCCTGAAGCTCGTGGAGCAGCGCCGTGCCCGCGCGGCCGGCGGGGGGGCACCAACCCAGGCGTCTCGCCTCGCTGCCGCCCGGCTGCCGGGCGGCCTGTTCGGCCAGGGCCGCTTCCAGATCGGCCGCCGGGATCGCCGTTGAGGCGTGTAGGCGGTATAGATGCAAGTGCTTGAACCACATGACGCATTCCCAGAACGAAAAGGAGGCATATTATGGCGAACGGGGCGCGGCTGTACCAGTGCGCGGAGGCAAGCGATCGGCCGGATATTCAAACTACTGTTTGAACGTGTGGCGGGGCGAGGCCTAGAATCGGGGCTTTCCCCTTCAAGGAGTTTGCTTCATGGATGCTCGACTCTCCCGCGTTTGCCTGCGCGTGCGCGGCTATCACCTGGACGGCTACGGCCACGTCAACAACGCTCGCTACCTGGAGTTTCTCGAGGAGGGGCGCTGGGGATACTTCGATGACCGGCCCGATCTCGCGCGGCTGTTTACCAGCGGCAATCCTGCCTTCGTGGCGGTCAATCTCAACATCAACTACCGGCTCGCTGCCGTGGCAGGCGACGACCTGGAGGTTCTCACTCGGCTGGCCGAGCTGGGCACGCGCAGCGCCCGCATGCATCAGGAGATTCGCCGGGTGGGCGACGGGGCGGTCGTGGCCGACGCCGATCTCACCTTCGTGCTGCTCGATGTCAAGGCCAACCGCGCCGTGGCCATCGAGGGCGAGCTGCATGACGCCCTGGCCCCGCTGGTGCTGGCCGACTGAGTGTCACCCGGCAAGCCGGCCAGGCGGTTTGCCGGGCCCACGCGTACCCTGTGCGCGCTCCCTGCGCTGCCTTTGTGCTAAGCGGAGTGGTATGATGGCAGGCTGATATGGCGCGTCCCTTTGAAGGCTCGGCGGCGCGCCAACCTGCTGCAGTGCAAAGGATTCGACGACCCATGGGTGACATCGCCAGAGAGATTCTGCCAGTCAACATCGAGGACGAACTCAAGCAGTCGTACCTCGACTACGCGATGAGCGTGATCATCGGCCGCGCGCTGCCGGACGTGCGCGACGGCTTGAAGCCGGTGCACCGGCGCGTGCTGTTCGCCATGCACGAGCTCGGTAACGACTGGAACAAGCCGTACAAGAAATCCGCCCGTGTGGTGGGTGATGTCATCGGTAAGTACCATCCCCACGGCGACAGCGCCGTCTACGACACCATCGTGCGCATGGCCCAGCACTTCTCCATGCGTCACGTGCTGGTCGACGGCCAGGGCAACTTCGGCTCCATCGACGGCGACAGTGCCGCGGCCATGCGTTACACCGAGGTGCGCATGTCCAGGCTCGCCCATGAGCTGCTCGCCGACCTGGAAAAGGACACCGTCGACTGGGTCGACAACTACGACGGCACCGAGCGCATCCCCGACGTGCTGCCCACCAAGGTGCCCAACCTACTGATCAACGGCTCCTCGGGCATCGCGGTGGGCATGGCCACCAATATTCCGCCCCACAACATGGGCGAGGTCATCGATGCCTGCCTGGCGCTGATCGACGACTACACCCTGTCGGTCGATGCGCTCATGGAGTACATCCCGGGGCCCGACTTTCCCACCGGGGCGATCATCAACGGCCGTGCCGGCATCCTCGAGGCCTATCGTACCGGCCGCGGGCGCATCTATGTGCGTGCCTGCCACACCATCGAGCATGACGACAAGAGCGGTCGCGACCATATCATCGTCACCGAGTTGCCCTATCAGGTGAACAAGGCGCGGCTGATCGAGAAGATCGCCGAGCTGGTGAAAGAGAAGAAGATCGAAGGCATCGCCGAGCTTCGCGACGAGTCCGACAAGGACGGCCTGCGAGTGGTGATCGAGGTCAAGCGCGGCGAGTCCGGGGAGGTGGTGGTCAACAACCTCTTTGCCCAGACCCAGCTGCAGAATGTCTTCGGCATCAACATGGTCGCGCTGGAAGGCGGCCAGCCGAAGATCATGAACCTCAAGGAGGTGCTCGAGGCCTTTATCCGCCACCGCCGCGAGGTGGTCACGCGCCGTACGCTGTTCGAGCTCAAGAAGGCCCGCGAGCGCGGCCATATCCTCGAAGGCCTGGCGGTGGCGATCTCCAACATCGATGAGGTGATCGAGCTGATCAAGGCGTCGCCGAGCGCCGCCGAGGCCAAGGAGAAGCTGCTGGCCAGGACCTGGCAGCCCGGCCAGGTCACCGGCATGCTGGAGCGGGCCGGCGCCACCTCCTGCAAGCCCGAAGACCTGCCCGAAGGCTTCGGCCTCAATGCGGCCGGCAGCGAGTATCGGCTTTCGCCGGCCCAGGCTCAGTCGATCCTCGAGCTGCGCCTGCACCGCCTGACCGGGCTTGAGACCGAGAAACTGCTCAACGAGTACCTGGGGATTCTCGAGAAGATCGCCGAGCTGACGGCAATACTCGCCTCCAGCGAGCGGCTGCTCGAGGTGATCCGCGAGGAGCTCAACGCCGTGCGCGACCAGTTCGGCGACCCGCGGCGCACCGAGATCCAGGCCAGCCACCTCGACCTCTCCATCGAGGATCTGATCGCCGAGGAGGATATGGTGGTCACGGTGTCGCGCTCCGGCTACGCCAAGACCCAGCCGCTCTCCGACTACCAGGCCCAGCGCCGCGGCGGGCGCGGCAAGTCGGCCACCTCCATGAAGGATGAGGACGTCATCGAGCACCTGCTGGTGGCCTCGACCCACGACACCGTGCTGCTGTTCTCCAACAAGGGCAAGGTCTACTGGCTCAAGGTCTACGAGATGCCCAACGCCAGCCGCGGCTCGCGGGGCAAGCCGCTGGTCAACCTGCTGCCGCTGGACGAAGACGAGGCGATCAACGCCATCCTGCCGGTGCGCGACTACTGCGCCGACAGCTACATCTTCTTCGCCACCGCCAAGGGCACCGTCAAGCGCACCAGCCTGGACCAGTTCTCGCGGCCGCGCAGCGTGGGCCTGATCGCCATCGACCTGGAGGAGGGCGACCGCCTGGTGGGCGCGGCGATCACCTCGGGCAGCGACCACGCCATGCTGCTCTCCTCCAACGGCAAGGCGATTCGCTTCGAGGAGGGTAACGTGCGCGCCATGGGCCGCACCGCCCGCGGCGTGCGCGGCATGCGCCTGCAGGATAACGCCGAGGTGATCAGCCTGATCATCCCCCAGAGTCAGCAGATCGACGCTGAGGCAGATATCGAAACCGACGCCGAAGAGGGGGCCGAGCTCGAGTCCATCAACGGCAACGGCGGTCAGATCTATATCCTCACCGCCAGCGAGAACGGCTATGGCAAACGTACCCGGCTCGAGGAGTTCCCGCTGCGCGGCCGCGGCGGCCAGGGGGTGATCGCCATGCAGACCAGCGAGCGCAACGGCTCGCTCGTCGCCGCCATGCAGGTCTACTCGACCGACGAGATGATGCTAATCACCGATCGCGGCACCCTGGTGCGCACCCGGGTCGAGGAAGTCTCGATCACCTCGCGCAATACCCAGGGCGTGATGCTGATCCGCCTGGGCAACGACGAGAAGCTGGTCAAGACGGTGCGCATCGACGAGCCCGAAAATGGGCTGGAGAGCGAACCGGAGGATGGCGCCGAGAGTGGGTCGGAAAGTGATCTTCAGGAAGGGCCGGGCGCGGACGAGAACGGCGACCAAGACGAAGCAAACAACGACGAATGAGAATGTCTGAAACATCCGGTAAGCGATGAGCTGTACCGGCGACAAGTCTCGCGAGGGCGCCGTGAACTCCTCCCTGGGCGCTATTTTTGCCATGCATGGCAAAAACCCTCGCTACGGCTTGTCCCCGGCGCTCATCTCGCCTGGCCACGACATGAGTAGAACGGAACACCACGCTGATGACACGACACTATAATTTCTGCGCCGGCCCCGCGGCGCTTCCCGCGCCAGTGCTGGAGCGGGCCCGAGAGGAGCTGCTCGACTATCAGGGCCGCGGGCTCTCGGTGATGGAGATGAGCCATCGCAGCCCCGAGTTCGTCGCCATCGCCGAGCAGGCCGAAGCCGACCTGCGCGAGCTGCTGGCGATCCCCGACAATTACCGGGTGCTGTTCCTTCAGGGAGGCGCCAGCCTGCAGTTCTCCATGGTGCCGATGAACCTGCTGGGCCAGGGGGGCAGCGCCAACTTTCTTTATACCGGCATCTGGGGCAAGAAGGCCCTGGCCGAGGCCGAGCGCCTGGGCTTCCCGGTGCATCTGGCGGGCACCAGCGAGCCAAGCGGCCATGCCGAGGTGCCAAGGCCGGGGCAGATCGCCCTGTCCGCTGACGCCGCCTATCTGCACTACACCGCCAACGAGACCATCGGCGGGCTCGAGTTCGACTATATCCCCGAGGTCGAGGCACCGCTGGTCTGCGACATGTCCTCGTCGATTCTGTCCGGCCCGCTGGACGTGTCCCGCTTCGGGCTCATCTATGCCGGTGCCCAGAAGAACATCGGCCCGGCGGGCCTGACCCTGGTGATCGTGCGCGATGACCTGCTCGACCGGGCTCGGGCGCCGATCCCGAGCCTGTTCGACTACCGCGGCCTGGCGGAGGCCGGCTCCATGGTCAATACGCCGCCCACCTTCTCCTGGTACCTGGCGGGGCTGGTATTCCAGTGGCTCAAGCATGACATTGGCGGCCTGGCGGCCATGGACGCCATCAACGCCCGCAAGGCCGCCAAGCTGTATGCGGCCATCGATGCCAGCGACCTGTATTCGAATCCCATCGCCGCGCGCAGCCGCTCGCGGATGAACGTGCCCTTCGTGCTCGCCGACGCGCGCCTGGATACGCTTTTCCTCGATGAGGCCGACGCAGCTGGCCTGCTTAACCTCAAGGGCCACCGCAGCGTGGGCGGCATGCGGGCCAGTCTCTACAATGCCGTTCCGGAAGCGGGTGTCGACGCCCTGATCGATTTCATGGCCGACTTCGAGCGGCGTCACGGTTAACCACATTGCCAAGCAGGGGATACCCATGAGCGACACCCCCATCGATCTGGATGCGCTGCGCGAGCGTATCGACAGCCTGGACAACGAGATCCTGAGGCTGATCAGCGCCCGGGCGGACTGCGCCAAGCAGGTCGCCGAGGTGAAGACCAAGACCGACCCGGGAGCGGTCTTCTACCGCCCCGAGCGCGAGGCCCAGGTGCTGCGCCGCATCATGGAGCTCAACACCGGTCCGCTGGACAGCGAGGAGATGGCGCGACTGTTCCGCGAGATCATGTCCGCCTGCCTGGCTCTGGAGCAGCCCATCAAGGTGGCCTATCTGGGCCCCGAGGGTACCTTCACCCAGCAGGCGGCGCTCAAGCACTTCGGCGAGAGCGCGGTGAGCCTGCCCATGGCGGCCATCGACGAGGTCTTCCGCGAAGTGGAGGCGGGCGCCGTCAACTACGGCGTCGTGCCGGTGGAGAACTCCACCGAAGGTGTCATCAGCCATACCCTGGACTCCTTCATGGACTCCTCGATCCGCATCTGCGGCGAGGTGGTGCTGCGTATCCATCACCACCTGCTGATCTCCGACACCACTCGCCGGGACAAGGTCTCGCGGATCTACTCGCACCCCCAGTCCTTCGCCCAGTGCCGCAAGTGGCTCGATGCCCACTTCCCGCGGGCCGAGCGGGTGCCGGTCTCTTCCAATGCCGAAGCCGCCAAGATGATCAAGGGCGAGTGGCACAGCGCCGCCATCGCCGGCGACATGGCCGCCAAGCTCTATGGCCTGGAGAAGATCGCCGAGAAGATCGAGGACCGCCCCGACAACTCCACGCGCTTTCTGATCATCGGCAGCCAGCATGTGCCGCTCTCCGGTGAGGACAAGACCTCGGTGGTGGTGGCCATGCGCAACCAGCCCGGCGCCCTGCACGACCTGCTGGAGCCCTTCCATCGTCACCAGATCGACCTGACCCGCCTGGAATCGCGGCCCTCGCGGAGCGGCGTGTGGAACTACGTCTTCTTCATCGACTTCAAGGGGCACGTCGATGAGCCGCGGGTCGCCGCCGTGCTGGAGGAGGTGCGCCTGCGTGCCGCCGAGCTGAAGGTGCTGGGTTCCTACCCGATGGGTGTGCTCTAGGCATGCGACAAGCGTTACAGGCGGGATGCCGGGTGGACGAGCCGCGTATCCTGATCGTTGGCCTGGGGCTGATCGGCGGCTCGCTCGCCGCGGCACTGCGTGAGGCCGGTTTCGGGGAGGGCGAGCGAGCCGCCGAAATCATCGCCTGCGACCCGGATGCCGAGGAGATCGCCCGCGGCATCGAGATGGGCCTGATCGACCGCGGTGGCACGGTGCTGACCCCGCTGGTGGAAGGGGCCACGCTGATCGTGCTGGCGGTGCCGGTGCTGGCCATGGAGTCGGTGATGGGCGAGCTGGCAGAGAGCCTGGCATCGGCCGATGTGCGGGTGGTGATCACCGACGTGGGCAGCACCAAGGCGGCCATCCGCGACTGCGCGCACCGGGTCTTCGGCCGCCTGCCGGCCAATCTGGTGCTGGGCCATCCCATCGCTGGCTCCGAAAAGAGCGGCGTGGCGGCCTCCAATCCGCGGCTCTACGTCAACCACAAGGTGATCCTGACCCCCGCCGCCGAGACCGACCCGGCGGCGGTGGCCCGGGTGCGGGCGCTCTGGGCGGCCTGCGGCGCCGAGGTGCTGGAGATGGGCGTGGCGCGCCACGATCAGGTGCTGGCCCGCACCAGTCACCTGCCGCACCTGCTGGCCTTCTCGCTGGTGGATACCCTGGCGCGTCAGGACGAGCGACTGGAGATCTTCCGTTACGCCGCCGGGGGCTTTCGCGACTTCACCCGTATCGCCGGCAGCGACCCGGTGATGTGGCGCGACATCTTCATCGCCAACCGTGATGCCGTGCTCGCCTCCCTGGACGACTTCGAGGCCGGGGTGGCCCGGCTGCGCCAGGCCGTGGAGAGCGGTGACGGCGATGCCCTGCTGGCCACCTTCGACCGCGCCAGCCACGCGCGGCACTATTTCGACACTCTCCTGAACCAGACCAGCTATCAGGCGGAATATAATATGCAACAATCAGCTAATCTGCGCTTCCGGGCGAGCCCCGGCGGCAGCGTGACCGGGCGCATCCGCGTACCCGGCGACAAGTCGATCTCCCATCGTTCGATCATGCTCGGGGCGCTGGCCGAGGGCGTCACCGAGGTGAAGGGCTTCCTCGAGGGCGAGGACAGCCTGGCCACCCTGCAGGCCTTTCGCGAGATGGGTGTGGCCATCGAAGGCCCGCACCAGGGACGGGTGATCGTTCACGGTGTCGGCATGCGCGGCCTCAAAGCGCCTGCCGGCCCCCTCTACGTAGGCAATGCCGGCACCGCCATGCGGCTGTTTGCCGGCCTGCTGGCCGGCCAGGCCTTCGACACCGAGTTGACCGGCGATGTGTCGTTGACCAAGCGTCCCATGGGCCGGGTCGCCGATCCGCTGCGCCTGATGGGCGCCGAGATCGACACCGCCGAGGGCGGTCGGCCACCGCTCAAGATCAAGGGCGGCAAGGCGCTCAAGGGCATCGCCTACAACATGCCCATGGCCAGCGCCCAGGTGAAATCCTGCCTGCTGCTCGCCGGCCTCTACGCCGAGGGCGAGACCCGGGTGCGAGAGCCGGCGCCGACTCGCGACCATACCGAGCGCATGCTCGAGGGGTTCGGCTACCGGGTGCACCGGGACGGCGATACCTGCTGGCTCGCCGGCGGGGGCAGCCTCACCGCGGCGCCCATCGACGTACCCTCGGACATCTCCTCGGCGACCTTCTTCCTGGTGGCGGCGGCGATCACCCCGGGGGCCGACCTGACCCTCGAGCACGTCGGTATCAACCCCACGCGTATCGGCGTGATCAATATTCTCAAGGCCATGGGCGCCGACCTCGAGCTCTCCAATCAGGCCGAAGTCGGCGGTGAGCCGGTGGCCGACATCCGCGTGCGCTATACGCCGCTCAAGGGGATCGACATCGACGAGGCTCAGGTGCCGCTGGCCATCGACGAGTTCCCGGCGCTGTTCATTGCCGCGGCCAATGCCGAGGGCATCACCCGACTGCGCGGCGCCGAGGAGCTGCGGGTCAAGGAGTCCGACCGCCTGCAGGCCATGGCCGACGGCCTGGCCAAGATCGGTGTCGAGCACAGCCTCTATCCGGACGGCATCGACATCCAGGGCAGCGGCAAGACCGCGGGCGCAAGCTACGGCGGTGGGCATATCGATAGCCTGGGCGATCATCGCATCGCCATGGCGTTCGCCATCGCCGCGCTGCGGGCCGGCGATGAGATCGTCATCGATGACTGCGCCAACGTGGCGACCTCCTTCCCCGGCTTCATCGACCTGGCGCGCCGGGTGGGGCTGAGCCTTGCCCAGGAGACCGAGAAGGAGGCGTCATGAGCGAGGCGACGGTTCCGGTGCTTACCGTGGACGGCCCCGGCGGTGCCGGCAAGGGCACCGTCAGTCGCCTGGTCGCCGCGCGCCTGGGCTGGCATCTGCTCGACAGCGGCGCGCTCTATCGCCTGACGGCTTTGGCCGCCCAGCGCCGCGGGGTGTCGCTCGACGATGAGACGGCGCTGGCCGAGCTGGCCGCCGACCTCGACGTAGTGTTCCTCGCCGAAGAGGAGGGTGCCCGCGTGCTGCTCGACGGCGATGACGTCAGCCGGGCGATCCGCACCGAGCAGGTGGGCGACGCCGCCTCGCGAGTGGCGTCTCTTCCGGCGGTGCGCCAGGCGCTGCTGCAGCGTCAGCGAGACTTCCGCCAGGCGCCGGGGCTGGTGGCCGACGGTCGCGACATGGGCACCGTGGTGTTCGAGGATGCGCCGCTCAAGGTATTCCTCACCGCCTCGGCCTCCGAGCGCGCCCGGCGGCGCCACCTCCAGTTGCAGGAAGCGGGGGTGGATGCTAGTCTATCGAGTCTTTTAAAGGAGATTCAGGCGCGCGATGCACGCGACATGCAGCGCAGCGTGGCCCCGCTCGTACCGGCCGATGACGCCCTCGAGCTGGACACCACGAGCCTGAGCATACCGGAAGTGGTGGATCGGTTGACGGAGTGGCTGGCCCAGCGTGGCCTCACTCGCGACACCTGACTCTCCCTTGCGGCGCTCCCGTCAGGATGTCATGGCATGGTCGGGCAACCCTTTTCCGAAAGCCCGGCCAGGTCCAACCAGCGCTAACATCCCCGGGGGCTTGGCACATAAGGCCCGCACTCGCTGGTGGTGCGGAGAAGGCGGCGACGCCTCAACACCGTTGATCACGTAGGAACATCATGAGCGAAAGCTTTGCTGAACTGTTTGAACAGTCACTTCAGGACATCAACATGGAACCGGGCGCCATTGTCGTGGCGACCGTTGTCGACATCGAGGGTGACTGGGTCACCGTCAATGCCGGCCTGAAGTCCGAAGGACAGATCCCCGCGGCGCAGTTCCGCGACGACAATGGCGAACTGACCATTGGCGTCGGCGACGAAGTCAAGGTCGCCCTGGAAGCCGTCGAGGACGGTTTCGGTGAGACCCGCCTGTCTCGCGAGAAGGCCAAGCGCGCCGAAGCCTGGAAGGTGCTGGAAGCCGCTTTCGAGAAGGAAGAGATCGTCAAGGGCGTGATCAACGGCAAGGTCAAGGGTGGCTTCACCGTCGATATCGACTCCATCCGCGCCTTCCTGCCCGGCTCCCTGGTCGACGTGCGTCCGGTGCGCGACACCACGCACCTGGAGCACAAGGAACTCGACTTCAAGGTCATCAAGCTCGACCCCAAGCGTAACAACGTGGTCGTGTCCCGCCGCGCCGTGCTCGAAGCCGAGAACAGCGCCGAGCGTGAGGCTCTGCTCGCCACCCTGCAGGAAGGCCAGCAGATCCTGGGTATCGTCAAGAACCTCACCGACTACGGCGCCTTCGTCGACCTCGGTGGCGTCGACGGCCTGCTGCACATCACCGACATGGCCTGGAAGCGCATCAAGCATCCGAGCGAAATCGTTGCCGTGGGCGACGAGATCAACGTCAAGGTGCTGAAGTTCGACCGCGAGCGCAACCGTGTCTCCCTGGGTCTGAAGCAGTTGGGTGAAGATCCCTGGGTCAACATCAAGGATCGCTACCCCGAGAACACCGTCGTCACCGCCCGCGTCACCAACCTCACCGACTACGGCTGCTTCGCCGAGCTGGAAGAGGGCGTCGAGGGCCTGGTTCACGTCTCCGAAATGGACTGGACCAACAAGAACATCCACCCGTCCAAGGTCGTCAACATCGGCGACGAAGTGGATGTCATGATCCTCGACATCGACGAAGAGCGTCGTCGTATCTCGCTGGGTATCAAGCAGTGCACCGCCAACCCGTGGGAAACCTTCAACGCCCAGTACAACAAGGGCGACCGTGTGTCCGGTACCATCAAGTCGATCACCGACTTCGGTATCTTCATCGGTCTGGAAGGCGGTATCGACGGTCTGGTGCACCTCTCCGACCTCTCCTGGACCGAAACCGGCGAGGAAGCCGTGCGCCGCTTCAAGAAGGGCGATGAGGCCGAGGCCGTTATCCTCTCCATCGACCCGGAGCGCGAGCGCATTTCACTGGGTATCAAGCAGCTCGATACCGACCCGGTGGCCGAGTTCCTGTCCGTCAACGACAAGGGCAGCATCGTCAGCGGCCGCGTGATCGAAGTCGACGCCAAGGAAGCCCAGGTCGAGCTGGCCACCGACGTGATCGCCGTGCTCAAGGCCTCCGAGATCAGCGCCGACCGCGTCGAAGATGCCCGCAACGTGCTGAACGAAGGCGACAGCGTCGAGGCCCGCATCATCGGCGTCGATCGCAAGAATCGTCAGATCAACCTGTCGATCAAGGCCAAGGAGCATGACGACACCCGTCAGAACCTGAAGAAGCTGCGCGAAGAGGCGCCCGAGAGCGGTGGTCCGACCACCATCGGCGACCTGATCAAGCAGCAGATGGGCCAGGACTGATTCGCATCGCCGGGCCGCTCTAGGCGGCCCGACGCCTGCCAGTCCCCGCTTGAAAACGCCGCTCCGTTATGGGGCGGCGTTTTTGTATGAAACAGCGCGCGTAATCTGGTACTTGTATCGCAGGGGAGAGCCTTGTGCCCTTGCCCCTGAAGACCCATCATCCGCCGTCGAGGAGCACAGGGAGCCGCCATGGCCACCATCGAACACAGCGCGATCCTCAAGGCGCCCCCCGAGCGGGTGTTCGCCCTGCTCGAGCGGGTCGAGGACTTCGTCGACTATTCGGATCTGATCCGGGAGATCGAGCCACTGGGCGGGGATCGCTACCGTTGGCATGTCCATGCGGTGGGCATGGACTGGACCTTCGATGTCGAGATCACCGAGTGCCAGGCGCCGGAACTCCTCGCCTGGGAGTCGCTCGAGGGCGTGCACAACCAGGGCTGCTACCGCCTGACCCCGGTCGATGGAGGTACCAAGGTCGCCTTCACCCTGACCTACGTCATCCGCAACCGGCTGGTGGAGAAGGCCGTTACCCGTGCCGCCAAGCCGCTGGTCAACAAGGTCAGCCGCGAGATTCTCGAGCGGGTCCAGGCGCGGCTGTGAGCGAGCCAAACGGTTAAGCCGTTATCTATCGCGGCGCGCGGTTTACAGCTAGACTCAGCACGACGAGGCTGCCGGCCTCCGTGAGGAAATCGCCATGCTGAAAGGCCTGATGTGGTGCCTGGCCGTACTGGTCATGCAGCTGTTGCTGTTGCGCTATGTGGATCGTCGGGTGGCGGCAATGCCACGCCTGGGGGAAGAGGGGCCATCGGACGGTGCCGCCAACCTGCTTGCAGCGAAACCCGAAGGAGACCTCGAGGCCTGAGGTGGTCGGCGGCGCGTGACCCCGGGCCGGGCTCGTGGCACCATGTGCCCTTTCTTTGGGCCTCAAGGGATACCCGATGCACCAGGACACCTCTCTTCGCTGGCGCTGGCGGTGGGTCGCCATCGGTGCCAGCGTGCTGATGGCCGGCTACCTGTGGATGTGGCACTCGCCGGATCTCAGCGCCATCAGGCACTGGGCCGAGGAAGCGTCCCATCACCCGGCGACCGTGATCGGCGTCATCCTGATCATGGCCGTGACCCTGGCATTCGGGCTTCCCGGCAGCATCGGGCTATGGCTGATTGCGCCCTTCTATCCGCCCCACGTCGCCACGCCGATGCTGATCCTCGGCAGCGTGGGCGGTGCCCTAGGCGCCTACTACCTGGCCGCCCGCGTCGGCGATCGCTGGAGTCCCAAGGGCTTGACCCGCAAGATCATGCGTATGTTGGAGAAGCGTAGCGACTTTCTCACCCAGTGCGCGCTGCGCGTACTGCCAGGCTTTCCCCACTCGGTTATCAACTACGCCGCCGGACTGCGGCGCCTGCCGCTGCGCACCTTCGTGATTGCCGCCGTGATTGGGTTGGGAATCAAGTGGGCCGTCTATGCCAGCGCCATTCATGGCGCGCTGGAGGCGGTGGAGAAGGACGACGCTCTTACCCCCGAGGTGGTGTTGCCGCTGCTGGCTCTGACCCTACTGCTGCTGATTGGCGCCTGGGTGCGCCGTCGTGTCGAGCAGGGGCGGGAAGTATAGGCAGATGGGGGTAAGTATACCGGCCGGAATATAGGAAATGGCTGGGGGCGGGCGGCACTTCGTAAAAGTGCTTCCCGCTCATCAGTCATGAAACAGCCCCACGCCGTCGCGGCCGCCGCGTTTGATGACGTACATGGCCTCATCGGCGGCGTCGACGAGCGCCTCGACGTTGGCAAACTCGTCGTCTTCCAGCGCGGCGATGCCGATGGAGGCGGTGACGTGCACCGGCTTCCCGCCGGCATGGGCCAGGGGGCCCTTCGAGAGCTGCTGGCGCACCCGGTCGGCCAGCACGTAGGCCTGGTGGCGCCGGGTTTGCGGCATGATCACCAAAAACTCCTCGCCGCCGTAGCGGCCGGCGATATCGCTGCCGCGCACCATGCGTTTCAGGGTGCCGGCAAAGTGGATCAGGGCCCGGTCACCGAAGCGGTGGCCGTGGGCGTCGTTGATCCGCTTGAAGTGGTCCAGGTCGATGAACATCACGCTCAGCGGCTGTTGATTGGCCTTGGCGATATCGAAATGGACCTCGAGCAGCTTTTCCAGCCAGGAGCGGTTGGCCAGTCCGGTCAGCGAGTCGGTACGGGTCTGCTTGTCCAGGGCCACGTGGCTGGCGTTGAGGGCTTCCAGCTTGGTCTGCTGCTCGGCCAGGTGGCGGCTGATCCGAAGGTTCTGTTCAAAAAGCAGCTGCTTGGCCTCGGTGAGCAGCGTAATGGCGTCGATGTTGGGCGGGCAGGTGATCTCGAACAGCCGGGCGGTGGAGGGTAGCCGCTCCTGGAGCTGCTGCAGTACGCCGGTCAGCAGATTGGGTTCCAGCGTGTCGAGCGAGGCGAGCTGGTGCAGCAGATCGCTGATGGCCCTGGCCGGTTCGGGTGCGAGCCAGGCCTCGGCGATGCGGCAGGAGAGGCGCAGACAGAGACGCGAGATGTCGTGGTCCTCCAGCGGGCCGTGGCTATCGGCGATACCCTGCGCCAGGTGGTCGGGAACGCCCCAACTGGCGGCCAGCCAGGCCCCGACCAGGGCATGGTCGCAGCCGAAGCGCTCGCGCTCGGCCCGGATGAGGGCGCCGTGGTCGCGCAGCCCAGGAATACCGTGGCAGTAAGCGTCGCCGTCCACTGCTTCGAGCGCCATGATGCCGATATCCTGAACCAGGGCCGTAGTGAAGACGCGGCCAGCGTGCTCAGGGCTCAGTCGCTGTGCCAGATACTGGCCGGCCAGCGCGGCAATGATGGCGCGCTGCCACAGGTAGTCGTAGTCCAGGATGTGGCGGGCACCTGGCCTGGGCAGTCCGAAGCTCATCGCCGCTGCCAGGGTGGCGTCGAGTCCGATGCGCGATACGGCCGCTGTGCAGGTGGTGACCTGGAGGCCGTTGCGAGCATAGAAGGCGCTGTTGGCCAGCGAGAGCAGGCGCAGCGTCAGCGCCGGGTCCTGTTCGATGGCGCGGGCAAAGTCGGCCAGGCGCGGCTCCTGCGTCCGGGCGAGGTCAAGCACTCTCGCGGCGGCGGCGGGCAGGCTCGGCAGACTCTGGCAGCGGGCCAGCCGGTCGCGAAGGTCGCCGGGCAACGGGGGAAGCTCAGGAGCCGTCTGGTTGCTGTCGTCATCGATAGTGGTCGACGGAGAATCGATCGGCATGACCACTCCTGATAAAACGGTTGGGTGATTTTTTTCGTTATCATAACCGAATGATCAGCGAGTTCATCCCTTTCTCAACGATGCGTCGAGATGGTCGACGACCTCCGCCCAGTCGGCGTCATCGTCCAGGGCCTCATGCAGGAAGTCGGCCTGGGCCTGATTCCAGAACGGCGCTTTGTGAAGGGGGATCGTCTCGGGCAGCGGCGCATGCCGTTCGATAAAGGCCTTGATGGAGGCGTCGTCGGCGGGCAGCCCCAGCTGTTCGAAGAGCTCGGTAAAGGGGTGTACGGGGTGTTCCATGGCCACGGCTCCTTTGCTTTCACGGTACTTCCACCCTAGCGCGTTGGTCGGCTTCGTGCTCGTAACGCCTCAACGCTGCTGCCGTCCGGGGGGACGCTCTCTCAACGCTCGCCCACCTCAACGCTCACCCACCAGGGGAGTGAGAAAGCGCTGGCGTCGTTCGGCGTCAGGCAGCGGCAGGGCGAGCAGGTGCAGCAGCTTGGTCAGCGCCGCCTCCGGCGTCATGTCGCCGGCTGAGAGTACGCCGGCCTCGGCGAGGCCGCGTCCCGCCGCGTAGTGGCCCATGGCAACGCCGCCCAGGGGGCACTGGCTGATGGCCGCCAGCAGCTTGCCTTCGCCGCTGGCCTTGGCCAGCACGCCGAGCAGTGCCGGGTCGTCCGGCACATTGCCACTCCCCCACACCTCCAGCAAGGCGCCCTTGACCCGGTTATCCTCCAGCCAGGCCGCCAGCTGCCAGGCCTGGATGCCGGGCCATAGGACGAGGCGCGCCACGCCCCCCGCCGACAGGGGTTCGTAGTCGAGCAGCTCGAAGCGCGGCGCACCGCGCTGCTGGGTGGCAAGGCCGCGGCCCGGGTAGAGTACGGCATCGTCATCCACCCGTTCGCCTAGCAGCGGGGCGTTGGGGCTGGTAAAGGCGTCGGCCGCCTGGGTATGCCGCTTGCGGGTGCGCACGCCGCGCAGCAGCCGCCCGGCGAAGGCCACGGCGACCTCCTGAAGCTCGGGCTGGACGGCAAAGCGCAGCGCCAGTTCGATATTGATCAGGGCGTCGCTGCCAGTGGCCTCCAGCGGCAGCATGGCGCCGGTTACCACCACCGGGCGGTCCAGCCCCTGCAGCTGGTAGGCGAGGCTCGCCGCGCTCCAGGCCAGGGTGTCGGTGCCGTGCAGCACCACCACGCCGGCGTGGTCGGGCAGGGCAGCGGCCACGGCCCGGCCCAGGCGCTGCCAGTCGAGAGGCGTGGCGGCGCTGGAGTCGATGGGGTCGGGGCTCTCGCGGAGCACGAACTCGGGCAGGCTCGCTCGACGTGCCGGGGGGAGGGTGGTCAGCGCCTGGCGAAGCCTGGCCTCGAAGTCGCGGCCGGGGGCGAGGCCCTGGTCGGTCTCGACCATGCCCAGGGTGCCGCCGGTGTAAAGCACCAGCACGGAACGGGAGACAAGCGAAGGTGAGGTCATGGCGGCTCCTGGCAGGGGGGGGGCGGGCGGCCATGATAGCGCCTCACGCCTTGCGCCTCACCTCTCACTCCTCACCCTGACGCCGTCGTCGACGCGCTCGCCGGGGTGGGTGATCAGAGTCTCGCCTTCGCTCAGCCCCGCGAGCACCTGGGTGACGAGCCCCTGTCGGCGGCCGATCTCCACGCTGCGGCGAACGGCGCGACCCTCCTCCACTACGAAGACCGCCCAGTCGCCACGGTAGCGGAACAGCGCGCCGGTGGGAATCTGCAACACGTCGTCGCTCTCCCAGATGATGAACTCGGCATCGATGCGAAAGCCGCTGCCGAGCCCCTGGCGGGCGGGCTCGGTGTCGCCGGTGAAGTCGACGATCACCGGTACGCGCTGCTCGTCCACCCCCAGCGCCGAGGTACGGGTGAAGCCGGCGGGTTCGATGCGCCGAACCTGGCCGTCGAGCGTTTCGCCGCCCCAGCCGCTGAGCCGGACCGCCATGCCGGGGCGCAGCCGCACGGCATCCATGGAGAGCAGGTCGACCTGAACCTCGAGATCGTCGGGGCGGCCCAGCTCGATAATCGGTTCGCCAGCCGCCACACTGCCTTCGCAGCAGCGGTGGCGCGTCAGCACGATGCCCGATACCGGCGCCTTGACCTCAAGCTCGGGCGTCTCGCCCGGCGTGCTGCGCTGGCCACTGGCCACCTCCAGCACCGCACGGGCGCTTTCCACCTCGAAGCGGGCGACCTCGACGCTGGAGGCGGCGGCGTTTTCCAGCGCACGCTGCCGGTCTCTCAGGCTCTGGCGGTGTTCCAGGTCTGCGGTGGCCACCAGGTTGCGCTCGTGCAGTCGGCGATAGCGCTGGTACTCGGATTCGGCGAAGCGACGTTCGGCGCGGGCGGTCTCCAGGTTGGCCTGGGCGGTGCCGAGTCGTGCCTGGACGGCCTGAAGGTTTTCCTCGGCCTGCTGTCGGCTGCGTGCGTCCAGCGCCGGCGCCGGCGTCGGCTCGAGCCGAAACAGCACGTCACCCTCCTCGACGCTGTCGCCGACCTCGAGGGTGACCCGCTGCAGGTAGCCGGCAATGGGCACCGAGACGGTCCAGGTGTCGCGCAGTCGGGTGCGACCCTCCTCACGTACCGAGTCGACGAAGTGGCCGGTGCTGACGGTGGCGACGTTGACCGCAAGCGGGGTCGGCCATAGCGCCCAGGCCAGCAGGCCGAGCACGGCCAGGACGGCGATAGCGCCGGTCAGTCGCTTGATGAGTGGCATCATGGGCTGCATCCGCGGTTCCCTGTGGCTTCATTCTACTGCTTTTAGGACGCCGATCATGTCCAGCCGCCCCAGCCGGCGAATCACCAGCACGGCGACCACCAGCGAGGCGGCGATCACTCCGGCGGCGGCGAAGCCGAAGGCGTAGGGGGTCAGGACCAGCGGCACGCGGAACAGATCGTTGCTGAAGGCCTGGTTGAGCAGGGCGCTGAAACCGATGCCGATCAGCCAGCCCAGCGGAATGGCCAGGGCGGTGATCAGGGCGATCTCACCGAGCAGGATGCGGGCGACCTCGCTGCGGGTATAGCCGAGCACGCGCAGGGTCGCCAGCTCGCGGGCCCGCTCGGCGAAGGTGATGCGAGCGTTGTTGTAGATGACGCCGAAGGCGATGGACCCCGCCAGGGCCACGAAAACGAGGGCGAACATCAGGATGGTTTCGTCCATGTAGTCGCGAATGCCGCGTTCGGCCTCCGAAAGCAGGCCGATGCCTGCGACCCTGGGCAACTGATGCAGCGCCCGGTGCAGGCGATCCGCCTGGTCGGGATCGACCAGCAACCAAGCACCGCTGATCGCCGGCCCTTCACCCAGCAGTGCATTGAGGCTGTCCCGCTGCAGGTAGGCGCCGACGCCGATGGGTTCGTCGACCAGGGCCGCCAGCGGCAGGGTGAGCCGCTGGCGGCGCCCATCCAGCACGGCGATCTCCAGGGTGTCGCCTACCTCGGCCTGCAGGAGTTCGGCGAGAAAGCGGGTCAGCATCACCCCGTCGCCGGGCAGTGCCTGGGGGTGCCCGTCGATGTCGAGGATCTGACGCAGCTGTGGCTGCGCCTCGGTGCCGAGCAGGCTGGTGCGATATTCACGGTGCTCGTGCATCAGGGTCACCGGCACCCGCCGCCAGGTCTCCACCGCCAGCACGCCAGGCTGGTGGCGCAGCTCACCGGCGGCCCGGGCGGGGGTGACCTCGCTGAAGGTCAGCTCGATGTCCATGCGCATCACCTGGCGATACTGCTGGTCGAGCATCTTGTCGACCGCGCCGAGCTGATAGGCGCCCATCATCAGCAGGCCGGCGGACAGGGCGATGCCGGCGACCGACAGGCCGGCCTTGGCGGGATGGCGCAGCAGGTGACGCAGCACGATACGCGCCTCGTGGCCGAGCCCTCGGCCTAGCGCGGAGCGCTCCAGCCAGGTGCGGCGAAACCGCTGCGGAGCCGGAGGGCGCATGGCGGCGGCCGGCGGCTCGCGCACGGCCCGCCATACCGCGTGCCAGGTGCCCAGCAGGGCCGCGATGCCGGCAACGCCCAGTGCCAGCGCCATCGCCCAGGCCGGCACCCGAAAGTGCATCTCCGCGAAGCGGAAGTATTCGGCGTAGATGCCGCCCAGGCCGCGGGCGGCCCAGGCGCCCAGGGCCACCCCCAGGGCCCAGCCCAGCAGTACGATGAGCCCCGCCAGCAGGCCGTAGTGGCGGGCCAGCTCGCCGTCGCGATAGCCGAAGGCCTTGAGCATGGCCAGCGGTTCGCGCTGGGTCCGGATGATGCGCCCCATCACCACGTTGAGCAGAAAGGCCGACACAGCCAGGAAGATCGTCGGCAGGATGGCCGCCTGGGCGCGCTGCTGGGCCAGCTCCTCTTCCAGGAAGCGGTGCGACTGCTGGTCGTGGCGGGTCTGGGTGCCGGTGGCGCCGTAGCGGGCCAGGGCCTGGTCCAGTTCGTTGCCGAGGGTGGCGGCGTCGGCGCCCGGCTGCAGGGTCACCAACAGCTGGTTGAAGGCGCCCTCCATGCCGAAAGCGTTGGCCAGGGCGCGCTCATTCATCCATAGGGTGGCGTAGCGCTGATAGTCGGGCAGCAGATCGGTGGGGGCGGCCTGGTAGATGACCTCCGGGCTGCGGGCGATGCCGCTGAGCCGCAGCCGGGTCTGGCGTCCGTCGATGATCGCCTCGAGGGTGTCGCCGGGCGCCAGGCCGTGGGCCTCGGCGAAGGCGTCGCTGACCACCGCCTGGTCGGCGCGCCCGGCTTCGGGCAGGCTGCCGGCCACCAGGTGCAGGCGATTGAGGCTCGGCTGGCGGCCGTCGGGCAGCGACAGGATCTGGCCGCGCACCGGGTCGTCGAAGCCGGTGACGGCCAGTCGCACCCCGGCGCGCACGCGTGGCGCCATGCGGCTCACGCCGTCCAGGGTCTGTAGGTGGTCGACCAGCCCCAGCGGGGCGCGCTTGACGTCGACGAAGAGGTCGGGATAGTGGTGGCTGGCGTAGAAATCGGACTGGGCCCGGGTCAGGGCATCCAGGGTGGTGACGGCGAGGATCAGCGTCATCACGCCGCTGGCGATCACCGCGGCGATGGCGAGCGACTGCCCCTTGAGGCGCAGCAGGTCGCGCAAGAGCTTGCGGTGCAGGGTGCTCACGGCCGCTTCCCCCTCACCAGCGTAGCTCGCCGGGAGGCGTACGCTGGGTGTTGGCGTGTATGTCGCCTACCTGACCGTCGCGCAGGCGAATCACCCGGTCGGCCATCTCGCCGATCACCTCATTGTGGGTGATGATCGCCAGGGTGGTGCCGGTGGTGCGGTTGAGGGTCTCAAGCACTTCCAGCACACGGATACCGGTACGGAAGTCCAGCGCCCCGGTGGGCTCGTCGCACAGCAGCACCTCGGGGCGCTTGGCGATGGCCCGGGCAATCGCCACTCGCTGCTGTTCGCCGCCGGAGAGCTGCGAGGGGAAGTGATCGAGCCGCTGCTCCAGGCCGACCATGGCCAGGGCTTCCTCCGGGGTCATGGGGTCGCGGCTGATGTCGGTGACGATGGCCACGTTCTCGCGGGCGGTGAGGCTCGAGATCAGGTTGTAGAACTGGAACACGAAGCCCACGTGGTGACGGCGAAATTCGGTCAGCTGCCGCTGACTGGCGTGGGTCAGCTCATGGGTATGCCGGCTGTGGTCGATATAGTGCACGCTGCCTTCGCTGGCGCTGTCGAGCCCGCCCATGATATTGAGCAGGGTCGATTTGCCCGACCCCGAGGCGCCAAGCATCACCACCAGCTCACCGCTGAAAAGTTCGAGGTCGACGCCGCGCAGCGCCTGGATGGTCACGTCGCCCATCTGGTAGAAACGCTTGAGCCCGCGGGTCTGGAACACCGCCTGCGCCGAGTCGTGCATCGCTTGCCTGCCGAGGTCGGGAAGGCCCAGCCAATTATGCAGGCTGAGCGCTGAGCGGGATATCGTGAATGGCGATGGGTAAATGGTAAGTCGTATCGCCCTTGATAAGGATCAAAGAATGACAGCAGGGAGAGTGGGCCCATGACCCGGCCTTTGTCGCACTGGGGGCTCTTGGTGGCGCTGGCCGTCATCTGGGGCAGTTCCTTTGCGTTGACCCGGATTGCCGTGGCGGAGCTGACGCCGGCCATGGTAGTGGCCGGGCGCAATATGGTGGCAGCCCTGGGGCTGCTGGCGCTGGTGGTGGTGCTGGGCCGGGCTTGGCCCCGGGGGCGCCGCGTCTGGGGGTTCATGCTGGCCATTGCGGTGATCGGCAATATGGCGCCGTTTCTGCTGATCAGCTGGGGCCAGCAGCGCATCGACAGTGGGCTGGCCGGCATCCTGATGGCGGTGATGCCGCTGGTGACCCTGGTGCTGGCGCACTTCCTGGTTCCCGGCGAGACGCTGACCCGGCAGCGCCTGCTCGGTTTCAGCATCGGCTTCGTCGGTATCCTGGCGCTGATCGGCCCCGCCGCGCTGCGCGAGCTTGGGGGGCGCGGGGAGACCCTGGTAGCGCAGCTGGCGGTGCTGCTGGCGGCCTGCTGCTATGCGGTGAACGCCATCGTCTCGCGCCACAAGCCGGCCAGCGATGCCTGGTCCACCTCGGCACTGGTGCTGGGCATGGCGTGGCTCTTGACCCTGCCGCTGGCGCTGACGCCCTATCTCGGCGGGGCGTCGCCCGGGCTCTCGCTTTCCGAGCTGTCAGCGGGGGCGCTCTGGGCGGTGCTGGTGCTGGGCATCGTCTGCACGGCGCTGGGCAGCGTGGTCTTCTTTACGCTGGTGGCCGCGGCGGGGCCGACCTTCCTGTCGCTGATCAACTACTTGATCCCGCTCTGGGCGGTGGTCATCGGCATCCTGTTTCTTGGCGAGCGACCGGAGTGGAACCATCTGCTGGCACTGCTGCTGATCCTGGCGGGGGTGGCCATTTCACAGCGCCGGTAGCGATGCTCAGAAATGGCCTTAACGTGTGATTAGCCGGCCGTCGTCGTCCACGTCCAGTCGGCGGTTGCGACCGGCCAGCAGGGCGAAGCCGGCGGCGGCGGCGACGATCAGCAGCAGCACCGTGGTGACGGTTGGCAGGCCCACGTCCAGCTGCAGCAGCACACCCACCGCCAGCGGTCCCATGGCGGCCAGGGTGTAGCCGCCGCCCTGGGCCAGCCCCGACAGCTTGCCGGCCAGGCGGGAGTTGGCGGTGCGCAGCACGATCAGCGTCAGCGCCAGGCTGAAGCTGCCGCCCTGGCCGAGGCCGAGCAGCACCACGCCGGCCCAGCGCCAGCTGTAAGGCCCCTGCAGCAGCAGCCACAGCCCGGTGCCTACGCAGGCCAGCACCAGCAGCAGGGCGGGGCGCTGGTCGCGGCCCAGGCGGGCCAGCCAGGGTGCACCCAGCGCCGAGATCAGCTGGACCATCACCGACGCCCCCATCAGCCAGCCGGCCTCCGACTCGCCGTAGCCGCGGGTCTGCAGCAGGGTTGGCAGCCAGCCGAAGACGATGTAGGCCAGCGACGACTGGCTGCCCATCAGCAGCATGACCTGCCAGGCCAGTGGCTGGGTGAGCAGCTGGCGCATGGAGCCCCCCGGAGGGCTCAGTCCGCCGGCCTGCGGCGAACGTGGCATGAGCCGAATCCAGGCAACCAGAGCGGCCGCCGCCAGCAGCGACCAACTGATCAGGCTGGCCTGCCAGCTGCCGAGGAGGTTGGCCAGGGGAATGCTCAGGCCGGCGCCGAGGGCGCCGCCCAGGCACAGCGCCATGGTATAGACGCCGGTCATCAGGTCGGCGCTGCCGGGAAGTTCGCGCTTGACCAGCGCCGGCAGCAGGGTGCCCGCCACGCCGATGGCCGCGCCGACCAGCAGCGTGCCGGCAAACAGCAGCGGAATGGGCGGGATACCGCGCAGCGCCAGGCCGACGATCAGTGCGCCCAGGGCCAGTGCCAGGGTGCGCTCGGCGCCCAGCCGCTTGCTCAGCCAGGGCGCCAGGGGGGCGAAGATGCCGAGGCAAAGCACCGGCAGGGTGGTGAGGGCGCCGATGGCCAGCGGCGAGAGACCGGTGTCCTGCTGGACCCGAACCAGCAGCGGGGCCAGGGAGGAGAGGGCCGGGCGAAGGTTGAGCCCCACCAGCACCATCAGCAACAGAAACAGCAGTCGTCGTCGGGTGTCTGGGCTAGTGCTCGTCATCATTGGTTCGCCGTTCCCATCCCTTGCCGGGGCGTGCCGGCCGTGTGTGTTCGCCGTCGCGAGGGGCGATCAGCGGATGATCGTCGGCGCTCTTGTCGTCGAACGGAACCACGTTGGGGCCCTCGCTGATCCGGGCATGGCGGCGAATGGATGAGACATCCTCGACGCTGACCAGGAGGGATTGGCCGCCCTGGAGCTGGCGCTGGGTCGTGAGTCGGCCTTCGTAGGTCCAGCAGCGCTGGGGCACCTGGGACACCTGCCAGCAGCGCCCCTGCCAGTGGGCCTGGCCCTGGGCGTCCAGCGTGAGGTTCTCTACCGGTACCAGGGCGGCAAACAGACGGGCATTGAGCACCAGGCCGCTGCCGGCCATGCTGACGGCCCCCTGGTAGCGACCCTCGTTCAGCGCCGCCAGGGTGATGCCGCGCTTCTTCGTGGGCGTCACCTTGGCCTGGCCGCACAGGTGCAGCAGATCGTCATCGATCTGCTTGATGGCCCAGACGGGTATCGGCTGCTTGCCGGTCAACCATTTCAGCATGCTCGGGTCTTCCACGACGTGGAGCACCAGAGGGCCTTCATAGCCTACCCCTCTATTTATCGGCGCCAGGAAAATGGCAGCCTACATTCGCATATTGCACAGTAGGCTGCCATGCGCTGGGTCAAGCTTGGCGAGCACCCTGGCCGCCGCGCCGCCGGCGACGCCCCGTGCCGCTTGACTCGTCGCCGCGACGCTGGCCCTGGGAGGCGCTGCCACCGCTGCGCGCCTGCGCGTTACCGCGCCCCCCGCGTCCGCCGCCACCACCGCCACCGCGGCGGTTGCGGCCGTTCTCGATGGGTTCGGGCTTGGCGTTGGGGTCAGGCTCGAAGCCGGGCTCGATGCGCTTCTCGAGGTCGCGCTTGATCAGCCGCTCGATGCCCTTGAGCAGGCCGTGCTCGTCGACGCAGACCAGCGATACCGCCTGGCCTTCGCTGCCGGCGCGGCCGGTGCGGCCGATGCGGTGGACATAGTCCTCGGCGACGTTGGGCAGCTCGAAGTTGACCACGTGGGGCAGCTCGCTGATATCCAGGCCGCGGGCGGCGATGTCGGTGGCCACCAGCACCTGCAGGTCGCCGGTCTTGAAGGCGGCCAGTGCCTTGGTGCGCGCCGACTGGCTCTTGTTGCCATGGATCGCCATGGCCGGGATGTCCTGCTTGGAGAGCTGCTCGGCCAGGCGGTTGGCGCCGTGCTTGGTGCGGGTGAAGACCAGCACCTGATGCCAGTTCTGCTCGGTTATCAGGTGGGCCAGCAGCTCGCGCTTCTTCTCGCGGTCGACGCGATAGATGGCCTGGTCGACGAGCTCGGCGGTGGTGTTGCGCCGCGCTACCTCGATCATCGCCGGGTTGTCGAGCAGCTTGCCGGCCAGCGCCTGGATCTCGTTGGAGAAGGTCGCCGAGAACAGCAGGTTCTGGCGCTTTTCGGGCAGCACGCGAAGGATCTTCTTGATGTCGTGGATAAAGCCCATGTCGAGCATGCGGTCGGCTTCATCGAGCACCAGGATCTCGACTTTCGAGAGGTCCACGTGCTTCTGCTGCTGCAGGTCGAGCAGGCGGCCCGGGGTGGCGACAAGCACATCGAGGCCGGGGCGGATGGCGTCCACCTGGGGCTGCTGGCCGACGCCGCCGAAGATCACGTGGCTCTTGAGCGTCAGGTGGCGGCCGTAGTCGGCTACGCTTTCGCCCACCTGGGCGGCCAGCTCACGGGTCGGGGTCAGGACCAGGGCACGGATCTGGCGCTTGCCGGGGCGGGGCCCCTGGGCCAGGCGCTGGAGCATCGGCAGGGTAAAACCGGCGGTCTTGCCGGTGCCGGTCTGGGCGCTGGCCAGCAGGTCGCCTCCCTCGAGCACGGCGGGGATGGCCTGGCGCTGAATGGGGGTCGGAATGGTGTAGCCCTGTGCCTCGACGGCACGGAGCAGTTCGGCACGCAGGCCGAGGTCGGAAAAGGTCATGCGGTCTCCGCAGAGTCGCCTCGGCCGTGCCACGCGCGTCAAGCGCGTGGCCAGTCCCGGGCCAAGGCGTGAAAATTCGGTTCAGGGGCGCGGCAGGAGGGACTACGGGTTGCCGCGAGGCCATAGTATGCCACAGTGCGCGCCGGGCCGCAGCTTTATCGTGGGAGCCACGCCGCCGCTTTCGCGCAGCAAACCGTGCTCCAAAAAATCCGGTGAATCGGCCCCCGGCCTTATCCCTTCAAATTGTTTGGCGAATCGCCTCGCCGATCTGCTCGGCCACCCGGTCCCAGCTGCGGCCCAGGGCCCGCACCAGGGCCGGGTAGCCATCGTCGGCAAGCTCGGTGGCGACCCGGAAGTGCTCCGTGGCCAGCAACTGGCCGCCGGGGGCGTAAAGCTGCCACTGGCCGCTGACAATCGCCAGGCCGTCGTAGCGCCCCTGGAAGCGGTCGATCTCGAGTCTCAGGGTGAGAGCCTCGACGCCGCGTCCCTGACCGTCGTCGCGGATCACCCGGGTGTCGGGCAGCGCCACGGCGAGCCGGCTGCGCAGGCCGCGCTCCAGCTGGCGCGCCAGGGGCTCCGCCCAGAGGTGCTGGCGCGCCTCGTTGAGGGTGATGTCGTCGAGCTGCAGCACGATGCCGTCCACGTCCAGGTAGTGGGCCAGCTGCGGGGGGCGGACCTTGAGCACCTGCTCGGCCTCGGCGCCGGCGGCGGCCGGTGGCGCATCGCTGCCGGGCAGGGTGTAGCGCTGGTGGGGGGCGCTCGGCGTGGCGCAGCCGCTCAGCCAGAGCATGGCAGCGGCGGCGATCATCCAGGGCATGGCTCTCATGGGCATCCTTCCTCAGGGGGCTCGTCGTGGTGCGCGCGGCTGGGGGTCGACGGTGTCCAGGTTGTCGAACAGCAGGGAGCGCGGGTTCTCGTTCAGGGTGCGGGCCACCGGCTGCAGGTCGCGCATCAGCCGCTCCAGGCGCTCGGCCGCGGCGGTCAGTTCCCGGTAGGCGCCGGAATCCGGTGACATACCCTGCAGGGTGGCCTGCAGCGCCTCCAGCGTCGCATTGAGGTTGCTGGGCAGGCTTTGGGTGCCGGGGTCCTCCAGCAGCGCCTGGAAGGCGCCGCCGAGCTCGCGCACTTCCTCGAGCATGGCCTGGGAGCTCGCCAGGTTGCGGTCCAGGCCGGCCAGCAGCGGCTCGAGCTCCAAGGCGTTGAGCTTGTCGAGCAGCGCCGTCACCTGGGCCTCGATCTGGGCGAAGCCGGCCGAGGTGGTGGGAAAGACGGTGCGCTGGGCGAACGTCTCGGCCACGTAGCTGCCGGCCTCGTCGCGCTGGAAGTTGAGGTCGACGAACAGCGCGCCGGTGAGCAGGTTGCCGGACTTCAGCGAGGCGTGAAGCCCCAGGTTGAAGAGCCGCTCGAAGCGCGCCTCCCACTCCATCAGGTCCACTTCCTGGTTCTCGATGCCCAGCCGCTGGGGTTCGATGCGGATGAGCACCGGGATCGAGAAGCCGCTGCGGGTCTCCGGCTGGGGGGCGTTGAATTGCCAGGGCACGGCGGCCACGGTGCCGATGCGTACGCCGCGAAACTCCACCGGGGCGCCGCGGGAGAGGCCGCGCACGGTGTCGTCCACCAGCAGCACGTATTCCAGGTAGCGATCGAAGGTGCCCTGACGGGCGCTGTCCTCGTCGGCATAGAGGTTGAAGGTGGTGTCGCTTGCCACCGGCGTGCCCGGGGGCAGGTCCTCGGGCACGGCGAAGGTCACCCCGCCGCCGAGCAGCGCCTCCAGCGATTCGACGTTGATCCGGATGCCGTCGGCGTCCAGGCGCAGGTCGACGCCGCTGGCCGACCAGAAGCGGGTGCTGTCGGTGACCAGGCGGTCGTAGGGGCTCTCGATGAAGACCCGCTGTTCCATGCGCCGCGCCTCGGCGTCGAAGCGCACCTCCTCGACCCGGCCCACGGTATAGCCCTGATAGGTGACCGGGTCCCCGACCCGCAGCGAGTTGCCCATCTGGCTGATCAGGCTGACGCGCAGCCCGGCCACGCCGGCCGGCGACACCGGCGGCAGGTCGCTGACCCCGAAGTCGCGCCGGCCCGCCTCGCCGGGGCCCGGCTCGAGCTGGAGATAGGCGCCGGAGAGCACGGTGCCAAGGCCGCTGATGCCCTCGCGCCCGATGCGCGGCTTGACCACCCAGACGCGGCTCTCCTCGGTGAGCATGGCCTCGGTATCGGGCGCCATGCGTGCGGTGATCACGGTATGGCTGAGATCGTCGGAGAGCCGCACCCGCTCGACGCGGCCGACCTGTACATTGCGGGTCTTGATCAGGGTGCTGCCGGCCTCGATTCCTTCGGCGTTGCTCATGGTTAGGGTGATCAGCGGCCCGCGGCTGCGGTAGTTGTCGTAGACCAGCCACAGGCCGATCAGTATGGCCACGATGGGCACGATCCAGATCGGCGACAGCCGGGCCTGGGGAGAGGGCTTGGCCCGATGCATGTCCCGCGGGGCATCGGGGTCGCGGGGCGTCTCGCTCATCCGGAGGTTCCTTGCGTGTGGCGGGAGGCGCGCGGCAGCGGCGTGTCCCAGATCAGTCGGGGGTCGAAGGTCATGGCGGCCAGCATGGTCAGCACCACCACGGCGCCGAAGGCCAGCGCGGCGGGCCCCGGGGTGATCGACATCAGCGAGCCGGCGCGAATCAGCGCCACCAGAATGGCCACCACGAAGACGTCCACCATGGACCAGCGGCCGATGAATTCGGTCAGTCGATAGAGCCGCGTCCGGGCCCCGGCGTTGAGTTCATGGCTGCGCTCGACCACCAGGCACAGCCAGGATAGCGCCACCAGCTTGCCGACGGGCACGATCACGCTGGCTACGAAGATCACCAGTGCCACCGGCCAGGAGCCCATCTGCACCAGCTCCACCACGCCGCCGATGATGGTCGAGGTGGAGGTCTGGCCCAGGCTGGTGGTGGTCATGATCGGATAGAAGTTGGCCGGCAGGTACATCACCGCGGCGGCTGCCAGCAGGGCCCAGGTGCGCTGCAGGCTGTGCGGCAGGCGCGCGTGGAGCCGCTCGCCGCAGCGTCGGCAGTGGCCGTGTCCCCGCCCGTCCAGGCGGTTGACCAGCCCGCAGGTGGGGCAGCCAGTAAGGCCCTGGGGAGCCGCAGTGGTGCCGGTACGGGCGCCTGGGGGAGCCAGCGGCTCGCCGGTCAGCGAGAACCACATCCAGTCGGCGTCGAGGGACTGGGTGGTGAGCAGCAGCAGCAGGGCGAAAACGCAGAACGCCCAGAAGGAGATGCCGAACTCGATCTGGGCCATGCCGGCCACCTTGATCAGGCTGACCAGGGCGCCAATGATGAACACGTCCGCCATCATCCAGGGGTGCAGATGAGCCAGCGAGCGTGCGATGCTGCGGCTGGCCGGAAGCGGCTGGCCGCGCAGCAGTCCCGCCTGCAGCCAGATCACCCCGCACAGGTAGACCGCCGGCAGCACCACAATGGTGAGGATCACCGCGATGGCGACAATCGGCTGGTGGAAGCCGATCAGGGTGGTGGCGGTCTGGGAGAGCTCGATGCCATGGCCGATGCCGCCGACGTTGAAGCTGACGAACGGGAAGGAGACCGCCAGCAGCAGCGCCACCAGCGCCGACAGCGCTAGCGACATGCTGCGTTGGGCCGGGCGGTGGTGGCGCGTGGCCAGGGTATGGCCGCAGCGCGGACAGTCGGCCTTCTCGCCGGGGCGCAGCGGCGGCAGGGCGACCAGCCAGTCACACTCGTGACAGGCGCGCAGCCGCCGCCGCGAGGTGCGTACCTCGGGGGGTGACTGGTCGACCCGGGGCTCGCCCCGCGGTAGTGAAGGAAGCGTGAAAGGAGGCCTGAACACCGGCGATGATCACCTGAGACGAACGAGCTGCGATGGAAGGTGCGGCGACGGCCCGTCGACTTGTCAGATAGAGCCAAGGCTGTCGATCGTGGGCCGCCCGGCGACAGCGTGGCGCTGGTAAACGTGGCACTGGCGAAAGTGTGACACGTTGACGCAACGCGCACCATAGACAAACATGCACACCTGAATGTTCCCGAGGACTTCCCATGCTGTTACCCGCTGCGGCCGTGATCGTCGGTCTGGTGCTGCTCGTCTGGAGCGCCGAGCGTTTCGTCGAGGGGGCGGCGGCCACTTCGCACCGCCTGGGGCTGTCGCCGCTGCTGATCGGCATGCTGGTGATTGGTTTTGGCACCTCGGCCCCGGAGCTGATGGTCTCGGCGCTGGCGGCCGGACAGGGCAATCCCGGTCTGGCGCTGGGCAATGCCTATGGCTCGAACATCGCCAACATCGGCATGATTCTCGGGCTGGTGGCGCTGATCGCCCCGCTGACCGTGCACTCCAGCGTGGTACGTCGCGAACTGCCCGTGCTGGGGGCGGTGACCCTGCTCTCGGCGCTGCTGATGTGGGGCGGCGTGGTCGGCCGCCTCGAGGGGACCCTGCTGCTGGCGCTGCTGGCGGCGTTCATCGGCGTCAGCATCGTTCAGGCGCGCCGCGGCGTCAGCGACCCGCTGGCCGCCGAGACCGAGGAGAGTCTCGCCCTGCATCCTTTGTCGCTGGCGGCGGGGCTCGTCTGGACCGGCGTGGGATTGGTGCTGCTGGTAGCCAGCTCCCGGCTGCTGGTATGGGGGGCGGTGGCCATCGCCCAGGGCTTCGGCGTCAGCGACCTGATCATCGGCCTGACCGTGGTGGCCGTGGGCACCTCGCTTCCGGAGTTGGCCGCCTCGATCAGCGCTCTGCGTCGCGGTGAGCATGACCTGGTGCTGGGTAACGTGGTGGGCTCGAATCTCTTCAACACCCTTGGCGTGGTGGGGCTCGCGGCGGTGATCACGCCCATTGAGGTGGCGGCCGAAGTGCTGTGGCGCGACTGGAGCGTGATGGCGGCCATGACCGCCCTGATGGTGCTCTTCGCCCTGGGCTGGCGGGGGCGGCCGGGGCGCCTCAATCGCCTCGAGGGGGCCGTGCTGCTGGCCGGCTTCGTGGGCTACACCGCCTTTCTGGTCCGCCTGGTGGTGCAGGCCTCGGGTACCTGATGCGACAACACGACACACTGTCCTGGGTCAACTTTTCATCGCTTTTTTTGGCCACAGTCGTAGGCTGATATCGATAACGGCCTGGCCCTAATAATGACAATGCTGCTTGGCGCTCTTCTACCCCGAGATGAGGCATGCGTTATGGAGCTTGATCCCCTGCTGCTGTCGCGACTTCAGTTCGCTTTCGTGGTTTCCTTTCACGCCATCTTCCCGGTGTTCACCATCGGGCTGGCGTCCTATATCGCCCTGCTGCACGGGCTCTTCTATCGCACCCAGAATCCGGTCTGGGACCGCCTGGCGATGTTCTGGACCAAGGTCTTCGCCGTGGTGTTCGGCATGGGCGTGGTGTCGGGCATCGTGATGTCCTTCCAGTTCGGCACCAACTGGAGCAACTTTTCCCTGGCATCGGCGAACTTCATGGGGCCCATGCTCAGCTATGAGGTGGTGACCGCCTTCTTCCTCGAGGCGGCCTTCCTCGGCGTGCTGCTGTTCGGGCGCGGCAAGGTGCCCCAGGGGGTGCATCTGTTCGCCGCGGTGATGGTGGCGATCGGCACTTTCATCTCGTCGTTCTGGATCCTCTCGGCCAACAGCTGGATGCAGACGCCGGCCGGGGTCGAACTGATGGACGGCAGCTTCCGGGTCACCGCCTGGGGCGAGGCGATCTTCAACCCCTCCTTCGGCTGGCGCTTCACCCATATGGTGATGGCCTCCTTCCTCACCGGCGGCTTCGTGGTGGCCGGCGTCAGCGCCTGGTACCTGCTGATCAAGCGCGACGTAGAGGCCAACCGCAAGGCGCTCTCCATGTGCCTGTGGCTGCTGCTGGTCCTGACACCTGCCCAGGCCGTGGTGGGTGACTTCCACGGTCTCAACACCCTGGAGCATCAGCCCACCAAGGTGGCGGCCATGGAGGGTAACTGGGAAACGCGCTCCCATGTGCCGCTGCTGCTCTTCGCGCTGCCGGACCAGGAGGCCCAGACCAACCGCTTCGAGCTGGGCATTCCGAGCCTCGCCAGCATCATCCTCAAGCACAGTCCGTCCGGTGTGGTGCCGGGCATCAGCGAGGTACCGCCGGAAGAGCAACCACCGGTGGCCATCGTCTTCTGGTCGTTTCGTATCATGGTTGCCATTGGCTTTTTGATGATCGGCGTGGCGATCGCCGGACTCTGGCTGCGCCGCGGTGGTCGCGTCTATGAGCATCGTGGCTTTCTGCAGCTGTTGAGGCTGATGAGCGTGACGCCCTTTATCGCCGTGCTGGCGGGTTGGATTGTCACCGAAGTGGGCCGAGCCCCCTGGCTGGTCTACGGCATGATGAGTCACGCCGAAGGCGTGACGCCGTCACTCACCGGTGGCATGGCGCTGTTTACCCTGGTCGGCTATGTCGCAGTCTATGCGGTGGTGTTCTGGGCCGGGGTCTACTACCTGACCCGGGTGGTGCGCAACGGCATGTTACCTCCTGATGAGCAGGCGGTCGTGGAGGGTGAAGTCGAGCGCGCCAAGCGCCCGTTTTCCGCCGCCCACACCACTTTCGAGCAGGATGCTGGCCCGACCTGGAGGAAATGACCCATGGAAATGTTTGATCTTTCATTGATCTGGGCGCTGATCATCGGTTTCGGCGTGATCATGTACGTGGTGATGGATGGCTTCGACCTGGGCGTGGGCATCCTCTACCCCTTTGCCCCGGATGAGGATGCCCGGGACGTGATGATGAACTCGGTGGCCCCGGTGTGGGACGGTAACGAGACCTGGTTGGTGCTGGGCGGGGCCGGGCTGCTGGGGGCCTTTCCGCTGGTCTACTCGGTGTTCCTGCCGGCTCTCTATATCGGTGTCTTCCTGATGCTGGCGGGGCTGATCTTCCGCGGGATCGCCTTCGAGTTCCGCTTCAAGTCGCACCGTAACCGCCACTGGTGGAACCGCGCCTTCTGTTGGGGCTCTGCGGTAGCGGCCTTCGCCCAAGGCGTCGTGGTGGGTAGCTATATTCAGGGCTTTGCGGTGGAGGACTTCGTCTATGTCGGCGGTGCCATGGATTGGCTGACCCCCTTTACCGTGCTGACCGGCCTGGGGCTGATGACCGGCTATGCGCTGCTTGGCGCGACCTGGCTGATTCTCAAGTCCGAAGGGCATGTTCAGGACTGGGCCTACCGCATGGTGCCCGGGCTGCTGCTGGGGGTGCTGGCGGTCTTTGCCATCATCAGTCTCTGGACGCCCTTCGTGAACCCCGAGGTGTGGGCGCGCTGGTTCGATCGCATCGAGCTGATCTGGATCTTCCCGACACTGGCCATGGCCTGCGCCGTCTGGCTGTGGCGTTCGACTCGTCAGCGTCAGGAGGGGCAACCCTTCGTGGCCACCCTGGGGCTTTTCATCTTCACCTACCTGGGCCTGGTGGCGAGCAAGTGGCCGGTAATCGTGCCGCCCGACCACACCATCTGGGATGCCGCCTCGGCGCCGGAGTCGCAGCTGTTCCTGCTGCTCGGGGTGCTGTTCGTGATTCCCATCGTGCTGACCTACACCGCCTGGACCTACTGGGTGTTCCGCGGCAAGGTCAAGGTGGGTGACGGCTATCACTGACCCGATGCCGCTTGACCAGAAAGCGGCCGGGCGGACGCCGCGACGACTGCTGACCTCCCTGGCCGCCGGTGAGCGACGGCGGCTGGGACTCGCCGTGCTGGCGGGCAGCGTCGCCGCACTGCTGATCATCGCGCAGATGGCGCTGCTGGCCTGGCTTGTCAGCCGGCTGCTGGTGGCCGGCGATGAGCTCGCCAGCTTGGCAGCGCCTTTTCTTGCCCTGGCCGGTATCCAGCTGCTAAAGGGAGTAGCGCTGTATGCCCAGGAGACGTTGGCGCAGGCGGCGAGTCGCGACATTCGTGCCCGTCTGCGGGCCGAGCTGCTGGATCATCTCGCTGCGCTGGGGCCGGTGAGGTTGGCATCGCGCCATTCGGCGTCCCTGGCCAACCAGCTGGTGGAGCAGGTCGAAGTCCTGGACGGCTACTTCTCCCGCTTCGTTCCTCAGCTACGTCTGGCCGTGCTGAGCCCGCTGCTCATCCTCTGCTTGGTCGCCTGGTTGGACTGGCTGGCGGCGCTCTTCCTGCTGCTTGCCGCGCCGCTGATCCCGCTGTTCATGGCGCTGGTGGGGATGGGCGCGGAGCGGCTCAATCGCGACCAGTTCGCCGCCGTGGCCCGGCTCTCGGGTCACTTCATCGACCGGGTGCGCGGTATAACCACCTTGCAGTTGTTCGGCCGCCGCGCCGCTGCGACCGAGGAGGTTCAGGCGGCCGCCGACGACTATCGTCGACGCAGCATGCGCACCCTGCGTGTAGCCTTCCTGTCCTCGGCGGTACTGGAGTTCTTCTCGGCGGTGGCCATCGCCGTGGTGGCGATCTACGTCGGCTTCGGCCTGCTCGGCTATATCACCTATGGGCCCTCGCCAGAATTGACCCTGTTTACCGGGCTGCTGGTGCTGCTCTTGGCGCCTGAGTTTTTCCAGCCGCTGCGTACCCTGTCGCAGCACTACCATGATCGGGCCGCGGCCCTGGGCGCCGCCGAGGGGCTGGTCGGCCTACTCGAAGAGACCCCTGACCCGGTGCGCCGCCAAGCGGCCGACTCTCCCGTGGGGGAGAGCCTGGTTGAGCTGGAAGGGGCCAGCGTCACCTATCCTGGCCGCGGCAGGGTACTCGGGCCGCTCAGCCTGTGCCTCGCACCCGGTGAGGTGCTGGTGGTGACCGGCCCCTCCGGCGCGGGTAAGTCGACCCTGCTCCAGTTGCTGGCCGGTTTCGTGGGGCCCGGCAGCGGTCGGCGTCGCCTGGCCCCGGGGATCGGCTTGGCCTGGATGGACCAGCGGCCGCTGCTAGTGCAGGGCAGCCTCGCCGAGAACCTGCGCCTGGCTTGTCCCGAGGCGAGCCGAGCGCAAATGCATCGGGCGCTGGTTCGGGCAGGGCTGGGGGAGCTGCTGGCCGCCTTGCCCGAGGGGCTCGATGCGACCCTGAGCGAGCGTGGCGTGGGCCTCTCTGGCGGCCAGGCCCAGCGGCTGGCGTTGGCGAGGGTATTTCTTTCCCAGGCGCCACTGGTGCTGCTGGACGAGCCCACCGCGAGCCTCGATGCCGACAGTGAGGCATGCCTCGTCGAGGTCCTGGCCGAGCTGGCCGGCGAAGGGCGTACGCTGGTGATTGCCACCCATCACCCGGCGCTAATGGCGCTCGGCACCCGGCGCCTGGTGCTGGAGGCTGGTCAAGCAGAGGAGGGTGACCATGCGCCACATGGCTGAACACCACTCGCTGATTGCCACCCTGGGCCCCTGGTTCAAGCTGTTGGGGCGGCGCCGCACTCGGCTGGCTGTGGGGGCGGCGCTGATGGGGCTGACTCTGTTGTCGGCGATCGGCCTGCTGGCCCTGTCGGGCTGGTTCATCACCGCCACCGGGCTGACCGGGCTGCTGCTGGCGGCGGGCGTGGCCGTTTCCCTGGAGGTCTATGTGCCGGGGGGCGGCATTCGTTTATTCGCCGTGTCGCGTACCCTGTCACGCTACCTGGAGCGACTCTACAACCATGATACGGTGCTGCGGCTGCTGGCCGATCTGCGGGCCCGGCTGTTCGCGGCGCTATCGGGGCTCGATGGCCATGCGCTCTCGCGGCGACGGGCCAGCGACTGGCTTAATCGCCTGACCGCGGATATCGATACCCTGGACAGCCTCTACCTGCGCCTACTGGCACCGGCGGTGGTGGGGCTGCTGGCGCTGCTCGGCCTGGCCGCCTTCCTGGCGCTGTGGTCGCCCACGGTGGGGCTGGCCAGCGGCGCCTGGCTGCTGCTCGGCTGGCTGTGGGTGACCCTGGGGCAGGCGCGGCTCGGCATGGCGGCCAGCCGGCGTCAGGTGGACGACCTGGAGGCGCTGCGAGCTCGGTTGATCGAGCAGCTTCAGGGACTTGCCGAGCTGGAGGCCTATGGCGGCCTGGCAGAGCATCGACGCCGCCTGGCGACCATCGAGGCACGGCTCTACCGTGACCAGCGGCGTCTCGGGGCGCTGGTGGCACTGGGCAATGCCCTGGCCGGCCTGTTCGTGGGAGGGGGGGCGCTGCTGGCGCTGTGGCTTGCCGCTGGGGCCTGGGAGGCCGGACGGCTGTCCGGTCCGCTGATGGTGATGATGCCGCTGGCCATGCTGGCGATGAGCGAGGCGCTGGCGGCCCTGCCGGCGGCCTTTACCTGGCTGGGTGCCACCCGGGGAGCGGCCGAGCGACTCAATGCCCTGGAGGCGCGCTCTCGTGAGCCGGTTGCCGCCGATGCGCGTACGGCGCCGCCACCGGGGCCATTATCGGTGGCGCTATCGGCGGTGACCCTGCGTTATCCTGGCGCGTTGACCCCTGCCTTGAGCGAACTCTCCTTTACCCTGGCGCCCGGTGAGCGGCTGGCCCTGTGCGGTGCCTCGGGGGCTGGGAAGTCGAGTGTGGCCGGTCTGCTGCTGCGCCAGCTGTTGCCCGATGCCGGGCGCATCACTCTGGGTGGGCAGGCGCTTGGAGACTGGCCAGAGGCGGCGCTGCGTGAGCGGGTGACGGCGCTGACGCAACGCAGTGACCTGTTCGATGACAGCCTGGCGGCCAATCTGCGGCTGGCCGCACCCGAGGCCGGCGATGGCGAGCTGTGGCAGGCGCTGGCGTGGGTCGAGCTGGATGGCTGGGCTGACTCTCTGCCGGCCGGGCTCGCCACCCGAGTCGGCGAGGGCGGGCGCCAGCTCTCCGGCGGTCAAGCCCGTCGCCTGGCCCTGGCACGGCTGTGGCTTCGCGACCCTGACCTGGTGCTGCTCGATGAGCCCTTTGCCGGGCTGGATGCCGAGACCGTGGCGGCGCTGGCTCCCCGCCTCGACGCCTGGCTTACGGGGCGCAGCGTCATCTACCTGGTGCATCAGCTCGGGGTTGGCCCCTTCGACCCGCCGGGCGTGGAGCGTCAGCTGACCCTGGTGGAGGGGCGCCTACGCGAGGCGTAGGCCGGGCACTTTGCGCAAATGTCGTCTTTCTATCAGGATGAGGTGAAACACTCCTGACCGAGAGCTGACCCATGCGCGATTTCCTCAAGCGCCTGCCCAAGGCCGAGCTGCATCTGCATATCGAGGGCTCCCTGGAGCCCGAGCTCATGTTCACCCTCGCCGAGCGCAACGGCGTCGCACTGCCCTATGCGTCGGTCGAAGAGGCCCGCGCCGCCTACGACTTCACAGACCTGCAGTCCTTCCTCGATCTCTATTACCGGGGCATGAGCGTGCTGCGCACCGCCGAGGACTTCCACGACCTGGCCATGGACTACTTCCGGCGCGCCCACGCAGAGGGTGTGGTGCACGTGGAGCTGCACTTCGATCCCCAGGCGCATCTGATACGCGGCGTCGAACTGGAGACGGTGATGGAGGGGCTCGGCCTGGCCCGTCGCCAGGCCGAGCGGGAGCTGGGCATGTCCACCGCCCTGATCATGGCCTTTCTGCGCGACCGGCCGGCCGAGGAGGCCATGTCGGTGCTCGAGCGCGCCGCTCCCTACTGGGAGCTGCTCGATGCGGTGGGGCTCGACAGCGCCGAGCGCGGCCATCCGCCGTTGAAGTTCCGGGATGTCTTCCAGCGCGCCAGACTGCTGGGTATCCCGCGGGTGGCCCATGCCGGGGAGGAGGGACCTCCCGAATACATTCGCGAAGCGCTGGACCTGCTGGAGGTCTGTCGCATCGACCATGGGGTGCGTTGCCTGGAAGACCCCGACTTGGTGGCGCGGCTGCGCGACGAGGGGGTGGTGCTGACCGTCTGCCCGCTCTCCAATGTGCGGCTAAAAGTCGTGGAGCGCATCGAGGAGCACCCCTTGCCCCGGCTGCTCGACGCCGGGCTGCGCCTGACGATCAACTCCGATGACCCGGCCTACTTTGGCGGCGGCGTGCTGGACAACTTCCTGGCCTGTGAGCAGGCCTTCGGCTGGTCGGAGGAGGTTTTCATCGAGCTCGCCGGCACCGCCATCGAGGCCGCCTTCATGAGCCGCGAGCGGCGCCTGGCGCTGCATCGCCAGTTGGCCGAGAGCGTGTGACACCGCTGTCGTTACGGCATCGAGATGACTTGCGCCCCCGGCTGTTCGGAGCCGGGGGCTAGCTCGGGTGGATATCGGCGGCCTAGAACGCCTCCCACTCCAGCGACGCCTGGCGACTCGAGGGACGTTCCCGCTCGCTACGAACGGCGACAAGACGGGTGCTGCTGACGTCGGCGGCAGGTGAGTCGGCCCATGACTCGGCGCGGGGGGTGTCTCCGGCCGACGGGGCGTCGCCCAGTTGGAAGCCGTCGATCAGCCGGCTGAGGCGCTCGGCCTGACGACGCATCTCGCCGGCGGTGTCCGAGTTGTGCTCCACCATGGAAGCGTTCTGCTGGGTCATGGTGTCCATCTGGTTGACGGCGGTGTTGACCTCGCGGATGCCGGCGCTCTGCTCCTGGGAGCCGGCGCTGATCTCGGCGATGACGTCGGTGACCTCGGTGACCCGGGTAACGATCAGCTGCATGGTCTCGCCGGCCTTCTTCACGATCGTTGAACCGTGCTGGGAGTGGGCCACCGATTGACCGATCAGCTCGCGAATCTCCCGGGCGGCATCGGCGGAGCGCTGGGCCAGGGTGCGCACTTCCTGGGCTACCACGGCGAAGCCCCGGCCGTGTTCGCCGGCGCGAGCCGCCTCGACGGAGGCGTTGAGGGCCAGGATATTGGTCTGGAAGGCGATGGAATCGATCATCGAGACGATCTCACCGATCTGTGCCGATGACTGGTTGATGTCGCCCATGGTCGTCTCGACTTCCTGCATGGCCGACTGTCCCTGACGGGCCACCTCGGCGCTCGACTGTACCAGCTGGTCGGCCTGGGTGGCGTGGCTGGCGTTGTTCTCCACCGTCGAGGTGATCTGTTCCATGGCCGAGGAGGTCTGCTGCAGATTGGCCGCCGCCTGGTCGGTGCGCGATGCCAGCTCCTCACTGCTCTGGGCGATATTGTTGGCGGCCTGATAGACGCTGTGCGCGCCGTTGCGCACATCGAGCAGCGTGGCCTGGATGCGTGCCAGGAAGCCGTTGAACTGGGTGGCCAGCTCGCCGATCTCGTCGTTGCTGTTGACTCTCAAGCGCCGGGTCAGATCCCCCTTGCCGTCGGCAACCTCTTGGGCGATCTCTTGCATCGTGCTGGCCGTGTCGCGAATCTGCCGGACGGTACGTCGCGTGATCCAGATGGCGAAGACGGTGATGGTCAGGTTGACCGCCGAGGCGATGAAGAAGAGCCGGACCAGCGATGCGATCAGGTTGTCCCAGGCGGTGGCCTCGGCCTGGGCCATGGCGGCATCCACATCGGTGGCGTAGACGCCGGCGCCGATGACCCAGTTCCACTCGGGAATGGCGGCGGCATAGGAGTGCTTGGGCTCGACCTCGCCGGTGCTTGGGTTGGGCCATTCATAGCGGTAGTCGCCGCCCCCCTCCCGGGCGATGTCGATCATGTCGCGGATCAGCGGCTGGCCGCTGGCATCCGTGGCGTCGAGCATGGCGGTACCTTCCTGCTCGGGCACCGCGGGCTGCACCAGCATGGTGCCGTCGTAGTCGAAGACAAAGACATAGTTGTCGCCTTCGAAGCGCATGTTCCTCAGCAGGGCACTGGCGGCCTGCCTGGCCTCGGTTTCGCTGTCGGCGCTCTGGGCGATTTGCTGGACCATCGACTGGGCCAGCTCGACGATTCCCTCGACGCCGCGCTGGCGCGACGCCAGCATCAGTTCGCGCTGCTGATCGAGCTGGGCGCGGTTGTCCGCTATTCGCTCTCTGGCCTCGAGCAGCAGCAGGCAGGACGAGGAGATGATCAGCGGCACCAGCACCAGCAGCAGAATCTTGTTCTGCAGATTGAGCCTAAGCAGCCGTTGAAGGCCGGCTAAGGGCGATGCGAGGCCGCGCACTCGGGATGGTTCGGTGGGTGGCATGCGAAGTGTTCCCCATGATAGTTGGTATTGTTGATAGGATCGGATATTAATATAGCAGCATATAAGCATATACAACCTTCCCCGTTCTGGACGGAGAAGGCTGTGGTGACAGGACGTCCATTGTCCTGGTGCCAAGGCTTCCTTGCTCTAGCGCTCGTGGCGCCCTTTACGGCAGTGCCGGCACTTCGAAGTGGGGCATTTCGCCGGTCAGGGTGTGCAGGAAGGCGGTGATGTCGGCGATGGTGTCATCCTCGAAGTCGCGGCCGAGCATCTCGGTACCCATGATGGCGACGGCCTCTTCCAGGGTTTCGGTAGCACCGTTGTTCATGTACGGATAGGTCACGCCCACATTGCGCAGCGTCGGCGTACGGAACTTGTACATGTCGTCTTCGTCGCCGGTCACCTCGTAGCGGCCCACGTCGGTGGAGCCGGGCACCTGGATGGCCCAGAAGTTGCTGTCGGTCAGGGCCGGACCACTGTGACAGGCTATACAGCCGTTATCGACGAAGGCCACCATGCCGCGCTTCTCCTGCTCGTCGAGGGCCTGGATGTCGCCGCGCAGGTAGCGATCGAAGGGCGAGTTCGGCGTGTTCAGGGTGCGCTGGAAGCTGGCCAGGGCCTTGGCCAGGTTGTCGGCATTGATCGGGGCGTCGTCGTCCGGGTAGGCGGCGGCAAACTTCTGCTGGTAGAGATCGAACTCTTCCAGGCGCTCCAGCGCCATGTCCAGATCCATGGCCATCTCGATGTCAGCCTCGATGGGGCCGAGCGCCTGGCCTTCCAGATCGGGCTCGCGGCCGTCCCAGAACTGGGCTTCAAGGAAGCCGGAATTCAGCACGGTCGGGGTGTTGCGCTCGCCGATCTGGCCGTCATGGCCGGTGGCCCGCGGGATGCGGTCGGCCCAGCCCAGGGCCGGGTTGTGACAGGTGGCGCAGCTGATCACGCCGCTCGAGGAGATGCGCGGCTCGAAGAACAGCATGTTGCCGAGTTCGACCTTCTCGGGGGTCAGGGAGTTGTCGGCGGGAATCGGCGGGAAGTGCGGCAGTGGCTCGAAGCGGTCGCGGTACTCGCCGAAGCCGTCGCCGGCAAGAACACTCCCGGAGAAGGCGAGCGCAGCGCCAAGCGAGACGGCAGCGGCAAGCTGAGCGGGCCGTGTAAGAGCGTTATAGGTCATGGTGTTCCCCCCTGATAGGCGACTCGGTACGGTCGATATTCTTTATCGCGGAATCAGGTTATTCCCTGTTCTTGAGGCATATCAACCAAGCGCAGCGGTCGGAAAAGGACGCGTCTTGCGCTGGGTCAAGTTTTCTGATGATACTGAGAGTCCTGGATGGACAGGCCTTGTACAGAGTGGCAAGGCGTGTCTTCTACTGGCTGAGTCCCGAGGAGGCCGATGAGATGCCACGCTATCGCTACCCGCAGATTGCCGAATCGGACGTGATCCCCAGGGCGCTTTTCGAAGGGCGACGGCGCTTGCTGCGCCAGGGGGCGGCGCTGGCGCTGCTGGTGCCGCTGGCGATCACATCCTTTCAGCGCGTCCGCGCGGCCATGGGCAACCGTGCCTGGCATTGGCTGCATCGGCTGGTTTATGTCTCGGCGGGGCTCGGCGTCACCCACCTATGGATTCTCACCCGCGCTGACTATCTGGTGCCCAGCCTGTATGTCGGTGTCTTCGTCGTGCTGGTGCTGTTTCGCCTAACGGATGTCATGCTGGTATGGCATAGCCGGTTTACCACAGAGCGGAGGGGGTCACTATGCGCAAGTATCTGGCAATGCTGGCCTGTGGCCTGATGATCGGAGCCGTTCAAGCAAATGATGACATGGACGACGAGGCGATGATTGACCTGGCCTGGGACAGCGGCTGTATGAACTGCCATGACGTGGACCGCAGCCTACGTGGGCCCGCCTGGCTGGATGTCGCCGAACGCTATCGCGATGATGACGAAGCTTTCGAGCGCCTGGTCGAAACGGTTCGCGAGGGCGGCAGCGGTAACTGGGGGGATGAGCGCATGACCCCCAACCGTCGTGTGCCGATGGAGGATATCCGCACCCTGGTGGGTTGGCTTCTGGAGCTTGAGTCCGAGCAGGAGGAGTAAGCGGTCGGCATCGAGAGCGGAGGGTTAACGGGTGGTTGACGATAGCCAGGCGCCGCCCTCCCTGGCGGCGCAGTCAGGCTAGTGGGTGGTGATGAGCATGACGACGCTGAGGGCCGCCGAGATCCACATGGCGGGTTTGATCTCCTCGATGCGGCCGGTGAAGACCTTGATCAGCACGAAGCTGAGGAAGCCGAAGGCGATCCCCAGGGTGATCGAGTAGGTCAGCGGCATCAGGATGATCGCCAGAAAGGCAGGGAAGGCCTGGTCGTAGCGCGCCCAGTCGATCTTGGTGATCGGTGCCAGCATGAACAGTCCCACCAGCACCAGGGCCGGAGCCGTGGCGATCCCCGGCACCAGCGACAGCAGCGGTGAGAGGAACAGGAAGGGCAGGAACAGCAGGGCGATGGTTACCGCCACCAGGCCGGTGCGCCCGCCCTGGGCCACCCCGGCGCCGGACTCGATGAAGGTCTGGGCCGCACTGGTACCCAGCGGCGCGGCGATCATCGAGGCGAAGGCGTCCACGGTCATGGAGCGCTTGAGGTTACGCGGGTTGCCGTCCTTGTCCTTGAGGTCCGCCGACTCCGACAGCGCCATGAAGCAGGAGAGGGCATCGAAGAAATTGGTGAACAGCATCACGAAGATGAACGGCAGGTAGGCGACCTTCAGTGCCCCCCAGATGTCCACCTGCATGACGGCGCTGAAGTCGGGCCAGGCGGCCAGGCCGCTCCACTCCACCACCACATCGCCGCCCCACATCCGCCCCATGGGCGTCGCCAGCAGGGTGGTCAGGGCGATACCCAGGATCAGGGCACCGTTGAAGCGCAGGATCACCAGGATGGCGGTGGCCATCATGCCGATGAAGAAGGTGATCAGTGCCGGGTCGAAGCTGCCCAGGGTCACCAGGGTGGCATCGCTGCCGACGATGAAACCGGCGTTCTTCAGACCGATGAAGGTGATAAACAGCCCGATACCGCAGGTAATCGCATAGCGCAGCGAGGCGGGAATCGCCTCGATGATCGCCTTGCGCACGTTGAATACGGCCAGCAGCGCGAACAGTACGCCGGACCAGAACACGCAGCCCAGTGCCACCTCCCAGGAGAGCCCGGCACCCTGCACCAGGGTGTAGGTGAACAGGGCGTTCATGCCCATGCCCGGCGCGACCAGGATCGGGTTTCTGGCATACAGGCCCATGGCCAGGCTGCTCATGAAGCTGATCAGCACGGTGGCGGAGAGCGCGGCGGAGAAGGGGATGCCGGCATCCGAGAGAATCGCCGGGTTGACCACGATGATGTACATGCCGGCCAGGAAGGTGGCGATGCCGGCCAGCACCTCGGTGCGCAGCGTCGAGCCGCGGCGTGTCACGCCGAAGTAGCGGTCGAGCCAATGGCTCGGCGCTTCGGTGTTACCGTCAAGGGATGTGGAAGTCGGTTCCATAGCAAGTGATCCATTGTTGTTGGAGGTCAGGATGGAAAGAGGCCTTGGGAGCGTCCCGCCGCGCGAATGCGGTCATGGAAGTCCAGCGTATGACATGAGCCTTTGTTGCTGACCATTTGGTCAACATGGCTCGTGAGACAGCCTAGCCAATAATTGACCATTTGGACAGTGCGTTTTCGACCATAGTGTTAGTGGGCAAAATTCGCCTAGGAAGGACGGCAATGATTGGCATCATGTACCCCGTGGGAATGGTGCCGACAATGCCGAAAATGGCCGTTGCAGACGCGGCAAAACAGGGCGATGGCCGATGGGCCATCGCCGTGCTATTGACGTCCGGTGAGCGGCTCGTGTGACGAGAGGCTCAGTCGCGGCTGTGCTGTCGCCTGCCACCGGCCCAGGTTTCTGCCACCGTGCGATCGTCGCCCAGCATCATCAGGGCGAACAGCTGCTCGGAAAGGGTGCGACAGCGCTGGTGGCGGCGCGCCAGCAGCGGGGTGGCGGCGGGGTCGAGCACCACGAAGTCGGCCTCCATGCCCGGTGCCAGCCGACCGATACGGCTGTCCAGCGACAGCGCCCGGGCGTTGCCCAGGGTGAGCCCGTAGAAGCCCTGCCAGGCGGTGAGTGGCTGACCACGCAGCTGCCCCACCTGGTAGGCGGCCTTGAGGGTGGCGAGCCCCGAGAGATCAGTGCCGCCGCCGACGTCGCTGGCGTAGGTGATCCGCAGCCCGGCCTCGCGGGCCGCCAGGCGGTCGAAGAGACCGCTGCCGAGGAACATGTTGGAACTGGGGCAGAACGCCAGGTTGGCGCCACGCTCGGCGAGCCGGGCGCGCATCTCCTGATCGAGGTGAATCCCGTGGGCGAAGGTGCTGCGGGGGCCGACCAGGCCAGACTGCTCGTAGACCTCCAGGTAGTCGCGGCTGCCGGGGAAGAGTTCGGCGACCCAGTCCAACTCGCCGGTGTTCTCGGCCAGGTGTGTCTGCAGCCACAGGGTGTCGTCGTTGCGCAGCACTCCGCCGGCGGCGTCCAGCTGGGCGTGGGTCGAGGTGGGCGCGAAGCGCGGGGTCAGGCTGTAGCCCAGCCGGCCCTTGCCGTGCCAGTCGCCGATCAGCCGTTCGCTGTCGCGGATGCCGCCCTGGGTGTCGTCGGTGAGCGCCTCGGGGGCATGGCGGTCCATCAGCACCTTGCCGGCCAGCATGCACAGGCCGCGTCGCTGGCTTGCCGTGAAGAAGGCGTCCACCGAGGTGGGGTGGCTCGAACAGAAGACCTGGGCGGTGGTGGTGCCCACCCGCAGCATCTCGTCGAGAAAGGCCTCGGAGATGGCTTCGGCATGCGCCTGCCTGGCGAAGCGGCACTCCTCCGGAAAGGTGTAGTCGTTGAGCCAGTCGAGCAGCTGGCGACCGTAGGAGGCCATGATCTCGAGCTGGACGTAGTGCACGTGGCTATCGATAAAGCCGGGCGTGATCAGTTTCTCCCGGTGGTCGATGACCTCGACCCCGGCGGGAAGCTCGGCTGCCAGCCTGGGATAGGCGTCGACGGCGCGGATGCGTCCGTCCTCGATCCACAGGGCGCCGTCCTCGAGATGGCGAACGCTCCCCTCGGCCGGGGTATCGCCCTCGCCGGGGTCGGCATCGAAGCTCAGCAGTTCGGCGCGTATTACGCGCGAGTCGTTCTGGTTCATTTTGTCAGGGCCTTAATGGATACGATGGCCGGGGCTGTTCCGGCGACAGGCCTTCAGGGAGGCGCTGTGAACCCGTCCCTGGGCGCTACCTTCGCCATCCATGGCGAAGGACCTCCCCTTTGGCCTGTCCCCGGCGCCCCTGGTTCTTGGCGTGCTATGCATCATCGCGATTGTTAGCTGAACAGAGCTCTCAGCTCTGCTGGCTCCAGGCCGCGCAGGTCGGCGTGCTCGGCGCTGCCCACCAGCGGCAGCAGCTCGGCCAGGGTGGCCAGCGCAATGGCGTAGGGCGTCTTGTCGCCGCTCTTGCGCTTGTTGCCATTCGCGCCGCTTACCCTGCCGATCGGGCAGCGCACCTGCTCCAGGGTCGCCTCATCAAAGCCGGCATCGCGTAGCCGCGAGCGGAAGCTGGCCCACTTGCTGTGCGATCCGATCAGCCCGATGGAGGCCATGTCGCCGCGGCTCAGCAGGGCGTCGACTAGGGCGCGATCCTCGGCGTGGTCGTGGGTCAGCACCAGGGCGTGGGCGTCGGGCGGCAGCGCAGCCACGGCGGCCTCGGGGTCGGGGCTTGGCCGACATTCGAGCCGGGGCTGATGGCCGGCCCACGCCGGGAAGGCAGCGTCGCGGCTGTCATGCCACAGCACTCGCCAGGGCAGCGGGGCGGCCAGTCGCACCAGCTCGGTGCCGACGTGGCCGGCGCCGAAGATCGCCAGGGTGGTCTGACTACCGGGGAAGACCTCGATCAGCAGGTTGACGTAGCCGCCGCAGCACTGGCCACTGCGCCCGCCCAGGGGGAAGGCCTCCAGGCTCATTCCTGTCTCGCCGCGGGCCAGGCGACCGCGGGCCAGGGCAATGGTCTGCCACTCGAAGGTGCCGCCGCCCAGGGTGTCGAACACTTCCCGTTCGGTGATCACCATCCGCGCCCCGGGTTCCCGGGGCGTGGAGCCGGTGCTGGTCACCTGGGTGGCCAGGGCGTGGGGCAGCCCCTCACGCTGCAGGCGGTGCAGGGCCCCATGCCAGCTCTCCGGACGCTGGGCCGGTTGGCTGCCGCGCTCCATCAGGCGTCCCCCTGTTCCAGCGGCCAGGGGTGGTACTTGGTGCGCAGGGCCTCGGCGGCCAGCAGCACCCGCTCCGGGGTGGCCGGGGTGTCCAGCGCCGGGGCCTCGGCGTAATCGGCCAGGCTCGCCAGGGCGTCGCGTAGCGCCGACCACACCGACATGCCGAGCATGAAGGGCGGCTCGCCCACCGCCTTGGAGCGGTAGATGCTGGCCATGGAGTTGGGGTGGCCCTCCATCAGGGCGACGTTGAACACCGGCGGCAGGTCGCCGTAGGTGGGAATCTTGTAGGTGGCCGGGCCGTCGGAGATCAGCCGGCCGGCCTCGTTCCACTTGAGCTCCTCGCTGGTCAGCCAGCCCATGCCCTGGATGAAGCCGCCCTCCACCTGACCGATATCGATGGCCGGATTCAGCGAGTCGCCCACGTCGTGGAGGATGTCGACCCGGTCGACCTGGTACTCGCCGGTGAGGGTGTCGACGCTGACCTCGGAGACCGCAGCGCCGAAGGCGTAGTAGTAGAAGGGGCGGCCCTGGCCGACGTTGCGGTCGTAGTGGATCAGCGGCGTGGCGTAGAAGCCCTTCTCGGAGAGCGAGATGCGGTTGAGATAGGCCTCCTGGACCAGCTCGCCCCAGGGAATGCGCCGCTCGCTCTCACCGTGGCCCGCCACCAGCTGGCCGCCTTCCAGGCGCATATCGTCACGATCGAGCCCCTGGTCCCGGTAGAGGTGCTCGTGGGCGAAGTCGAACAGGCGCTGCTTGAGCTTGACGCAGGCGTCGCGGGCCGCCTGGCCGTTGAGGTCGGCGCCGCTGGAGGCCGCGGTGGGCGAGGTGTTGGGCACCTTGTCGGTGCGCGTGGCGGTGATGCGCACCTCGTCGGGGTCGAGGCCCAGCTCGCGGGCCACCACCTGGCAGATCTTGGTGTGCAGCCCCTGGCCCATCTCGGTGCCGCCGTGGTTGATCATCACGCTGCCGTCGGTATAGACGTGCAGCAGCGCACCCGCCTGATTGAGGTGCTTGGCGGTGAAGGAGATGCCGAACTTCACCGGGGTCAGCGCCAGGCCGCGCTTGATGATCGGGCTCTCGGCATTGAATTCGGTGATGGTGCGGCGCCGCGCCCAGTAGTCGCTGCTGGTCTCGAGCCGCTCGACGAGTTCGCGCAGCAGACCGATCTGATCCACCCGCTGGCCGTAGTGGGTGGTCTGGCGGCCGGGGCGATAGAAGTTGCGCTTGCGCACCGTCAGCGGGTCTTCGCCGATGCGCCGGGCGATATCGTCCATGGCCGCCTCGATCACCATCATGCCCTGGGGGCCGCCGAAGCCGCGGAAGGCGGTGTTGGAGGCGGTGTGGGTCCGGGCACGGTGGCCGGTCACCCGGGCCTCGCCCAGGGAGTAGGCGTTGTCGCTGTGGAACATGGCGCGGTCGACGATGGCATCGGACAGATCCGGCGAGTAGCCGCAGTCGCCGATCACGGTGATTTCGCCGCCCTGGATCACGCCCGCCGCGTCGACGCCCAGGCGATAGCGGTTGTGGAAGGGGTGGCGCTTGCCGGTAACGCGCATGTCGTCGGCGCGGGGCAGGCAGACGCGGGCGCCGCGTCCGGTGCGTCGACAGATCAGGGCGGCGATGCAGGCCCAGGGCGAGGCCTGGGTCTCCTTGCCGCCGAAGCCGCCGCCCATGCGGCGCACTTCCACGGTCACCGCATGGAAGGGGATGCCCAGCACTTCGGCGACCAGCTTCTGGGTCTCGCTGGGGTGCTGGTTGGAGGTGTGAACGATGACGCCTTCGTCCTCGGTGGGCAGGACCAGGCAGGCCTGGCCCTCCAGGTAGAAGTGCTCCTGGCCGCCGACGAACTGCTCGGCCTCGACCAGGTGGGCGGCCCCGGCCAGCGCCTGCTCCCAGTCGCCGCTCTGCTGGACATGGGTGGGGCGCACGAACTCGCCGCGCTCGGCGGCGGCGACGGGATCCAGGCTCGGGGCGTCTGCCTCGATCTCGGCGATCTCGGCCACCACGGCGGGGCTCGTCGCCTCGCGAGCGGCGCGCTGGGTCTCGGCGGCCACGGCAAAGAGCACCTGGCCGACGTAGCTGATCTCGTCGTCGACGAAGATGGGGTCGCCCGGGAACACCGGGCCGATGTCGGTGTGTCCCGGGACATCGCCGATGGCGATCACATCGACCACCCCGGGCATCGCCCGCACCCTGTCGAGGTCGAGCCCCTTGAGCCGGCCGTGGGCGACGGGGGAGAGGCCCAGGGTCACATGCAGGGTGTCGGCCGGCGCCTTGAGGTCGTCGATATAGGCGGCGCGGCCGGTGACGTGCTTGATCGCGCTCTCGTGGGCGCGGGCGTTCGGGCCTGTGACCGCGGGGCCCAGGGTGTCGCGGGCGAGGGGGCCGTCGCCCTTGATGCGCCCCTCCTGCTCCAGCCGGGCCTTGGCGGAATCGGTGCTGACGTCGGCGGTGGCGCCGGTCATCTTGTCGAGCTTAGTGAGCGTACGCATGAAGCATGACCTCCCCCGGGGCGTGGGTTTCTTGCTGTGCCAGGACCAGCCGCAGGCGCTCCAGCAGGTTGGCGGCGGACAGCTGGCGATAGTGGGCGCTGCCGCGGACATCCGTCATCGGCTGGAAGTCCTGCTGCAGGGCCAGCCGGGCGGCCTGAAAGGCGGCCGGCGAGGGGGGCTGCCCCTCCAGCGCGGCTTCGGCCTGGGCGGCGCGCTGAGGCGTGGCGGCCATTCCGCCGAAGGCCAGGCGCACGTCGCGCAGTACCCCGGCCTCGTGCTTCCAGCTGAAGGCGGCCAGCACCGCGGAAATATCGTCCTCTCGACGCTTGGACAGCTTCCATACCTTGAGGGTTTGCCCGTCCTCCAGGCGAGGCAGGAAGATGGCGTGGATGACTTCGCCCTCGCCCAGGGCGGTCTGCTTGTAGTCGAGGAAGAAGTCGTCCAGCGGGATCTCGCGTTCGCGCACTCCATGACCGTCATCGGGGCCGGCTAGCCTAAGCCGCGCGCCCAGCGCGAGCAGCACCGGCGGGGTGTCGCCGATCGGCGAGGCGTTGGCGATGTTGCCGCCCAGGGTGCCACGGTTGCGCACTTGGGCCGAGCCCAGGCGGTGCAGCAGGTGGGCGAAAGGCTCGAGGTGTGTCTCGAGCAGCGGCTCGAGGCGGGAGTAGGACACGGCAGCGCCGATCCACCAGCCCTGGCGGCCGTCCTCCAGGCAGGCTTCGTCGATGGCGTTGAGCTCGGCGACCCGGGTAACGTCGATGACTCGCGTAAAGCGCGCCAGTCGCTGGGTGATGTCAAGCCACAGGTCGGTGCCGCCGGCGACGATGGGCGCCTGGGGGTGGCGCCCACGCGCCTCGATCAGCTCGGCCAGGGTGGCGGGCTGCACAAAGGCGGCATCGCTGTCGTCGGCCACCTGGGGGGCGGCGGCATCGACCCCGAGGTCCAGCCAGTCGGGACGCCGATGGGGGTAGTCGTGCATGGAGAGTGCGGCGTCGCGGATCGGCCGATAGCCGGTGCAGCGGCACAGGTTGCCGCCAAGGGCGGCCTCCAGGCGCTGCGGGGTCAGCGGCGCCGGGGCTTGCCGCTGCGCTTCATGGAGGGTGAACAGCGACATCACGATGCCGGGGGTGCAGAAGCCGCACTGGCTGGCATGGCACTCGACCATGGCCGCCTGAGCCGGATGCAGGGCCTCGCCGTCGGCGAGTCCGTCAACGGTGACCAGGTGGCGGCCGTTGAGCTGATGGGCGGGAGTGATGCAGGCATTGGCGCTGTGGTAGCGCAGCTGGCCATCGGGGCCGGGCTCGCCGATGGCCACGGTGCAGGCGCCGCAGTCGCCGGAGGCGCAGCCCTCCTTGGTGCCGGTGCTGCCGAGGGTGTCGCGCAGCAGCTCCAGCACGCTGGTATCGGGCGTAGCGCTGCACTGCTGCGGCTTCCCGTTGAGCTTGAAGTTGATCATCGCCGTGTCTCTGTCGCCTGTTGCTTATTGTAGATGGATGGCAGATAGCGGATGCCGCCATGAGGTTGACCATGTGGTCAGGATGTACTCAGCATGGGTCAGAGTGTCGCACTTTGCAAGCCCCGGGCTGGCGATTTGTGCGAATACCGTTGGGCTGTCGCCGGCATGGCGCTGCGGGCACACCTCGGAGGATTTGCAGGTCGCGGCGGGCTGGGGCACTCTTTGCAGTCCGACACATTCAGGGCGGGGAGCCTGTTGATGCCACAAACGCCAAGCCCGGAGAAACCGCGTACGCGAATCGCCAGTGTCAGCAACGGCGCCACCCGTGAGCGCAACGAGCGCGAGATTCTGACGGCCGCCGAGCGGGTGTTCGCTGCCCACGGCTATCGTGGGGCCAGCGTGCAGGCCATTGCGGAAGCGGCGGGGCTGCCGAAGTCCAATGTGCTCTACTACATGGGCAGCAAGCGCGGCCTCTATGTTCGCCTGCTCGAGCGCATGATGGCGCGCTGGAATGCGCTGCTTGACGATATCAGCGTGGACGATGACCCGGCCGAGGTGCTGGAGGCTTTTATCCGCAGCAAGATGGAGCTGTCGCGCCGTCATCCGGAAGGTTCACGGCTGTTCGCCGCCGAGATCCTCGGCGGCGCCCCCTTCCTGCAGGACTACCTGAGCGGGGAACTGCGGACCTGGGTGGAGGAGCGCGCGCGAATCTTCGAGCAGTGGGCCGAGCGCGGGCTGATGGACCCGGTGGACCCCGTCTGGCTGATCTTCCTGATCTGGTCGGCCACCCAGCACTACGCCGACTTCGAAGCCCAGGTGCTCGGCATCACCGGCAGGGACGAGATCACTGACGCCGACGTGGAGCGGATCACCGCCTTCCTGACCCAGGTGATCCTCAAGGGGTGTGGGGTCAGGCCTCCCGCGGCAGCGCCAGACTGATCACCACGGTCGCGACGAGCATGGCGCTGGAGACCCAGAGGGTGGCGACGAGCCCGCCGGTGAGATAGAGCCAGCCGGAGAGCAGGGTGCCGATCAGCCGCCCCATGGCGTTGGCCATGTAGTAGAAGCCCACGTCCAGCGAGACCCCGTCCGAGCGCGCCATGCGCACGATCAGAAAGCTGTGCAGGCTGGAGTTCACCGCGAAGATCGCGCCGAAGAGCATAAGCCCCCCGAGCAGCACGATGTGTGGTTGAACCTCCAGGAGGAGCGCGATCAGCGCCGGCAGGGCGGCGAGTGCCGCGGCCCAGGCGATGGCGGACCCGCGCCCCGCGGCCTGTCCGGTGATCCGCGGCGCCACCGCCTGCACCGCGCCGTAGCCGATCACCCACAGGGCCAGAAAGCCCCCCACTCGCCAGCTGTTCCAGCCGAACTGGGTGGCCAAGAACACCGGCAGGGCCACCACGAACCAGACGTCCCTGGCACCGAACAGGCACATCCGCGCCGCCGAAAGGATATTGATGGCGCGGCTCTTGGAGAGGATCTCGCGAAACTTCGGCTTGGCCTTGGCCCGGCCCAGGTCGGCGTCGAGGCGCAAGAGCGAGAGCCCGAGCACGCCGGCGAGCATCACCGCCATGGCGAGAATCGCCCCCTGGAAGCCGATCAGCGTCAGCAGGAGTCCTCCCAGGAAGAAGCCCACTCCTTTGAGGGCGTTCTTGGAGCCGGTGAGTAGCGCCACCCAGCGGTAGAGCGACTGATGGCCGGCGTCACCGGCCGGCACCAGGGTCTTGATGGCGCTCTTGGCGCTCATCTTGTTCAGATCCTTGGCGATGCCCGAAAGCGCCTGGGCGGCCATCACCCAGGGTACGCTGAGCCAGGCCACCGGCACCAGCAGCATGGCAAGCGCCACCACCTGCAGGCCGAGCCCCAGGTTCATGGTGCGGTTGAGGCCCAGCCGGGCGCCCAGCCAGCCCCCTACCAGGTTGGTCACCACGCCGAAGAACTCGTAGAAGAGAAACAGCAGCGCCACCTCCAGCGCCGAATAGCCCAGGCTGTGGAAGTAGAGCACCACCAGCATGCGCAGGGCGCCGTCGGTCAGGGTGAAGGCCCAGTAGTTGCCGGTGACCAGCAGGTACTGGCGGATCTCTCGGGGCAGGGCGGCGACGCGGGCGATCATGCGTCGGCCTTACCCACCTTGGCGGCCAGCTCCGCGGTGCGGCAGGCGTAGCCGTACTCGTTGTCGTACCAGGCGTAGAGCTTCACCTGGGTGCCGGCCACCACCATGGTGGAGAGGGCATCGACGATGGAGCTGCGCGGGTCGCTGCGGTAGTCGATGGAGACCAGCGGGCGCGCCTCATAGCCAAGAATGCCGGCGAGCTCGCCCTCGGCGGCCTCCTGGAGCAGGGCGTTGACCTCCGCCTCTGTGGTCTCGCGGGCCACCTCGAAGACCATATCGGTGAGCGAGGCGTTGGCCAGCGGCACCCGCACGGCGTGGCCGTTGAGCTTGCCGGTGAGCTCCGGAAAGATGGCGGTGATCGCCTTGGCCGAGCCGGTGGTCGTCGGAATCAGGCTCATCCCGCAGGCCCGGGCGCGCCTGAGGTCCTGATGCGGAGCGTCCAGGATGGTCTGGGTGTTGGTGATATCGTGGATGGTGGTCATGGAGCCGTGGCGGATGCCGATCTTCTCATGGATCACCTTGACCACCGGGGCCAGGCAGTTGGTGGTGCAGCTCGCCGCGGTCACGATGCGGTGCTCGGCGGGGTCGAAGAGGTGATCGTTGACGCCGACCACCAGGTTGAGCACGCCCTCGTCCTTCACCGGGGCGCTGACCACCACCCGCTTGACCCCCTGGTCCAGGTAGGCCTGGAGTTTCTCGGTGGTCTTGATCTTGCCCGAGGCCTCGATCACCACGTCGCAGCCGGACCAGTCGGTGTCTTCGATCTCGCGGTTGGCACTGAAGGCCAGGCGCTGGCCGGCGACGACCAGGGCGTCGTCGGTGGCCGTGATATCATCGCCGTCGCCCGTCCACTGGCCATGCACCGAGTCGAACTGCAGCAGGTGGGCGAAGGTGGCGGCGTCGCCGCCCGGATCGTTGATCTGCACGAACGCGAGGTCCGGGTTCGTCCAGCCGGCGCGCAGGGCCAGGCGGCCGATGCGACCGAAGCCGTTGATGCCGATACGTATCGTCATGGGATAGCTCCTAGTGTTCGATGGAATGCCTGTTTGGCAGGGGGACGGTTCGATAGGGTGACGTGGAATATGTGGCGAATCGTATATGAAACCGTATGACAGTTCGATGACAACGGGCCTGCCCATCGAGGCACGACTCGACGCCCTCCAGGCGGCGCTTGGCTCTCACGCCCGCGCCCTGCTGGTGGCCGAGCCCGGCGCCGGCAAGACCACCCGGGTGCCGCTGGCGCTGCTCGAGGCGCCCTGGGCCCGCGAGGGCAAACTGCTGCTGCTCGAGCCGCGGCGGGTGGCGGCGCGGCTGGCCGCCGGTTTCATGGCCGAGAGTCTCGGCGAAAAGGTGGGGGAGCGCGTCGGCTATCGGATGCGCGGCGAGAGCCGGGTGGGCCCGGCGACGCGCCTGGAAGTGGTGACCCAGGGGGTGCTGACCCGGATGCTCCAGGATGACCCGCTGCTGGAGGGGGTGGCCGGGGTGATCTTCGACGAGTTCCACGAGCGCAGCCTGGAGGCGGACCTCGGCCTTGCCCTGGCCCTGGATGCCCAGTCGGTGCGCGACGACCTGCGTTTGCTGGTGATGTCGGCCACCCTGGACGTCGAGGCCCTGCTCGGGGTGCTGGGCGACGACACCCCGGTGATCGACTGCCCGGGGCGCAGCTATCCCGTCGAGACCCGCTACCGCTCGCTGAATGCCCGCGATGACGGCGCGGTCCAGCAGGCCCGGGCGCTGCTCGAGGCCATGCAGGCGCAGGAAGGGGACGCCCTGGTGATCCTCCCCGGGGTTGGGGAGATCCGCCGCCTGGCCCGGGAGCTGGCTGGTCGGGCGCCGGACCTGGTCGTCATGGAACTGCACGGCCGCCTGCCCCTGGCGGCGCAGCGCCGCGCCCTGCGCCCCGACCCGGACGGGCGGCGCCGGGCGGTACTGGCCACCGCCATCGCCGAGTCCAGTGTCACGGTGGACGGCGTGCGGCTGGTGATGGACGCCGGGCATCAGCGCGTGGCGGTGTTCCAGCCGCGTACCGGCCTTACCCGTCTGGAGACCCGCCGGGTCAACCGTGCCAGCGCCGACCAGCGCCGCGGCCGCGCCGGTCGCCAGGGCCCCGGCCTCTGCCTGCGGCTGTGGGCCGAGGAGCAGCCGCTGATTCCCCACGGCGAGCCGGAGATCCGCCAGGCGGATCTCGCCCCGCTGGCCTTCGAGCTGGCCCGCTGGGGCATTGTAGAGCCTGAGGCACTGGCCTGGGTGACCCCGCCACCCGCCGCGGCGCTTTCGGTAGCCCGCGAGCTGTTACGGCGCCTGGGGCTGCTCGATGACGCCTGCCATTTGACCGAGCTGGGCCGTGCCGCCACCCGCTGGCCTACCCACCCGCGGCTGGCGGTGATGCTCGAGCGTGCGGCCGAACTCGGCGCCAGGCCCCTGGCCTGTGCCCTGGTTGCCGCGCTGGAGGGTCGCGATCTGGATGACGAGCGTGACCTGGAGCGGGCGCTTCAGGCGCGCCTGAAGGCTCCCGACGCCCATCGCCAGTGGCAGCGGGATGCCCGGCAGCTGGCGCGCATTGCCGGCGTCAAGCTGGAGGTGACGGGCCTGGCGCCGCTGGGGGCGCTGCTGGCGCTGGCCTATCCTGAGCGCATCGCCCAGCGTCTGGAGGCACCGGGGCGCTTCCGCCTGGCATCCGGTGGGCTGGCCACCTTGCCCGAGAGCCACCCCCTGGCCCATGCCGAGCTACTGGTGGCGGCCGAGCTCGACGGGGAGGCCAGCGGTGCGCGGATCTTCCGCGCGGCGGCGCTCTCGGCCGAGCGCCTCGAAGCGCTCTATCCCGGGATCCGAGAGTGGCAGCCAAGGCTCGAGTGGTCCGAAGCGCAGGGCCGCCTGGTCGGCGAGCGGGTGCGCGGCCTGGGCGCGGTGGTGCTGGAGCGCAAGCCCCTCGCCGAACTGCCGGCCGAGGCGGTCCGGGCGGCCCTGCTCGAGGCGCTGCGCCGGCGTGGCCTGCCACAAGACGACGCCCTGATCCAGCTGCGCGGTCGGTTGGCGCTGCTGCGCCGCGCGCTGGGCGAGGCGTGGCCTGACTGGTCAGAGGCCGCGCTGCTGGACACCCTGGATGACTGGCTGGGTCCGCATCTGGATGGCATCACCCGGCTCGACGCCGTGGAGCGCCTGCCGATGGCGCGCTTTCTACTCGATGGCCTCGACTGGCCGCTACGCTCACGGCTCGATGCCCTGGCACCGATGCGCCTGGCGGTGCCCAGCGGCGCCAGCCATCGGGTGGACTATGCGCCTTGTCTCGAGGGCAAGCCGCCGGTGCTGGCGGTGAAGCTGCAGGAGTGCTTCGGCTGGCAGGCCTCCCCCCGGGTCGCAGACGGGCGAGAGGCGGTGCTGCTGCACCTGCTCTCGCCGGCCCGGAGCCCGCTGCAGGTCACCGCCGACCTGGCCAGTTTCTGGGCGAGCGGCTACCCGGAAGTACGCAAGGAGATGCGCGGCCGCTACCCCAAGCACCCCTGGCCGGAAGACCCCGTCACCGCCGAGGCCACCGCCCGCACCAAGCGGCGCGGGTAGGAATGGCACTGGCGTCTGGTCTGCCTATGCTGGGTGGTATAGTGGGAAGATGGTCTAACGGGAGCTTAGAAGGTCGAAATGTCGGATATGAAACCATCCTATACGAGGATCAAAGACTACTTGATTGAGCAGATTGAGGAAGGAACGTTTGCTCCGGGTGATCGGATTCCCGCTGAAAATGCGTTGGCCAAGAGCTTTGGCGTGAGCCGTATGACAGCCAATAAGGCGATCCGTGACCTGGTTAACAACGGGCTATTGATGCGGCGTACGGGTTCCGGCACCTATGTGGTGGAACGCAAGGCCGAGTCCTCTCTATTCGAGATCAAGAATATTGCTGATGAAATCGCTACTCGAGGAGGGAAGCATAGTAGTGAGGTGATCCGCTTGGAGGAGGTCAATGCTCCCGAGGATGTGGCCATTTTTCTCGGTGTGCGTACCGGATCGAGTGTGTTTTATTCGGAGATTGTGCACCGAGAAGATGGGGTCAAGATCCAGTTGGAGCGGCGTCATGTAAATCCTAAGCTGGCCCCGGACTATTTGCAGCAGGACTTTGAGAGGCATACGCCCAATGCGATTCTGGTGGCACGCTATCCTGTCACTGACGTAGAGCATTCGGTTGAGGCGGTTCTGCCCAGCCCACATGAAGCTGCGTTACTGGATATTACCGAAGGTGAGGCCTGTCTGAAAGTGATTCGACGCAGCTGGTCTGGTGAGCTGCTGATCAGCTATACGCAGCTGTTACACCCGGGATCTCGCTATAGGCTGAATGCCAGGGTGAATGTCAGTCACCTTTAGTCAGACAGGCATGGCAACACAAGAAAAAGGCCACCCATAAGGGTGGCCTTTGCTGTTTTAACCGGCGTTAGCCCGTGAGGAAAAGGACGAGATAACCGGCCGGGATGGCCAGGAACAGGCCGATAGCGGTGCGAATAAACCAGACCGCCAGCAGTTGCGGAATGGAAATGGGAATGTTGGTGGAAAGAATGCAGGGAATCGACGCCGAGAAGAACAGGATCGAGGAGATCGACACGATGGCGGTGGCGAAGCGGGCCACGAAGGAGGCCTCGGTCATCTGCAGCGCTGGCAGGAACAGCTCGGCGAGCCCCGAGGCGGTGGCCTGAGCCAGCATCAGGCCGTCATCGAGCCCCCAGGGCAGCACGAAGGGGTAGAGGGCATAGCCGAGCCAGTCGAACACCGGGGTATAGGTGGCCACCAGCAGGCCGATCAACCCTACCGACATGATCGAGGGCAGGATGCTCATGGCCATTAGCAGTCCCTCGCGTCCGTTATTCAGCATGTTGCGAGGCAAGCCAGGCGCACGATGGGCAGCCTCTAATCCGGCATGGAATGCGCTACTCAGGCGCTCCCCCCGAGGAACTGTCGGCTCAGGGTTGGCGGCGTCAGTGCTCATGCGACTGATTGGCGGGATACGGGCGGTAATGGCAGTGATCAGGAAGGTGATCAGCAGGGTCAGCCAGAAGTAGTGCAGCCAGACATGCATGATGTTCAGGGTGTTCGCCACCACGATCATGAAGGTCACCGAGGCCGTGGAGAAGCCGGTGGCGACAATGGCCGCCTCGCGGTTGGAGTACATGCCACTGGTATAGACCCGATTGGTGATCAGCAGGCCAATGGAGTAGCTGCCGACGAAGGAGGCCACCGCATCGATGGCGGAGCGACCCGGTGTCTTCCAAAGCGGGCGCATTAGCGGCTGGCAGATCACTCCAACCAGTTCCAGGAGTCCGTAGGTGGTGAGCAGGGCCAGGAAGATGGCGCCGATGGGTACGATCAGGCTGACCGGCACCACCAGCTTGTCGAGCAGGAAGGGCAACTTGTCGGGTTCATGCAGCAGGGCAGGCCCGGCACCGCTTATGGCCATCACCATGAAGACCACCCCGGCCACCTTGAGCAGGGTAAACACCAGGTTGGTGGTGCTGCGCCGCCAACTGCCGGTGATAAAGGGGTAGAGGGCACCGGCGGTAATCACGGCCAAGGCGTACCAGGGAGCCCAGTCACCCAGCAGGCCGATGCAGTAGCGCACGAGGTGATCCAGGAGGATGGTGGAGCGCCCGGCAATTTCGATGGGTACGAAGAAGAAGAGAATGCCGATGCCGCTGGGAATCACCAGCTTCATCAGGTTCCACCAGCTGCTTTTTCTGTTCTTGGGATATTCCGCCAGTTTTTCCATGGGGGCTTCCACCGTCGTGTTGTTGTCCGAAGGGCTACTTGTATATACAGCATTGACAAGGTTTGGCGATTTCCATCCCTTCGGCAAATAGACTTTAGTCTATCAATTTCGCCAATAATATTTTTTTTATAGATGAAAAACAATATCTTATCTAATATTGGGGCGGTTCGGAAATTTTCTCCTCTTGACGCTACCTCGTGGAATGGTCGATATCTGTATATACAGATTGTGCGGCTGTCTTGGCTGCACCCGTCCGGCCACAAGAACGAGGATGCCTTCATGACCCAGTATCAGCCCATCGACCGTGACCCGCGTCACGACCCGTCCCGCAAGATCGCCGCCCCCACCGGCACCGAGCTCAGCTGCAAGAGCTGGCTCACCGAGGCGCCGCTGCGCATGCTGATGAACAACCTCCACCCGGACGTGGCCGAGCGCCCCGAGGACCTGGTGG
>NZ_JABFUC010000018.1 GCF_022341425.1 Billgrantia campisalis | reverse complement strand
CTTTCACCCACTGGGTTTCAACTCATCCTTTCCACCTCCTCGGTTTCCCGGATGACCAGGCTTTGCCTGGCGCACTCAAAAGCGTTGGCCGGTACTGGGTCACTTTACTTGGCCATTAACAGCTGGTCGAGTCGGGAAAGGTGATGCGTCATGGAAGATGGTGATTCGACAGAAATTGCCATCGTCGGTGCCGAGGGGATCGTCGGCATCTCGCTGTTCATGGGCAGTGAAACTACGCCGAGCCCGTGCCGTCGTGTAGGGTGCCGGCAGCGCCTATTGCCTCAAGGGGCAGAGGGTTAAAGACGAATTCGATCGCGGCTCCACGCTTCAGCATCTGTTGCTGCGTTACACCTAGGCACTGATCACCCAGATGGCCCAGATAGCGGTATGCAACCGGCATCACAGCCTGGACCAGCAGCTTTGCCGCTGGCTATTGCTAAGCCAGGATCGCTTGCCGACCAATGAGCTGATCATGATCCAGGAGCTGATCGCCAACATGCTGGGTGTCCGCCGAGAGGGGGTCACTTCAAGAACCGGTCAATCGACTACAGTTAAACAGTGCTAGAACTAGCCATCTCTTGGTGCGCCGAGGCCCCCACTGTCAAGCTAGCTGGAGCCTCAGCGGCTGTTAGAATCTAAACCTTGGAGGGGCGAGAACGGGAATAAAGGTTACAGCAGCTATTAACTTAGCTTTCTTGTGACCGTGCAGTGGCAAACATCACCGTCGATACTGTCAATGCGAATAACAACTGGTCGATCCTCGGCCGGATCTTCAGTAAACAGGAGCCAAGTATTGGAGTCAAGCGCCCGGACATACTCCCTTCCCACCTCAGGCTCCTTCACCTGATCCGTACCAATCTTTGTGGTCATGCCAACCTCAAGTCGTCTTATATCTTGCATGGGCTTCTCCTGTATCAAAGAAAGCAGAATTACTAGCCGCCAAGACATCAGCTCTGGCGCATAAGCTGCTTAACCCTTCAGCATCAGGGTAGACTAACGTTCTCCACTCGGCCAGAAGCCGCCTTTAAGGAAGTGCTGATATAACGCTTGGTTCAGGTGCTTTTGGCGCCGGGTAGAGCCTTACGGAAGCAAAAGTGCGAATCGGGTCAAACGCCACTTTCCACGTATTATTATAATTCATTATTCGCGAACTTCTTCCAAGCTTCATTCTCCACCAAAGTAGACCTATAGATCTTTAGCTTGCTGCATCCTCGTATGGCTCGAAGGGCCGACTTAACCTGATTTGCGACTTCCTTAGGGAGCCAAGGGCTTAGCATGATTCGACTGATTGTGTCGAGACTAACTGGAATCTTGAGTGTGACCGTCTCGTGATTGGTGCGTGCGACGAAAAGCCGATACTCCATTTCATCGCCGAAGGCGTGTCGCTTAATAAATGGCAGTTCCTCGGTTTCTGGCGGTTTAGAACGCATATCATCTAACGTTCTGTATATGACTGGCTCTGCTCGTAAGCCTTCCACTCGCTTCACGCGATCCAAAAACATTCCTTTATGAAACTCGATGCAAACGCCACTGGCTCCATGTGAAAAAACCCTCCAGTGATGATAGGTTTCGTTAGTTTCGGTTAGGCACAGTGAATAGATTGAGCTAAGCCCAGTAGCTTCCCCATATTGCTGCAAGTAATATGAGTCATTACGATCATCCCAAGACTTCGGATTGAGAAGTGTGATCTTTTTTGTTTCGAGAAAGTCGATCAGAAACGGAAGCTCCGTGTACCGGCGAAGGAAACGTCCCTTGGCACTGTCTTTCATAACGAATAACGCCTTAAACAAAAAGTAAAGTAGCGGTGAGCAGGAGAAATAGGGGTACTTCCCCGGCTACCCCGCCGCTTTGGGTCATCAGCTGCCGCACCAGCTCCATCAGCGTAGCCTGAAGTTCGGCATCCGGCCAAAATCAGCCATTCAGTGAGTTCTAATATAACGCACAAGCAGCCTTACCGTTTCATATGTTTGTTACACCGATTTTTCCCTAATATAAATATGGACATTCATCGAATTTTCACCAAAAGCCCTTTCGTCTATTTCTAGGTAATTCAATGACCTAACCAATTTCCCGAGCTTATCGTATCCGTAATTTCGAGGATCAAATGATGGAATATTCTTATTGATATAGCTTCCAACCGCCGACAAAGGTGCCCAGCCATCATCCCTAGATACCGCTTCAATCGCCGATGTTATAATTACCTTAAGGTCGCGGTTATTAGATTCATCCGCCTTATCAGACTCTTTAAGTTTCCGTAAAATCTCAGTAAATACAAACTTATCACAAGCGGATACAAAGGGTTCTGGGGTTTTCTTTTCCCCAAACCCATACACGACTAACCCACTCTCACGCAGTCTATTGGCCAGTCGGGTGAAGTCGCTATCTGAGGAAACCAGGCAGAAGCCATCAAGTCTATCTTCATGAAGTAAATCCATTGCATCAATAATCAGCGATGAATCTGTTGCATTTTTTCCTTGGGTGTAACTAAACTGCTGAACAGGCTGGATAGCATGCTTATGCAAATGCGATTTCCACCCTTTTAAGTTTGTTGTCGTCCAATCCCCATATGCTCTCTTGACGCTGGCCACCCCAAGCGTGGAAATCTCGGCAAGCAACTCTGCACAAACAGATGCCTGGGCATTATCCGCATCAATCAGCACTGCCAGTTTACTGTTTCCATTTTCTGCCATTCAGTCCTCCACCATCCGTGTAAAAGATACTATGCTGCCGGATCAGCCATATTTTATCTTATCAAGTTGCAGCCCCCTGCATTAGAGTAGCCTAAATGTCACCACTCGGCCAATAGCGGTCAATCAATTATATACAATATAAAAAAAGCCCTAACTGTGGCACATCCAATACATTACACCAGACTCTTTTCTAAAAGCTATTTCGATCCGGACTGAAGTGCTTGATGACCTTCCAGGAAATAAGAAACTAATCTTCTTTGATTAATTCTGGGAGCATGTTCCGTACGTCTCTAGCTTCTCCTGTTGCACGACCAGTCAACAAATAGCACACCCAGAAAAGAATTCGATTAATAAATAAGAAAAACAATGCCACGGGAACAGCGAACCAAGCAATTTTAGCAAACTCAATGTCATCGGTGAAGGTAAACCAAGCTGCTAAAACAATCACCCCCAACTGAGCCAAATAACCAACAACTTCGAGAAAAGTCAAGATTGGCCTAAACATATCCGATAGCCGGTTGACAAACTTATCAGATGAATACCTTTCGGAAAGATAGCTTGCAAGTTCGGAGCTGTGTTTTCCATCAAGCACATCTTTCTTACTCAACCCCATCTCTACAACAGCTCTCTCTAGAACTTCATCCAGTTTCTTTCGACTACTATTTTCAGCTATAAAACCCGAGACCATAAAGATCAAGAAAATCACAAAAAATGCACAGAGGATATGTAGAGTTGCTATAACCATATATTTTACTCATGTTCTCCAGCGCTTTCATCCGCTTACTAACACTATTATACCGAACGCTATCCGTTGCTCACATGGAATTAAGCTGCATTCTCGATTCTTAATTTGAATGCACATGCAGGTTGGCATAGTTGCTTTAGGAGGTTATATTCCTCAAGCACACTCTCAGCATAGTCTACAGCTCCTCTATCGGCCAGAAGCGGCCATTGGTTTTTCCTGATATATAGCGCTGCCAGCATATGCGCGCCTTCGTAGTGGAGGCTAAGCCGCAACGAAAAAGGCGTCGCCGTGCCTGGCTTGGCTATAGTTTTCTGGCCGGAAACCAAAGCCTATGCTGATTGCTCTAGCTCTTTAATGGCATCTCGTAAGCTGCTTCGGCTCCAGCTGCTCCGCATGTGATCAATGAGTTTTTCTGCATCGTATTCGAAATTGACCTCAATTGCTGTGCGCTCTCCTTCCAGAAAGTATTCAGCGGTTAACGTAGCGCCAACGATCGGATCTTCCCGCAACGCTTTGGCCAACTTAATTCGATCCTCAATGCCGCCCTCACCCTCAAGGTTTACATCTAATATTTTGGATTCCTTTGGCCCGATTTCAGCACAGGAGCCTACTGACTCTCCTGAACCCCAAATCAGCTTTGGCCGGCCTTTCAGTTTGAGCCAAGGTGAATCCTTCTTTAAATTGACAGCCACATTGTCAAGCGCAACAGCTTTGTCAGAATTATTAGTAACGGAAAGCCTGAATAATAGCTTACTTTTCCTGAATATACTCCCTGTTCCAGAGACAAACGTAACAGTGCCTCTGTCAGCTTTCAGGACAAGAGGCTCGCTCTCTTCCAATGGCAAGCTTTCTTTCCAGGTTTTATAGCCAGCCCAATAGAATGCAGCGACCCCACCAAAATATAAAACAAACGACACATAATCAGATATCTCCAAAAACACCGGGAGCACGAGAACCAGCACAAAGGATATTGCGCCCAAATACACAGATCCATGATGCAGAAGCTGTTTCAAGTATCGTCGGTGGCCAGTGTCGTTATTCATGTTGTCCTATGTATTGATAGAGTCTTATAACGTTTTCCATCACCGATGAAAAAGCCGTAGCGAAGCTGAGGTTATGGCATCCGGCGCATGGCTGGTTATGCATGTCGACATATTGAGAAGAGGTAAATAATTCCATCCTCAACCCTATTTTTTATAGACAGCAACTTAGTAATACCGAATTTTCCGGATGATCCATGAGTACCATCATTAAAGACACGGAAGAGGCTTAATACATTTTTAACATCCTCATCGACAAAATTTATTGCTTCTTCTGTCAGTATCCCAGAACGTCCCAGCAAATACTTTATTTTCTCTTTTCGCGTAGGTTGGCCTTGAGGAGTCCTATCGCAACCCGGTAATTTTTCGATCACTTTGTCGTCAGGTGCGTTGATGTCCAATATTTGCACAAAAACTTCTCTTGCACTCGTACAGAAGTGTCGAGCTGCATCCGGGTTCTCTGGGTTCAACGAGAATAACGCACCCTTCCAGCGATTGCTCAACTCAGGGGATAACTCTTGAAGCATCTCGTCTATCTCTGTACGAAGCAGGTCAGATTGATCCAATTCACTATCTTGAGATTCAGATTCGAGTATATTTGAGAGAGCTAAGCTATTTGCATTTTCCTTCTCAGATCGATCCAAAAAGTCACAACCAAAGCTGGATTTCTCAAAATCGCTCTCTTTCGCATCTAACTGCTCGTAATAGGTATTGAGGGTTATCGCAGAACTTCTAACGATCTGATAATTGGAGGAGCCAGACGACTTCATTTTTCGAAGCTCGGAATCGATCTTCTGTCGATTAACCCGGACCCTAGCGTTGTGTTTTCTGACTTCATTATTGTATTTATTAACTGCTTGATTAACTTTCTGATTATGTTGCCGAACCTCACGATTATATTTGGCAACAGCCTGCTTCTGCTTATTTTGTGCCTGCCTCAGCTTACTGCGCATTTGTGAGGGGCTTATTCTTCTTGGCATGCAAGCCTCCTATTCGTGGCGATGAATAACATGGGTGAACATGCAGGCTGCATTTGCCACCATGTCAGCTTTGGGTCTAAGAGCGACCGACTGCAGGCTCCAGCACACGTCGAGCATGTTCTGGACCATCCTATACATTCCACCCGAGGAGGTCCATACCATGAACACATCAACAACAGCTACCCGCGAGCCTTGGAACAAAGGCAAGCTGGTTGGTCAGAAAACCCCGCTTCGCCTCAAAGACATTTGGGCCATTCGTGTCAGACTGCAGCTTGCTGATAAGACACGAGACCTGGCGCTATTTGAGCTCGCGATCGATAGTAAACTACGAGCCTGTGACTTAGTCAAGTTACGCGTCCGAGATGTATCCCATGGCAACCATGTGACTTCAAGAGCCATCGTCACGCAGCAGAAAACGAAGAGGCCAGTACAGTTTGAGATAACCGAGCAGACTCGCACTGTCTTAGAAGAGTGGATGCAGCTCGCACATCTCCGTAACGATGACTACTTGTTTCCAAGTCGCCTGAGCAGCTCGTGTCACTTGTCTACGCGGCAGTACGCGCGCATCGTTAAATCCTGGGTAACCGCCATTGGCCTGGAGCCTTCGGCCTATGGTACTCACACGTTGCGACGCACCAAGGCATCGTTAATTTACCGCCGAACGAAAAACCTGAGAGCCGTTCAACTTCTCTTGGGCCATACTAAACTCGAAAGTACCGTCAGATACCTAGGAATTGAGGTGGATGACGCATTGATCATGGCTGAGCAAACAGAGGTCTAACAGGAACATGCGACGGCATAGCGGCTATGCCGTCGCTATCCGGCCAGGAGCGGTCGTTCAGTGAGCACTGATATAATGGTATCAACCGAAAATCACAAGCAGGACACACAAAAGTGGCCGAAAGGTCCGAACTAGCTGAGGCACTACCTGAACTTCGTGGTGTACCTACGCGCAACCCACCCCTCAATCCGATCACCCTCAATGTCGACTTCTACAAGAAGCCATGCCCGCTCGGAGGAATCCAACACCACTATAATTTTTCCCAGCGGCAGGTTAGTCATGACTTTCGCTTTCATACTCGGCCCAGCTCTAAGCCGCAATCCGTCACCCGTCACTACACGGCACCCGGCGAATATCTCCCTCTCCAGTTCATTGCTACACCGGGCAAGCATCTTGGCTCCATGAGGAGTAGTAACACCTTCGCTAACGGCTGCTCTTTCACTGAACCGTTCCAGAGCCATCGCTGCCGCCATGTTCATCAGGAACGGCAAAACTATCCAATAAAAAAGCCAAGCTAGAGCGCGGCGCCCGCTTTCGGAGAGAGAGGAGAAATCCAGGCCACCTTGGCCTAGGCGGTTCAGCTCCGCCTCTACGGCTGCAAGCTCCTCTGGTATTTCAGCATGTCCGGTCTTCTCTCGGTAACCGGCATGTTGAGCGATAGCAACAGCTTGGCGTATGAGTTCAGGATCGAAGGGTGTCCCCGTAAGCCGCGGAAGTGCACCCATAAGGGAGGAAAACTCCAGCCCACTCAACACCCGTGTGTCAGGAGAGTTTTGAAGGTCACGGGCCATCTGAACAGCAGACGAGTCTTGAAACTCCCGAGCCATCCATATCAGCGGAGACTCTTGAAGGTCATGCGCCATCTGAATAGCAGGTGAGTCTTGAAACCCCCGAGCCAAGCGTATCAACGGAGACTCTTGAAGGTCACGCGCCATCTGAACAGCGGGCGAGTCTTGAAACTCCCGAGCCATGCGCATCAACGGAGACTCTTGAAGGTCACGGGCCATCTGAACAGCGGGCGAGTCCTGAAACTCCCGAGCCATGCGTATCAGCGGAGACTCTTGAAGGTCACGCGCCATCTGAACAGCAGGTGAGTTTTGAAACTCCCGAGCCATGCGTATCAGGGGAGACTCTTGAAGGTCACGCGCCATCTGAACAGCGGGCGAGTCTTGAAACTCCCGAGCCATGCGCATCAACGGAGACTCTTGAAGGTCACGCGCCATCTGAACAGCAGGCGAGTCCTGAAGCTCCCGATCCATGCGAGTGGCCAGACTATCCAAATCCCTGTTAAGACCATTTAGGTCATCAATCTGACCTTCCGGATCAAAGCGCTTGCTGATGATTCTACCCTCTTCGTTAATTTCAACTTTAACACCTGCACTGCGACAGCGGATATTCACTCAACGACCAACAGGCATTAGATAACACCCTAATACTGGAGGAACAAGCTCGCATGCTGAAAAATATTATTCTGCACATATCCTGCCCAAACCTTACTGAAATTTTGAGGCACTGAGTATAGCATATGCACAATCACTACGCATACTGTACAACGCCTATGAATGTGCTTGCTCCCTATATAGGGATGTTAACTTTAGGTCGTCAACTGCCGAACCAGTTATATGAGCGCAGCCTGAACTTCAGCATCCGGCTAGAAGCGCTCATTTAGGCGAAGATAATATAATGCTGCAATCATGCGCTTGTCGCGTGCATTGCTTGGTTACAATGCTATTCACTCCACACCGAGAAGGCCTCTAAATTGCTTCTCCAGTTCTTTCTTCGCTGGCCTGGCCTGATTTTCCATTCGTTCATTGGCTTCACGCCAATCATCAGCATTGGAAGGTTGATACTCGTCTCCAGGTTGAGCACAATCAATATCGATAAAAATCTCCGCAAGCAGGTCAACTAATTTTTGGACTTTCTCCGCAGTTTCTTCGGGCAAATATAGTCTGTGCTCTCTGAAAAAATCTGCAAACGAGTCACATGCCTTTGCAGCCTCACCTTTTTGTCCTTCAAGAGACGGGTAGACAGGCCTGAATCTTGATGTTAGTTGCCCCATCTTTCTTTCCGCATGCACCATACGCGCATATAAATCCGATATTACTTCCGCTTGCCTCTCATGCAGCTTCTGGAACCTATACTGCTCACGGAACGCTTCCGTTTTTAGCTCAGACTTTAGTTTCTCTATATCTCTTGAAAGCGCCTGCGAAAAAAGCGCACGTAGAATCCAGGTCATCGCCGCCACGACTAGAGTTGGGGCGAGAATCAGAGCCAATAATTGCTGAAACCAGGTCATTCACTCTCCTAGCACTTTTAACGTTTTGCTCACCGGAAAATTTCGAGCGAAGCGAGGAAGTTTTCCGCGTGCAGCAATTTGTTAGCACATTACTTCCGCACGATGACATCTGGCGTTTTAAAGAAAGATCCATCACCCCTACCGAAATGAAAAAAACCCCAGCGCTTTTCTGGGTCGAGCAGATCTACTTGACAGATGTGGTGATGATTTGGTTTTATAGTTGGAGAGAAAAGACGATATCTTAACTCATCAGTATTGATTTCTACGATTAGACCAGAGAAATCCAAATCATAACAACTCTCTAAAATTTTATGTTTGTCACTAGGAAAGTTGTCTTTATAGATCTCATTGTAGCGAGGCTGAAAATACCTAATTAACCCTGCTTCAACCAGGCATATTTGCTCGCGCTCTGATAAGTGATTGTTAATGATACCCCTAAACCTGTCCATATCTCGATAATCTGAGATAACATTTCTTGCCCTTCCGTCCATTTGAGAGATTATTCTATAGGGCGCGTACTCAAACGTTAGTATCTGAACTTCATAGTCTGGTGACTCGTATTGAGCTTGAGCCAAGATCTTCTGCAATGTCGAATGGCTCTTCAACCTATCAAATGCAGTTCTCGTTCCGTCTCCAAATGCTTGGCCGACATAGAGCACCTCTATATCGCTTAGCTCACTATTTCCAAGGTGCCATCCAGTCCCCATGCAAACAACACTGGCAGGCAGATATCTTATTTCATTTTTTCTCTCATCTAGCGTCACCACTTCTCGATGAGGGTAGCTTGAAAGCCTTACTTCTGTTGCGCCATCCATCAGTGGAAATTCAAATGAAAAGGCTTTTTCTCTTAAAACCCCTTCGATTCGATAGATTACCTTTCCGGATAGAATACCGTTCTCATACCTAAACGAATCCTTGCAATAGGAAATAGCTGGCGTTTTTCCTATGACATAGATATGGCAGTTGTTTGCTACCCCCTGCTCCTGCGGCCCCATAGTTCCGCCGGACATAAACTGACTGGAAGATGTCAAAAGCCATCTTGCAGAGCAAAGGTTTACCGCATACTCAGATAAATACTTTTTCTTCGATTCTTCCATGCACTGATTCTCAATATTTAGTGCTAACAGTTGCATCATGTAGCATGCTCGATATTCCACTTGGACGCGCACGCGCGTTCAACAATGTTATTTTGCGCGCCCGACCATCTCTTGTCTTATTGAAAACAAATGGAATTAAGTATAGCTTGGCAGTATTATACCGATCGTCGTGCATGCCACATATCCCCGATGAACGAGCATGCTGTCTTTGCCGGCATGGCTGCTTTGGGTCGATAGCGGTCCTTCGCCCGATAAATCGGCCTCCCACAAAAATCATCGCGATGACCAACCTGTATCGTTCCTGGCCCTTCGTCTGCTACTTCGGTGCCCTCCGATGCCAACTCGCCTCCATCCGGCCAAGGTTGCCTCCGCTGGTCGCGCGCTAAAGCGACCTCCAACAGTGCGTCGATGCCGGCGATGGTGGCTTGGATAGAAAACAGGCACCCTCGCCCCATGCACCTTATCCGCGCTATATCGCATCCTGCACCTCTCGGCACTTGGGATATGACGAGCATCCCCAGAAGCGGTTGCCTGCCCTCTCGCCCCGTTTGGCAGCGGCCTTGCGGCTTCAAAGATGATCGAGTAATCCAAGGTATCAGCCCGCCTGTAAGATATCGGCTCGAGGCCCCTGCTTCAGCCCGCTTAGCTCCAACCTACCGCCTTCCACGGTGTAAATCCACGTTACCGGCCATGAATTTTGATCTCGGTTGCGTCGGCGTGGGCTTTAACTTACGCCATGCAAGCAATATCTTACATGGACATGTTTCGGGCTTTTGCCGCTCCGAGGATCAACTGCGCGAGGGGCGAACGCCGGCATCGCTTGGCATTTAACGCCGACCTTTCCAGTAACCCGGTTCCCGATGAAGGTTCATGACAGCAACGATCAGCAGCGTGTCTTCTTCCTCGGAATACAGTACCCCATAAGGAAATCGTCGAACCAAAGCCCGCCGGACGTCACCAACGAGAACCGGCCATGCCAGCGGATAAGCTACGGCTCGCTGAATCGCGGAATAAACCTCAACGGAGAAGTCGTATCCGAGGCCAGGATCGATGTCTTCATAATACTCGACGGCCTCACGAAGCTCATGCGCGGCTTCAGGATGAAAACGGAAGCTCATTGCGTGCGATCATTCCAAATCTTGGCGAACACATCTTCGCCAGGGACCGTTTCGACCGCGCCCGAGCGGACCTCCTTCAAACGTTTTTTCGCCACCGATGCCCACTTCTCATCAATCTTGGATTCCGGCGGATTGAGGCTTCGAAGAAGCGAATCTACAACGAGCGCTCGTTCTTCCACTGGGAGCGATTCTGCCTCATCAATCAAATCTTTTATCTTCACCTGGAACCTCTCTTCGAATACCATTTTCTGCCGTAATTTTCAGCATTTATGATGCGCGCTCTACTGCCTTTCATCCCATTGATATCTCTAAATACTCAGCACAGATCGACAACATATATCAATCGTCGAGCCTGCTGCCTTCGCCGGCATGGTCGCTTTGGTCTCGGGCCTCTCCTACCACGAATCGCTTCATCGCCACTTCCTCGGCGGATCTGGGCAAAGTATAGCGGCCAGCGCGTTTTCACACAGCCTCGTTCGATTCCTGCCCTTCATCCCCTACTTCGGTGCCCACCGAAGCAAGGTAGTCTCCACCAGAACAGGACCGCTTCCGCTGGTCGCGCGCTAAAGCGACCTCCCACAAAGCCGTTTCACTCAGTCTGCGGAGGACCTTTCTACAGCCCCAGCAGCCGCCATACCAGCGGCAGCAACAGCGCGGTGAAGATCCCCTCATGCCCAGCGAGGCGAAGGCGCGGCGGTGGGGCCGAGCTCGAAGGCGCGCACGATGCCCACGGCGTGGCCGTTCACGCCGAGGGCAAACCCCAGGATTCGCGAATCGTCGATCTTGAGCAGGCGAGCCAGCAAGGAGACGAAGATAGTGGTCAGCACCCCGGTGATCAGCAGCCCGCCGAGCATCAGCGACAGCGAGCCGCCGACCTGCTCCACGATGCCAATGCTGAGAGGTGCTGTGACGGACTTGGGGGGCCAGGGACGCCAGCACGATGGGGGCGCCCCCAGCAGCCAGGCCAGCAGCAAGAGCCCCGCCATGGTGTGGGAGACCGGGAGCGCCAGGGCTTATCTCCCGGTGGGCGACGTCACGCCGGCGTAGTTCACCCCGGTAAGCAGGGCCATCTCCCGGTGCCAGGTGGCCAGGTCGTCCTGGTGGAACTGGCTCAGGGCGTCGTGGCCGCAGGCCCGGGCCATCACCTGCATCAGCTGGGTGGAGGCCTCGAAGAAGGTCTTCAGGCGCTGGGCGGAGCGGTCGACGTCGAGCCGCTGTCTCAGCTCCTCGTTCTGGGTGGTCACGCCGGCCGGGCAGTTGTTGGTGTGGCATATCCTCGCCGCCACGCAGCCGACCGCCTGGATGGCGCTGTTGGACAGCGCAATGCCGTCGGCCCCCAGCGCCAGCGCCTTGACGAAGTCGATCGGCAGGCGCAGGCCGCCGGTGATGATCAGCGTCACCCGGCCGCTGGCCTTCTGGGCGTCCAGGTAGCGACGGGCGCGCGCCAGCGCCGGGATCGTCGGCACGCTGATATGGTCGCGAAATATCTCGGGCGCCGCCCCGGTGGCGCCCCCGCGCCCATCGAGGATGAGGTAGTCGGCGCCGGCATCCAGGGCGAACTGGATATCCCGCTCGATATGGTTGGCGCTGAGCTTGAAGCCCACGGGCACCCCGCCGGTGATCTCCCGCACCCGGTCGGCGAAGGCGCGGAAGTCGGCCACCGAGACGAGATCCTCGAAGGTGGGCGGCGAGGTCGCGTCGGTCCCCTCCTCGAGCCCCCTGACCTGGGCGATCTTGCCCCGGTTCTTGATGCCGGGCAGATACCCGCCGGTGCCGGTCTTGGCGCCCTGCCCGCCCTTGAAGTGGAAGGCCTGCACGCGCTCGAGCAGCTCCTCCCGGTAGCCGAACTTGGCGCTGGCCAGCTCGTAGAAGTAGCGCGAGTTCTCGGCCTGCTCCTCGGGCAGCATGCCGCCCTCGCCGGAGCAGATGCCGGTGCCGGCCATCTCGGCACCCCGGGCCAGGGCGATCTTGGCCTCCTCGGAGAGCGCGCCAAAGCTCATGTCGGAGACCAGCAGCGGGATCTTCAGGGTCAGCGGCTTGTTGGCCTCGGGGCCGATGACCAGCTCGGTGGCCACGTCGGCGTCCTCCATCAGCGGCCGGGTCGCCAGCTGGGCCGCCATCAGCTGCAGGTCGTCCCAGTGCGGCAGGGTGTGGCGCGGCACGCCCATGGAGGTGATGGGGCCGTGGGGCCCCATCTTGGAGAGCCCCTCTTCGGCCAGCTGGTGGATGAACGCCACCGTAGGCTCCTCCTCGGTCGCCTTGGCGATCACCCTGTCGTCGCCGCCGGCGCCTGGCCCCTCCTGCCCCACCTGGTCACTGCCGAACGCCTTGTGCGTCCCGTCGCAGTAGGGCAGGTTCTTGGAGTGCTTGCATCGACACAGGTAGGCATCGCCATCCTGCTCGACGGTGAACTGCTTGGGCTTGATCCCCGTTCCCGCATGGGAGCCGTCGCAAAACGGCTGGTCACCGGAGCGACCACACATGCAGAAGGTGTAGGTCTTGCCCTTCTCAAGGGGTGTCTTGATCGGCTTGTTGTCGGAAATGACCGGTTTGCTCATCACGCCTCGCCTTGTGCTTGGAAGTGGATGCAGCCAGCGCCCGCCGCCTGCCGTCAGACGGATCGGGCCGGTGTCGCCACTATCACCATAGCCGCCACCAAGGCGTCATGCTCTCACGCTGCGGGCCTGCCCCGGCCGGCCAGCCGGTCCGCTAGCGTTGAAATCATCGACGGTAGCCGCGGAGCCGAGGCTTCATGCTGATGTCATAACGTCATGTACCGCGCAAAAGAGGAGGCCATGCAACGCAGGTGACACTGGCCACGAGGGAGCCCGACTGTCATATGACGGTAAGGTGTCAGTGCCAGTGTCGAAGGTGCCGTCAACCCAGGAGCACTGCCCCGATGGTACGACTCGACAAGAAAGCCAAGCGGCTCTACGTGCTGGACACCAACGTCCTGCTTCACGACCCCGCTGCCCTGTATCAGTTCGAGGAACACGAGGTGGTCATTCCCATGACCGTGCTCGAGGAACTCGACAAGCACAAGAACGGCATGCGCGAGATCGCCCGCACCGCCCGCCAGGTCAGCCGCACCCTCTCCGACCTGACCAATCAAGTGACCTTCGATGAGATTCAGCGCGGCATCCCCATCCCGCGTGCCGGCGGCACGCCGTTGGGCCGGCTGCGTTTCCTCTGCTATCCCGAACTCGAGCCGCTGGAGCACCTGGAGGAGAGCCCCGACAACTGCCTGCTGGCCGAAACCTGCCGGCTGCGTGACGAACGCCCCGATGCCTCGGTGATCCTGGTCACCAAGGACATCAACCTGCGGGTCAAGGCCGCCGCCCTGCGGGTGCCAGTGGAGGACTACCTCACCGATCGCGCCTTCAGCGACAGCGATGCCATGCTCGACGGGGTGCGCATCTACCCCGACACCGACACCAGCGGCAACGGCCCCTGGGAGGCGCTCGACGTGGAGGTCGAGGTCGAGCGCGTCGACCATCACACCTTCTACCAGCTGAAAGGCGATCTGCCCAACGACTGGCACCTGGGCATGCTGGTCTCCGACAGCGAGAACGGCGCCGGTTTCGAGGCCATCGTGCGCGAGATGAATCCCGGCCAGGCCCGGCTGCAGCTGCTCACCAACTACCGCCACAAGGCCTGCGCCTGGGGAGTCCACGCCCACGATAGCCGCCAGAACTTCGCCCTCAACCTGCTGTTGGACGACGACATCGACTTGGTCACCATCGCCGGCAGTGCCGGTACCGGCAAGACCTATATGACCCTGGCGGCGGCCTTCCAGCAGACCCTGGATGCCAAGCGCTTCGAGCGCATCGTCTTCACCCGGGCGCCGATCTCCATGAGCGAGGACATCGGCTACCTGCCCGGCACCGAGGAGGAGAAGATGTCGCCCTGGATGGGCGCCTTCCACGACAACATGGACAACCTGCTGCGTGACGAGCACGACGGCAGCACCAGCTGGAACGAGGATGCCACCCGCACCCTGATCGGCTCCCGGGTGCAGATCCGCGCGCCGGGCTTCATGCGCGGCCGCACCCTCAACGACACCTTCCTGATCATCGACGAGGCCCAGAACTTCACCCCCAAGCAGCTCAAGTCGCTGCTGACCCGCGCCGGGCGCAACACCAAGATCGTCTGCCTGGGCAACGTGGGGCAGATCGACACCCCCTATCTCACCGCCAACACCTGCGGCATGGCGGCGGTGGTGCAGCGCTTCCGCGATTGGCCCCACGCCGGTCACGTGACGTTGAGAAGCGTGGAGCGCTCGCGGCTGGCCCTGGCCGGTGAGGAACTGCTCTAGATACCCTCTCTTGCCAAATCTCTATACCACTGGCTGGGGCAGGCCCCTACCCCAGCCAGAACCCGATCAACAGCAGCACGGCCACCGCGATCATCAGCGGCACCGCCAACCGCCGAAAGCTTCGCTCGTAGCGGGCCAGCTCGGTGAGCGCGACCATCGCCCGCTGCTCCTTCGCCACCAGTCGTGCGCGCAGTCGTGAAGCGCGCCTCTCGATGACCCGCCCCCTGTGCACCAGGCCATTGAGCAGGTGGTGCGCCAGAGCCGCATAACCCCACCACAGGTCGCCAGGGCGCAGCCGCCGGCTGACACGCCAGTCGACGCGGAGCGCTACCAGGCCAAGGACGAGTGCCAGGGCCACGCCCACCGCCACCGGCCACAGCAGGCCGGGCAGCGCCTCGAGCGGCGGCCATTGCGCGCCCCCTTCCGCCAGGGGCAACCAGAGCGGCACTCCGGCCGCCGCCAGCACCGCGAACAACCAGGCCAGCGGCATGGGCGCCCGCCAGGGCGTGTGGTGGTGTCCCCGCTCCTGCCACTGACGCCATAGCGTGCGCGCCATCAGCAGGGTGGTGCCCACCGCGGCCAGGCTCAGCCAGGCCACCAGGCTCGCGTAGCCACCATCGTAGAGTGCGGCCTTCAGGGTCCACTTGGTGGAGAGTCCAGACACCACCGCCCCGGCCAGCGACAGCGCCGGCAGCACCAGCAAGGCCCACAGCAGCCAGATGGGCAGCCGCGGCGGATGCTCGCTGATGCCAACGCCCAGAAACAGCGCCCCCTTGGTCATACCATGGTGGGCGGCGAACAGCACCACGGTGGCCGAGAGCGCGGGCCATAGACCGGGAGTCGCCAGACCGACCCCGACCAGGGCGGTGAGCATGCCCATCTGGCTGATGCTGGAGTAGGCCAGTACCGCCTTGGGGTGGCGCTGGGTCACGCCGAACAGCGCGGCACCCAAGGCCCCCAGCAAGCCCATGACGATCACCCCACGCCCCAGGCTCTCCAGCCCGGCGGTGGGATCGCCCAGCGGCAGAGTACTCAGCCAGCCGAACAATCCCGCCTTGATCATCACCCCGCTGAGCACGGCGCTGGCCGGGGTGGGCGCGACCGGGTGGGCCAGCGGCAGCCACACGTGCAGCCCCGCCACCCCCGCCTTGACGCCGAAGCCCAGCCACAGCAGCAAGGCTATCCAGCCCCCCTGCTCGGCCCCGGCGATCCCCTCACGCAGGCCGGACAGGGTCACCGTCTCCACCGTGCCGACCGCCCACAGCAGCCCACCGAGAATCAGCGCCTCACCGAATAGCGCCATGATCAGATAAGACCGGCCTCCCAGCCAGGCATCGCGATTGCCGGCATGCACCACCAGGACGTAGGCGGAGAAGGTCATGACCGCAAAGCCCAGATAGAAGCTGGGAATATCCTCGGCCAAGATCAACAGCAGGTTACCGGCCAGCGTCAGCGGCCAGAGCATTGCCAGGCCCAGCAGACGACGGAAGCTATCGCCATCGCCGGCTTCGGCGGCCTGTTGCTCGATGGCCAGGTAACCGCGGGCATAGAGGCCCGCCACTGTCCAGAGCAGGGCGCTGAACATCAGCCAGGGGCGACGTGCCTCGTCGAGCTGCCACAGCCCCCCCAGCAGCCAACCCTCCATCACCAGCGTGTATTCGCCGGGCCACAGCGCCAGGACCAGCGCCGGCAGCGGCGCCGAAGCCCACAGCGCATCCAGCAGTAGCGGCCGGTGTCCCGGTCGCCACAGGGCGTCATGCTCCATCATCAGCCGCAGCGGATTACGCAGCATCACCAGCAGCGGCCAAGCCACGGTCAGCGCGATCAGCAGTCCGGGCATCATGGCAGGTACTCCTCGGTGGCCACGAGGGTCGCCAGATCCAGCGGACTGAAGGGGAGCCCGGCCAGCAGGCCGGCCAACAGGCTGAACAGCGCCGTGGCCACTGTCGGCCACAGCAGCCAGTCACTGGTCTCGAAGCGACCCAGGCGCCGCTCGGCGGGCCACTGGCCAAGCCCATGTGCCGGTCCGGGCCGGAACCACAGGCGATGCAGGATGGGCAGGAAGTAGGCGGCGTTGAGCAGACTGCTGGCCACCAGCACGGCGATCACCCAGGGCATGCCGGCCTGCACCGCCCCCAGGCCCAGGTACCACTTGCTGATGAAGCCGGCCACCGGCGGTAGCCCGATCATGCCCAGCGCCCCGAGGGTGAAGGCCAGGCTGGTGAGCGGCATGCGCCGCCCCGCCCCGTCGAGCTCATCGATGCGACGAATCCCCAGTTCCTCGGCATAATTGCCGGCACAGTAGAAGAGCGTGACCTTCATCAACCCCTGGTGCATCAGGTGCACCATCCCGGCGATGGTGCCGAAGGGGCCGAACAGGCTGATGCCCAGCACGATATAGGAGACCTGGCTGACTGTGGAGAAGGCCAGCCGCGGCTTGAGCTCCTGCTGGGCCAGGGCACGCAGCGAGCCGTAGAGGATGGTCACGCAGGCCAGCCCCGTGAGCACCCCGAGCAGCCCCAGCTCGAAGGTCAGCTGGATGCCGTAGACGTCATAGACCAGGCGCACGATGCCGAAGGCCCCGGCCTTGACCACCGCCACCGCATGCAGCAGCGCGCTGACCGGCGCCGGCGCCACCATGGCCCGGGGCAGCCAGCCGTGCAGCGGCACCAGCGCCGCCTTGACACTCAGCCCCAGCAGCAGCACCAGGAAGAGCCCGATCAGCAGCGGGCTCTGCTCCGCGGCCAGCGCCGTCAACACCTCACGCTCGCCGAACACCACCTCGCCCACCAGGACATGCAGCGCCACCACCCCCAGCAGCAACACCAGCCCTGCGGTCAGGGTATAGCGCAGGTAGAGGGTACCGGCGGCCAGCGCCTTGGGGTTACCGCGATGCACCACCAGCGGATAGGTGGAGAGCGTGAGCATCTCGTAGAAGAGCAGGAAGGTGAAGAGGTTGCCGGCGAGCGAGATACCGATGGTACTGGCCACGCAGAGGCTGAAGAAGCCGAAGAAGCGCTTGCGGTTGGACGATTCCTCCAGGTAGCCGATGGCGTAGACGGTGGTGGCCAGCCACAGCAGCGACGACAGCCCGGCAAACATCATGCCCAGGGCATCGACCTTGAGCAGGAAACTCACGCCCTCCACCACCGTGAAGCCGAACACGAAGTCGCGCCCCTGGTAGAGTCCCACCACCATCACCACCACCAGCGCCAGCTTGGCCAGGGCGGCGGCGAGGTTGAGCACCGCTCTGGCCCACCAGGCGCGCTCCGGCAGGGCGAAGATCACCGGCGCCACCAGCAACGAGGTGGCCAGGGTGGCCAACGGCAGCCAGGCCTGACTCATGGCGCGCCTCCCGTCATGCTCAGCAGCCCCAACGGCCACTGGGCCACCAACCCCAGCAGCAGAGCGGCGAGCGCCAGCAGCAGGGCAATCAGATCCATCCCCCCGGGCACCCTTCGCAAGCCGAAGTGGGGAGCATCCTCGATAAAGGAGAAGCGAAACAGCCGGAAGACGTAGGCGGCACTGAGCAGGGTGCCCACCGCCAGGACCAGCAGCCAGGGCCAGTGACCGGCGGCCAGGGCGGCATGCAGCAGCAGCCACTTGGCGGTGAAGCCGGCGCTCGGCGGCAGCCCCACCAGGCTGATCGCGGCGATGCCGAAGCTGAGCAAGGCGAGGGGAAAGCGGCGGCTGGCCCCGGCCAGGCCCTCCACTCGCCACTCGCCGGTGAACAGAATCAGGTTACCGGCGGCCAGAAACATGGCGGCCTTGGCCAGCGCGTGGGCCACCAACTGCAGCCAGGTGCCCTCCCAGGCGATGGCCGCCACCGCTGGCGTCGTGCCGATCAGCAGCGGAAATGCCAGCAGCAGATAGCCGAGCTGCGAGACGGTGGACCAGGCCACCACGTCCTTGATTTTGGCTGCCCGCCAGGCCATCAGCCCACCCCAGACCACCGCTGCCGTCCCCATGCCCCCCACCAGCCAGGCGGCCACGGCGGCGTCGGGCACCAGCACCAGCCACAGCTGCAGGGCAATGAAGAAGGAGGCCTTGATCACCAGGGCCGCATGCAGGGCGCTGACCGGCGTCCAGGCCGAGGCGTGCACCGGCGCCAGCCAGGTGTGCAGCGGAAAGGCCGCCGCCTTGAGCAGCAGCCCGGCGCTGAGCAGCGCCATGGCCACCCACAGCAGCGGGCCGGGCTCGACCGCAGTTGCCAGACCAGCCAGGTCCAGCCGCCCCCAGCCGCCCAGCAGCAGGGCCACACCCAGCAGGAAGGCCAGCGAGCCGACCAGCGCCAGCAGCAGATAGCGCATCCCCGCCGCCAGGGCCTCCACGTGCCCCGGCAGCAGCATCAGCCCCACCGCCGCCAGCCCCATCAGCTCCAGGCCCACGTAGAGGGTCAGCAGATCCGCTGCCAGCCAGATCAGCGACAGGCTGGCGACCATCGTCCCCAGCAGCGGCCACAGCCAGGCCCCTCCGGCGCTGCGCTCTTTCACCGCGACCCTCAGATAGCCGGGCGCATAGGCCGCACTGGCCAGGGTCAGGGCCTGGGTCAGCAGCAGCAGCAGCAGCGTCAGGCCGTTGATCCGCAAGTGCAGGGCGAGCGGCCCCACGTCCAGGGTCCAGGCCTGAACCCCGTGGGTGCTGACCTTCAGCAGCAGCCAGGCAGTCGCCAGCAGCGGGAGCAGTGACACGCTGGCGACCACGCCCCCCCGTAAGGGCCGGAACCAAGCACCCAGCACGCCGAGCAACAGCGGCAGGCCCAACAGCAGCAGCACGACCGCACTGATGCCCGGCTGGGCCGGCTGGGTGGCCATCAGTCCCAGTCGCTCGATCATGGCCCACCCCCGTTCTTCATCGACGCCATCACACGCCGCCCGTCCAGACCATTGAGACGACGGATCAGCAGGGCCCCCAGCATGGTGCCCAGCAGCGCCACGACCAGCCCGGTGATCACCAGTCCCTGACCCGCCGCCGGTGACACCTCGCGCGCCAGAGACATCAGCAGCAGGAAAATGCCGGTGCCGATGATGTTGAAGGCCAGCAGGCGGCGCAGCAGATGGCGCTGCAGGGCGAAGGCCCAGAGCCCCAGACCGAACAGCACCGTGCCGGACAGCCGTAGCGGCCCCGGTGCTTCATTGATGGCAGGCAGAGAGGCCAGCGCAATGCCGAGCATGCCTACGGCGGCCAGTGCCGGCAGCAGACGGAAAAAGCCACGCCGCCAGTTCAGCGGTACCGGATCCCGCCAGCGTGACAGCCTCCCCCGGGGGGCACGCGCCCAGGGCATGACACCCAGCGCATGGAACAGAAAGGCGCCGGTCAGCGCCGCCCCCAGCAGTACCTCCAACAGCGCCAGCCAGGGGAAACCCAACCGCCACCAGGCCAGCGCGACCGTCAGGGCAAAGAGCACGAACAGCGCACAGGCGCGGATCAGTTGGCGGTCGAACAGCGCCAGTGCCGCAGTCGTAACCAGGGCAAGGGTCAGCAACAGCTCGTCGAGTAGCAGCATGTGACGGCGCCTCGTCTCAGCAGACCACTCGGTTGACGATCCTCTCGATCCGCACCTCACGCCCGACGCCAGCCCCCCGCGCCAGCAGGGTGGGAAGCGGGAGGCAGAGGGGCAGGTGACGAGCCCGCCCGACGCTGGCCAGGTGGCTGCCGACGTCGGCACAGGCTGCCGACAGACGGACACTCTCGGAAAGGTCGGGCATCGTCACAGTCTCCTTGAGCCAGATAGCGAAGGTATCATGTTGAAACCTTGGAGCTCTATCCTGCCCGACTCAACCCCGGCCAGCCACCCCGAACGCTCAATGTGGCAGCGTGGTCGACGCATCGACTGGTCGCTCCCGCACGCTGACGATACGGTTGCGGCCGGCCTGCTTGGCCTGGTAGAGCGCCTGGTCGGCCGCCGACAGGGTCGCTTCCAGGCTGCCCTCCGGCGGCAGGCAGGCAAGCCCGATGCTCACCGAAAAGCGAACGCCATGGCCGCCCAGGTCGAGCTCGATGGCCCCTACCGCCTCGCGCAGACGGTCCAGAATCACCCAGGCATCATCCACCTCGGTATCCACCAGCAGCAGCGCGAACTCCTCGCCCCCCAGGCGCCCCAGCAGGTCGTAGGGGCGCAGGCTCTCGCGGCAGACCTCGGCGAAGAACTGCAGAGCCAGATCCCCGGCGGCGTGGCCGAAGCGGTCATTGAGCTGCTTGAAATGGTCCAGGTCGAGCATCGCCACCGGCAGCGTGCGCCGCTGACGCCGCGCCTGGGCATGCACGTCGGCGCCGCGCTCGAAGAAGGCGCGGCGATTGAGCACTCCGGTGAGGGAGTCGGTATAGGCCAGGCGGCCGAGCTGCTCCTCGCTCGCCTTGCGCTGGGTGGCATCGAACAGCACGCCGTGCCACAGGGTATAGCCGCCCGCCAGACGCTCAGGCATCGCCAGCCCCTCGACCCAGCGCTCACTGCCGTCCAGGCTTATCAGGCGGAACTCCAGATGCCAGAGCTTGAGCCCCACAGCTGACCGGGCGACGGAAGCCTCCACAGCCACCTGGTCATCGGGATGCACCCGCTCGAGCAGGCGCTCGGGGTCGTCCAGCACCGCTTGAGGGGTCAGTCCGCACAGGGTACGAATGCCCTCGCTGATATGAAAGAAGGTGAGCCGGCCACGGGGATCGCGGCAGGACTGGTAGACCACCGCCGGCACCTGGCCCAGCAGGTGTCGCAGGTGCGCCAGCTCGCTCTGGTCGGCCAGCCGCGAACGCCACGCCTGGGTGATGTCGCGCATCAGCACCAGCACCCGGAGGCTGCCATCGGGGTAAGTCAGCGGCTGCAGCACGGCTTCCTGATAGGTGCTGGCGGCATCGCCCCCAGTGTTGCAGCGCACCACCCCCTGCCAGGGCTCACCGCTTGCCAGACAGTCATCCAGCGCGTGCTTGAGGGTGCCGTCGAGCGGATCGACGTCGAGGCCGGCCAGGCGACGGCCCAGCAGCGACTCGGGCGAAAGCCCGGTCCGCTGCTCGAGCTGCGGGCAGACCTGCCGGACCACGCCCTCGCCGTCGACCAGCATCACCGCACCGGGATAATGGTGCAGCAGCTCGCGAGCGAACGCCTGGTCGCGCTCCTGCCGACCGAGGTCACGCCGCTCGAGCCTGAAGCCACCGGCCACCAGTCCGAGCAGGGTCAGCCCGGACAACCCCAGGGCGGGGCCAAGCCCCATGGCCAGTTCCAGCAGCACGACCGCGACCCCCACCGGCAGGCTGCCGGCGATGGCGATCCCGATCCAGCGACGTGCGAGCCCTCGGCGCCGATCCTTCGGCACCTGTTCGGCATTGGCATTCATCACGCCTCGACACCTTGGCGGCTAACCGCCCGTGGTCACGCAGCAGGGCCCATTCCCTACCCCTACCACTAACCCTAATTCAATCTTGCCATTCGCACAGGGATATCGGCCCTCGAGGCGTCCTGGATCAGGTTACAGCCCCAGTTTCTCGGCGACGTAGTCGGCATCCTTGTCGCCGCGGCCGGAGAGATTGACCAGGATATGCTGGTCGGCGGGCAGCGTCGGCGCCACTCGCATGGCCCAGGCCACGGCGTGGGCGCTCTCCAGCGCCGGAATGATCCCCTCGACCCGGGAGAGGGTCAGGAAGGCGTCCAGGCACTCGGCGTCGCTGGCGGTCTCGTAGTCGACCCGCCCCAGCTCCTTGAGATAGCTGTGCTGGGGGCCGACGCCGGGATAGTCGAGCCCCGAGGCGATGGAGTGCACCGGCATGGGGTTGCCGGCCTCGTCTTCCAGCACGTAGCAGGCCATGCCGTGGATCTCGCCGGGCTTGCCCAGGGTCAGGGTCGCCGAGTGGCGGGGGGTGTCGAGGCCCTCGCCGGCGGGCTCCACGCCCACCAGATGCACGCTATCGTCGTCGAGGAAGGCGGTGAACAGGCCGATGGCGTTCGACCCGCCGCCCACGCAGGCGGTGACGTGGTCGGGCAGGCGGCCATGGCGGGCCAGGAACTGTTCGCGGGCCTCGTTGCCGATGATCGACTGGAAGTCGCGCACCATCTTGGGGAAGGGGTGCGGGCCGACCACCGAACCGATGGCATAGATGAAGTTCTGCGGGTCCTTGAGGTACTCCTCGAAGGCGCTGTCCACGGCGTCCTTCAGCGTCGCCGTACCGCGGGTGACCGGCACCAGCTGGCAGCCGAGGATCTTCATCTTGGTGACGTTGGGGTGCTCCTTCTCGATATCCACCTGGCCCATGTGGATCTCGCAGGGAATGCCCACCAGGGCGCAGGCGGTGGCCAGCGCCACCCCGTGCTGGCCGGCGCCGGTCTCGGCGATCACCTTGGTCTTGCCCATGAACTTGGCCAGCAGCGCCTCGCCCAGGCAGTGGTTGATCTTGTGGGCGCCGGTGTGGTTCAGATCCTCGCGCTTGAGGTGGATCTGCGCCCCGCCCAGCCGCTCGGAGAGGCGGCGGGCGTGGAAGATCGGGCTGGGGCGGCCCACGTAGTCGGCGAACAGCTCGGCGAGCTCCTGCTGGAAATCCTCGCGAACGCGGATCTCCTCGTAGGCGGCGTCGATCTCGTCCATCACCCGCTTGAGGTCGGGCGGAATGTACTGACCGCCGAAGCGGCCGAAGAAGCCCTGGGCATCGGGCAGGTCGGTATAGCGGGATGTGCTCATGGGGCATTCCTGACGCAGTGGATAACGTCGGATCATCTTGCCCAGCCGGCCCGACGCTGTCGAGACAGACCTTGGCCGGAGGGCGCCTCAGGCCGCCACAAAGCGCCCAACGTTGAGCCGGGTCAAGCCGGCCGGCAGCGCCGCCACCTCGAGGGTCGCCTCAGCGCGCCAGGCGCTCGGTGAGCCACTTGCCGATATCGCCGATCTGCTGGGGGCAGACGGCGTGGGCCATGGGGTAGGAGCGGTAGTGGGCGGGATAGCCCAGCGACAGCACCTTCTCGAAGCCGGCCTTGCCCAGCGCCTCGGGCACCACCGGGTCGAAGCTGCCGTGATGCACCTCGATGGGCAGGCCGCGGTTGGCTTCGGCCAGCGTGATGCTGTCGGCGGTGGCGAAGTAGGTGGACAGGGCCAGCAGGCCGCCCAGGGGACGGTCGAAGGAGAGCGCGGCCTGGTAGGCCACGGCGCCGCCCTGGGAGAAGCCGGCGAGGATGATCCGACGGCTGTCGATGCCATGCTCGATCTGCTCGGCCACCAGGGCCTGGATGCGCTCGGCCGAGGCCATGAGCTGCGGCTCGTCGACGCGCCGGTCGAGGCTCATCTCCAGGATGTCGTACCAGGCCGGCATCACCATGCCGCCGTTGATGGTCACCGGCAGTCTCGGGGCGTGGGGCAGGATGAAGCGCACGCTGTCATCGGTCGGCAGCGGGAGCGCCGGCACCAGCGGCTCGAAGTCGCTGCCATCGGCGCCCAGGCCGTGGAGAATGAACACGCAGGCATCGGCCGGCCGGCCGCTGCGTGGCTCGATGATCAGTTCACCGGGATGGCTCATGGCGTTGCTCCCCTCGTCGTGCAGTCGGTGGAAATCCGACACCCTACCGCAAACGCCAGGCGGCGGCGAGACACTCGCCCTCCCCGGACGCAGAACGGCTAGCCGGGTCAGAAGGGCCAGAAGTGGGGGATCAGTGTCAGCGCCACCGCGGCGACCAGCAGGTTGAGCAACCCGCCCACGCGCAGGTAGTCGCCGAAGCGGTAGCCGCCGGGGCCGTAGACCATCAGGTTGGTCTGGTAGCCGATCGGCGTCAGGAAGCTGGCCGAGGCGGCGAACATCACCGCCACCACGAAGGGCATGGGGCTGACCCCCAGGCTCTCGGCGCTGGCCATGACGATGGGGAAGATGATTACCGCGGCGGCGTTGTTGGTCACCAGCTCGGTGAGCAGGGCCACCAGCGCGTAGGTACCGATCAGCAGCAGCCAGGGGTTGCCGTCGGCCAGCCCCAGCGCCAGGCCGGCCAGGGTCCCGGCGGCGCCGGAGCTCTCCAGCGCCGCCCCCAGGCCGAAGGAGGCGGCGATGGTCAGCAGCACCTGGGTATCCAGGCCGCGCTTGGCGGCCCCCACGCTGCAGCAGCCGGTTACCAGCACCAGCGCCGCCCCCAGCATGGCGGCATTCAGCAGGCTCATCACGCCCAGGGTGGCCAGGGTCACCACGCCGAGCAGGATGCTCCAGGCCAGCCAGGCCTTCTCGTGCACCGGGCGGGCGGCGCCGTTGACCTGGCTGATCAGCAGGAAGTCGCGGGACTGACGATGGCGCTCGATGAACGGCGGGCGGGCCTCGAGCAGCAGTACGTCGGCCGGCTGCAGGCGCACCTGGCCCAGGTTGCCGAGCACCCGCTCGCCGCCGCGGCATACCGCTAGCACGGCGGCGCCGTAGAGGGTGCGGAAATGGCCGTCACGAATGCGCCGGCCGACGAACTGGCACTGGTCGGAGACCACCGCCTCCACCAGGCGCCGCTCCTTGAAGTCCTTCTCCAGGCTCGATTCGCCATGTCGCGACGGAATCAGGCCGCGGATCTGCTGCAGCTCCACCGCCGCCGCCGAGGTGCCGGCGAACACCAGCCGATCCCCGCCCTTGAGCCGCTCCCCCGGCCCCACCACGCTGACCACGTTGCCGTCGCGCTCGATCTCCACCAGGAACAACTCCTGCAGATGGCGCAGCCCCGCCTCCTCGACGCTCTTGTCGACCAGCGGCCCCTCGGGGTCGACCTCCATTTCGATGGTGAACTCGCGGGGATTCTCGAAGGCCGCCTGGGCACCGCGCCGCTCGGGCAGCAGCCAGCGCCCCACCAGCAGCAGGTAAACCAGGCCGACCACGGCCACCGGCACGCCGACCCAGGCGATATCGAACAGCCCCATGGCGAGATCCGGATAGCGCTCGATCAGCAGGCCGTGGACCACCAGATTGGTGCTGGTGCCAAACAGGGTGATGGTGCCGCCGAGAATCGAGGCGAAGCTCAACGGCATCAGCAGCCGATGAGCGGGGATCGTCAGGCGACGGCTCCAGCTGAGCACGGCCGGGATATAGGTGGCCACCACCGGGGTGTTGTTGAGAAAGCCGCTGAGCGCGGCGACCGGCAGCAGCAGGCGCGCCAGGGCCCGGCCCTCGCCGCGGGGACGGCCCAGCACGTGGCGGATGATCAGGTCGATGCCGCCGGTCTCGCGGATGCTGGCCACCATCACGTAGAGAAAGGCCACGGTGAACAGGCCGCTGTTGGAGAAGCCGCCCAGCGCCTGGCCGCTATCGATCACGCCCAGGGTCAGCAGCAGAATCAGCGCGCCGAGCAGCACCATGTCGGGCCCGATGCGCGTGAAGGCCATCAGCGGGAAGACGGCGCTGACGACAGCAAGCGAGATCCAGGCGTCGAGGGGCATAGGGGTCCATCACCAGGCGAAGTATCTCGCCCATTGTGCCGGCCGCCCTTTATTCCTTAAAGTTATTTGTGGAAATTTATGTATTCGATTTACACATAAACCAGCCCTGCAGGAAGCCCGTGGAAGGGAGTCGCTGATGGCCGCCCACACAAACGCGCAGGGCCCGCTTTCGCGGGCCCTGCGGGGCGCCACCCGAGGGTGGCGCACATCAAGATCGGTCGATCACGTCAGTGACGAATCAGCCGATGACCTTGATGTTGGAAGCCTGGAGGCCTTTCTTGCCCTGAGTGACGTCGAAGGAGACCTTCTGACCGTCCTGGAGGGACTTGAAGCCGTCAGCCTGAATCTCGGAGAAGTGCGCGAACAGGTCGTCGCCGCTGTCGTCCGGAGAGATGAAGCCAAAGCCTTTAGTGTCGTTGAACCACTTGACGGTACCGGTAGCCATTATCGAATTCCTCGAATAGCGTTTGATTTTTCCGGGAAATACCCGAGTTGCAGTGGGTAAAACAAGAAACTTTCACCGGGAAATCGACGCTATGAGCTTTCGATGACCACTTGCGATGTTCCACTTGCTAACCAACTGCGCACAGCTTGCGCTCTTCCCGGCCACACGTCAAATACTATTTGCACCCGGTGACGAGAAAGTTACTCGCCGGCCAGGATCCACCCCGCCGCCTTCTCGGCGATCATCAGGGTCGGCGAGTTGGTGTTGCCGCTGGTGATGGTGGGCATGACGCCGGCATCCACCACGCGAAGCCCCTTGACGCCACGCACGCGCAGGCGCGGGTCCACCACCGCCAGAGGGTCGTCGTCGCGCCCCATCTTGGTGGTGCCTACCGGGTGGAAGATGGTGGTGCCGATATCACCGGCGAGCCGTGCCAGGTCGTCGTCGCTCTGGTACGCCACCCCCGGCTTGACCTCCTCGGGCGAGTACTTCGCGAAGGCCGGCTGCTCGGCGATGCGCCGGGTGACCCGCAGCGAATCCGCCGCCACCTTGCGATCCTCGGGCGTACTCAGGTAGTTGGGCGCAATGGCCGGGGCCTGGCGAGGGTCGGCGCTCTTGATGCGCACCGTGCCGCGGCTGGTCGGATTGAGGTTGCACACGCTGGCGGTGATGGCCGGGAAGTCGTGCAGCGGCTGCCCGAAGGCCTCGAGGCTCAGCGGCTGAACGTGGTATTCGATGTTGGGATGGACGTACTCGTCGCTGCTGCGGGTGAAGGCGCACAGCTGGGACGGCGCCATGCTCATCGGTCCCGAGCGTTTTAGGGCATACTCGAGGCCGATCTTGGCCTTGCCCACCAGGGAGCTCACCATGGTATTGAGGGTCTTGGCGCCGGCGACCTTGTAGACCGAGCGGATCTGCAGGTGGTCCTGGAGGTTCTCGCCCACCCCGGGCAGATCGACCACCACCGGGATGTCATGCTCGCCGAGCAGGTCCGCCGGGCCAATGCCGGAGAGCTGCAGCAGCTGCGGCGAGCCGATCGCCCCGGCGGAGAGGATCACCTCGCACTCGGCCCGGGCCACCACCTCCGTTCCCCCACGCTCGACGCGGACCCCGGTGCAGCGCGGCTCGCCGCCCTGCCTGTCAAAATCGAGCCCCAGCACCTGGCTGGAGTGCCAGAGCGTGAGATTGTCGCGTTTCTCGACGCCACGCAGGAAGGCCTTGGCGGTGTTCCAGCGCCAGCCGGCTCGCTGATTGACCTCGAAGTAGTCGACGCCTTCGTTGTCGCCGCGGTTGAAGTCCTGGGTTCGCGGGATGCCGGCCTCCACGGCGGCGGTGGCGAAGTCATCCAGCACCTCCCAGCTGAGGCGCTGCTTCTCGACGCGCCACTCGCCGCCGTGGCCGTGGAAGTCACGATGGGCGGCATCGGCCTGGCCAGGTGCATCCAGGCGATGATGGTCCTCATGCTTCATGAAGTCCGGCAGGCAGTTCTCCCAGCGCCAGGCGTCATCGCCGGTGAGCTCGGCCCAGCCGTCATAGTCGCGGGCCTGGCCGCGGATATAGAGCATGCCGTTGATGCTCGAGCAGCCGCCGAGCGTCTTGCCGCGGGGGTAGATCAGCGAGCGGCCGTTGAGGCCGGGGTCGGGCTCGGTGCGAAAGCGCCAGTCGGTGCGGGGGTTGTCGATGCAGTAGAGGTAGCCCACCGGAATATGGATCCAGTGGTAGTTGTCGCGCCCCCCCGCCTCGATCAGCAGCACCCGGTTGGCCGGGTCGGCGCTGAGGCGGTTGGCCAGCAGGCAGCCGGCGGTGCCGGCGCCTACCACGATATAGTCGAATTCCTGATCTGCCATGGCGTGCTCTCGGTGCGGCTACGCTCGAGGCTATTCCGGAGACAGGGCTACGAGGGGGCGCTGTAAACCCATCCCTGGGCGCTACCGATGCCATCCCTGGCATAGGACCCCCTCTCCTCCCTGTCCCCGGCGCCTCTCGCTTGGGCGAAGGGTGGCCGAGCTTACTTATGGGTCGGCATGGCGAACTCGGCGCCAGCGTTGATCGAGTCGGACCAGCGCTGCATGATCGACTTCTGCTTGGTGTAGAAGCGTACACCCTCCTCGCCGTAGGCGTGGGTGTCGCCGAACATCGAGCGCTTCCAGCCGCCGAAGCCGTGCCAGGCCATGGGCACCGGGATCGGCACGTTGATGCCGACCATGCCCACCTGGATGCGGCGACCGAACTCCCGGGCCACGCTGCCGCTCTCGGTGAAGCAGCTCACGCCGTTGCCGAACTCGTGGTCGTTGATCAGCTGGATCGCCGTGGCGATGTCGGGCACCCGCACGCAGGCCAGCACCGGGCCGAAGATCTCTTCTTTATAGAGGGTCATCTCCGGGGTGACGCGGTCGAACAGGGTGCCGCCCATCCAGAAGCCCTCGGCGCAGCCCTCCCCGGTGGTGCTGGCATCGAAGTCGCGGCCATCGACCACCAGCTCGGCACCCTCGGCCACGCCCTTGTCGATATAGCCGGTGATGCGCTGGTGTGCCTGGGCGGTGACGATGGGGCCCATCTCGGCGTCGAGCTCCATGCCGTTCTTGACCTTGAGCGCGCGGGCCCGCTCGGCCAGGCGTGGCACCACCTGGTCGGCCACGTCGCCCACCAGCACCGCCACGCTGATCGCCATGCAGCGCTCGCCGGCACTGCCGTAGGCGGCGCCGATCAGCGCATCCACCGCCTTGTCCAGGTCCGCATCGGGCATCACCACCATGTGGTTCTTGGCGCCACCCAGCGCCTGGACACGCTTGCCGTTGCGGGCGCCACGCTCGTAGATCAGGTTGGCGATCGGCGTGGAGCCGACGAACGACAGCGCCCGTACCTCCGGGTGGTCGATCAGCGCCTCGACGCTCTCCTTATCACCCTGCACCACGTTGAAGACGCCATCGGGCAGCCCGGCACGGGCGAGCAGGTCGGCGATCAGCAACGAGGCGCTGGGGTCGGTGGGGCTCGGCTTGAGGATAAAGGTGTTGCCGGCGGCGATGGCGAGCGGAAACATCCACATCGGCACCATGACCGGGAAGTTGAACGGGGTGATGCCGGCGACGACGCCCAGCGGCTGGCGCATCGTCCAGTTGTCGATGCCGGTGCCGACCTGCTCGGTGTAGTCGCCCTTAAGCAGCTGCGGGATACCACAGGCGAACTCGACGATATCGATGCCGCGGGCCACTTCCCCCTGGGCGTCGGTGAACACCTTGCCGTGCTCCTTGGTGATCGCCTCCGCGAGCGTATCCTTGTGCTTGTTGAGGAGTTCCAGGAAGCGGAACATCACTCGAGCGCGGCGGATCGGCGGGGTGTCGGCCCAGGCCGGGAAGGCGGCGGAAGCGGCGGCCACGGCGCTGTCCACATCGGCATGGGAGGCCAGCGCTACGCGGCCGGTCACCTGGCCGGTGGCCGGGTTGAAGACCTCCTGGGTCTGGGCGGAGCGCCCTTCGAACATTTGCCCATTGATATAATGCGGGATGGTGGCTGTGCTCATTGTGAACCTCGCTGTCGTGGCCGTTAGAGCGGCGAGAAGGCCGCCAATGGCTATCTAGCCTAGCCCGGCCACCGCCAGGATCAATTGAGTAATTCAAAACTAGGATATAAGCTCAGCTGATATCACTTGCCGATGAGTTGCCCCCATGCAGGACCTCCAGACGCTGCGCGCCTTCGTCACCGTGGCCCGGGAGGGCAGCGTTTCCCGGGCCGCCGAGCGGCTGCACCTGACCCAGCCGGCGGTCAGCCTCAAGCTCAAGCAGCTCCAGGAGCGCCTCGGCCTCAGGCTGTTTCGCCGACACCCCAAGGGGTTGGCGCTGACCGATGACGGCCGGACACTGCTCGCCGCCGCCGAAAAGGCGCTCGCCGCCGTGGCCGCCTTCGACCAGAGCGCCCAGGCGCTGCACAGCACCCTGCGCGGCCGACTGAAGATCGGCACCATCGTCGACCCGGAGTTCATCCGCCTGGGCGCCTTCCTGCACCGCCTGGTGGCGCGCGCGCCGCAGCTCGAGACCGAGCTCTCCCACGGCATGAGCGGCACGGTGCTGGAGCGGGTGCGCCGCGGTGAGCTCGACGTCGGCTTCTTCCTCGCCCCGCCCGGGGAGGGCCCAGGCCTCCCGGAGATCGCCCACCGGGAGCTGACCCACTTCCACTACCACGTGATTGCCCCGGCCGGCTGGGGTGGCCGGCTGGCCGGCGCCGGCTGGGCGCAGCTGGCCGCCCTGCCCTGGATCGTCACCCCCGCGGCGTCGGTCCACCACCGGCTGCTCCACGGGGTGCTCGACCCGCTGGGCGTGGCCGTGAACGGCGTCGCCCAGGTGGACCAGGAGGCCTGTATGCTCGACCTGGTGCGCGCCGGCGTGGGGCTGAGCCTGGCCCGGGACGCCCTGGCCATGGCCGAGCGCCAGGAGCGCGGTCTGGCCCTGGCCGAGGGCGTACGCCTGCCCTGCGCGCTCAGCTTCATCTGGCGCCACGACCGCGGGGAGGCACCGGTGATCGCCGAGGCGCTGGGGGTGTTGGCCAGCGTCTGGGGCGACGGCTAGGAAAACACTGCCCAAATGCCTACACGAGCGAATCGCTGCGAGGTGAAGCTCGGGCAGATGGCGCCGGCAGGAGCCGGCGCGGTCGGAGTATGGCGACGACTGGGGAAGCGCCCTACCTCACATGACCGGCACGCCGGTGATGATGACATGCAGATGGAAGGCGAACAGGTAGTAGAGCACCAGACCGGCGACCACGGTGATGGCGGTGCCGGCCAGGCGCGGAGTGCCGGCGCTCGGCTGCTGCGGGCGGCGACGAGCGGAGCGGAAATCAAACACCGCCCACGCCAGGAAGGCCCCGAAGAAGACGATATCGCCCAGCCGGCCGTTGGCGAGCAGGTGGGAGAAGGCCCAGAGCTTCACGGCGATGATCATCGGGTGGCCCAGCTTGGCCTTGATATGATTGCCGGGCACATAGGCCGCCGCCAGCAGGATAAAGGCGGGGATCATCAGCAGGGCCACGGCATGGCGCAGCCCCACCGGCGGGAACCAGACCCAGGTGGGGTCGAGGCGCATCTGGCCATAGCCCCAGATGGCGATGGCCAGGCCGAGGATCGAGGCGACCGAATAGGCCGCCTTCCACGGCAGCTCGCCCATGCGCCGAACCTGCGCGGCACGCCAGTCATCGGCAACAATGCGCACCGAGTGCACACCAAGAAAGATCAGCAGGCCAAGGATCATCACGGTCATGGTAGGGCTTCCTTTGCGGGTGGTTTCCAGGACAGGCTGCAGCTTAACCACCCCGGGGCCCCACACCAAGGCCTGTCGCCCCATTCGCGGTTGCCACTCGCCCGCCCAGACTCGACAATGGGGCCGTCACCACGGCGGGCGAGTCCCGCCGGCTCGCGCCGAGCCCGTGATGATCTTCCCCCTTCCAGCCGCAGGGAACACGGACACCATGCAGCGTCTTGAGATCACCTATGAGCAGGTGGCCGCCGCCGCCGAGAACCTGACGGCCAAGGGCATCCCCCTCACCCTGCAGCGCATCGGCGAACACCTGGGCGGCGGCTCACCGCATGCCATCCAGCGCCATCTCGCCGAATGGCGTGCCAAGCAGCCGCCGGCCAAGCGCCCCGCCCCCAAGCTACCCGACACCCTGCTGGCGGCCCTGACCGATGAGCTCCAGCGCCAGACACAGGCCGCCCACAGCGAAGCCGACCAGGCGATCCAGGAAGCTCGCAGCGACGCCACCGCCCTGGCGGAGCTTGGCGAAGGCCTGGAGGCTCGCGCCGAGCAGCTGGCCCGGCGCCTCAGCGTCGCCGAAGAGGCCCTGGAGCGCGCGAAGGCCGAGCGCGACGGCCTGCGGACCGAGCGCGACGAGCTCGAGCACGAGCTCGAGCACGAGCGCCAGACCCACCAGAAGGTCCGTGAGCAGGGAATCAAGGCCCAGCAGCAGGTGGAGATGCTCACCGCCCAGTTGGAGGAGGCCCGCCAGGCCCGGCTGGTGGCCGAGCGGGCCACCCAGACCGCCCAGACGGCGCTGACCAAGGCGGAGCGCAGCCAGGCCGTGGCAGAAGTGCAACGCGATGCGGCCCTCGAACAGGCCCGCGACCGGGCCCGGCAGGTGGAACAGCACCGCCAGGCGCTGCAGGCCGAGCAGACCCGGCAACGCAAGGAGATCGACGACCTGCGCGCCGGCCAGAAGGCACGCCTGGAAGACGTCGAACGCGCCCGCAAGGAGGCCATGGAGCAGGCGCAGAAGGCGACCCAGCGCGCCTCCAAGGCGGAAATTCGCGCCGAGGCCCTGGAAGCGACCCTGGCCGCGCTCAAGTCACGCCTGGACGCGCTGCAGGTCCAGCAGCGCCAGCAGAGCGTCGGCAGCAAGAAGGCCGGCGCGCCCCGCCAGGGTAGCTGAGCGCCTCGCCGCGGCCGGCGGATTTCCTGGCCGGCCGACGCTTTTTGCTCATGATCGCTTCGACGACGTCAGCCTGCCTTCAAGCCAAGCGAACACGTACCCGCGGGGCTCATCGACCCCGGTGACGACATAGCGAAGCGTATAGGGATTATGCAGCGTCGCCTGCAGCATCGGCTCCGCTGAATGGACACCGCAGAAGAGGACCTCGTCACCGGTCTCAAGCGTAAATGCCTCATCCGGCAACATGATCGATTGCCCTGCCCGGCGTACGGCGAGCGCCTCGCACGGGAGCCGTTCCGGAAACGCGCGCGCGTCGCGGCACAGCACCCCCAAGGCCACCGCCCGCCCGGCATCCAGATAGTCGGTCACCGCCGGCGCTTCGCCCGGGACCAGCCTGACCGACCACAGGTGCGGGGGCTCCGCGCCCACGGCCGCCTGCAGACGGGCCACCAGCGCTTCCGTGCGAGCCGGTTCGCGTGCCGCGAGCCAGTCGATCAGTTCCTGGACGAGGGGCGAGATCAGCAGCTTCAGGATCCGCCGCGCCGTGGTCAGGCTGTGCTGGAGGACCAGGTCGGCCCGCGCGGCGTCGAAGGCAACCTGATTCTCATGGCTGTTCTGGCGCACGATGCGAAACGCATCCGGATTGAGCTCCGTCACCGACAACAGCGCACTGAGATTGTCAGAATCGCGATTCGTCGCGGCGACGATCCCCGCCGCGTCGTCAATCCCCGCGGTCACCAGGGCCGAATGATCAGCGTACGCCTGCACCATGACCGTATCCACTCCGGCCTCCTTGGCGTCCACTTCCGGATCGATGATACGGACACTGACGCCTGAGGCCTGCAGGTAGCGATGGATCCAGCGCCCCATCCGTCCATACCCGCACAGAATCCAGTTGCCCCGCGGAACCCGTACCGGCACCCCGAGTTCGGCGCCACGTGTGCCCACGAACCACGCATTGAGGTTGTGCAATTCGGGGCGTGCGATCGCCCAGTAGACGAGCTGGGCGAAGATCTCGAACGGGTCGACGACGGTGACATTGTCCAGCGAGCGCAGATTGGCCTCGTGGCGGAGCGATGTCGAACGGCAGATGACCCGAAGCTGTGGGTTCAGGTGCCGTGCCATTACCGCAATCTTGAGATTGACGTCGTCATCGTTTGTCAGCACGACCAGCGCCCGGCATGCGGGGTGTTCCACACCCGCGGCTAGGAGGTGCTTCGGCGCACTGGCGTCGGCGCAGAGCCCCGGCATCGCGACGGTGTAATCGCGCACGCCCAGTGCCTTGATGCGTTCCGGGTCGGAATCGAGTATCACCGCGCGCATACGGTGGTCGCTCAGGCCCCGGGCAAGCAGACTGCCGGTATCGCCGAAGCCGCAAAGGATGACGAAAGGCTCCACGTTGCCTCCCACCTTGCGGGCGAACCGAAACCCATCCATGGCCTGGATGAAATGGGGGTTCTGCACCAGGCGAATCAGGGATCCGATCGCATAGAACCACGCGATGGCGCCGGTATAGAGACAGAAAATCGCCCATAGGCGCTGCTCGTCGCTGAAGCCGTGCGGCAGTTCGCCGAAACCGGTCGTGGTCGCCGTATAGGTGAAGAAATAGAAGGCATGGAAGAGATTCATGTAGGTCGTCTCACCCTCGACGACCTGGCCAGGCATCAGGGCCATGCCCATGATACCCACCGAATAAACGAACAGCAGCGCGAACAGCGGCCGGCGCATATAGCGCAGGACGATCATAGTCACACGGTCGAGATCGGAGGTCGGCGTCACCTGTTCAACCCTCCCTCTGTGTGTCCCGGATGGCGGCTGCCATGCTAAACCGACCCGCACTCCTAGCGTCGCGAGAGCAGCGTATCGCCCACCAGAATTACCGTCGCAACGATATTCGCGACCAGCGCTCCCGTGGCGAGCGAGACGATATCGGCCATTTCTCCAGGCCCCGGTTCGCTCCCACCACCGGATTCCACGACGATCCAGACGACCCGCGCCGTGATCAGCAGCAGGCCGGCCACCAGCCCGGAGGCCAGCAGCAACGCCCCGGTCTGGGAGCGATCCCCCAGTTTCAGGCCGATCGCGACCAGGTTGACGATGATGGTCAGCGTGAGAATCCAGACATTGTGGTGTGCGCCCGCCTCGACGCCACCCGCCACGAACGCGTAATTGAGGCTCAGGGTGAGAATGATGAAAAAGCCGAAGACGACGCGTTCGAGATTCATGGGCCTACTCCTGGCCGGGACGCGCCGTCAGTATAGGCAGGCGCCCCGTTGACCGCGAACGCCAGCGCCGTGATGGGCTCAGGCAGTGGCCGGATTAGGGCATCCGGCCTCGGGCTCGCCGTGATCAGGCAGCGGCACCCATCCTGGCCATACGCTGCCCGAGCAGCGCGGCGCCCAGCCACAGCGGAAGGCTGACCACCACATAGAGCAGCGCCAGGCCCGGGCGGCCCACCGTGACCAGGTGCAGCGTTTCCAGGCCGAACAGCGAGAAGGTGGTGAAACCACCGCAGAAGCCCGCGACCAGGAAGGGCTGCCAGCGCGCCACGCGACCACGGGTGTAGCGCGCCCCCCGCGTGGCCAGCCAGGCGATCAGCCAGGAGCCGACGACATTGACCAGCAGGGTCCCCCAGGGAAAGAGGGGGCCGAGAGCAGCAAGCGACCCCGCCGAGACCAGGTAGCGCAGGGTGCTGCCGAGGGCGCTGCCCAGCCCGACGGCGGCGTAGGGATACCAGCGATTCATTGGGCGCCCCCTGCCAGCCACCAGCCCAGGGCGGCCAGCAATAGACCGATCAGGCAGGTGGCCAGCACGTTGCCCACGGCCCGCCGCGGATAGCCGCTCTGCCAGAGGGAGAGGGTCTGCAGGCTGAAGGAGGAGACGGTGGTGTAGCCGCCGAGCACGCCCACTGCCAACCCCAGCCAGGCCGCGGAGAGCTCGAGGCTCGTCGGCACCCCCAGCCGCCCCGCGACCCAGCCCGCCACCAGCGCCCCGCTCAGGTTGACCACCAGGGTCCCCCAGGGGAAGGTGGCGCCGAGTCGCCGGGTGACGAGATTGGTCACCGCCAGGCGCCCCATGCCACCCAGCGCACCGCCCACCGCCACCAGCAGCAGGCTGGAAAACCCAACGCTCATTCGATGCTCTCCTTCTTAGGCTCGACGGAATAGCGCTCCGGCTCGACATCCCGCGGCGCCTGCCGATCGAAGCCGTGCGGGAGGGCAGCGCCAAGCATACATGAGCCTGGGCTTATCCCCCACGCCGTGCGGGCACCCGCCTCCCCTTGCCGGCGCCAAGTCCATGCAAGAAGTCCACGCAAGAGGTACGCCTTTGGCCGCCTGGCGAAGGATAAACGGCAGGCGTACCCTGTGAGCACTCCCACTTCGCTCCCTTTCATCGGCTCAACAAGGAAAAAGTGATGAGCAACAAGATCAAAGTCGATGCCCCCCTTGTCGTCCTGCATGGCGACGAAATGGCTCAGGTAGCCTTCGATAGAATCCTCGAGACCTTCGTGACCTCACGGCTCGACGTGGCGCTGGTCGAGATCGACCTGTCGGCCGAGAACCGCCTGGTGACCAACGGTCAGGTGGTGATCGACGCCATCGAAGCGCTCAAGCAGCATGGCGTGGGCATCAAGAATGCCGGCATGACAGTCAACCGCACCCAGCTCGGCGAGCTGCTGGCCAAGCACCCCGAGATCGACAGCACCCGCCTGCACCCGCTGGCCACCAAGTCCCCCAACGGTGCCATCCGCAAGGGCATCGGCGGCAATATCACCCGCGAGGATATCGAGTTTCGCAACCTCAAGGTCTCGCGTCCCGAGTGGATCGGCCGCGATATCGAGGTGGACACCATGGACACCGGCGGCATCAAGGACAGCTTCAACGAGCTCTCCCGCGCCACCGGCGTGGTCAAGCTGATGTTCGTGGGCGAAAGCGGCGACCCGGTGGAACTGCACCGCCGCGAGGTCAACAAGGGCGACCCCTGGCTGCTGGCCACCAACGACGTGGAGGACGTGAAAGCCTGGGCCCACCGCTTCTTCCAGCGTGCCATCGGCGAGAAGCGCGATATCTACCTGGGCCTCAAGGACACCGTGATCGCCGGCTATGACGGCGTGATGCGGGCCGCCATCGAGGGCGTCTACGACACCCACTACCGCGAGCAGGTGGAGGCGCTGGGGCTCAAGTACTTCTATGAGCTGATCGACGCCCAGGCCGCGCGTCTGGTCGCCAACCCGCCCGAACGCGCCCTCTGGGGGGTGCCCGACAACACCACCGGCCGCAAGCTCTACAAGCTGGTGGAACAGCTCAAGCTCTACGGCATTCCCGACCGCAAGGCCCAGGTCTCCATCTCGCGCATGAGCGCCGGCGGCGGCGACCAATACGGCAGCTTCAACGCGCCCGCCAGTGAAGACGGCATCCTCAAGGTGATCGTCGACGGCGAGGAAAAGCACGCGCGAAGGGTCAAGAAAGGCGACGCCATCCTGCTGATGTCCAACGACCAGGCGGCGATCAAGGACTGGGTGCTACAGGTATTTCGCGACGCCTCGCGCAAGGACAAGGAGGTCTACTTCGGCCTCAAGCGCGAGTACATGGAGTACGACGAGGTGTTCAGCACGGCGATCACCGACGTGCGCCGGGAGCTGGCCGAGACCGGCACCCCCCCACCGTCGTTCATGATCATGCGGCCCTCCAGCCAGCTGATCAAGATGATCACCGACCCGCCCCGCAACGCCCTCTACCCGGCGCAGAACCTCGACGGCGACATCTTCTCGGACATCTCCGCCGCGCTCGGCGGAAGCCTCGCCACCGCCAGCTCGATCATCGAGAGCAAGGAGGGCACCATGCTCTTCGAGGCGCCCCATGGCACCGCTCACGATCTCTATCTGACCTATCAGGAAACCAACGGCAAGCAGGCGCACTTCAACTCCTCCGCCCTGCTGTTCGCCGTGGCCAACGCCCTGGAGACCCTGGGCGAGCGCGAGGACAACGACGCCCTGATCGACTACGCCCATCGCCTCAAGGCCGCGCTGATCGACACCGTGGGCGCCGGCATCATTACCGGCGACCTCAAGGGCAAGACCAACAACCCGGCGAGCGAGACCCTGGTCGACATGAATGGCTTCCTCGACGCCGTGGCCAGCCGACTGTAGGCCAGAGCCGAGCGAAACGACCTCGCTCCTTCGGGCGAGGTCATCACGACGCCCCCCCCCGCCCCCTGGCCTTCTTCCCCCTCAGCAACCCGGTCCGGTGCGACCGGGTTGGATGGTAACTGGCGACACCTGACCACATTGATCGCCGCCTAACAGACAAGACCTAATACCGATCCGCATCCGTAGTACTACGTATATCGATCCGTAGGGGAGCCCACTAGTCTTGGCGATAAGCGGCAACGGCCTTCATCACAACGACAAGACAGGCGGAGATATCCCTTGAATATCGCCCACTATCTCGACCACAGCACGCGGATAGGGCCGGAGCGCCCCGCGCTCTATCACGGCCCGGCGCTGCACTCCACCTATGCCGAGCTACAACAGCGCGTGAAGGCCCTCGCGGGCCACTTCACCCGGCAGGGGCTCGCGCCGGGCGAGCGCGTGGCTATCTACATGAAGAATCGCCCCGCCTACCTGGATGCACTGATCGCGACCTGGTACGCCGGGCTGGTCGTGGTGCCAATCAATGCCAAGCTGCACTGGCGTGAAGTCGACTATATCCTAGAGGACAGCGGCAGCCGGCTACTGATCAGCGACCGCACACCGGATACCACGCTTGCCAGTCCTGCACGCCTCCTGCTGCTCGAATCCCCCGATTTCGCACCCGAGGGACAGCCCCTCAGCGCACCGCTGACCAGGGCTTCGTACGATGCGGCCTGGATCTTCTATACCAGCGGCACCACGGGCCAACCAAAGGGCGCCACGCTGTCCCATGGCAACCTCGCCTGCATGGCCAACTGCTACCTGACCAACGTCGACCATGTCGAGAATGATCAGGTGCTGGCGCACTTCGCGCCTTTGTCCCACGGCTCCGGCATCTACCTGATTCCCTACCTGATGCGGGGCTGTGCCAGCCTGGTGCCGGCCAGCGCCGGCTTCGACGAGGCCGAGTTCATTGAGCTGGTCAACCAGCACCGCGGGCTTGCCATGTTCCTGGCGCCGACCATGATCCGGCGGCTCGTCGACCATCTCGATGCCAGCCAAGCCGAGCTGAACATCGACCACCTTCAGGCCATCGTCTATGGCGGTGGCCCTATGTACGAACGCGACCTGCGTGACGCCCTGACGACCTTCGGTTCGCGACTGGTGCAGATCTATGGCCAGGGCGAGAGCCCCATGACCATCTCGGTGATGAGTCGGGAAGCGCACGCGCCCTATGCCGAGCCCGGCGAGGTATCCGCTGATCGCCAGGCCTTGGTACCGGTAGGACGCCCCCACCCCCAAGTAGAAGTAGCGATCCAGGATAGCGAGGGAAACCCGCTGCCAGACGGCCAGGAAGGTGAGATCTGCGTACGCGGGGATAGCGTGATGCTGGGTTACTGGAACAATCACGAGGCCACAAGCGAGGCCCTGCGCGGCGGCTGGCTACGTACCGGCGACATCGGACGCATGGCGGCCGACGGCACTCTTTTCCTGACCGATCGTGTCAAGGATGTGATCATCAGCGGCGGCACCAATATCTACCCGCGCGAGGTCGAGGAGGTGCTACTGCAGCATCCGGCCGTCCACGAGGTCTCGGTGATAGGAGCCCCGCATCCCGAGTGGGGCGAGGAGGTGGTCGCCTTCGTCTCGCTCCATCGCCCGCTCGATCCGGCCGAACTGGACCAGCACTGCCTGGAACGGATGGCTCGCTTCAAGCGGCCCAGGCGCTACGAGGTCCTCGAAGCCCTGCCCAAGAATGCCTACGGCAAGATCGTCAAGACGGCGCTGAGGCAGCGTCTCGCCCGCCAACAGGAGGAGAGTGCTCCATGAAAACCCGCATCATCGGTGTATCCCACAGCCAGTTCGGCAAGCTCGAGGCGAGCCTCGAGACGCTGATTGCCGACGCGGCCAGTGCGGCCCTGGCCGACGCTGGCGTTGAGGCCCGCGACATCGACGCCATCTATGTCGGCCAGTTCAACAGCGGCATGTGCGCCCAGGAGTTTCCCGCCTCCCTGGCGCTTCAGGCCGACCCCGACCTGCGTTTCAAGCCCGCCACGCGCTGCGAGAACGCCTGTGCCAGCGGCTCTGCGGCGCTCTACCAGGGGATCAACCTGATCGAGGGCGGCCTGGCGAAGCGGGTCCTGGTCATCGGTGCGGAGAAGATGACCGAGGCCAGCCCCGCCGCCATCGCCGAGGGCCTGCTGGGCGCCAGCTACCGGCCCGAGTCACAGGGTGTGGAGGCCGGCTTCGCCGGAATCTTTGCCGAGGTCGCCCGCGCTTACTTCGAGCGCTACGGGGATCACGCCGAGGCCCTGGCGCGTATCGCGGCCAAGAACCATGCCAACGGTACCCACAACCCGCTGGCTCAGCTACGCAAGGATCTCGGAGTCGACTTCTGCCGCGAGGTCTCGGACAAGAATCCGGTCGTGGCCGCGCCGCTGAAGCGCACCGACTGCTCGCCGGTCTCCGACGGCGCGGCCGCCATGGTGCTGACCCATCCCGACGCGGCACCTGCCGGCCCCCGCCAGGTTCGCTTCCGCGCCAAGGCCCAGGTCACCGACTTCATGCCACTGGCTCGACGCGACCTTACCCGCCTGGAGGGCGCCGGCCGGGCTTGGCAGCAGGTGCTCGCCAGTGCCGACCTCTCCCTCGACGACCTGTCGCTGGCCGAGGTGCACGACTGCTTCACCATCGCCGAGCTGATGATCTACGAGGCCATGGGGCTTACCCCGTCCGGCCAGGGGGCCAGGGCGATTAACGAAGGATGGGTCATGCCCGATGGCAGGCTGCCAATCAATCCCTCCGGCGGGCTCAAGTCCAAGGGCCACCCGGTCGGCGCCACCGGGGTCTCCATGCACGTGCTGGCGGCCCGGCAGCTGCTCGGCGAGGCGACCGGCGTGCAGATCCCGGACGCTCGTCTGGCCGCCGTCTTCAACATGGGCGGCATGGGCGTGGCCAACTACGCCAGCATCCTGGAGCGTGTCATCGACTGACATCACCGCCGACTCCCGCTTTCCCGGCGTGTAGCAAGAGCACTTACAACAGCCATTCCAATAACAATCTAGGAGATGCACCAATGTCACACTTAAACGGCAAGAGCGTGCTAGTCACCGGTGCCCTGGGCGGCATCGGATCCGCCATCTGCCTGGCCTACGCCCAGCAGGGTGCCGCTGTTATCGCCCATGATCGAGTGGAGCCTACCGATGAGGCGATTGCCAGCCTAAGAGACCGACTGCTCTCAGTCGGGGCCCGCGAGGTTAGCTACCAGCAGGCCGACCTAGGCAGCCGTCAGGAGATCCATGCCATGTTTTCCCGCCTCCGCGAGGAGGGGCGCGACGTCGACATCCTGGTCAACAACGCCGCCATCCAGAAGACCTCCCCCATTGCCGACTTCCCCGACGATCTCTGGGAATCGATCGTCGCCATCAACCTAGTGGCCGTGTACCACTGCACCAAGCAGGCGCTGGTCGACATGCGCCGCAAGGGCTGGGGACGCATCATCAACATTGCCTCGGTGCACGGCCTGGTGGCCTCGGTGGATAAATCGGCCTATGTGGCCGCCAAGCATGGCGTGGTCGGCTTCACCCGCGAGGTGGCGCTGGAGACTGCCGGCCAAGGAATCGCGGTGAACGCCATCTGCCCGGGCTGGACCGATACCCCGATCATCGCGCCCCAGATCGAGGCGCGCCAGCAGCAGATCGGTGGCAGCCGAGAGGACGCCATTCGTCACCTGGTCTCGGAGAAGCAGCCGGACGGCGGCCTGATTCCACCGGCCCACGTGGCCGAGCTCGCGCTGTACCTAGGCGGGGAGTCGGCCCGCCATATCACTGGCACCGCCATGCCCATCGACGGCGGCTGGACCTGCGTCTAGGGAGGGGCGACACCCGATGACGACCTCTCAGCCTATGGGGCGTGAGCTGATGGCGCTGGCCTTCGAGCATTCGGCCAGCGCCATCGTGGTCACCCAGAAGCGCCGCATCCTGGAGTGCAACCACGCCTTCTGTGAGCTCTTCGAGTATTCACGCAGCGAGCTGCTCGGACAGCTGATGCTGAAACTCTACCCCAGCTTCGCGGATTTCAAGACGATCGGCGACCGTGGCTATAAGGAGATGCTCAAGGCGCCAAACTATGCCGACGAGCGCTTCATGCAGACCCGCACTGGCGAGGTCTTCTGGGCCAAGACCAAGGGACGCACTCTAACACCGGAAGCACCCTTCGACCTGGCAGTGTGGACCTTCATTAAGATCGACATACGCCCCCAGCGGAAAAACCAGCTATCCATGCGTGAGCGGGAAATCTCCGGCTTCATCGCCAATGGCTTGACCTGCAAGGAGATTGCTCGGGAGCTGGGAATTTCCCATCGCACCGTGGAAACCCACCGCGCGCGTATTATGAAAAAGCTCGACTGTCGCAATACCGCGGAGATGGTATCGCGCATCATCCAGCTCTCATGATGCCTACCCCAAAGAAAGAGGGCATGACCATCTACGTAACTCACTACGTAGTACTACGTATATCGACACGGAGCACGGCCACCTAGGATGACTGTCAGGCGAGAATATTCCGACCGATAACGGCTGGAGAGTATCGCCAATAACCGACCCAACAATTACAAGGATCACGTCATGAAATACTCTCGTCACCTGCTGACCACCTGTTCACTCGCTACTGCCGTGGCAATCAGTACACTTTCGACCCAAGCCGTTGCCGACAAGGCGCGCTGGACCATGACCACCACCTGGCCAGACAGCCTGGCGCTGATCGAAGCAGACCGCCGCTGGGTCGACACCGTTCATCGCATCGCCGGCGATGAGATCGAGATCGAATTCCGTGCCGGCGGCACCCTGATGCCGGGAGGCGAGGTGTTCGACGCCACTGAGACCGGCAGCATCGATGCCGCCGGTGAAACCGGCGTTTACTGGGCAGGTCGCTCACCTGCATTCGCTCTGCTGGGCACTACGGCGAGCCTTTTCAATGCCGTCGACTACCTGAACTGGATCCAGCACTGGGGCGGTTTCGAGCTCTACCAGGAGGTCTACAACCAGTTCAATATCCAGTATCTTCCCTACGCTATTCTCAATAATGAGACGGGATTCCTCGGACGAACTAAGATCGAGACTCTGGCCGACTTTGAAGGCAAACGCCTACGTTTGGGCGGCCGCGACCAGGGCCGTATCCTCGAGCAGCTCGGTGGCTCTCAAGTTACCCTGGCCGGAGGTGAGATCTACCAGGCCATCGAGCGAGGCGTGGTCGATGGCGCCGAGTTTTCTTCTCCTGGTGTCGATTTCCAAGCGGGTTTTTCCGAGGTGGCCGACTACTGGTCGACTCCCGGCTGGCATCAGTCAGCCACCGTATTGGGCGTAATGATCAACAAGGATGCCTGGGACGCCCTCTCCGAGGAAACCCAAGAAAAACTCAAGCTGGCGGCCCAGGCCAACCTGGCCTGGTCGATCTCCCACTTCGAACAGAGCGCCACAGAAGGCACTCTGAATTTCCAGGACGCCGGTGTGGAAATTTCTCAGCTGAGCGAGGATGAGTTGGCCCGAATTCAGGAAATCACCAATGAGGTCTACCTCCGCGGCGCCTGCGAGGATCCCATGTATGCCAAGGTGCTCCATTCCATGCTGAGCTATATGGATCACTACGGCAACTGGCGCGATATCTCCGCCCCCTTCAACATGAGCCGCACCATGGACAACCTGCCGTCCCTGGAAGAGATCGAAGCCTGCCTGTAAGGCACCCCCTGCCGCCCCGGTGTCCGCACCGGGGCGGCTTTCGTGCTGACCTCGGAGACATTCCATGAACGCGATTGCCAAGGCGATCGACACCCTCAACGAGGCACTGGGGCGTGTCCTGGCGCCGTTGATCGCCGTCATCACCCTGGTGGTGCTCTACGATATCGCGCTGCGCCTGTTCACTGGGCGCCCCAGCGACTGGGCCTTCGACATCACCAAGATGCTGTTCGGCGCCCACTTCATGCTGATGGCCGCCTACGGGCTGCGCCATCACGCCCATGTCGAGGTCGACGTGCTCAAGCGCCTGCTCTCGCGCAGGAAGCAGGCCATGATCGAACTTCTCGGCTATCTGATCTTCTTCACGCCCTTCATCTGGATGCTGCTCACCCACGGCTGGAGCTTCTTCATGCGCTCCTACAGCCGCAGCGAAACCACCTACGGCATGGTCTCGATCCCGGTCTATCCGGTGAAGGGGGTGATCGTGGTGGCAGCGGTGCTGATCCTGCTGCAGGCCATCGCCATCGTCATACGTGCCATCCAGCAGCTGCGGGAGGAGACCGCATGAGCCTGAGTCCGGAACTGCTCACCCTGGTCATGTTCGGCGGGCTGCTGATCGGCCTGTTCATGGGCCATCCGCTGGCCTTCGTGCTCGGCGGCGTGGCCGTTATCGGCGCCTACCTGGGCCCCGGGCCTCGGGTGCTGGGCAGCATCATCAACAACATCTATGGCAACGCCATGGACAACTATGTGCTGGTGGCCATCCCGCTGTTCGTGCTGATGGCGCGCTTTCTCAACGATTCGGGGGTCACCGAGCGCATGTTCGATGCCATGCGCCTGCTGCTCGCCAACCTGCGCGGCGGCCTGGCGCTGACCGTGGTCATCGTCTCGGTGTTGCTGGCCGCCACCACCGGCATCGTCGGCGCATCCATCGCGGTGATGGGCATGATCGCCCTGGCCCCGATGCTCAAGTACGGCTACAACAAGGAGCTCAGCTCCGGGGTGATCATGGCCAGCGGCTGCCTGGGCATCCTGATCCCGCCGAGCATCATGCTGATCCTGATGGCCAGCTACTCGCCGGTGTCGGTGGGCGCGCTGTTCGCCGGTGCCCTGGTGCCGGGGCTGATGCTCGGCGCCATGTACGCGCTCTATGTGCTGGTGATCTGCTTCGTCAAGCCGAGCTACGGCCCCCCGGTGCCCGCCGCGGAGCGTGCCGAGACCTCGACCGGGCAGCTGCTGATCATGCTGGCCAAGTACGTGGTGCCACCCATGGGGCTGATCCTCGGTGTGCTCGGTGCGCTGTTCACCGGGGTGGCCACCGCCACCGAGGCCTCGGCCATCGGGGTATTCATCGCCTTCCTGCTGTTTCTGATCTTCGGTGACCGCAAACCGAGCACCTGCTTTCGCACCCTGCTCGAAGCCGGTAAGACCACCACCATGGTGATGCTGGTGCTGGTCGGCGCCACCGCCTTCACCGGGGTGTTCTCCCGCGGCGGCGGCATGACGGTGATCAGCGACCTGGTGCTGGCCATGCCCGGCGGCACCACCGGGGCGCTGATCCTGATGCTGTTCCTGGTCTTCCTGCTGGGGATGTTCCTCGACTGGACCGGCATCGTGCTGCTCAGCTTCCCGATCATGCTGCCCATCGTGCAGCAGATGGGCATCGACGTGCTGTGGTTCGTGGTGATGGTGGCGGTGGTGCTGCAGACCTCTTTCCTGACGCCGCCCTTCGGCTATGCGCTCTTCTACCTGAAGGGCGTGGCGCCCAAGGGGATAGAGATCGTCGATCTCTACAAGGCGGTGCTGCCCTTCGTGGCGCTGATCGCCCTGGCCTGCCTGCTGATGGCGGCCTTCCCCTGGCTGATCACCGGACTGCCGTCAGCGCTGCTGGGCTACTGAACCGGACCTTCACTCCAGCGACCGACAGAGCGCCCGCCATGCCTTGCATGGCGGGCGCTTTTGTACCTTCTACTAAGCCATACCGCATACGGCTTCAACTCGACCAAAAGATACGTTATAACATATCTAAACTTCGCGCCATGGAGACTCCGCATGTCGATGCCAGCGCTCTCACCCTCACTCAACAGCGATGCCAACCTGGAACCCTCCTCCCACCTGGCCGTGGGTGACGAGATCGATGTCCTGCCGCGCATCTTCGAGGACGCCATCAACATCGCCGTGATGCGGCGGCGCCCGTCGGCCGCGCTACAGCAAAGCGCTCAGGCACAGTGCCTTACGGACCGCGCCTGGCAGCTGGCCTGGCTGGGCCAGCCCGGTGACGAGCTGCGCGCCGACCTGCTCAAGCGGCTTCCGGCCCCCGAGGCGGCCGAGGCGCTGATCGAAGACGTCCAGCTGCTGGCCGAGGCCATGGCCTGCCTGTTCGACACCGAGACGGTCGGCATCCGCCTGCGCCTGCTGGACGCCGCCATGTGCCCGCGCTTCCATGTCGACAACCTCCCGGTGCGCCTGGTGAGCACCTACCACGGCCCTGGCAGCGAGTGGCTCCCCGAGGCCGCCGTCGAGCGCGCCGGGCTGGGTGCGCCCTCGGCGAGCAAGCCGGAGATCGTCCGCGACCACGACGCCATTCAGCGGCTCGCGATCGGCGACCTGGCCCTGCTCAAGGGCGCCGGCTGGGAGGGCAACGAACACCGTGCCCTGGTGCATCGCAGCCCCGCAGTGGCAGAAGGCCAGAAGCGGCTGCTGCTGACCATCGACCCGGCGTAACAGCCCACGCCGGACTCGCCGTTTTTCGACAAGAGAGAGCCATGCCGTACTCCCCTGAGGAGGCTCGCCTGCTGGCGATGCCCAACGACGCCTACATGAACGACGAGCAGCTGGGCTTTTTTCGCGACCGGCTGCTCGAGGAGAAGGCGCGGGTGGAACGTCACCTGCGCGAGGTGCGCAACGCCATGGCCGACCATGAGCGCGACAGCGACCAGCTCGACCAGGCGGCCTTCGAGGAGGAGCTGCGCCTGCAGCTACGCCAGGCCGACCGCGAAACCCGCCTGCTGGCCAATATCGAGGCGGCCCTGCGCCGCATCGACGCGGGCGACTTCGGCTACTGCGAGGAGACCGGCGAGCCGATCGGCCTACCGCGGCTGCTGCTGCGCCCCACCGCCCGCCTGTGCCTGGAGGCCAAGGAGCGCCAGGAGCAGCGCGAGCACCACTATCGCAAGGCAAGAGGTGAAGGCTGATGACATCCTTTCCACAGCCCCTGCCGGTGACCGTGCTCTCCGGCTTCCTGGGGGCCGGCAAGACCACCCTGCTCAACCATATCCTCGCCAACCGCGAGGGCCGTCGGGTGGCGGTGATCGTCAACGACATGAGCGAAGTCAACATCGATGCCTCGCTGGTGCGCGGCGCCCCCGGTGATACGGGCGAGGTGGCGCTCAACCGCGCCGAGGAGCGGCTGGTGGAGATGAGCAACGGCTGCATCTGCTGCACCCTGCGCGAGGACCTGCTGGTCGAGGTGCGCCGACTCGCCGAGGCGGGGCGCTTCGATACCCTGGTGATCGAATCCACCGGGATCTCCGAGCCGCTACCGGTGGCCGAGACCTTCACCTTTGCCGATGAGCAGGGCCAGAGCCTCTCGGATGTCGCCCGGCTCGACACCCTGGTCACGGTGGTCGACGGCGCCAACTTCCTCACCCAGTACCGCGAGGCGCAGTCGCTGGCCGAAGCGGGCGAGAGCCTGGGCGAGGAGGACGAGCGCAACGTCGCCGACCTGCTGGTCGACCAGATCGAGTTCTGCGATGTGCTGCTGATCAGCAAGACCGACCTGCTCACGGGCGCCCAGCTCGACGAGCTCACCGCGGTACTGCGCTCGCTCAACCCCGAGGCCGAACTGATCCCCATCCGCCACGGCCAGGTACCGCTGGACAAGGTGCTCGAGACCGGCCGCTTCAGCTTCGAGCGCGCCCAGCAGGCGCCGGGCTGGCTCAAGGAGCTGCGCGGCGAGCATATCCCGGAGACCGAGGAGTACGACATCGGCAGCTTCGCCTACCACGCGCGACGCCCCTTCCGGCCGCAGGCATTTTTCGAGCTACTCCACGGCGACTGGTTTGGCGGCAAGCTGCTACGCTCCAAAGGCTTCTTCTGGCTCGCCACGCGACCGCAGTTCGCCGGCCAGTGGAGCCAGGCCGGCGGCATCGCCCACTACGGCTTCGCCGGCATGTTCTGGAAGGCGGTGCCCGAGTCGCGCTGGCCGGATGATCCCGACTACCGCGCCGCCATCCTGGACAAATGGCAGGAGCCTTTCGGCGACATGCGCCAGGAGCTGGTCTTCATCGGCCAGAACCTCGACGAGGCGCGCATCCGCCAGGCGCTGGACGCCTGCCTGCTCAGCGAGGAGGAGCTGCTGGCCGGCAAGGAGGCCTGGCAGGCGCTGCCCGACCCCTTCCCCGTCTGGGAGTAAGCCATGCGCAGCGCAGACCTCATGCCGGTCACGGTGCTGACCGGCTTTCTGGGCAGCGGCAAGACCACCCTGCTCAACCGGCTGGTGCGCCAGCCCGCGATGCGCGATGCGCTGGTGGTGATCAATGAGTTCGGCGATATCGGGCTCGACCACCGGCTGGTCGCCGAGGGCGATGAGCATAGCGTGGTGGAGATGAGCAGCGGCTGTCTGTGCTGCACCATCCGCGGCGACCTGAGCAAGAGCGTCCAGCAGGCCTGCGAGGCGCTCGAGCGCGAGGGTGGCCGGCCGATCTCGCGGATGATCATCGAGACCACCGGCCTGGCCGACCCGGCACCCATCCTGCACACCCTGATGACCGACCACTGGCTGGCACAGCGCTTCCGGCTGGACGGCGTGATCTGCCTGGTGGATGCGGCCAACGGCGTCTCGACCCTGAACGCCCATCGCGAGTCCCAGCGCCAGGCGGCCATCGCCGACTGTCTGCTGATCACCAAGGCCGACCTGGTGGACGAACCCCGCCTGGCCCGGCTCAGCGAACGGCTCGCCGAGGTGAACCCGGCGGCCGAACAGCTGCAGGTGAAACACGGCGAGGTCGACGCCGCAAGGCTGACCGCCAGGCGCCTGCCCGCCTCGGGCAACCCCGACCGGCAGGCCGAGGGCTGGCTCGGGGCCGCCGCCTACGTTCAGGTATCGCCCGCGGCGGGGCTGGCACCCACCCCCAGCGAGGCTTCCGCGCCGCTGCTGGCGCCCGCGACCACCTCCCCGCTGAGCCGCCACGGCGAGCAGATCCGCTCCTTCTGCTTCAGCGTGGAAGCACCCATCGCTCCCGAAGTGCTGGAGGATTGGCTGGACCTGCTGATGAGCCTGCTCGGCGACAAGATGCTGCGGGTCAAGGCAATCGTTAACGTGGCCGGGCAGCCGCAGCCGCTGGCCTTACATGGCGTGCAACATATCTTCCACCCGCCGGTGCCCCTGCCGGCCGAGGCGTGCGCGGATGGCGTCTCGCGCTTTGTGTTCATTACCAGCGGCGTGGCGCCCGAGGCGGTCGCCCAGCTGTTTGACTACTTCCAGGCACCGCATCCGACCAAGCCCCCCCAGGCGCAATAAACTAGCCAGACGGCGCCGCCTCCTGCGGCGCAGGCGGGTGGTCGACGGGAACATGCTGCGGCAGGGGCAGCGCATGATGGCCGGGGTCCAGCGGCTCCGCTGCGATCACATAGTCGGCACCGCAGGCCAGCCCCTGCTCGCTACGCGCATAGGGCAGCGCCTCGGCGCGCTGCGCTTCGATGCGATCACGCAGTGCCTGTGCCAGCGCAGGGTCATTGAGCTGATCCAGCTGTTTCAGGCACATCTCCAGCTGCGAATTGACGAAGCGCTCCCGGTAGCGAATGGGAAAGCGCCTGACCTCCCTGACGCGAAACCCCGCCGTGCCGAGCTGGCGGAGCACCCAGGAGGCCGGGTACTCCCGATAGGGTCGCCCATTGCCCAGCAGCAGGCAGGCATCGCGCAGCCTGCCGATGGCCTGGACGATTCTGCCCTCCTCGGTGGCGGGCGCATCCAGCACATAGGGCTCCGTACCCACGATGTAGAGCCTGCCCTTCACGTGGGGCCTCAGGCGCGTGAGCACCTGCTCCTGCCAATAGGGCGCAAAGCCTTCGATGGCGCCAATGAAATAGTCCAGCAGCACCGTATCGAAGCACTCACCATACAGCAGCTCGGGAGAGGTCCAGTTGGCGACCAGCACGCGATCCTGAGACCGCAGGCGCTCCGCCGCGGCTTTCCTGGCCGTTCGCGCCATGCCGGCCGAAGCGGTGACGGCGGCCCAGCGCTCGGTGTCCAATGAGGAGACCCACCGCAGCGAGTTGTAGCCGGTTCCCGCATCGAGAAAACTGCCCCAGGGCAGGCTGCCCTGCATGGCTTCAATCGCCTGGAAGATCGGCGAGGCTGTCGTCGAAGTGGGTGACGTTGGCGAGGTTGGCGAAGAAGTCGGCTTCATCAGTGTGACCGGTTGATTCGAGATCGAGACAGCATAACGCACAGCCCATCAGGGTCGTAACAGGGCGCGACGCATCAAGACAGCAGCGGCAGGCCGGCTGCCGGCGCGCTCCCGGCCTGCCAGGCCAGCGACACCCCGAGCCACAGGATCGTCAGGCCGCCGCCCATGGCCAGCCAACCGCTCAGCCGGCCCAGGCGCGCCATTCGACCGCCCTCGAGCCGACCGTAGTGACGGGTGATCCAGTCGCGCGCCAACACGCTGGCCAGCGCCAGCGCCGAGACCGTCATCGCCGTGCCCAGCGCCATCACCATAACCGCCGCGGCCCCCAGCGCCGCATGGCCCAACAGGCTGGCGGCGCCCATCATCAGCACCGCGCCGGTGCAGGGGCGCAGGCCAATGACCACCACGGTGGCCAGCGCCGTGCGCCAGCTGCCGACCTCCTCGGGCGCGATATGGTGTCGGGCCCCGCAGCCACAGCCCTGAGCCGGGTGGTCTTGAAAGCCATGAGCGTCATGGTCATGGGCGTGCGCATGATGGTCGTGATCATGAGCATGGTCATGGTGATGGCTGTGATCGTGATGAGCGTGATTGTGGTGGTGGTCATGGTCGTGGTGGTGACCGTGACCACCGGAGGCCCTCGTGCGGCGCAGCAGCCGCCAGGCTCGCAGGCAGAGCCAGGCGCCCAGCAGCGCCACCATCAGAAAGCTCGCCAGCTCCAGACTGGCCACGCTGCCCATGGCCTGGCGGGTCAGCCACCCTAGCCCCTGGACCAGCACCAGCACCACGGCGATGGCCATCATCCCCTGCAGCAGGGCGGCACCGAACGACAGCCCCAGGGCGCGCTTCAAGCCGCCCCCCTGGGAGACCAGATAGGTCGAAAGCACCGCCTTGCCGTGCCCCGGGCCGGCGGCATGGAAGACCCCGTAGCCGAAGCTGAGCGCCAACAGCCAGCCGGCGGTGGCCCAGGTGGGCGTCTCGGACCAGCCGCTGACCGCCAGAGTGAGCGCGCGGTGGAGATCACGCTGCCAAGCCAGAATCTGCAGGCTCAGGCCGCGCATCACGCCAAGTTGAACCAACAGCACGGCCACCAGGGCGAGCAGCGCCACGCCCAGCAGCCACCAGCGTCGCTGATAGGCCGCGCGAGGCTTGCGGTGTGCGTTAGCCGGAGGCGAGGAAAGCGAACGGGCATGACGCGACATGGTGGACCTCTCGTGTCAGGCCTCTCATGGCAGGCCTGTGGCTGGTTATCGGTCGACCCGAAATGTTATGTTATAACATTAACTGCATCAACCACCGAACGAGCGGTCAATGAACAAGCCCCCACTGGAAGATATCGCCGCCGCGCCCTCCGTACACCTTGGCACGCTGAGCTGGGTCGGCATGGAAGGCATCGCCCTGCCGCTGCAGGTGGCCGGCCAGGCCATTGCCGGCCGTGCCTCGGCGGGCGTCAGCCTCGACGACCCCACCGCCCGGGGCATCCATATGTCGCGCCTCTATCTGGCGCTGGCCGAGCTGGAAGGCCAGGAGCTCTCGCTGTCGCGGGTGGCCGCGGTGCTCGACACCTTTCTGGAAAGCCATGAGGGGCTTGCCCGCCAGGCCTTTCTCGACCTGGAGGGCGAAGCGCTGCTGCGCCGCCCGGCGCTGATCAGCCCGCTGGCGGGCTGGAAGACCTACCCCTTCACCCTGCGCTGTCGCCAGGACGCCCAGGGCCTACATGCCACCCTCGACCTGACCGTCGGCTACTCCTCCACCTGCCCCTGCTCGGCGGCGCTGGCGCGCCAGCTGATCCAGCAGGCCTTCGATGAGGACTTCACCGAGATGCCCGTGACTCACGAGGCGGTGCACGCCTGGCTGGGTAGCGACCAGGGCATCCTGGCCACGCCCCATAGCCAGCGCAGCCAGGCCCACCTCTCGGTGCGCCTGGCTGCCGACAGGGATGCGCTGCCACTGCTGCGCCTGGTGGACGGCGTGGAACGCGCCCTGGGCACCGCGCTGCAGACCGCGGTGAAGCGCGTCGACGAGCAGGCCTTCGCCCTGGCCAACGGCCAGAACCTGATGTTCTGCGAGGATGCCGCCCGGCGCCTGCACCACGCCCTGCGCGACCAGCCCGGCATCGACGGTTTCGCCCTGCGCGTGGTGCACGCCGAGAGCCTGCACGCCCACGACGCCGTGGCACGCAGCCAGTGGAACTGGGAGGAGGCGCGATGACCGCCGGGATGCAACTCTATAACACCCTGACCCGCCGCCGCGAACCGCTGCGCACCGAGCAACCGGATCGCGTGACGCTCTATGTCTGTGGCCCCACGGTCTACAACTACGCCCATATCGGCAATGCCCGCCCGGCGGTGGTCTTCGACCTGCTGTCACGGGTGCTGCGCCACGATTATGCAGAGGTGGTCTACGCGCGCAACTTCACCGACGTGGACGACAAGATCAACGCCGCGGCCCATGAGGCGGGCGTGCCCATCGGCGTGATCACCTCGCGCTATATCGCCGCCTATCACGAGGACATGCAAGCGCTGGGCGTGCTGCCGCCGGACCTCGAGCCCAGGGTCACCGAGCATATCCCCGAGATCGTCTCGCTGATCGAGACCCTGATCGAGCGCGGCCACGCCTACGAGGCCGAGGGGCACGTGCTGTTCCAGGTGAGTTCCTTTGCGGACTACGGGCAGCTCTCCGGGCGTCGGCCCGAGGAGATGCTGGCCGGGGCTCGGGTGGAAGTCGCCCCCTACAAGCGCGACCCGCTGGACTTCGTGCTATGGAAACCCTCCACGCTCGAGCAGCCAGGCTGGGAGAGCCCCTGGGGACGAGGGCGGCCCGGCTGGCACGTGGAGTGCACCGCCATGATCGGCAAACACCTGGGCCACACCCTCGATATCCACGGCGGTGGCCAGGACCTGATCTTCCCCCATCACGAGAACGAGATCGCCCAGGGCACCTGCGCCCACGACGCCCGCTACTGCCACACCTGGGTGCACAACAGCTTCGTCACCGTGGACGGGCAGAAGATGTCGAAGTCGCTGGGCAACGTGCTGCTGGTGCGCGACCTGCTCGACCAGGCCCCCGGCGAGGCGATTCGCCTGGCGCTGCTCGCCACCCACTATCGCCGCCCGCTGGACTGGAACGCCGAGCGCCTGGCCCGGGCGCGCCGCACCCTGCTACACCACTATCGGGCCCTGGCCCAGGTCGAGACACTTGCAGTCGTTGAAACGCCCCCGGACACCGAGCTGCTAGCGGCGCTGCGCCGCGACCTCAACATCGCCGAGGCGCTTAGCTGCCTCCAGCAGCTCATCGAGACACTGAAAACCGCCGAAAACGACGCCGAGCGCGCCCGCGCCAAGGGCGCCGTGCTGGCCTCGGCCAGGCTGCTCGGCCTGCTGCAGCAGCCCCCCGCCGAGGCCCTGGCCGCGCTTTCGCCGGAGCGCTCCACCCTGCCGGTGGCGCGCATCGAGGCGCTGGTCGCCGAGCGTGAAAGCGCACGGCAGCAGCGCGACTTCGCCCGCGCCGACGCCCTGCGCGACGCGCTGGCCGAGCTCGGCGCGGAGGTTCGCGATACGCCCGAGGGCCCCCGCTGGCAGCCAATACCTTCCGTTCCCACCCACCGGTGACAATGAATCTAGACCTGCCGACGACGCCACCGACACAGCACGAGCGCGATCTCGAACAGGCGAAACGTGGCGACCCGTTGGGTTGACACACCTGGTGGGCTGGCTGGCCATGAGGGTCGGCTGGCACCTCTGACAGGGGGCCACCAGGTGGCGCGCCCCTGGAACCCTAAGCCCCCCGTTGATCGTTTGTGACTATAGTGCCTTGTAGGCTCATTGAGCCGAGTCCGGTTGAAGGGGGTGGTGGCTCGGTCAGTGGAAGCCGATCTGGCAGCAGGTCGACAAGGTGATCGGCAATGCAGTCACCGACGCCGCTGTTGCTGCAAGTCAACGCGAGGAGGTGAAGCTTATGGCAGATGATTTGCGCGACAGCGCCTTGAAATATCATCGTTTCCCGCGCCCCGGCAAGCTGGCGATCCAGGCGATCAAACCCATGGCCAGCCAGCGTGACCTGTCCCTGGCCTATTCCCCCGGCGTGGCCGCGGCCTGCGAGGAGATCGAACGTGACCCCCTGATGGCGGCCGAGTACACCGCCCGCGGCAACCTGGTGGCGGTGATCAGCAACGGCACGGCGGTGCTGGGGCTGGGTGCCATCGGGGCCTTGGCCTCCAAGCCGGTCATGGAAGGCAAGGCCGTACTGTTCAAAAAGTTCGCCGACGTGGACGTGTTCGACATCGAGATCGAGGAGCGCGACCCGGACAAGTTTATCGAGATTGTCGCCGGCCTGGAGGCCACCTTCGGCGGCATCAACCTGGAAGACATCAAGGCGCCGGAATGCTTCGAGATCGAGCGCCGCCTGCGCGAGCGGATGAAGATCCCGGTCTTCCACGACGACCAGCACGGCACCGCCATCGTCTCGGCGGCCGCCCTGCTCAACGGCCTGCGGGTGGTGGGCAAGGAGCTCGGCGAGATTCGCCTGGTCTGCAACGGCGCAGGCTCCGCGGCCCTGGCCTGCCTGGACCTGGCGGTCTCCCTGGGGGTATGCAAGGAAAACATCCTGGTCTGCGACCGCAATGGCGTGATCCACGCCGAGCGCACCGAAGGAATGGACCGCTACAAGGCGCGCTACGCAGTCCGCACCGAGGCCCGTACCCTGGCCGATGCCGTCAACGGGGCCGATGTCTTCTTCGGGCTCTCGAGCGGAGGTGCGCTCACCCCGGAGATGGTGGCGACCATGGCCGACCGCCCCTTGATCCTGGCCATGGCCAATCCCACCCCGGAAATCATGCCGGAGGTCGCCAAGGCGGTACGCCCGGATGCGGTGATCGCCACCGGCCGCTCGGACTACCCCAACCAGGTCAACAACGTCCTGTGCTTCCCGTTCATCTTCCGGGGCGCCCTGGACTGCGGCGCCACCACCATCAACGAGGAGATGAAACTGGCCACCGTCAAGGCCATTGCCGACATGGCGACCACCACGGTGCCGGAAACGGTGGCGGTGGCCTATGGCGGACAGGCACTGACCTTCGGCCCGGAGTACATCCTGCCCAAGCCCTTCGACCCGCGCCTGATCGACACCATCCCGCCGGCGGTGGCCAAGGCCGCCATGGAGAGCGGTGTGGCCGCTCGACCCATCGAGGACCTGGACGCCTATACCCGCGCGCTGTCACGCCAGGTCTACCGCTCCGGCAATGTGATGGAGCCGGTGTTCGAGCGGGCGCGACTCAACCCACTGCGCTTGCTGTACGCCGAAGGCGAGGACGAGCGTGTCCTCCGCGCCATGGAGGTCTGCGTCACGCAGCGCTATGCCAAGCCCGTACTGATCGGCCGCCGTGCGGTCATCGAGGAGCGCATCGAGGAGTTGGGCCTGCCGGTCAAGGCCGGCGTCGATTTCGAGCTGATCGACTCGCACGACTACCCCGACTACGCCGAACTGGCCAATGACTACCACCGGCTGATGGGGCGGCGCGGTGTCCACCCGGAAGCCGCCGAGAAGCGGGTCCGCAGCCGGGCCACCATCCTCGCCTCGCTGCTGTTGCGCCGGGGCGAGGTGGACGCCATGATCGCAGGCCCCGTGGGCACCTACCACGAGCACCTGGATCTGGTGCTGGACGTCATCGGCCTGCGCGAGGGCGTCAGCACGCCAGCCGCCCTGCAGCTGCTGATCCTCGAACGGACCACCCTGTTCATTGCCGACCCCTTCGTCAATTACGACCCCGATGCCAGTCAGATCGCCGAGATCACCCTGCTGGCCGCGGAGCAGGTCCGCCGCTTCGGCATCACGCCCCGGGCCGCTCTGGTCTCTCACTCCAACTTCGGCAGTTCCGACTTCACCAGCGCCGGCAAGATGCGCCAGGCACTGGCGCTGATCCAGGAACGCGCCCCGGATCTGGTGGTGGACGGCGAAATGCAGGCCGACTCGGCGCTATCCATGGGCGTGCGCGGGCGCATCCTGCCCGATTCGCTGCTCGACGGCGAAGCCAACCTCCTGATCATGCCCAACCTGGACGCGGCGAACATCGCCTTTACCGCCCTGAAGGTGCTGGGCAACGGCGTCTCCGTAGGCCCCATCCTACTGGGGGCCGCCAAGCCGGTTCATGTGCTCAACCGCACGGTCACCGCACGGGGTATCGCCAACATGAGCGCCTTTGCCGTGGTCGAGGCACAGACCGATCGCTGAAGAACAACAATTCCATCCCAATCAAGGGAGACGATCCATGGCATTTGAAGACTACAACGACTTCGATCCCCAGGAGACCCGGGAGTGGCAGGAAGCCGTCGACGTGGTGGTGGAGCGGGTGGGCCCCGAACGGGCCACCTATCTGCTGCACAAGGCGGTGGAAGAAGCCTACCGGACCGGCGCCGAGGCGCCGGACACCACTCGCACGCCCTATGTGAACACCATACCGCCCCACAAGGAGGCCAAGCTGCCCGGCGACGAAGCCCTGCTGCAGCGGCTGATCGCCTACCTGCGCTGGAATGCCATGGCCATGGTGGTGCGCGCCAACAAGAAGCCCGCCGAACCCGGGGGGCATATCGCCAGCTACCAGTCCTCGGCGGTGATGTATGAGGTAGGCTTCAATCACTTCTGGCACGCCCCCACCGAGAGTCATGGCGGCGACATCATCTACTTCCAGGGGCACTGCGCACCGGGCATCTACGCACGCGCCTTTCTGGAGGGGCGGCTCACCGAGGAGCAGCTGGAGCACTTCCGCCTGGAAGTGGATGGCAAGGGGATCTCCTCCTATCCCCACCCTTACCTGATGCCGGACTTCTGGCAGGTCTCCACCGTCTCCATGGGCCTGGGGCCGATCATGGCCATCTATCAGGCCCGCTTCATGAAGTACCTCCATAACCGGGGGCTGGCCGACACCGAAGGACGCAAGGTCTGGGCGTTTCTGGGCGACGGCGAGATGGACGAGCCCCAGTCCCAGGGCGCCATCGCCCTGGCCAACCGGGAGAAGCTGGACAACCTGATCTTCGTGATCAACTGCAACCTGCAGCGCCTGGACGGCCCGGTGCGGGGCAACAGCAAGATCGTTCAGGAGCTGGAGGGCAACTTCCGGGGCGCCGGGTGGAACGTCATCAAGTGCCTGTGGGGCTCGGGCTGGGACGAACTGCTGGCCAAGGACACCCAGGGGCTGCTGCGCAAGCGCATGGAAGAGTGCGTCGACGGCGAGTACCAGAACTTCAAGGTCAAGGGTGGCGGCTACATCCGCGAGCACTTCTTCGGCAAGTATCCGGAGCTCAAGGAACTGGTCGCCCATATGTCGGACGACGACATCTACTACAAGCTGGTCCGCGGGGGCCACGACCCGCAGAAGGTCTACGCGGCCTATCACGCGGCGGTCAACACCCAGGACAAGCCCTCGGTGCTGCTGATGAAGACCGTCAAGGGCTACGGCATGGGCGAGGGCGGTGAGGGCCAGAACATCACCCACCAGAAGAAGAAACTGGGCGAGGATAACCTCAGGCACTTTCACCAGCGCTTCGGACTGCCCTTCAGTGACGAACAGGTCACCCAGGCGGCCTTCTTCAAGCCCCCCGAAGAGAGCGCCGAGATGCAGTTCCTGCACACGCAGCGCAAGGCGCTGGGGGGCTATCTCCCCCAGCGCCAGCGCAACGGCGATGTGCTCGAGGCGCCCCCCCTGGAGATGTTCAAGCAGGTGCTCGCCGACACCGGTGAGCGCACCATGTCCACCACCATGGCCCTGGTGCGCATCATGGTCTCCCTGGCCCGGGACAAGACCCTGGGACCACGGCTGACCCCGATCGTCGCCGACGAGTCGCGCACCTTCGGCATGGAGGGCATGTTCCGGCAGATCGGTATCTACGCCCCCGAAGGGCAGAAGTACGTGCCCATGGACGCCGAGGAGATCATGCCCTACCGGGAAGACCAGAAGGGCCAGATCCTGCAGGAAGGCATCAACGAGGACGGGGCCATGTCCTCATGGATTGCCGTGGCCACCTCCTACAGCAACCACGGGGTCAGCATGATCCCGTTCTACGTCTACTACTCCATGTTCGGCTTCCAGCGCATCGGCGATCTGGCCTGGGCGGCCGGCGACATGCTGGCGCGGGGCTTTTTGATCGGCGGCACCTCGGGGCGCACCACCCTGAACGGCGAGGGCTTGCAGCATCAGGACGGGCACAGCCAGCTGTTCGCCCAGTTCATCCCCAACTGCATGGCCTATGACCCCACCTTCCACTACGAGGTGGCGGTGATCGTGCGCGACGGCCTCAAGCGCATGTACGAGGATCAGGAGAACGTCTTCTACTACATCACCACGCTGAACGAGAACTACCACCACCCGGCGCTTCCCGACGGCGCCGAGGAAGGCATCATCAAGGGCATGTACTCCTTCAGCAAGGCCAAGGGCAAGGGGCCGCGGGTACAGCTGCTGGGCTGCGGCAGCATCCTCAACGAGGTCATCGCCGCGGTGGACCTGCTGCGCGACGACTGGGGCGTGGCGGCCGATGTCTGGAGTTGCCCAAGTTTCAATGAACTGGCCCGCGACGGCCAGGCCGTCAAGCGCTGGAACCGGCTGCATCCGGGGAAAAAGCCGCGCAAGAGCTATGTCGAACAGTGCCTGGAAGGCACCGAAGGACCGGTGATCGCCTCCACCGACTACATCCAACTGTTCGCCGAACAGATTCGACCCTTCGTGCCAAGGCGTTACGAGGTACTGGGCACCGACGGCTTCGGTCGCTCCGACAGCCGCGAGGCGCTGCGCCGCCACTTCGAGGTGGATCGTCACTACGTCACCCTGGCCGCGCTCCAGGCCCTGGTCGACGAGGGCAAGCTCAAGAGCGGCAAGGTGCGGGACGCCATCGCCAAATATGGCATCGACCCCGAAAAGCCCAACCCCCTGTACGCCTGAGCCGGAGGAGAAGAACAGTGGCCACCCAAGACATCAAGGTACCCGACATCGGCGACTTCACCGATGTGCCGATCATCGAAATTCACGTCCAGCCCGGCGACAGCATCCAGGCCGAGGACCCGCTGATCACCGTGGAGTCCGACAAGGCCTCGATGGACGTGCCCGCCCCCCAGGCCGGCACCGTCAAGGAGGTCAAGGTCAAGCTCGGCGACTCGGTCTCCGAGGGGGCGACGATTCTGACGCTGGAGGCGGAAGGCGAATCCGCATCCCCAGCGGCCCCTCCCCCCGCTCCCGCCGCGGAAGAAGCGAAGACGCCGCCACCGGCGGCTCCTCCCTCGAGCCCACCGACGGCCGCGCCCTCGACCGGCCCGATCGCCGATTTCAGCCGGGTTCACGCCAGCCCCTCGGCTCGCCGCCTGGCCCGCGAGCTGGAGGTGGACCTGACCCGGGTGCCGCCGACCGGCCTCAAGGGCCGGGTCACCCAGGAGGACATACGCAGCTTCGCCAAGGGCGGCGCCCCGGCGGCGGCTAGCGCTTCAACCGGCGCTCCAGCCGGCGGCGGGGGCCTGGATCTGCTGCCCTGGCCCAAGGTCGACTTCAGCAAGTTCGGCCCGGTGGAGACCCAGCCGCTGTCGCGGATCAAGAAGATCTCCGGTGCCAACCTGCATCGCAACTGGGTGCAGATTCCCCATGTGACCAACCACGACGAGGCCGATATCACCGACCTGGAAGCCTTCCGGGTGCAGTTCAACAAGGCCAACGAGAAGGCCGGCATCAAGGTCAGCATGCTGGCCTTCATGATCAAGGCCGCGGTCGCCTCCTTGAAGCAGTTCCCCGAGTTCAACGCCTCGCTGGACGGCGACAATCTGATCCTCAAGCAGTACTACCACATCGGCTTTGCCGCCGACACGCCCAACGGCCTGGTGGTGCCAGTGATCCGCGATGCGGACCAGAAAGGCGTCGCCGAGATCGCCCAGGAAATGGGGGCGCTGGCCAAACTGGCCCGCGACGGCAAGCTCAAGCCCGATCAGATGCAGGGCGGCTGTTTCACCATCTCCTCGCTGGGCGGGATCGGCGGGCTCTATTTCACGCCGATCATCAACGCCCCCGAAGTGGCCATCATGGGCGTATGCCGCTCCTACTGGAAGCAGGTCTCGCCGGACGGCAAGCAGTCGGAGTGGCGGTTCGTGCTGCCCCTGTCGCTCTCCTGGGATCACCGGGTGATCGACGGCGCCGCCGCAGCCCGTTTCAACGTCCATTTCGCCAATCTGCTCGCCGATATGCGGCGCATCATCATGTGAGGAGCCCACGACATGGCCAATGCAATCGAAGTCAAGGTGCCCGACATCGGGGACTTCAAGGACGTCGAGATCATCGAGGTGCTGGTCAAACCGGGCGATGCGATCGACATCGACGCCCCGCTGATCACCCTGGAGACCGACAAGGCCTCCATGGACGTGCCGTCCCCGATGTCGGGCACGGTGGGAGACCTCAAGGTCAAGGAGGGGGACAAGGTCTCCGAAGGCTCGATCATCCTGATGATGGAACCGGCCGAGACCGGCGCCCGGGTGGCGGACCACGATCCGCAACCGGCGGTCCACGAAACGGGGGTGGGCTCGGCGGCGCCCGGCGATGCCGGCGGCGGTTATGGCGGGGGCAGCCTGGAAGAGGTTCGGGTGCCGGACATCGGCGATTTCACGGACGTCCCGGTGATCGAAGTGCTGGTGCGGCCGGGCGATACGATCCGTGCCGAGGACCCGCTGATCACCGTGGAGTCCGACAAGGCCTCCATGGACGTGCCCGCGCCCAAGGCCGGCAAGGTCGCCGACGTGATGGTGGCGGTCGGCGACAGGGTCTCGGAAGGCTCGGCGATCCTGATGCTGGAAGCCGAAGGCAAGTCCCCCGTCTCTCCCCCCTCTCCCGCCCAGGGAGCGGGGGAGAAGGCGGCCGCCGCCCCCGCGCCTGCGGCGGCCAGCTATACCGGCGGGGCCGACCTCGAATGCGAGATGCTGGTGCTCGGCGCCGGCCCGGGCGGCTACTCGGCCGCCTTCCGGGCCGCCGACCTGGGGATGAAGACCGTGCTGGTGGAACGCTATGCCACCCTCGGCGGGGTGTGCCTGAACGTCGGCTGCATCCCCTCCAAGGCGCTGCTGCATGTGGCGGCGGTCACCGATGCGGCCAAGGACATGGCCGATCACGGCATCGCCTTCGGCAAGCCGAAGATCGACCTCGACAAGCTGCGCGGCTGGAAGGAAAAGGTCGTCGGCAAGCTCACCGGGGGGCTGGCCGGCATGGCCAAGGCACGCAAGGTCCAGACGCTGCGCGGGGTCGGAACCTTCCTCGACCCGCATCACCTGGAAGTTGCCCTGACCAGCGGCGACGGCCGGGAGCCGACCGGAGAGAAGCAGGTGGTGAAGTTCGACAAGTGCATCATCGCCGCCGGCTCCCAGTCGGTGAAACTGCCCTTCATTCCCGACGACCCCCGGGTGGTCGACTCCACCGGTGCCCTGGAACTGACCACCATCCCCAAGCGCATGCTGGTCATCGGCGGCGGCATCATCGGCCTGGAGATGGCCACCGTCTACTCCAGCCTGGGCACCCGCATCGACGTGGTGGAGATGCTCGACGGGCTGATGACCGGCGCCGACCGCGACCTGGTCAAGGTCTGGGAGAAGGTCAACACGCCGCGCTTCGACAAGGTGATGCTCAAGACCCGGACCACCGCCGTGAAGGCCCAGAAAAACGGCCTCAAGGTGAGCTTCGAGGGCGACAATGCCCCCGCCGAGCCACAGCTGTACGACATGATCCTGCAGTCGGTCGGGCGCAGCCCCAACGGCAACAAGATCGCTGCCGAGAACGCCGGCGTGGCGGTGGACGAACGCGGTTTCATCGCCACCGACAAGCAGATGCGCACCAATGTCGGGCACATCTTCGCCATCGGCGACATCATCGGCCAGCCGATGCTCGCCCACAAGGCGGTGCATGAGGCGCACGTCGCGGCGGAAGCCGCCGCCGGCCTGAAGAGCTTTTTCGATGCCCGTCAGATTCCCTCGGTGGCCTACACCGACCCGGAAGTGGCCTGGGCCGGCAAGACCGAGACCGAATGCAAGGCCGAGGGCATCAAGTACGGCAAGGCGGTATTTCCCTGGGCCGCTTCCGGTCGCGCCATTGCCAACGGCCGCGACGAGGGCTTCACCAAGCTGCTGTTCGACGAGCAGACCCATCGCATCATCGGCGGGGCCATCGTCGGCACCCAGGCGGGGGACTTGATCAGCGAGCTGTGTCTGGCCATCGAAATGGGCTGCGACCCGGTCGACATCGGCAAGACCATCCATCCGCATCCGACCCTGGGCGAGTCGGTGGGCATGGCCGCCGAGCTCTTCGAAGGCGTCTGTACCGATCTACCGCCGCAGAAGAAGCGATAGCGCAAGCGCCATCGCGCTGCCATGGCGGTGGAGGGGAGCGGAAGCGATCCCGTTCACGGCCGTGGCAGCCCCAGCGCCAGTGCTGAAACTGCTCGGAAACGGCGCGACTCGCTCGGCACGGCAGTCATGCAATTGACAATCACTTGGCATTGACCTTCATTAGCCCAATGGCTAATATCCCCGCGCTGCTGCATGGCAGCGAAACCCCCTTAGAGGAATCTATGGAACCTCCGAGTCGCCATTTCACGACTGACAACTCGATCGACCGCGCCGCGTCGTCTTCCGTGGTGCGCCGGAGCCTGCCCCTGCCTATCCGCTAGGCCGTGGTTCCTGCGCGCCCAAGAGGCGCGCGCCAAGGAGCCACACCATGAGCTATGCCGTTCTCGCTGCCTCACTGCGCAGCGCCCTTCAGCGTCAGGACACCGACGCCATCCGCCATCTGGTCGCCGAGATGCAGCTCGCCGACCTGGCCGAGTTCATCCAGCACGAGCAGGAAGACACCACCATTTCCCTGCTGGACTACCTGCCCATGGAGCAGCGGGCCAGCGCCTTCGGCTACCTGGAAGAAGAGACCCAGAGCGCGCTTGCCGCCGAGATGAAGGACGCCACCCTCGCCGAGCTGATGCATTTCATGGATGCCGACGAGCGTGCCGACCTCTTCAAGCTGCTCGACGAGCCTCGCCAGCAGGGGCTGCTGCGCCGCCTGGCCCATGCCGAGCGCGAAGACATCCGCAAGCTGGCGAGCTACGAGGAGGGTACCGCCGGGGCCCTGATGACCTCCGAGTACGTCGCCGTCCCCGCCGAGGCGGACGTGGCCACCGCCCTGGACAAGGTGCGCCGCACCGGCCCCAACGCCGAGACCATCTATCAGATCTACTGCGTGGATGACGAGGGGCGCCTGCTCGGCACCCTGTCGCTGCGTGAGATGATCCTGGCCAATCCCAAGGACACCCTGACCAGCCTGATGACCGAAGAGCTGGTGGTGGCCAAGGTGGATACCCCTCAGGAAGAGGTGGCCAAGCTGATCTCGCGCTACGACCTGATGGCCCTGCCGGTGACCAACGGCGGCGAGCGCCTGGTGGGCATCGTCACCTACGACGACGCCATGGACGTGGCAGAAGAAGAGGCCACCGAGGACATGCACAAGGGTGTCTCGGTGGGCAAGCTCGAAGGCAGCCTGCGCACCGCCAGCCTCTTCGACCTCTATCGCAAGCGCATCGTCTGGCTGGTGCTGCTGGTATTCGCCAACATCTTCTCCGGCGCCGGCATCGCCTACTTCGAGGAGACCATCGAGGCCTACATCGCGCTGGTGTTCTTCCTGCCCCTGCTGGTGGACAGCGGCGGCAACGCCGGCTCCCAGGCCGCCACCCTGATGGTACGCGGCATGGCCACCGGCGACGTGCGCACGCGGGACTGGGCCAAGCTGCTGGGCCGTGAAATATTCGTGGCCATCGGCCTCGGCCTGACCATGGCGCTGGCGGTCTCGGTGGTGGGGGTCTTCCGCGCCGGCACCGAGATCGCCATGGTGGTGGCCATGAGCATGGTGCTGATCGTGATCATGGGCAGCCTGATCGGCATGCTGCTGCCCTTCCTGCTGCAGCGCCTGCGCTTCGACCCGGCCACCGCCTCCGCACCGCTGGTGACCTCCATCGCCGATGGCGTGGGCGTGCTGATCTACTTCGCCATCGCCACCGCGGTGCTGGGCCTGCCGACCTGAGCCACGGGGGCGTGAGGATCAAGGCTGGACGCAGATCCCGACGCCCCACCTGCCCTTCTCTCTGGCATGCCGTCCTGGTGACGCATGCCAGGCCGCTGCCGTTCGCGCGTCACATGCCTGTCGCCGTCGGTAGTGCATGCTGCCGAGGGAGGTTGCCATGACAGCCCAGGACATGACCCCACAGCAACAGCTGCAACAGGCCATGCAGGCCAATGACAGCGAGGCCATTCGCGCCTGCGTGACCCACCTGCACCCGGCCGACCTGGCCGAGGCGTGTCGCGATGAAACGCCCTACGCCGCCCTGGCGCTGCTGAGTTTCCTCAGCGCGGCGGCGCGGGCGGCCACCTTTACCGAACTGCCCGCCGATCGGCAGCGGCGCCTCAGCGAGCTGATGACCGAGGAGGAGCTGGGCGACCTGCTGGAGAGCCTGGCACCGGATGCCCGCGCCGACCTCTTCAAGCGGGTAGAAACGGGGCGTCGCGACGGCCTGCTGCGCTATCTGCCCCCGGAGGAACAGGATCAGCTGAAGCGCCTGGTCAGCTACCCGGAAGGCACCGCCGGTGCGCTGATGTCGCCTCAGACAGTGACGGTACCCGCCAACTACAGCGTCCAGGAGGTACTGGCGGTCCTGCGACGGCACTCGGCACAGGCGGAGACCATCTATCAGATCTATGCGGTCGACGAGGCGGATCGGCTGGTCGGTACGCTCTCCCTGCGCAAGCTGATTCTCGCCAGGCCCAGCGCGCCTGTCGCCGACTACCTGACCCGGGAGGTGCTGACGGTCGAGGTCACCACGCCCCAGGAAAGCGTGGCGGAGATGATCGCCCGCTATGACCTGCTGGCGATTCCCGTGGTCGAGCCGGATGGACGCCTGGTCGGCATCGTCACCTATGACGACGCCATGGATGTTGCGGAGGAGGAGGCCACCGAGGACATCCACAGGCAGATGTCCATCGGCAGGCTCGAGGGCTCCGTCAGCACGGCCCACCCCTTCGAACTCTATCGCAAGCGCGTGGGCTGGCTGGTGCTGCTGGTGTTCGCCAATGTCTTCACCGGCGCCGGCATCGCCCACTTCGAAGCCACCATCGAGGCCTATATCGCCCTGGTGTTCTTCCTGCCGCTGCTGGTGGACAGCAGCGGCAACGCGGGCGCCCAGGCGGCAACGCTGATGGTGCGCGGGATGGCCACCGGCGATGTACACCGCCGCGACTGGGCGCGGCTGCTGGGCCGGGAAATTGCCGTTGCCGCATCGCTTGGCCTGACCATGGCGGCCTGCATCTGGGCGATCGGCACCCTGCGCGCCGGCAGCGAAATCGCCACCGTGGTCGCCATCAGCATGGTGCTGGTGGTGCTGGTGGGTAGCGTCATCGGCATGCTGCTGCCGCTGCTGCTGGACCGGCTGGGCCTCGACCCCGCCACCGCCTCTGCCCCGCTGGTCACCTCCATCGCCGACATTGTCGGCGTGGTGCTCTATTTCGCCCTGGCCACGGCCGTGCTGGGGCTACCGGCCTGACGGCCGGCTGAACAGGAGAGTTCGTCATGACACTGATCGAAGAGCTGCAGCTGATGCTGCCGCTTGCCTTGGCCGCCGTGCTGGGCGCCCTGGTCGGCATCGAGCGCCAGTGGCGCCAGCGCATGGCCGGCCTGCGCACCAATGCGCTGGTCTCGCTGGGGGCCGCCAGCTTTACCCTGATGTCGATGATGGTGGCCGACGAGATCAGCCCCACCCGCATGGCCGCCCAGGTGGTCTCCGGCATCGGCTTTCTCGGCGCCGGGGTGATCATGAAGGAGGGCGCCAACATCCGCGGCCTCAATACCGCCGCCACCCTGTGGTGCTCCGCCGCCATCGGTGTGCTGGCCGGCGCCGACTTCTACGCCGCCGCCATCATGGTGACGCTGTGCATCCTGGGCGTGAATATCCTGCTGCGGCCGCTGTCGGTGATGATCAACCGCCAGCCGCTGGAGGCGAGCCCGGACGAGGTCGACTGGACCTACGAGATCACCGTCACCTGCCGCGAGAGCGAGGAGGCCCATATCCGCGCCCTGATGCTGCAGGGGCTGCTGGGCGATGCCATGCAGCTGCAGCGCCTGGAGAGCGAAAACCTGGAGGAGCGCCAGGCCGTGGTGGTCAGCGCCCGGCTGATGGCCAGTGGTCGCCACGACTCCCTGGTGGAAAAGGTCGTGGGCCGGCTGAGCCTCGAGCCCTCGGTATGGGCCGCGGGCTGGGATGTCTCGTAACGGCCCAACCCAGGGCGCCGAAAGAAAAGCGATTGACAGCCAGCTGTTCCTTTAATAGAACGTTCGTTAAAAGGAACACTCGGACGCCCCTCATGGACAGGCGATCGCTCAGCACCCTCGGCCAGCACCTGCAGACCCTGCGCCTGGCGCGGGGCTGGTCGCTCTCGCAGCTGGCCGCCGCCGCCGGCATCGCCAAGTCGAACCTGTCGCGGCTCGAGCAGGGCAACGGCAATCCCACCCTGGACACCATCTGGCGACTGGCGGTGCAGCTCAAGGTGCCCTTCGGCACCCTGGTGGCGCCGCTCAGCGTGCCGCTGGGGGAAGAGGGCGTGGAGGTGCGCCTTCTCGACCAGGGCAAGGACACGCCCCAGGTCGATGCCTACTGGATGCGCTGCGCGCCCCACACCCTACGCCATGCCGAGGCTCATACCCCGGGCGCCCGCGAGTCGCTCACCCTGATCAGCGGGCAGCTGGAGGCCGGCCCGGAAGGTGCCACCACCATGCTCTCGGCCGGTGACACCCTGACCTTCGCCGCCGACCGAGCGCACCTCTATCGCACCCATGACGCCTGGGCCACCCTGCTGCTCACCGTGATCTACACCGAGAAAGGAGCGACCCCATGAGCCTGCAAGCCACACGCGTCCTCTCGCGCCCCTGGCTTGTCGGCCTGCGCGAGGCCATCCCGCTGCTGGGTGGCTATGTGCCGGTGGCCATCTCCTTCGGGCTGATCGCCGTGCAGGCGGGATTCACCGCCTGGGAGGCGGTAATCATCTCCACCCTGGTCTATGCCGGCGCCTCGCAGTTCCTGTTCGTTGGCATGGTCGCCGCGGGCTCCCCGCTGTGGCTGGTGGTCATCATGACGCTGCTGATCAACGCGCGCCATGTGGTCTACGCCCCCAACATCGCGCCCTGGCTGACGACCAGCCGCGCCTGGCCCTGGCTGATGCACGGCCTCACCGACCAGGTCTTCGCCCTGGCCCACGCCCGGCTGCCGCAGCTGCCGGCGGCGCAGCGCCTCGGCTGGTTCACCGGCGCCGCGCTGCTGGCCTGGGTGAGCTGGATCGGCGGCACGGCACTCGGCGCCGTGGCCGGCGAAGAGCTGACCCGGCGCTGGCCGCTGCTCGGCGAGATCATGCCCTTCGCCCTGCCGGCCCTGTTCCTGGTGCTGCTGGCACCGCGCTTCACCAGTCGACGCTGGTCGCTGGCGCTGGGCAGCAGCATCGCCATCGCCCTGCTGCTCGCCGTGGGCGGGCTGACCAACGCCGCCATCCCCCTCGCCGCCGCTTGTGGGGCCCTGTGCTTCTACCTGGTGAAGTGCAACGCGACAGCGAAAGGAGGCCACCATGAGTAGCGCCCTCTGGCTGGCCGTGCTGGTCTCGGCGGCAGGCACCCTGCTGATGCGGCTGCTGCCGCTGCTGTGGATGCGCCGCCGCCTCGCGCGGCTCGACGGCGACGAGCGCCTCGACGCCATGCCCCAGTGGCTCGGCGTCCTCGGCCCGCTGATGATCGCCGCCGTGCTCGGCGTCTCGCTGGTACCCACCACCCCCGGCGCCCTCTCCTGGCTCGCCACCGCCATCGGCGTATTGGCGACCCTGGCCGTCTGGTGGAAACTGCGCTCGCTGGGCTGGCCGATCGCCGCCGGGGTGGCGGCCTATGGCGCTGTGGTGATACTCGCGGGCCTGGCGACTGGCGCTTAGGCTTATGATGTTGCCAAGGATGACGCCGGGACAGCACCGACATTTGCCAGGGAGACCATCATGACCGACCACCCCCAGCCCCTTACCCGCGGCAAGCAGCGACGCCATGCCGCGGCCATGTGTGCATCGCTGCTGGCGCTGCTGCTGGTGGCCACACCGGCGGCAGCCAGCTGCCCCGAACCGTCCAACGCCGATCTGGCCGCCATCAAGGGCGTTGGCGAGCAGCCGGCCCTGCCCGCCGGCCGCCAGGTGATCGCCGACGGCGTGGTGACCGGCGAGTTTCTCGGCCGCGAACGCCTCAACGGCTTCTATCTGCAGCAGGCGACCGAGCACGGCCCCGTCGGCCTGTTCGTCTATATGCCCACGGCAACCGCAAGCGACGCCGCGCTCATCGCCCCGGGTAAGCACCTGCAGCTCCACGCCCGGACCGGCGAATACCGCGGCCAGGTGCAGCTGCAGCGGGTCGAGCGAATTGAGACCTGCGCCAGCGACCGGCTGCCGGAGCCGAAGGCGGTGGAGTGGCCGCTCGACGAAGCGGAACTGGAAAGGCTACAGGGTCTGCTGCTGGCGTTTCCCCAGGCGCTGACTGTCACCGGCAACTACGAGCTCGCCCGCTACGGCTCCCTGAGGCTGGCCGCCGAGCGCCTGTTCCGGCCCACCAATACCCCCGGCGACACTCAAGAACGCTCTGTCCTCATGCTGGACGACGGCAGCTACCGCGCCTTTCCGAGCCCCATTCCCTATCTGGATGCAGACGGCACTCGCCGGGTGGGCAGCCGCGTCGAGGGGCTGACCGGGGTGCTTGCCCACGCCTTCGACGCCTATCGCCTGCACCCGACCCGTGAGCCGCTCTTCGAGGACACCAACCCGCGCCCGGGAGCGCTGCCGGCACCGGGAGAGCGGCTGCGGGTGGCCACCTTCAACGTCGAGAACTACTTCATCACGCTCGGCCAGCGCGGTGCGGCGAACGCCGAAGAGCTGGAGCGCCAACGGGCCAAGCTGGCCGCGTCGGTTGCGGGCCTTGAGGCCGACATCCTGGCCCTGGTGGAGGTGGAGAACGACCCGCGCGCGCTCGCCGACCTGGTCGAGCAGCTCAGCGAGCGGACCGGTATTCGCTATCGCGCCGTCGGCGGGAGTGCCGACCGCGGCACGGATGCCATCAAGCTCGCCCTGATCTACCGGCCGGACCGGGTAGAGGCCGTCAGCGAGCTCTATGCCGACAATCACCCCACCCACCACCGCCCGCCCCTGGCGGCCTTCTTCCGCAGCCGGGACGGCGGGCCGGCCTTCGGCGTGGTGACCGCTCACTTCAAGTCCAAGACCGGCTGCCCGCCCAGCGGCGATATCGACCGCGGCCAGGGCTGCTGGAACCAGCGCCGGGTGGAGCAGGCCCAGGCCATGAACGGCTTTCTCGAGCGCCTCACCGCCGCCGAGGGGCACGCGCGCCTGCTGCTGACCGGCGACCTCAACGCCTACGGCGCCGAGGACCCGATCCGCACCCTCACCGGCGCGGGCCTGGTCGACCTGATGGCCCGGGAGCTGCCGCCGGAGCGCCGCTACAGCTATGTGTTCCGCGGCGAGTCGGGCTACCTGGACCATGCCCTGGTCAGCCCCGAACTGGCCGCGGCGGCCGCCGAGGTGCGGCCCTGGCCCATCAACGCCGACGAGCCCGTTTTCCTCGGCTACGACGGGCCGGACAACGCGGCGCCCTACTTCCAGCCCGACCCCTTCCGCTCCTCGGACCATGACCCGATCGCGGTAGATTTATCACCAGAGGAGATGCGAATGGGGGTGCAATAGCGGCCATTTAGCGCTATCAAGAAGATACTAAAATAAAAAACCCGTCCCAGTGAGGAGCCCCATGGAGTCACCACAGGACGCTGCCGAAGACCGCCCCGGGGTCCACAACGAAAGCGGCCCAATCACGGCCGAGTTGCCGCCCCCGGAGCACCCCAGCCTGGCGGCGCTGATCAGCGCCAGCGCCGCTCGCTTCGCTTCGCAGAAGGCGTTCACCAGCTGCATGCCCAACGGCATGAACGGCGCCTTGAGCTATGCCCAGGTCAATGAGGCCTCCGACGCCTTCGCCGTCTACCTGCGCGAGGGCCTGGGACTGGCGCCCGGCAGCCGGGTCGCGGTGCAGCTGCCCAACTGCTTGAGCTATCCGGTGGCCGTTTTCGGGATTCTCAAGGCCGGCTGCGTCCTGGTGAACACCAACCCGCTCTACACCGCCTCGGAGATGACCCAGCAGTTCCGCGACAGCGGCGCCGAGGCGCTGGTGATCGTCGACCTGTTCGTCGACAAGCTGCCCGAGGTGCTGCCCCGCACCGCCATCCGCCATGTAGTGGTGACCAGCCTGGCGCAGTTCTTCCCGCCCGTGGTTCGCCAGGTGGTGAAGGCGGTGCTCAAGTACTGGAACCGGGTGATCCCGCCCTGCCGCATCGAGGCGACCCCAATCGGCCAGGCGCTGGCCGAGGGTAAGCGGCTACGCCAGGCGAGAGGCGTGGAGGTCGCCGGCTACTGGCGCGAGCTGGGGCCGGATAGCCTCGCGGCGCTGCAGTACACCGGCGGCACCACCGGCATCGCCAAGGGGGCCATGCTCAGCCACGGCAACCTGCTCGCCAACGTGGCGCAGATCGAGGCCATGGCCGGGTCACACATCAGCGACGGCGAGGAGTGCGTGCTCACCGCCCTGCCCCTCTACCATATCTTCGCCTTCTCGGTGAACCTGCTCGCCTTCTTCAAGCACGGCGCCCACAACGTCCTGGTGCCCAACCCGCGGCCGATCCAGAACCTGCAGCGGGCGATCGAGAACTTCCCCATCAGCTGGATCAGCGGCGTGAATACCCTCTTCAACGCCCTGCTCAACGAGGAGTGGTTCACCCTCTACCCGCCGCGCCGGCTGCGCGCGGCGGCGGCTGGCGGCACGGCCCTGCATGCCGCCGTGGCCGAGCGCTGGGAAAAGGTCACCGGCACCCCGCTGGTGGAGGGCTACGGCCTGACCGAAAGCTCGCCGGTGGTGAGCTTCAACCCGCTGGTCGGGCTGCGCAAGCCGGGCAGCATCGGCATCCTGGTACCGGGAACCGAGGTCCGCCTGGTCGACTCCCACGGCCAGCCGGTGGCCCGGGGCGAGCCGGGTGAGCTCACCGTCCGAGGGCCACAGGTCATGCAGGGCTATTGGCAGCAGCCGGAAGCGACCGCCCAGGCCCTGCGCGATGGCTGGCTGTATACCGGGGATGTGGCCACCATGGACGAGGACGGCTACCTACGCATCGTCGACCGCAAGAAGGACTTGATCCTGGTCAGCGGCTTCAACGTCTACCCCAACGAGGTGGAAGACTGTATCGCCCTGCTGGACGCCGTCCACGAGGTGGGGGTGATCGGCGTGCCCGACCCCGACACCGGCGAGGCCGTGCGTGCCTATATCGTCACCCGCGGCGAGCTCGACCGCGATACGGTGAAAGCCCACTGCCGCGAGCACCTGGCCCGCTACAAGGTGCCCAAGCAGATCGCCTTCGTCGATGACCTGCCCAAGAGTCCAATCGGCAAGGTGCTGCGCAAGGACCTGCGCGCCGAGTACCTGAAGGATCATCCAGACGCCACCACCGCCGGGAGCCCCGCATGCTAAGCCCACTCGAGGAAACCCTGCTGGCCCTCATGATGGCCGTGATCATGCTAGGCATGGGGTCGTCGCTGACCTTCAAGGACTTCCGCATCGCCCTGCGCCACCCCCAGGCAATCGGCATCGGCTTCGCCTCCCAGTACCTGTTCATGCCGCTGCTCGCCTTCCTGATCGGTCGCGCCCTGCAGCTGCCCCCCATCCAGGCGGTCAGCCTGATCCTGATGGGCTGCGTGCCCGGCGGCACCACCTCCAATATCTTCGCCTACTTCTCGAAGAGCCTGCTCGGGCTCTCCATCCTGATGACGGTCTGCTCGACCCTGGTGGCGGTGGTCATGGTGCCGCTGGTGCTGGCCCTCTACACCACCGGCATCGACGCGGCCTTCCAGATCCCCTCGGCCAATATCGTCGCGGTGCTGGGCGTGTTGCTGGTCCCCACCCTGCTCGGGATGTGGCTGCGCCGGCGCAACGCCAACCTGGGCGCCTGCACCGAGCTGCTGGGCGGCATCCTCGGCGTGGTGGTGATCGTCTTTTTGATCGCGACCTGGGTACCGCGCAACTGGCAGCTATTGATGACCACCGGCGCCGAGGTCTATCTGGCGGCCATCGGGCTTGGCCTGTGTGGCTTCGTGATCGGCTACTGGTTCAGCCGGGCGGCCCGGCTCAACCCGCTGAAGGCGCGTACCGTCTCGCTGGAGACCGGGATCCAGAACGGGCCGCTGGCGGTGCTGATCGTCACCCTCTCGTTCAGCGGTGAGACCCAGCAGCAGATGCTGCTGATCCCGGTGATGTACTCGCTGTTCATCGTCATCAACTCCACCTTCGTGACCTTCTACTACCGTCGGCGCAGCCTGCGCGAGGAGCTGGCCCGCGACCAGGCGAAGGTAGAAGCCGCGGCACCGGCCAAGGGCTGAGGCGCGGCATACCCCATTGCCGATCATCCGTCACCGATTGCCTACAGTTTTCCCCAACCCCGCCGATACCATGTTGACCAATCGGTCAATGCATCGGCGCATCCGCCCTGACGGAGCGCCAGCCAGGGGGGAAAACAATGAAGCACCTGACGATTGCTAAGAAACTGATGATCGCCATCAGCCTGAGCATGATCCTGATCGTCGGCGGGGCCACGGCCATTCAGTATCGCCTGTTCAGCGACCTGATCACCGACCGGGTCACCGCCGCCGAACTGCCGGCCACGCTCGAAAGCATCCGCAATGATATCGACGCCACCCTGACCGGGCCGATCACCACGGCCCAGGGCCTGGCGCATAACGGCTATCTGCAGGAGTGGCTGGCCGGGGGCGAGTCGCACTCAGATGGCGAGCGCGCCATCGGCCACTTCGAGCGTCTGCAGCAGCGCACCGGGGCCAACACCGTCTTCTATGTGTCGGCGCTCAGCGGTAACTACTACACGGCCAATGGCATCGAACGCACCCTGGACCGCCCCCAGTGTCAGGATGAGTGTCGTGCCCTCTGATACCCTGTTCTTATAAACCGATCAGGGGGCGAAAGGAGACGCTCATGCCTCGCTACTCCGAAGAACGCCGACAAGCCGTGGTGGCC